>NC_011071.1:362500-1743333 GCF_000020665.1 Stenotrophomonas maltophilia R551-3 | reverse complement strand
TGCTGTACGTGCCCGGTCGCGCGCCCTTCGACCTGTACCACCGCGACGCGCCCAAGGGCCTGAAGCTGTATGTGCAGCGCGTGTTCGTGATGGACCAGGCCGAGCAGTTCCTGCCGCTGTACCTGCGCTTCATCAAGGGCGTGGTTGATTCCAATGATCTGTCGCTGAACGTTTCGCGCGAGATCCTGCAGTCCGGCCCGGTCATCGATTCGATGAAGGCCGCGCTGACCAAGCGCTCGCTGGACATGCTGGAGAAGCTGGCCAACGACAAGCCTGAGCAGTACGCCACGTTCTGGAAGGAATTCGGCCAGGTGCTGAAGGAAGGCCCCGCCGAGGACTACAACAACCGCGAGAAGGTCGCTGGCCTGCTGCGCTTTGCCTCCACCCGTGGCGACGGCGATGCACAGAGCGTGTCGCTGGCCGACTACATCGGCCGCATGGCCGAAGGCCAGGACAAGATCTACTACCTGACCGGCGAGAGCTACAGCCAGGTACGCAACAGCCCGCACCTGGAAGTGTTCCGCAAGAAGGGCGTGGAAGTGCTGCTGCTGACCGACCGCATCGACGAGTGGCTGATGGGCTACCTGACCGATTTCGATGGCAAGGGCTTCGTCGATATCGCGCGTGGTGACCTCGACCTGGGTGCGCTGGAAAGCGAAGCCGACAAACAGGAGCAGGAAGCGGCAGCCAAGGACAAGCAGGGCCTGGTCGAGCGCTTGAAGAGCGTGCTGGGCGATGACGTGGCCGAAGTGCGCGTCTCGCACCGCCTGACCGATTCGCCGGCGGTGCTGGCCATCGGCGAGCAGGACCTGGGCCTGCAGATGCGCCAGATCCTGGAAGCCAGCGGGCAAAAGGTGCCGGACAGCAAGCCGGTGCTGGAGATCAATCCGGGCCACCCGTTGATCGCGAAGCTGGATGCGGAAGCCGATGGCGCACGTTTCGACGACCTGGGCCGGGTGCTGTTCGACCAGGCCGCGCTGGCCGCCGGCGACAGCCTGAAGGACCCGGGTGCCTACGTGGCACGCCTGAACAAGCTGCTGCTGGAATTGTCGGCCTGATCGAAGCGGTGGTCGCCGGGCATGGCCCGGCGCTGCTCTGGTAGATGCCAACCTTGGTTGGCACTGCTGCCCTGGTAGATGCCAACCTTGGTTGGCACTGCTGCCCTGGTAGAGGCCAACCTTGGTTGGCACTGCTGCCCTGGTAGAGGCCAACCTTGGTTGGCACTGCTGCCCTGGTAGAGGCCAACCTTGGTTGGCGCCCCAAAAAGCGTGCCAACCAAGGTTGGCACCTACCAGGGCGGGTCGAGCGTGCCGACCAAGGTTGGCACCTACCAGGCTGGGTCGAAGCGTGCCGACCAAGGTTGGCACCCACCAGGGGCGGCGGTTGGCACCTGCCAAAGCGGTGTTGCTCAGGCGTCCCGATCCAGCAGCGAGCCCAGCATCTGGTCCTGGCGGCGGATCACCGCGGCATTGGCAGCGAAGGCCACCACCTCGGCCTTTGCCGCCAGAAGATCCCCCAATGGCGCACCAGGATCGGCGTCGGCAGGGACCACCGCGGCCTGCACCCCGCCCTGCTCCGCAGCACCGCGCTGCAGCTGCAGGCGCTGGGCATCCGGGGTCGCCAGGTTGGCCACGTTGTGCGCGGCTACCTGCACGCCCTGCTGGGCCACGCGCATCCCGCTGAGGGCGATTCCCATCACGTTGTTCATGGCGGTCTCCGGGCCGCCCTGCGCAGCCCTCCGGACCGGTTAACGGCCGACGGGCCGCGACCTTGAGTCCACATCGGCCCGACAGGCCCGAGTGGTAGCATATCCCTCTGATTTCAGCGCCTTTTGCCAATGCTCAGTTTTTTCCGCCGCAAGAAGCCCCAGGATGCCCCCGCAACGGAGGCTCCCAAGACCCAGCACTACTCGGCTGAAGAGCTGGCGGCGGCGTTCCCGTCGGCCGCGCCCGCCGAGGACAAGGAACCGGCGCCGGTAGCTGCGCCAACCGCACCCGCCCCCGTCGAGCCGCCCCCGGCAGCGGTCGCACCGGTAACGATCGAGCCCTCCCCGGTGGCTACAGCGCCGGTGGTCCCGGCAGTCCCGGCTCCCACCGCTCCGAGCCCGATTACGCAGATCGACGTCGCCCCCGTCGCGACCCCGGCCATCGAACCGGTACCCTCACCGCTGCCTGAGCCCACCCCGGCACCGATCACCGACGATCTGCCTGCGGCAGCCTCCGTCGACGCCGTGCCGGCCACGGCTGGCAAGCCCGGCTGGCGGGAGCGCCTGCGCAACAGCGTCATCGCGCGCAGCTTCGGCGGCCTGTTCTCGCGCAATCCCAAGCTCGACGACGACCTGCTGGACGAGCTGGAAACCGCACTGATCACTGCCGATGTCGGCGTTGGTGCCACCACCGACCTGGTGGAGGGCCTGCGCAAGCGCATGAAGGCGCGTGAATTCGTCGATGCCAACGCTTTGCTTGCCGCGCTGCGTGCCGAACTGATCGCGATCCTGCAGCCGGTGGCCAAGCCGCTGGTGATCGACCGCACCGCCAAGCCCTTCGTGGTGCTGACCGTCGGCGTCAACGGCGTCGGCAAGACCACCACCATCGGCAAGCTGGCCAAGCGCTTCAAGGACGAAGGCCACAGCCTGATGCTGGCCGCCGGTGACACCTTCCGCGCCGCTGCCGTGGCCCAGCTGCAGGCCTGGGGCGAGCGCAACGGCGTGGCCGTGGTCGCGCAGGGTCAGAACGCTGATGCCGCTTCAGTGGCATTCGACGCGCTACAGGCCGGCAAGGCTCGCGGCACCTCGGTACTGATCGCCGATACCGCCGGCCGCCTGCATACCCAGTCCGGCCTGATGAACGAGCTGGGCAAGATCCGCCGCGTGCTCGGCAAGATCGACCCCACTGCACCGCACGAAGTGCTGATGGTGATCGACGGCACCACTGGCCAGAACGCGCTGTCGCAGCTGCGCCAGTTCAACGCCGCCGTGAACGTGACCGGCCTGGTGGTGACCAAGCTGGACGGCACCGCCAAGGGCGGCGTGGTGTTCGCGCTAGCCCGCGAGTTCGGCATTCCGATCCGTTTCGCCGGCATCGGCGAGCGCCCGGAAGACCTGCGCGTGTTCGATCCGGAAGCCTTCGTCGACGCCCTGCTGCCTGAGGCGCTGGGCGCCTGATACACCGTGCAGCCACGCGTCGCGTGGCTCTACTGAAACCGGTAGAGCCACCCCATGGGTGGCTGCCCACCTCCGGAACACCGATGCCCCGCCAGCCGCACGCCAGCGCCAAGACTGCCCAGGAAGACGGCTTCGTCGCCCACCTGCTGCATTGGTTCGACGACCACGGCCGCCACGACCTGCCCTGGCAGCACCCGCGCAGTCCCTACCGGGTCTGGCTGTCGGAAATCATGCTGCAGCAGACCCAGGTGAGTACGGTCATCCCGTATTTCCAGCGGTTCCTGCAGCACTTCCCGACCCTGCCCGACCTTGCCGCCGCCAGCAACGACGCGGTGATGGCGCAGTGGGCCGGGCTCGGCTACTACGCCCGCGCACGCAACCTGCATGCCGCAGCCAAACGGTGCGTGGAACTGCACGACGGCGAACTGCCGCGCGACTTCGATGCATTGCATGCCCTGCCCGGCATCGGCCGCAGCACCGCCGGCGCGATCCTCAGCCAGGCCTGGAACGATCCGTTCGCGATCCTCGATGGCAACGTCAAGCGCGTGCTCAGCCGCTACCACGGCATCGAGGGTTTCCCCGGCCTGCCCGCGATCGAGAAGCAGTTGTGGGCGATCGCCGAGACGCACGTGGCGCAGGTGCCGGCCGGGCGCATGGCCGACTACACCCAGGCGCAGATGGATCTGGGCGCGACGGTGTGCAGCCGCGCCAAACCGGCCTGCGTGATCTGCCCGCTGCAGGATGACTGCGTGGCACGGCGCGAAGGCCGCAGCGCCGAACTGCCGACCCCCAAGCCCAGCAAGACCCTGCCCGAGCGCGAGGCCGTTGCGCTGCTGCTGCGCGACGCCCAGCAGCGCGTGCTGCTGCAGAAGCGGCCGGATACCGGCATCTGGGCGCAGCTGTGGACGCTGCCACAGGCCGAGGCCGGCAGCGTGCTGCAGGACTGGTTCGACCTGCACGTCGACGGCTCGCTGGAAGAGGCCGAAGAGCTGCCAGTGCTGCAGCACACCTTCAGTCACTACAAGCTGCATCTGCAGGTACTGTCGCGACAGGTGCACGGCCTGCGCGTGGAAGAACCGACGCTGCGCTGGGTGGCCGCCGACGAACTGCCCGCGCTGGGCCTGCCGGCACCGATCCGCAAACTGCTCGACGGCGCAACGATCAAGACGCCAAAACGAAATTCCAAGAAACCCCGCAACCACGAGTGAATGCCATGTCCCGAACCGTCTTCTGCCAGTACGAACAACGCGATGCCGAGGGCCTGGACTTCGTGCCCTACCCCGGCGAGCTGGGCCAGCGCATCTTCAACAACATCGGCAAGCAGGCCTGGGCCGCATGGCTGGCGCACCAGACCATGCTGATCAACGAAAACCGCCTGTCGCCGCGCACGCCGGAGCATCGCGCGTTCCTTGAAGGCGAACTGGTCAAGTTCCTGTTCGAGAAGGACGCGGAAAAGCCGGCCGGCTTCACCCCGGAAGCCTGACACACAGGTAGTGCCGGCCGCTGGCCGGCAACCTGGCATCCGCGCGATGCCGGCCAGCGGCCGGCACTATCACGCTATTTCGTGCTTTCCTCGCGCTCCTGCACCTGCGCCTGGCGCAGCTCCTGTTCGGAGGCACGCAGCGCCTTCACGTCCAGTTTGCGGATGCTGTCGATGAAGCACGGCATGCGCGGGCCGCCCGTCGGGTCGCGCACCAGCACTTTGTCAAAACGCGCCGAAACACGGTTCATCTGGCTGGTCAGGCCGATGGCGGTGGCATACGGCAGGTCCTGGCAGGGACCTCTCAATTCCAGCAGGTAGGCTTCGCTGGGACGGGTCCACACTGCCAGCGCGCTGTCGCCCAGCTCGGTCCAGCCATTGAGGCTGCCGAAGAACTGCATGTCGTTCTGCGCCGCGCCGGCATGGGCACGGTACAGGTCAAGTTTCTCGGCAGAGCTGAGCCGGCCGGTGGTCGCGCAGGCGGCCAGAGCCAGGCAGAGTCCGGCCATCAGGATCGGGGTCTTCATGGCGATCTCCTCGGGGAACTGTCGCCATCATGCGCCTGCGCAGACAACGCCGGCGCGACAGCCGGAGCCCCATTCAGCAGCCGGTCGGCGGCTGCTGGCCGGACCACGGTAGTCGCCAACCTTGGTTGGCGCTTGCCCTGCAAGAGCAGCCGACCAAGGTCGGCTTCTACCAAAGCGTGCCCAGTGCCTCAGACGTCGGCGTGGGCCAGTGCGTGCAGGCGCCCTTCGCGCAGCTCCAGCACCCGGTCCAGGCGCCGCGCCAGGCTGCGGTCGTGGGTCACCAGCACCAGGCTGGTATGCCGCGCCCGGTTGAGCTCCAGCATCAGCTCGAACACCGTCGCCGCGGTGCGGTCATCGAGGTTGCCGGTCGGCTCGTCGCCGAGCACGCAGGCCGGATGGTTGACCAGCGCACGCGCCACGGCCGCGCGCTGGCGCTCGCCACCGGACAGTTCGCCCGGCTTGTGGTCCAGACGATGGCCAAGGCCGACCGCTTCCAGCAGGGTCGTTGCACGGCTGCTCGCTTCGGCCACCGCGGTGCCGGCCAGCAGCACCGGCATCATTACGTTTTCCAACGCGGTGAACTCCGGCAGCAGGTGATGGAACTGGTAGACGAAGCCCAGTGCCTGGTTGCGCAGCAGGCCACGCGCGGTATCAGACAGCGCCGACATTCGCTGGCCGGTCACGTATACCTCGCCGGCGGTCGGAGTATCCAGCCCGCCCAACAGGTGCAGCAGCGTGCTCTTGCCGGCGCCGGAGGCACCGATGATCGCCACCGTCTCGCCTGCGGTCACGGTCAGGCCCAGGCCATCGAACACCGGGGTCTGCATGCGTCCCTCGGCATAGGTTTTGCCCAATGCCTCGGCGCGGATCACTTCATCGCCGCGGTTGAAGACCTTATTCATAACGCAGGGCCTCCGCCGGCTGGGTGCGTGCTGCCCGCCAGGCGGGATACAGGGTGGCCAGGAAGCTCATCAGCAGCGCGACCACGGTGATCGCCACCACGTCGCCGGTCTGCATGTCGGTCGGCAGGCCGGTGATGTAGTAGACATCCTCCGGCATCAGCTTGACGTTGAACACGCTCTCGATGGCGCCGAGGATGCGTTCCAGATTGAGGGTCAGGGTGATGCCGCCGATCAAGCCGGCCAGCGTGCCGAAGATGCCGATCAGCGAACCCTGCACCATGAACACCTGCATCACCCCGCCCGGGGTCAGGCCTAGCGTGCGCAGGATGGCGATGTCGGCCTGCTTGTCGGTGACCAGCATCACCTGCGAGGACACCAGGTTGAACGCGCCCATGGCGATGATCAACGACAGCAGGATGCCCATCACCACCTTCTCCATGCGCAGCGAGTGGTAGAGGTTGGCGTTCTGCTGGGTCCAGTCACTCACCCGGTACGCACCACCGAGGTTCTGCGCCAGGTCCACGCCCACTTCCAGCGAGCGGTCCATGTCGTGCAGTTTCAGCCGCACGCCGGTAGCACCATCGGAACGCAGCACGCGCTCCAGGTCCTTCATGTTGGCGAAGCCGACACCTCGGTCGACCTCGTTGTAGCCGGCCTCGAAGAGGCCGCTCACGGTAAAGCGCTTCATCCGTGGCACCGCACCGGCAGGCGTGCCCTGCACTTCGGCGAAGGTCACCAGCACCTGATCGCCGACATCCACGCCCAGCCAGATCGCCAGTTCCTTGCCCAGCAGCAGGTTGAAGCTGCCTGGCTTGAGGCTGTCGTAGCTGCCCTTGGTGACCTTCTTGTCGATCACCGACACCTTCGGCTCAAGCGCCGGGTCGATGCCCTGGATGATCGCGCCCTGCACGCGCGGGCCGCTGATCATCGACTGGATCTCGATGTAAGGCGCGGCACCGGCCACGCGCGGGTCCTTGCGGGCCACGTCGACCACGCGCATCCAGTCCGGCATCGGCTCGCCGTCGCGGCTGATGGTGGTGTGCGCGGTCATCTGCAGCAGGCGACTGCGGATTTCCTTCTGGAAACCGCTCATCACCGCCAGGGTGGTGATCAGCACGGTGACGCCGAGCGCGATGCCCAGGATCGATGCCATCGAGATGAAGGAGATGAAGCCGTTGCGGCGCTTGGCGCGCAGGTAGCGCAGGCCGATCGCCACGGGAAGGGGTTTGAACATGCAGGCACGCCAGTCAATTCAGCTTATGGTGCCATCGTACGGGGCCTACGGGAAACGGCACGTGCGGCCACGGCCAGTCGCAGTTCACGTCGCTGCCCGGGATCGAGCACATCGGGCCAGAACAACAGGCGCCGGCGGCGCCGATCCTCACGCCACAGCAACAGCAGCCAAGGCCCACGCACGACCAGCTGCGGGCTTTCGATGTCCTGACCGGCAACCTGCATCGGGTCGGGCGGCGCTGGCAGGCACAGGGCAACGCGTGGCCGGCGAAAGCGCCAGGCCAGCTCCGCCAGTCCCATGGCCCAGGCCAGCAGCACGGCCGGCATCAGCAGGCGCGGCGGCAACTCCGTCGCGCGCAGCAGCCATGGCGCGGCCAGCAGCACCGCCAACTGGGCGGCGGCCTGCAGCCGCGAGGGGCGCCACTCAAGGCTTGAGGGCGAGGATCTTCTGCATGAGGGGGATCGCGTGCGCATGCGGGCAGGCCTCATAGCCCATGAACCAGCGCCACAACTTATCGTCCTCGCAGTCGAGCAGGAACAGGAAAACCTCGCGCTCTTCGGTCGGCGCAGTGCTCCATTCGCGGTCGAGATAGCGGCCGAACAGCTGGTCCAGCTCGCGCATGCCGCGGCGGCAACGCCAGCGCAGCTTCTTCAGCAGTACATCTTCTTCCATCGTGTTTCTCCAGATACAGCAAAGCCACGCATGGCGTGGCTCTACTGGGGTGGCACAGCCACGCATGGCGTGGCTCTACCAGGTACAGCCAGGCCCGATCAGGCGCGGCGTTCCATCATCAGCTTCTTGATCTCGGCGATCGCCAGCGCCGGGTTCAGGCCCTTCGGGCAGGTCCGGGCGCAGTTCATGATGGTGTGGCAGCGGTACAGCTTGAACGGATCTTCCAGATCGTCCAGGCGCGCACCGGTGTCCTCATCGCGCGAGTCGATGATCCAGCGGTAGGCCTGCAGCAGGATCGCCGGGCCCAGGTAACGCTCGCCGTTCCACCAGTAGCTCGGGCAGCTGGTCGAGCAGCAGGCGCACAGGATGCACTCGTACAGGCCGTCCAGCTTCTTGCGGTCTTCCGGCGACTGCAGGCGCTCACGGTCCGGCGGTGCCGGGGTCTGGGTGCGGATCCACGGCTTGATCGAGGCGTACTGCGCGTAGAAGTGGGTCAGGTCCGGAACCAGATCCTTGACCACGTTCATGTGCGGCAGCGGGTAGATCGGCACTTCCTTCTTGCCGCAGTCCGAGATGGCTCGGGTGCAGGCCAGGGTGTTGGTGCCGTCGATGTTCATCGCGCACGAACCACAGATACCTTCGCGGCAGGAGCGGCGGAAGGTCAGGGTCGGGTCGATCTCATTCTTGATCTTGATCAGGGCGTCCAGGACCATCGGGCCACAGGCGTCCAGATCGACTTCATAGGTATCGGTGCGCGGGTTGCTGTCGTCGTCCGGACTCCAGCGGTAGATCTTGAAGGTGCGCACGTTCTTGCCGCCGTTCTTGACGGGGAAGTGCTTGCCCTTCGTGATCTTGGAATTCTTGGGGAGTGAAAACTCGGCCATGGCTGCTCTCGTTGGCTCAGGCGGCCCGCGCCCTTGGGCGCGGATTGCATGGTAGGCGGGGTCGGATCAGTACACGCGCGGCTTCGGCGGCACCACGGACACGTCGTCGGTCAACGTGTACATGTGCACCGGACGGTAGTCGAAGCTGCACTTGCCCTTCTCGTCGACGCTGACCAGGGTGTGCTTCTGCCAGTTGACGTCGTCGCGGTCCGGGAAGTCCTCGTGCGCATGCGCGCCGCGGCTTTCCTTGCGCTGTTCGGCCGAGTTGATCGTCGCCACCGCGTTGAGCAGCAGGTTGTTCAGCTCGTAGGTCTCGATCAGGTCCGAGTTCCATACCAGCGAACGGTCGGAGACCTTCACGTCCTGGAACGAGTCGAAGATCTTGTCCATCTTCTCGCAGCCTTCCTTCAGCGTCTGGCTGGTGCGGAAGACGGCGGCGTCGGCCTGCATGGTGCGCTGCATGCGATCGCGGATGACCGAGGTCGGGGTGTCGCCGTTGGCGTGGCGCAGCTTGTCCAGCAGGCCCAGTGCCTTGTCGCAGGCATCGGCCGCCAGCGGCTTGTGCGACGCGCCCGGCTTGATGGTCTCGGCGCAACGGTTGGCCACCGCACGACCGAACACCACCAGATCCAGCAACGAGTTCGAGCCGAGGCGGTTGGCACCGTGCACCGACACGCAGGCGGCTTCGCCGATCGCGTACAGGCCAGGGATCACCGCATCGGGGTTGTCGCCATCCTTGCGCACCACTTCGCCGTGGTAATTGGTCGGGATGCCGCCCATGTTGTAGTGCACGGTCGGGATCACCGGGATCGGCTGCTTGTGCACGTCGACGCCGGCGAAGATGCGGGCGCTCTCGGCGATGCCCGGCAGCTTCTCGTCGATCACGCCCGGGCCGAGGTGGGTCAGGTCGAGCAGGATGTGGTCCTTGTGCTCGCCAACGCCGCGGCCTTCGCGGATCTCGATGGTCATCGAACGACTGACCACGTCGCGCGAGGCCAGATCCTTGTAGTGCGGTGCGTAACGCTCCATGAAGCGCTCGCCACTGCTGTTGCGCAGGATGCCACCTTCACCGCGGACACCCTCGGTGATCAGGCAGCCGGCGCCATAGATGCCGGTCGGGTGGAACTGCACGAACTCCATGTCCTGCATGGCGATGCCGGCACGCATGGCCAGGCCACCACCGTCGCCGGTGCAGGTGTGCGCCGAGGTGGCGCTGAAGTAGGCACGGCCGTAGCCGCCGGTGGCCAGCACCACGCCCTGGGCGCGGAACAGGTGCAGGGTACCGTCGGACATGTCCAGGGCCAGCACGCCGCGGCAGGCACCTTCGTCATCGAAGATCAGGTCGAGCGCGAAGTACTCGATCATGAAGCGCGCGTCGTGCTTCAGCGACTGCTGGTACAGGGTGTGCAGCATCGCGTGGCCGGTACGGTCGGCCGCCGCGCAGGTACGCTGCGCCGCCGGGCCTTCGCCGTACTTGGTGGTCATGCCACCGAACGGACGCTGGTAGATCTTGCCTTCGGCCGTACGCGAGAACGGCACGCCGTAGTGTTCGAGTTCGATGATGGCCGGGATGGCCTCACGGCACATGTACTCGATGGCGTCCTGGTCGCCCAGCCAGTCCGAGCCCTTGATGGTGTCGAAGAAGTGGTAACGCCAGTCGTCCTCGCCCATGTTGGCGAGTGCGGCCGAGATACCGCCCTGGGCGGCAACGGTGTGCGAACGGGTCGGGAAGACCTTGGTCAGGCACACGGTCTGCAGGCCCTTGGCGGCCAGGCCGAACGTGGCGCGCAGGCCGGCGCCGCCGGCGCCCACCACGACCATGTCGTACTTGTGTTCGGTGATCTTGTAAGCGGACATCTAATCTGGATTCCTGTGTAGGTGCCTGGGCTCAGGCAACGCCGAGGGCGATGCGGCCCACCGCAAACACACTGACGATCATGCCGAGCACGGCGACGAACTTCACCGCGGTCTGCAGCACCAGGGCCAGCAGCGATTCGTGGATGTAGTCTTCCAGCACGACCTGCATGCCGAGCTGCGCGTGCCAGAACATGGCGATCAGCAGGCCGATCAGCGGCACTGCGTTCCACGGCTTGGCCACGGCGGCGGCGGCGGTCGCGTAGTCCGAGCCCAGCAGGCCCAGCACGAAGACCAGGAACCAGATGCCCAGCGCCACCAGGGCGGCGGCGGTCAGGCGCTGGTGCACGAAGTGCTCGGTGCCGGTCTTGGCCGAACCAAGGCCGCGCACACCCTTCAGCGGAGTACGGAACTTGCTCACGCGGCACCTCCGAACATCACATAGGCCCACACCAGCAGGGTGATCACCAGGCTGCCGATGACCGACAGCCAGCTGCTGCGGATGAAGGCGGGGATGCTGAAGCCGATGGCGAAGTCCTGCACCACATGGCGGATGCCATTGCACAGGTGATAGGCGAACGACCATGTCCACGCGAACAGGAACACGCGGCCATACCAGGCCCCGGCATGGCCGGTGAAGCAGTTCCAGGAATCGGGCCCCATCATCAGGGCCAGCAGGCCGGCGGCGATGATGAGGGCACCAACAGACAGAAAGACGCCAGTGGCTCGATGCAGGATCGAGGTGGCCATCTGAATCTGCCAGCGATACACCTGAAGGTGCGGGGAAAGTGGGCGTTGTCTGGTCGCCATTCGCTGGGCTCGTTGTCTCGGCTGGGCGGCACACGGCCGCGTTGGCTCAATGCTGATCAGAAATCGATGCAGCGTCCGTTTTTCTCCCAATCGCCATACCGCACCGGATCAAGTCCGCCGCGGCCGCCGAATTCCTCTGCTTTTTCCTGTTCCACGGGCACGGGTGCCGCGGGGACCAGCGGGGCTTCAGATTCGTCGTCGGGAGTGGGGGTTGTTTGGCCTATCATTGTTGGTCTCGCAACGCACAAATTTTAGACCTCGTTCACGTGCCTGACAACCTGCCCCCTGCTTTCGTCGGATATCCGCGCCTGCCCGGCCACCAGTTGCTGAGCCTGCAGGGCCCGGATGCGGCCGTATTCGCCCATGCCCAGTTCAGTGGCGATGTCACTGCCCTGCCCCTGCTGCACTGGCAGTGGAGCGCCTGGCTGAGCGCCAAGGGCCGCACCCTGACGGTGTTCCAGCTGCTTCGGCTGGCCGAAGACCATGTGATGCTGGTGCTGGCCGACGGTGATGCCGATGCGATTGCGTCGCAACTGCAGCGCTTCGTGTTCCGCCGCAAGGTGAAGGTACTGGTGCGCAGCGATCTGGCCGTGGCCGGTGCGTTCACTGCGCCCGAGGCCGCCAGCGGCGCCGCCATTGCGCAGACCACAGGTGACGGCTGGGAGCTGGACCTGGGCAGCGACGCGCTGCCGCGCACCCTGCGCATCGGCGCCACCGAGGCCTTCGCCGCCGGCAGCGAGGCCGATGAGGCCACTTTCGCGCTTGCCTGGCGCCAGGCCGACCTGCGCCATGGCCTGCCGCGGCTGGAAGAAAGCCAGCGCGAAGTGTGGACCCCGCAGCAGCTGGGCCTGGACCGCCTGAATGGCTACAGCGTGAAGAAAGGCTGCTACCCGGGCCAGGAAATCGTCGCCCGCACCCACTTCCTCGGCAAGGCCAAGCGCGCGGTGCAGCTGCTGCATACCGCAGCACCGGCGCAGGCCGGTGATGGCGTGCAGCAGGACGGTACGGCGCTGGGCACCATTGCCAGCGTGGCCGGCGATCTGGCGCTGGCGGTGCTGCCGCTGGAGGCCAGCGACGCTGATCTGCAGGTGGGTGATGCGGTTGCGCAGCGGATACCGCTGCTGGATGGGCTGGCGCGTTAGGCGCCCGCCGGGCATGGCCCGGCGCTACCACCACCCTGGTGGGTGCGGACCGTTGGTCCGCACGGCGGTCATGACGCCGGGCATGACGCCGGCGCTACCGCCCCTTACAGGCGCTCGCCGGTTTCCGGGTTAAAGAAATGCAGGCCCTGCGGGTGGATCGCCACGCGGATGTCCTCGCCCACGCGCGGTAGCGACTGCGGCGCCACGCGCATGGTCAGCGCGTGCTGGCCACTGCTCAGGTTGACGAAGATCTCGTTGCCGACCGGTTCGATGCCCTCGATACGCGCGGTGAATGCATGCGCATTATCGGCACTGGCCGGCTGCAGGTGTTCCGGACGCACACCCACCGCGATCGGCTTCTGCAGCCAGACCGGATCGATCGTGGCCTGGCCCAGCGGAGCACGCCATTCGCCATCGACCACGGTCACCCCGCCGGCATCGCCCTCAAGGGTGCCACGCAGCACATTCATCGCCGGGCTGCCGAGGAAACCGGCCACGAACAGGTTGGCCGGGCGATCATACAGCGCCATCGGTGTATCGATCTGCTGGATGATGCCGTCCTTCAGCACCACGATGCGCTGGCCCAGGGTCATCGCTTCGACCTGATCATGCGTCACGTAGATCATGGTGGTGCCCAGCTTGCGATGCAGCTGCGCGATCTCGGTACGCACGCTGTGGCGCAGCTTGGCATCGAGGTTGGACAGCGGCTCGTCAAGCAGGAATACCGCCGGCTCGCGCACCAGCGCACGGCCCAGCGCGACACGCTGGCGCTGGCCACCGGACATCGCCTTGGGCAGCTTGTCCATCATCTCGGTCAGGCCCAGCGTCTGCGCCGCCTCGCTGATGCGCTTGTCGATCGTGGCTTTGTCATGGCCACGCAGCTTCAGGCCGAAGGCCAGGTTCTCGGCCACGGTCATGTGCGGGTACAGCGCGTAGCTCTGGAACACCATGGCGATGTCGCGGTCCTTCGGCGCCACATCGTTGACCACACGGTCACCGATGGTGAGCGTGCCGCCACTGATCTCTTCCAGGCCGGCAACCATCCGCAACAGGGTCGACTTGCCGCAGCCGGAGGGACCGACCAGCACCATCAGTTCGCCATCGGCGACCTCGAAGGTGGCGTCCTTCACCGCGACCTGGCCGTTGTCGTAGACCTTGCGCACACCCTGCAACTGCACTTTTGCCATATCACCTATCCGGTCCGCCCGAAGCCGGGCTGTCTTTTGGGACTGCCTCGGGCCTCCCGATGGCAGTGATGATTGCGCGCCTGCCGCATGACGGCGAGCACTGCAATCGAATACAGTTGCCCATTCTGCCATGTAAACGTTTTCACGTGGCACTATCCGATGATCGGTGCGCACCGATCTGCGTCGGCGGTTGAACGAAGGTTCCGCCGATGTAGTGGTTTCGAATGGAACGGTCTTCCGCTACCGCGGAGATCGCCCCGGACGAACCTCGGACAGGCAGTTGCGCGGATGTCCCCCGAACCCAGCCATGAAGCGATTGACAACGATGTCACCCGGATCTGAAACTCGAGCGATGCACGACACCCTCTTCCTGTTCGGTGCCACAGGTGATCTGGCCCAGCGCTATCTGTTCCCTTCGCTGCTTCGCCTGCTTGGCGACGGCCTGCTGCCGGAGGACTTCCGCATCCGCGCACTGGCGTTGTCCGGGCATGACACCGAAGCCTTCCATGACATCCTGCGGCCGCGCCTGCAGCAGGCCATGCCGATGGCCAGCCAGGACGACATCGCCGCGCTGCTGCGCCGCATCGACTACCGTTCGGTCGACCTGCGCGATGTCGACTCGGTGGCCGCTGCGGTGTCCGATCTGGTTGATCGCCGCTGCGTGAGCTACCTGGCCATTCCGCCGGGCCTGTACATCTCCACCTGCGAAGGCCTGGCCAAGGGCGGCGCCCTTGCCGCGCCGGCACGGCTGATGCTTGAGAAGCCGATCGGCAGCGACAGCGAGAGCGCCGAGGAAATCATCAGCACCATCGGCCAGTGGATCGACGAGGACCGCGTGTTCCGCCTTGACCACTACCTGGGCAAGGCGGCGGTGCAGAACCTGATCGCGCTGCGCTTCGGCAACACGCTGCTGGAAGCGGTGTGGAACCGCAACTACATCGAATCGGTGCACATCCTGGTGGCCGAGAGCGAAGGCGTGGACGGCCGCGATGCCTACTACGCGCGCTCCGGTGCGCTGCGCGACATGGTGCAGAGCCACATCCTGCAGCTGCTGTGCATGGTGGCGATGGAACCGCCGGCCTCGCTGGAAGCCGATCGCATCCGCGACGAGAAGGTCAAGGTGCTGCGCGCCCTGCGCCCGCTCGATGCGAAGCACGCCGCACGTGACAGCATCCGCGGCCGCTACACCGCCGGCACCATCAATGGCCAGCCGGCACAGGCCTACCAGCCGCCGGAAGGCAGCGACGTGGAAACCTTCGCCGGTGTCACCGCGCATATCGACAACTGGCGCTGGAGCGGCGTGCCGTTCCACCTGGTCACCGGCAAGCGCCTGCCCGAGCGCACCACCCGCGTGGTGGTCACGCTGAAGCCGGTCACCCACTGGCTGTTCGAGCGCCCGCAGCGCGCGCAGGCCGCACCGAACCGGCTGGTGTTCCAGCTGCAGCCGCAGGAGAACATCGAGCTGGGCCTGATGAGCAGCCTGGCCGGCCCGGAATGGGGTGCGCTGGAACTTCACCCGCTGGAACTGGAACTGTCGGTGCCGACCGGCCTGCATCGCCGCATCGCCTACGAGCGCCTGTTCCTGGACGCCTTCAACGGCAACCACACGCTGTTCGTGCGCGACGACGAAGTGCGCGCGGCCTGGGCGTGGATCGACAGCGTGGCCGATGCCTGGAAGGAAGCAAAGCTGCCGCTGGAACCCTACCCCGCCGGCCAGTGGGGCCCGGACAACGCGACCGGCTTCCTGCCGCAGGGCGTGGATGCGCCGGACAGCGAGGCGTCGGCATGAGTGCCAGCTCGCAGCCGGTGCTGGTCGCCGACATCGGTGGCACCAACGCCCGCTTCGCCCTGGCCGACACCTCGCTGGATGCACCGCTGCAGCAGGACAGCATCCGTGAGTACGCGGTGGCGGAGTTCCCGTCGCTGGGTGATGCCGCGCGCCACCATCTGGAACAGATCGGCGCTACCGCCAGCCGCGGCGTGTTCGCGGTCGCTGGTCGCGTCGACGGTGACGAAGCACGCATCACCAACCATCCGTGGGTGATCTCGCGCAGCCGCACCGCGGCCATGCTCGGTTTCGACGAACTGCACCTGATCAACGACTTCGCCGCGCAGGCGATGGCGATTTCACTGCTGCAGTCCGATGACGTGGTCCAGGTCGGCGGCGCTGCATGGGTACCGGGCAAGCCGGGTCAGCCGCGCAACTACGCGGTGATCGGGCCGGGCACCGGGCTCGGTGTCGGCGGCCTGATCCTGCGCCATGGCCGCTGCTATCCGCTGGAGACCGAGGGTGGCCATGTCAGCTTCCCGCCGGGAACCCCGGAGGAGATCCGCATCCTGGAGATCCTGTCCGAACAGTTCGGCCGCGTCTCCAACGAGCGGCTGATCTGTGGCCCTGGCCTGGTCAACATCCATCGCGCGGTCTGCGAGATGGCGGGCATCGATCCCGGCCAGCTGCAGCCGGTGGACGTGACCGCCCGTGCCCTGCACGGCGATCCGCAGGCGATGCGCACCGTGGACGTGTTCTGCGCGGTGTTCGGCGCCATCGCCGGCGACCTGGTGCTGACCCAGGGCGCGTGGGACGGCGTGTTCCTGACCGGCGGGCTGACCCCGAAGATGCTCGATTCGCTGCAGCACTCCGGTTTCCGCCAGCGCTTCGAACACAAGGGCCGCTTCTCCTCGATCATGGCGCGGGTTCCCTCGTTGGCCGTGATGCACCCCCACGCCGGACTGCTGGGCGCCGCCGCCTATGCCGCCGACGCCGAACGTGACGCACCTGGAGTTGCCGCATGAGCCCCACCACCTTCCACGACGACCGCATCGAGTTCATCCAGCACGGCGATGCCGATGGCTGGATCGAGGCGGTGGCCGCCGAGATGGCGCAGACCCTCAACCACGACATCAACGAAGTGGGCCGCGCCCGCATCCTGTTGTCTGGCGGCACCACGCCGGCACCGGTGTACCAGGCACTGGCCGAGCTGGACGTGCACTGGGACCGGGTGGAAGTGAGCCTGGCCGATGAGCGCTGGCTGTCGCCGCAGGATCGCGACAGCAATGCCTGGCTGGTGCGCGAGAATCTGCTCAAGCGCGCCGAAGGTGCGCATTTCGATCCGCTGGTGCGGATCGGCAAGCCGCTTCCGGAATGCGTGTACACCGCCAACCTGCAGGCGCAGCACAGCCAGCCGCCGAGCCTGGTGGCGCTGGGCATGGGCAACGACGGCCACACCGCCTCGCTGTTCCCCGGCTCGAAGGACCTGGCCCGTGCACTGGAAAGCACCCTGCCCTATGCCGCGCTGGACGCCACCGGCTGCCCGGGTGCCAACCAGTGGCCGCTGCGCATCACCCTGACCCCGCATGGCCTGCGCCAGTGCCGCCAGCGCCTGCTGCTGCTGCGCGGCAAGCAGAAGCTGCAGGTGCTGCGCCAGGCGCTGGACAGCAACGACGCCCAGCAGTACCCGATCCTCAATGCGATCAACCTGGAAGGCGCGCGCCTGCGCGTCCACTGGGCTGATTGATGTTGGCGGCGGCACCGTGCCGCCGCTTGCCTCTCGCCACCACGAACGCCGGTAGCCAATGAGCCTCCATCCGCAACTGCAAGCCATCACCGAACGTGTCATCCGCCGCAGCGCCGCCTCGCGCGCCGCCTATCTGGCCGCGATCGACGCCGCACTGCGCGATGGCCCGTTCCGCAGCCGCCTGAGCTGCGGCAATCTCGCCCACGGTTTCGCCGCCTGCGGTGGCACTGACAAGAGCCGCCTGCGCGGTGGCGTGACGCCGAACCTCGGCATCATCACCGCCTACAACGACATGCTGTCGGCGCACCAGCCATTCGAAACCTATCCCGATCAGATCCGCGCGATGGCCCGTGAGCTGGGCGCCACCGCACAGGTGGCCGGCGCGGTACCGGCGATGTGTGACGGCGTCACCCAGGGCCGCGGCGGCATGGAGCTGTCGCTGTTCTCGCGCGATGTGATCGCGCAGGCGACCGCCATCGGCCTCAGCCACGACATGTTCGACACCACCATCCATCTCGGCGTGTGCGACAAGATCGTGCCCGGCCTGCTGATCGGTGCGCTGGCCTTCGGCCACCTGCCGGCGGTGTTCGTGCCGGCCGGCCCGATGACGCCGGGCATTCCGAACAAGCAGAAGGCCGAAGTGCGCGAGCGCTACGCCGCCGGCGAGGCCACCCGCGAGGAACTGCTGGAAGCGGAATCGGCCTCTTACCACGGTGCGGGCACCTGCACCTTCTACGGCACCGCCAATTCCAACCAGGTGCTGCTGGAAGCGATGGGCGTGCAGCTGCCGGGCGCCTCGTTCGTCAACCCGGACACGCCGCTGCGCGATGCCCTGACCCGCGAAGCCACCGAACGCGCGCTGGACATCACCGCACTGGGCGACGATTTCCGTCCGCTCGGCCGGATCATCGACGAGCGCGCGATCATCAACGCGGTCATTGCGCTGATGGCGACCGGCGGCTCGACCAACCACACCATCCACTGGATCGCGGTGGCACGCGCGGCCGGCATCGTGCTGACCTGGGACGACTTCGACGAGCTGTCGCAGCTGATTCCGCTGCTGGCCCGCGTCTATCCGAACGGCGAAGCCGATGTAAACCGCTTCGCCGCAGCAGGCGGCCCGGCCTTTGTGTTCGGCGAACTGATCAAGGCCGGCCTGATGCACGGCGACCTGGTCAGCGTGGCGCGCGGCGGCATGGCCGACTATGCGCGCGAGCCGCAGCTGCGCGACGGCAAGCTGGTCTACCTGCCGGGCCTGGAACGCAGCGCCGACGAAGAGGTGGTGCGTGGCGTAGACAATCCATTCGAACATCAGGGGGGCCTGCGCCTGTTGCGCGGCAACCTTGGCAAATCACTGATCAAGCTGTCGGCGGTGAAGCCGCAGTACCGCACGATTGAAGCACCGGCGGTAGTGGTCGATGCGCCGCAGGTGCTGAACAAGCTGCACGCCGCTGGCATGCTGCCGGAGCATTTCGTGGCGGTGGTGCGTTACCAGGGCCCGCGGGCCAACGGCATGCCGGAACTGCATTCGCTGGCGCCGCTGCTGGGCCTGCTGCAGAACCAGGGCCGACGCGTGGCGCTGGTCACCGACGGCCGCCTGTCCGGTGCCTCGGGCAAGATTCCGGCGGCGATCCATGTGACGCCGGAAGCGGCGCGCGGTGGTCCGCTGGGCAAGGTGCGCGAGGGCGACATGATCCGCCTTGATGGCGAGGCCGGCACGCTGGAAGTGCTGGTGGACGCGGCTGAATGGGCCGCACGTCCGCTGGCGCCGAACACCGCACCGGCAGCGCATGACCTGGGCCGCAACCTGTTCGCGATCAACCGTCGCGTGGTGGGGCCGGCCGACCAGGGTGCGATTTCGATTTCGTGCGGGCCGGCAGCGGCTGATGGTGGGCCGTGGGACTACGATGCGGAGTACGAGCTGGGGCATGACGCAGCGGCGGCGGCGGCGCCGCATGAGGCGAAAGACGCCTGAGGGTTGAGGAGCGTTGCGGGTTCTATGTGGCGGTGAGTTTCCTGGTTGAGGGCGCGGGTAGCCCCAGCCGGGACACGCCGTAAACCCTTCCATGGGGGCTCGGTCGCGGCATCCATGCCGCTCACGGTCCCGGCTGGGGCTACCCGCGCCCTCCTGACACTCTGCGGCGCATCGACGCCGCGAAGTGATCACTGAAAATCAAATTCAAAAGCAGAAGCAAAGGCAGAAGCAGAGCTATGGGTATCGAACAACATCAGGTGAAGGCGGCGGAGCTGTTGCGTGCGGCGGGCATCCTGCCGGTGGTGACGATTCATACGCTGGACCAGGCGCGTGCGGTCAGTGCGGCGTTGCTGGAAGGTGGCCTGCCGGCGATCGAGTTGACGCTGCGTACGCCGGTGGCGATGGAAGCGCTGGCGATGCTCAAGCGTGAGCTGCCGGACGTGGTGGTGGGTGCCGGTACGGTGCTGACCGTGGAGCAGATGCAGCAGTCGATCGATGCGGGTGCGGACTTCCTCGTGACGCCGGGTACGCCACCGGCGCTGGCCGATGCACTGGCGGCGGCACCGCTGCCGGTAGTGCCGGGTGCGGCGACGCCGACCGAGCTGCTGTCGCTGTATGCGCGGGGCTTCCGTGTGTGCAAGCTGTTCCCGGCCACGGCCGTGGGTGGGCTGGCGATGATCAAGGGCCTGGCCGGCCCGGTCGCCGACCTCAAGCTGTGCCCGACCGGTGGCATCACCGAAAACACCGCCGCCGAATATCTCGAGCAGAAGAACGTGGTCTGCATCGGCGGTTCGTGGATGGTGCCGGGCAACTGGATCGCCAACGGCGAATGGGACAAGGTGCGCGCCAGCGCCGCCGACGCCGCCAAGATCATCAAGCGCGTGCGCGGTCACTGAGCAGATCAAGGTGTAGAGCCGAGCCGACGCTCGGCTCCGGCATCATCCGGGGTCAGAGCCCTTTCCCGCAGGGAAAGGGATCCGACCCCGGGTAACGAGCGCGCACAGCGCGCGACCCGCTCCTGCTCTTCCTTCTTCATTCCGCGGTGGACGCGCACGGAACCTGTCCGTGGACGGGCGGATGGGTTGTGCAGGGGCGTGAGCCGCATGGATGCGGCGACCGAGCTTACATGGACGTACTTGCAGCGCCCCCTGCACAGCCCATCCGCCCGGCCATCCCCCAGAATCCAACCGCACTCCACCGCGAGGGGCTCAGCCGTTGGCCGAATCCCTTACAGCGGCCGTGCCGGATCCACCAGCCCATACTGGCTGGCCATCCGCGCCAGCGCGATGTTGTCGTGGATCCCCATCTTCTCGAACAACCGCGCCTTGTGCGTGTTCACCGTCTTCGCACTCAGGCTCAGCCGCCGCGCGATGTCTTCCTGACGCAGGCCCTGGGTCAGCAGCAGTGCCACTTCCAGCTCGCGCGGTGACAGGCTGTCGAACGGCGAACCGTTGCCCTCCACCGTCGACAACGCCAGGTTCTGCGCGATGCTGGTGCCCAGGTAGCGGCGGCCACCGGCCACGTCGCGCACCGCGCGCAGCAGTTCCTGCGCATCGCAGCCCTTGCCGATGTACCCGGCAGCACCGGCTTCCAGCAGGCGCTTCGGCAGCGGGCCGTCTTCCAGCACCGACACGATCACCACGCGGGTGTTGCGGTGGCTGCGGACGATGCGCTCGGTCACTTCCATGCCGCTTACGCCCGGCAGGTGCAGATCGCACAACACCACGTCCGGCAGCAGCTGGCGGACTTCACGCAGCGCGTCTTCGCCGGTCTCGGCTTCGCCCACCACCTCGATGTCGGTTTCCCCCGACAGAATCATCTTCATCCCGGTGCGGACCAGCGCGTGGTCATCCACCAGGTAGACTCGAATCGTCATTCACGTACCTCTTCGAATGCGGCCATTGCAGGTCAAGCTAGACAGGGTGCCGATACCCTGCAAGCGCGTCCGGAATGCGGCGCTGGCGATCTGCCTTGCGCATCACATTACCGCGCGTTGTGCTTGCCCCCTGTCTTGCAGAACCTGCTGCAACGAAACAACTGATCTATCACGTAGACGTCCCGGAGGGGCCATCCACGTCAATCCCCCTGTGATGATGCTTCGCTGGCCTTCGCTGGCGGCGAGCCGTGACGTCGCCATGGGTGCCGGCGACTGAACATGACCAGATAGCACCCTACCACCCAAACCAGCGCGGCACACCATCCTGCCAGGATGTCGGAGGGGTAATGCACCCCCAGGTAGACCCGGGACACGCTGACCAGCAGGCTGAACGCCGGTGCCAGCAGCAGCACCGGCCAGCGCCAGCGGGTGTTCCAGGCCAGCAGCACCAGGGTCACCGCCAGGGTCATCGAGCCCATCGCATGGCCGCTGGGGAAGCTGAACGTCGATTCCGGCGCGATCGATTCCCACAGGCTGGGGCGCTGGCGCTGGAAGAAGTGCTTGCTGCCCATGTTCAACAGCGCCGAGCCCACGAAGCTGACCGCCACGAAGGTGGCCTCGCGCCAGCGCCGGTAGCCCAGCAGCACACCGATGATCAGCACGTCGGCCGGAATCAGGAACCACTCGTAGCCCAGCTTGGAGATGAGCACGAAGAAGCGGTCTAGCAGCGGCGAATGCAGGCCATGCATCTGCCACAGCAGGGGCGCGTCGAAATGGAACGATTCAAACTCGTGCACCTCGTCGGCCAGGGCGACAAAGCCTGCCAACGGCAGCAGCACGCCACCGAACAGCAGGAGCAGGCGCCAGGCATTGCTCGCCATCCAGTGGCGGAACCCGGAGGCAGACTCCGGTGCAGCGAGGATCGCAGGCTTATCCGGCGTTTCGTACATAGGTGCGTTCGACGTAGTCGTCGATCAGGGCGACGAAGTCCTGGGCGATGTTCTCGCCGCGCAGGGTCACCTTCTTTTCGCCATCGACGAATACGGGCGCAGCCGGGGTTTCACCGGTGCCCGGCAACGAAATACCGATGTTGGCGTGCCGCGACTCGCCCGGCCCGTTGACGATGCAGCCCATCACCGCCAGGGTCATGTTCTCCGCACCCGGGTGCTGGATCTTCCACATCGGCATCTTTTCGCGCACATGGCTCTGCACCACCTTGGCCAGTTCCTGGAAGAACTCGGAGGTGGTACGGCCACAGCCCGGGCAGGCCGTGACCAATGGCGTGAAGGCGCGCTGGCCGGTGGTCTGCAGCAGTTCCTGGGCGACGATCACTTCCTGCGTACGCGACTGGCCCGGCTCCGGGGTCAGCGAAATGCGGATGGTGTCGCCGATACCTTCCTGCAGCAGCACGCTCAGCGCGGCCGACGAGGCGACGATGCCCTTGCTGCCGATGCCGGCCTCGGTCAGGCCCAGATGCAGGGCGAAATCCGAACGCTGGGCCAGGTCGCGGTACACCGCAATCAGTTCCTGCACGCCACTGACCTTGGCCGACAGCACGATGCGGTCGCGCGGCAGGCCGATCTCCACTGCCTGCTCGGCCGAGTCCAGCGCCGAACGGATCAGCGCCTCGCGCAGCACGCGGCCGGCGTCCCAGGGCTGTTCGCGGTGGTTGTTCTCGTCCATCAGCTTCGCCGCCAGGGCCTGGTCCAGCGAGCCCCAGTTGGCGCCGATGCGCACCGGCTTGTTGTAGCGGATCGCGAACTCGATCAGCTGGGCGAACTGCAGGTCCTTCTTCTTGCCGAAGCCGACGTTGCCCGGGTTGATGCGGTACTTGGCCAGCGCTTCGGCACACGCTGGTTCGGCGGTGAGCAGCTGGTGACCGTTGTAATGGAAGTCGCCGATCAGCGGCACGTCGATGCCCATCATCGCCAGCTTGTCGACAATGCGCGGGATCGCGGCGGCCGCTTCAACGGTGTTGACGGTCAACCGCACCATCTCCGAGCCAGCCCGCCACAGCTCGGCCACCTGCTTCACGCTGGAGGCCACATCGCTGGTGTCGGTATTGGTCATCGACTGCACCACCACCGGCTTGCCTCCGCCTACGGTGACCCCGCCGATCTGTACGGCATGGGTCTGGCGGCGCGGCCAGGAGGTGGCATCGGAGGGAGGAGTCGGGCGGGTGACGGCGTCGTGCATGGGCGCATTCTACCGCCCGCCCCCGCATTCCGGGTGACTCGCATTCAGCCGCCGGCACGGCTGCGGCCGATTGTCGCAGGCACGTCCACGCGTGAACGCATACGATGAGCGTGAATGACCGGTCCCGACGCCCCGTTTCTCCGAACCCTGTGCAGCCTGCGCTGGCTTGCCGTAGGCGGCCAGGCCGCCACCATCCTGGTCGCCACCTGGGTGCTGGGACTGCCGTTGCCGCAGCTGCCGCTGTGGGCCGGCGTGGCCGTACTGACCCTGTTCAACATCTACACCCAGCTGCGCCCGGAAGCGGCTGACACAGCACCGCTGACCGCATTCGGTCACATCCTGGTGGACGTGATCATCCTGACCTGGATGGTGGGCTGGAGCGGCGGCATGGCCAACCCGTTCAGCTCGCTGTTCCTGATCCTGATCGCGCTGGCCGCGTTCGCCCTGCCCCTGCGCTGGGCGCTGGCGGTGGCACTGGCCTGCCTGCTCGGCTACGCCGCCAGCGGCATTTTCGGGCAGCCGTTGCCGGACGGTTATTTCCGCGCGCAGGACCTCAACCGCTGGGGCGTGGTCGCCAATTTCCTGATTTCCGCTGCGGTCGTGCTGACCTTCTCCACCCGCCTGGCGTTGGCGCTGCGCCAGCGTGAGCTTGAACTGTCGGCACTGCGCGAGCGCTTCGCCCGCAACGAGGGCATTGTCGCCCTGGCCACCCATGCGGCCTCGGTGGCGCACGAACTGAACACGCCGCTGGCGACCATGACCCTGCTCGCCGATGACGTCGCCGAGCGCAGCGAAGAGCCGGAAGTACGCGAAGACATGGAAACCCTGCGCGAGCTGCTGGTGCAATGCCGTGAACGGGTGCTGGCGCTGGCCGCGCCGGCCTCGGCTGATGCACCGGGACGCAGCCATTCCAGCGCCCAGCAGGTGCTGGAGCAGTGGCGTTTGGTGCGTCCGACCATCGACCTGCACCGCAACGACGATGCGCCGTTGCGGCTGCCGCTGGATCCGGGCGTGGGCCATCTGCTGATGGTCCTGCTCAACAATGCCGCCGATGCCGGCGAACAGGCCGGCCGGCCGCGCGTGGACCTGGACCTGCGCATCGAAGGCGACGACCTGATCGGCGAAGTCCGCGACTACGGCCATGGCTTCGACGCCCGTGCCGCCGTCCTGCCGGGCAAGCTGTTCGGCAGCAGCAAGAGCGAGGGCATGGGCGTCGGCCTGGCCCTGTCCCATGCCACCATCGAACGCCTCGACGGCGAGATGTGGATGCGCCCGGCCCAGGGGGCCGGCAGCCGCGTCGGCTTCCGCCTGCCGCTGGCCCCACGCGAGGACACCCCATGAGCCTTCACCACTCCACCCTCGGCCTGCTGGTCGACGATGACGAACTGTACCTGCGCACGCTGCAGCGCAGCCTGGCCCGCAAGGGGCTGGAAACGCAGACCGCACAGGATGCCGCCAGCGCGCTTGCACTGGCTCGCCAGCACCCGCCGGCGTTCGCGCTGATCGACCTGAAACTGGGCAGCGATTCCGGCCTGGCACTGATCCAGCCGCTGCGTGCCCTGCGCGCGGACATGCGGATCCTGCTGGTAACCGGCTACGCCAGCATCGCCACCGCCGTGGAGGCGATCAAGCTGGGTGCGGATGACTACCTGCCGAAGCCGGCCACGGTGCCGATGATCCTGCGCGCGCTCGGCGAGGAAGACGACGGCCCGGCCGACGATGGCGAAATGGAAGTGCCGGACGCGATGACGCCGATCAGCCGCCTGCAGTGGGAACACATCCAGCAGGCGATGCACGAGACCGGCGGCAATGTGTCAGCGGCCGCGCGCCTGCTCGGCATGCACCGGCGTTCGCTGCAGCGCAAGCTGGCCAAGCGGCCGAGCCCGGAGCGCGATCCGAGCCGGTAACGCGGCGTCGCGTCCGCCGGGCATGGCCCGGCGCTACCGAATTGTAGAGTCGAGCCATGCTCGACTACGCGCACAAGCCAGTCGAGCATGGCTCGACTCTACAGATACCTCAGCGCTTCAGCTGCGCCAGGATCTCGCGGGTCATCAGATCGGCAACCGCCACGTCCTCGCCCTGCAACGCCGGCAGCAGGCCGCTGGCCAGCTGCTTGCCCAGCTCGACGCCAAACTGGTCGAAGGCATTGATGTTCCAGATCACCGACTGCACGTACACCGCGTGTTCGTACATCGCGATCAGCGCGCCCAGCGCCTGCGGAGTCAGCGCATCCAGCAGGATCAGCGTGCTCGGGCGACCGCCCGGGTAATCGCGATGCGGGTCGTCGCTGCCCTGGCCATTGGCCAGCGCCTCGGTCTGCGCCAGCAGGTTGGCCAGCAGTGCCTGGTGATTGATCGTGTACGGATCATCGTTGTGCACGCAGCCGATGAAATCGGCCGGGATGATGCTGGTGCCCTGGTGCAGCGCCTGGAAGAAACTGTGCTGCACGTCGGTGCCTGCCCCACCCCACCACACCGGCACGGTATCGGTGGTAACCGGCTGGCCGTCGCGCTGAACGCGCTTGCCCAGGCTTTCCATCACCAGCTGCTGCAGGTAGGCCGGCAGCAGCGCCAGGCGCTGGTCGTAGGTCATCACCGCATGCGTGGCATAGCCCAGCAGGTTGCGGTTCCAGATATCGGTCAGGCCATGCAGCACCGGCAGGTTGCGCTCCAGCGGCGCGTCCAGTGCGTGCGCGTCCATCTGCGCGGCACCTTCCAGCAGCTGTTCGAAGCGCTCGAAGCCGATTGCCAGCGCGATCGGGAAACCGACCGCCGACCACAGCGAATAGCGGCCACCGACCCAGTCCCACATCGGCAGCACGCGATCGGCGGCGATGGCGAAGGCCTTGGCGGCACGTTCCGGATTGGCGCTGACCGCGTACAGGCGTTCGCTGCCACCCAGCCAGTCGTGCAGGATCTGGCCGTTGAGCAGGGTTTCCTGCGTGCCGAAGGTCTTGGAGATCAGGATGCCGGCAGTCTTCGCCGGATCCAGCGTAGCCAGCGTGCGCTGCATGGCGGCGCCGTCCACGTTCGACACGAAATGCACGCGCAGGCGCGCACCGGTGACCGGGCGCAGTGCATCGGCGACCAGCCGCGGACCGAGATCGGAACCACCGATGCCAACGCTGACCACGTCGGTGACGCCGCTGTCTTCCAGCGCACGTACCAGCACGCCCATGCGCTGGCGGATGTCGCGCGCAGTGGCATAGGCCTCGGCCGCCACCGGCGCATCGACCACATCGCCACGCAGCGCGGTATGCAGTGCGGCGCGGCCTTCGGTCAGGTTGACCTGTTCGCCACGGAACAGACGGGTGATGGCAGCACCGACATCACGCTCGGCAGCCAGCGCCAGCAACGCCTGCAGCGCCGCGGCATCGTACGTCTGCCGGGCGAAACTGACATACAACGGACCGACCCGCAGCGCCAGCTCCTGGACGCGGCCGGGTTCGGCGGCGAGCAGGCTGGGAATGCTTGCGCCCTTCAGGCGCTGGGCGTGGGAATGCAGCGAGTCGAATCCGTTGTTCGTTGTCATGCGGCCTGTGTCGGGATCGTGTCGTTGGTGTGGGATATCTGGTTGTTGCCATCAACGTACACCAGCTTCGGCTTGAAGCTGTCAGCTTCCTGCTCGGTCATGCTGGCGAACGCGGCGATGATGATGATGTCACCGACCTGCACATGGCGCGCGGCGCCACCGTTGAGCGAGACAACGCCGCTGCCGGCTTCGGCGCGGATGGCATAGGTCGAGAAGCGCGCACCGTTGGTCACGTCCCAGATGTGCACCTGCTCGAACTCGCGGATGCCGGTGGCAGCCAGCAGGTTGTCATCGATGGCGATCGAGCCTTCGTAGTTCAGCTCGGAATGGGTGACGGTGGCGCGGTGGATCTTGGTCTTGAGCAGGGACAGGTGCATGGGGGCGCTGCAACGGCAAAGGAAAGAGCGGATTCTAGCACCCGCTTGGCTGTCGTCAGGGGCCTGCGGCAGGACGCTGAAGGCCGTTCAGGCGCCCTCGCCCGGCGGGACTGCCGGGACAGCGCCGGAAGTGCCGTGCAGCGACAGGCGGAAGACCGTGTGGAAGGCCAGCCCGGCGACCACGCCGAAGCCCCCTGCGGCCAGCACCGTCAGGCCGTAGCTGATCACGTCGAAGGTGTCGACATAGCGCAGGCGCTGCAGCAGCGGGCCGTTGTCCGCGCCCGGCCAGGCGCACGTGGCCATGGCCAACGCGCCCAGCCCAAACCCGACCAGGACGAACCCGATCCGGCGCAGGCGCTGCTGAGACTGCAGGATCAGCGCCATCGGCAGCAGCACGGCGATCGCGTTGCAGGCGGCCAGCACGAACATCAGCCCAGCCCCGGTGAGCGCGGGCACCGGCGTGCGCCGGAATTCGAGCGCGAACAACAGGCCGCCAAACAGCTGGGCCGGCAGCATGCCGGCCGCCAGCACCGCCAGGATCGAGGCCTGGGCAAGGCGGCCGGTATCAGTGGTGGGGGTCTTCATTTCCGATCTCCCGTCCGTGGGAAGGTGAAAGGCGCCCGTTGTGGGCGCCCTCCCATGCTGCGCTTGGCGGCTCAGAATTCCAGGTTGTCGATCAACCGGGTCGTACCCAGGCGCGCGGCGATCAGCGCTACACGGCCGCCGCCATCGAAGGTCGGCTCGGCCAGTTCCGGTGTGCGCAACACGGCGTAGTCGACCTGGAAACCATCCGCCTGCAGCGCGGCCGTTGCGTCGGCCTCGATCTGCGCGCGCGACTGGCCAGCAACGTAGCCCTCGCGCATGCCCAGCAGGGTGCGGTGGATGCTGGTCGCGACCGGGCGCTGTTCGGCGCTCAGGTACTGGTTGCGCGAGCTCTTGGCCAGGCCATCGTCGTCACGCACGATGTCCGCGCCGACGATCTGGATCGGGAACGACAGCTCGGCCACCATCTGCTTGATGACGGCCAGCTGCTGGTAGTCCTTGCGACCAAACACGGCCGCGTCCGGCTGCACCTGCAGGAACAGGCGCGCGACCACCGTGCAGACGCCATCGAAGTGACCCGGGCGGCTGGCGCCCTCCAGCACTTCACTGACACCCGGCGCGTGCATGCGCGTGGTCTTGTCCACGCCCAGCGGGTACATCGCCTCGACGCTGGGCAGCCACACCGCATCGCAGCCGGCCTGCTCCAACCCGGCCACGTCGGCCTCGGGCGTGCGCGGGTAGCGGCTGAAATCCTCGTTGGGGCCGAACTGGGTCGGGTTCACGAAGATGCTTGCCACCACCTTGTCGGCGTACTGGCGGGCCAGGGTCACCAGCGAGTGGTGGCCCCCGTGCAGGTTGCCCATGGTCGGCACCAGCGCAACGCGAAGGCCTTCGCGCTTCCACTCGGCGATCTGCCCGCGCAGTGCGCCGAGCTCGTTGAAGGTCTGGATCATTGGGCGTAGGCGTGCTGTTCGTCGGGGAAGCTGCCGTCGCGCACGGCGTCGGCATAGGCGCGGGTGGCACCGGCCACCGAACCGCCTTCGGCGAGGAAGTCCTTGACGAACTTCGGACGGCGATGGCCGCTGTCCAGGCCGAGGAAATCGTGCAGCACCAGTACCTGGCCATCGCACTGCGGGCCGGCACCGATGCCGATGGTCGGCACGTCCACCGCAGCGGTGACTTCGGCGGCGACCGGAGTCGGCACGCATTCGAGCACCATGATGCTGGCGCCGGCAGCAGCCACGGCCCTGGCATCTTCCACCAGCTGGCGCGCAGCATCGCCACGGCCCTGGATCTTGAAGCCGCCCAGGCGCAGCACCGACTGCGGGGTCAGGCCCAGATGCGCGCAGACCGGAATCTCGCGTTCGACCAGGTAGCGGATGATGTCGACCTTGAAGCCGGCACCTTCGATCTTGACCATCTCCGCGCCGGCCTGCAGCAGCTGCAGCGAGGCATCCAGCGCGCGCTCCGGGGTGGCATCGGCGCCGAACGGCAGGTCGGCCACCAGCAGCGCGCGCTGCAGCACGCGGGCCACGGCGCGGGTGTGGTAGACCATGTCGGCCACGGTCACCGGCAAGGTGGAGTCATGACCCTGCACGACCATGCCCAGCGAATCGCCGATCAGGATCAGGTCGACACCGTTGGCATCGAAAGTGCGGGCGAAGCCGGCGTCGTAGGCGGTCAACATGACCAGCTTCTGGCCATTGCGCTTGGCCTCGGCCAGTGCGGGAACGGTCCAGGGCTTGCTGTCTGCGTGGGTGCTCATGTGCTGATAACCGGGGGAGATAACCCGGGCATTATCACCCTATCGGCGCGATCCCGCAGGCATCCACCCGCATCACTGCATCCTGCACGCGGCCGTGGCCGGGAATGGCCAGATCCGGCGCGATTTCGGCCAGCGGCACCAATACGAAGGCGCGTTCGTGCATATAGGGATGCGGCACCTGCAGGCCGGGCTGATCGATCACCTGCGCGCCATGCAGCAGCAGGTCGAGATCCAGCGCGCGCGGCCCCCAGTGCACCTGCGGATCGCGTACGCGGCCGAAGTGCCGCTCCAGCGACAGCATCGCCTGCAGCAGTTCGTCGGCCGGCAGATCGGTTTCGACCGCAGCCACCGCGTTGACGAACGGCGGCTGGTCTTCATTGCCCCAGGCCGGCGTGGCGTACAGGCGCGACGCCCTGTCCACGCGGGTGCCGGGCAGGCCATCCAGCGCAGCAATCGCTGCGCGGACGGTTGCAGCCGCGTCGCCAAGGTTGGCGCCGAGGCCGATCCAGGCAAGGGTCATCGCTTACTCGCCCGCAGCACCAGCCGGGGCACCCGGACGGCGACGGCGACGGCGGCGCTTGCGCGGCGCCCCACCCTCTTCGTCAACGCCCTCGTGGTGCAGCGAATCCAGCGACGATTCCAGCTCATGCCCGGATTGCGCCTGCGCTTCGCGCCAGAACGCGACATCGGCCTCGTGCTCGGCCGAGGCCACCTGGCGCAGGGCCAGGAAATCGAACGCGGCGCGGAAGCGCGGGTGGGTCAGGGTGCGGAACACGCGCTTGCGCTGGCGCGAACCGAAGCGCGACTGCAGCAGCCAGATCTCCTGCATCGGCAGCGAGAAGCGGCGCGGCAATGCGATGGTGCTCAGCTGCTGCACGGTGACGCGGTCGGCGGCGCGACGCTGCGCTTCTTCCGGCGCCACGCCCTGCTTGAGCAGGGTCGCCTGTGCACGGCAGTACGCCGGCCACAGCAGCAGCGCGAACAGGAACGCCGGCGAGACCGGCTCGTCATTGGCCACGCGCGCATCGGTATTGGCCAGGCCTTCCACCAGCATGCGGCGCAGCGCGCCGGTGCGGTTGGACTTGAGGGCCTTGGCGCTTTCCGGGAACAGCACGTCCAGCAGGCCGTAACGCTCCAGGCCTTCGAAGCTGGCCACGCCGTGCCCGGACAGGAACAGCTTGAGCACTTCCTCGAACAGACGCGCCGGCGCGGCCTCGTTGAGCAAGCTGGCCAACTGCGGGATCGGTGCGGCGGTGCCCTCTTCGATCTGGAAACCAAGCTTGGCCGCCAGGCGCACCGCACGCAGCATGCGCACCGGATCTTCCTGGTAGCGCTGCACCGGGTCGCCGATCAACTTCATCAGGCGTGCCTGCACGTCTTCGAAGCCGCCGGTGTAGTCACGCACCGAGAAGTCCTCGATGGCGTAATACAGGGCGTTGCAGGTGAAGTCGCGGCGGATGGCGTCGTCTTCGATGGTGCCGTACACGTTGTCGCGCACGAGCATGCCGTTTTCCATCTCGCGGTCGCCGCTGCCGTCATCGCTGTTGGCACGGAACGTGGCCACTTCGATGATCTCGCGGCCGAACACAACATGGGCCAGGCGGAATCGGCGGCCGATCAGGCGGCAGTTGCGGAACAACTGCTTGACCTGCTCGGGCGTGGCATCGGTGGCCACGTCGAAATCCTTGGGTTGGCCATTGACCAGCAGATCGCGCACCGCGCCACCCACAAGGTAGGCGCCGAAGCCGGCATCGCGCAGGCGATAAAGCACGCGCAGGGCGTTCGGGCTGATGTCCTTGCGGGAGATCGTGTGCTGGTCGCGCGGGATGACGCGCAGGCTGAACGGTGATGGAGCAGAGGAAATGATGTTGGCGCTTCCGGTTGAAGTTTCGGGATTGCCCAATGGCATCGAGGTGCATATACTAGCGCTCCTGCATCGGCAGCGACACACTGCTCCCTTCGTCTAGTGGTTAGGACGTGGCCCTCTCAAGGCTAAAACAGGGGTTCGAGTCCCCTAGGGAGCACCAGTCGCCGCAGCAGGAACCGAAAAAGCCCGCCCTTGTGCGGGCTTTTCTGTTTTCCGGGATTGCAGTGACTGCGGTCGGGTTGGTCGCATCGGCGCTTCCCTGCAATCGGCTTGAGCCGGTGGGGTCACCCAGGGCAGGACACGCCGTGAACCCATCCATGGGGGCTCGATGGCGCCTTGCTCGCGTGCGCTGTCCTGCGCACACCGCAAGACCGGGGTTGGGCTCCTGCCCAACCCGTCGGGCGCATGCGCCCAACCCATGGCGCCAACGGTCCCGCCCTGGGTGACCCCACCGGCTCTGGACGGTTTCCCGCGAACCCCGGCAACAACCGACCAGCGCTTCGCCGCGTCCGCACGCACCATGAAACTGTCAGGAGGGGGCAGGCCGCCCTCTCCAGGACCGTTGGCGCCATGGATGGCGCCATCGAGCACCATGGATGGGCTTTTGCGTGTCCTGGAGAGGGCGGCCTGCCCCCTCAAACTCGGGACAATCAGGCGCCAACTGGATGCAACCGAAGCTGTAACTCGTCAGCCTTCCATCTGCTCCAGTTCCTTGCCCTTGGTCTCGCGCACGTAGCGGACCACGAAGAAGATCGAAAGGATCGCCACGACCATATAGATGCCGTAGGCACCGGCCAGGCCGATGCCGGCAAGCAGCATCGGGAAGGTCACGGTGATGGCGAAGTTCGAGGTCCATTGCGCCGCGCCGGCCACCGCCAGCGCCGGGCCGCGGATCTGGTTGGGGAACATCTCACCCAGCATCACCCACATCACCGGGCCCCAGGACATGTTGAAGAACACCACGTAGGCATTGGCCGCAACCAGGGCCAGCCGGCCCATGCCATCGGACAGCTGCAGGCGACCGTCGACCAGGCTGCCGCTGGCGAAGGCGACCACCATCAGCACCAGCGCCACCGACATGCCGACCGAGCCGATCCACAGCAGCGGCTTGCGCCCGATGCGGTCGATCAGCAGCACGGTCAGCAGGCAGGCACCGATGCTCAGCCCACCGGACAACACATTGATCAGGAGCGCGTCGCTTTCCGAGAAGCCCACCGCCTGCCACAGCACCGCGCCGTAGTAGAACACCACGTTGATGCCAACCAGCTGCTGGAACATCGCCAGGACGATGCCCACCCAGAGGATCGGGCGCAGTTTGCCGGTGGCCTTGTCGAGCAGATCGCCGAAGCGAGGCTTGTGCTGGTCCTGGGCCAGGCTGGCCTCGATCTCGGCCTGCTTGGCCACCGCCGCGTCCTCGCCATACAACCGTGCCAGCACCGCCCTCGCCTGCGCCTGCCGACCCTTCAGCACCAGGAAGCGCGGGCTCTCCGGGATCACCAGCAACAGCAGCAGGAACAGGCCCGACGGCAGCGCCTGCATCCAGAACATCCAGCGCCAGGCCTCATACCCCAGCCACAATGGCTCGGTGGAGGCCCCGGCGGCACGGGCCAGCAGGTAATTGCTGAGGAAGGCGGCAAACAGGCCGCAGATGATCGCCATCTGCTGCACCGTGGCCAGGCGACCGCGATAGCGTGCCGACGCCACTTCGGCAATGTAGGCCGGCGACATCACACTGGCAGCGCCCACTGCGAATCCGCCGAGCACGCGTGCGGCGATGAACAGCCAGGAGGCATGCGCAGCACCGGCACCCAGCGCCGAGACCAGGAACAACAGCGCGGACACGATCAGCACGCCGCGACGGCCCAGGCGGTCGCCCAGCCAACCGGCCAGGAATGCACCGATCGCGCAGCCCAGCAGCATCGAGGCGACTTCGAAGCCCAGCGCCGCCTCACTGGAATTGAAGGCCTGGCGCAGGCCATCAACCGTGCCGTTGATGACACCACTGTCGAAGCCGAACAGGAATCCACCGAGGGTGGCCACGCAGCTGATCAGGACGATGAACGCGGTGTTCTCACCGCGGTGCAAGGCGGATCCGGTCTGGATCTGGGACATGGACGTTCCTGCTGGGAAGGGGCGCCGGCCATCGCGGATGACCGGCTGCGCCACAGCGTCGCATGGGCGTTGCCCTGCCGCCAACCAGCCATGGCCGGGCCTGCCAGACGCCCGTTTTCCGCCCTGCGCCGACACCGGGGGCCAACCTGTTCTAGAATTGTCGGGTTCAGGAATCGATCCACCCCCAGCCCATGCCCTTTGTCGTCACCGAAAACTGCATCAAGTGCAAACACACCGATTGCGTGGAAGTGTGCCCCGTGGATTGTTTCCACGAAGGCCCGAACTTCCTGGTGATCGACCCGGATGAGTGCATCGACTGCACCCTCTGCGAACCGGAGTGCCCGGTCAATGCGATCTTCCCGGAGGACGATGTCCCCGCCGGCCAGGAAAGCTTCGTCGCCCTCAATGCCGAACTGGCCAAAGAATGGCCGGTGCTGACCGTGCGCAAGGACCCACCTGCCGACGCCGGCGAATGGGACGGCAAGCCGGACAAGCTGAAGCTGCTGGAGCGCTGAGAAGCGCTTGTTGCGGCAAGGAAAAGGGCGCCATCGGCGCCCTTTTTTTCGATAGCGCCGGGCCATGCCCGGCGGATCCTGGGCCGCGCTTCACGCTCGCCGGGCATGGCCCGGCGCTACCCAAGGCAGGTGCGGACCTGGGCCCGCCCCCACCCGACCCGCGCTTACTGCGCCAGCTTCGCCTTCAGCGCGGCAATCAGCTTCACCGGGGCCTCGGCGGTGGCCGGCAGGCCACGCGGGTCGACCGCGGAGATGTAAGCACCGGCGTCGACGGCAACCACACGCACCAGGAAGTTGCTGCCTTCGTAGGCCACGTCGTACGAGCCCAGCAGCTGCGCGCGGCTGGCGATGGTCACGCCTTCCACGCCTTCCAGCGCGGTACCCACCTTGGCAAAGGCTTCATCCTTGCCTCCGGCAATGGTGAAGCCGGTGTTGCCCACGGCCGGAGCCGCCGCAACCGGCGCAGCCGGCTTGGTCACCGAAGCCGCAGCCGGCAGCTTGTTGTCACCGGTGGTGGCCGGCAGGTTCAGGTCCGGCGGCACTTCCAGCGGACGCATTTCCGGCGCCAAGGCGTAGTCGCCCTTGACGCCACGCTTGAAGCAACCGGTGGTGCCGGCGGCGACGGCCACAGCAAGCAGGGCGTAGGACAGCACGCGGACAGTGGAAACGGATTGACGCATGTGAATCTCCTGGGTCAGACCAAGACGAAAGGTCAGTGGCTGGAAAGGGCTTCGAGGGCGGCGATGTCGCCGGCAAGGTGATCGGCAGCCGGATGATGCACTGCCGACAACGGCAGCAGCGGCAGGCGCAGGTCGTGGCCGATGCCGATGCGGCGCAGCAGCGCCTTGACCGGAATCGGGTTCGGTTCGACGCCACAGAACTCATGGAACGGCTGCAGGCGCCCATCCCATGATTCGGTGGCTTCGTGGTCGTGGGCGGCCGCCAGCTCGCACATCCGGCGATAGGCGCCCGGCAGCACGTTGGAACCGACCGAGATCAGGCCATCGATGCCAGCCCGGATCGAACGCGCAGCGGTACCGTCATCGCCGCTGAGCACGGCGAACTGCGCGCTGCGCAACGCCAGCAGCGCCTGCACCCGGCCGGTGTCACCCACGGCTTCCTTGATGCCGACGATGTTGGGATGGCTGGCCAGCTCGGCCACGGTCTCCGGCTGCATGTCGCAACCGGTACGTCCGGGCACGTTGTACAGCACGACCGGCAGCCCGCCCTGGTCGGCGACGGCGCGGTAGTGCGCGATCAGGCCGGCCTGGGTCGGCCGTACATACGGCGGGGTGACCACCAGCGCGTGGCTGGCACCGAGCGCGGCGGCGCGGCGGGTCTGTTCGATGGTTTTGGCGGTACCCGACAGGCCGGTACCGGCCATGACCGGGATGCGGCCGCCGATGCGCTCGACCGCGCTGGCCAGCAGCTGGTCGTACTCGGCATCGGTGAGGGTTGCCGCTTCACCGGTCGAGCCGGCAACGACAACGCCATGGACACCACCTTCCAGTTGCAGATGCAGCAGGCGCTGCCAACCGTCGGGGTCGAGGGCGCCGTCGGCCCGGAACGGGGTCGCCAGCGCGGTGATGAGGCCGGAAAGGGACAAGGACGTGCTGCTCTTGGCTGGAAAGGGAAAACGCCCGCCACGAAAGGCCGGGGGCGACCTGAATGTTACTTGCGGCGCGAAACCACGGGCAAGTATGCTGGACACCGGTGGATCCCCGCCTCTGGCGGGCATTCAGACTAACGCATGCATTACCCGGAATCGCCTTGACCGACACCACCCCGCGCCCCGCGCCGAGCGAAAACCACCTCCTGATCAACGCCTATACGACGCATCCGGAGTCCCCCCTGCTGTCCGTCACCCGCCGCATTGCCGACAGCGGCTGCAATCTGGTGGACGCACGCCTGGCCACGGTCGGCCGCGATGTCTCGGTCACCGCCCTGGCCACTGGCTCCTGGGATTCGGTGGCCAAGCTGGAAGCGATGCTGACCCGGCTCGAGCGCGAAGAAGGCCTGAAGCTGGTCTGGTACCGCACCGCGGCCAAGCAGGCGCAGTCCAACCTGCTGCCGTACATCGTGGAGGTGATCGCCGCCGACAAGCCGGGCATTCTGTTCCAGCTGGCCGACTTCTTCGACCGCCAGGGCATCACCATCGAGAGCCTGCAGAGCACGCGTTACCGCGCCATGCAGACCGGTGCGGAAATGTTCAGCGCGCAGGTCACCATCGGCGTGCCAGCCAACATGCACATCGCCGCACTGCGCGACGATTTCCTCGAGTTCTGCGACCACTTGAACCTGGACGCGATCATGGACCCGATGAAGTTCTGAATTTCGCGCGCCTCTCACAGGCGCGTGGCGTTTCATGCAATTGTCTTGGAAAGAACCCAGGCTCGACAGAAGGACCTCATGAACAACGGCGACACCCTGGACAGCACCACTCTTTCCCTGCCGCTGGCACTGTCCGGCGGCGAACAGGCCACCCTCGGCGACTACGCCGGCCAATGGCTGGTGCTGTACTTCTACCCGAAAGACAGCACCCCCGGCTGCACCACCGAAGGCATCGACTTCAACGCGCTGCTGCCGAAGTTCAGGAAGGCAGGCGCAGTCGTACTCGGCGTCTCGCGCGATTCGGTGAAGTCGCACGACAACTTCTGTGCCAAGCAGGGGTTCAGCTTCCCGCTGGTCAGCGATGGCGACGAAGCGCTGTGCAGCGCCTTCGACGTGATCAAGATGAAGAACATGTACGGCAAGCAGGTACGTGGCATCGAGCGCAGCACCTTCCTGATTTCCCCCGACAGCCGCATCGTGCAGTCCTGGCGCAAGGTCAAGGTCGCCGGCCATGCCGATGCCGTTCTCGCCGAACTGAAGGCCTCCCAGTCCAAGTGAGTCCCACTGCCTACTGTGTCTGCCATCACCCTGCCCCGCAGCAGGCCGTGATGGTTTTTCCCTGTCCGTAACCAGGAATCGACGATGACCCGAGGCAAGCGCATCTACGTGCTGGATACCAACGTGCTGATGCACGATCCCACCGCGCTGTTCAAATTCGAGGAGCACGACGTCTACCTGCCGATGCAGGTGATCGAAGAGCTGGACAACGGCAAGAAGGGCACCACCGAGGCGAGCCGCAACGCCCGCCAGGTCAGCCGCTTCCTCAACGAGCTGGTGCAGGCGTCGGGCCTGGACAACCTGGCCGACGGCATTCCGCTGCAGCGGCCGCAGGGCCTGCAGCTGCGCGGCAAGCAGAGCGTGGGCCTGCTGCGCTTCCAGACCAGCCATTTCGACGCCGGCAAGAGCTTCGGCAAGGTGATCCCGGACAACGCCATCCTCGGCGCGATCCTGGCCCTGAAGGAAGAGACCCCGGAGATCCCGGTGGTGTTCGTATCCAAGGACATCAACCTGCGGATCAAGGCAGCGATCGCCGGCATCGTGTCCGAGGACTACGAGAACGATCGCGCGCTGGACGATTTCAGCCTGCTCTACACCGGCGCCACCGAGCTGCCGGAAGATTTCTGGAAGCGCCACGGCGATGACCTGCGCAGCTGGAGCGACAAGGGCCGTACCCATTACGAGATCCAGGCGCAGGACGGCGAAGAGTGGTACCCGAACCAGTACGTCTACCTGCCCGGCGAAGACGAAGTCGAGCTGCGTGTCAGCCGCGTGGTCGGCGATGGCAAGGTGGTGCTGTCGCTGGTCGATGATTTCCGCCACGGCAGCCACGCCGTGTGGGGCATCAGCGCGCGCAACCGCGAACAGAACTTCGCGCTCAATGCGCTGATGGATCCGGAAATCGACTTCGTCACCCTGCTTGGCACCGCTGGCACCGGCAAGACCCTGCTCGCGTTGGCGGCTGGCCTGGCGCAGACGATGGACCAGCAGCGCTATCGCGAGATCATCATGACCCGCGCCACGGTCAGCGTCGGCGAAGACATCGGCTTCCTGCCCGGCACCGAGGAAGAGAAAATGACGCCGTGGATGGGCGCGTTGACCGACAACCTGGAAGTGCTCACCCACAACCAGGAAGGCGGCACCTGGGGCCGCCAGGCCACCAACGACCTGCTCGCCAGCCGCATCAAGATCCGCTCGATGAACTTCATGCGCGGCCGCACCTTCCTGTCGCGCTACCTGATCCTGGACGAGGCGCAGAACCTCACCCCGAAGCAGATGAAGACGCTGATCACCCGTGCCGGCCCCGGCACCAAGATCGTCTGCCTGGGCAACGTCGAGCAAATCGACACCCCGTACCTGACCGAGACCACCTCGGGCCTGACCTACGCGGTGGACCGTTTCAAGAACTGGCCGCACAGCGCGCACATCACGCTGCGTCGTGGCGAGCGCTCGCGCCTGGCCGACTACGCCTCGGAGGTGTTGTGAACCGCTGCACCCGCCTGCTGCTGCCCACGGCTGCGATCGCCCTCGCAGCCGCCCTGGGTGCCTGCACCACCACGCGCGGCCCGGCCAGCGTGCCGACCGCCGAGCGTACCGGCCAATCCTGGGTGGTCACCCGCCCGATCATCGCCGCGCAGGTGCTCGACACCTGCTCGCGCCCCAGTCCCGGCCGCGAGGCCGGGCGGGTCAGCGGCTACTGGGCACCCAGCCGGCAGCAGATCGACCAGCTGGAAGCGCAGCTGTCGTCGCTGGAGTCACAGGTACCGAAGGTGCTGGACTTCGACCGCCAATACGTCGGCATCGAAAGCGCCGGCAAGCGGCTGATCTACATCAACGCCTTCCATCTGCCCGACGACAGCGGCATCAACCCGGCACGGGAAGCGATCCGCGTCTGTGACGGCGGCACGCAGTTCTGGGGCGCGGTATTCGACCCGGCCAGCAACACCTTCAGCGAGCTGCAGTTCAACGGCGGCTTCGGCGGGCCCTGAGGGGCCCCGCCGATGGGAATACGCCTGCCCACCTGGGTCTGGATCGGCGCGGTCGCGCTTTCGTGCGTGGCTGGCATGGTCAATGTGGTCGGCTTCCTCGGTTTCGAACACCAGGCCGTCAGCCACATGACCGGCAGCACCAGCCAGCTGGGCATGGCCCTGGCCCAGGGCGACTGGCGCGCAGTCGGCCATCTATGGGGACTGTTGATCGCGTTCTCGCTGGGCGCGATGCTCAGCGGCCTGCTGATCCAGGACAGCGCATTGCAGCTGGGCCGTCGCTACGGCGTGGCGCTGGCACTGGAATCGGCGCTGCTGCTGGTGGCCATTCCGCTGTTCGAACAGCATCAGATCTGGGGCGCACTGGCCGCCGCCACGGCCTGCGGCCTGCAGAACGCGATGGCCACCACCTTCAGTGGCGCGGTGGTGCGCACCACCCACCTCAGCGGCATGTTCACCGACCTCGGCATTGGCCTGGGCCACCTGCTGCGTGGACTGCCGCTGCAGGTTCGACGGCTGACCCTCAGCGGCCTGATCATCAGCGGCTTCCTCGGCGGCGGCATCCTCGGCGCCTGGTTGTTCATGCGCTGGCAATACGACGCCCTGCTTGCCCCCGCCCTGCTGACCGGCCTGACCGGCCTGGGCTATGTGCTGTACCAGCAGTGGGCTCGCTGGCGACATTGAACCGTCCGCGCTTGGGGTCAGATCCCTTTTCCCGCGGAAACGGGATCTGACCCCGTCTACCGGATCGACGCTACCGCCTTTACGGCGACCACGGCACAATCACCCGATGAGCCCGACCACTCCCGTTTCCGCCCTCACCATCGCCGGCTCCGATTCCGGCGGCGGCGCCGGCGTTCCTGCCGACCTCAAGGCCTTCGCCGCACACCGCGTGCACGGTCTGGCCGTGTTCGCCGCGCTGACCGCACAGAACACCCGCGGCGTCACCGCCGTGCACGTGCCGCCGGTCGAATTCCTGCGTGCACAGATCGAAGCCTGCTTCGACGACTTCGACATCCACGCCGTGAAACTCGGCATGCTGGCCAATGCCGAAGTGATCAACGCCGTTGCCGACGCACTGGAGAAGCATCGCCCGCCGCATGTGGTGCTGGACCCGGTGATGGTGGCCACCAGTGGCGCGCGCCTGCTGGAAGAAAGTGCCCTGAACGCAATGCGCGAACGGTTGCTGCCGTTGGCGACGCTGGTCACCCCCAATACCCCGGAAGCCGAGCTGCTGATCGGCCGCCGCATCGACAATGCCGAAGATGCAGAGCGCGCCGCCTCGGCCCTGCTCGACCTCGGCGCCGGCGCGGTGCTGCTCAAGGGCGGGCACCTGCATGAAGGCAACCGGGTGATCGACCGTTACTTCGATGGCGTCAGCAGCGAAGAGTTCATCCATGCCCGCTTGCCGCTGGATGCGCACGGCACTGGCTGCACGCTGGCCTCGGCCATTGCCGCGCAGCTGTGCAATGGCCTGAGCCTGGCCAACGCCTGCGAAGCCGGCATCGACTACGTCGCACGCGGGCTGCAGAAAGGCTACGCGCCGGGCCGCAGCGAGGTACTGGTGCTCGACCACTTCGGCGCGGCACCGCACGCATGAGCGTGACACCGCAGATTGTTGCCGTGCAGTGTGGTGATGGTCATCGCTATGAAGTGATCGCATGCGTTCCGGCACAGCCGATCGCACGCCTGCTGTGGCTGCCGGCGCTGGGCGTGGCCGCACGCCATTACCTGCCGCTGGCGCAGGCGCTGGCGGCCAAGGGGGTGGCGGTGTACCTGCACGAGTGGCGTGGCAACGGCAGCAGCTCGCTGCGTCCGTCACGCGCGAAGGACTGGGGCTATCGCGAAGTACTCGATCAGGATCTGCCGAGCAGCCAGGGCGTATTGGCCGCAGCGGACCACGAAACGGGCGCCCTGCCCTGGATCATCGGTGGCCACAGCCTGGGTGGGCAGCTGGCCTGCGTACACGCCGGTCGACATCCGCAGCACTTCAATCGGCTGTGGCTGGCCGCCAGTGGCTCACCGTTCTGGCGCAGCTTCCCGCCGCCACGCGGCTGGCTGCTGCCGCTGGTCTATCGCTTCCTGCCGTGGATCGCACAACGCCAAGGCGTGCTGCATGGCCGTCGCCTCGGCTTCGGTGGCACCGAAGCACGTGGGCTGATCGCCGACTGGGCGCGCGTGGGCCTGAACAATCACTACGCCGCCGCGGGCATGGCCGAAGACCTCGACGCACAGATGGCACGCGTGCATGGCAGCGCACAGGCGGTGCTGATGGAACACGACTGGTTGGCACCGACCGGATCGATGCAGACGTTGCTGGCGAAGCTGCCGAATGTGGCCGCGCAGCTGCGCGTGCTTTCCGCGCAGGAACTGGGCACGCGTGCCGATCATTTCGCCTGGCTGAAGGCACCGGACGCCGTAGCTGACAGCTTTTTCATTCAGTTGGGTGAAAATTTTCACAAAACTGTTGACGGTCCGCGCCGAGATCCGCATAATTCCGCTCCTGTCGCAGGGCGCCCGTAGCTCAGTTGGATAGAGTACCTGGCTACGAACCAGGCGGTCGGGAGTTCGAATCTCTCCGGGCGCACCACTCGACAGGTTTCCAGCATCCGCCGCTGGAAATGCAGTAAAATTAGGCAGTAAGTTGATTGTGTACCGCGCGCCCGTAGCTCAGTTGGATAGAGTACCTGGCTACGAACCAGGCGGTCGGGAGTTCGAATCTCTCCGGGCGCACCACACACAGTCAGCACAACAAGTTTATGTAATTGGCGCCCGTAGCTCAGTTGGATAGAGTACCTGGCTACGAACCAGGCGGTCGGGAGTTCGAATCTCTCCGGGCGCACCATTACACCGAAACAGCAGGCCTCGGCCTGCTGTTTTTTTATGTGTGTTTTTCGGCAGGGCTGCGCCCTGCACCCCTGGTAGTGCCGGCCGCTGGCCGGCAACCTCAACAGCAAAAGCAAAAGCAAAAGCAAAAGCTGGCATTCCGTGGGTTGGCGGGGCGGTGTCGGAGTGCGGGGACGCCGCAAGTACGTCCCTGTAGGCTTGGCAGCCGCATCCATGCGGCTGACACCCCGCACTCCGACACCGCCCCACCTTCGACAGGTTCACGCGGCTGTTGGTAGGTGTCGACCTTGGTCGACACATCTGTCAGATATCGAATGAATTCATCCACGCATGGCGTGGATCTACCGTGTCGACCAAGGTCGACACCTACCAGAGCAGTACGCCGTTCCGACAGATCGCGGAAAACTGTCGAAGGCGGGGTGGGTCCGGTTGCGGGGGCGTGAGCCGCATGGGCCCGAGGCATGCCTCGGGCGGGTTGGGCAGGACGCCCAACCCCGGTCTTGCCGTGTGCGCAGGACTGCGCACACGAGCAAGCGGCGACCGAGCTTACATGGACGTACTTGCAGCGTCCCCCGCAACCGGACCCACCCCGCCATCCCTCAGGAAACCAGCTTCTGCTGTTGCTGTTGCTGTTGCTGTTGCTGTTGCTCCAGCTCGTAGCGGGTGCAGGGCGCAGCCCTGCCGTACCCCTAACCCCGTGCCATTGACTGCCACCACTGCGACAGCAGCTCCGGCCTGCGCAGGCGCTCGCGCCACCAGCGCAGTGCGGCGCCATCCTCACCGGTGCGCCAGGCCAGCCAGAAGGTCTCTTCCGGCTTGTGCTCCTCCACCTCACGGATCACCAGCTGACCACGCGCCACCGCAGCGCGTGCGCACGGCTCGGGCAGGAATCCGAAGCCCACACCCTCGCATTGCAGCTTCAGCTTGCTGGCCATGTCCGGCACCGTGAGCATTTCCTGTCCCATCAACAGGCCGACCGTGCGCGGCAACAGCCGCCGTGCCGAATCGGAGACCGCGATCGCGCAATGCTCGACCAGCTGCTCGCGACCGAGCACACCCGGCACTGCAGCCAACGGATGACCGGGGGCGACCGCGAACACGAACTCCACCGTACCCAGCGGCTCGACCACGTAACCACCGCCACTGGGCCCCTCGCCCGGCGCACCGACCAGCAGGTCGGCACGGCGGTCCAGCAGGGCCTCCCAGGTGCCGGACAGGGCCTCGCCAATCAGCCGCAGCCGGGTCGGCGCCTCGGCCTCACGGAAGGCGGCGATGTCCGGGCCGAGCAGCCAGGTCGGGAACACCGAGTCCACCGCCAGCGTCAGCTCGGTCTCCCAGCCCGAGGCCACTCGCCGCACCCGCAGCTCCAGCTCGCGCGCGGCGCGCAGCAGGTGCCTGCCCTCTTCCAGCAGCGCGCGGCCGGCCTCGGTCGGTTCGGCACGCGGGCCGACCCGGTCGAACAGCTGCACGCCCAGATCCTCCTCCAGCTTGGCCACGGTGTAGGAGATGGTTGAGGGCACCTTGTGCAGGGCCTTGCCGGCGCCGGCGAACGAACCACGGCGGTCGATGGCATCCAGGATCTGCAGGGCATCGAGGCTGAGCTTGAGCATTCGATTTTTTCGATGATGGCTGTCAAAACTATCCGTTTTTCAAAGCCGGGGCGCAAGCGGATACTTCTCTCCAACGGGGAAACACAGCGGCCAGCGGCCCACCCCGCCCCATCGAAACCATCGAACAAGGAGATTCCATCATGCTGCAGATCCGCAAGAGCGCTACCCGTGGCCTGGCCGAGCATGGCTGGCTGTCCTCGCGCCATACCTTCTCCTTTGCCAACTACTACGACCCCCGCTACGTCAGCTTCGGCCCGCTGCGGGTGATCAACGAAGACAAGGTGATCGGCGGCCAGGGCTTCGGCACCCACAGCCACAGCAACATGGAGATCGTTTCCTATGTGCTGGGCGGCGCGCTGGAGCACAAGGACTCGATGGGCACCGGTTCGGTGCTGCGTTACGGCGACGTGCAGCGCATGAGTGCCGGCAGCGGTGTCAGCCACAGCGAGTTCAATCACTCCGCCGACGAGACCGTGCACTTCCTGCAGATCTGGATCTTCCCGGACGCGGAGAACATCACGCCGTCCTACGAAGAGACCCACTTCGCCCCGGAAACCAAGCGCGGCCAGCTGCGCCTGATCGCCTCGCCGGACGGTGCCGACGGTTCGCTGCGCATCCACCAGGATGCCCGCATCTTCGCCACCATCCTCGATGGCGGCCAGAAGCTGCACCACGCCCTCGGCAACGGTCGTGGCGCCTATGTGCAGGTAGCCCGAGGCCAGCTGCAGGTCAATGGCATCACCCTCGAAGCCGGTGATGCACTGCAGGTCAGCGACGAAGCACAGCTGACCCTGGAAAACGGCAACGACGCCGAAGTGCTGGTGTTCGACCTGCCGCTGTAACGACAACGCCCGCGATGCCGAAAATCATCGCGGGCGTATTTGTAGGGCCGAGCCCATGCTCGGCTGCGGTTTGACAGCCAGCCGAGCGTGGGCTCGGCTCTACAGCACCACCGGCGTCAGAACTTGTACGTCATCGCCAGGCGCACGTTGCGCGGCTCACCCCAGGTATAGGTGCTGTACCAGCTGAAGATCGTGTAGTACCGCTTGTCCAGCAGGTTGTTGACGTTGAGCGTAGCCGACAGACGATCGTTGAATTCATAGCGCGCCATTGCATCGAGCAGCCAGTAGGGTTGGGTACGATGCACCACCTTGGCCTGCGTGGCCGGGTTGGTGATCTCGCCGAAAGTGGAATCCTGCCAGCGCGCACCACCGCCCAGCGTCAGGCCCTTCCAGTCGCCACGCAGGCGATAGCTGGTGTGCAGGCTGAACTGGTTTTCCGGCTCCAGCGTGGTGACCTTGGCACCAGCCTGGCGGGCGATCTTGTGCGAGAACCCACCCTGCACCTGCCAGCCTTCCGCCAGCTGGCCCGACATTTCCAGCTCGTAGCCCTTGGTACGCACGCCCATCAGGGCGCGATACGCATCCTGCCCGTCCGGCGTCTTGCCGCCGGTGGGCTGGGCGAAGTTGTCCTGGTCGAGCTGGAACAGCGCCGCACTGGCGTTGAAGCGCCCATCGAGGAACTCGGCCTTCAGGCCCATCTCGTAGCTGCGGCCTTCCAGCGGATCCAGTGCCTTGCCCTGCTCGTCGCGTTCGCTATGCGGTTTGAAGATGGTGCTGTAGCTGGCATACACCGAATAGTGCTCGCCAAGGTCGTAGACCACGCCGGCATACGGTACGAACACGCCGGTTTCGCGCGTCTGCGGCGAGCGGTAGCTGGCCAGGCGGCTGCCGACGATCACCTTCAACGGATCGGCCACGTCGAAGCGGCCGACCACGTACAGGCCGTTCTCACGCGTCACTTCGTTGTTGCTGTAGCTGCGCTGCCACTCCGGCTCGGGAATGTCGCCATTCCAGGTTCTGTAGTCCGGCACGGTATCCGGGAACCCCGCCTGCGGGCCGTAGCCGGTGTTGGTCCAGCGCTTGCGCGAGGCGCTGCCACCGACGACCAGCTCATGCTCGCGGCCGAACAGGCCGAAATGACCGCTCAGGTAGAAGTCGGCCGCATTGCTGACGGTCTTGCCAACGTACTTGCCGAGCCACAGGCTGACGCCCTCGCCGGTCAACGGATCGGGATTGCCGGCGGCGGCACCGGCCAGTGCCGCGTCATAGCCGTTGACCTGGTGGTTGAGCTGCAGCTTGGCCACCCAGTCGTTGGCGAAGGTGTGCTCGAGCGTGGCGAAGCCGGTGCGCACATACTGGCGCCAGCCACTCCAGCGCGTGCCGTTGTTGAACGAACGCGGCATGTCATTGAAGTTGCCGGCACTGTCCAGAAGAGGGATGCCACCCCAGGTCGAGCCCTTCGGGTCGCTGTCCATCGCATCGCCACCCACGGTCAGCAGCGTGCGCTCGCCCACATCGGCCTCCAGCACTGCGTAGCCCACCTTGCTGGTGCGCTGGTAGAAGTCGAGATTGGAATGCTTGTCCTGCCAGGCACCAACGGCACGGCCACGCACACGACCATCGGCGGTCAGCGGGCCGCCCACATCGATCTCGGCGCGGTAGTCGTCCCAGCGGCCCACACCCAGCGTCGCACTGCCGGCGAAGTCCTTGCCCGGCTTCTTGCGTACCAGGTTGATGGTCGCGCCTGGATCGCCCATGCCGGTCAGCAGGCCGGTAGCGCCCTTGAGCACTTCAATGCGGTCGTAGATGGCGGTGTCGCTGAGCGTGTTGCCGGCCGAATAGGCCGAGTCGCGCGACATCGGGATGCCGTCGTACTGGAAGTTCTGCACGGCGAATCCGCGCGCGTAGTACTCGGTGCGCTCGCTGTCGTAGGTCACGATGCTGATGCCCGGGGTCACCCGCATCACGTCATCGATGCCGTCCAGGCCGAAGTCGTCCATCTGTGCGCGGGTGATCACGCTGATGGTCTGCGGGGTCTGCCGCGGGGTCAGCACCAGCCGGGTGGCGGTGGCGATGGTGCCCGGCGTGTAGGCGCCGCTGCCTTCGGTGATGGTGCCGAGCTGGTTGGCGGTGACCTGTACGGTCTGCAGGGTCTGCGAGGCGGGCGCCGGCTTGGCCTTGTCCTCGTCCTGGGAGGACTGGGCGGCCGCGGTGCCGCCGCTCAGCGCAAGCAGCAGCAGGCCCTGGGCCAGCGCATGCGACAGCGGCAGGCGACGTGGAAACGGGAGCGGAAAACGGACAGGCACAGACGACACGACGGGACCTCCACGATCGGGTGGGATCCTCTGGCGGCGGCTGGAGGCGGGATGGGAATGAGGCCGGATGGCCGCAGGCGCAGGAGTTTACTCCCCTGCGCCCCGGCTGTCGTGCGGTGTGCCGTCGCGCGGCGCGATGGCGCCGGATCAGCCGCCTACAGCGGCACAGGCCTCGAGAATCAACGCGGTCACCTCGGCCGGCTTCGAGGCCAGCGAGGCATGGCTGGCATCCAGCTCCAGCAGGCGCTTGGGCTGCATCCGTCCGGCCATGGTCTTCTGGTTCTCCGGCGCGATCATCCGGTCGTGGCGGGACAGCTGGTACCAGCTCGGCTTGTGCTTCCACGCCGGGTCGCTCACTGCATCGCCGAAAGTGCTGGCCAGCGGTGCCTTCTGGGTCACCGCCATCACCCGGCCTTCGTCGTCGCTCAGGTCCTGGCAGAAGCTTTCATGGAACGTGTCGGCACGCAGCCACAGGTAACCATCACTGTCCGGCGCCAGGTTCGGTGCCGCTTCCGGCAGATGCTGCTGGGTGATGCCACCGGGGCTCTCGCCGGCATCCGGGGCGAACGCCGCGATGTAGACCAGGCCCTTCACGTTGGCCTCGTTGCCGGCCTGGCTGATCACCGCGCCGCCGTAGGAGTGGCCGACCAGCAGCACCGGCCCGTCGATCTGCCGGATCATTTTCTGGGTGCGGCCGGCATCATCGGCCAGCGAGGTGAGTGGCAGTTCCACCGCCTGCACGCGGTCATGGCCGTTGCGATGCAGCTCCAGGATCACTTTGGCCCAGTGTGCGGCCCCGCCCCAGAAACCATGGACGAGGAGGATGGTCGGTGTCGTGCTCATGTACGGATCTCCGGCAGCGGCCGGCGGAATGCCGACCGTGTCGCTACTGTCCGTCTTTGGCGTTAATCAGCGGTGACGCATTCGGGTCACTGCAATCGTATGCGTCGCTCGATGTCACGCATGGCACTTGCCGATCCCGCCTGAAAACGTTTTCATGGATGATCCTTGGAGTTTCGCACCGCGCATGACGCCCTCATCCCCACGTGCCCAGCAGCACGCCACCCGTGCCGCCTTCTTCATTCCCGGATTCGCCACCGCCGCCTGGGCGCCGATGGTGCCCTATGCAAAAGCCAAGGCCGGGTTGTCCGATGCCAGCCTCGGCGCGGTACTGCTGTGCCTCGGCCTGGGCTCGTTGCTGGCGATGCCGTTGGCCGGTGCCTTGACCGGCCGCCTCGGTTGCCGGCGGCTGCTGATGGTGACCTGCGCGATGGTGCTGCTGGCATTGCCACTGCTGGCGCTTGCGCCCTCGCCTTTCGCGCTGGGCGCTGCTCTGTTCGTATTCGGTGCCGGCGTGGGCGCGATGGACTGCACGGTGAACATGCAGGCGGTGGCGGTCGAACGCGACGCCGGGCGCGCGATGATGTCCGGCTTCCACGCCTTCTACAGCATCGGTGGTTTTATCGGTGCCGGCTGCATGACCGGCCTGCTGATCCTGGGTACGCCGCTGTGGCTGGCCGCGCTGGTTTCGGTGGCGGCACTGCTGCTGGTCGCGGCGCTGTCGGCGCCTCACTGGCGCCCACAGCGGATCCTGCACGAAGGGCCGCTGCTGGCACTGCCACATGGCGTGGTGCTGTTCATCGGCGTGCTGGCCTTCGTGGTGTTCCTCGGCGAAGGTTCGATGCTGGACTGGAGTGCCGTGTTCCTGGCCGAAGTACGGCAGGTGCCACGCGACCAGGCTGGCGCCGGCTTCGCGCTGTTCACCCTGGCGATGACCGCGATGCGCCTGTTCGGCGACGGTATCGTCGAGCGCCTGGGCCGCACCCGCACCATGGTCTTCGGCGGCATCACCGCTGCGGCCGGTTTCACCCTGGCCACGCTGGTGCCGTCATTCCCGGTGGCGCTGGCCGGCTACGTGCTGGTCGGGCTGGGCTGCGCCAACATCGTGCCAGCGCTGTTTTCCATGGCGGGCCAGCAGCGGGTGATGCCGGAGAGCATCGCCATCACTGCGGTTACCACGCTGGGGTACGCCGGCATCCTCGCCGGCCCGGCAGCGATCGGTGCACTGGCACACGCCACCAGCCTCGGCTTCGCCTTCCTCTGCGTGGCCGCGCTGCTGCTGGGCGTAGCCGCGTCGGCGCGCTCACTGGCACGGCGCCTGCCCTGACAGAAAAAGGGGACGGAGGGGATTAAGTCGTTTCTGCCCTGGGTGTGCGGGAAACGACTTAATCCCCTCCGTCCCCTTTTTTCAGCTGCGCGTCAGCCACTCGGCCTGGGCCGGCAGCTGGGGAGCCGGGCAGGCACTCTGCGGATGGTGCTCGTCGCGCGCCATCCAGTCGTCGACCACACCGGCCAGCAGGTCCAGCCGCAACGGCAGGGTGATGTGGTCCTCGCCGCGCATCTCGATGTAGTGCGCGCGCGGATTGGCCTGCGCCAGTTCGCGGCCCTGGCTGACCGGGATGTGCTGGTCGCCCTGCCCGTGCAGCAGCAGTACGCAGGCGCGGGTATCGGCCAGCGCGCGCGCCACATCCACACGGTCGAGATCGACGTCGATGCGGCGGCTTGCCGCGGCGACCACCTGGTCGATGTCCTGGCCACCGTAACGCCAGCGCGCGTAGGAGGCTACCGCCTGCGCCTTCAACCCTTCCGGCTGCAGTCCCATCAGGTGCGGGATCATCGTGCGGATGGCCACGCCGGCATTGGCGAACGACTCCATCGCTACCACGCCTTCCACCTGGTCGCCGAGCTTGTCGGCGGTGAATACCGCTGTGGCGGCGCCATAGGACACGCCGAACAGGTACAGCGGGCCGGTCACTTCACCACGTGCACGCAGCTCGCTGATTACATCGACCACGTCATCCGATTCATAGGTGCCATAGCCGGACGGACCGGCACCGGACTGGCCGTGGTTGCGCAGGTCGAGGGTGACCACGCGGTAGCCGGACTCCGCCAGCTGCAGCGACCACGGCAGCATCGAATCACCATTCATCATCCAGCCGTGCAGCAGCACCACGGTGCCGCGCGGTGCCTGCGCGTGGAAGGGCTGTGGCACGGCCAGGCTCAAGCCGGTATCCAGCGGCAGGCCATTCTCGTGGCGCTGCGGCAGGTAGTGATAGCGCGCACCATAGTTGCCCGGATCGAACACGCGCCAGAAGATCGGCACGCCATCGCGCCCCGGCGCGAAGCCATGGCGGTTCGGCAGTTCGGCGATGGCCGCGGCTATGCGCGGGCGATCAAGCAGGGTCGACACGCCACCCGGCGCGATCAGCCGATCGGCAAGCGAGGTGGACGAGGCATTGATCGAGGATGAGCATGCAGCCAGCCACAGGCCGGCGCACGCCAGCAGCAACAGCAGCAGGCGCTTCATATCACGTCGTAGGGGTGAATCAGACAAGTTGTGACGTTAACGCCCCAATAGACCGGCCATCTATCGCGCGCGGATGACGGCTTGATGACAACGCAGGAACGATTCAGCTTGGTGTACAAGCTGTATCCGTTCAGTCATTGATCCGGATCAATGAACGCGCGTGCGCGATTGCCCACAGTGCCGCCATGCGCACCTCGTTCAAGCTCGCCATTGCCCTGGCCGCCACCGTGGCCGCCGCCTACGGCATCGCCCGCACCACGCCCTACTGGTTCGCACTGCGACAGGCGGCGCAGGTCGACATCCACGATCCGGCGCTGATCGCGCAGGGGCAATACCTGTCGCGTGCTGCCGACTGCGCGGCCTGCCACACAGCGCCGGGCGGCAAGCCGTTCGCCGGTGGCCTGGGCATGCAGACGCCGATGGGCACGATCTACTCGACCAACATCACGCCCGATGCGGACACCGGCATCGGTGCCTACGATTACGCCGACTTCGAACGCGCGGTGCGCCGGGGCATCCGCCACGATGGCCAGCCGCTGTATCCGGCGATGCCATACGCCTCGTACGTGATCGCCAGCGACGCCGAGATCAAGGCGCTGTACGCCTATTTCATGGGCTCGGTGCAGCCGGTGAAGCAGGACAACGCCGACAGCACGATTCCGTGGCCGGCCAACATGCGCTGGCCACTGGCCTGGTGGCAGCTGCTGTTTGCACGCCCGCGTACGTTCAACCCGGATCCGTCGCTGGATGCCAGCCAGCAGCGCGGCGCCGAACTGGTGGAAGGCCTGGCCCACTGCGGCGCCTGCCACACGCCACGCGGCCTGGCGTTCCAGGAAAAGGCGATGGCCGATGATGGCAGCCGCCAGTACTTGTCCGGCTCGGTGCTGGAAGGCTGGTATGCGAAGAACCTGCGCAACGAATCGACCGGCCTGGCCAGTTGGAGCGAGGGCGAGATCGTCGACTTCCTGCGCACCGGCCGCACTGATCGCTCGGCGGCCTTCGGTGGCATGGCCGATGTGGTCGAGCACAGCACCCAGTACCTGTCCGACGCCGACCTGTTGGCGATGGCCCGCTACCTGAAACAGCTGCCGGCGCGCGAGGGCCGCAGCGCACAGTGGTCGCCGGGTACCAACACCACCACCGCCGCGCTGCGCAGTGGTGACTATCGCGTGGCCGGCTCGCTGGCCTATGCCGAGCATTGCCAGGCCTGCCATCGCGCCGACGGCCGCGGCATGCCACGGGTCTACCCGGCGCTGGCCGGCAACTCGATCGTGTTCGCCGATGATCCCAGTTCGCTGGTGCAGGTGACCCTGATCGGGGGCCGCACCCCGCATACCCCGCACGACCGCATGGCGTTCACCATGCCCGGTTTCGAGCAGCTGCCGAATGCACAACTGGCACAGATCCTGACCTTCATCCGCAACAGCTGGGGCAACCAGGCCAGCGCGGTCAGCGAGGTCGACGTGGCGAGGATGCGCCGGGTGGTGCGTGACAAGCCGGTGCATTACGTTCCGCAGGAGGCTGCACGATGAAGCGTTCGCGCAAACGTTCCCGCCTGCTGCTCGGCAGTGCGATCGTTGTCGTGCTGCTGGCCGGTGCCGGCACCCTCGCCTATCGCCATCTGTACCCGGACCTGGATGCCGCCGTGGCCAGCACGATCGACATTCTCGATGCGCAGGGCACGGTGGTCGGCCAGTACCACGCCCCCAGTGCCGAAGAAATTGCCGGGCTGGGCAATGCCGGGTCGGTGATGCTCGGCCGCCGCCTCCTCAACGAGACCGCGCGGCTGCTGCCGGACAACGTCGGCAACGATCTGAACTGCAATTCGTGCCACATGGCCGAGGGCAAGCGGCCGTTCGGCAACCACTACTTCAACACGGGTGGTGGTGCCTACCCACGCTACATGCCACGGCCGGGCAAGGTGATCGGGCTGACCGAGCGCATCAACGGCTGCCTGCAGCGCTCGATGAACGGCAAGCCGCTGGCCAAGGACGCGCCGGAAATGCGCGCCATGCTGGAATACATGACCTGGTTGAACCGCCCCGTTCCCGAAGGCGCGCGCGTGGCGGCACCCAGCGAAGGGCCGATCGACAGCTCACTGACACCTGATCCGATCCGCGGCCAGGCGCTGTACGCCGCGCAATGCGCCTCCTGTCATGGTGACAACGGCGAAGGCCGACGTGATGCCAGCGGTGATATCGCCTTCCCGCCGCTGTGGGGTGACCACAGCTTCAACATCGGCGCCGGCATGGCGCGCCTGTACAAGGCCGCCGGTTTCGTCAAGCACAACATGCCACCGGCGGTGACCCGCGAGCCCCCGCTGGGGCAGCAGGTGATGCCCGACCAGGATGCGGTGGACATCGCCAGCTACTTCATCAACCAGCCGCGTCCGGATTTCGCCAACAAGGCCAAGGACTGGCCGCGTGACCCGAAACCCAAGGACGCGCGCTACTGAGGCAGGCGGCCGCAGGCACCGGCCGTCACACAACACGGTTCCTGCATCTGCGCGTCATGCCGATGTCATTGGCGCTGCCGACACTCCGGGGCTTCACTCCCCTCAAGGTCCGGTCTCGATGCGAACGATTGCGCGCTTTCCCCGTGTCTCCCTGCTTGCCCTGCTGATCGCCCCCGCACTGGATGCCCTGGCCGAAGCACCGCAGGGCGACGCGGCCGAATCGCGCAGCAGCGATGCCCGTACCCTGGACCAGGTGCAGGTGATTGGCCAGGCCACCAGCTACGCCAAGACCTCGGTACGTGCGGAAACGTTGAACCGGCAGACCGTGATGAGCAGCGTCAACGACGCACTCAATGAAGTACCCGGGGTGGTGGTCAGTGAAGCCGACGCCACCGGTTCGTCGGTGTGGGGCACGCAGATCAGCATGCGCGGTTTCGTCACCAATCGCGATACGCAGCAGATCGGCACCACCATCGATGGCCTGCCCAATGGCGGCTCGGGCTACGGCGGCGGCTCGCTGGCCAACCGCTACATCGACACCCTCGATCTGGAAACGGTGGAAGTCAGCCAGGGCACCGCCGACATCTCCTCGCGCTCGAACGAGGCCCTCGGCGGCACCCTCAACTTCCTCACCAGCGATCCGCTGCAGGACAGCCGCCTGCGTTTCGTGGTGGGCGCCGGTGACAACGAGGCCCGCAAGTACTACGTGCGCTACGACACCGGCCTGCTTGGTGGCCATACCCGCGCCTGGGTCAGCGCTTCCTCCGCGCGCGTGCACGACTGGATCGACGGCAGCGGCAAGACCAGCAACGACCACATCGCCGGCAAGTTCATCACCGAACTGGACCGTTGGACCCTGACCGGCTACCTGTCCTACAACGATGCCGACGAGCCGGAGTACACCAGCGTCTCGCCGAAGGGCTTCGCCACCAACCCGGACCGCGACAACCTGGTCGGCACCCTCACCGGCATTCCGTACCTGGACCAGAACTACCGTTCCGGCTCGCGTGCGCTGCGCGAGAACACCTTCGGCTACCTGCGCGCGGCCTTCGACGGCGGCAACGGCTTCAAGGCCTCGGTGGCGGCTTACGGGCACCGCATGGAGGGTCGTGGCGACTGGCTGCCACCCTACCTGGCCCAGGTCAGCGATGATGGTGCCGGTCGCCCGGAGTCGGAGTACATCGGTGGAAAGACCGTGTACGGCGGCAGCAACCGCGGCCAGATCTTCTTCGTCAATCCCGATGGCAGCGCCGCACAGCGCCTGGCCAGCTGCACCCCACGGCTGGGCTTCACTGCCGGGTACGACCCGAACTGCTACGCCGGCAACGTGCTGGGCGCGCAGTCCTACCGCCACACCCACTACGACAACAACCGCAAGGGCGTGACCGCCGACGTCGAGTGGCGGCAGACCTTCGGTGCCGTCGACAACACGATCCGTGGCGGCCTGTGGGTGGAGAAGCTGGACCGCTCGGCGCGCCGCGACTGGCACCGCCTGCTCAACGTCGGCCAGGACATCGCCTTCGACCACCAGCCGTACTGGGTGCAGTTCGAGGACAAGTACAAGGTTGATGAGCAGATGTACTACGTCGAGGATGTCGCGCGCTTCGGCCCGTTCAGCGCGCGCCTGGGCGTGAAGCAGTTCTTCGTCGACCAGTCGCGCCGCCGCGTGATCGGTGCCAATGAGCACGTGAAATCCGATTCCAAGTCCGATCCGCTGCTGTCCACCGGCTTCACCTGGGCACCGGGCGTGGAAGGCATGGAATTGTTTGCCGGCTTCTCGCAGAACTTCGCCGCCATTCCTTCCGGCGTGCTCGGCGAGACCGATCCGCAGCGCTTCCGCAATGTGGAACCGGAAACCGCCGACAACATCGAAGTCGGCATGCGCATCAGCCGCTGGCCGCTGACCGCGTCGGTCACCCTGTACAACATCAAGTTCGACAATCGCATCGTCTACCTGCCGGCCGGCTTTGTCAGCGGCATCGACTACCTGGGCGAGACCGACGGCGTCTACGAGAACTTCGGCGGCGTTGAGAGCAACGGCCTGGAAGCCGCCTTCGGCTACGGCTGGGACAATGGCTGGCGACTCAACGCTGCCTACACTTACAACCGCTCCAAGTACCTGGGCAGCGGCGATGCCGCGCGCGATACCCAGCTGGGCATCGTCGACGGCGCCAAGGTGATCGGACAGCCCGAACAGACCCTGGTGCTGTCGGCCGACTGGCAGGGCGAAAACTGGAACTTCGGCCTGTCCGGCCGCTACCTGGGCACGCGCTACCTCGATGCCGCCAACGTCAACAAGCTGCCCTCGGCCACCGTGTTCAACGCCAATATCGGCTTCGACCTGCAGGGCCTGTCGCCGCGCCTGAAGGGCATGGGTGCCAACCTGGTGGTGAGCAACCTCACCGACAAGCGGTATCTTGCAGGGGTGGATGGCCGCGACAACGCCTTCATCGGCGCACCGCGTACCGTCGGCATCTCCTTCCGTGTGGACCTGTGAGTGAACCCGTGACCGATATCGGCCGACGCCGGTTGTTGCAGGCCGGCGCTGCCGCCGGCCTTTCCCCGCTGCTGCCCAGCATCGCCCGGGCCGCAGCGATCGCCCCCGCCGCGCAGACGCGCAGCCTCGAAGACCTGCAGCACATCGTGGTGTTCATGCAGGAGAACCGTTCGTTCGACCACTACTTCGGCACGCTGCCGGGGGTACGTGGCTTCGGCGACCGCTTCGTGGCCCCGGCCGCTGCGCTGCAGGCCGGTGGCCGCGCGCGCAGCCTGTGGCTGCAGCCCGATGCCAGCGGCCAGCGCGCGATCGCACCGTTCCCGCTGGATACCGCTGCGCACTTCGGCTACATGCGGGTGGAAGGCACGCCGCATACCTGGCCCGATGCACAGCGCGCCTGGGACCATGGACGCATGGGGCAATGGCCGAAATCCAAGCAGAACCACTCGATGGGCTACTTCCAGCGCAGCGACCTGCCCTTCCAGTTTGCCCTGGCCGATGCCTTCACGATCTGCGACGCCTACCACTGCGCGATGCAGGCCGGGACCAACCCGAACCGGGTGTTCCTGTGGACGGGCCACAACGATGCGGCCGCGCGCGCCGGTGGCCCGGTGATCGCCAACTCGCACGACAACTTCCCGGAACATGGCGGGCATCCGGCGTCGTACCGATGGAGCAGCTATGTCGAACGCCTGCAGAAGGCCGGGGTGTCCTGGCAGATCTACCAGGACATGGCTGACAACTTCACCGACAACCCACTGGCCGGCTTCGAGTCTTTCCGCCAGGCCTACCGTGCTGCGCCGGGGCATGACCCGCAGCTGCGCGCGCGTGGGGTCAGCACGCGTGGGCTGGCACAACTGCGCCAGGACGTGGTCGATGGGCGCCTGCCGCAGGTCAGCTTCATCATCGCCGACGCGGCCGGCAGCGAGCATCCCGGCCCTTCCAGCCCGGCCCACGGCGCGGCCTATACCGCTCGCGTGCTGGATGCACTGACCGCCGATCCGGAGGTCTGGAGCCGCACCGCCCTGCTGCTGATGTTCGACGAGAACGACGGCTTCTTCGACCACATGCCGCCACCGGCACCACCTTCACCGGAAAACGGTGGCTGGGCGGGTGCGTCTTCGGTCAGCACCGAGGGCGAGTACCACCGCCATCCGGCACCGGGGGATGAGAAGTACGACGCCGCCGAGCTACGCGGACGCCCCTACGGACTGGGCCCGCGCGTGCCGCTGTACGTGATCTCGCCCTGGAGCCGGGGTGGCTGGGTCGATTCGCAGGTGTACGACCACACCTCGGTCATACGCCTGATCGAACACCGCTTCGGCGTGGCCGCACCGGACATCTCGCCGTGGCGCCGCGCGGTCTGCGGTGACCTCAGCAATGCCTTCGACTTCGCCCAGCGTGATACCCGCCCGTTCGTACGCGGCCTTCCCGACGTGAGCGCCGTTGCCGCACGTGCTGCCGCCCTGCCGGGACGCACCGTGCCGGCATTGCCGGAGGGACTGAAGCCGGCGAAACAGGAAAGCGGCGTACGCCCGGCGCGTGCCCTGCCCTACCGGCCGCAGGCATCGATTGCTGCGATCGGCGCATCGGGCGTGGATCTGACGCTGTCCTGCGATGGTGCAGCGGCGGTGCTGCATGTCTACGACCGGCTGCGGCTGGGAGCGGTACCACGCCGCTACACGCTGGTACCGGGCACGCCGCTGCGCGAACGCTGGGCGCTGGACGCCCATGGCCGCTATGACCTGTGGCTGCTGGGCCCGAACGGCTTCCACCGTCACTTCCAGGGCGCTGCCAACGGGCCCGTCGTGCAGGCGTCGGTCGAGCGCGCCGACGGCCAGCTGCGGCTGCGCCTGCGCAATCTCAGCGATGCCGCACAGCAGCTGCGCGTGCATGCAGGCGCCTATGCCGGGCACATGCCGGAACAGACGCTGGCGCTGCCGGCGCATGCAGAGACCGCGTTGGCGTGGGACGCGACACCCACTGCAGGCTGGTATGACCTGCAGGTCGGCGCGGGTGAGAGCATGCTGCGTCTGGCCGGGCGCGCAGAGGATGGTCGCCCCGGCACCAGCGACCCGGCGATGGGCAGCGAGCCATTGCGGTTCGAGCACGATTGAAGGATCTCTGTAGAGCCGAGCCCATGCTCGGCTGCTTTTCCGGTCAGTTATCGAAGAGCAGCCGAGCATGGGCTCGGCTCTACAGAGTAGACCGGTAGATTCAGGCCTCCTGCAACCCCGGCCGGCCGTGCTCCACCGCGTAGCGCTTCCAGCTCTGCACCGTTCCGTTCGGCTGCATCACGGTATCCAGCGTTTTCATGTCGCCGATCCAGGCATCACGGGTGACATCGCACAGCACATAGCCACGCTTGTCGGTGGTCGCCCTTAATTGCGGACTGTGCCGCAGCTGGTTCTCGGCATACGCGTCCACGCCCTGGCCATCGGCACCGGAGGTGATCGAGGTGGCGAGGAATTCGCTGGAGACCACGCCTGAATCACGATGATCCTGCACCAGGTCGCTGGCGTAGTGCCGATGCGCGTCGCCGCAGGCGGTCACTACATTGCCGAAGCCAACCTTCTGGATGTGGTCAAGCAGGCGCCGGCGGCTGTCCAGATAGCCCGACCACTGGTCGTCGGACGACTGAACCACACCATCCTTCTCGCGCATGTAGTTGCCCAGTGCCACTTGGTGGGCGATGGTGTGCCAACGTGGCGTGGCATCGGCCAGTCCGTCGAACAGCCAGCGCTCCTGCTTCGCACCGACGATGCTGCGCGCCGGTGATTCCACTTCCTCACGCAGCGCCATGTTCACCTGCTTGCTGCGGTACTGGCGGGTGTCGAGCAGGTGCAGGTCCATCAGCGTGCCATAGCGGGCACGCCGATACATCTGCATGTGGCCGTTGCGGGGAAGCGCCGATCGGCGCAGCGGCATGTTCTCGTAGTAAGCCTGGAATGCCTGTGCGCGGCGCAGCAGGAACACCTCGCTGGGGGTATCGTCCTGGTCCTCGGCACCGGCCCAGTTGTTGTCCACTTCATGGTCATCGAAGGTGACGAACCACGGCGCCGACGCATGCGCGGCCTGCAGGTCGGAATCGCTCTTGTACTGGGCGTAGCGGCGACGGTAATCGTCCAGCGTGTAGATCTGCGGTCCTACATGGTTGCGCAGGTTGGTGAACGGCTGGCCGTTCATCCGGCGCGCGCCCGGTTGGCTTGCGCCCTCGTAGATGTAGTCGCCGTAGTGGAAGACAAAGTCCAGCGGCTCCTCGGCGATGCGCCGCCACGCGGTGTAATGGCCCTCTTCATAGTGCTGGCAACCGGCCACGGCAAAACGGACACGATCCACCGCAGCGTTGGCTGGCGGCAGCGTGCGGGTGTGGCCCACGGCACTGGCGTGGCCGCCCACGCTGAAGCGATACCAGTACGGACGGCCCGGTGCCAGCCCTTCCAGCTCCACGTGCACCGCATGGCCAAGCTCGGGGTGGGCCATCGCCGAACCCTGGCGCACTACTTTGCGCATGCCATCGTCGGCCGCCAGCTGCCACTGGACCGCCATCGGTTGTGTCGGCATGCCACCACCGAACACCAGCGGCTCCGTTGCCAGGCGTGTCCACAGCACCATGCCATCGGCCGAGGGATCACCCGAGGCCACGCCCAGGGTGAACGGTGTACTGGCGAACCGCGGCGATGCCAGCAGGTTGCGCGGGTTCAGCGCGGTGGCATCAGTCTGCGCGGCCAGCGCCCGTGCCGTGCCCATCCAGGCGCCGGCGGCGGACAGACCGGCCAGGGCCAGGAATCGCCTGCGATTGATCGTATCCACGGGTGCGCCCTCAGTTGTAGATGATGTGGAAGTAGAAGAAGCGGCCGTAGTCGTCGATCTCGGTGCGGAAGCGACCGTTGGGACCAGTGCTGTAGGTCGGCTGCGTGTTGAACAGGTTCTTGGCCTCGTACTTCAGCGTCACGTGCTTGCTGACCTTGTGGCTGAAGGCCATGTTGAAGGTCATGTACGGGTCGTAGTACGAGTCCAGCCACTGGGTATCACCGAAGTCGACCAGCATCCGGCTGCGGTAGGTGCCGGACATGCGCAGCTGTGCGCTCTTCCATGGCATGCGCCAGATCACCGACCCATTGAGCGACCAGTCCGGCTGGTACAGCAGGCGGTCCAGGCGGCGCTCGCTGCCATCACTGATGCGGTAGTTGGTCTGGCCTTCCAGCCGCGTGGCGTTGAAATACATATCAAAGCGCTGGCGGCGCCACTGCAGGTTGCGGTTGGCCACCGCGAACTCGACGCCGCGCAGCTTGGACGCGTCGGTGTTCATCGGCTGGGTGACCCGGTAGCGGGTATCACCCACGTTCTCGAACGTGGTCAGGGTGTAGATGTCGTCCTTGATCACTTTGTCGAACAGCGCGACCGAGACCAGGCCGTTGTTGTCGTTGAAATACAGGTCCCAGGCCAGGTCGATGTTAGTGGAGCGGCGCGGCTGCAGGTTGGCGTTGCCCTGTTTGATCGTGCAGAAGCCTCTGCCCTCCTCGTCATCGCCACAGCTGGTGCTGGTGGCCTGGGCGATGTTGCTGGGTGTCGGCCGGCCCAGCGTTCGGCTGGCGGAGAATCGCAGGCGCTGGTCGTCGGTCAGCTTGAAGGTTGCGTTCAACGACGGCAGCAGGTTGTTGTAGCCACCACTGGTCCTGCGGAACGCGGAGGTATAGGTGGCACCGCCATCATCACTGAAAGGGCTGAATGCATCGAAGGTGGTGTGGTCGTAGCGCAGGCCACCGATCAGCAACAGCCGATCCCAGGCATAGTGCGCGGAGACATAGGCATTGGTGATGTCCTCAACGTACTTGTAGTCACTGGTGAAATCGGCATTCGGATAGGCCGCGTCGTTGCCGCCAAGCGTGGGCGCGAGTTCGTCATTCCATTTGCGATTGTCGATCAGCGGAAAGCCCGGCACGCTGCCCAGCAGTGTCGAGCCGGGGTACAGATAGTCGTTCAGCGTCGCGCTGCTCTTGAAGTAGTCGAAGTCGATGTCCTGCCAGATCTTCAGGTGGCGGTATTCGGCACCGGCAGCCAGGCCGAAGCCGCGCGCATCGGCATCAATGTTGTAGCTGAAGTCGGCGCGCAGGTTGTCGATGCTCTCCTTGGCATCACGCGGCGAGACATAGGCCTGTGCCGGGTTGAGCTTGAAGGCCGAGCTGGTCAACAGGCTGGAATCGGACACCGCCACCGCGTTGGGGAAGCCGTGACTGTCGTTCTCGTAGTCGACGAACAGGTTGCTCGGATAAGCGCGCACACCCCAGTAGACCTGGCTGTTGTGGAAAGTTTCTTCGGTGTGGCCGCCACGCAGGGTCAACCGCGAACGGTCACCAATGTCCCAGTTGAAGCTGGCGATGGCGCCGCGATTGCTGCGATCCCAACGATCATGCCGGTTCTTGATGTAGATGCTGTTGATCTGGGTGGTGCCGCTGTCATTGGTCTGGTTGCGGACCGGAAACTTGGCGTTGCCGTACAGGTCGGTCTTGTTCATCGTCGAGTTCTCGTAGAACCGGTACGAGTACAGCAGCAGCGACGCGTAGAACGGATCGTCCGACGGTTTCCATTCCAGCTTGGCCGATCCACCGAAATTGGTGATGAAGTTGGTGTAGGTACCGGTACTGAAATTGCCGGGCGCACGCAGCCCGTTCCAGCCCTTGGCCTCGTCCGGCCCAGTGGTGCCGTCGGTGAGGTACTTGCCGGCGTCGTTGTAGTAGTAGTTCGACTCCACCCAGCGCTTGACGCTGTTGCGCGAGCGCTGCTCATAGCGGGCCACCGCAACGATGCCGAATTCCTGGTCGGCGCCGAACTGGTTGGAGAACACCATCTTGGCGCTCTTGCCGAAGTGGCCGAGGGTCTTGTGATCACCGCCGGCGCTGCGCTCGACGTTGGTTTCAGCGGTGGAATAGATGCCGGCGATATCGGCGAACACGTACCTGCCGGACCGGTCGAACGCGCTGCGGCTGATGATGTCGATCACGCCGCCGATGGCATCCGGCGCCTGCTCGGCACTGAAGCTCTTGTAGATGTCGGTACGGGTGCCAATGTCGCTGGGGATCAGCTGCAGGTTGTTCATGCGCTCACCCGAGCCACTGCCACCGACACTGGCAATCGCGATGCCATCGATCGTCGTGTAGTTGAGGTTGGCCTGCACGCCACGCACCGTCACGTAACGCGGCTCGCCGGCGTCTTCCACCGCGCTCAGCCCCGGCGCGGCCATCAGGCTCTCGGCCAGGGTTTCGTCGCCGTAGCTGTCCATCTCGTCGTAGACCACCGAATCCTTGATCACCGGCGAGGTCTTTTTCTGGTCGATCACCTCATGTGCAGCAATCACCTTCACCGTGTCCAGGGTCGGCGCCACCACCGCCTCGGCCTCGCGCGGCTTCGGCGCGGCCCGCTTCGGTTCGTTGCGTGCGGGCGCCGGATCGATGGCGATGACGTTGCCGTCCACCACGGTGTAGCCCAGGCCGGTTCCTGCCAGCAGCGCGTCCAGTGCCTGCTTGACGGTCGCACCACGCGGCACCGCCCCGGCCATGCGTGCTTCACCGCTGCCCGAGTACAGGAACTGCACGCCGGAACTGCGCGACAACTGCTCCAGCGCACGCGCCAGCGGCTGCGCCGCGATCGGAGCCGGCACGCGCGCCTCGAGGCCATCGGCAGTGGCCGCGGCTGCCAGCGGTACGCTGCAGGGAGACAGGGCGAGGATGATTGACAGGTAGAGCGTGTTGCGCATCACGGGTCCTTGGAAGAGAGAAGGCAGCAGGTGCCGCTGAGCGATTCGACAGCGGCTTCTCCCAAGTAAGAGCCCGCTTCCACCGAAGTGGAGAACGCGGATTCGATGAATCTTTTCTGACAGCGCAGGGCCACGCCGGCCTCAGCGGCTGCCGACCCGCATCGTGTCGCCCTCGCGGCGGACGACGAAGCGCGGATCGCGTTCGAGGAACGCCTGCAGAGCCCCAATGCGATGTGCATCCAGGCTGCCGGAAAGCCGTGCCGCTGCCGCACCCTCGTCCAGCACGCGCACCTGCACCTGGTTGTGACGGTTGAAGGCGGCAGCCACCTCATCCAGCCGCTCATCAAGGAAGGACACCTTGCGCTGCTGCCAGTCCAGCAGCATCGACAGCGGTACATCCAGCGACTCCACCGCATGGCTGCGCGCGTCGACCTGCACCACCCGGCCTTCGCCCAGCTGCGCAAGACGCGTTGCATCCCTGCCCTGGCTCCACACCTCCACTTCGCCGGAGACCACGCCGATGCGCGTGCCCTGCAGGCGTCGCGAGACGTCGAATACGGTGCCGATGTCACGGATCTGCAGCCCGTTCACCTGCACTTCGAACGGACGGCGGTCGCGGGCGATGTCGAACGTGGCCTCGCCCTGCAGCAGCTCCACTTTGCGGATGAACCAGCTCATGCGTACCCGCAGGCGGCTGTCCGCGTTGAGCCGCACCTGGGTCTGGTCAGGCAGCACCAGGTCGCGCAGTTCACCATGGTCGGCGCTGTACAGCTGTTCGGTGGGCATCAACTGCGGAACCAGGCCCACGCCGAGCAGGGCGACACAGGCTGCGGCAGCCACCGCCCACCAGCGCGCGCGGCCGCGACGCGGTGCAGCGCGCGACGCGGCGGGTGCGCTACCGAACAGCGGCACCACCTTGGCGGCCGCCTGCCGTGGCGGCGCCTGCGCCTCTTCAGGCAATGGCGATTGCAGCGCTGCACCGACCTGCCGGTGCAGCGTGAGAGCGTGCATATAGGCGCGCACGTGTTCGGGCGAACGCTTCATCCAGTGCAGGAACGCAGCGCGCTCGGCCTCGCCCATACTCCCCTCTCGATTGCGCAGGAACCAGTCCTCGGCCTCACGGGCGATCTCATCGTCGGCCGCACGCAATGGATGCCAGTTCATCTGATCTCCCTGGCGCCCAGCGCCTTCCTGCAGGCCTCCAGCCCCTTGCCGATATGCTTGCGCACCATATGCACCGACACCTGCAGCTGCTGGCTGATTGCCGGGCAGTCCAGCCCGTCGCGGTAATGCAGCTCCATCACCCGCCGCGTCGTCGCAGGCAGCCGAGCGATGGTGCTGCGGATACCGTTCCAGCGCTGCGCGCGCTCGAACTCGCCTTCGATGTCTTCTTCGCTTTTCAGCACTTCCGCCAGTAGATCAACGTCTTCCAGCGGCGGCAGCGACGAACGTGAGCGTGCATGCTCGCGCGCCAGGTTGGCCGCGACGGCGAACAGGTAGGCTTCCGGATTCTCGATCGCTGCGGCATTCTCGCCGGTGCTGCGCAGCAGGCGCAGGTAGACCTCCTGCGCCAGGTCTTCGGCATCCTCGCTGGCCGAACCGCGACGCAGGAAGAAGCCACGCAGCAGCCGTCGCCGCAGGGCATAGCCCTTCTCCCAGATCCTCACGCTGTTCACGGCCGACCAACCACCCCGAGGCTGGAAAGCCCCGCAGGGTGACGGCCATCGATGACAGTGGCGTTTCAACTGCCGGCACGCAGCCGCTAGAATGCCGCCCCTGCAATTTCCGGCAGCCGGCACAAGGAGCGCCCCGCGATGAACGCCCGCACCGCCATCAACACCCTCAGCAGCCTGCTGTTCCTGCTGCTGGTCGCACACACCACCGCGTACCAGCAGCAGATGTGGCCGCCCAGCCGGGTCGTCCACGTGCATCCGGTAGTCGTCGCCCTCGCCTACGCGCTCGGCCTGCTCACCCTGCTGCTGTGGATCGGTGGGCGCCGGATGCCGGAACGTTGCCAGCAGCTCGCAGGTTGGCTGCCGATCGTGGCCTGGTGCCTGCTGGGCATCGGCGTGGCGGTCATCCCGATGTTCTTCCCGGGCCTGTCCCCGGCCTGATCAGCGGCCGCACCCAGCGCCCCCGCCCATGATACGGCGCGCCGCGCCAACCCCAGCTTGCCAGAGACCCAAGCCCTGCCCGCCTATCGAAGCCCGGGGGCCCGGCCTACGCTTGTCTTCTCGGTGACCGCCACGGTCGCCCTTCGCGTCACGGCCCCGCCGTTGCGACCCCGCTCCAGTGCTGTGCGCCCTGCCGGTGTTGTCGCCCAGGCAGTAGTCCGACCGGCGCCTTCTGGAGACAGCCATGAATCAAGCCCTCATTCCCTTCGATACCGACCCGCTGGAAACGCAGGAGTGGCGTGAATCGCTGGAGGCGGTGATGCAGGCCGGCGGCCGGCCCCGCGCGCACTACCTGATCGACCAGCTGAGCGAACTGGATGCGCAGCAGCACGGCGACCTGCATACCCGCGCGTGGACCGCCTATGTCAACACCATTCCGCCCGAGCGCCAGTCGGCCTATCCAGGTGACCTGGCCATCGAGCGCCGCCTGAACGCGATGATCCGCTGGAATGCGATGGTGATGGTGCTGCGTGCCGGCAAGCATTCCAACGTCGGCGGCCACATCGCCACCTACCAGTCGGCGGCAGTGCTGTATGACGTGGGTTTCGATCATTTCTTCCGAGGCCGCACCGACACTTTCGACGGCGACATGATCTACATCCAGGGTCATTCAGCGCCAGGCATCTACGGACGCGCCTATGTGGAAGGCCGCATCGATCCGGCGCGGATGGACAACTTCCGCCGCGAAGCGGGCCGCGAAGGCCTGTCCTCGTATCCGCACCCGCGCCTGATGCCGGAGTTCTGGCAGTTCCCCACCGTATCGATGGGGCTGGGCCCGCTGACCGCCGCCTACCAGGCACGCTACATGCGTTACCTCGAGTACCGCGGCCTGAAGGAGCACCAGGGCCGCAAGGTCTGGGCCTTCCTCGGCGACGGTGAGATGGACCAGCCCGAATCGCTGGCGGCGATCTCGCTGGCCGGCCGCGAGCGGCTGGACAACATCGTGTTCGTGGTGAACTGCAACCTGCAGCGCCTGGACGGACCGGTACGCGGCAACGCCAAGGTGATCCAGGAACTGGAAGGCACCTTCCGCGCGGCCGGCTGGAACGTGATCAAGCTGATCTGGGGGAGTGGCTGGGATGAGCTGCTGGCCCGCGACCACAGCGGCCTGCTGCGCCAGCGCATGATGGAATGCGTGGACGGCGACTACCAGACCTTCAAGTCGCAGAACGGTGCCTACGTACGCGAGCATTTCTTCGGCCGCTACCCCGAGCTGCTGGAGCTGGTCGCGCACATGAGCGACGACGACATCTGGGCGCTGGCACGTGGTGGCCATGATCCGCAGAAGGTGTTCGCCGCCTACCAGCAGGCCGTGAATACCAGCGGCCGGCCGACCGTGATCCTGGCCAAGACGGTCAAGGGTTTCGGCATGGGCGAAGCCGGCGAAGGCCAGAACATCAACCACCAGCTGAAGAAGATGAGCGCCGACGCGGTGCGTGCGTTCCGCGACCGTTTCAACCTGCCGGTCAGCGATGAGCAGCTGGAGGAAATGCCGTACCTGCGTCCGGAGCCGGGCAGCGCCGAGGCGACCTACTTCGCCGAACGCCGCCGCATCCAAGGCGGGCAGCTGCCGGCGCGCCTGGCCAAGGTCGATCCGCTGCCGCTGCCGCCGCTGTCGATCTTCAACACCCAGCTGCAGGGCAGCGGCGATCGCGGCCAGTCCACCACCATGGGCTTCGTGCGCATCCTCACCAGCCTGCTGAAGGACCCGGAACTGGGCAAGCTGGTGATTCCGATCGTGCCCGATGAATCGCGCACCTTCGGCATGGAAGGCCTGTTCCGCCAGATCGGCATCCATTCGTACCTGGGCCAGCTGTACACCCCGCAGGATGCCGGCCAGCTGAGCTACTACAAGGAAGCCAAGGACGGCCAGATCCTGCAGGAAGGCATCAACGAATCCGGTGCGATCTGTTCGTGGATCGCCGCCGGTACCGCCTACAGCAACCACGGGCTGGCGACGATTCCGTTCTACATCTTCTACTCGATGTTCGGCCTGCAGCGCGTCGGCGACCTGGCCTGGGCCGCCGCCGATGCGCGCACCCGCGGCTTCCTGCTCGGCGCCACCTCCGGCCGTACCACGCTGATGGGCGAAGGCCTGCAGCACGATGACGGCCACAGCCACGTGCTGTCGTCGGTGATCCCGAGCTGCGTGTCCTACGACCCGACCTACAACTACGAGCTCGCGGTGATCATCCACGACGGCCTGCGCCGCATGTACGTCGAGCAGGAAGACATCTACTACTACATCACCGTACTCAACGAGAACTACCCGCAACCGGCACTGCCCGAGGGCGCCGAGGCTGGGATCCTGAAGGGCCTCTACCTGCTGCGCCCGGCAGCCGCCGATGCCGCCTCGCAGCCACGCGTGCAGCTGATGGGCAGCGGCTCGATCCTGCGCGAAGTGGAAGCCGCGGCGGAACTGCTGCAGCAGGACTTCGGCGTCGCCAGCGATGTGTGGAGCGCGACCAGCCTGACCGAACTGCGCCGCGACGGCCTGGCCGCCGAACGCTGGAACCTGCTGCATCCGGCCGAGGCGCCACGCGTACCCTACGTGCAGCAGTGCCTGCAGGGCCATGAAGGCCCGGTGGTGGTTGCCACCGACTACATGAAGATCGTCGGCGACCAGATCCGTCCCTTCATCAACGACCGCCGCTTCACCGCGTTGGGCACCGATGGTTTCGGCCGCTCCGACACGCGTGAGTCGCTGCGCACGTTCTTCGAAGTGGATCGCCACTTCATCGTACTGGCGGCCTTGAAATCACTGGCCGATGAGGGCCGCATCGAGCGTTCGCGGATGCAGGAGGCGATCGAAAAGTACGGCATCGACACCGGCAAGCGCGATCCGGCGGCGGTGTAAGACTGCTGCATTCACCACGCCCGTTCTGCGGGCGTGGTGCCGGCGGCAACGCTAGGGCATCCGCTTGAACAGGTTGGTCTGCAGGATCGGCGTACCGTCGTGGCCGTAGAACGCCTTGGTCTCGGTCATCGTCGAGCGATCGGCCGCCACGGTGTAGATGCGGGTGGAGGCCGGCGTACCATGGTCCACCAGCTGCATCACCAGGGTGTTCGGTGCCGGCAGCTTCAGGTTGGCCTTGTCCGCACCGTAGGTACCGGACAGGGGACCTGGCGTGCCATCCAGCGCCAGCGTGCCATCGGACTTCATGGTATTGCCATCGTGCAGCACGATGTCCACGTGCGAACTCCAGCGGCCGCCACCGGCATCCTTGAATTCGAGTACTACCTGCTTTGGACGCTGCGCCTGCGGCAGCGCCGAGGTAGCGATATCCAGCGACCAGCGCCCCAACAGCGGCGAAGGAGATACCTCCATTGCCAGCGCCGGAACGGCGGGGAGTGAAAGCGCAGACAACAACACAGCGGACAACAGCTTCATACGTTGCTCCATTCGGCGAAGAAGGCTCTGCGTGAGGCGTTGCGGGGCGCAGCACGATCAATGCTGCTCGCCCACGGCATGCGCTGCAAGCCACTCGCTGAATGGCCGACCTCGCGCCATGTCAGGCCGCTGTCACACAGGGGTAGTAGAACGATCCCGGATCTCCGGCCTCCTCCCCCCAAAACAGCGTTGAACGCGCAGCCATCGCCGCGGCAGCTCTATGCCGCCGGCCACTTCGCCCGCACTCTGTCCTGGTCGTTCGTGGACCTGGCGCTGGGCTACTACCTGCACGTCCGGCTGGGACTGTCTGCTGCCCACACCGGCCAACTGCTGGCCATCTCACTGGCCTACAGCAGCGTTCTCGACCTGCTGCTGGCCGCCGTATTCACCCGCCTTCGCAACCAGCAGCGCCTCGCCCTGCGCCTGCAGCTCATCGGCGGGCTCGGCACCGCCGCCAGCGCTTGCCTGCTGTTCAGCCCGAGCAGCGCGACCGAGCCCGCCTTCCTGCCGCTGCTGGCCGCCTCGCTGTTGTTCCGTACCTGCTACGCGGTTTACGACGTAGCCCAGAATGCACTGACGTCGCTGTTGCCCCGCGACGAGAACGAGGCCATGCGCTACGTTTCCGCCCGCGCTGTGGTGGTACCGATCTCCAAGCTGTGCATCGCTGCAGCACTGTTCGGCGTGGTCGGTTCACCTGCATCCGCAGGCAGTGGCAGCGCGCTGCTGATCTGCATGATCATCGGCATCCTGATCGTGGCCGCCGCGCTTCCCCTGGCCTGCGTCGCCACGCCCGCACAGCCGGCCACAGCCATCAGGCCCGTTGCCGGCGCCCTGCCGCTGCCGGCACTGCTGCCGGTTCTGCTGGCTGCAGCGGCAGAAACGGCGCTGGTGGGCCTGGCCGGGCGCTTGTTTCCCTTTGCCGACCAGGGTGCAGCGCTGACCTTCGCCATGGTCGCGGGCATGGTGGTCGCGCCTTGGCTCCATCTGCGCCTGCGCCCCCCACTGTGCAGCGAGACAGGCCTCATTGCGCTGATGTCGGTGCTGGCCATCGCTGCCGTCTGCGTTTACCAGGCCAAGCCCTCCCTGCCTGTAGCGATTGCGTGTGCCGCTGTCCATGGGGCGGCGGTGGCCAGTGTCGGCCTGGTCCTGTGGCGGCGCACCGCGCTGATCGCCCGTCGCCATGCCGCCCGCAGCGGACGTGAGGATGACCTGAGCTGTTTTGCCCTGCTCACTGGAACCATGAAACTGTCCATTGCCGCCTCCTCGTTGCTGCTGGGCCAGCTGCTGCCCGGCATACAGGCCGGTGATCCGGTCACCTCTGCCGCACTGGTCTCGCTGGTTGCCGTCGGCAGCCTGCTGTCGCTGGCCGCATTGGCCTGGCCGGTCGCGCTGCCACGTACCGAGGGCCTGCACCCATGAACCTGGCCCCCACATCGCGGCTGCGCCGCAAACCGCTGATCGCGCTGGATGCCGACCACAAGCGCATCATCTGGCTGTTGCGCACGATGGGCGCCGTTCCCCGCATCACCATTGCCCACCAGCTGGGCATGCACAACGGCGCGTTGACCCGCCTGGCGCGTGAACTGCTGATGCTGGAGGTGATCGAGGAACAGGGGCAACTGTCCGATGGCCAGCGCGGCCGACCCTCGGTGCCACTGGCGCTGTCCGGGCGGGGCGGCTATGCCGCCGGTGCCACGGTACATCCCGGTTGGCTGGAGATCGCGCTGGTGGATTTTGCCGGCCAGCTCATCGCCCGCGATGCAACCGCATTCGACAGCGCAGATCCCTACGACTTCGTGCACGCAGTGGACCAGCGCCTGCGCAGCCTTACCAGCCGCACTGGGCTCATGCGCGCGCGCTTCCTGGGCCTCGGCGTGGCGGTTCCCGGGCCCGTGGTCGAAACCGGGCCGGCGCGCAGGCACGCGGTGGACTGGCTGCACGGTTGGCGCGATATCGACAACGACCAGTTCTTCGAAGACTACTTCGGTTTCCCGGTCTGGGTGGAGAACGATGCGACCCTGGCGGCGCTGGCGGAGTACTACGACAGCGGACTGATCCGGGACTGCGCCTCGGCGCTGCTGCTGTATGTCGGCCACGGCGTGGGCGGCGGCGTGATCCATCGGCGCGACGTGATGCGCGGTGAGTTCGGCAATGCCGGGGATATCGGTCGCTTGTTCCGCATGGACGCACCGCGTCCCTCGGGCATCGACCTGCTGGCCACGTTGCGCGAGGCCGGCGCCGGCATTCCCTCACTGTTCGAACTGGAGTCCTGCCTGGAAACCCATGCCGGCATCATCAGCGCCTGGGCCGAACGCGCGGGGAACCAGTTGGGCGCGGCCGCCAATACCGGTGTGGCGTGGCTCGATCCTGGCGCCGTGATCCTGTCCGGCTCACTGCCGAGGCAGGTGCTGGAAGTGTTGGGGCAACACCTGCAGCAGCCTGCACGCTGGAGCAGTGCGCTGGACAGCCTGCGCCTGCCGCAGGTGCATGTGTCGCGGCTGGGAGGGTCTGCGGTATCGGTGGGCGCGGCCCTGCTGCCGATCCACCAGCTGGGTGCCGATGCCGCCGCTTAATTGTTTATTTCCGCCGAAGTAAACAATTCCGTCATCGCCCGGACCTACCGTGCAGCGGTCCCCCTTCCCTGCATGGCCGCCCTACGATGAACATCAGCCCCCTGGTCCTGGGCATCTCCCTGGTCCTGATATCCCTGCACGGCACTGCAACGGCGCAGGACACACCGGTGCAGAAGCAAGACACGGCCGACGCAGCAACACTGGATGCGGTGGTGGTTACCGGTGCGGCACGCACCCAGCGTCGCTTCGATGCATCCTTCGCGGTCAATTCACTCAGCCGCGAAGACGTGCAGAAGCTCGCACCGAAAAGCTACGCCGACCTGCTCGGGTCGGTGCCCGGCATCCATGTCGAGGCCACCGGTGGTGAAGTACAGAACATCACCCGGCTGCGTGGCATTCCCACTGACCGCGGCTTCATTGCCTTCCAGCAGGACGGCCTGCCGCTCTACCAGGAGCTGGACGGCCACTTCTTCAATTCCGGCGACGGCATGAACCGGTTCGACGTGATGAACCAGCGGGTAGAGATCGTACGTGGTGGCCCCGCACCGATCTATGCGAGCAGCGGTGGTGCCATCGTCAACAACATCCTGGCCGAGGGTTCCGAAGACACCCACGGCAAGGCGCAGCTGACCATCGGCGATACCGGCCTGTACCGCGGTGAGATGTACCAGTCGGGCGCGCTGGGCAAGGACACCTTCTATGCGGTCGGTGGATTCCTGCGTCAGCACGATGGCTACCGCGACAACGGCTTCCCCAATGACAAGGGCGGGCAGATCAGGGGCAACATCAAGCACTACTTCGACGACACCAGCTGGTTCAAGGTCAGCGGTACCTTCGTTGATGACCACAATACGTTCTACCTGCCGATCCCGGTCGCCGATCCGCGCAATCCCAGCGTTCCGCTGGACCCGTACATCGACTATTTCGACGGCACCCTGAACTCGCCCTCGCTGCGCAGTGTCAACCTGAAGTACCTCGATGGCGGCGGTGTCCTGCAGGGCATGAACCGCGATCTGGCCGATGGACGCCACATGCGCTTCGGCAACATCGGCTTCCAGTACGAGAACACCGCCAGCGATTGGACGATCTCGCTGAAATCCGGCTACACCAAGGGCCGTAATACCTTCGACGCGCTGTACTCGACCACCAATCCGGTCGACGCACGCAGCTTCGCCAACGGCTATCTGGGCGCGGCCCGTACCGCCTTCGGTGCCGGTGTCGCGCGGATGGGCTACGCGCTGGCCGGCAGCAACGGCGCCACTGCCTACGATCCCTACGCCGACTCCGGCCTGGTGATCTCAGCCCAGTACCGTGCTGCTGATTCGGACTTCTACTCCGGTCAGGCCGATTTGGGTGCGACGCGGCTGTTTGAAACGGCCTGGGGCAATCACGATCTGAACATCGGCGCTTACACCGCCTTCTTCGGCACCACGTCCTTCAGCCTGTACCAGGACATGCTGATGGAGATGCGCGGCAAGCCACGCCTGCTTGATCTGGTGGCCTACGGTAACGATGGCGCCCCACTGGGCTATGTCACCGACAAGGGCACGCTGCGTTACACCACCACTCTCAATCGCGGCAAGGTCGATGCCCGCATGTTCGCGGTGTATGCCAATGACACGTGGGCACTGTCGGACCGCTTCAAGCTTGATGCCGGCATCCGCCATGAGCGCTACCGCTACGAGGGCTATGCCGAGCAGACTGCCCAGGTCGACCTCGGCGACCGCAACACACTGGCCGACAACACCACGCGCCGGTTCACCGGCGTCGTCCAGAACCATCGCCTGAATCCGTCCGCGACCAACTGGACCGTGGGTGCGAACTTCGATTTCACCACTTCAGTGGGTGCTTACGCCCGCGTCTCGCACATGGAGATCGTTCCCAATTCGTCGGTGGCGCGCTCGATCGACCCCACCATCGTGCAGACCCAGCTGGACCAGTACGAGCTGGGCCTGAAGGCCGGGTTCGGCCGGTCCTATCTCTACCTGACCGCGTTCTACACCAAGTTCGATCCACTCAATGCGTCCTTCGTCGCCTTCAATCCGACGACCGGCCGCAATGACCAGTCGGTGCCCTTCATCGGCACCGCCGTCTCCAAGGGCATCGAGCTGGATGGCATGTTCCGGCCGCTGGACTGGTTCAGCATCGCCGGCTCGATCACGGTCAGCGATCCGCAGTACGACAGCCTGCAGAACGATTCCGGCGCCGATCCGGCCGCGGTCAACGGCAAGCAGATCGTCCGCGAGCCCAAGCTCTACGGCAACCTGCGGCCGACCTTCAGCTTCCAGCACGGCCAGGACCAGTTCGAGACCTGGCTGCGCTATGACGTGGTCGGCAAATCGTATGTCGATCTGTTCAACCAGACCGCGTTGCCGGCCTACCAGACCCTGGGCCTGGGCATTTCATGGAAGCGCGGCAACTGGGGCGCACAGCTGGTGGGCGACAACCTGACCAATGAAAAGGGGCTCACCGAGGGCAACACCCGTACCGATGCACTGGCTGGCCAGGGTTCGGCCGAGGCAATCTATGGACGGCCGCTGTTCGGCCGCAACGTCCGCCTGATGGTGAGCAGGAGCTGGTGATGCACCGACGATTGAGCTTGTCCCTCGCCCTGCTGGCCACGGCTGTGCTGCCGCTTGCGGCAGCCGCCGACGACCGCGACAGCGCGGCCCTCGCCTCGCGCTTGTTTCCGACCCTCGTGCAGCTGAATCACGATACGTTGCCCGATCGTGCGCGCGCCGCCCTGGCCGAACGCATGCAGCAGCTGTCGGCCTGCCGGACCACTGCCTGCACACTCGAGGCCGCACGCTGGACGCCCGCGCAGGCGGGCCTGTTGAGCGCCGCGGTTCCGGCGCGCGCTGCAGCCATCGAAAGGGAGCTGGCGGGCCTCAACAACATCCTCTCCGTCTACGGCCACGGCCAGCCGCCCCGCTACGACGCCGTCGACGGCCCGGTCGGCGCGGCGGGCAGCACGCGCCTGGCTGGCGATGCTGCCATTGCCATGCAGATGAGCGAGGTGGACGCCGCCGCGGCCTACACCGCATTCGATCGCAGCATCGCGGTGGCGGTGGGCCTGCTTGATGCCAATGACCGCCTCGATGCGATCCGCTTCGAGCCCATCAGCGCGGGAATGAACGCCGCGCCATTCGCACGCGCGCGGCAGCTGGATTGGACCGCGCATCCATACACATCGATCATCGTGCTTGGGCAGGGCCCAGACGAGCTGACCACCCCGCTCAGCGCCGGCAGCAAGCTGCGCCTGAAAGCCGCTGCGCAGCGCTATGCAGCGGGCGATGCGCCTTTCATCATCGTCTCTGGCGGCGCCGTGCATCCGCGCGGCACCCGCAGCGTCGAAGCCGTGCAGATGCGCGAAGCGCTGATCGCGCGCTTCGGCATTCCCGCAGAGGCGATCCTCATCGAGCCCTATGCCCGCCACACCACCACCAACCTGCGCAACGCAGCCCGGTTGCTGGCGGCCCTGCAGGCACCGCCACGGCAACCGGCACTGGTGGTCAGCAGCCCATCGCATATCGATTCGGTCGCCAGCAGCGGATTCAGCGAGCGCAACCGTCGTGAGCTGGGCTACGTTCCAGGCAAGGTCGGTTCACGCATTTCGCCGTACGCGATCACCTTCGTGCCAGCGCCCGAATCGCTGCGCATCGATCCGATGGATCCATTGGATCCCTGAAGGGCGCGACGTCATCCTCAGTAGCCGACCTTCAGCGTGAGCATCACGTTTCGCGGTGCACCGTACCAGCCCTGGTTGTAGAAGCCGATCTGCGAGTAATAGTGGCGGTCGAACAGATTGTTGATGTTGACCGCCGCCGACACGTTGGAACTGAACTGGTAGCGCGCCATCAGGTTCACCAGTGCGTAGCTGGGCTGCTCCACGGGCACCCGGCGATTTCCGGGCGCGGTGGCGGTCTGGTACATGCGGTTCTGCCAGTCCACGCCACCGCCGATCGTCAGCTGGTCCCAGGCACCTGGCAGGCGCCAGGTGGTGAACAGCTTGAACAGGCTGCGCGGCTTGGCGGTATTGATCGCCCGGCCCTGCGCGTCCTGCGCGATGAAGGTGGTGAAGCTGGTGCCCAGGCTCCAGCCCGGCAGCGGCTCGCCGGCCAGTTCCAGTTCCAGACCGTCCACGGTTGCGCCCTTCACCGCGCGGTAGGCCGCCTGCGTGCTGCCTTCGACCAGCCCGCCGGTGGCTTCGGCCAGGTTGTCCTGCTGGGTGCGGAACAACGCCGCTGAGGCGTTCAAACGCTCCTGCAGCCAGCTGCCCTTGAGGCCCAGCTCGTAGCTTCGGCCGCGGACCGGATCGAGGATCTGCCCGGATTCATTGCGGTTGTTCTGCGGCTTGAAGATACCGGTGTAGCTGGCGTACACGCTGCTGTAGTTGTTGATGTCCCAGACCACGCCAGCATAGGGTACGAACTCGTTGCGGTAGCGGTACTTGCGCTTGGCTCCGAAGTACACCTGGTCGGTCTCCCAGTTGCTCAGGCGGCCACCGACGATCACGTGCAGCGAATCGGCCAACGACAGCCGCGCGACGGCATAGGCACCGCTCTGCTGGTTGTCCAGGTCATCGGCCTGGGTCTTGCTGCTGGCCCAGATCGGCTCCGGCGTGCCCGGCCCGTGCCAGTCCAGATAGCTGGCCAACGGCGGCAGCGGTGCCAGTGCGCGGTACTGCCCCAGCGCGATTTCATCGCGTGAGCGCGACCAGCCGATGGACGCAGTGTGCTGGCGGCCGAACAGCTGGAACGGACCGGACAGGCTGGCACTGATCGCTTCTCGGCGCACCGGACCGTCGTAGCGGGTGAAGCTGTTGCCATTGGGCATGGCGCCGGTAGCCGGATCGGGGTAGCCACCGCGATAGAGATGCTTCATTTCCATGTCGGTATGCGAGCGGCTGTAGGACACGCGCGCTTGCCAGTCGTTGCCGAAACGATGGTTGAAGTCGAAGAAGCCGTTGCGGGTATCGGTGGTCATCCGTGCCCACGGCGCGGTGGCTGATACCGAGCGGTCGAAACGGGTACGCGTGCCATCGGCGTTGAACAGCGCGAAGCCGCTGCCGAAGCCACGGTTGTCGTTGCCCTGGTAGGAGATACCGGCGATCAATCCGGTGTCCTCGCCCAGGTCCACGCTGACCACGCCGTAGAGCGTCTTCGCGGTGCTGTCCAGGCCAGCGGTGTAGCTGTCGCCCTCTGCCTGCGCAGCGACCACGCGCCCGCGCACACGTCCTTCCCGGCTCAACGGACTGGACACATCCACCCAGGCACGGCGCGCGTCCCAGCTGCCGAGGCTGATGCCACCACTGGCAGCGAATTCACGCAGCGGGCGCTTGCGCACGTAGTTCACCGCCGCCGAGGGATTACCGGCACCGGTCATCAGGCCGTTGGCACCGCGCACGATCTCGATACGGTCGTACACCACCATGTCCAGATTGTTCTCGCCGAAATTCCATGGCGACAGCACCGGCATCACCACGCCATCGAACTGGTAGTTGTCGATGTCGAAGCCGCGCGCCGAGAACGAATAGCGGTTGGCATCGCTGCGTGTGACCGAGATGCCCGGGGCGGTCGACAAGGCGTCGGCGGTGCTCAGCAGCCCGCGGTCCTCGATCTGTTGGCGGGTGACCACGCTGACCGACTGCGGCGTCTGTCGCGAGGTCAGCGACAGCCCCGTCGCCGTGCCCATGGAATCGGTGGTGTAGGAGCGCGAGCTTTCGGTGCTGCCATCGAGGTCGGCCGTGACCTGCACGGTTGGGAGCTGGGAAGGCGTTACGGAGGGAATGCGTTCGGCGGCGTGGGCAGCGTTGAACAGCGCCAGGGTCGTGCCGATGGCGGTGGCCAGGGCACACGGGCGGAAACAGGCAGGCATGGGAGATCCAGCGGGAGGGAAAGGCTGGATGAGAATTATTGTCATTTGAGCGTGAGCGCACGTATGCGCCCACGCAGCACGCGTATGCGCACTGCCAGCCGCGATCCGGACTCAGCGGATCTGGCTGGGGGCGATGCCGTAGCGCGTCCGGAACGCAGTCGCGAAATTGGTGGCATGCCGGTAGCCGACGAAATGCGCGGCCTGCTGCACGCTGCAGCCCTGCCGCAGTTGCTCGCAGGCCAACTGCAGGCGTCGCTCGCGCAACCACGCGAATACCGAACAGTGGTGCACCTGCTGGAATTTCAGGCGCAGGCTGCTCGGGCTCATGCAGGCCACGCGGGCCAGATCCTCCAGCCGGTGGTCAGCCGCAGGTGATGCCTGCAGGCAGTCGATCACCCGTTGCAGCATGCGGCGGTCGCGCGGTGAAACACGCAGATCCGGCAGCGCGTCCTGTGCAGACGCACCCAACGCCATCGCCAGCATCTGCAGTCCCACACCCTCGCACAGCAGCGCATGCATCGCGCCTTGCCAGGTCCCCGACAGCAACTGTTCGGCGGCGTGTTCAAGATGCGCGGGTACCTGCCAACTGTGCAGCCGCCGCCGACCATGGCGACGAGCCTGCAACAACAGATCGCTGATCACCGGATCATCCATCTCGGCCGGTGCATCCAGCGAGACATTCAGACTGCGCATCCGTTGGCCGGCCGGATGGATCGCAGTCATCGGCGCGGCATCGGCCAACACCATCGCGCCGGCGCCGCGGTTCATGCCGATCACGGCCTGCCCTGCCAGGCGTGCTCCGGCACGACCTTCCAGCATCACGATCGCAGCGAACGGCGGGGGGGCCTCCGAAGTCGCCTCGAACGGCTGGTGCGCGACCACGTCCGACAGCGCCAGGCTGATGCCAGGGCGCAAGCAGCGCTGTTCCACCCTGCCCTCGACCACGCACAGCACGCCCGAATCGGCGGCGGACGCGAGTGCTGGCAGCCGATAGCGGAAACCACTGCTGCGGCCCAAGCGGTCCAGGTCGGCAAGGGTAAGGGTGTGCATGGGGCGCCTGAGGGAAATCCAGTGCCATTGTCATATGAGAACCGCTCTCATCTCCAGCCTTCGTGGCAAGGCCCGATCTGCCCTTGCCGATACAAATAGTTACGTTATAACATTTCACATCTTTTTCACGGAGCGTTCCATGCGTCGCCACCTGCTTGCTGCCGCCATTCTGTTCGTCGTTCACAACGCCCAGGCTGCGGACGAACCTACCCTTCCCACCCTCCAGGTGCAGGCCTCGCAGCCCTCCCGCATCGACAGCCGGGTCACCGTGGACAACCCGCAGGCGCAGAACCGCACCCTCGGCGGCCTGCTCGAACACGTCTCCGGTGTGCAGAGCAGCGCCTTCGGGCCGAATGCGGGCGCCCCGGTCATCCGCAGCCTCAGCGGCAACCGCGTGCAGATCCTGCAGGACGGCCAGTCCATCCTGGGCATGAACGCGATCAGCGGTGACATCAACATCCCGTTCGATCCGCTGTTCGTACGCAGCGTCACCGTCAACAAGTCCTCCGACACCGTGCGCTATGGGGGCAATGCGATCGGCGGCAGCGTGGAGATCGACTCGGGCCTGATCTCGCGCAGCATGGAAGACAAGGATCAGTCGATGGAACTGGTCCTGCGCAAGGGCTTCAACGCGGCCGACGCGCAGGGCTTCCGCATGAACTTCAACAACCAGCGCAACATCTCCACCAATCTGCAGGTGTCGCGGCAGCGCATCTCGCACTACGACATCCCCGGCAACAGCAAGGCCAGCGTCTGCAACACCGGGCTGTTCCCGGCAGGCGGGGGCGTCAACTCGGCGCTGGCCGACGCCTGCCAGAAAGAGGCGCGCGTCCAGCAGATCTACAACAAGGCCTCGCAACCCTACATCGACCAGTTCATGACCGAGAACCCTGACTGGGCCGATGGTGATTTCTCCTTCTACACCAACAATCCGACATCGGTCTGGCAGCGCCGCACCTACGTCAATCCGGTCAACCCGGCCTACGTCGCAGGCACGCCTTCATACGTGCAGAAGCAGATCAACAACGATGTGACTCCCGACTACCACCACCGGCTGGGCAACAGCTATGCACGCAATTCGCAGGTGGCCTTCGGTTCGACGCTGTTCTTCGACCGCGGTTACGTCGGTGTCAGCATTGATGCCAAGGACAGCGAGTACGGCGTGCCGGGTTTTTCGATGCAGAACCTGTCGTTCGGCTCCAACTACGCCGACGGCCTGCCGGTGGGCGTGGTGATCAAGCAGCAGCGCTACGCACTGGAAGCCCTGCTGCGCGATCCGCTGCCCTACGTTGAACGCGCCGAGCTGCGGGTCTCGAAGCTGGACAACACCTCCGGTGAGCGGCTGGGCGCAAAGAAAGCCAACGACTACGACTTCGAGAGCACCCAGGCCGAGCTGCTGCTGAGCCACCAGCGGGTTGGCCCGCTCAGCGGCCAGCTCGGTTTCAGCCATCAGTCGCGTGATGTCACCGGCAGCGGCTCGCTGCGCTACCTGCCTGACGTCGACACCCGCAGTAACGCGGTGTTCCTGAAGGAAACGCTGGACTTCGGCTGGGCCAGCTTCGACGCAGGCGTGCGCCACGAACGCGTGGATCACGAGCTGCAGCCCAGCCGCTTCAAGACCGCGCGCAATGCTTCCAACACGAAACTGCAGGACCGCGACTACCGGCTCAACAGCTACAGCCTGGGCTCGTATGTCGAGCTGGGGCCGATGTTCGCGGCCAAGGTGCGTTACTCGTCTTCACAGCGTGCCCCGGAGATCAACGAGCTGTATGCCAGCAACGCGCACTACTCGGTGATGACCCAGGAAGAAGGCAACCAGAATCTGGAACCGGAACGCGCGAAGAACCTGGAGCTGACCGGCCTGTTCCACCTCGGTGGTTTCGAACTATCGGCAACCGCGTACCGGATGAAGTACGAGAATTATCTCTACCTCGGCTACTCCGGCCTGCAGACCGCCAACCGCCTGCCGCTGAAGTACTGGAAGCAGACCGACACCACGGTGAAGGGCTTCGAGATCGACGTGTCGCAGGCCGTGGACCTGGGCCGCTATGGTTCGTTGAATGTCTCCGCCTTCGCCGACCTGGTGAAGAACAAGGCCGACCACCCCGATTCGCTGCGCGCCCACAATGACGGCGAGTACCTGCCGAACATGCCGACCAACCGCTACGGCGCCAACCTGCAGTGGCAGCGCGAGGGCTGGAAGGCGCAGCTGTCCAGCACCTACTACGACACCCAGAAGTACCTCGGCCGCAATGTCAGCGAGGAAGTGCCACTGGATGCGTTCAACATAGTCGACCTGCAGGTCAGCCGCGAACTGCCGGTGCGCAACAGCTTCATCGCCGGCATGGAAGTGTTCATCAATGGCAGCAATCTGCTCAATGAGGAAGCACGGCCGCACAACTCGCCGCTGAAATACATCGCGCCGCTGCCGGGGCGTGGTTTCCAGGTGGGTGTAACGGTGAAGCTCTGAGCGGACAATGGATCCGCCACCATCCACTGATCGATGATCGGTGGATGGTGCTTCAGAGATGAGTATTGGAGCAAAGAAAAACGCCTGCAGATCGAGGATCTGCAGGCGCTTCTTTGCATCTGGCGGAGTGAGAGGGATTCGAACCCTCGATAGAGCTTTTGACCCTATACTCCCTTAGCAGGGGAGCCCCTTCAGCCGCTCGGGCATCACTCCGGGGTTTTCTCCGCGTCTGGTGCGTTGCACCTCAGCGGGGCGTGAATCATAACGTTAATCGAGTGCGAAGGTAAAGCGTTATTCGGCAGAATTTTCACTGCCGGTGCCACCGGCTTCGTCACCACGCTGGATGCGCTGGTAGATCTCTTCGCGATGCACAGCGACGTCCTTCGGCGCAGTGATGCCGATACGCACCTGGTTACCCTTGACGCCAAGCACGGTGACGCTCACCGAGTCACCGATCATCAGGGTTTCGCCGACGCGGCGAGTCAGGATCAACATTTTTGTAAGTCTCCATGGAACCGTGTGGAAGGGTATCCCCCACCGGCTTGACGCTCCGTCAAGAAGCGCTACCACGACAAAGGGAAAAGATTCGCAATGGTACCGTCAGCCGTCCCGCTCCTACAAGGAGGGGGACGGCGCGGTTCATCACAGGCGGGGGCTGACCCATTCGACGACGGCAGCCAGCGCGGTGGCAAGGGCGGGCCCGTCCTCGCCACCACCCTGGGCGAGGTCCGGGCGTCCGCCGCCCTTGCCCCCGATCTGACCGGCGATATGGGACAACAGTTCCCCGGCCTTGACCTTGCCCATTGCGCTGCCGTTCACACCCGCGACCAGGGCGGCCTTGCCGTCCTGGGCACCGGCCAGCACGATCACCGCGTCGCCCAGCTGCTGCTTCAGGCGGTCCATGGCGTCACGCAGGGCCTTGGCGTCGAAGCCTTCCAGGCGCGCCGCCAGCACCTTCACACCGGCAACCTCGACGGCCTGGCCGGACAGGTCGGCGGTGGCGCCAGCGGCAACCTTGGCCTTCACGGACTCCAGCTCGCGTTCCAGCTGCTTCTGGCGCTGGCCAAGGGCGCGGATCTTCTCGACCACGTCGGCAGCGCTGCCGCCGAGCAGGTCGGCGGCCTCGGCCAAGCGGGCCTCTTCGGCATCCACGTAGTCCAGGGCACCCTGGCCGGTGACGGCCTCGATGCGGCGCACGCCAGCGGAGACGCCGCCCTCGGAGGTGATCTTGAACAGGCCGATGTCGCCGGTACGGTTGACGTGGGTACCGCCGCACAGCTCGGTGGAGTAGTCACCCATCTTCAGCACGCGCACGTGCTCACCGTACTTCTCGCCGAACAGGGCCATCGCGCCGAAGTCCAGCGCTTCCTGCATGCCCATGTTGTGCACTTCGGCAGCGTTGTTGGCACGCACCTGCTGGTTGACCTTGCGCTCGATCACGGCCAGCTCTTCCGCGCTGATCGGCTGGAAGTGCGAGAAGTCGAAGCGCAGGCGATCCGGCGCCACCATCGAGCCCTTCTGCTGCACGTGGGTACCCAGCACTTCGCGCAGGGCGGCATGCAGCAGGTGGGTGGCGGAGTGGTTGAGGATGGTGGCGCCACGGCGCTCGCCATCGACCTGGCCGGACAGCACGTCACCAACCTTCAGGCCGCCTTCGGACAGGATGCCGACGTGGCCATGGAACTGACCTGCGAACTTCTGGGTGTCTTCCACCGCCAGGCGCACGCCGTTGCCGGTCAGCACGCCGGTGTCGCCGACCTGGCCGCCGGACTCGGCGTAGAACGGGGTCTGGTTGGTAATCACGATGACCGCATCGCCGGCATTGGCCGACTGCACCGGACGGCCGTCCTTGAGCACGGCCAGCACGGTCAGGCCGTCGGCCTGCAGGCGGTCGTAGCCGAGGAAGCGGGTCGGGCTGAGGGTCGCCACCAGCTCGGCCGGCAGGGTCACGCCACCGCCGAACTTGCCTGCCGCGCGCGCGGTTTCGCGCTGCTGCTCCATCGCCGCATCGAAGCCAGCGATGTCGACGGTCAGGTCGCGCTCGCGGGCGATGTCCTGGGTCAGGTCGAGCGGGAAGCCATAGGTGTCGTACAGGCGGAACGCGTCAACGCCGGGGATCACGCCATTGCTGGCCTTGCCGGCAACGTCTTCGAAGATCTTCATGCCGGCGTCGAGGGTTTCAGCGAAACGCTCTTCCTCGGCCTGCAGCGCACGGGTGACGGTATCGGCCGCCGCGGGCAGTTCCGGATAGGCCTCGCCCATCTGCTCGACCAGGGTCGGCACCAGCTTGCTGAAGAACGGCTGGCGCACACCCAGCATCCAGCCGTGGCGCAGGGCGCGGCGGATGATACGGCGCAGCACGTAGCCGCGGCCTTCGTTGGACGGCAGCACGCCGTCGACGATCAGGAACGAGCAGGCACGGATGTGATCGGCGATCACCCGCAGCGACTTGTTCTCCAGATCGGCGGTGCCGGTCAGTTCGGACGCCTTGCGGATCAGCGCCTGGAACAGGTCGATCTCGTAATTGGTGTGCACGTGCTGCAGGATCGCCGCCAGGCGCTCCAGGCCCATGCCGGTATCCACGCACGGTGCCGGCAGCGGCACCAGGGTGCCGTCGGGCTGGCGATCGAACTGCATGAACACCAGGTTCCAGATTTCGATGAAGCGGTCGCCGTCTTCATCCGGGGAACCCGGGGGGCCACCGGCGATGTGGTCGCCGTGGTCGTAGAAGATCTCGGTGCACGGGCCGCACGGGCCGGTATCGGCCATCTGCCAGAAATTGTCCGAGGCAAACGGCGCACCCTTGTTGTCACCGATGCGCACGATGCGCTCTTCCGGGATGCCGACCATGTCGCGCCACAGCGCATACGCTTCGTCGTCGGTCTGGTAGACGGTGACCAGCAGGCGTTCGGCCGGCAGTTTCCAGACCTGGGTCAGCAGCTCCCATGCCCAGGCGATCGCGTCCTTCTTGAAGTAGTCGCCAAAGGACCAGTTGCCCAGCATTTCGAAGAAAGTATGGTGACGTGCGGTGTAGCCGACCTGGTCAAGGTCGTTGTGCTTGCCGCCGGCGCGCAGGCAGCGCTGGACGTCGGCCGCGCGCACGTAGCTGCGCTTCTCCGCGCCAAGGAACACGTCCTTGAACTGCACCATGCCGGAATTGGTGAACAGCAGGGTCGGATCATTGCCCGGCACCAGCGGCGCCGACGGCACGATGGTGTGGCCTTTGCCCTTGAAGAATTCAAGGAAGTCGCTGCGGATCTGGGAAGTCGTGAATTTGGCGGATGCGTTCATTGGGGGCTGGCAGTCGGCGGGCCGGCGGACCCGGACCACCGGCCGCAATGGCCAGGGTCGCGCGGGACCGCCGAAAACCTAAAGGGTATCAGGCCCGGCGCCGCCAGTCTCAGTCATCCGGGTCGTAGCGGGTCGCGCGGCGGATACTGTCACCGTCGAAGCCCCGTCGGGCCAGCAGGTCCGCAGCCTTGCGACGCTGCGCCAGGTCCTGCGGGCCGGTTTCGCCGAAGCGGCGGCGGACCAGGTCGCGGGCGTTCTCCTGCCAGTCGCCTTCATAGCTGTCCATCGCCGCGGCGATCGCCTCGCTGTCCAGGCCATGGGTGCCGAGCTCGGCGCGCACGTGGATCGGCCCGTAGCCGGTATTGGCACGCATCCGCACCAGGTTCTCGGCAAAGCGGGCGTCATCCTGCCAGCCCGCCTCGGTCAGCTTGGCAACAGCAGCCTGCGCGGCCTCATCCTCGATGCCACGGGCGGTCAGCTTGCGGGTCAGCTCTTTGCGCGAGTGTTCGCGGCGGACCAGCAGGCCCAGCGCCCGTTGTACCGGGGTCTGCTCACGCGGCCGGCGCTTGCGGCCGGTGGGAATGTCTTCGGCGTCGGACATCGGTGCTCCAGGGGTGGCGCCATCCGTGGCGCCCTGCCCGTCCATGGGCGATTCGAACCTGCGGAGCAGGGCGACGTCACTGACGGCGCCACCCTGCCCCACAGCAAGCCTTATTCGTCGTCGCCTTCGTCATCGCCTTCTTCGCGGGCAGCTTCAGACGGCTGGAACTTCTCGCGCAGCTCGGCTTCGAGCTTGGCGGCGACGGTCGGGTTGTCGCGCAGGTAGCCACGGGCATTGTCCTTGCCCTGGCCGATACGCTCTTCGCCGTAGCTGTACCAGGCGCCGGCCTTCTCGACCAGCTTGGCATCCACGCCCATGTCGATCAGTTCGCCTTCGCGGCTGATGCCTTCGCCGTACAGGATCTCGGTGATGACCTGCTTGAACGGCGGCGCCAGCTTGTTCTTGACGACCTTGATCTTGGTCTGGTTGCCGATGATCTCGTCGCCCTTCTTGATCGCGCCGATACGGCGGATATCCAGGCGCACCGAGGCATAGAACTTCAACGCGTTGCCGCCGGTGGTCACTTCCGGGCTCTGGCCCGGCATCATCACGCCGATCTTCATGCGCAGCTGGTTGATGAAGACCACCAGGGTGTTGGAGCGCTTGATGTTGCCGGTCAGCTTGCGCAGCGCCTGGCTCATCAGGCGGGCCTGCAGACCCGGCAGCTGGTCGCCCATCTCGCCTTCGATTTCGGCCTTCGGGGTCAGCGCGGCAACCGAGTCGACCACCAGGATGTCCACCGAGCCCGAACGGACCAGCATGTCGGCGATTTCCAGCGCCTGCTCGCCGGTGTCCGGCTGCGACAGCAGCAGGTCGTCCACGTTGACGCCCAGCTTGGCGGCGTAGATCGGATCCAGCGCATGCTCGGCGTCGATGAAGGCTGCGGTGCCGCCCAGCTTCTGGCACTCGGCGATGGCCTGCAGGGTCAAGGTGGTCTTGCCCGACGACTCCGGACCATAGATCTCAACGACACGGCCCTTCGGCAGACCACCAATGCCGAGCGCGATGTCGAGCATCAGCGAACCGGTCGGGATGGCTTCGACGGGTTCGACCACACGGTCGCCCATGCGCATCACCGAGCCCTTGCCGAACTGCTTTTCGATCTGGCCCAGAGCTGCAGCGAGGGCGCGCTTCTTGTTCTCGTCCATCGGATTGGTCCTTGCAGAGGTCGTGTCGTTGGAGGTGCTGTCTTTGGGGGTCTTCTTTGCCATGGGCTCACTTTAAGTCGGACGTATCGCACAGGCTGAGATTCTGCCCGGCGCTCTGAAAAGAATTATCGGACATCCGTACCAACCTCAGTGGAACCAGAGAATCGCCACAAAAGACCGCGGGGTAATGCGCTATGGAACAGGTCAACGGTTGGGCCGCAGCAGGCCGCAATAGAGGCCTTCGATCGAGAAGTCCTGGTCCGGCAGCACCTCGATCGGCTTGTAGTCGGGGTTGCGTGGCAGCAGGCGGATACGGTCCTTGGCGATCTTCAGCAGCTTGACGGTGATCTCGTCATCGATGCGGGCCACTACGATCTGCCCGGAATGGGCGTCGCGGGTGCGATGCACGCCGATCAGGTCACCGTCGAAGATGCCCTCGTCGATCATCGAATCGCCCTGCACCTTGAGCAGGTAATCCGGCGCCGGCGAGAAGAACACCCGGTCCAGCACCACGAAATCATCCGAGCCGATGTCCGCACCGATCGGCAGGCCCGCTGCGACCCGGCCGAGCACCGGCAGGCGCAGGACGTTGTCGGGCAGGCCCGGCTCGGCCAGCTTCTCCAGTGGTGGCGCCTGCACCAGGCGGATGCCACGGGCCTGGCCCGGAATGCGACGGATCGCACCGGCCTGCTCCAGGGCTTCCAGGTGGTACTGGGCCGCGCGCACGCCCTTGAAGCCGAATGCACGCGCGATTTCAGTCTGCGACGGCGGTGCGCCTTCGCTCTCGATACGCTCGGCGATCAACTGCAGGATCGCCTGCTGGGTGTCGGTCAGGTCCATGATTAGTAGTATTACTACTAACTAGCGGGACTGCAAGTGCCGTGGGCGACACGGCGGCATCTGTGGTGCCGAGCCATGCTCGGCGATCGTCGCCGGGCTTGGCCCGGCTGGCAGAGGCAGAAGCAAAGGCGAGAGCAAAAGCAGCCGACCAGCGGTCGGCTCTACAGGAATCGCTGGGCGATTCCGCGGTTCCCGTTGGGAACCGCTGCGGCAAGCACACTATGTGTGCTTGCCGCTTCTCCAGATCGAAAACAGGATCCAGACGCCGCAGAAGCCGGCGCCGATGAAGCCGCACACGCCCAGCGCCAGCAGCCAGCGGCTGGAGACGCCACCTACACTGTGCATCACGATGGATGAGCCGATGATCAGAGCGGCGGTAACGATGCCCATCACCAGCCGGTTGGCGGCGCGGTTGACCTGTTCGCCGAAGCCCTGCAACGCTGTGGTTTCCACCTTCAGCTGCAGGCGCCCACGGCGCGCGGCCTGGACCAGCTTGCGCAGGTCGCGCGGCAGTTCACCGGCGAAATCGACCAGGCCCAGCAGGCTGCGCCGGCCACGCTTGAGCAGCGCCTTGGGCGCATAACGCTGCAGCACCACCCGCTCCAGGAACGGGCGCGCGGCGCTGGCCATGTCGAAATCCGGGTCCAACTGCCGGCCCATGCCTTCCAGGGTCAGGAACGCCTTGATCATCAGCGCCAGATCGGCCGGCAGGGTCAGGCTGTAGCTGCGCAGCAACTGGGTGATGTCGCCCAGCATCAGGCCGATGCGCAGGTCCTTCAACGGCACGCCCCGGTACTGGTCGACGAACTGGCTGATGTCGTGCTGCAGCCGGTTTTCGTCCACTTCCACGCCGCCGGCCCAGTCCAGCAGCACGTCGGCCACGCCCTGCGGGTCCTGCTCGACCAGCCCGTGCAGCAGCTGCGCGACCTGGAAACGACGCACTTCCGACAGCGCACCGACCATGCCGAAATCGATCACGCCGATGCGGCCGTCGCGCAGGTAGATGATGTTTCCCGGATGCGGATCGGCGTGGAAGCTGCCGTCCTCCAACACCATCTTCAGCACGATGTCAGCACCACGCCGCGCCAGTTCGCGCCGATCCAGCCCCGCCGCATCGACGCCGGCCAGGTCGCGGCCGGGAATGCCATCAACGAAGTCCTGCACGTTCAGGCTTTCACAGGTCCACTGCCAGTGCACGCTGGGGATCAGGATGTCGTCGCGTCCTTTGAAGTTGCGCGCGATGCGTTCGGCGTTGCGGCACTCGGCGGCGAAATCCAGCTCGCGGCGCAATGAAACGGTGAACTGCTGCACGACCTCGGCCGGACGATAGCGGCGCAGGTCCGGCAGGCGGGCTTCAACGATCTCGGCAAGGCGGGCAAGCAGACGCAGATCGGCCTCGACCACATCGCGGATGCCGGGGCGACGCACCTTCAGCACCACCTCCCGGCCGTCCTGCAGTCGCGCGCGATGGGCTTGCGCCAGCGAAGCCGCAGCCATGGGCGTTTCATCAAGGAAGGCGAACACCTCCTGCGGCGACGCACCGAGGTCGGACTCGAGCTGCTCGCGGATTTCCGCGTACGGCAACGCCGGCACTGCGTTCTGCAGTTCGGACAGCTCGGCGATCCATTCCGGCGGCAGCAGGTCGACGCGCGTCGCCAGCACCTGGCCAAGCTTGACGAAGGTCGGGCCGAGATCCTGCATTGCGCTGCGCACGCGCACCGGTGCGGTCATCCGCAGCAGTTCCTGGCGCTCTTCGTTCCAGTGCAGCAGGCGCCCTGCCCGTTCCAGCACCGTGGCCAGGCCGATGCGCCGCACCACGTCGCCGAAGCCATAGCGGATCAGGACGACGGCGATTTCCTGCAGTCGGCCCAGGTCACGGACCGTGCCCAGCGTTTCCCACATCATGCGTGCTCCGGACGATTACCGGAGCAGCATGTCACAGCTGGGCGTCGATACCGCGCAATGCCGCGGCCACGGTTTGCCGGCGGATGGCTTCGCGGTCGCCATCGAACTGGAACAATTCGGCGCGGGCGTAACCACCACGGCGCTTCCAGCCGATCCAGACGCTGCCGACCGGCTTGTCAGGGCTGCCGCCACCAGGGCCAGCGATACCGGTCACCGCCACGGCAATGCCGGCGCCAGAGTTGACCAGCGCACCGGACACCATCTCCAGCACGGTTTCGCGGCTGACCGCACCAAACTGCTCCAGCGTCTGCGCGCGCACGCCGAGCAGGCGCTGCTTGGCCTCGTAGCTGTAGACCACCATGCCGCAGTCGAAGAACGCCGAGGAACCGGCGATGTCGGTCATGCACTTGGCGATCCAGCCGCCACTGCAGCTTTCAGCGGTCACCAGCTGCAGCGAGGCCTGCTGCAGGCGCTGCCCGAGCGCGGCGGACTGGGCATTGAGTTCAGCGTCGGTGGGAATGGACATCGGCATGACGGTGGGGTGAAGAACCTGCACGTTGTACCGCAGATGACAGCCGGATGTCGCGGGCCACCGCAATGACAGCAGCCGGGCCTAGCCCGGCGCTACCTCACCACTCCGGCAGTTTCTCCGGCAGCAGCGCCCTGATCGGCGCGCCGTCGACACTGGCGGCCAGCTTTTCGGCTTCGGCGATCGGCAGGTCGACCTGCAGCAGCCAGCCGTCTTCATCGGCCTGCTCGCTGCGAATCACTTCCAGCTGGTGCAGGCGCGCACGCAGGCGGCCGGCATCCGGCGGCAGGCGCAGCTCACCGGTCACGTGCTGCAGGCCCAGGCGCTTGCCCAGCACGCTCTGCAGCAGCTCCAGGCCCTGCCCATCGCGTGCGGAAATCCACACCCGCTCGCGGCGCGACTCGTCCGGGATACCGTCCTGGCCATCGTGGCGGACGTCGGCGCCCTCGATCCGGTCGATCTTGTTGAACACCAGCAACTGCGGCAGGTCACCGGCACCGACTGCGGTCAGCACCTCGTCCACCTGGGCGATGCGCTCCTCGCGGTGCGGATCGGCGGCGTCAACCACGTGCAGCAGGAAGTCGGCCTCGCGCGCCTCGGACAAGGTCGAGCGGAACGCGGCGACCAGGTCATGCGGCAGGTCGCGGACGAAGCCGACGGTGTCGGCCAGCACCACGTTGCCGCCCGGCACCGCGATGCGGCGCACGGTCGGGTCCAGCGTGGCAAACAGCTGGTCGGCGGCATAAGCCTCGGCGCCGGTCATGGCGTTGAACAGCGTCGACTTGCCGGCGTTGGTGTAGCCGACCAGGGCCACGCGCGGCAGCTCGCTGCGCACGCGCGCACGGCGCATCTGGGTGCGCTGCACCTCGACCTTTTCCAGCCGCTTCTGCAGCTGCTCGACCCGCTTCTGCAACAGGCGGCGGTCGGTTTCCAGCTGGGTTTCACCCGGACCACGCAGGCCGATCGAACCGCCGCGCTGGCGCTCCAGATGGGTCCAGCCGCGCACCAGCCGCGTGGCCAGGTGACGCAGCTGCGCCAGCTCGACCTGCAGCTTGCCTTCGTGGCTGTGCGCACGCTGGGCGAAGATGTCCAGGATCAGGCCGGTACGGTCGATCACCCGGCGCTCGAGGAAGCGTTCCAGGTTGCGCTCCTGGCCCGGGCTCAACGCATGGTTGACCAGGATCAGGTCGGCACCGCTGGCATCGGCCGCAGCCTTGATCTCGTCCAGCTTGCCGCTGCCGATCAGGGTCGACGGATTCGGACGATCCAGGCGCGCGGTGATCGTCGCGGCGATGCTGGCCCCAGCCGAGCGGGCCAGATCACCGAATTCTTCCAGCACATCGTCTTCCAGCTTGCCGAAATGGGGCTGGATCAACAGGGCGTGTTCGCCCTTCTTCGAGCGGTCAAACATTCACCGCTCCGGTATTACTCGTCTGCTTCATCACCTGCCTGACCACCTTCACCCGACTGCACGTAACCACCGCCCGGACCGACCTTCACGTTGCGTGCTGGAACGACCGTGGAAATGGCGTGCTTGTAGACCATCTGACTGACCGTGTTGCGCAGCAGGACCACGAACTGGTCGAACGACTCGATCGTGCCCTGCAGCTTGATGCCGTTCACCAGGTACACCGAAACCGGCACGCGTTCGCGCCGCAGTGCGTTCAAGAAAGGATCCTGCAGCGATTGCCCCTTGGACATTGCACACTCCTGATTATTGTTCTTATTGGGTTGCCGACGATTGCCACGGCCCCCGAGCCGCCCGCCGACCGATGATGTTACACGGCTGGCGGGGGTTCAGCGTGCGACGAAGGTCGACACCGCGCCGGCCAGGCGCTCTTGGTCGATATGGGGGTCGAACCAGCGCGCATCAAGCTCGCCGCGCAGCCAGGTCAGCTGGCGCTTGGCCAGCTGGCGCGTGGCGAAGATCGCCTTGTCACGGAAGCGGGCGGCATCGCCCTCCCCGTCCAGGTACTCCCAGGCCTGCCGATAGCCGACCGCGCGCACCGCCGGCAGGTCCAGTGGCGCCTCCACGGCGGCCATTTCCGGCATCGCGCGCAATGCCCGCACCTCATCCAGAAAGCCCTGCGCCAGCATGGCGTCGAAGCGCGCCTCGATACGCTGGTGCAGCACCGCGCGATCATGCGGCGCCAGGATCAGCTTGAGGGTGCGCACCGGCAACGGCGCTACGCCCGGCCGACGCTGCCATTCAGTGATGGGCGTGCCGGTCAGGCGATAGACCTCCAGTGCGCGCTGGATACGTTGCGGGTCGGTCGCGTGGATACGCGTAGCGGCGGCGGGGTCGATCTGTGCCAGTTCAGCATGCAGCGCCGCCCAACCACGTTCGGCGGCTTCGGCAGCCAGTGCCGCACGCATGGCCGGGTCGGCTTCGGGCATCGGCGAGAGGCCCTGCAGCAGGGCGCGGAAATAAAGGCCCGTGCCACCGGCCAGGATCGGCATTTTGCCGCGCGCCACGATGTCGACCACGACGCGACTGGCATCGGCCGCGAACTCGGCCGCCGAATAGGTCTGCCAGGGATCGCGCAGGTCCAGCAGGTGGTGGGGTGCCTGTGCGCGCTCAGCCGCGTCGGGCTTGGCCGAGCCGATGTCCAGGTGGCGATAGACCAGTGCCGAATCGACGCTCACGATCTCGCCATCCAGCTGCCGGGCCAGGGCGATCGCAGTCGCGGTCTTGCCACTGGCGGTCGGTCCCATCACGGCGATCGCCAGCGGCCGCTGGTCGATCCCCATCAGTCTTCGTCCGGCCAGCGGATCGTCGGCGTGGCGTCGGCGCGCGGCGTCGGTACGGCCTGCACTGCCTGCCAGATCTTCAGTGCGTCGACCGTGGCGGCCACGTCATGCACGCGCACGATGCGCGCGCCACGCTGGACCGCAATCAGGTGCGCGGCTACCGACGCCGCCACCCGTTCGGAGGGCGTATCGCGGCCGGTGAGTTCTCCCAGGCTGCGCTTGCGCGACAGGCCAGCCAGCATCGGCACACCCAGTTCCAGGAAGCGCTCCGAACGCGCCAGCAGGGTCATGTTGTGGGCAGTGGTCTTGCCGAAGCCGAAACCGAGGTCGATCAGCAGGTTCTTCTTTGCGATGCCGGCCATTTCCGCGGCGAACAGGCGCTGCACCAGGAAGCCATGCACCTCGCCGACCACGTCGTCGTAGTGCGGATCGGCCTGCATGTGGCCCGGCTCGCCCTGCATGTGCATCAGCACCACCGGCACGCCTGCCTCGGCAGCCGCGTCCAACGCACCTTCCTGGCGCAGGCCAAAGATGTCGTTGATCATGCCGGCGCCGGCGGCCACTGCCGCCCGCATCACCTCGGGCTTGAAGGTGTCGATGCTGATCGGCACCTGGGTTCGGGCGGCCAACTGCTCGATCACCGGGATCACGCGGCGCAGTTCTTCTTCAATCGAGACCGGAGCGGCGCCCGGGCGCGTGGATTCGCCGCCGATGTCGAGCAGGTCAGCGCCCTCCTCGACCAGCCTCAGGCCATGCGAGACCGCCGCTTCGGTGGTGTCGTGTGCGCCGCCATCGGAGAACGAGTCCGGGGTGACGTTGACGATGCCCATGACCCGGGCACGGTCGAGGCGCAGGATGCGGCCGGCGCAATCGAGCTGGGGCGAGGTATCGAACATGGGCAATCCTGCAGGGACAACGGCGGGTAGTTTAGTTCGGCAGGGCGGCGCCCTGCACCCGCAGAGGCCAGAGCGACAGCAACAGCCGGAGCAACAGCGGGTTTACTGAGGGATGGCGGGGTGGATCCGGTTGCGGGGGCCGCTGCAAGTACGTCCATGTAAGCTCGGTCGCCGCATCCATGCGGCTCACGCCCCCGCAACCGGATCCACCCCGCCTTCGACAGATTTCCGCGATCTGTTGGAGCAGCTCTTGGCGTCAGATCCGTTTTCCTGCGGAAAACGGATCTGACCCCCTTGTACATCGATATCTGACAGATGTGTCGACCAAGGTCGACACCTACCAACAGCTGCCGGAATCTGTCAGAGGTGGGGCGGTGTGGGTTGGCAGGACCGTTGGCGCCATGGATGGCGCCATCGAGCCCCCAGGGACGGGTTTACGGCGTGTCCTGCCAACCCACACCGCCCCACCATCCCCAGAAACCTGATGCTGCTGTTGCTGTTGCTCCGGCTCGTAGCAGGTGCAGGGCGCAGCCCTGCCGATACCCCTCAACGACGGCGGCGCTTGCGGTCCACGTACAGGGTCTTGGCAATGCTCAGCACGATGCCGACACCGATACCCACCACACAGCCCAGCAACAGGTTGTCGGCACCCAGGCCTACACCCACGCCGACCACGGTGGCGATGACCATTTCGACAGTGTGGGAAATCGGTTCGGGCTTCGGGGTGGACATGCGGGCTCCAGCGTCAGATCGGGTCTTCGGGATGGGCCAGTGGGGCCCGGAAACGACGAAGCCGGGTTGCCCCGGCCTCGTCTGGTGTTACCTGCAGCGGGCCGTCAGTGCGATTCGGCCGGGCCTGCGATCGGCGGCAGCGGACGGGCGTCGCCGCCCTTGTCGTTGCCGCCGTCCTTGTTCGACTTGTTCCAGCCGGCCGGCGGCGGCGGATCGCGGCCTTCCATGATGGCGTCGATCTGCGGCGCGTCGATGGTCTCGTACTGCAGCAGCAGCTGGGACATCGCGTGCAGCTTGTCCAGGTTGGCCGTCATCAGCTCGGTGGTGCGTGCGTAAGCCTCGTCGAGGATGTTGCGCACTTCCTCGTCAATGCGGCGCGCGGTGTCGTTGGACACGCTCTTGTGCTGGGTGACCGAACGGCCCAGGAACACCTCGTCGTCCTCCTCGCCATAGGCGATCGGGCCGAGCTGGTCGGACAGGCCCCACTTGGTGACCATGTTGCGAGCCATCTTGGTGGCGCGCTCGATGTCGTTGGAGGCGCCGGTGGTGACCTTGTCGGCACCGAAGATCAGCTCCTCGGCCACGCGGCCACCGTACAGCGAGCACAGCTGCGACTTGATCGCCACGCGGTTCATCGAGTACTTGTCGCCTTCCGGCAGGTACATGGTCACACCCAGCGCACGGCCGCGCGGGATGATGGTGACCTTGTAGACCGGGTCATGCTCGGGCACCAGGCGGCCGACGATGGCATGACCGGCTTCGTGGTAGGCGGTGAGGGTCTTCTCTTCTTCGCTCATGGCCATCGAGCGGCGCTCGGCACCCATCAGGATCTTGTCGCGGGCACGGTCGAAGTGGTCCATGCGGACTTCCTTCTCGTTGCCACGCGCGGCGAACAGGGCGGCCTCGTTGCAGAGGTTGGCCAGGTCGGCGCCGGAGAAGCCCGGGGTACCACGCGCGATCACCATCGGCTCGACATCGTCGGCCAGCGGCAGCTTGCGCATGTGCACCTTCAGGATGTGCTCGCGGCCCTTCACGTCCGGCAGGCCGACCACCACCTGGCGGTCGAAACGGCCGGGACGCAGCAGCGCCGGGTCCAGCACGTCCGGACGGTTGGTCGCGGCGATCACGATCACGCCTTCGCCGCCTTCAAAACCGTCCATCTCGACCAGCAGCTGGTTCAGGGTCTGCTCGCGCTCGTCATGACCGCCGCCAAGGCCGGCGCCACGGTGACGGCCGACAGCGTCGATTTCGTCGATGAAGATGATGCATGGCGCGTGCTTCTTGGCCTGCTCGAACATGTCGCGCACGCGGCTGGCGCCGACGCCGACGAACATTTCCACGAAGTCCGAACCGGAGATCGAGAAGAACGGCACCTTGGCTTCGCCGGCGATGGCCTTGGCAAGCAGCGTCTTGCCGGTACCCGGCGGGCCCACCATCAGCACGCCGCGCGGAATCTTGCCGCCCAGCTTGGTGAACTTGGACGGGTCGCGCAGGAAGTCGACCAGCTCGCCCACTTCTTCCTTGGCCTCGTCGCAGCCAGCGACGTCGGCGAAGGTGACCTTGATCTGGTCCTCGCCCTGCAGCTTGGCGCGCGACTTGCCGAAGGACATCGCGCCCTTGGCGCCGCCGCCACCGCCCTGCATCTGGCGCATGATGAACAGCCAGAAGCCGATGATCAGGATGACCGGCAGGAAATTCATCAGGATCGCGCCGAGGGAGATGCCACTGGACGGCTCTTCCTGCACGATTTCCACGTTCTTGGTACGCAGCACGTTGATCAGGTCACGATCGAACGGTGCGGTGATGGTGGCCGACTGGCCGCCGCGGGTGGTGTAGGTGAGCTGGCTGGTGCCGCCGCGCATGTCGCCGCCGAAGGCGACCTTCTGCACGTTGCCGCTGTCCACCTGGTCCAGGAACTGCGAATACGACGCGCCCTGCGCCCCGGCCCCGGAGGTCTTGGGCGAGAAGCTCTGGAAGACCACCATCAGCACGACGGCGACGACCACCCATAGCAGGAGGTTCTTGGTCAAGTCGTTCATCCTCATTGGCTCCGGTGTTCCTCTCAGTGCTGGCGTTGCGTTGGGGTCGAACTTGCGTACGTTGCGAGCTTACTTCATGTGGGCGCGTTTTCCCTGACCCAAGGCATACACCTCGGGGGAGCGCTTGCGCGACGCTTCCGGCTTGCGGATGGAGACCTTGTCGTACCGGCGGCGCATGTCACGCACGTAGTCGTCAAAGCCTTCACCCTGGAACAGCTTGATCAGGAACGCCCCACCGGTCTTCAGGTGGTTGTCGGCAAAATCCAGGGCCAGCTCCGCCAGGTGCATCATCCGCGGCTGGTCGACCGCGCCTACACCACTCTTATTGGGGGCCATGTCCGACAGCACAAGGTCTACCGGCTGATCCCCGAGCATGGCTTCAAACTGCGATAGAACGGTTTCTTCCCTGAAGTCACCATGAAGGAACTCCACGCCGGCCAGCGGCGGCATGTCCAGGATGTCCAATGCCAGGACGCGGCCGGTGTCGCCGATCTGTCTCCGAACCTGCTGAGACCAGCCGCCCGGGGCTGCGCCGAGGTCGACCACCACCATGTGCGGCTTCAGCAACCGGTCACGTTCCAGCAGCTCTTCGAGCTTGTAGGCGGCGCGTGAGCGCATGCCTTCGGCCTGGGCCTTCTTCACGAAGGGGTCGGAGAAGTGTTCCTTGAGCCAGCGCTGGCTGCTTTTGCTGCGGGTAGCCATTGAAAATAGGGGCTGATGGGGTCCTCATGATACCCTGATCGCCCCATTCAACCGTGTTTTCCTGCATGTCCATCGCCCTGACCGCTTCCCAGACCCGTTTCCTGCGCGGCCAAGCCCACGACCTGAAGGCCCTGCTGCAGACCGGCGGCAAGGGCGTGACCCCGGCCTTCATCGCTGAGCTGAACGAAGTGCTGGAGCGCCACGAGCTGGTCAAGGTGAAGGTCGCTGCCGAAGACCGCGACGCCCGTGACGTGATGATCGGCGAGATCGTCGAAGCCACCGAGAGCGCGTTGGTGCAGCGCATCGGCCACGTCGCCGTGCTGTACCGCCCGAGCAAGGAACAGCGCCAGATCGTGCTGCCGCGCGGCTGATCGCCTTACTGCCATGCAGCTGAACCACGAACCGCCCGATTACGCCTACAGCCTGCGTGCCGCCGATGGCCGCTCGGCCAAGGTGAATGACCAGGTGCTGGGCAGCAGTTTCTTCCTGACCCCGGACCAGCTGGTCACGCAATGGCCGGTAGTGAGCGCCACCGCGCTGCAGCTGGCTGACCTTGAGCCGATCCTGGCGCTGAATCCGGCGCTGATCGTGTTGGGCACCGGCGACCGCCAGGTGTTCCCGCCGGCGGTGGTGATGGCTGCGTGCCTGAGCCGTGGCATCGGTCTGGAAGTGATGAACAACCCGGCCGCCGCGCGCACCTTCAACATCCTGGCCGGCGAAGGCCGCAAGGTCGCGGCCGCCTTCATTCTGGAAGGCTGATTTCGAGCCGCCGGGTGCACCCCGGCGCTAGCTGCCAGAAGCGGTGCATCGGAAGGCGGAGAACTGCTTCAGCCGCCCGATCAGGTTACCGCCCTGGCCCCAGCGGATGTCCATGACCTTCCAGTCCTGGCCCTGCCTTTGCAGCAGGACCCGGTCGGTCCAGCGATAGTCGCCCACGGCCATGTCGACCTGGACCCACGTCGCGCTGCCAATCGGCCCTGGCCTTCCCACCCTCACCGTCTCCGGTCGATCTGGGGCCATCAGGTAGGGACTCTGGTCGAGCATATGCGGCTTCTCGTCGTGCGCGGCCAGCACGGTGCAAGCCCTCTCGTATGCGCGTTGCGCATTGATGGCCGCGCTCAGGGCATCGCCGAGCAACGGTCTGATGACCTCTTCACTCGAAGCAGGGGCCTGGACTGTGGCGTAGAGGCGGGTGACCACGTCACGCGGATCACTGGCTGCGGCAGCCAGCGGCGCGACGATGAGCAGCAGCAGAGTGGAGGCAAGACGACTCATACGCGGCAACGGGCTCGGTTGGGGTACGCAGAAGCATGCCGCGTCCCCGGCTCGCCGGGAAGGTTGAAACGCGACACCCAGCGCCCGAGCCCATGCTCGGGCGGCGCCGCATGGCGACGACAGGCAGCCGAGCCTAGGCTCGGCTCTTGTGTCTTGGATCGTGCCCTGATCAGGCACAATCCCCCGGTGACCCGGGAGGCTCCGATGACGCTGCCTCGGCTCTTAAGCCTTCGAGCTTGCAAAGTAGATTCAGCGCGTCGGCGGCCTGACACCGCCATGGAACTTGAACGGTATCTTAGGCCCGCCATCGGGTGAGAGCCTGTACTCACAAGGGCAAGTCTGGCGGCTTCCGATCACGATCGTAAGTTCAAGCTGGAGCGAAATCATGCAATTTATCGGCATCGACGCAGCCAAGGCGACTTTTGACATCGCCCTGCCTCTATCTCACGGCAAGTATCGAACCAAGGCCAAACTCCCCAATACGCCAAAGGGTTTTGATGAGCTTCTGGCCTGGCGCGCCAAACATGCGCCGAACGCGGCGGTAGGTATGGAGGCTACAGGCATCTATCACGAGGCCTTGGCTCAAGCACTGGTGGAAGCGGGGGTAGTGGTTCATGTGGCCAATCCCGCCCGAGTAAAGGCGTTTGGGCAGGCGGAGGGGATGCGGACCAAGACTGACCGCAGCGACGCCAAGCTGATTGCCCGGTTTTTTGAGGCACAACGCTCGGAAAAGCTGTATCCCTACGTTCCACCGACGCCCTCGGAGGTGAAGCTGCGCGCCTTGGTACGGCGTCGAGATGACCTCCAGGAAATGCTGCAGATGGAGCACAACCGCCTGGACGTTGCCGATATCTCGGTCCAGCAAGGGATCAAGGATGTGATCCGGACGTTGGAAGAGCAGATCAAGCAGGTCCAGAAGGCGATTGAGGACCATATCGATAACGATCCGGACCTGCGCCGGCGTCATCAACTGCTTACCAGCATCCCCGGTGTAGGCAACACCAGCAGTGCCCAGCTGTTGGCCATGCTGGGGGATCTAAGCAAATACAGCGACGTGCGCCAGGTGGTTGCCCACGCGGGCCTGAATCCGGCCCAGCGTCAATCAGGAAACTACGAAGGCAAATGCCGGATATCACGCGTCGGCGACGCCAATTTCCGCAAAAAGCTGTACATGCCGGCGCTGACCGGGAAGACCCACAACCCCACACTGAAGTCCTTTGCAGACCGGCTCAGCGCGAAAGGCAAGCCCTTCAAGGTCGTCATGTGTGCAGTGATGCGCAAGCTCATCCATCTGATTTGGGGCGTACTGAGAAGTGGCCGACCCTTTGAGCCTGACGTCGCCCTTGCCTAGGCGAGGGCGACACGGTATCTACAGTGAATGCGGCAACTCGTAGCGCGCTGATCAGCGCGCCGGCAGGTACTGCTGCGGGTCGACCGGCTTGCCGTTGTAGCGGATCTCGAAGTGGACCATGTCGCGGTTCGCGCCGGTACGGCCCATCTCCGCGATCTGCTCACCGGCCTTCACGCTCTGGCCTTCATTCACCAGTCGCTTGCGGTTATGACCGTAGGCCGACAACCACTGATCGCTGTGCTTGATGATGATCAGCTCGCCGTAGCCGACCAGGCCGGCACCGGAATACACCACCACGCCATTGGCAGTGGCCTTGACCGCCTGGCCGCTGGTGCCCGCGATATCCACGCCCTGCTTGGTCGCATCACCCGCCACATAGCGGCCCACGACGGCGCCATCGGCCGGCCAGCGCCATGCGATGTTGCTCTTCACCGGACCGGCCGGCGCCGTGGTCGGTGCAGTACTGCCTGCGGTGCTGCCGCCGGAACGTGGCGGGGTCACCACCGTGGTCGGTGCGCGGCCACCGCTGGCACCCGCCGGATACAGCCGGATCACCTGCCCCGGATGGATCGACGAGGGGTTGTCCAGGCTGTTCCAGGCAATCAGGTCGGCCGGGGTGATGTCGTGGATGCGGGCCAGCGCATAGATGGTGTCACCCTTGCGCACGACCACGGTCTGCCCCGGCTTGGGCACCGAGGTCTTCGGCGTGCTCACGCCGCCACCGGTGCTGCCACCACCAGGACGAACCACGGTAGCGGTGCCGCAGGCGGCCAGGGTGGAAACCAGCAACGCCAGCGCGCCGATGCGCACTCCCTTGCTCAGACGATCAGGATTCATGCGAACTTCGACCTCCATACAAGCCAGGCGATCAGCACCACCACCAACGCGGTGGCGATCCAGCCCAGCGGTTCAATCCAGCGGCGCAGCGCCGCTTCGGCACGCGCACCACCGATACGGATGACCGCGGCCAGCACAAACACGCGCTTGCCACGACCGATCAGCATGCTCAACAGGTACTGCGGCATCGGTACGCCGACGATACCCGATGCCCACGTGAAGACCTTCATCGGGATGGGCATGAAGCCGCCCAGCACCAGGAAGGTGAACACCGCCCACGGCGACTCGGCCATCTTGGCCTGCACGGTGGTGATGCCCTGCTCGATCGCCGGCAGCATGCCCAGTGCTTCGAACAGTGGCTTGATCGCCTCGAAGGCGAAATGACCCAGCGCATAGCCGACCACCGCACCGACCATTGAACCGGCCAGGCTGAGAGTCGCGAACCACCAGCCGCGCTTGGGCTGGGCCACGCACATCGGCGCCAGCATCACTTCCGGCATCACCGGAAAAATGATCGCCTCGAAGAAACTCAATACCGTCAGATAGGTCGGCGCGCGTTCGTGCGCCGCCCACTTCATCGCCCGCTCGTACAGCGGCCCGAAAATCTTCATGCAACCCTGCTCCGTGGATTAGTCCAGCATGCCAGACAGCAGCGGTACGAAGGTGACCGGCGCCAGCACGTGTTGTTCGATGCTGCCGTCGGCCCTGCGGTCCAGCTGCACCAGCGACTGCGCACTGGGGCCGCCGACCGGGGCCACCAGGCGGCCGCCTTCAGCGAGCTGCTCGATCAGTACATCGACCAGCGCCGGCGCCGCTGCAGTGACCACGATGGCATCGAACGGACCGTGCTCGGCCCAACCGACGCGGCCGTCATCATGCTTGGTACGGATGTTCATGCCCAGCGCACGAAAGCGCTTGCGCGCCTGGCGCAGCAGGTCGCCGATGCGCTCGACGGTGTAGACCTCCAGGCCCAGTGCACCGAGCACGGCGGCCTGGTAGCCCGAACCGGTACCCACTTCCAGCACCCGCTTGGGTGCCACCTGCAGCACGGCCTCGGTCATCCGCGCCACCACCCAGGGTTGCGAAATGGTCTGGCCATGGCCGATCGGCAGTGCGGTGTCTTCGTAGGCGCGTGACGCCAGCGCCTCATCGATGAACAGATGGCGCGGCACCACCCGGATCGCATTCAAGGTTGATTCGTCGACGATGCCTGCTTCACGCAGGCGGTCGACCAGACGGTCGCGCACACGTTGCGAGGTCATGCCGATACCGACGGCTTCCGGTTGCAGGCGCAGGCGCGGGCTCATGCCGGCTGGTCCAGCGCAGCACTGAGGCCGCCGACCCAGCTGGCCACCTTCTCCAGCGCCTGGTAGCGGGTCAGGTCAACCTGGATCGGCGTGATCGAGATGTGGCCGGTGCGCACCGCATGGAAATCGGTGCCGGGGCCGGAGTCCTGCTCGCGGCCAGCCGGACCGATCCAGTACACCTCATTGCCGCGCGGGTCTTTCTGCGCGATGCAGCCTTCGGCGCGATGGCGGTTGCCGAGGCGGGTGACCTCGAAGCCCTTGACCTCGTTCCACGGCAGATCCGGCACGTTGACGTTGAGGATGGTGTCGGCGGGCAGCGGGTCGGCCTTGAGCCGGGCAACGATCTCGACTGCGGCACGCGCGGCGGTCTCGAAGTGCTTCGGATCGTGATTGCGGCTGACCAGTGAGACCGCTACTGCCGGCAGGCCGAGGAAGCGGCCTTCCATCGCTGCAGAGACGGTTCCGGAATAGATCACGTCGTCGCCGAGGTTGGCGGCGTTATTGATGCCGGACACGACAATGTCGGGTTCGAATTCAAGCAGGCCAGTCAGCGCCAGATGCACGCAATCGGTCGGCGTGCCGGCTACCGAGACGGTGTAGTGGTCGATGCGCTTGAGGCGGATCGGCAGGTCCAGGGTCAGCGAGTTGCTGGCGCCGGAACGGTCGCGGTCGGGTGCGACCACCGTCACTTCGTGACCGGCTTCGCGCAGGACCGAGGCAAGCATCCGGATGCCTGCGGCGTCGACACCATCGTCATTGCTGACCAGGATTCGCATCTTCGATTTAACCGCTTGATTTTCCAAGAATTCGATTCCATCACCGTGCAGTGTGGGCGGGACCGTCGCGCTTCCCTGCGGAAGCGGTCGACCCTGCAAGGGCATCGTCTATTGTGCCGCATGCGAGCCGCCGGTCCTACCCTGCCGGCGGTCACGGCCGACATCGAATCGTCATAGGCAGGCTCGCGCCGGCGGTTTACCCTGTGCGCATGTCGCACCCTGAAGACGAAGATCCGGCCGCATTGTTCCGTGCGGCCATCGGCGAAGTGACGCCGCTGCGCAAGGAAGTCGAGCCGGCGCCCGCCGCGCCGCGGCCGAAACCGCGCGCGCGCATGGCAGAGCGCGACGAGGCGGAAGCCGCCGGCGAGTTCGCCCGGCTGCTGCGCGACAGTACACCACTGGAAGCCGGCGACGTGGCCAGCTATCGACGCGACAACCTGCCACCGCGGGTGTTCCAGCGCCTCAAGCGTGGCCAGTACTCGGTGCAGGACGAGCTGGACCTGCATGGCGCCACTGCGTCGCAGGCAGAGGCGTTGCTGCGCCAGTTCCTGCTGGAAGCGCATGCGCACGAATACGGCTGCGTGCGCATCATCCATGGCAAGGGCCTGCAATCCGATGGCGGCGCCCCGGTATTGAAAAACCTGGTCGATCGCCTGCTGCGGCTGCGCAACGACGTGCTGGCATTCCATTCGGCGCCGACCGGACAAGGCGGCACCGGCGCAGTGCTGGTGCTGCTGGCGCGTAGATGAAAAAGGGGACGGAGGGAATTAAGTCGTTTGTGGCACAAACGACTTAATTCCCTCCGTCCCCTTTTTCTGTCAGGCCTGCGAGGCGTCTTCGACGGGGCCGAGTTCGTGCAGCACGGCGGTGGCGTAGCAGCCCGGCGGCAGCGCGAACGATAGTTCCAGCACGTCGTCGGCCAGCCACTGGTGCTGCAGCAACGCTGGACGCAGGCGCAGTGCGCGGCGCTCCTGCTTCAGGCGCGCGTCTTCCAGACCTGCACGCAGCGCCCTGGATTCGTCGTCATCCAGCGCCGCCAGCTCCAGCGCGTGTGCCGCTTCGGTGCTGCGCAGTTCACCTTCGCCCCACAGCGGTGCGCTGGGGTGGATGTCGAAGCGCGCCAGGCGCTCGGCCAGTACGTCGGTATACGGCTCGGGGCCGAACACGCTGCGGCTGCCATCGAGCATCCACACTTCGCCATCCAGCGGCTGGTCCCAGTTGCCCTGCTCCACGCGCGCGGCCAGCACGCGGTTGAACAGCGCCGAGCGGGCCGCCGACAGCAGCAGTGAACGCTGGTCCTTGCGCATGCGACGGCCACCGAACATCGCCAGCGCCGCCGGCACGTTGCCACCGTCGCGGCCAAAACGCTGCTCGCCGAACCAGTTCGGCAGGCCCCGCTCTGCGATCTGCTGCAGGCGCTCGCTGATCGCCGCGGCATCACCCTGCACGTCGCGCAGCACCAGCTTGAAGCGGTTGCCGGCCAGCGCGCCACGCTGCAGCTTGCGGTTGTGCCAGGTGGATTCGATCACTTCGATTTCATCACTGGCCAGCGTGGCCAGGTCAGGTGCCACGCGCTTGGGCAGGTGCACGCTGAAGCGCTGGGTGGTGACCGCGTGCCGATCCTTCATGCCGGCATAGCTCACCGCCATTTCCGGTAGGCCGGCCCATGTGGCCAGCAACTTGGCCACGTGCACGGTGTTGGCTCCACGCTTGCGGATATGCAGCAGCAGGTGCTCGCCTTCGCCGGTGGCCTCGAAGGCCGGCAGTTCGTCAACCTGGAAATCTTCCGGCGTGGTGCGGATGCGTGCGCTCAGCAGCGGCGCGCCGAACGCGAGCGGCAGCGGAATCATGCCGCCACCAGCAGCACTACCGCCTGCGCGGCGATGCCTTCGCCACGGCCGGTGAAGCCCAGCTTCTCCGAGGTGGTGGCCTTGACGCTGACCGCGTCGAGCGGCAGCTGCAGCAGCTCGCCGATGCGTTCGCGCATGGCCAACGCGTGCGGGCCGACCTTCGGCCGCTCGCAGATCACGGTGATGTCGGTGTTGCCGACGCGCCAGCCGCGCCCGCGCAGCAGGCTGTCGCAGTGGCGCACGAAATCGCTGCTGTCGGCGCCCTTCCAGCGATCGTCGCTGGGCGGGAAATGCTGGCCGATGTCACCCAGCGCGATCGCACCCAGCATGGCATCGCACAGCGCATGCAGGATCACGTCGCCATCGCTGTGTGCGAGCACGCCGCAGCTGTGCGGCACGTTCACTCCGCCGAGCATGATGTGGTCGCCTTCACCGAAGGCATGGACGTCGTAGCCCTGGCCGATGCGGACGGGCGGGAACGGTGCGGTGCTCATGGATACAGCCCTTGCAGCAGGGCCGCGCGGGCGATCAGCCGGCGCGGCGGGAAAGTACGAATTCAAACCGGTCCAGATCGGCCGGGGTGGTGACCTTGAAGTTGTCCTCGCTGCCTTCGACCAGCAGCGGGCGCTGGCCCTGGCGCTCCATGGCCATGGCCTCGTCGGTGACTTCCACACCGGCGGTGGCGGCTTCGGACAGCGCGCGGCTGAGCTGATGGCGGCGGAACAGTTGCGGCGTCAATGCGCGCCACAGGCGCTCGCGCGGCTCGGTACCATCGATGCCACCATCGTCGCCAGCGCGCTTGAGGGTGTCACGCACCGGTGCGGCGAGAATCGCGCCGACCGGGTCGGCACGACCAACTTCGAGCAGGCGGCCGAGATCGGCCGGCGACAGGTTCGGGCGCGCCGCGTCGTGGACCAGCACGAATTCATCGGCGCGCACCGTCTCCGGCAGCGCCTGCAACCCGGCCAGCACCGAGGCCGCACGGGTAGCGCCACCGATACAGGTCAGCACCGGCTTGCCGGCCCATTCGCTCCAGCCCGGCCAGTCGGCATCGTCCGGGCCGATCACCACCATCGCTCCGGCCACCGCCGGATGTGCCAGCAGTGCGTCCAGGGTATGGGCGAGCAGGATCTGCCCACCCGCCTGCAGGTACTGCTTGGGCATCGGCGCACCGAAACGGGCGCCACGACCGGCGGCCGGAACCACCACCCAGATCGCCGCGCTCATGGCACGTCCGCCGGGTGTTCGCCCACCTGCGCGCTGACCCCAGCCGCAGGCTGCACCGGATGCACCGGTGCATCCTCGACCACGCGGTAGAACTTCTCGCCAGGCTTGATCATGCCCAGCTCGCTGCGTGCGCGCTCTTCGATGGCGGACTGGCCTTCCTTGAGGTCCTTCACTTCGGCAGCCAGCGCATCATTGCGCTGCTGCAGGCCCTCATTGTCGCGCTCCTGGTTGGTGACCTGGGCTTCGAGCATCATCACTTCACCCGAATTGCCCGGACCAAACCAGAAGCGATACTGCAGCCAGCCCAGCAACAGGGCCAGCACCAGCAGCATCCAGCGCCAGTCGCGCATCGGATCAGCGCTTCAGCGAAACGAACGCGTCACGACCGGCGTAACGCGCGCCGGCGCCGAGAGCTTCCTCGATGCGCAGCAGCTGGTTGTACTTGGCCACGCGATCGCTGCGGCACAGCGAGCCGGTCTTGATCTGGGTGGCGGTGGTGGCCACCGAGATATCGGCAATGGTGGTGTCTTCGGTTTCGCCCGAGCGGTGCGAGACGACGGCGGCATAACCGGCGCGGTCGGCCATCGCGATGGCTTCCAGGGTCTCGCTGAGCGTGCCGATCTGGTTGACCTTGATCAGGATCGCGTTGGCGGTGCCCGAGTCGATGCCTTCCTGGAAGATCTTCGGGTTGGTCACGAACAGATCGTCACCCACCAGCTGCACCTTCTTGCCGATGCGGTCGGTCAGCAGCTTCCAGCCGGCCCAGTCGTTCTCGGCCAGGCCGTCTTCGATGGTGATGATCGGGTACTGCGCGGCCCAGTCGGCGAGGAAGTCGACGAACTGCTCGGAGGTCAGGCGCTTGTTCTCGCCGACCAGGTTGTACTTGCCGTTCTCGAAGAATTCGCTGGAGGCCACGTCCAGGCCCAGCAGCACATCTTCACCGGCGGTGTAGCCGGCCTTGCCGATCGCTTCGAGGATGGTGTCCAGCGCCTCGACGTTGCTGCGGAAGTCCGGCGCGAAGCCGCCTTCGTCGCCAACCGCCGTGCTCAGGCCATGGCCCTTCAGCACCGACTTCAGCGAGTGGAAGATCTCGGTACCGGCACGCAGCGCTTCGGAGAACGAGGTGAAGCCGACCGGCAGCACCATGAACTCCTGGAAGTCGACGTTGTTGTCGGCATGTGCGCCGCCGTTGATGATGTTCATCATCGGCACCGGCAGCGACGGGGTCACGCCGGTCTTGGCGGCCAGGTACTGCCACAGCGCCTGCTTGCTCGATGCAGCGGCGGCATGCGCGGCGGCCATCGAAACACCCAGCAGCGCGTTGGCGCCGAGGCGGCCCTTGTTCTCGGTGCCGTCGAGGTCGATCAGGCGACGGTCGAGGCCTTCCTGGTCGGAGGCTTCAACGCCCTTCAGCGCGTTGGCGATGGTGGTGTTGACGTTGTCGACCGCCTTGCGCACGCCCTTGCCCAGGTAACGGGTCTTGTCGCCGTCGCGCAGCTCCACCGCTTCCTTGGTGCCGGTGGAGGCACCAGAGGGAACTGCGGCGCGACCGAACGAACCGTCCTCCAGGGTGACTTCGGCTTCCAGCGTGGGGTTGCCACGGCTGTCGAGGATTTCACGGGCATGGATGCTGCGGATCGTACTCATGGTCGGGCCGGTTACCTGTATGGAGAGGGGGCGACAAAAACGAATGCCGCGTGATTATCCCCGGCTACCCGCCGCTTGCCAAATGGCCTGATCGGCGTCAGCCCCAGCTGGACCCGATCACGATCAGCACCAGCGACACCAGCATCACCAGCAGGGCACCGGCAATCGCCGCCCAGATGGGTCCTCGCTGCCGCCGCCAGGCCAGCACCATCGCCACCAGACTGCCCAGAAAGGACAGTACCAGCGTGACCAGCGCGCCCAGCACCCACCACTGCATCGCCTGCACGCCGTTGTCGCCGTCCCCCGGGGGACGGAAGCTGGCCGCAAAGGCCACTACGGCGGTAAACAGGCTGCTCCAGGCAAGCACCGACAATCCCAGGGCAACCAGACCCCAGGGCCAGCTTCGTGGCGGCGTCGTCGTATTCATCAGAGCAGGTCGTGCAGCAGGACGCCGAGCCACAGCGAGAGCAGGACCATCGCCAGTGCCGCAGCCGCCCTGCCCCGGTTCAGTCGCCAGCCCAGCACCGACGCAACGATGCCGGCGCAAACAGTGAACAGTTCGGCCACGGCGAGGGTGATGACATAGGGCTTCAGGTTGACGCCCGCGCCGTCACCGGGCGGGCGCATCGCCGCGCCCACCAGCATGAAGATGAAGAACGCACCCGACAGCGACAGCAATGCCAAGCCAAGTGCGATCAGGCCCCAGGGCCACTGCTTCCAGTGCCGGCGACGACGCTGGGTTGCCAGCGCCGCCCACGGGTCACGACTCACGCGAAGCGCGAGAAGCCGTGCTTCTTGGTCACCGCATCGAGCTCCATCAGGGTCTCGAGCAGGGCTTCCATCTGGTCCAGCGGCCATGCATTGGGGCCATCGGACAGCGCCTTGGACGGGTCCGGATGGGTTTCGGCGAACAGGCCGGAGATGCCCACCGCCACGGCGGCACGCGCCAGCACCGGCACATGCTCACGCTGGCCACCGGAACTGGTGCCCTGCCCGCCCGGCAGCTGCACGGAGTGGGTGGCGTCGAACACCACCGGGCAACCGGTATCGCGCATCACCGCCAGCGAACGCATGTCGCTGACCAGGTTGTTGTAGCCGAAGCTGGCACCGCGCTCGCAGACCATGATCTGCTCGTTGCCGGTGGCCTTGGCCTTTTCCACGACCGGCTTCATGTCCCACGGCGCCAGGAACTGGCCCTTCTTGATGTTGACCGGCTTGCCGGCCGAGCACACCTTGCGGATGAAGTCGGTCTGGCGGACCAGGAACGCCGGGGTCTGCAGCACGTCCACCACCGAGGCCACTTCATCCATCGGGGTGTATTCGTGGACGTCGGTCAGCACCGGCACGCCGATCTGCTTCTTGACCTCGGCCAGGACCTTCAGGCCCTCTTCCATGCCCGGGCCGCGGAACGCGGTGCCCGAGGTGCGGTTGGCCTTGTCGAAGCTGGACTTGAAGATGAAGTTGACACCGAGCCTGTCGGTGACTTCCTTCAACTTGCCGGCGGTATCGAGCTGCAGCTGCATCGACTCGATCACGCAGGGGCCGGCGATCAGGAACAGGGGCTGATCCAGCCCGACCTCGAATCCACACAGTTTCATGGCATTTCCTTGGTTGTCCACGGCATCGGCCGGGCCGATGCACTGGGGTTGAAGCGAGCAAGATGGGGGCTCACGGCCCCCATCACAAGTCAGGCGCGGACTTCCTGCAGCAGCTTGCCGCCGGCCTTGCGCTCGCGCGCGGCACGGATGAAGCCGATGAACAGCGGGTGGCCATCACGCGGCGTGGACAGGAATTCCGGGTGCGCCTGGCAGGCCAGGAACCAGGGGTGCGCATCGCGCGGCAGCTCGACCACTTCCACCAGGGTGTCGTCCATCGACTTGCCGGCGATCACCAGGCCCGCATCTTCCAGCTGGGTACGGTAGCGGTTGTTGAACTCGTAGCGATGACGATGGCGCTCGGCCACCACATCCTTGCCATACAGCTCACGCGCCAGCGTGCCCGGCTTCAGGCGCTGTTCCTGCAGGCCCAGGCGCATGGTGCCGCCCAGGTCGCTCTTGTCGTCACGCTTCTCGACGTCGCCGGTGGCGGTGCGCCATTCGGTGATCAGGCCGATCACCGGGTTCGGCGACTGGCGGTCGTTTTCGGTGCTGTTGGCGCCTTCCAGGCCAACCACGTTGCGGGCGTAATCAACGACCGCCGCCTGCATGCCGTAGCAGATGCCGAAGTACGGCACCTGCTGCTCGCGGGCGAACTTCGAGGTCAGCACCTTGCCTTCGAAACCACGGTCGCCGAAACCACCCGGCACCAGGATGCCATCGACATCGGCCAGCGCGGCCATGTCGGTGCCTTCCAGATCCTGCGCTTCCAGCCACTTCAGGTTGACCTTGGTGCGCTGGCGCAGGCCGCCGTGCTTGAGTGCCTCGCCGACCGACTTGTAGGCGTCCTGGTGGTCGACGTACTTGCCGACCACGGCGATGGTCACTTCATCCAGCGGGTGCAGGGTCGCGTCGACCGCGTCTTCCCACATCGACAGGTCGACCGGACCGACCTTGTCGGCCAGCTTCAGCTGGTTGACAACGATCTCGTCCAGGCCCTGCGCATGCAGGCCCGACGGAATGCGGTACAGCACGTCCACGTCCGGCACGCTGATCACCGCGCGCTCGGAAACGTTGGTGAACTGGGCGATCTTGCGGCGCTCCGAATCCGGCACGGCCTGCTCGGAGCGGCACAGCAGCACGTCCGGCTGGATGCCGATCGAGCGCAGCTCCTTCACCGAGTGCTGGGTCGGCTTGGTCTTCAGCTCACCGGCGGCGCCGATGTACGGCACCAGGGTGAGGTGCATGAACAGCGCCTTCTCCGGACCGCGCTCGGTGCGCACCTGGCGGATCGCTTCCAGGAACGGCAGCGATTCAATGTCGCCGACGGTGCCGCCGATCTCGACCAGGGCAACGTCGTAGCCTTCGGTGGCTTCATCGATGCAGCGACGGATCTCGTCGGTGATGTGCGGAATGACCTGCACGGTCGCACCCAGATAGTCGCCGCGCCGTTCCTTGCGGATCACGTTCTCGTAGATGCGACCGGTGGTAACCGAGTTCTTGCGGCTCAGGCGGGTGCGCACGAAGCGCTCGTAGTGGCCCAGGTCGAGGTCGGTCTCGGCGCCATCGTCGGTGACATAGACCTCACCGTGCTGGAACGGGCTCATGGTGCCCGGGTCGACGTTGATGTAAGGGTCGAGCTTCATCATCGTGACCTTGAGGCCACGGGCTTCGAGAATGGCGGCCAGCGACGCGGCGGCAATGCCTTTGCCGAGCGAGGACACCACGCCGCCGGTTACGAAAATCAAGGGAGTCATGGCTGCAAGCATCCTGTCTGGAAATGGAAAACGGCAGCACCACGCGCACCCGGAGGGCGGGCATGGTGCTCAGAGGGGGTTTTCCGGTTCGCTGGGACAGCGAGGGAGGTGCTGATCCGTGCGGCGGCAGGCGCCGGACGGGGACCACCGTGCGAGGTCGGGGCGGCCGTGCCGGTCAAATCGACCGTCACCTGCGACCCGCCATGCTGGAAGCCACGCTTGGCCGCTCCAGCCCATTCGCAAATGGTGGACACGCACTTACTCCCGGAAAGCCATAGTTTACAGATTGATGGCCGCCAACCCAAGGGGCTTGTGCGTCCCATCCAACAAAAAACGCCCCGCTGGGCGGGGCGTTCTGGAGCGCAACCCTTGTCGCAAGGGCGCCTGGCAGGTTGTGCGATCAGCGCTTCTTCCGCGCTTCTTCCTCTTCTTCCTGCTGCGGGACCGGCTGGCCCTTGGCCTTCATCTCGGCATTGGCCTGGGCGCGGCGCTTGGCCTTGGCGTCGGCCTCGGACTGCGCCTTGTCGGCCTGGTCGCCCTGCTGCGGGGCCGGCTGGCCGGCGTTCTGCGCCAGCACCAGCGGCACTGCAACGGCAGCGGCGGCCAGGATCGCAATGGTCAGCAACTTCTTCATGGAGTCCTCCTCGCGGTATGGCTTGGACATATCGGTCCAACTAGGGGCGCCGGCGTTCAGATTCCAGCGGCTGCCATTTTACCCCCTTGCGCGCTCCGAGGCTGAACCGCAGGCGTGCAAAATCACGGGCCAGACCGCACACTTGCGCGTCGCTCCAAGCTTTCGAAGACAGATGAACGCCCGCTATAACGCCGCCGATATTGAAGTCCTGTCCGGCCTTGACCCGGTCAAGCGCCGCCCCGGCATGTATACCGACACCGCGCGCCCGAACCACCTGGCGCAGGAAGTGATCGACAACTCGGTGGACGAGGCCCTCGCCGGCCACGCCCGTTCGATCGAGATCACCCTGTTCAAGGACGGCAGCGTAGAGGTCAGCGATGACGGCCGCGGCATGCCGGTGGACATCCATCCGGAAGAGAAGATCCCGGGCGTCGAGCTGATCCTCACCCGCCTGCATGCCGGCGGCAAGTTCAACAACAACAACTACACCTTCTCCGGCGGCCTGCATGGCGTCGGCGTCAGCGTGGTCAACGCGCTGTCCACCCTGGTCGAAATCCACATCAAGCGCGAAGGTGCCGAGCACCGCATCACCTTCCGCAACGGCGACCGCGCCTCGCCGCTGGAAGTGGTTGGCAGCGTTGGCAAGAAGAACACCGGCACCCGCTTGCGCTTCTGGCCCGACCCCAAGTATTTCGACACGCCCAAGTTCGCGGTGCGTGCGCTCAAGCACCTGCTGCGTGCCAAGGCCGTGCTGTGCCCGGGCCTGACCGTCAAGCTGACCGACGAAGCCACGGGCGACGTCGACACCTGGTACTACGAAGACGGCCTGCGCGATTACCTGAAGCTGGAGCTCGGCGATCGTGAGTCGCTGCCGGCCGATCTGTTCGTCGGCAACCTGAAGAAGGATACCGAGATCGTCGACTGGGCCGTGGCGTGGCTGCCGGAAGGCGAGCTGGTGCAGGAAAGCTACGTCAACCTGATCCCGACCGCGCAGCACGGCACCCATGCCAACGGCCTGCGCACCGGCCTGACCGAAGCGCTGCGCGAGTTCTGCGACTTCCGCAACCTGCTCCCGCGCGGCGTCAAGCTGGCCCCGGAAGACGTCTGGGACCGCGTGTCGTTCGTGCTGTCGCTGAAGATGACCGACCCGCAGTTCAGTGGCCAGACCAAGGAACGCCTGTCCTCGCGCCAAGCGGCCGGCTTCGTCGAAGGCGCCGCGCACGATGCGTTCAGCCTGCTGTTGAACCAGAACGTGGAACTGGGCGAGAAGATCGCGCAGATCGCCATCGAGCGCGCCAGCGCGCGCCTGAAGACCGAAAAGCTGGTCGTCCGCAAGAAGGTCACCCAGGGCCCTGCCCTGCCAGGCAAGCTGGCCGACTGCATCAGCCAGGATCTTTCCCGTACCGAGCTGTTCCTGGTGGAGGGTGACTCCGCAGGTGGCAGCGCCAAGCAGGCCCGCGACAAGGATTTCCAGGCGATCCTGCCGTTGCGCGGCAAGATCCTGAACACCTGGGAAGTGTCCTCCAACAGCGTGCTGGCCTCGGAAGAAGTGCACAACCTGGCCGTCGCCATCGGTTGCGACCCGGGCAAGGATGACATCAGCGGCCTGCGCTACGGCAAGGTGATCATCCTGGCCGACGCCGACTCGGACGGCCTGCATATCGCCACCCTGCTGACCGCATTGTTCCTGAAGCACTTCCCGGCGCTGGTCGATGCCGGCCACGTGTTCGTGGCAATGCCGCCGCTGTTCCGCATCGACGTGGGCAAGCAGGTGTTCTACGCCCTGGACGAGGAAGAAAAGCGCTCGATGCTGGACAAGATCGAACGCGAAAAGATCAAGGGCGCGGTCAACGTGACCCGCTTCAAGGGCCTGGGCGAAATGAACCCGCCGCAGCTGCGTGAGTCCACCATCCACCCGGATACCCGCCGGCTGGTGCAGCTGACCGTGGACGATCGCGAGCAGACCAGTTCCTTGATGGACATGCTGCTGGCCAAGAAGCGGGCGTCTGACCGCAAGGGCTGGCTGGAGACCAAGGGCGACCTCGCTTCGCTGGAAGCCTGATCCCTGACCGGGGTCGGATCCGTTTCCCAGCGGGAAAGGGCTCTGACCCCATCGCCCGGTAGTGCCGGCCGCTGGCCGGCACCCTCGACATCAGCGTGATTCAGGCAGATCTGCCGGCCAGCGGCCGGCACTACCGGTTCATGTGCCCTTGGCATTACACCCCCATTGGCATTACACCCCCATCGGCAAACCCTGCGGGTCCATAATGCGCGCCTACCCGCGCGGACCACCGCATTGCCCAGCCACTCGCTGCTGTTCCCCGGCCTGCCGCTGCACAGCGCGCGCCTGGTCCTGAGCCCGATCCGCCGTGATGACGCGGCTGCGTTGTTCACGCTGCAATCCAATCCGGCGGTGATGCGCTGGTGGAACCATCCGGCGTGGAAACGACCGGCCGACGCCCGCGAACAGATCGACGACGACCTCGCCGCGCACGCCATCGGCACCCAGCTCAAGCTGGCCGTGCGCGAGTCGCTGGAGGGGCCGCTGCTGGGCATCTGCGTGGTGTTTGCCGTCGACCGTGACGCTGCCCGTGCCGAGATCGGCTACCTGCTGGCACCTGACCTGCAGGGCCAGGGTTACATGCACGAAGCGTTGCAGCAGGTGCTGGCCTACCTGTTCCGCACCTTGCGCCTGCATCGCGTGGAAGCCGAGATCGATCCGCGCAACGCGGCCTCCGCGCACGTGCTTGAACGCCTCGGCTTCCATCGTGAGGGCCTGCTGCGCCAGCGCTGGCGCATCCAGGGTGAACTGGCCGACTCGGCGGTGTACGGTCTGCTGGCCGACGACGAAGCCGCCGCTGCCCTGCCCGCTTGACCCAATCTGGCTGCAACGGGCGACAACGCCTGTCCATGGCTTTGGACACATACGGTGCGGCACCGTAGCGGCCTAGCATCGGAACCCCCTTCCGCTGCCGATCCGGTGCCATGAAGTCCCTGCTGCACACTGCCGCGCTCTGCGTCGGCCTGCTCATTGCTCCTGCCAGCGTACTGGCCGCGCCCGCCGCCGAATCCAAGTCCGATGCCAAGGACGACAAGACCGAAGCACCTGCGCTGCCGGCCGATGCGTCCGCCCGCCAGAGCATCCGCCTGGCCGGCCGCACCCTCGACTACACCGCCACCGTCGGCACCCTGCCGGTGCGCGATGAGAAGGGCAAGGTGATCGCCGACGTGGTGTTCACCGCCTACACGATGCCCGGCAAGGACCGGCCTGTGACCTTCGCGCTCAATGGCGGCCCCGGCGCTTCGTCGGTCTACCTCAACATGGGCGCGATCGGCCCCAAGGTGGTGACCTTCGGTTCGGAAGGCGACAGCGCCTCGGCGCCGGCCACCCTGCACGACAACCCGGGCACCTGGCTGGACTTCACCGACCTGGTATTCATCGATCCGGTCGGCACCGGCTTCAGCCGCGCGCGCATCGGCGATGACGAGGCCAAGAAGCAGCTGTACAACCCCAACGCCGACATCGAGTACCTGTCACGTTCGATCTACGACTGGTTGCTGCGCAACCAGCGCATGGCCTCGCGCAAGTACCTGACCGGCGAAAGCTACGGTGGCTACCGCGGCCCGCGCATCACCCACTACCTGCAGACCCGGCTGGGCGTGGCGATGAACGGCCTGGTGCTGGTGTCGCCGTACCTGAGCCCGACCCTGGAAGACAACGCCGATGTCTCGCCGATGGCGTGGATGCAGACGCTGCCCTCCATCGCCGCCGCGCACCTGGAGCGCCAGGGCAAGCTGACCGACGCGGCGATGCGTGACGTGGTCGAGTACACCCGCGGCGACTACGCCACCGCGCTGATGAAGGGCCGCAGCGATCCGCAGGCCACCGAGGCGATGCTGCGCCGGGTGACCGAGCTGACCGGCCTGGATCCGCAGTTCGTGCGTCGTGCCGGTGGTCGTCTGGAAACCCAGGCGTACCTGCGCGAGGTGTTCCGCGACAAGGGCACGCTGGGCAGCCGCTACGATTCCAACGTGACCGCGTTCGATCCGTTCCCGAACGATCCGGAGCAGCGCGCCAACGATCCGCTGCTGGACAGCATCATCGCGCCGACCACCACGGCGATGGTCGACTTCGTCACGCGCGTGGTCGGCTGGAAGGTGGATTCCCGCTACCAGGCGCTGAACTACGAGGTGAACCGGTTGTGGGACCGCAACAGTGATCTGCGCCAGGGAGCGGTGACCCAGCTGCGCCAGGCGGTGGCGATCGATCCGCACCTTCAGGTCTTGATCGTGCATGGCTGGAACGACCTGTCGTGCCCGTTCATGGGGTCGATCCTGACGGTGGACCAGATGCCGGCGATGGGCAGCAATCCGGACCGGGTGCAGGTACGCAGTTATCCGGGCGGGCACATGTTCTACAGCCGGGCGGACAGCCAGGCGGCATTCCGGAAGGATGTGCAGGCGTTGTTCCAGCGCAATTGAGGGGGTTCGGCCGGGCCTGCGGCCCGGCACCCGCCGGATCAACGGCAACGGCAACGGCAGCGTCAAAAGCCGGGTTTCCGTGGGCTGGCGAGGTGGGGTGGGGTTGCAGGACACGCCGTGAACCCATCCATGGGGGCTCGATGGCGCCATCCATGGCGCCAACGGTCCTGCAACCCCACCCCACCCCGCCGCTGACAGATTCCTGCGGCTGTTGGTGGGTGCCGACCGTTGGTCGGCACGGGGGCGGATCCCATTGCTTGGCAACGGGCTCTGACCCTGGTTCTGCTCTGGTAGGTGTCGACCTTGGTCGACACGATGTGTCCGGAAGAATGCTCTGCCCATGAAAAAAGCCCGCCGGTATCCGGCGGGCTTTTTCGTGTGCACCTTGGCGCGGCGATCAGGCCCAGCCGAACAGTTCGAACAGCTTCAGGATCAGGTACGCACAACCACCTGCTGCCGGAATGGTCAGGATCCAGGCCCAGACGATGCGTTCGATCACGCCGAACTTCAGCGAACGCGGGTTCTTGGCGAAGCCGACGCCCATGATCGCGGTGGAGATGCTGTGCGTGGTCGAGACCGGCATGCCGAAGTGGGCCGCCAGGGTCAGGATGGTTGCCGAGCTGGTCTCTGCGGCGAAGCCATGGATGGGGTGCAGCTTGACCATCTTGTGACCCAGGGTCTTGATGATCTTCCAGCCGCCCGAAGCGGTACCGGCAGCCATCACCACCGCGCAGGTCAGCACGATCCACATGGCGATGCCGTCGCCGGCATGCGCGTCCGGGTGCATGAAGGCCAGCCACGACGGCAGGTCGTTCAGTGCGCCGGTCGCTTCGGCACCGATCAGGGTCATCGCGATGATGCCCATGGTCTTCTGCGCGTCATTGTGGCCGTGGGCAAAGCCCATGTAGGCCGCCGAGGCGATCTGTGCCTTGCCGAAGAAGGCGTTGACGATGCGCGGACGGGCCAGGCGGCCGATGGCACCACCGATCTTGGCCAGGCCGGCGATCAAGCCCCACAGCAGCACCATCACCACGATGCCGAGCAGGAAGCCGGCGATCGGCGAGGTGATCATCGGCACGAACACCTTCCACAGCAGGCCCTTGTTCTGCGCCCAGCTGCCCAGGCGCTCGGACCAGATCAGCGCGTCCCAGTTGTTGTGGGCCGCCGCGAGGCCGGCGCCGCAGAGGCCGCCGATCAGCGCGTGCGAGGACGAGGACGGCAGCCCCTTCCACCAGGTGATCAGGTTCCAGATGATGCCGCCCAGCAGCGCGCACAGGATCACCTGCGGGGTCACGTCGACCACGTTGGTGTTGAGCAGGCCCGAAGCGATGGTCAGCGCCACCGCGGTACCGGTCAGTGCACCGATGAGGTTCATGAAAGCGGCCAGCATCACCGCCCAGCCGGGCGAGAGCACTTTGGTCGCCACCACGGTGGCAATGGAGTTGGCGGTGTCGTGGAAGCCGTTGATGAACTCGAAGACGAGTGCGGCCAGGATCACCACCAGGACAAGGGTCAACATGCGGCGGCGTCCGTCAGCTGTTCTTCAACACGATCTGGTATGCCACGACGCCGGCCTCGCGGCAGCGGTCGATGGCCTTTTCCAGGATCTCGAAGAATTCCTTCAGCAGGAACATCTGCAGGTTGTCCAGGCGGCCCGAATAGATGTCGCGGTACAGCTCGAGCATCAGGCGGTCGGCCTCGTTCTCCAGCGAGCGCAGCTTCTCGTTGAGCGCGGTCATCCGGTCCAGGTTCATGTGGCGCAGGTCGGCCACCATCTCCACCACCACGCCGGCAGCCTGCTCCAGCATCGCCGCGCGCGGCGCGAAGTCGATGTGCTCCAGGTGGGTCGTGGCCAGCGAATAGCGATCGGCGAACTTCTCGATCTGCTTGGGAATCTTGTACAGCGCCGAGCCCAGCGCCTCGATGTCCTCGCGCTCGATCGGGGTCATGAAGCTGTCCACCAGCGCCTGGCTGATCTTGTCCGAGGCCGCGCGTTCGCGCAGGCGGGCCAGCTTGAAAGCGTCCAGCGCGGGCTGGCGGTCGGCCTCGCGCAGCATGGAGTGCAGCGCCTTGGCGGCGTCGGACGCCGCGACGGCAGCCTCATCGAGCAGGGTGTAGAACTGTTTGCCGGAACCGAAAATGGTCTGCAGAGAGAACATTGAGAAACCTGTCAGCCGTCGCGGGAAGGACGGCACCAGACGGAATTATGACGGCTAGATGACCATCTCGGGTATCCCCGCCTCCTTTCGGGGCCTGGAGACCCTCAACCTGAACAGGCAGTTGCCACCCTGCCACGGCCCTTTGCTAAGATGCCAGCGCGCCCTCGGGCGCACCTTATGGACGACGACCCTTATCCCCCTGCGCCGCGCCGGACCCGGTTCCTGAGCGCCTGCCGCCATCGCAAGCACCCGCCCTCCCTGCCACCAACCGGGGACGATGCCCGTGTTTGAAATGATCCTGATTGTCTTCGCGCTGGTTCTGTTGAACGGCTTCTTCGCCATGTCCGAGATGTCGGTCATGACCTCGCGAAAGAGCCGCCTGAAGCAGATGGCCGGCACCTCCAAGCGCGCCGCCAAGGCACTGGAGCTGTCGGAGAAGCCGGAAAGCTTCCTGTCCACCGTGCAGATCGGCATCACCGTGATCGGTGTGCTGACCGGCTACCTCGGCGGTGAAGCGCTGGGCGAGGCCTTCGCCGGCTGGATCCAGGGCCTGATGCCCGGCTTTGCCTACGCCGGCAATGTCGGTACCGCGCTGGCGGTCAGCCTGATCACCTTCATCACGCTGATCTTCGGCGAACTGGTGCCCAAGCGACTGGCGCTGACCCGTTCGGAGGCCATTGCCAGCCTGGTGGCAATGCCGATGAGCTGGCTGGCCAAACTGGCCCTGCCTTTCGTCTGGCTGCTGTCCAAGACCACCCAGCTGGTGCTGCGCCTGTTCGGCCTGGGCAAGGATGAAGTCGCCTCGGTAACTGAAGAAGAGATCCGCATGCTGGTGGCCGAAAGCCACGAGGCCGGCGTGATCGACGCCCACGAGCGCGACATGATGAACCGCGTCATGCGCCTGGGCGATCGTACCGCCGACAGTCTGATGACCCCGCGCAACCGGATTGCCTGGCTGGACACGCAGGGCGGTCTGGACAAGAACCTGGAGATCATGGCCGAGCATGAGTTTTCGCGGTACCCGGTGTACCGCGACAACGACATGGACGTGGTCGGTGTGCTGGAACTGAAGTCGCTGGCCACGCGCATGGCGCGCGGTGACAACGCGCTGTTCCAGACCCTGCGCGAGCCGCTTTACGTGTCTGAATCCACCCACGCGATGAAGCTGCTGGAGATCTTCCGCGAGGAACAGCAGTCGATGGCGCTGGTGGTGGACGAATACGGCGAGATCCAGGGCCTGGTGACCATCAGCGATCTGATGGGCGCGGTGGTTGGCCGTCTGCAGGCCACCGAAAATGCCGACGAAGATGCGCTGGTGGTGACCCGCGAAGATGGTTCGCTGTTGGTGGATGGTTCGTTGCCGATCGAAGACCTGCGCGAGCTGATCGGCAGCAACGACCTGCCCGATGCCGAGGATGGCGACTACTACACCCTGGCCGGCATGTGCATCCACTACTTCGGCCGCATCCCGCATGCGGGCGAATACTTCGACTGGGCTGGCTGGCGCTTCGAGGTGGTCGACCTGGACGGTGCCCGCGTGGACAAGCTGCTGCTGCGCACGCTGTCGGACGAGCAGGCCGATGAGCTCACCGCCTGAGGCCGGCCAGGGACCGGGCCCTGAGCGCCCGGCCTACCGCAACGAGGGCATCCGCACCCTGCTGGAGATGTTCGCCTCCGGCGACCCGGCCGAGCACATGCCGCTCGGCCAGATCCTGTGCAACCTGCAGCAAAGCGCGTTCGGCGTGTTCCTGTTCGTGGCGATCCTGCCGTCGTTCATCCCGATCCCGGGCATGGGCGGCGCGGTCAGCGGCCCGCTGGTGATCCTGATCGGCCTGCAGATGCTGTTCTGCCTGCGCCGACCGTGGCTGCCCGGCTTCATCGCCCGTCGCGGGCCCAAGCGCGGCACCATGCACCGTTTCCTGGACCGCATCGATCGCCCGCTGCGGCGCCTGGACAAGATGCTGAAACCGCGCCTGCCGCAGCTGCTGACACCGCTGCCGGCGCACGCCTTCAGCGGCATGCTGCTGGTGTTGCTGGGCCTGCTGCTGTCGTTGCCGATCCCCTTCACCAACTTCCTGTTCGGCTTCCAGCTGCTGCTGTTCGCGCTGGCGCTGCTGGAACGCGATGGCGCACTGATGCTGTTCAACTGGATCGCGGCATTGGCGGCGATCGCCTTCTTCGGTTTCAGTTCGGGGCAGCTGGTGGGCTATACGGTGGAGTTGTTCCAGCGCTGGTTCTGAGCGCGCGCCGCTGCGCTCGCCGGGCATGGCCCGGCGCTACCCCCACGAGCCACGCCCGGTAGCGCCGGGCCATGCCCGGCGGGTTACTGCCATCACCGAAGGTCAATGAATCCGTTGTCGGCCAACTGCCCGGGCTCGTCCTGCACTGCCGACAACACGAACGTCAACGCCTTGCCCAGCAACGTACCCGGGCCATCCCAGTACTCGGCCGAATCGGCACGCACATGGATCAGGCGCAGGTTGGGATCATCCTTGCCACCGGGGAAGAACAGCTTCATCGCTGGCGACCACAGTTCCTCGATCTTCGCGCGATCATCAACCACGCGCGCGCGCCCGGCCACCGACACATAGGTGTTCTTCGATGGCGAGGCATAGGCCACGTTGACGCGCGGGTCGAGCGCAATCTCGGCCACCTTCGGGCTGTCGGCAGTGATGACGAACCACAGATCACCGTCGAAGGTGACCTGCTGGGTGGCCAGCGGCCGGCTGTAGAGGCGGCCGTCGACGCCGGTGGTGGTGAACATCGCCACCTCCACGTCCTTGATCAGTTCTGCCAGTTGGGCAATGTGTTCGGCGCGGGTGTCGGCCATGTGGGGGCTCCTTCGATATGAGCCCCCATCAGACGCGGTTCGGCCGCAATGGGCCGTGACGCAATTGTTCAGCCCGCGTGGCGGGCGTGCCAGGCCTGCATCGCCAGTTCGAACGAGCGCAGGCGCGCACGGTGGTCATACAGGTTGGCGGTGAGCATCAGCTCGTCCGGCTTGTGGCGCTCGACAAACGCGGCGATGCCTTCCGCCACCTGCTGCGGATCCCCCAGCACGGTGCAGGCCAGTGCCCGCTCCACGCCCACTTTTTCGTGCGGCTCCCAGAAGGACTCGATGTCGTCGATGGGTGCCGGAATCTTGCCCGGTCGGCCACGACGCAGGTTCACGAAACTCTGCTGCTGGCTGGTGAACAGGCGCCGCGATTCGGCTTCGCTGTCGCTGGCAACGACGTTCAGGGCCAGCATCGCGTGCGGCTGCTTCAGCGTGCCCGAGGGGCGGAATTCGCGGCGGTACACCGCCAGCGCTTCGTCCATCACATCCGGTGCGAAGTGCGAGGCAAACGCGTATGGCAGACCCATCGACGCGGCCATGCGCGCACCGAACAGGCTGGAACCGAGGATCCAGGTCGGCACCCGCAGGCCACCACCCGGAACGGCCTGCACCGCCTGCCCGGGCTGCACCGGCTCGAAGTAGTGCAGCAGCTCGCGCACGTCCTGTGGGAACTGGTCAGCGCTGTCGAAGTAGCGGCGCAATGCACGCGCGGTCGGCTGATCGGTGCCCGGCGCACGGCCCAGGCCGAGATCGATGCGGTCCGGATACAACGAGGCGAGCGTGCCGAACTGCTCGGCCACCTGCAGCGGCGCATGATTGGGTAGCATGATGCCGCCAGCACCGACGCGGATGCGCTTTGTTCCACCGGCGACATGGCCGATCAGCACCGCGGTGGCGGCGCTGGCGATGCCGGGCATGTTGTGGTGTTCGGCCAGCCAGTAGCGGCGGTAGCCCAGCGCATCGGCATGCTGGGCCAGCTCCAGCATGTTGGCGAAGGCGGCGGTGGTGTCACTGCCCTCGCAGACCGGGGCCAGGTCGAGAATCGACAATGGAATCATCAGGCGGTTTTCCGTCACAGGATTCCCCATGCATGGGGTCGGTCAGGCGCGGCGGCCAGTGACGGTAGCGGGATGCTGATTCCCGTGGGGCGGGTTCAGGGCCGCCGGGCATGGCCCGGGGTGCCATGCGTATTGGGTAGTGCCGGCCGCTGGCCGGCAGACGGAGAGCCCTTGCAGCCGGCCAGCGGCCGGCTCTACCAAGGAAGCGTCAGAACGCGCTGGGGCGCGGCTCCGGCAGCGGCTGGTCGACCATTGGCTTCAGTCCGGCATCCAGCGCCACGCGCTCATCAAACACGAAGCAGCGGCCTTCATAGCCTTCGCCCCCCACCTCCTCGAAATAGCCGAGGATGCCGCCGTCGAGCTGCAGCACGTTGTCCATGCCGTCGTTGACCATCCACAGCGCCGCCTTCTCGCAACGGATGCCGCCGGTGCAGAAACTGACCACCGTGCTGTCCTTCAACGCTTCGCGGTGCGGCGCCAACGCCTCGGGCAGGTCGGTGAACTTGTGGATCGGCAAGACCAGCGCATCCTTGAAGGTGCCGTACTCCACTTCCTGCAGATTGCGCGTATCGAGCATCACCACCGGCTTACCGGCGTCGTCATGACCCTGGCGCAACCAGCGCTGCACGGTGGCCGGGTCGACCGCAGGTGCGCGCGGGTAATCCAGCGGCTGGCCGTCATCGCGACGGAAGCTGATGATCTCGTCCTTCACCTTGGCCTTCAGCCGCACGAACGGCTGGTGCTCGCTGAAACTGGTCTTGACCCGCATATCGGCAAAGCGCGCATCGGTACGCAGCACCGCATAGAAACTTTCGACCGCCTCCGGCGCACCGGCCAGGAACAGGTTCAGCCCCTCGCCCGCCACCAGGATCGTGCCACGCAGCTGCGCCGCCTCGGCGCGCGCCAGCAACTGGTCGCACAAGGCCTGGGGGGCGTCGATGACGGCGAAATGGTAGGCAGCGGTATTGGCGATCATCCTGCCATTTTAGCGCCAGACCACCCCAGAATCAGATTCAGGGGTCAGAGCCCTCTGCGCAGCAGAGGGATCCGACCCCGGCAGGCACCCGGAATCTGTCAGAGGCGGGGCGGTGTGGGCAGGCGGGACCGTTGGCGCCATGGATGGCGCCATCGAGCCCCCATGGACGGGTTTACGGCGTGTCCCGCCTGCCCACACCGCCCTGCCCACCACGGCTTGCCTGCTGTTGCTGTTGCTGTTGCTGTTGCTGTTGTAGTTGCCCTGGCATCGGCGGGTGCCGGGTGCAACCCGGCCAGAAGCCCCCCTTACCCCCGCAACAGCACGAACGGCAGCAGCACCAGCGCCGCCGCACCGGCCATCGCCAGCAGCACCAGCACCACGTACACAGGCCGCCGCCGCAGCAGGCTGCCGAAAGTCTCGGCGGTGCCATCGCGCAGGGCCTGCTCGCGCTCGGCACGGATGCGCGGCCCGCGTTCGGCCTGGTACTCGGCCATCAGCGCCTTGGCGCGCGGATGATCGGCGTCCTCGCGCAGCCACAGGCCACCGTTGGAGATGCCCCACGGGCTGGGTTCGGTGCGATACCAGGCGATGCCGTGCTGGTCGAGCAGCGTGCAGACATCGGCATATTCGTCGTTGCCGACATTGCGCAGATTGAGCAGGAGTTTTGCCATGCCCCCATGATACCCGGCGCCGATGCGCTACCCTTGCCGCCCTCGCCCTGCGCCCTTCCGGAGACGCCCGATGCGCCGCCTGCTGCTTCCCCTGCTGCTGTCCCTCGCCGCCGTTGGCTGCTCGACAGAACCGTCCGGCCCACCGCCGGGTGGCACCCTGACCACCTTCGAGCGCATCGATACCGTCCCGGGCACCGGCACCGAAGCCGTTGCCGGCAACAAGGTCACCGTGCACTACACCGGCTGGATCTACGACAACCGCACCGAAACCAAGCACGGCAAAACCTTCGACAGCTCGGTCAGCCGTGGCGAACCGTTCACCTTCGCGCTCGGCGCCGGCCAGGTCATCCGCGGCTGGGATGAGGGCGTGGCCGGCATGAAGGTCGGTGGCAAGCGCACCCTGATGATTCCGCCGGACTACGGCTACGGCGACCGTCGCGTCGGCCCGATCCCGGCTGGCTCGTCGCTGGTGTTCGATGTCGAGCTGCTCGATGTCAAACCGTAATACCGCAATGCCACCCCGGGTCGCCGTCGTCGGCGGTGGTCCGGCCGGCCTGTTCGCCGCCGAGCGCCTGCGCGCGGCCGGGCTGCAGGTCGACCTGTACGAGGCCAAGGGTTCGCCCGGCCGCAAGTTCCTGATCGCCGGCAAGGGTGGGCTCAACCTCACCCACTCCGAGCCGCGCCCGTTGTTCGACAGCCGCTACCGCGAGCAGGCGGCCGCGGTCGGTCGATGGCTGGACAGCTTCGATGCGCAGGCGCTGCGCGATTGGGCCGCCGATTTCGGCGTGGAAACCTACGTCGGCAGCTCCGGGCGCGTGTTCCCGGTCGACCGCAAGGCGGCACCGCTGCTGCGCGGCTGGGTACGCCGATTGAAGGAACAGGGCGTGCGCCTGCATGCCAACCATCGCTGGATCGGCTGGAGTGACGACGGCGCCCTGCGCTTCACCACAGAAGAGGGTGAGATCGCGGTCCACGCCGATGCCACCGTGCTGGCCGTCGGTGGTGGCAGCTGGCCACAGCTCGGCAGTGACGGCGCCTGGGTCACACCATTGCAGGCACAGGGTGTGGAGATTGCGCCGCTGCAGTCAGCCAACTGCGGCTTCGACGTCGACTGGACGCCGTTCTTTGCCCAGCGCAACGCCGGCGCGCCGCTGAAGCCGGTCGTTGCGCACTGGATCGACCTGGCCGGCCAGCCGCGGTCGCTGCAGGGCGAATGCGTGGCCAGCGAGTACGGCATCGAAGGCAGCCTGGTCTACGCGTTGGCGGCTGATCTGCGCGAGACCATCAACCGCGATGGCCACGCCATGCTGTGGCTGGACCTTGTGCCGGGACGCGACGAGGCACGCCTGCTGGCCGACCTGTCGCGCCCGCGCAAGGGTCGCAGTTTCGGCGAACACCTGCGCCGTCAGGCCGGTCTGGATGCGGTGAAGGCCGCGCTGGTGTTCGAGCTCCTCGGCAAGGAAGCGGGCAACGATCTGACCGCCGTGGTTGCCACGCTCAAGCGTCTGCCGCTGCGGCTGCTGCGCCCGCGGCCGATGGCCGAAGTGATCAGCACCGCCGGTGGCGTGCGCCTGGATGCGATGGATGAGGGCTTGATGCTGCGGGCAGTGCCCGGCGTGTTCTGTGCCGGCGAAATGCTGGACTGGGAGGCGCCGACGGGTGGCTACCTGCTGACTGCGTGCTACGCCAGTGGCCTGCGTGCAGCGGAAGGCGTGATCGGGTGGTTGACCGGGCGCTGAAGCCCGCCCTGTAGAGTCGAGCTTGCTCGACTGCATTGCGTTGTAGAGCCGAGCCTATGCTCGGCTTGAATCAAAAGCAGCCGAGCGCGAGCTCGGCTCTACACACTGGTCACCACGGCCTGCGCATGCTCACCGAGGCCAGCGAAACACCACTGGGATGCGGGTAAGCCTCTTCGCGCACACTGATGAAGCCCTGCCGCTGGTAGAACGGTACGGCATTGAGCGAGGCCGACAGCACGACCTCGCGCTCCTGGTCGGCCATCGCCAACAGGCGCTGCATCAGGGCCTGGCCGATGCCCCTGCCGCCCTGATCCGGGTCGACGAACAACGCATCCACTTCGTTGGCCTCTAGATCAAACACGCCGAAGCCCAGCAGGTCTCCCTGCGTGTCCTCAGCCACCACGCAACCGCCCTGCCCCAGCAACCGCGCGTACTGCACCGGCGGCGGTGAAGCCGACCAGGGGGCGATCACCTCCGGCGGGTAGTGGCTACTGCAGGTTTCGCGCACGCAGCGCGTACGCAGCGCCCACAACGTGGCCACGTCGGCCATGGTGCCGGTCCTGAACTGCATGACGCCTCCTTGTAGCGCCGAGCCCATGCTCGGCTGTTCTTCGTTCCAACGTCGCGATGCCTGATTGAAAGGCAGTCGAGCAAGACTCGACTCTACAGAAGCGTCATCGCGATTTGCTGGCGCGCAACGCCTGGATCTTCGGCGGTGGCTGGAACGAGTCGCTGCGTGCATCGGCCCAGAACGCATGGAACACCGCGTGGTCCGGCACCTTGTGCAGCAGCTCGCCCGGTTCCAGATAACGGTACAGTGACGCCAGCGAACGGATCTCAACGGGCGAAACACGACGCAGGATGTGCTCCGGGCCCAGCTCCGCCGGGTCATTCAAGCCAGCAGCGCAGAGCAGCTCCTTCAAGGCGTGCAGTGTGTGCTCGTGGTAGCTGTACACACGCGTTGCCTTGTCCGGCGCATCAAGGTGCTTCCAGCGTGCCGGGTCCTGCGTGGCGATGCCGGTCGGGCACTTGTCGGTGTGGCAGCTCAGCGACTGGATGCAGCCCAGCGCGAACATGAAGCCACGGCCGGCATTGCACCAGTCGGCCCCGAGCGCGATGGTGCGCGCGATGTCGAAGGCACTGGTGATCTTTCCCGCCGCGCCGATGCGGATGCGGTCACGCAGGTCCAGACCGACCAGAGTGTTGTGCACCAGCAAAAGGGCTTCATGCATCGGCACGCCGACATGGTCGACGAACTCGGCCGGGGCTGCGCCGGTACCACCCTCGGCACCATCGACCACGATGAAGTCCGGCAGCAGGCCGGTCTCCTGCATCGCCTTGGCGATGCCGAACCACTCCCACGGATGGCCAATGGCCAGCTTGAAGCCGACCGGCTTTCCGCCTGACAACTCGCGCAGGCGGGCGACGAACTGCAGCAGCTCGACCGGCGTGGAGAATGCCGAGTGACGCGACGGCGACACGCAATCCACGCCCATCGGGACGCCACGGGTCACCGAAATCTCGGCGGTCACCTTCGGCGCCGGCAGCACGCCGCCGTGGCCGGGCTTGGCACCCTGCGACAGCTTGATCTCGATCATCTTGACCTGGTCATGGGTGGCGTTGGCAACGAAGCGCTCTTCGCTGAAACCGCCCTTCTCGTCGCGGCAACCGAAGTAGCCCGAGCCGATCTCCCACACCAGGTCACCCCCCATTTCGCGGTGATAGGGTGAAATCGAGCCTTCGCCGGTGTCGTGGTAGAAGCCGCCGCGGCGCGCGCCTTCGTTCAGCGCACGGATCGCATTGGCCGACAGCGAGCCAAAGCTCATTGCCGAGATATTGAACACGCTGGCCGAATAGGGCTTGGCGCAGCTGGCACCGATCAGCACGCGGAAGTCATGCTTGGCGATGGCGGTCGGCGCCAGCGAATGGTTGATCCACTCGTAGTCCACAGCGTACGTACTGCGCAGGGTACCGAACGGCACCGTGTCCATTTCGTTCTTGGCGCGCTGGTAGATCAGCGCGCGCTGCTGCCGCGAGAACGGCACGTCCTCCAGGTCGCTCTGCACGAAGTACTGGCGGATCTCCGGGCCGATCGATTCCAGGCCGTAGCGGAAGTGCGCCATCACCGGATAATTGCGGCGCAGCGTGCTGCGCTTCTGCAGCAGGTCCCAGGTCCCCAGCGCCACCATCGCGGCAGTCAGGCCGACGCCCCAGTACCAGGCCGGCCATATCACGGCCAGCCACAGGCAGATCGGGAACATCAGGATGGCGAGCAGGTAGACGATATACCGGTGCATGGCTTTCCTCGGTTGCAACTGCCCCCGAGTCTACCGCGCCGCCTGTCCGCAGGGTTTACAGTCGATCATCAACCACGTTGCGCGGCCAGGCCGATTTCACGTCGTAGACCAGGCCGCCGGGCGCCAGCAGGCTGCGGATCCGTGCTTCATCCATCGCCTTGAAGTGGGCATGGGCCACGGCCAGCACCACCGCGTCGTAGCAGCCTGCTGCCGGCTCGGCCAGCCACTGCACGCCTTCGCCGGCCAATGCGGCGGGGCCCACCCATGGGTCGCTGACCTCGACCTGGGCACCGGCATCGCGCAGGCGCTGCGCCAGTTCCAGCGCGCGGCTGTTGCGCAGGTCCGGGCAGTCTTCCTTGAAGGTCACACCCAGTACCAGGATCCGTGCCTGCGCCGGAGCGCGGTCGCGTTCGGCCAGCATTGCCAGCACCCGCGTCGCCACGTGTTCACCCACGCGGTTGTTGACCTGCCGCGCGGTATGGATCAGGTCCGGGTGGAAACCCACGCTCTCGGACTTGTGCAACAGGTAATACGGATCCACGCCGATGCAATGGCCACCGACCAGGCCCGGGCGGAACGGCAGGAAGTTCCACTTGCTGCCGGCCGCGTCGAGCACGTCCTGGGTATCGATGCCGAGCCGGTCGAAGATCAGTGCCAGCTCGTTGACCAGCGCGATGTTGACGTCACGCTGGATGTTCTCGACCACCTTGGCCGCTTCGGCCACGCGCATCGACGGCGCCGGGAACGTACCGGCAGCGATGATGCGCTGGTACAGGCCGTCGATCACCGCAGCGACGCCCGGGGTCGAGCCGGAGGTGATCTTGCGGATGTCGGCCAGGCGTCGCTGGCGATCACCGGGGCTGACCCGTTCCGGGCTGTAGCCGCAATAGAAATCTTCGTTGAAGCGCAGGCCGGAGCCCTGCTCCAGCAGCGGCACGCACACTTCTTCGGTGGTGCCTGGATACACCGTGGATTCGTAGATCACCAGGTCGCCGGCACGCAGGTGGCTGGCGATCAACCGCGTCGCCGAGCGCAGCGGCTCCAGGTCGGGCTGCTCGTAGGCATCGATCGGCGTCGGCACGGTCACGACATAGACGTTGCACGCGTCAAGCAGATCCGGATCACTGCCGTACTCCAGCAGCTGCGCAGTGACCAGCTCGTCGGCTTCCATTTCCAGCGTGTGATCCACGCCTTTGCGCAGCTCGGCGATGCGCCCGGCATCGATGTCGAAACCCAGCGTCGGCCAGTGCCGGCCGAAGGCCACCGCCAGCGGCAGGCCGACATAGCCCAGGCCGATCACCGCAAAACGGGGTGCGTCGGCCGCTGCAACAGGCACACTCATCGGCACGCCCTGTGCAACAGGCAAGGCTTCACGTTCGCAGCCATGGCTTCGGCCAATACGCTCATTCGCTGTACCACTCGGAGGAACCCACGCCGGAAAGACTACAGCGTAACGGCCTCGCCCCCCCGCCGCCAAGGCGGTTCAGGACCCCAGTGCCACCGCTGCCGGTTCGAGCTCGCCATCAGCACCGGTCCAGGCCTGGCGCAGGCGTTCGAAGCCACCGCTGCCCAGCAGGAAGCCCGGCCAGGCGGCGTCGATGATCTGCGCAAGCAGGTCCGCTTCGATCCGGCGCGTGCCCATCGACCAGCGCGGGAACGCACGCTGCGCAACCGGGGCGCGGCACAACACCTTCAGCTGCCCATGACTGCGCGCGTTGAGGATGCGCGGGAACACCGAATCGATGCCATCTTCCGGACCCTCCAGGTACTGCAGGAAGCGCGTGCCGTCGAACATCAGCACGCCGGTGACGCCGGCTACACGATTGAATGCCGTGGCATCGGCCAGCAGGCGGTCAAGATCGGTTGTCTGCAGATCGGCGCGGGCCTCACTGGCATAGGCAATCGCGTGCAGCGACATCAGGTGGCTCCCCCCCTGGGAACGATGGTTGGGACTATGACATGAACAGGCACAACAGTTAAGCACGTCCCCGCAGGTCACTGCTCCGGTGCAATCCAGCCGTCGTGCGGCAGGTGGGCTACAATCGGCGCCGCGCTGCAGGCCCGGATGGCGAAACTGGTAGACGCATCGGACTTAAAATCCGCCGGGGGCAACCCCATGCCGGTTCGATTCCGGCTCCGGGCACCACACACGCACAGCGCAGCGAGCCGTCAGATCGCGCGCGAATAACGCGGCTGCTCATGCGCCGCGCGCAGGTACGGATCGAAGCACATTGCCAGCAGCCGCAGCAGCGGCCGTCCCGGTTCACTGGCGCGCACCACACCCTCACGGTACTCGGCCAGACCGTCGTCCTGCAGGCGTTGCACCGAACGCAGGTCTTCGGCGAAGTACTGCTCGAAGTCGACACCATGGCGCTGGCCCAGCACGGCACCATCCACCTCGCCCTGGCACATCAGCTGCTGGATCAGTTCCGCGCGCAGTTGATCGTCGGCACTCAGTGCCACGCCACGCCAGACTGGCAGTTGGCCGTGATCCACCGCATCCTCCCAGGACGGCAGGTCACGCGGATTCTGGCTGTAAGTGGCCCCGATGTGGCTGATCGCACTCACGCCCAGGCCGAGCAGATCGGTATCGGCGTGGGTGGTGTAGCCCATGAAATTGCGATGCAGCTGGCCGGCACGCTGCGCGCGTGACAGGTCCTCTTCCGGCAACGCGAAGTGATCCATGCCGATGTACTGGTAGCCGGCCGCGGAGAGCCTCTCCACCGCCAGGCCCAGCAGCGCCAGCTTGTCTTCCGGCGACGGCAACCGGCTTTCGTCGATCTGCTTCTGCGCGCGGAACAGATGCGGCAGGTGCGCATATCCGTAGACCGCCAAACGATCCGGGCGCAGCGCCAGCACCAGTTCCAATGTGCGCCCGAAGCCCTCCAGGCTTTGCCCCGGCAGGCCATAGATCAGGTCGACGTTGACCGAGCGCATGCCGCTGTCGCGGCAGGCGCGCAGGATGTCCAGCGTCTGCTGCACGCCCTGCACGCGGTTGATCGATTCCTGCACCTGCGGGTCGAAATCCTGCACGCCCAGGCTTGCGCGGTTGAACCCCAGCCGGGCCAGCATCGCCACGTCGGGGGTATCGATGAAGCGCGGATCGAGCTCGATGGAGAAATCGCGCTGTGACGAATCGCTGAAGTCGAAACGCCGGCGCAGCCCTTCGATCAGCGTGGTCATCGCCTCGGCGTCGAGGAAGTTCGGCGTGCCGCCGCCCAGATGCAGCTGGATGACCTCGCGACCATCCTCGAACTGCGGCGCCAGCAGGTCGGCCTCGGCCAGCACCCGCGAGACATAGCTGTGGCCACGGCCGCGATCACGGCTGATCACCCGGTTGCAGCCGCAGTAGAAGCACGGGCTGGAACAGAACGGCACGTGCACGTACAGCGACAGCGCGCGGGCCAGCTGGTTGCTGTCGGCAATTGCCTGGCGCAACGCCGGTGCGTCGAAGCCATCATGGAAATGCGGCGCGGTCGGATACGAGGTGTAGCGCGGCCCCGGGCGGTCGTGCCGACGCAGCAGGTCGGGGTCGAAATTCCAGGCCAGGCCGCCAGCGGCGGGAGAGAACGTGTCCATGGCGCCAGCATCGCGCCGGGCGGCCTGCGCCGCCTTGACCCAGATCAATCCTTGGCGGGGATCCCCAGCACCGGCAGGCCGACCTGCGGCCAGCGCAGCATCTGGTAGCGCTTCCAGAAGGTGTCTCCGATGCGTGCGGCCACATCGTTGGCCAGTTCCTGCATCGGCGGGTTGTTGCATTCGGCAGTGGTGATCCGGAACAGCACCAGCCAGCGGTCGAACAGATCCTTGTCCAGTTCAATGGCCATGTGCTTGGACATCGGCGAGCCCTTGAAGCGGCGGGTGCCACGCAGCATCGCCGACCAGAAGTCGACCAGCTGCGCCAGATGCTCCGGCCAATCATGGACGTGCGCGCCGAACACCGGCCCCAGCCGTTCTTCCTCGCGCACGCGGGCATAGAAGTCGTGGACCAGGCGGGAGACTTCCTGCTCGGTGCACAACTCCGGCGAGGCGACGGGAAGGGCTGGCGGAGGTATTGCGGTCATCGGGGTACCCAAAGCTTGCCGGCAGTGTGCCGCAGCCGGCCATCACCACCGTTGATCCAGATCAATGTCGGCGCAGTCCGCTGCACCTAGGCTGGCGCGCTTGCAGGAAGCATGCCCTGCGGATGCTGCGCCAGCCCGGCGGAGTATACGCGCCGCCCACTTTTCGAACCGGGACAGCATGAACAGACCCTCTCCCAGCCGCCGCCAGCGACTGATCCAGCAATGGGGCGCCATTCTCTGGCCCAGCTTCATTGCCGCCGGCGTGGCCAGCGTGGTGTTCTTCGCCTTCGTCGACCCGCTGCGCCTGCAGGCGATCAGCTTCCCCGGCACGGTGATCAGCCGCGAGCTGGGCTACAGCGCTGGCTTCTTCATGTTCTGGGCGGTGACGGCGCTGTCCAGTGCAGTCACCTGGTATCTGCAACGACCGTTGCCGAGCGACGACGACGACGAGCTGCCGCTGGGATGAGCACGACCTGCACCACGACACCCGGACCGTGGCACTGGCGCGGCCCGCTCAGCGCCGCCCTGCTGGTGCTGTTCTACGCACTGCCGTGGCTGCGCTGGGACGGTCGCCAGGCCCTGCTGCTGGACATCAACGCGCGACGCTTCGACCTGTTCGGCTGGACGCTGTGGCCTGGCGACGCCGGCGTACTGATCGGACTATTGGCAGCGCTGGCGGTGGGCCTTGCGCTGCTCACCCATCTTGCCGGGCGCATCTGGTGCGGCCACGCCTGCCCGCAGACACTGTGGCGCCGTGCCTTCGACTGGATCGCACGCGCCGTGGCCCGCATGCTGCCGGCATCAATGGCACGCCCCGCCACGCAGGTGGCCTGGGGACTGTTGTCACTGTGGACCGGCATGACCTTCGTCGGACTGTTCAGTCCAATCGGCGAACTGGTGTCGGCGCTGCCGCACGCGGGCTGGAGCCGTTGGGAAACGTTCTGGGTGCTGTTCTATGCGACCGCTACCTTGGGCAATGCCGGCTTCCTGCGCGAGCAGGTCTGCCGCTCGCTGTGCCCGTTCGCACGCATGCAGCCGCTGCTGACCGATCCACACACGCCGCGCATGATGTACGACGCGCGTCGGGGTGAACCACGCGGGTCGCGGCCTTCCGGCCTGGGAGGCGTTCTCGGCCGCGGTCGTGGCCTGCTCGATCCAACAACTGCGCAGGACTACGTGTTCCGTGCTGCGCATCCGTTGCTGGCCGGGCCGATGCCCGTCTTCAGCGCCAACCGCCTGGGCGACTGCACCGACTGCGCTGCCTGCGTCAACGCCTGCCCGATGCAACTGGACATCCGCCACGGGCCGCAGGCCGATTGCCTGGCCTGCGGCGCCTGCATGGAAGCCTGCGCACAGCAACAGCACCGGGCCGGCTTCGGTCCGGGGCTGGTGCGCTATTGCAGTCCACAGTCGATGGCCGGGCAACCGCGGCGCTGGTGGCGACCGCGGACCCTGGGCCTGCTTTCAATGCTGCTGGCGCTGCTTGCCTGCGGCGCCTGGCGCCTGCTCTGAATCAACGCGGCCCGCTGGCGTTCGGCGGGACCAGCTGCGCTCGTCGGACGATGCCCAGCTGCTCGATGATCAACGCCATTTCATTGGTGACTTCAGTACGCTCGGTCCCCTGCGGGACCAGGCGGTCCAGCACCTGCTGGTAGGTATCCCAGAACGCCGGACCGCATCCGTGTTTGTGATAGCTGGCTTCCAGTTCGCGGCGTACCCGTTCAGCCAAGCCATGCATGCCGTATTCCATACGACCTCCGTTGGACTTGTTCTGCATTGTTGACGGTCTACCGACTCACTTGCGTGCTACTGAAAGACTCCCGGGCTTCACGCCCAGTTGATGCCAATTAGTCATAGATTTCACGACAGGTCAATTACATGCGGCGACATTCGTGATCGAAATTATTAATCGTTCACGAAACTGCATACGGGCCCACGGGGTCGCCGGATGGTCCGAAGCCGACACGCGACCTGCCTCGACCGCTCCGCTCGCCAGTAGACATCACTGATCGGCAAACCCGGATTGATCGAATCTGCCTATGTTGCTAAGCATACTTAACAAAAAGTGCTTAGAGTGCTAGATGCGACAGAATGCGGCGCAGATCAGATGGATTTACCTTCCGCGGCCTCAGTTGCAGGGAACAGATTCGGATAGCGCTGGTGCAGGATGTATTGCCGCAATGCCGGGATTGGAAAGTCCCTGGGCCATTGCGACACTGCGGATCGGCTTATGCCGAAGAAACGCGCCAGTTCGGCGTCGGTCCGGAAGCCCAACCGGGTACGCACCTGCCCCTTGCTCCAGAATTCGGTCATGGCCGGTCCTTCTGTTAACCAGCCTTATTCTTGCGACAAGGATTCTTCGCATTCCACGCGTTAAGCTGGCTTGCATAGATGAATACTCTCGGCCAACGACTCGCCACCGCCATGAAGAAAGCCGGGCATCCACGCCCGGCCGATCTGGCCCGCGCCGCGCATTCGACGACGGCAACCATCAGCAACTGGCTCAACGACCATGTCAGTCCCTCGCATGTGAAGGCCGAACAGCTGTTCCGCATCGCCGATGCGGCCAAGCTGGACGCGCGTGAACTGCTGTACGGCATCAGTGGGCTCGGCGTAGGTGAGCCCGGCAATGCCTACATCCCCAGCCAGGCCCACCTGGACGTCTGGCAGGACGCCTACGAACTGGTCAGTCACCTGGTTGCCGAGAACGGACTGGAGATCGATCACCGCCGTCACGCGGCGCTGGACCTGCTCGCGTTCGAGCTGCTGATGGATGGCTTCAGCCGCAGCAAGGTCGCCCGCGTGCTGATGACCTCGATGACGTGAGCGCACCGCCGCTGGTAGCATGGGCGACGATGGGGATGGGGCTCCCCCGATAACCGCCTGAGAAGGCTGATGGCTCCTGCCAAGACGAACCCGGCGTTCGTCGAGGGCAGGTCGTGCCTGCCCTCGCCGTTCGCCATCGAACCTGCGAATCCGCACTCGAGGCACGCGATGCAAGCTCTGAACAATTACTTCCTGGTCTTCATTGGCGGCGGTCTCGGCGCCTGCCTGCGCCATGCCTGCAACCTGATCGGCGCACGGGTGGCAGTCGGCAGCCCGTGGCCGTGGTCGACCTTCCTCATCAACATCAGCGGCGCACTGCTGATGGGCGTGGTGGTCGAGGTCTTCGCGATGCGCAATGGCGCCTCACCGCAGCTTCGCCTGCTGCTGGCCACCGGCATCCTCGGCGGCTACACCACATTTTCCACCTACGCGCTGGAAATCGGCCTGCTGCTGCAGCGGGGCCAGCACGGACTGGCGGCGTTGTATGCCGGCGGCTCGGTGGCACTGGGCCTGGCCGGCCTGTTCGGCGGGATGAAGCTGGCCCGGCTGGTGCTGGGCTGAAGCTCAGGCCGCAGTGGCACGGGCCTGCCCGCGCCACTGCCGTGGCGACTGCCCGGTGTGCGCCTTGAACGCGCGCGACAACGCCGCTTCGCTGCCATAGCCCACGTCGTCGGCAATCCGCTTCAGCGGCCTACCCTGGCGTAGTGCCTGCTGCGCCAGGCCCACCCGCCAGCCCTGCAGGTACTGGCCTGGAGTGGTTCCCATGGCCTCGCGGAAACTGGCCGCGAACACACTGCGCGACATCCCGGCGACGTCGGCCAGATCTTCCAGCGTCCACGCCTGTGCCGGTGATTCGTGCATGGCCACCAGCGCCAGCCGCAGCCGCGGATGCCCGAGCCCGGCAAACAGGCCACCGCGCATCTCGCCACCTTCCATCAGCTGGCGCAGCACCTGGATCATCACCACCTCGAACAGGCGGTTGACCATGGCCGCACGGCCACAACGCTGCTCGAAGGCCTCTTCGAACAGCAGTTCCAGCGCCGCGTGGCCGCCATACAGATCCGCCAAGGGCAGGCAGATGAAATCGGGCAGCGCGGCGCTGATCGGATTCAGCCGGCCCCCTTCGAAGTGCAGGTTGGCGCAGGCCATGTCGGCGCCATGCTGTGGGTCGGTGCTGAAGCGGTGCGGCGTCGGTCGCGGATACAGCAGCAGGCTCGGCACTTCGACCTGCACGGTCTGCTGGCCGTGGCTGACCTGCACCGGCCCGCGCCGCACCAGATGCAGCTGGCCGGCCTCATCTTCACTCTCCAGGCTGTTGATGCCGCACAGCGCACCCGCATGGAACACCGAAGCGGTGACCGAAAAGCGCTCAAGCAGAATGGCGAGACGGTCGACCATGACGGCACTCCGGATCAAGCAGAAAGGGTTCAATACGTCAGATCGTATCGGAATCGCCCCTGTGATGGACAATTGAGCGCTGTCCGCCCCGGACTCTCACCCATCCTGCAAATGGCGGATCACCACGAAGCCCTCCGTCGCCGCAGGCGCCACGAAGTGGCGGGTGATCTGCTCGAACGCTTCGTCGCTGGCCTGGAATGGGTGTTCACCGCGTGCGTTGCGTGCGCGCAGCCGCGCCTTGCAGATGGGGTCGGGAACGTCGAGAAAATGGAGCTGATGGGCAACGCCGGCCGAGTCGAATAATTCGCGGCCCCATTCACGGCTGGCCGGCGTATTGAACGGAAAATCGAGCACGACCGAAACACCTGCCTTCAGGATCGCGCGTACATGCTGCGTCAGCACGTCGCGCAGGGCTGCCGCGCACTGCAGGTAATCGGCGATGGAATGGATCTGGTCGGGATACAGCGCCGCCAGCCACGCGTCTTCGCTGATCAGCACGCTGCGTGGCTGTGCAGCCAACTGCTGCGACAAGGTGGATTTGCCGGCGCCGATCTTGCCGCACATCAGGTGCAGGATCGGGGCATCGCCGATCGATGAAGGATGGTGCATCTACGCTCTCCAGGCTGGTTTCCAATATCCGGGAGAGAGAGCTGTGCGCAGCCCGCCTTCCCGGGCGGGTTGCATGGCCGTGACGACCGCGCGCTATCCCGTCTTCCCGAGGGGAATGCGGATAATCGACGCGGAAGTGTGCAGGACCATGTCGCCAGCGTAGAGCGCAGCACGGTCGACCGGCAATGCCTGCGGCAGTGCAGCGCGCGCAACGTTTCGCTGGCATCTATGCTCGGCGCCATTCCTGCATGGAACGACCCCGATGCGCCCCTTGCTTCGATGTGCCCTCGCCCTCGGCCTGCTGTTGCCATCGACGGTCTTGCTGGGTGCACCGCCCACGGCGGCACGCACGCTCAGTGGCGAGCTGCAGGGCGCGCCCTGGCGGCTGGATGTGCCGGCAGCCTGGAACGGCGACCTGGTGATGCTGGCCCATGGCTACGAACCGGTGGGTGTGCCTCGCACTACGCCGATGGCCGCCAATGACAGCACCGCGCCACTGTTGGCTGCGGGCTACGCGGTCGCGCAGAGTGCCTATGCAAGCCAGGGCTGGGCGGTGGCCGATGCGATCACCGACATGGAACACCTGCGCCAACATGCCCTGATTGAACTCAAGCATGTACGCCACACCTGGATGCTCGGATTCTCGATGGGGGGTACTGTCGCCATCAGTACCCTTGAACGCTTCCCGCAGCACTACACGGGCGGTGTTTCGCTCTGCGGCGCCAATCTCAGTGGCGAACAGATCGCGACCGAACTGCTGACTACACTGGTCGCGTTCGATTACTTCTTTCCCAAGGCCGAGGGCCTGCAGGGCGCAGGACTGGTATCGCGCGAGGCGGCGGCGCTGCCGCAGGGCGAGTTGTACCAGGGCATTGCCACTGCACTGCAGCACGATCCGTCGCACGCCGCATTGCTGGCGCGGCGGCTGCAGGTCTCCCCTGATGTACTGGCCGGCACGATCAGCCTGCACGCGCTGGTCCTGCACGAACTGGTCACGCGCAGCGACGGCATGCCGGTCGGCAACATCGACGTGATCTACAGCGGCTTCGGCGACGACGCCGCGTTCAACGCCGGCGTGCAGCGTATCGCTGCCGCGCCTGCGGCGCAGGCGCACGTTCGCAACACGCTGGCATTGACCGGCGCATTGAAGCGACCGCTGGTGATCCAGTTCAACCACAATGACCCGACCATCGTGCCGCACATGCAGGCGGTGTACCCGCAGTTGGCGGCACGGGCCGGCGCACGGCCACGGCCACGGGTGTTGCAGCCGGCGGGCGAAGGTCACTGTGGCTTCTCTGAGGCGCAGGTGGTCGAGGCCTTGAAGGCGGTGCAGCACTGAGCCCATCGCGTGCCGCAGCGCATCAGGGGCGTGCCATGAGGACTGCTATGGTGGCCTGGCCCAATGAAGGGCGAACAAAGGACTGACGTGATGATCAAGACGACCTTGAAGACCATGATGTTCCTTGGCATGGCCGTGACCGGCCTGGCCTTCGCAGCAGGATCCTGCGAGTTCTGCACGCTGAAGTACGAGCAGTGCCTGCGCACGTCACATGGACCGCTGGGCAAGACCTCTGAGCAGTGTCTGGCCGAGTACAAGATGTGCCGCGAAATGGACTGCCCGTCTCCCTGACCGGCGTCCGGCCGGCTCCTGCGGGAGCCGGCTCAGCCCGCCACGTTGCCAAACGCTTACGATGCAAGGACCGGTGCAGCACCTGCCGCCTCCCTTCCTGCTGAAGCAACGCGCACGATGGCCTTCTTCGAACGACTCAGCGACACCCGCTACCTGCCGACCGAACATACCGGCGGCGCCTGGAACATCCGCGAACAACATATCGCGCCTGCGATCGGCCTGTTGGCGCATCATCTGGAGCGCGATGCCACCGCACGTGGCCACGGCTTCCTGATCGCGCGCCTGTCCTACGACATTCTCGGCACCATCCCTATCGAAGCGATGGAAGCCGTCGTGCAGGTACTGCGCAGCGGTCGCACCATCGAGCTGGTCGAAGCCACGCTGCAGCATGGCGGCCGGCCGGCACTGCGCGTGCGCGCCTGGCTGATGCGTCCGAACGATACCGAGACCATCGCCGGCACACCGCTAGCAACCATTGCACCACCGGAGTCGATGCCGGCGTGGGATCCGGGCACGGTCTGGCCAGGGGGATTCATCCAAAGCGTAGAGATCCGCCGACACGACCAAGGGCCTGGACGCGCCAGCTACTGGGCGCGCGCAAAGCACGCACTGCTGGACGGCGAACCGGTCAGTCCGCTGGCCCGTGCAGCCACCCTGTTCGATCTGTCCAATGGCATGGCCGTGCGCGCCGATCCCAAGGAAATCGCCTTCCCCAACCTCGACCTGACCGCGCACCTGTTCGGCATGCCCGAAGGCGAGTGGCTGGGTTTTGACACCTCGGTGTCGTTCGGCCGCCAGGGCCTGGGCCTGACCAGCACGGTGCTGCACGATGCGCGCGGCCCGATCGGGACGCTCGCCCAGGCATTGACGGTACGTCCGTGACCACGATGACGGGCGGCGTCAGCCGCCCAGCGTGCCCATGGTGAAGGTGTAGCCGGAGCTCATCAGAAACTCGCGCATGCGCATTTCCGCGCGTCGCGGTGAGGCCAGGTTGGCAGGCCCATACAGCGCATAGACCATGCCCGCGCCTTCAATGGACTCGCGACGCACACCACAATGGCGGGTTTCCGAAGCGGTCACCCAGCCATCCTTCAGTTGATCCGGCCCGATCGACTGGCCGTTCATCAACCGGAACGTCAGCCAGCGGACTTCCGCAGTAGATTTGTTCATTGTCGGCCTGCTGCCTGCATGCCGCGATCCATCTTGTCCCTGCTCGACATTGCTGCTCCCTGAGGCTTGGACCTCGACCATAGCGCCTTGCCATGTCGCGGGCGGATGAGATTGATCGCGCGACTCAGGTCGCCAGACCGAACAACCTCCAGAAGGCCTCGCGCCCGGGCGGTGTCAACTGCAGCTCTCGCCGTGCCTCGACGCGCCGCAGCCAATCGTTCTTCACGAAGCTGTCCAGCATCGCCTCGCCGACCACGCCCGCCAGGTGTGGGCGCCGCTCGGTGCAGTCCAGGCATCCCCGGCAGTAGCGGGCCGGCTTGACCGCCAGCGGCTGCTGAAACACATCGGCCAGCGGCTGGCCAAGCCCTCGCAGGAAGTCGGCACCACCCGCGCTCACCTGCCAATGCCCCTCGCACGGAAGCACATGCCCCACCTGCAACAGATGATCGGCGATGGCCACCGCATGCACGCCGGCCAGATGCCGGTAGCAGGAGCGCGCCTTGCGCAGCGCCGGCATGCTGCGTGATGCCGCAGCGGTGCAGGACGGCGTGCGGTCGGCAACGCGCAGGATGCCCTCCAGCATGTCGGCAACCTCGTGCGAGGCCAGCCGATGGTAGCGATGGCGCCCCTGCGCGACGGCCACCAGCAGATCGCCCTCGACCAACCTGCGCAGGTGTGAGCTCGCCGTCTGCGGCGTCACTCCTGCCACGCGGGCCAGCTCCATCGCCGTGTAGGCCCGCCCATCCATCAGCTGCAGCAGCATGGCCGCGCGTGCCTGGTCGCCAACCAGGGCACCGACACTGACAAGGGAACCGGAGGTATGGACCATGCCGGCATTGTGGCATGCAGTGGCACGCGGACAGTTCGATGCGGGCCGAAGCATCCACCGGCAGCTACCCCGCACAGTGGCCGTCCCGCAATCGTGAGACCCGCAGTGACGATCCCTTCCTTCCCGCGCCGGCGCATCGCCCCGACCGTCATGTACCCGGGCACCCCGGTGGTGCTGATGACCACGCTCAATCCCGATGGCAGAAGCAACATCAGCCCGTTGTCTTCGTTCTGGGCGCTGGGCAACCGGGTCGTGCTGGGCCTGGGAACGCAGGGCCAGGGCTACCGCAACCTGCAGTTGCGCAACGAGTGCGTGCTCAACTTCCCTGCAGCCACACAAGCCGAGCAGGTGGAAGCCATTGCGCGTGCGACCGGGCGCGATCCGGTGCCCGAAGCCAAGCAGGCCATGGGCTATGTGCATGTGCGCGACAAGTTCGCGCTAGCCGGGTTCAGTGCCATGCCCTCAGCGCAGGTGGCACCGGCAACGATTGCCGAATGCCCGCTGCAGGTGGAGGTCACGATGATGGCGATGCATGCACCCAGCGATGACGATGGCCAGGGCTTCGTGATTGCCGAAGGCCGCATCCGCTGCGTGCATGCACACGAGGACATCACCATTGCGGGCAGCCAGCACATCGACGTGACCCGCTGGAAGCCGCTGATCTACCTGTTCCGCCACTACACCGGCGTGGGCGAACCGGTCGCGCGCAACTTCCGTGCTGAGACGCCGGCGCTGGCGGCCACATCACGCAGTGTTGAATGCGGCCCGGTTGCGCGCATATAGCGCATCGGCCAGCGCCTCGATCTGTGGGGTGGCTGGCGATGCGTTACCGCGGCCGCTCACCCGGGCCAAGACAAGGCCAGGCGCACAGCCCCCTACTCCGGCTTGAGGTACGACTTCAGCAGCGACTCCCAGGCATCGACCAGCTGCCCATATTCGTGCTCGCAGTTCTCCGCACGCTCCTCGGGCAGCGTGCCGTCCTTCACCAGATAACCGAAGGTGCCCGCGTCCGAGCCGTACAGGTAGCACAGGAAATTCACGGCGCGCTGGAAGTCCAGCGAATGGGTGCCCGCCGTGGGCAGATCCTCGATACGGGTCTGCTCCTGCGCGGACAGCACATAGGTATCAGCAACCGTGACCAGGAACGCCCTGGACTCATCGTCTGCGGTCAGTACGTAGGCGGCCAACTGATCCGCAACGTCTTCCTCGCGGCCGGTGATCTTCAGCTCCAGTTCGCTGATCAGCGCATGGCCCAGCTCGTGGTAGAGCGTACCCACCGCGCTCTGGTACAGCGCGTTGTCGATATCTTCAGCAGCATCGCCCGCCGCCTCAAAGCGCGCACGCTCCTCCGCGGACATCTCGTAGCACATCTCGATGCTGCTGGTTTCCGGATCGAAGTAGGCATTGGACTCTCCGCACTCCTTCGCGATGACCTTGATGTCACGCGGGATGCGGATGTAGCTGTTCATCGCGTCAACGAAGTCCTCGAGCAGTTTCCGTTCCTTCCACAGCCGGGCCTCTGCCTGATTCTCCCTGGTGGATGCCTTCTCATGGATGGCGATGAAGCGGCCTTCCGCGGGGGCCGCTTCCACTGGACGACCTGTGTTGGATCCAGACGCGCATGCGGCCAGGGGCAGCAGTGGACAGGTGCTCAGAACGAGGGCCAGAAGGCGGCGATGGGCAGGATGCATGGCGGCGGGATGCAAGAAGTGGGGGGAGTACGGCTGCCGAGCCAGGCGACAAGGACCTGCCGGCCGCCAGCACGGGCAGGGAAGAAGTTGGCGGATTCTAGTGACATGCCCATGAATGGGAGGGCTCGACCGGAACCGGCCAGAAAGCGCCCAAAGAAAAAGCCCTGACCGGAGTCAGGGCTTTTCAATATGGAGGCCTCAAGCGGAATCGAACCGCTGTAAACGGATTTGCAATCCGGTGCATAGCCACTCTGCCATGAGGCCAACGTACTGCGCGCCAGGAACGATGTCCCTGACATGACAAAACCCCGCGATGGGGCCTGTCGGAACATGGAGCGGGAAACGAGACTCGAACTCGCGACCTCAACCTTGGCAAGGTTGCGCTCTACCAACTGAGCTATTCCCGCATAAGCCGACATGGTACCGGAAATCCGGAACACACACCAGCGATTTCACATTTCTGACTGCGCGAAAAGCCTTGTGGCTCAACGGGCCCCGCCTTGCCGGGGCGGGAGAAAAACAAGGCCCCTGACGGGGCCCTGTAGAATCTGGAGCGGGAAACGAGACTCGAACTCGCGACCTCAACCTTGGCAAGGTTGCGCTCTACCAACTGAGCTATTCCCGCAGATTCTCCGACCTGCGTCGAAGGAGCGCTATTGTGTCCAAATTCCTTCACGTCGTCAACAGTCTTCACGCGACGCAGTCAGCGGCGCCCGCACTGGGGTACGCTGCCCCGCCCGGTCCGGTAAGCCCATGTTCCTTCGTGGCAAGCCCCTGCTGATCGCCCTGCTGCTGCATCTGCTGGTGGCCCTGCTGTACTGGACGCTGATTCCACTGGGAATGAACTGGTATCGCGACCATTTCGGCTTCACCTCCCATCGCGACATCAGCCTGGGCATCGCGCAGTTCTACCTGTTCTGGATGTTCCTTGGCGCCCAGCCAATGATCGCGGTGCTGCGGCCGCTCTCCGCCAAGCTGCTGGTGCTGGCGGTTCCGCTGGCGTTCGCGACCTGGACGCTGATGCACAACCACCCGCTGCGCCTGGCGTACTTCACCGTCGGGCCAGGCCTGCTGACACTGGCCGCGATCTTCGCCACCCTGCGCACTGCATCACTCGGCACGGCACTTCCCGCACCGGACTCCCCTCATGCCTGAGCGCTACATCCGCCTGTTCTGGCTGCTGGTCGCACTGACCTGGTTGGCGCTGATCGCCGCACTGGTCAATGCCGGCTTCACGCCGGACTACTGGCTGCTGCGCCACCTGGAAGGCGGCACACTGCCCTACCCGACCAGCACCGTGATCGTGTTCGCGCTGCTGAGCACCGTCGAGCTGGTGGTTGCTGCACTGATCGTGCAGCCCTGGAAACTGGGGCGACTGTGGCTGCGCCTGCTGATCGCCTTCGTGCTGCTGCTGGCCTGGTCGATACCATGGCTGCTGTCGGCGATGCACCAACCACCGGTGCAGGGCATGCACCTGCTGTGGTTGCTGCTGCTGGACGTGGGGCTGCTGCTGGCGCTGTGCGTGGTGTCGTTGCTAAGTGCATGGCGGAGACTCAGGCGGCGCAGGAATAGTTCGGTGGCCCCGCCTCAGCACTAGGTTTACTTCCGGAACTCCACCCGCACATGCTGGCCGAACCGCGCCTTGGCGTTGCCATCAAACTCCAGCACGCACTCCACCACCTTGGCCACGCCACGCCCAGCGTCTTCGGGCAGGCGCGCCTGCGCGAACACCGGACTGATGCGCACCACGCGTGCGGGTGGCAGTGAGCCGGTGTTTTCAGCGCCATCGCTGTCCGGCACCACGGCGGCCTTCATGCCCACCTGCACGGCATCGGCGTAGGCAGCACTGAGTTCGGCACGCACCTGCAGCGGGCGTGCCGGCAGCAGCGAGATCGCTGGCTTGCCACCCTGCACGAATGCACCGAGTCCCGGCACCTGGCCGACCACGGTGCCGGCCTCCGGTGCGCTCAGCGACATCTGCTGCAGTTTCAGTTTCGCGTGCTCCAGCTTGTGCTGGGCCATGTCGACCTGCGCACCGGCCACGTCGACATCGGCGCGCACACCGGCCAGCTGCTGCCTGGCTGCATCGGCCTGCTGGTTGGACGACACGCCTTCGCTGGCGCCGGTGGACAGGCGGGTCGCATTGCGCTCCAGTTCGCGCAGCTGCGCCTGGCTGCCCTTCAGACGGTCATTGGCCAAGGCGAGATCGGCAGTGGCCATCGCCACCTCCTGCTGCAGCAGGGCGCCATCCAGCGACAGCAGCAGCTGTCCCTTCTTCACCGTGGCGCCCTCCTTCACCGGCGCGGCAGTGATCGAGCCATCCACCGGCGGTGCCAGCGCGATCAAACCGCCCTCGACGTCGATGATGCCGCGCGCGACCGCGACCTTGTCGGCGGCAGCAGTGCTGGCCTTACCGGCGGATGCCTGGGCGGGCGCCTCTTTGGAACAGGCGCCGAGCAGCAATGCCGCGGACAGGGCCAGGCTGAGGGGAAGCAGGTGCGACGTCTTGGTCATGGGGCGGACTCTACAGTTTCGTTCTGGCGGCGGTCATCACGGACCATGCCGTCTTCCATGGCGATCACCCGATCGGCATGCCGGATCAGGCGCGGATCGTGGCTCACGCACAGCACGGTGGCGCCATGCGCACGTGCGTAGCGATGCAGGATGTCGATCACGCGCTGGCCATTCTCGGCATCCAGCGCACTGGTCGGTTCGTCGGCGAAGATCAGCGTCGGCGACTTGGCGAAGGCGCGGGCAACGGCCACGCGCTGCTTCTCGCCACCGGACAACTGCGCCGGACGCATGTGGCTGCGATGGGTCAGGCCGACCTCGTCCAATGCCTTGCGCGCCAGCGGTTCGCTTTCGCGATTGCTCATGCCGCGATAGCCCAGCGGCAGCTGCACCTGTTCCAGTGCAGTCAGCGCCGGGAACAGGTTGAAGCCCTGGAACACGAAGCCGACATGGTGCAGGCGGAAGCGCTCCACTTCGCTGCGCGTCATGTGGCCCACGTCCTGGCCGAGTGCGTGCACGCGGCCACCGTCGGGCGCGGACAGGCCGGACAGCAACGACAACAGCGTGCTCTTGCCGCAACCAGACGGACCGGACACGAGGGTCAGCTCACCGGGGTAGATGTCCAGCGAGAGGCCGCGAAGCACCGGCACCTGCACATCCCCGGACATGAAACCCTTTTCCAATGCATCGGCCTGCAGGGTCGGGGCGACGGCGCGTGTAGAAGTCATCGGCCGGCCCTCAACGCAGCAGCAACGATGGATCGGAGCGGACGACACTGCGTACCGCCATGATGCTGGAGAGCATGGCCATCACCGCGACCAGTGCCACGCAGCCGATGATCACCATCGGCGTCAGCTGCACCGGTACACGTTGGGTCTGCGCGATCAACAGCACCACCGTACTGAAGGCCGCCGCCAACAACATGCCCACGCCGCCGATCAACAGTGCCTGTTCGAACACCGCCCGCGCCAGCGCATAGCGCCCGGCACCGAGTGCATTGAGCGTGGCGTACTCGCGCACCGAACCGGCCACCACCGAAGCGAACGACTGGTTGGTGATCACCGCGCCGACAAAGCAGACGATGACCGCCATGAACAGCACTGCGATGCCGGCACCGGTATCGAACAGCCAGTACTGCTGCGAGCGGCTGGCGAACTCCGGTGCGGTCCAGAACTCGACCGGCGTGGCCTGCCCCATCGACGCGGCCAGGCGGTCACGCACGCCGTTGGCCAGGTCCGGCGAGCGCAGGCCCGCCACAAAATAGGTACTGCCCTCATGCGGGTCGGTACCGGCGATGGCGCGCGCGGTATCCAGCGAGGCCAGCACGTTGACGCCACCGAGGCCACGCAGGCCCGGTTGTGCGGCAACCACGCGCACCGCCTTGCCGTTGATCCAGGCACGGTTGTTCTGCAGATCCACGCCCAGCGTATCCAGATCCGCGCTGTCGACGATCACCGCGCCCGGCTCGCGCAGCTGCGCGCGCAGGTCGGCGGGCAGGATGCGCGCGAACATCATCGCGTCGTCCTGGGTGGAGATGCCGGACAGGTACACCGACACGTTGCCGGTACCCTGCGCGCTGGAACGCCATTCGCCATCGACCCATTCGTAGGGTTCGACGCGGGTGACCTCCGGGTCCATGCGCAGGTGGCTTTCCACATCCGCGCTGATTGCATGGCCGTAGTTCACGCTCTGGGTGCCGGGAAAGCCGGCCCAGATATCGGCGGAAGACGCCTTCACGTAGATCGCGGCGGTACCGAAGATACCCAGCACCAGCGCCGCCTGCACGATCAGCAGCACGCCAGCGAAGCACATCGCCAGTACCACCGGCAGGAACCGGCGCCACTCATAGGCCAGGGTCTTGCGGGCCAGTGCAATCATTGCGACGCGTCCTCGGCTTCGACCGGCAGCGGTGCGCCGCCGAGGGCGCGGTACAGCGAAGCAAACGCCAGCACGCGGGCACCTTGGGCACCGATCAGGTCCGCCTGCGAAGCCAGTGCGGCACGCTGCGTGTCCAAGCCATCGAACTCGCTGGACAGGCCCAGCTGCACCTGACGTGCCTGTCGCTTGACCTGCTGGCCGGCAACATCATTGGCCGCGCGCAGCGACTGGATGCTGCTGTCCTGCCGCGCCAGGCTGCCCAGCGCGCCCTCTACTTCACTCACGCCCTCCAGTACCGCTTTGCGATAACCGAGCAACGCGGCATCCAGCTGCTTTTCATCGGCATTGAAGCGCGCGCGGCGCTGCCCCCAATCCCACAGCGGGATATCGATGTACGGGCCGATCGAGGGACTGGAGTCGGAATTGGAGCGGGCGTTCTGAGTGAGGTTGTACGCGTACAGGATCGAGCCGCCGAGGCTGACCCGCGGATACATCGCGGCACGTGCGGAGCCCTTGCTGGCCGCCGCCTGCATCACTTCCGATTCGGCCAGCAGAATCTGCGGACGGTGGCGCAGCAGATCGGCCGGCACCTGCTGCAGCGAGAACGAACCCAGCTTCGGCGGCGTGCGATAGGCGCGCCAGGCTGGATCCGGGCCATCACGTCCCAGCAGCAGGGCCAACGCACGGGCAGCGTTGTCCGCATTCTCGCGGGCCTGCGCCGTGGCCGCGCGGGTGGCCGCCTGGCGTGCACGCAGGCGGTCCAGCTCGCCCGGCTCATCCAGGCGCAGGCGCTGGCGGACCAGCGCCAGTTGTTCGCCGCGGTCATCCACGGTCTGCTGCCGGGCCAGCAGGTCCTGCTGGGCCTGTGCCACGGTCAGGTCCAGATAGCTGCGCACCACGTCGGCAATCACCGCCACCTGTGCGGCATTGCGCAGCGCCTCGGCATTACCGGCCGACGCCTGCGCGCTCAACTGGGCGCTCTCGGCGGCGCCGAACAGGCCCAGGTCCCAGATCGCTTCGATGCCGGCATGGAAGTAGGTATCGACTGCGGCGGCGTCCTGCACCTGCTTGGCGCTGGCCGAGATTTCCGGCAGGAAACGCGAGTCCGAGGTGCCGGCGACGATCCGAACGGCCTGCAGGCGCAGCGTGGCCTGCTGCAGGTCGAGGTTGCCGGCGATGGCCTGATCGACCAAGCCGTCCAGCGCCGGGTCGGACAGCACTTTCCACCACTGTTTGGCGTCCACTGCCACGCCCTGGCCCTGCGGCACCTGGGTCCAGGTGCTGGGCGTGCGGTCAGGCAGGTCCGGAACAGTCACCGACATGCAACCGGCCAGGGCCAGGCTTGCCAACAACGCACCAGGGCGCAGCACTGCATGCAGGGTGAGTCCGCGCCCGGTCCTGGGCACTGCCACTGAAGTGATACGCCTGACCACCAGCCCGCCAACGTGTAGAAGGAGCATGAAGGCTACCGTGCGATTGTGGAGCGAACATGGAGAATTGGTCCGAAAAAGGTCACAACAGGCGTGCGGTTCAGGCAATGCCGCCCCAGCCTTTCACCACGCTTTCAGCGCGTTCTCGACACGGAACACTGGACGACTTTCACGGCGTATTGCACATTGCGGCACTGCCCTACTTCGGTGCTGCCTGCCCGTGAAACACCAACGTCGCTGGCTACTGATTGGCTCGATCACGACAGTGACTGTCGGCGTGATCGTGCTCGTCCTGACCACCCCACTGGTCTCGAACGCCATGCTGCTACTGATGGAGCGCAGCAACTTCATCCCCCGTGAATCTTCGATCTTCACGTTCGAGCCAAATGCCATCAACCAGGGCTCGTCGAACTACTGGCTGTACGGAAAGGACCGGACCTACTACTACCACTTCACCTACGAAGACGACGTTCCCTACGTCTACATCCGGCGGGACAACCGCTGCCCCGGTTTCGACCGGCAGGATGCCCTGACCTGGTGCAGCGCCCTGCCCGGCAAGGCACGCTAGCGCGGCGGTGGTGCAACCGGTGTGACAAACGAAAAACGCCCCCTTTCGGGAGCGTTTTCTTGAATCTGGAGCGGGAAACGAGACTCGAACTCGCGACCTCAACCTTGGCAAGGTTGCGCTCTACCAACTGAGCTATTCCCGCAGATTCCGTTCGACCTGCGTCGAAGGAGCGCTATTGTGTCGATATTGCTGCACGGCGTCAACAGGAATTTTCGCGTGCATTGTGGGGCGGCGTTCAGGCCCCCAGGACCGATACCTCAGGTTCGCAGGCCACGGCGATGGAAGTAGACCTGCTCGGCAATGCGCCGCGTGGTCGCCGTGTGCAGGAGTGCGTTGAGCGGCCAGTCGGCCTGCAGATGATCCATCGCCCAGCGCAGCAGGCGCTTGCCATGGAATGCCGGCGCCACCTGCCGCGCCACCCGTTCCGCTTCCGGCCCTTGCCCACGTAGATGGCGGGCAATCGCCTCGCCGACCGCCCAACCGTGCCGCCACGAGGAATGGATGCCTCCGGCGGACAGTGGTGAGACGATGCCCGCCGCGTCGCCGGTCAGGATCACGCGTTGGCCGGTGAACGGCCCATCCGGCCGGCCGCAGGGCACCAGCCCTGCGCGGGTGGCCGAGGGACGCGCCGAAGGCGGAATGCCGACCACATCGCGCACGTGCTCAAGAAAGCCACCGATATCAGGCGGCCGCACCTGGTTCGGGTCATGGCGCAGCGCCAAGCCGACCTGCAGCCCGGTCGGGTTCTGTGCGACCCAGCCGATGTAACCCGGTGCAAAGCGCTTGCTGACGAAGCAATGGAGTGCGTCGCCCTGCGGCAACTGGAGGCCGGCGAACTCACGTTCGATGCCGTAGAGGTTGTCACGCACCTGGCCGAGGCCGGTGCGCTGGGCAACGCGTGAGCGCGCGCCATCGGCGCCGACCAGGTAGGCGCACCGCCCTCCCCCTTCCACCAGCCAGCCGTCACCACTGCGATGGGCGTCGGTGAAGGACTGCTGCAGGCGAAGGTCGACACCATTCGCGCGCAGCTCGCTGGCCAGCCAGCGCATCAGGTTCGGCGTATCGGTGGTGAGGAAGTAATAGCCCGGCGCGGCCAACAACACGCTGCGCAGGTTCGGCGCATACAGCCGCACATTGGCAACGCGCTGCACCAGGTGTTCGGGCATGCGCCCCAGCCAGGTCTGCTCCATCGCTTCCTTCACCACGATGCCGGTGGTGTGCAGACGCTCGCCGGGGGCGGCCTTGCGTTCGAGCACGCAGACGCGCAAGCCATACTGGGCAGCGGCCAACGCGCAGGCGGTGCCGGCGAAACTGGCGCCGACGATGACCACGTCGTGGTCGTAGGCCGAGGATTGATGAGGCATCGCGACACCACCGGATTGGAACGGAGATGCAGCTTCGCCAATGCGCGTGTTGAGGCGATGGGGTGGCGGTGAAGTGGGGATGAAGCGCGTTGGACGCAAACGAAAAACGCCCCCTTTCGGGAGCGTTTTTCTTGAATCTGGAGCGGGAAACGAGACTCGAACTCGCGACCTCAACCTTGGCAAGGTTGCGCTCTACCAACTGAGCTATTCCCGCTTGGGAGGCGAAATTTTACCTATTCCAAGGATGGCGTCAAGCGCTTTTTTAGGGTCTGCGAGGCACCTTGCATTGCGTATCCACGCCATGCGTGGATGGGCGCATCGATGGGGTCAACGCATCGGTGGGGTCAGAGCCCTTTCCTGCGGAAAGGGATCCGACCCCGAGGCTCAGTTGCCCAGCTTCTTCTGCCGTGCACGCTCGCGCGCAGCGCGCTCGTCATCGCGCAGGCTCGGCCAAGCGGCGTGCAGGTACTGCAGGCCTGACCACAGGGTCAGCACCGCGGCAATGGCCAGGGTCCAGTCGCCGATGTGGAACACCGGCCAGCCCATCCAGATGTCTTCCACCGGCACGTTCGGGGCCACCGAATACAGCAGGCACAACAGTGCGACCATCTGCGCGGTGGTCTTGACCTTGCCGATCATCGCCACGCGCACCTTGGCGCGCTGGCCCAGTTCGGCCATCCATTCGCGCAGTGCCGACACCGCGATCTCGCGGCCGACGATGACCGCCGCCCAGAACGCCATCCACGGCGTCGGGTGGCCCTGCACGATCAGGAACAGCGCCACTGCCACCATCAGCTTGTCCGCGACCGGGTCGAGGAAGGCACCGAAGGCCGACTCCAGCTGGTAACGGCGTGCGATCCAGCCATCGAGCCAGTCGGTGATCGCGGCCAGGCCGAAGATCGCCGCCGAAGCGAAGTTGGTCCAGGTGTAGGGCAGGTAGAACACCAGCACCAGCACCGGGATCATCACGATCCGCAACAACGTCAGCCAGGTGGGCAGGGTCAACTTCATGCTTGCGTGCTTCTCTCTCTACTCGGCCGCATCAGGCGTGGCCAACCCGTGCAGGTTAGCGTAGATACGTGCCGCGAGGGCGTCATTGATGCCTTCCACCTTGGCGATTTCCGCTTCACCAGCGGCTTTCAGGCCGACCAGGCCGCCGAAATGCTTGAGCAGGCTGGCGCGGCGGCGCGGCCCGATACCGGGAATGTCCTCCAGCTTGCTGGTCATCCGCGCCTTCTGGCGGCGGCCGCGGTGGCCGGTGATGGCGAAGCGGTGCGCCTCATCGCGCACCTGCTGGATGAACTGCAGCGCCGGATTGGCCGCGCCCGGGCGCAGCTCGCGACCGTCAGGCATCACCAGCGCTTCGTGGCCGGCGCGGCGTTCCACGCCCTTGGCCACGCCCACCAGCAGCACGCCTTCCACGCCCAGGTCGGCCAGCGCGGCCTGGGCCTGGGCCAACTGGCCGGCGCCGCCGTCGATCAGCAGCACGTCCGGCAGCACGCCCTGCTCTTCCACCGCACGGCGGAAGCGGCGGTCGATGGCCTGGCGCATGGCGGCGTAGTCGTCGCCCGGCTCGATGCCGCTGATGTTGAAGCGGCGGTATTGCGCACGCACCGGGCCGGCGGCGTCGAACACCACGCATGAGGCCACGGTGGCCTCGCCCAGCGTATGACTGATGTCGAAGCATTCGACCCGCTTGACCGGCTCTGCCAGACCCAGCATGTCGCGCAAGGCATCGCTGCGCGCGTGCTGCGCGTTGCGGCTGTTGAGTTCGGTGGCCAGGGTCAGCTGCGCATTGCGGCTGGCCAGTTCCACGTAGCCGGCGCGTTCGCCGCGCACGTTCCACTTCAGCTGCACCTTGCGCTCGGCCGAGGCAGACAGCGCGGCAACCAGCAGGTCGGCGTCAGGAATCTCGCGGTCCAGCAGGATCTCGCGCGGCGGCTCGAATTCGATGTAGTACTGCGAGACGAACGCGGCCAACACCTCTTCCGGGCTCTCTTCGCCATTGGTGCGCGGGAAGAACGGGCGGGTACCGAGATTGCGGCCATCACGAAAGGCCAGCAGCAGCACGCAGGCCTGCGAGCCCTGCATGGCCACGGCCAGCACGTCGAGGTCGGCGGCGCGGCCATCCACGTACTGGCGGGTCTGCATGCTGCGCAGCGAGGAAATCAGGTCGCGCAGGCGCGCGGCCTGCTCGAACTCCAGCGCCTCGCTGGCGGCCTGCATCTGTTCGCCCAGTTCGCGGGTCAGCTCGTCGCTCTTGCCTTCCAGGAACAGCGCGGCGCGGCGCACCGATTCGGCGTACTCCGGCGCCGGCACCAGCTCCACGCACGGCGCACTGCAGCGGCCAATCTGGTACTGCAGGCACGGCCGCGAGCGGTTGCGGAACACGCTGTCCTCGCAGCTGCGCAGCTTGAACAGCTTGTGCATCAGGTTCAGCGTTTCGCGCACGGCGGTAACGCCGGGATACGGACCGAAGTAGCGTCCGGGAATGGCGCGCGGACCGCGATGCAGCGCGATGCGCGGCCAGTCCTCTCGGGTCAGCAGCACGTGCGGATAGGTCTTGTCGTCGCGCAACGAGACGTTGTAACGCGGCGACAGCGATTTGATCAGCTGGTTTTCCAGCAGCAACGCCTCGGCTTCCGAGCGCGTCACGGTCACGTCCATGCGCGTGATCTGCGAGATCATCGACATGATCCGCGCGTTCTTCGGGCTGCCGTTGAAGTAGCTGCCGACACGGTTGCGCAGCGCGCGCGCCTTGCCGACGTACAACAGGGTGTCGTCGGCGGCGTACATGCGGTACACGCCGGGGGCGGTGCTGAGCTGGGCCGCGAAGGCCTTGCCGTCGAAGACCGGAGCGGATACGTCGGTCATTCGCTGATCGGGACTTCGCTGAGCACGCCGCTGTCGGGGTCGAAACGCAGCACGGCGTGGGCATCGGTCTCGGCGATCCACACCGCGCCCGCACCGGCTGCCAGACCGGCCGGACCATGCAGGCGGCGCGGCAGCGGCTGGGTGGTCAGTTCACCACCGCCCAGGCGCAGGGTGCGCAGGCGGCCGTTGCCCGTATCCGCGATCCACAGCAGCGGCGCATCCGGGCTCAGTGCCATCGCCTGCGGAAACTGCAGGCTGGCCTGGGTGCGCGGGCCGTCCTCATTGCCGAAGCGCCAGGGCCCCTGCCCGACCAGCGTCTGCACCAGGTCGCCACGCAGCTGCAGCGCACGGATCGAGGAACCCAACGCGTCGGCCACGTACAGCACCTGCTGCACCACGGCCAGTGCGGTGGGCTGGGCAAAGGCAGCCAGGTGGCCGCTGCCATCGCGTTCGTCGATGGAACCGCTGCCGGCGCGCCACTGCAGGCTGCGCTGGCCCAGGTGGTAGCTCCAGATGCGGTTGTCACCGGCCATGGCGATATGCAGCTGGTTGTCGGCGATGGCCAGGCCGACCGGATGGTCCAGCGACACCTGCCTGGCCTGCGCGACCGGGCCTTCCACCGGCGCGCCGGGACGGCCGTTGCCGCACAGGGTGTCGACGATGCCGGTCAGCAGGTTGATGCGGCGCACGGCATGGTTGCCGGTGTCGGCGACGTACAGCGAATCGCGCTCCAGCACCAGCGCCTGCGGGCGGTGGAAGGCCGCCTCGGCGAGGTTGCCATCCATGAAATCGGCAGTGCCCAGCCCGAACTGGCGCAGGATGCGGCCACCGTGGCTGCATTCGAGGATGCGGTGATGGCCGCTGTCGGCGATGTACAGGCGTTCGGTGCTGACCGCCAGGCCAAGCGGGAAGCGCAGCGCGTGGCGCGGCTCCGGATGCAGCTCGCTGCCACCGCGCGGCGGCGCCGACGGTGCGCCCTCGCACAGCGCGTTCAAGGCACGCTCCAGTTCGCCGGGTGCGCCCTGCCCGACCAACCGTTGTTGCTCGCGCCCCTGCGCATCCAGCAGCACGATGGTCGGCCAGGCGGTGACGCCGAAGCGGCGCCAGCCATCCCAGTCGGCATCAAGCAGCACCGGCATCGTCAGACCCTGGCGACGCAGCAGCTTCAGTGCGGCGTCGGCCTCACGTTCGAAATCGAAGCGCGGCACCTGCAGCACCAGCGGCTGCAGCTTGCCGGGGTGGCGCGACAGCCATTGGCCGAACTCGGCCAGGCGTTGCGCGCTCCAGGCGGAGGCGGCGTTGACGAACAACAGCGCCACCGGCCGACCGCGCAGTTCGGTCAGGGTGCAGGGGGTGGCATTGAGCCAGGTGGCGAACTCGGGCAGGTCCGGGACGGGCTGGACGTTCATGGCCCGATTATGCCGGAGTCGGCGTCATGCAACAGTCGTGCCACTGCTCGTTTTGCAGCATCGTCGACCAATGTCCAGACCTGTTCGAAATGCTCACTGCCGCCGGTGTACGGGTCCGGGATCGCACCCCTGCCTTGCCCGCCGGACCACGGCAGGTACAGCGCCAGGCGTTCTCGCTGGGCGGGGGTGGCCAAGCGACCGGCATCCCGCAGGTTGGCCTCATCGGCACACAGGATCCAGTCGAAGCGGTCGAAATCCGCGACCTGCAGCTGGCGCGCGCGCAGGCCGCCGATGTCCACGCCATGCCCGGCCGCGCAGGCGATCGCGCGCCGGTCCGGTGGCTCGCCCACATGCCAGTCGCCGGTGCCGGCCGAATCGACCTGCACCCGACCAGCCAGCGGCGACGCGTCCAGGCAGGCGCGCAGCGCACCTTCGGCCATCGGCGAACGGCAGATGTTGCCGAGGCAGACGACCAGCAGCTTCATCGTGCGGCCATTGCCTGCAGCAGCACTTCGGCGCGCTCCAGGTCCTCAGGGGTGTCGATGCCGGGCGGGAACGGTTCCGGCGAGATCGCCACGCTGATCGGGAAGCCCGCTTCCAGCACGCGCAGCTGTTCCAGCGATTCGACCTGCTCCAGCTGGCCCGGCGGCATCGCCGCGAACTGCTGCAGGAAGCCGGCGCGATAGCCGTAGATGCCGATATGGCGCAACCAGTTGTGCCCGGCCGGCAGCGTATCGCGGCTGCGTGCGAAGCCATCGCGGTGCCAGGCGATCGGCGCACGGCTGAAGTACATGGCCTCGTTGCGCACGTTGCGCACCAGCTTCACCACGTTCGGATCGAACAGGGTGTGCGCATCTTCGACGGTCGTGGCCAGGGTCGACATCGGCGCATTGCCACCGACCAGTGCCTCGGCCACCGCACGGATGCCGGCCGCAGGTGCGAACGGCTCATCGCCCTGCAGGTTGACCACCACGGTGTCGTCGGCCCAGCCGGCAATGCGCGCGCATTCGGCCAGGCGGTCGGTACCGGACGCATGCGAGGCGGCGGTCATCGCTACCTTCACTTCGGCCAGCCCGGACAGTGCGTCGGCAATGCGTTGATCGTCGGTGGCGACCCATACCTCGCCAGCCCCGGCCTGCAGCGCGCGGCGTGCCACGTGCAGCACCAGCGGCTCACCGCCCAGCAGGCGCAGCGGCTTGCCTGGCAGCCGCGAGGCGGCATAGCGGGCCGGAATGGCGACGACGAATTCGGTCATGCGGGCGGTACTCGGCAGGCTCGTTACAACGGGAATGCGGCCGGCGGCGCGTGAATGCAAGCGCCGCTGTGCCACTCAGTTCGGTCGCAGCTTGTCCAGGCGGTCGGTCAGCGCCACCCAGAACGCGGCAGGCAGCTCGGCGCGCAGCGGGACCGCGTAGTACCAGTCATTGCCGAACGCGCGGCATTTCACCGCGTCCTTTTCAGTCATCAGCACCGGCAGCTGGCTGCCGAAGGACAGGTCCTGCGGCTGGTACGCCTGATGATCAGCAAAAGCATGCGGCACCACGCCGATGCCACGCGCACGCAGCATGTCGAAGAAGCGCTGCGGATGCGCGATACCGGCCACGGCGTGCACGCGCTGGCCCTTGAAGTACGCCAGCGGGCGCGCACGGCCACCGGCCAGTGGCTGCGCGCTGTCGATGTGCAGCGCCATCGGCCATTGGCCGAAGCCACAGGCCTGCGCCGCGCTTTCTTCGTCGGCCTGACCCAGATTCACTACACGGAAGTCGCATTCACTGGCACGGCTGACCGGTTCGCGCAGCGGCCCGGCGGGGATCATCCGGCCGTTGCCGTAGCGACGCTGGGCATCGACCACTTCAATCTCGATGTCGCGCGCCAGCCGGTAGTGCTGCAGGCCGTCGTCGCAGACGATCACGTCGCAACCGGCTTCGATCAGGGCCTTGCCTGCGGCCACACGGTCGCGGTCCACCCGCACAGGCACCCCGGTCTTCCAGGCGATCAGCACCGGCTCGTCACCACCCTTGGCGGTCGGCGTGTCGGCCTGCACCCACAGCGGTTTGTCGGCGTCTTCGCGGCCGTAGCCACGGCTGGCCACGCCCGGCTTCCAGCCAGCGGCACGCAGGCGCTCCACCAGCGCGATGGTCAGCGGCGTCTTGCCAGTGCCACCGGCGGTGATGTTGCCGACCACGATGACCGGCACCGGCAGCGTGTAGTGCTTGCGCCAGCCGCGCCGGTAGGCACGCCGGCGCAACGCGGTGACACCGGCGTACAGCGGCGCCAGCAGGCGCATCGCCCACGGAACCGGGCTACCGTCGTACCAGTACGGCGGGGTCTGGGTACCCTTGCCGGCCATCAGTCCTGCCTTTCGCGGAACTGCATGCTGTGCAGATGCTGGTACAGCCCGCCCATGGTCAGAAGTTCCTTGTGAGTGCCACGCTCGACGATGCGGCCGTGATCCATCACCAGCACCTGGTCGGCATGCTCGATGGTCGACAGGCGGTGCGCGATGACCAGCGTGGTGCGCTCGGGCATCAGGCGCTGCAGCGCGTCCTGCACCAGGCGCTCGGATTCGTTGTCGAGCGCGGCGGTGGCTTCGTCCAGGATCAGGATCGGCGCATCGCGCAGGATCGCACGGGCGATCGCCAGGCGCTGGCGCTGGCCGCCGGACAACAGTGCGCCGTTCTCGCCGACCGGGGTCTGCAGCTGCTGCGGCATGCGCTCGATGAATTCCCACGCGTTGGCAGCTTCAGCCGCTGCACGGATCTGTTCAACGCTCGCGTCCATGCCATAGGCGATGTTGGCGGCGATGGTGTCGTCGAACAGCATGACCTTCTGCCCGACCATTGCCACCTGGCGGCGCAGGTCGGCCAACGGATAGTCATCCAGCGCCACGCCATCAAGGGTGATGCGCCCGCCACTGGGTTCGTAGAAGCGCGGCACCAGCCGGATCAGGCTGGTCTTGCCGCTACCGGAACGGCCGACGATGGCGGTGACCGTACCCGGCTTGGCGACGAAACTGATGTCGTCCAGGGCAATGCCGCTGTCCTCGCGGTAGCGCAGCATGACGTGGTCGAACGCCAGTTCACCGCGCACGCGCTGCACTGCATTTCGGCCTTCGTCGCGCTCGACCGGCATGTCGAGGATGCTGAACAGGCGTTCGGCGGCAGCTACACCCCGCGAGATGGAGGTCTGCACGCTGGTCAGGCGGCGCAGCGAGGGAATGATGGCCATCATCGAGGTCATCAGGCCCATGAACTGGCCGGCGTTGAGGCGGCCAGCCAGCGCTTCGCGGGTGGACACCCAGACGATCACCGCCAGCGCCAGCGCCGCCAGGAACTGGACCACGCTGGAGGCGGCAGCACGGGTGACTTCCACCTTCATGTTCAGCGACAGCATGCGGTTGGCCAGGCGCGAGTAACGCGAGATCTCGTGCTGCTGGGTGCCATGCACCTTCACTTCCTGCTGCGCGGCCAGCGACTGCTCGGCGGTCTGCGCCATCGAGCCCATGCCGTCCTGGATGCCACGGCTGATGCGGCGATAGCGCTTGCCCACGTAGGACACGATCACGCCGATCAACGGCACCACCACCAGCATGGCCACGGTGACCTTGACGCTCATCTGCAGCATCACCGCCAGCATGGCGATGATGGTCAGGGTGTCGGCGACCACGGTCTTGAGCGCATCAGCGCTGGCCTGGGTGACCTGTTCGGTATCAAAATTCAGGCGGCTGACCATGACCGGCGTCGCTTCGGTATCGAAGTGCGAGGACGGCAGGTGCAGGTACTTGGCCAGGACCTGTTCGCGCAGGTCGCGCACCACGCTGCGGCCGGTCTTGGCCAGCGCGTAGTCGCTTACCCAGGTGGCGACGCTGCGCATCAGGAACAGGCCGAGGATGGTCAGCGGCAAGATCACCGCCATGCGCGGCTCGGGATTGACGAAGCCACGGTTGACCAGCGGCTCCATCAGCTTGGTGAAGTGATAGCCGGCCAGGGCTTCGACCACCATGGCGATGACCGCAGCCACCATGAACACCCAGTAGGCGCGGGTGTACCCCAGCAGACGTTTGTAGATCGGCCACACCGGCGCGTGATTGGAACTCATGGACGCACCTCGGGTGCTGTTGCAATGGCAATACGGCGGAAACCGAGTTGACCCAGCGCATCCTGCGCGGTCACCACGGCCTGGTAGGGAGTGCGTGCGTCGGCACGCAGCAGCACGGTCTGCTCACGGTCGCTGCCGGCCACGGCGGCGATGGTCTGCTTGACCGACTCGACGTCGCTGCGCAGCACTTCCTGGTCATTGATGAAATAGCGGCCTTCGGCATTGATCAGCACGCTCAGCGAGCGCGGCGGCTCGTTGGTCTGCTGCTGGCTGGCAGTGGGCAGCTGCACCTGCAGCGTGGAACGCGCGTCAAACGTGGTGGTGACCACGAAGAAGATGATCAGCACCAGGATGACGTCGATCAGCGGCACCAGGTCGATATGCGGCTCATCCTGGGATCGGTCGTTGCCGATACGCATCGATCAGGCCTTCGCCGTGGCAGCATTGGCCGAACGCGCGGCGGGCGCCGGGTTCAATACCCCGGGGCGGCCGTCGAGCGTATCCAGCAGCGCGCTGGCTTCCTGCTCCATCTCCACCACATAGCCGTGGATGCGGCCCTTGAAGTAGCGGTGGAACATCAGTGCCGGAATGGCCACGATCATGCCGGTGGCGGTGCACACCAGCGCCTTGCCGATACCACCGGCCAGCTGGTTCACATCACCCACGCCGTGGTCGAGGATGCCCAGGAACATCTGGATCATGCCGATCACCGTGCCCAGCAGGCCCAGCAAAGGGCCGGCCGACGCGATGGTGCCCAGCGCGTTGAGGAAGCGCTCCATGCGGTGCACCAGGTGGCGGCCGGTGTCTTCGATGCGTTCACGGAGCTGGTCACGTGGCCGGTTGCGCGCTTCCAGCGCAGCGGCCAGCAGCGCGCCCAGCGGCGAGTTGCCACGCAGGGTCTGCAGGTGTGCCGGGTCGAGCTTGCCGCGTGCCGCCCAGTTGCGCACTTCCTGGCCGAGGCCGGGCGGCAGCACTTCAGTGCGCCGCAGGGACCAGAAACGCTCCAGGATGATCGCCAAAGCCAGTACGCCCAACAGCAGCAGCGGCACCATCGGCCAGCCACCGGCCTTGACCAGTTCCCACACGTTTCAACCCTCCGGCCCAACGGCCGCTTGTTCAATCGTCGATAGGATAGCAGCCGACCGCGCCCGCCCAACGGCATCCCACCAGCGGGATGCGTGGATACGCTGTTCACGCAGCTGCATCCCTTGTGCGCCAAGCCATACGCGGATCGCACCGGAATCGGCCGTGGCCAGCACTTCGGCCCCCTGCGCCTGCCAGCGCCGGACCACATCCGGGCGGGGATGGCCGAAGCGGTTCTGGTGGCCGGCCGAAACCAGCGCCAGCCGTGGTGATACGGCGGCCACCCACGGCGCGCTGGAGCTGCCGCCGCTGCCATGGTGCGGCACCAGCACCACGTCCGCCTTCAATGCCGTTGGGGACGCCTGCAGCAGCGCCTGCTCGGCAGGGTGTCCGATATCGCCGGCCAGCAGCACCACGCCATGGCGGCTGGCGACACGCAGCACGCAGCTGTCCTCGTTCTCGGCGTGGCGGCTGCCTGGCGCCGGATGCAGCACCTGGAAATCGACCCCGTCCCACTGCCAGCGCAGCCCCTGCTGGCACGACCGGGTACCGGCGATAGCGCTGCCCGGCGGCGCCAGCAGCTGCAGCCCCGGCAACTGCCGACGCAGGTTGGGCAGGCTGCCGGTGTGGTCGAGGTGATCGTGGCTGAGCATCACCTGCTGCGGCGGCGCCTGCCCCAGCGCGCGCAGGGCCGGGACCAGGATTCGCTCGTTGCCATCGCCGCCGGTCGGCGGCCCGACGTCGTACCAGAGCGCGTGCCGCGCGGTGCGCAGCAGCACCGCCGTGCCCTGACCAACATCGTGCACCAGCAGTTCCAGCTCCCCTTCCGCCGGTGCCTCACGTGCCGGCCACAGCAGCGGCAGGCACAACAACAGGCCGGCCAGGCCGCCGCCGTTCCCGCGAGGCAGCAGCCACCAGAACACCCCCAGCAACGCTGCGGGTACCGCCCAGCGCGGCGCCTCGGCCAGCCACCACATCGCCTGCGGATGCTGTGCTAGCGGCTGCAGGGCCTGCCAGCTGAACTCGAACAGCCCGGCAGCGGCGCGCCATGCCCAGCGCCCCGCCCCGTCGTGCAGCGCATGCAGCCCGGTCCCAAGCAGCGACAGCGGCACCACCAGCAGCGTCCACCACGGGATGATCGGCAGGTTGACCAGCGGCCCCAACCGCGCGGTGCCACCGAACAGCGCCACGCACAAGGGCAGCAGGCCGAGGCTGGCCACCCCCTGTGCGGCCAGGAATCCGCGCAGGCCACCGCCGACGCCCTCCGGCCCGGTCCGCGGCAGGCACCACAGCAGCCACAGCACGCCTCCGAAGCTGAGCCAGAAGCCGGCGGCCAGCACCGACAGCGGCGCCGGCAGCAGCATCACCACAGCAGCCCGTGCCAACCCCTGCCCCGCACCTACCGGACGACGCCCGGCGCGGGCCAACGCAACCACGCCGATCATCAGCGCGGCGCGCACCGTGGGCAGCGCGCCGCCGGCGACCACCGCGTAGATTACCGCCGCCAATGCGGCGCCCCACGCGGCCGCCTGCGGCCGTGGCCAGCGGCGGGCCAACCCTGGGCACAGCCACCACAGCCCCCGGCACAGCATCACGCCAAAGCCGGCAACCACACCGACATGGAATCCGGAGATGGCGACCAGATGGGTCAGGCCCAGTGCGCGCAGGTGTTCCCAGTCTGCATCGGACAAGCCGCGGGTATCGCCCAGTGCCAGCGCCTGCACGAAGCGAGCGGCAGGATGGGCCACCTGGGTGGCGATGGCAGCACTGCTGCGCTCGCGCCAGGCCGGCAGGCCGTGCGCGGCTCGCCGCTCACGCGCACTCGCCGGATCGCGCACCGTACCGGTGCCGGATATCCCCCTCAGCAATGCATGGCGCTCGCCGTCAAAGCCTCCAGGATTGATCCGCGAACGCGGTGCCCGCACCCGCAGCGACAGCTCCCAATGCGCGCCAGCTCGAACCGCATGGCGCCCACCTTCGGCGCCGCTCATAGGCGGTCCACGCCATGGATCGTTCCAGGTGATCTGCAGGCGCCTGCCACGCAACGAGGGCAGCGCATCGGCCTCGTCGACCTTCAGCACGAAACGGGTGTAGCCGGGGCCACTGTGTGGAAGATCAACCACTCGGCCACGAACCTGCGCGTCCTGCGCGGGCCCTCCGGGTGGAAGCTGGGCCTGCAAGGCCCAATACCCGTGCAATGCTGCCCACGACAGGCCGAACAGCGCAGCCGCCCACGCGCGACCGCGCCAAGGCACGATCCAGCCTGCGACGCTGGCGATGGCCAACGGCACGCACAACCACACTGGCGGCAGCACCGGCAGCTGTACGCAGGTCAGCGCGCCCAGCACCAGACAGGCGGCGCAACCACTGCCAAACAGCGGCGGAGCGGATCGTTCGGCGACCATCACCCCAGCCTGCTGCCGGAGCAGCAGGTTGCCTATCGGGCTTCAACCCGTATTGGCGTCAGCGGCGGACGCTACCGCGATGGAAATTGACCCGGAAACTGGCGCCGCCGCCGATCGCTTCACCCACGCTGACCGACCCACCATGGTGCTGCACGATTTCCTTGGCCAGATGCAGGCCCAGGCCACTACCACTGCCGGCCGCACGCAGCCGATGGAACGGCTCGAAGATCGCCTCGCGGTCACCGACCGGAATGCCTGCACCCTGGTCACTGACTTCCAGCAGGCCGCGCGCGTCCAGCCGTACGCAGATGGTGCCCCGCCCACCGCCGTGGACGATGGCGTTGTGCACCAGGTTGGCGATCACCCGCCCCAGCGCCAGGCTGTCGCCGTGGATCCACACCGGCACTTCCGGTGCATCCACTTCAAAGCCATATCCAGCGCCGACGACCAACGGCGCAAGATCCGCGGCCGCTTCGCGCACCAGCAGCGCCAGGTCCAGCCGCTGCAGTGCGCCGACATTGCGGTCAAGCCGCTGCAGGTCGAGCAGATGCTCGGCGACGTTGCCAAGGCGGGCCACGTCGGTCAGCAGCTGCGACTTCAACTCGCCCTGTGGCAGCTGCGACAAGCGCGCCTGCACCACTGCGATCGGCACGCGCAGTTCGTGCGCGGCGTCGGCGAGGAACTTGTCGCGCGCAGCATAGCCCTGCTGCACCTTGTCGATGGCATCGTTGAAAGCTTCCACCAGCGGTGCGACCTCGGTCGACACCAGCTGTGCATCCAGTCGTGCACCCGGCTGGCCGATATCCAGCTCCTTGGCCTGCTGCGCGGAACGGCGCACCCCGCGCATCGCGCGATGGATCACCGTCGGCATCACCAGCAACGTGACCACGATCAACGGCAGGAAGAACCACAGGCCGATCAGGCGCAGCACCATCAGTGCGCCGTCCAGCAGACCACCCTTCGGCGCGCCACCGACCATCACCGTGATACGGCGACCATCTTCGTTGCGGATCATCACCCGCGCCACGTCCAGGTAGGGTGGCACCAGCGAGCCGAGTTCGGTGGCACCCAGCGTCGGCAGACGCGCCAGCAGCGGTGCGTGGATCGCAGGGATGGTGCCGCGCTCCAGCCAAACGCCCTTGTCATCGACGGCCGCGAACCACAGGTTGCCACCCGCCTCCGCGTCCAGCCTGCGCCAGCGTGCTTCGTCCAGGACCAAATGGCTGCCCTCGCTGTGCACCGCCTTGGCAACCGCCTCGGCCATGAACATGTCCATGCCCCAGGTGTCCTTGTCGCCCCAGGTCAGGATCAGCGCGACCACCGCGAACAGCACGGTGAAGGCCTGCGCGAGGAACAGGCGCCAGGCCAGACCCAGCGTGATGGAACGGATCGGACGCGCCATCTCAGCCCTCCGCCAGCAGGTAGCCGACACCGCGGATCACATGGATCTCCACGCCCGCCCCGGCCTGCTGCAGTGCCTTGCGCAGCTTGGAGATATGCGCGTCGAGCGCATTGGACTGGATCTCATCATCGAACCCGTACACCGCCGCCTCCAGCGCGCTGCGGGTGACGGTCCGCCCCTGCCGCATCGCCAATGCCTGCAGCACCAGCACCTGGCGCCGTGGCAACGCCAGCGGCTGGCCCTCCACCTGCGCCTGCAGCGATTCGAAGTCGAATTCCAGCCGGCCCAGACGCAGGCTCGGCGTCACCATCGCCGACGGCCGCCGCGACACCGCGCGGATGCGCGCCATCAGCTCCTCGATTGCCACCGGCTTGACCAGGTAGTCATCGGCGCCGACATCGAGCCCTTCAACCTTGTCCGACAACGTGCCCTTGGCGGTCAGCATGATCACCGCCAGATTCGGCCGTAGCGAACGCGCGGTGGCGACGAAACCTGCGCCATCGCCATCGGGCAGCTGCCGGTCGAGCAGCATCAGCTGGTGCACCGGCTCACGCAACGCGATCGCCGCCTCGGCCAGGCTGCCGACCACGTCGGCGACCACGCCCTGCCGCTCCAGGCCCGATTGCAGGGCACGGGACAGATCGGGATCGTCTTCGACCAGGAGGATGCGCATCAGCGGCTCGGTTGCGGAAACGGTGCAGATCATAGTGCCTGCCGTCGGCTTTTTCCCCTCCGGGCTGCCGATTGCACAGGCGCAATGTTCTGACAATGTTGAGCCCTCACCATGCGCAGCCATCCCCCGCAAAGTGGTTGATCGATGCCGTCGCTGTCCCCGAACCTGCTGCGCCCGTTGCTGTTCTCCGCCGCCATCGGCCTGCCGCTGGCAGCGTACGCCGCCGAGCAGAACCCGGGCGTGCAGGCCGGTATCAGCGCGGGGGCGACCTCTGGTGCGTACGCCCACTATGACGTCAAGCCGCTGGTCGTACCGTCCATTGCCTGGCAGGGCCAGCGCTTCTTCGCCAGCCCCGGCTCGCTGGGCATGTACCTGTACAAGGGCCAGGGCCTGCGCCTGTCGGCAGCGGTCACCCCGTACACGCTGCGCTTCAAGACCGACGACGTGAACGATCCGCAGCTGCGCCGCCTGCACAGCCGGCAGATGTCGGCCATGGCCGGGCTCAACGGCGAGTACAGCGCGGACTGGGGCATCGTCGAAGCCAGCGTGATGCGCGAGGTCACCGGCCATGGCGGCGGCATTGAATCGCGCCTGCATTACAGCTACCCGATCCAGGCCGGACGCTTCACCTGGGTGCCCCGGGTGGGTGTGGTGCATTCCAGTGCACGCCTGCTCGATTACTACTACGGCATCAGCGACGAAGAAGCGGTGCGCTCGGGGCTTGCCGCCTACAACCCGGGTAGTGCGACGTCGCCCAGTCTGCAGATCGCGGTCAGCACGCCCCTGGGCACGAAGTGGCGTGCGACCGGCGTGGTCGCCAACCAATGGTTCGGCGATGCAGTGAAGGACAGCCCGATGGCGCGGCGCGGAACACAGACGTCGGCCTTCGTTTCCCTGATGCGCTCGTTCTGATCGAGCGCCCGTTACGGACAAGGACACCCCACATGGCCTCCGTCTCCCCCACCACCGAAGCGCACGCGATCCTGCGTGCGCCCGACCTGGACAGCGCCGAGCGCGCCTACCTCGTCCTCATGCCCGACCTTGAGCACGTGAACGCGCTGGCACGACGGGCGCTGGGCCTGTCCCGCGTGGCCGACGCGGCACGCGGCTACGCGCTGTCGATGACCCTGGTCGGGCTGCGCCTGCAGGAACTGGAAATGGGCGAAGCGACCGCCAAGGAGCATCGCCAGGCGACGCTGCGCAGCCTGCGGCAGGCCTTCAGCGCCTGATCGTTGGCGTTCAACGCCGGTACGTGCACCCGTGCCGCGCCGTGCGGGCTCCACTCAGCGGAAGGTGGTCCAGGCCAATACCGCCGCCAGCAGGGCCACCCAGATCACCGCCTTGAAGGTGCCCTCCAGCATGTTGCCGCCGAACAGCAGTTCGAAAAACGGATTGGGTCTGGAAACCGGGACGTGCTCGCTCATCGCTGAAGGCTCCTGGTGTTGGATGGAAAGTGCCAGCGCATGGCTGCGCACGCGCCACTGTAGTACAGCCACGGCATCGCCGGGCATTCAAGGAACGATTGCTTAACAATCCGCGCGCCAGATCGGGTATGTTCGATCCAACGCTGCGTTCAAGGATGATCGATGCTCAAGCGCGTCCTGTTCCCTGTTGTTGCCCTGCTGCTGTCCGCGCTGATTCTCGTGCTGGGCTGGCAGAACCGCCAGCTGCGCCAGATCAACGATGACATGGCGGCGCAGTTGCAGAACATGCGGGTTGAAGCACACGGCGCAGCGATCGGCGCCCGCCCCGAGCCATTGGCGCTGAAGACCACCCAGCGTGCCCATGTCGACATCGGCGGCACGCGTGCGTTGCCGCAGATCCTCTACTTCTTTTCCACCGCCTGCCGTTACTGCCTGGCTTCGATGCCGCAGCTGCAGTCAATTGATGCGGCACGCGGGCCCAGCGAACTGGTTGGTGTGGGCCTGCCGCCTTACGAGGCACTGGCCGACTACGCCGGCAAGCATTCGATGCGCTTCCCGATCGCCATCGACAGTGAGGGGGACGCTGCCAAGCGCTACGGCATCACCGTTACGCCCATGCTGATGGTGCTCGCTACAGACGGCAGCGTTGCATACAAGCATGTCGGCCAACTCGACGAAAACACCGTAAAGGCCGCCATCAAGGCGCTGACACCTGACGTCACCCTGCCCTGAGCGAGGGCGCACTTCCGCGCTGCTGCGCTCGGCCCATGCATTCGCGCCACAACCGGCACCCCGGTGCCTTCGGCAACTGCAACACCACACTGCCAACCCAAGGAGATACACATGATCGGAAAGAAAGTGCTTTCGTCCGTCGCTGGTATCGTCGTTGTCGCCGCGCTCTCATTCGGCGCTGCCCAGGCCTTCGCCACTCCGGCCAAGACCGGTTTCGCGCCGGGCTGCGAACCGCATCCGCAGTGCCCGTTCGGCAGCTCGGGCAAGCATGGCCAGGTACTGTGCTGCGATCCGCTGTAATCCACTTCCACGCCGACTCCTGGAGATACCTATGATCGGAAAGAAGCTGTATGCATGGATGGGTGGCGTCGCCATCGTGGCCGCGCTCTCCTTCGGTGGTGCCCAAGCCTTCGCGGCTCCGGCCAAGACGGGATTCGCTCCCGGCTGCGAGTACACGCCAGGTTGCCAGTACGGCGGCAACGGCCGCTGGAGTGGTGGTCGCGTCTGCTGCCAGGTGCCCTGACAACGGCAGAGTCGACAGACCGGACTCCCGTCCACCGAGCGTGGATGTGACGGCCAACCCGCATTGGCCACAACGCCGGGCCGCCTCAAGGGCGGCCCGGCACTTTTGCCCCCACGTTTCATCCTCTCCGGGCCGCATTGGCACGCGCTTTACCGGCTTTCGTCGCATACCGGTTTCACACGGCAGTTGGCAGTGACACGCTGGACTCCCTTCTCCGGAGCACCGTGCCATGCCGATGCTTGCCCTGCTGCTGTTGTGCGCTGGCCTGTTCGGTAGCGATGCCGACACCGGGGATTCCGCCCTGCGTGGCCAGATCCTGCAGGCCGAGGCCGAGCGCGTGGCAACGCCATCGGCGCCGCGCCGGGGTACCGAAGCGCCGACCATGCAGCTGTATCACCTGCGCCAGGATCGCGTACTGCGCCTGGGCAACCAGCGCCCCCTGCCCGATCCGGCTGGCGGCCCGCACTCGCAAGCGGGCTCGGCGCACGTTGCACAGCTCTGGGAACGGGTGGACGGCCACTGGAAGCTGCAGCGGATGGTCAGCATCGACGATCTGGTCACACGGCACTGATCCACCGAAAGCCACCAGGAACGAAAAAAGCCGACCACAGGGCCGGCTTTCATCGTGATCCACCGCTGCACCGGCAGTGCCGGGAGCCAGGTGGTGGGCGGTACAGGGTTCGAACCTGTGACCCCTACCATGTCAAGGTAGTGCTCTACCGCTGAGCTAACCGCCCATCTTGTTCTTGCCGCCCGAAGGCTGGCCCTGCTACGTAAAAACCCGGCGCCAGGGCCGGGCTTTCCAGTTCACGACAGCCCTCCTGCGAAGGCTTCGTGGTGGGCGGTACAGGGTTCGAACCTGTGACCCCTACCATGTCAAGGTAGTGCTCTACCGCTGAGCTAACCGCCCGTATTGCTTCTGCATTTCCGCGAATGCGTCGGTGCAGGCCGCGTATATTACGGATGGCGGCCGTGAAGCGCAACACTTTTGTGAAGATGATGCTGCACTGCCGCGTTCAGCCGAGGCTGGCCTCCTTCAGCTGCCGGATCTGGTCGCGGACACGTGCGGCATCCTCGAATTCCAGGTCCTTGGCATGCTGGTACATCTTCTGCTCCAGCGCCTTGAGTCGGGCCGCCAACTGGGCCGGACTGAGCGAACGATAGTCGGCCGCTTCCTCGGCCACCCCGGCCCTGCCCTTGCCTTTGCCCTTCTTGGCTTCCTTCTCGGCCGCATCCGACCTCGCACCTTCCAGCACATCGACGATCGGGCGCGCCACCGAGCGCGGCACGATGCCGTGCTCCTCGTTGTACTCCACCTGCTTTGCACGGCGACGGTCGGTCTCGTCGATCGCCGCCTGCATCGAACGGGTGATCTTGTCGGCGTACAGGATCGCCTTGCCACGCACATTGCGCGCGGCGCGACCGATGGTCTGGATCAACGAGCCGGTGGAGCGCAGGAAGCCCTCCTTGTCCGCGTCCAGGATCGCCACCAGTGACACCTCGGGCATGTCCAGGCCTTCGCGCAGCAGATTGATGCCCACCAGCACATCGAACTTGCCCAGGCGCAGGTCGCGGATGATTTCCACGCGCTCGACGGTATCCACATCCGAGTGCAGGTAGCGCACGCGGATGCCATGCTCGGTGAGGTACTCGGTGAGGTTCTCGGCCATGCGCTTGGTCAAGGTGGTGACCAGCACGCGATCACCCGCCTTGATGCGCTCGTTGGCCTCGCTCATCAGGTCATCGACCTGGGTACCGACCGGCCGGATCTCCACCACCGGATCGATCAGGCCGGTCGGTCGCACCACCAGTTCGGTGATCTCCTCGCCCGCCTCGCGATACTCGTACGGCCCCGGCGTCGCCGACACGTAGATGCTGCGTGGGCAGCGCTCTTCCCATTCCTCGAAGCGCAGCGGACGGTTGTCCAGCGCCGACGGCAGGCGGAATCCGAACTCCACCAGCGTCTCTTTGCGTGAACGGTCGCCCTTGAACATGGCACCGATCTGCGGAATGGTCACGTGCGACTCGTCGATCACCAGCAGCGCATCGGGCGGCAGGTAATCGAACAGGGTCGGCGGCGGTTCACCGGCGTTCTTGCCGGTCAGGTGGCGGGAGTAGTTCTCGATGCCGTTGCAGAACCCGACCTCGGCCATCATCTCGATGTCGAACTGGGTGCGCTGGGCCAGGCGCTGCGCTTCGACCAGCTTGTTCTGCGCATACAGCTGCTCAAGCCGCTCCTTCAGCTCGACCTTGATGGTTTCCACTGCTGCCAGCACGCGTTCGCGCGTGGTTGCATAGTGGGTCTTCGGGTAGACCGTGAAGCGCATCAGGTTGCGCATCGTCTCACCGGTCAGCGGATCGAACAGGGTGATCTTCTCGACCTCGCCATCGAACAGTTCGATGCGCAGCGCTTCGCTGTCCGACTCGGCCGGGAACACGTCGATCACCTCGCCGCGCACGCGGAACGTACCGCGCTGCAGTTCGTATTCGTTGCGCGTGTACTGCAGCTGGGTGAGGTGATTGATCAGGTCGCGCTGGTCGATGCGCTCGCCCTTGGAAAGGATCAGCCGCAGCGACAGGTAATCTTCCGGCGCGCCCAGGCCGTAGATCGCCGACACCGTCGCCACCACGATCGCGTCCGGGCGCGACAGCAGGGTCTTGGTCGCGGCCAGTCGCATCTGCTCGATGTGCTCATTGATCGAACTGTCCTTCTCGATGAAGGTGTCCGACGATGGCACGTAGGCTTCCGGCTGGTAGTAATCGTAATAGCTGACGAAATACTCCACCGCGTTGTGCGGGAAGAACGCCTTGAACTCGCCATACAACTGCGCCGCCAGCGTCTTGTTCGGCGCCATGATCAGCGTCGGCTTCTGCACGTTCTGGATGACGTTGGCGATGGTGTAGGTCTTGCCCGAGCCGGTCACGCCAAGCAGGGTCTGCTTGGCGATGCCCGCTTCGAAGTTGCTGGTCAGCTTCGCGATGGCATCAGGCTGGTCGCCCGCCGGCGAGTACGGCGAGACGAGTTCAAAACGGTCGCTCATGGGGGGGCCAGTTCACGGGAAAGGTAAGTATACGAGGCAAGGGGTGACGGCCGGCTGAGGGGTTATCCGGCGCTCCGGGACGGCAATGCCCGATGGCGCACCCAGTGTCGGGCGGGGACGCTGAGCACATGAGCGCGCCCTCCCCCCCCTGCACCCACGGATCGCGTGGCATGCACCTGGTCGAGCTGCTGGCGGTCGTGGCGGTGCTGGCCGTGCTGCTGGCGGCCGGCTGGCCCTCCCTGCAGTCCCTGCTGCTGCGGCAGCGCGCAGATGCCCTGCAGTTGAGCCTGCATGCGGGTCTTTCCAGTGCCCGCAGCGAAGCCCTGAAGCGGCGGGAGCTGATCGGCGTGTGCGCCAGCGATGATGGACTGCACTGCACCAGCGACTGGAGCACCGGCTGGATCGTCTACCGCAGCGGCACCCGGCGAGGACCGCCGTCATCATCCGACGTGGTACTGACGCACCAGCGCGGGCGTTCCGATGTCCTGATCCTGGCCCAGGCCAGCAGTGGCCGCCCGCAGCTGTTCTTCCAGGCCGACGGGCGCAGCCCCGGCGCCAATCTCACCCTGCGCATCTGCGCCGGCAGCCAGCTGCATGGCAAGCTGGTGGTCAACAACGGCGGGCGCACACGCAGTGAACGCGTGGACCGCGACATGCCTTGCTGAACATGCGCGCAAAAAAGCAAAAGCCGCGATTTCTCGCGGCTTTTGCAGTATCTGGCGCCCGAAGTTGGACTCGAACCAACGACCCCCTGATTAACAGTCAAGTGCTCTAACCGGCTGAGCTATTCGGGCGGGGAGGCGCATTGTACTGACCGTTTACCGGAAGATCAACACCCGATTCACCAACAGTCCGAAAGGGTCGCTTCAGCCGTCTTGCGGTTGGCCTGGTCCAGGCTCAGCTTGCCGCAGCTGTCCTTGGTCTGCGTGCCCTGTGGCGTGGCGGTGATGGTGAAGGTTGTACCGTCCCCCTTGTACGCCAGGTTGTAGCGGGCCGTTCCGCCTTCGCGTGGCGAGACCTTGCTCGGCAGCGCGAATCCGGAATAGGAATTGTTGCTTGAGTGGTAGCGCTCGGCACGCTGCGCATACTCGGCCAGGTCCGCCTTCACCACCGCGCGATGCGATCGCCTCACGTAGTTCTGATAGGACGGAATTGCGATTGCCGCCAGGATGCCGATGACGATCACCACGATCATCAGCTCGATCAGCGTGAAGCCAGCCGCACGACGAGGCGAGGAGACAGCAAGCATGTGATGGGTTCCTTGCATCGGAATCATTGGAGCTGGCGCCAGGATTGGCGACCGCAGGGATAAGGCAGATACAGCGACTGGCTGCCGGCGGCACCGGCGGCCATCCAGCACGAACTGCCGCCAGGTGGGGACTTGTCCGTCGGACGCGGCAGCACCGACAAGGAGACATCACGCACTGGCGCAGTGCCTCCCGTCTTCAATGCAATGGCTGCCGTACCGGAAGCAGGCCGGCTACCGGTCGGTGATCCATAGCGTACGTTCTCCAGCATTGGCGCACCGCTGATCGAGGACAGTCCGAACAGCCAGTTCGAGCCACTGGTCGAACAGCCGACCGACTGCATGTTGGGCACGTAGGTCGGCATGAAGACGATGCCGCTGACCAGCAGTGGATTGCCGACAACACGCTCACCGTTGCCGGCCGGCAACTGGATCATCCAGCCTCTCGCACTGGCCGGGGCCGTTCCTGCACTGATCTTGCGCTCATCGCTGTTCGCGGCCGGCGCCGCTGCTGTGTAGGGAACCAGATTGGCAGCGGTCAGCGTCGAGGTCACACTCTTGCCGGACAGGTCGTTGACCGCATACAGCGCCTGCTGCGCCTTGTCATCCTTGTCACTGGTGAACGAGAAGCTGCCGGTACCGAAGTAGAGCATCACCCCGCCCGACGGACCGGTTGCAGCAGTCATACCACCTGTGATCGGCTGCCGATAGCTCTTGCCAGAGGAATCCTGGCTGAGCTGGCTGGTGAACACCGGCACGGTCAGCGTGGTGTTGGCACTGCTGGTCAGGTCGAACTTCCACAAGGCACCGCGCTGGTCCGCCGCATAGACCGTGTCCGCCAATCCGTCACGACCACGTACATCCTGACCCGCACCCGTCCAGCGATCGACCACGACCACGTTGCCCAGGCCGTTATCACCGGACACGGTGGAGCCGGTGGCACCTTCCACAGCCTCGATCATCCGGATGTCGCCACTGGCCATGTCGACCACGAACAACACAGCCTTTCCGTTGGCGCTGCCATAGCCGTTGCCGAAGATCGCCTTCCACGCCACACCCGTTCCGCTCTTCACAGGCACGATCACTGGCTTGCCAAGCACGAATCCGATGCTGTTGCGCACCTCGTCCTTCAGCGAAGAATTGATGTCACTGATTTCCCAAAGCACGTTGCCGGTGCCGAAGCTGCCCGGCGCACTCACATCCAGCGCGAATACCGAGCGACCACCCGCACCGGTGGTGCCAACCAGACTGGTCTGCCAGGAAGTGCCATTGAAGGTGTCGGATACGGCAACCGGGCCATCGACGTAATAACGATGACGGAAGGTCTGGTCAGACGTATCGGACTTGTAGGGAAACAGCAGGTTGGCCATGTGACCAAGCGCCGTGGCCGGAATGTAGGCAAAACTCTCGCTGCCACCGGCACCGTCCTGCTTGGCATCGGCCCCCATGCCGCCGTCGAAGGCGTGCAGCATGCCGTCGTTGGCGCCGACATAGACCATGTACCGGCGCGATTTGGCTTTGGCAGCAAGGTAGTCGGTGTAGCTCTTGGCCAAGGTCCCGCCCAGCTGGCGGTAACCAAAGTCGTCCAGCGGCGAACTCACCACCGGCGCCGAATTGACGATGTCGCCCAGCGGTGTTGTCCGGTCACGGTACTTGCCGCCGTTGCGGACCTCGGTTGAACTGTCCGCACTGAGATAGTTGATGGCACTGGCAAGATCGGCCTTGATCGTCGTCAGCTTGTCCGTCGAACAGACCAGCATCGATGCGTACTTGCCGCTGGGCTTGCTGCACAGATCCTGCAGGCTGATCCGGGCACTGTTGAAGTCCACCGGCGCACCGGCCTTGTTTGCCACAATCCGCCGTCCAGACGGGGAAAGACGACTGGAGGCTTCCCATACCTCGGTGAACTCCGCCACCTGATCCGCGTTAATCTTGACGCTGGCAGCGCTCAGCTTGCTCGACCAGTCAGTGCCACTGTTGGTGATGTCATAGCGGGGCGTGACCGCCAGCGAGCCTGCGCCGATGCGCGCGCCACTGATACCGATCGTGCCCGACGGCGATGCACCACCGGTGATCGAGGACAGCACACGTCGCATGGCCTCGGTCACATCAGCCGGCGTCTGTGCGTTGATGAACTCACCGCGGGTGTTGACAGCGGCATGCCACAGCTCATCGATGACGGTACCGTCATCGACATCCAGCGGATTGCCGTTGCCGGCCCAGTTTGGCGCGTTCTTGTACGGGTCCTCGGTTGCGGACTGGTTGACACCGTAGATGCGTCCCTGCGCACCGAGGGTCACGCCATAGAAGTTCATGTGCAGATCGGTCTGGCAGTCCAGACGCTTCCAGTCCGGACTGCCCTTGTCCAATGTGTTGCACTTGTCACTCACCGGCACCTGACCGGCCGGGAAGCTGGTCCCGGTGCGAAGTGGCGTACGGGCACCGGCATAGGCGGCCGCCGCGATGTCGGCAATGGTGTTGCTGTAGCCATCGGCGAAAGGAATGGATGGCAAATGGGTCGAGTTCACCGAGTCAGCGTCACCGAAGGACCCATTCGGCGCATTGCCGGAGTTGGTATAGCCGTCGGTGAACAGCATGCCGCCATTTCGCTGGCAGGCCAGCTGCACAGGCGCGTCGGTATCGGTCCGCCGGAACTGGTCGACCAGGTACTCCACTGCGCGCCGGTTGGGCGTGCCGCCATTGGCGGTCAGGGCGTAGATCTGCTTGTACAGGTCAGCTCGGTTGGTAACCATGTCGTACATGGTCGCGTTGCTGAGCTTGTTGATGGTGAAGTAACCCACGCGCATCGTATCCACGCTCACCAGCGCGGCGGTCGAGGAGCCGACAATGGCCAGCACACGGTTGCGGTGATACTGGAACCAGTTGGCGAAATTCTGGATTGCCGCGTTGTAGGCCGCCGGGCTTGTGTAATTGCCCGACTTGATCTGGTAGCGGCGCATGTTGCAGCCCGGGCCACAGGCACCGCTGATCACCGGACGATTGGTGTCATCGGTCTTGTATCCGGCGGGTGCATCCGCGGCAGCAGGCAGGTAGAACGTGGCCGGGAAATAGTTGATCGCATAAGTGGTGTTGCCGGTGTTGCTGATCCCAGCAGTCTTCCATCCACCGTCCCACCAGCTGTCGACATAGTACTCATTGCCAGTACCACTAAGGTCGGGAATCCGCATGCCGTTGACGAACTGGAACTTCTCGGAAGTATCAGCGCGATTGACCGTCATGTTGTAGACGGCGTTGTAGCCGCGCTGCCCGGAACGCGGATCGGCGCGGGTCTGGGTGATCGTCGCGTCGGCCCATAGCGTGCCATCGGCGTTCGTCCACGGCCTATAGGTCACACCCGGATTGAAATAGCTGGCGTTATAGATATGCGAACGAGCAAAGCCGTAGATATCCAGCGGCGGAATGGCGCGCCCTGGGCTGTACTCCTTGTTGAAATCCGCATGTGGGTAGAGGTAGAGGTAGCAGTCTACCGAGTTGTTGGCGCATGCCGAGCCAACGCTGAAGAAGCTTCCATCGTTGTTGAAGAAGCTACTCGTATTGCTGTTCCAGCGCATGCGCCCGTCACCACCTGGGAACATGCGTTCGAAGTTCATCGAACCTGAATCATCCACCGCCATGATGAAGGCCGGCGTCGCACGCGTCTGCACGTTCATCGGCTCCTGTGCCAGCACACCCTGAGCCTGGGCGGCAAACAGGGTATGCGCCAGATAGCCACCAGCGGCCAGAACAGCAAGGCCGATGCCTGCCAGGATTCTGCGATTGCGCGTTTTCATGGGTTCCCCACCCTCACAGCTTGAATACGGTATCGATCGCCGCACGCGACGTCGCATCACCGGTTGTGTCACCGGCATAGGTGGTGATCTGGTAAACCGGCGTTGGCTTCTCCACCGACCTGCCCATGTCCAGAGCACCTTCCCCCTGGATGCACCCCTGGATTTCACGGACATTGACGGCAGGCTTGCTGCCCAGCTTGGTCTTCGCTACCCACCCGGACGGATCGAATCCATCGTCGCACTGCTGGCTGATGTCAGAGGCCGACACCGCTGGGTTGTCCCCGGCATCCTTCCGGTTGGCGATGTTTTCCACTGCATTCTCGACACTGCGCGCTGCACCCTCGGCGTTCTGGAACGCCAGGCTGCCAGCGCGGTAGCCCGATGCCATGCGCTCCTGCATGCCTGCCACCTGCATGCCTATCACTCCCAGCAGGGCCAGCAGAATCAACAGGATCAGCGAGATATACAGCACCGCACCACGCTGGCGGGCAGGACCAGAGAAGGAACGACGCGGAAAGCGAGTGATTGGACGCATGGTCGTCAGTTCCCGAACAGGCGGTTGCGAAGCGCAACGGAGACTTCATAGGCCCCGCGATGACGCTGATCATAGGGATCGCCCGGCGCGATGGTCACCCCGAGCACGCCCAGATAGTTGTCGGCCGTACCCGGTGCTTCGGCCGAAGCGCGCTGCGGGCTCCTGGCCAGCAGACCGACCTGCACCATGCCGACGCGCCGCCACGCGGCAGTTGCCGTCGCATCGGTAGCGGTACTGACACTGCTGGCTACACGTTGATCGACGATGCGCCCGGTGGGCGGCGTAGCCAGAGCGATGTCGGTCGTCGCATCCAGGCCGTACAGGACCTGCATGTTCTCGATGCCCTCCACCAGCTCCTCGCCGGCACCGTAACCACCCGCGCCATTGGCACGTGCCCGGAACAGCGATGGCTCGTTGTTGCCGTTGGTCGCGATGTAGTACACCAGGCCATCGGCGCGGTACAGCATGGTCATCGCGTTGTTGACCGAGTAACCCGTGAGGTCGACCTTGTCGACCTTTACCGTAGAACCAGTGATGGCGCCCGAGAACACGTCGGCACGGGTGCAGTCTGCAAGCGCGAATACGGTGGGAGTACCCGCGGCATTGGCCTTGAGACGCGCCATGCCGTCGCTGGATACGGTCAACGTGGTGGCGGTACCGTCCACGCTTGCCGATGCAAGCACGGCTCCCTCCGGGCTCAGCAGCCGCAGCACGAGAATGTCGCTGCCGGGCAGCGGCTTCGGCTTCAGATCGGTGATGCTTTTGGGCACCGAGCCTGCGGCACTCCATGCCCGACCCAGGGTCAGGGTGTTGGTCGGCGCGGTGCCGGCAGCTTCATAGCCCTGTACCGGTACAGAGAAGTCCAGAGGATCACCGCTGCCGGAAGCGATTCCCAGGTTGTAGCGGACATCGCCCGTGTTCTTGATCACATGTGCCTGGTCGTTCACGCAACCGAAATGACCGGCCATGCGCAGGTCGCGCTGCAGGAAATCCAACGCGAAGCGGGCATTCTCCTGGGTGCGGGCAGCGCCCTCGGACAGGCGCGACGCCGCGCGGGACGCAATGAATATCTGGGTGATGCCCAGCATCAACACCAGGCCGATGACCATGGCGATCATCAGTTCGATCAGCGACAGGCCGCGGATTCGCGAAGACGGACTCATGGGCACGTTCACAGGAAAGTGGTCAAGCCAAAGGTGGTGAGGCTGTCGGGATTCTCGGGGTCCCAGCGCTGGTCTCCCCAGGTGATCGCGACACTGACCTGACCGGTGCTCTGGGTGAACTTCACCTCCGCACTGGCCTTTTCGCCAAGCGTTTTGACGACCTCGCACTGCCAGCGGGCCACGTTGGTCTTCGGCGTCACTGCGGCGCCGGTCGGCCAGGCGCAGGCGCCCTTTGCGGTCACCGAGCCGGCCGAGAACGAAGCGGCGGAGTAAGCACCTCCAGCCAGGGTATCGGTGCGCTGGGCGCGCATCAGTTCGATCAGGTCATTGGCCAGATTGGTGGCCTGGGTACGGTAGTTCGCACTCTGCACGAAGCGGACATTGGTGGTCTGCAGCAAGGCGAAGCCCAGCAGTCCGAAGGCAAGGATCAGCACGGCCACCATCACCTCGATCAGGCTGAAACCGCCCTGCGAGGAACGCGGGCGGGCAAGGTTGCGTCGGCTCATGAGCAGGTCCCCTTGGTCGCCCGGACCTGGCCGGACTGGTTGATCGTCAACGTACTCTTGGGCTCACCGGTCTTGCAGGTGTCCGGCGACAGCACCAGCGTCTGGTCCGCAGCCGCCCTGCGCCGGCCGCGACCGTCGAACGCGATGGTCGCGCCCGCAGGCCCCACCACGCTCAACTGAGGGTTGCCCTGCGAAAACCGCAACACGGTGTCACTGCTCCCCAACTGGCCATCTCCATCGAGATCCGACCATGCCAGGACGCCCTTGGACCACTCGCCATCGCAACCGGTGCCATCGGTACTGCCACAGACGCCACCACCCCGGCTGTTGCGGATGCCTTCGCTTCTCGCCAGGCCGGTCAGCGCAATCAGTTCATTGTTGGCGGTCGCCAGGCGGTTCGAGCGGATCATGCCGCGGAAACTGGGATAGGCGATCGACGCCAGGATCACGAAGACGGTCAGCGTGACCATCAACTCAATCAATGTGAAGCCGTTTTGCCGGCGCAAAGACATTGGACGCTCCCCAGCGTGTTGATGGCCACGATGGGCCATCGCCCTGCCACCGGCAAGCGGCGGCAGGATGAACGGTCAATCCGGGGTGACCGGCGTCAAAGGGTTGACAGGCCCTGCCCTGTCGGCCGCCCGGGGCGGGGGTCGGAGCCCGATGGGATCCGACCCCGGGCCGATCAGGCCAGCACCTGGTAGCAGGGCTGGTATTCGCCGGAGATCTTCATCCGGCGCTGCTCGACGAAGGCACGCAGCAGCCCATCCAGGGCCTGCATCATGTCCGTATCGCCATGGATCTGGAACGGCCCGAACTGCTCGATGCGGCGCATGCCATCTTCCTTCACGTTGCCGGCCACGATGCCCGAGAACGCCCGGCGCAGGTCGGCCGCCAGCGCGTGCGGCGCACGCCCGTGGTGCAGGTCCAGCGCGGCCATCGCCTCGTGGGTCGGCACGAACGGCTGCTGGTATTCCCACGGAATCTCGATCGACCAGTTGAAGAAGAACGAGTCCTTCTGCGCCAGGCGGTGTTCGCGCACACGCTTGATGCCGTTGGCCATCTTCTTGGCTACCGCGACCGGGTCACCGATGACGATCTCGTAGCGCTCGGCGGCCGCATCGCCCAGGGTCAGGCGGATGAAGCGGTCGATCTGCTCGAAGTACGGCGCCGCCACGGTCGGGCCGGTCAGGATCAGCGGGAACGGCAGGTCCTTGTTTTCCTCGCGCAGCAGGATGCCGAGCAGGTACAGGATCTCCTCGGCGGTGCCGACGCCACCGGCGAACACGATGATGCCGTGGCCGATGCGGACGAAGGCCTCCAGGCGCTTCTCGATGTCCGGCATGATCACCAGGTGGTTGACGATCGGGTTCGGCGACTCGGCGGCAATGATGCCCGGCTCGGTCAGGCCGATGTAACGCGTCACGGTACGGCGCTGCTTGGCGTGGGCAATGGTGGCACCCTTCATCGGGCCCTTCATCGCGCCCGGGCCGCAGCCGGTGCAGATGTCCAGGCCGCGCAGGCCCAGCTCGTAACCCACCTGCTTGGTGTACAGGTATTCGTCGCGCGAGATCGAGTGGCCGCCCCAGCACACGACCAGATTCGGGTCGCCCGGGTTGAGGATGCGTGCGTTGCGCAGCAGGCCGAACACCGCGTTGGTGATGCCTTCGGACGACTCCAGTTCGGCCGCGTAGGCCGGGCCCATCTCGATGGCCATGTAGGCCAGGTCACGCACCACCGCGAACAGCAGTTCGGCGACACCGCGGATGATCTCGCCGTCGACAAAGGCCATTGCCGGCGCATTGACCAGGTCGATACGCACGCCGCGATCCTGCTGCGCCACCTGGATGTCGAAATCGGGATACAGATCGCGCGCCGCGCGCGGATCGTCAGAGGCACTGCCGCTGGTCAGCACGGCCAGCGCGCATCGGCGCAGCAGCTCGTGCATGCCGCCGGCAGATGCATCGCGCAGGCGAGCCACTTCGGCCCGCGACAGCACATCCAGCCCACCGCGCGGGTAGATCCGCGCGTCCTGCACCGGCAGTGCGCGGGCTGATTTTTCGTTCGTGGTCATGTCCAATTTTTCGCTTCCTTCAAGGTTTCCGACTGTACTGCCGCCCCCTTAAAAAGCAAAACGGCCGGGAAGCCCGACCGTTGGATGTGTGCTTCCCGCGTTCGCCTTTCCGGGACCGCATCGGCGGCGTTGGCACCGCGCACATTTCTGGATGCTACGCCGATGCCAGGTGACCTGCAAGGACTTTCGACCACACAGGAAAACGGCCGGGTTTCCCCGGCCGTTTTCACTTACTGCTTCAGGCTCTGACGGATCAGAACTTGTACTTCACGGTCAGCTGCATCGACCAGCGCGACACGGCGGTGTTGCCCTTGTCGTTGTTGTTTTCCTGGATCGAGGAGTTGTCGGTACGGCCGGTGAAGTTGTACAGGTACTTGCCGGTAGCCGGGTCGATACCCGAGTAGTTGGCAACGCGACGAGTGGCGTAGAAGCCGTAATCGTCGATCAGGCCCCACTTCTTGTTGAGCAGGTTGCCGACATTCATGATGTCCAGCGCAATCTCACCCTTGTGGGTCTTCGCGAAGCCCGGGAATTCCTGGCTGATGCGAACGTCGAAGCTGTTGACCCACTTGGCGCGGTGCGCATTGGCCGGCACCGTGCTGCCACGATAGGCCTCCAGCTCCGGATTCTGCGCCAGCCAGTCGAAGAACTTCTTCTCCATGTCGGCGCCGCCGGTGAACAGCACGTCACCCGGGCCCTTCGGCACGTAGAACAGGTCATTGGTACCCGCGCCATCGCCGTTCACGTCGTTGTAGTAGACGTAGCTGTACGGACGGCCCGAACGACCTTCATAGAACAGTCCAACTCGGGTGGCGTTGTCACCGAAGAAGTTGTGCTTCCACTCCAGGGTACCGGTGATACGGTCCTTGATCGCGTAACGCGAGTTGTACGCGACATTGTCGTTCGCGTTCAGGCTCAGCGTATTGTTCCAGTTCGAGGTGTTCTGCGAGCTGGTCAGCGGGCTCACTTCCTTCGACTGGGTGTAGGTGTAACCCAGCGACCAGCCCCAGTTCTCCGTCAGCGGCTTGGCCAGCGAGAAGGTGGCCTGCGAGCCACGCCCCTTGTCGGTGTTGCGCAGCAGGATCACATCACCGATATCACCCGGACGGTTGACACGGTCACCCGGGCAGGTCAGATCGGTGGCCGCACAGGCGCGGCCGTTCTTCTGGCCAGCCTGCATGCCGTTGGGACCAGCATTTGCGCCATTCATGCCGTAGTCGTTCCAGTACAGCGCACGACCATCCTGACCAACCGAGCGCTTGGCGTTCGGGGTCATGACGTCCAGACGATCGAAGTACAGACCATCCTTGACCTTGGTGACCAGCAGCTCGGCGGAGGCCACGATGCCGTACCAGGGCAGCTCATGATCGAAGGCCAGGTTGGCCTTCCAGACCGACGGCAGGCGGGTGCCCGGGGCGATCAGGTCGACGTTCTGGCGCGCCGACGCCAGCGACGGGTTCGGAATGAACGGATTGTCCGCATCGAAGCTGAAACCACCCGGGTTACGGGTCAGGTTGTACTCGGAGTAGTTCAGGCCGGTGTTCTGGTAAGCGCCCGCCAGCCACACGTTCGGGGCAGCGCCACCGAACAGGCCCACGCCGCCGCGCAGCTGGGTCGGACGATCGCTGTCGAAGGTGTAGTTGAAGCCAACACGCGGCTGGATGAGCTTCTTGTCAACCAGCTGGGTATTGTTGAACCCATACAGCTGCTCGATGCGCGGGTTGTACAGGCGCTGCGTGCTGAAGTCCGGCATGTCCACACGGACACCGAACATCAGGCTCAGGTTGTAGTTGATCGCCCAGGTGTCCTGGATGAACAGGCCGGTGTTCTTCAGATGGAACTTGGCCGGGATGTCATCCACGCTGCCGCCAGCGCGCGGGACACGCACCTGGTAGGCGGACGGGGTACCGGCTTCAAACGCAGCCAGGTCGGCGAACTCATACGCGCCGTACAGGTTGCGGCCGTAGAAGTTCATCAGGTCGTTGTCGGTGTAATCAAAACCGAACTTGACGGTGTGGTCACCGATGTACCAGGTACCAGCACCGAAGGCGCTCAGCTCCTTCGACTCAACCAGATTGGTATGGGTGTTCTGCTCGGTACCCAGGTACAGCGAGTTGTTGCCGAAGCGCACGCGGATCTGCGGCAGGTGCGAGGCAGCGACGCGGTTGGACGAGTAGTCCTTGTGCGAGACCTTGAACTCGGTCGAGAAGTTCTCGGACCAGTCACTGAACAGTTCACCCATCCAGGTTTCGTATTCGGTCGGCTGCGTGTACCAGAAGTCGCTCAGCGAAATCGCGCTGTTGTTGACCTGCGGGAAGCGGACGACGTCCTGCTTCATCTTGTTGTAGCGCAGGGCTGCACGGTGGTTCTCGTTGATGTTCCAGTCCAGCTTGACCGCGTATTCTTCGATCTCGGTCTTGTTGTCCAACGCGCCGATGCCACCGACCGGATAACCCAAGTCCGACATGCGCTTCTGGACACGTGCGATATCGGCATCGCTGATGCCGCCGGCCTTGTTGTACGGGCTATCGCCGAGGCTGACGCCGCCGCCACTGCGCTCGTACTTTTCGTAGTTGGTGAAGAAGAACAGCTTGTCCTTGACGATCGGGCCGCCCAAGGTCATGCCGTAGGTCTTCTCGTCCTTGAAGCCGTTGAAGTCCGTACGGTCACCTTCCAGGCGCGAACGGACCATGTCCTTGTCGCGGTACGAACCGTACACGGTGCCGTGGAATTCGTTGGTACCCGACTTGGTCACGGCGTTGATCACCGCACCGGTACCACCGGCGATGGTGGTGTCGTAGTTGGCCAGGTCGATGTTGATTTCCTGGATGGCATCCATCGACACTGGCTGACGCTCGGTCGGCAGGTTGTTGGAGCCCAGGCCGAACGGATCGGAGGCGCTGATGCCGTCGATGCGGATGGCGTTGTAACGGGTGTTCTGGCCACCGGCCGAGATCGCACCGTCAGCCTTGCTGACCTGCGAGATGCGCGGGTCCAGGCGAATGTAGTCCTGGATGTTGCGGTTGGCCGACGGCAGCGCGTCCATCGTCTCGCGGGTGACGTTGGTGCCGGTGCCCATCTTGGTGGCGCTGAACAGGTCCAGGCCACCCGCGGTGGCGACGACGTTCACTGCATCCAGGTTGGTAGCGGCCAGGTCGCCGCCCAGGTTGGCATTGATCGTGTTGACCTGGTTCAGGTTCAGGAAGACACCTTCTTCGGTCTTGGTGCCTTCACCGGACTTGGTGATGGTGATGGTGTACGGGCCACCCACGCGCAGGCCGCGCGCGTTGTAACGACCCGACGCATCGGTGGTAGCACGCGAAACAGTGCCCGACTCGGTGTGGGTGATGGTGACTTCAGCGCCGGCAACAGGCTGGCCTGCAGCGGACATGACCTGGCCGCCGACACCGGCAGAGGTGCTCTGGGCGAAGGCAGGAGCGGCAGCAAGTGCAGCCACGAGACCAAGGGTAAGCTTGGACATCCGGAGTGGGTGAGTCATTTTTCGGTAGCCTCGATGCGAGTTGGCGATGGCGGAAAAAAAGCGCATCCAAGCAGCCTTGCGGGCGGCTGTTCGGACATTTATCTGGGGTTCCCTACCGTGAACGGCAGCTGCCGAAACGGTTAACACTAGATTAACACGCTACGCCACGGATGTGACGGTTGTGCGACAAACGGCACCGGATCGCAACGCAATCGTGACGGGTTCTTCACTCCGTCTTTCCCCGGGACTTACTCGACCGGGTTCATTCCACTGGCGTCAAGGACCTGCCCGCGCCACGCGCCCCCTGCGCTGGACAGCAGGGTCACGGCCGCCGCCGCCGCCGCTTCCGGGCCCTGGGCAGCAGGATCCTGGTCAACGGAATAGGCCCGGGCACGCAGCGCCGTGCGTAGCGGGCCGGGATACAGGCCGCTGACCCGCACCGGGCTGCGGCCAAGTTCGTCGTGCAGGCTGGCAATCAGGCCGCGCAGGCCGTGCTGGGCCACGCCGTAGCCGCCCCAGTAGGCCTGCCCGACCCGTTCCGGCGCATCGACGGCGAATACCAGTGCCGAATCCTCACGCTGCCGCAGCAGCGGCAGGCAGGCCTGGGCCAGCCAGGCCGGCGCGGTCAGGGTGACGTGGACGGCGCGGGCGAAGCTGGCCGGATCGGCCAGCTCGAACGGGGTCAGCCCCGGAAAGTGAGCGGCGCAGACCAGCAGGCCGTCCAGGCGGCCCAGCTCGCGCTGCAGGGCCTGGGCCAGTTCGGCATAGTCGTCGGGGCCGGCCCCCTCAAGGTCCAGCGGGTACAGCAGCGGCTCCGGGCCGGCGGCCTGGACCTGCGCATAGACGCGATCCAGCCGGCGCGGCTTGCGCCCCATCAGGACCACCGTGGCCCCGGCGGCAGCCGCTGCGACCGCTGCGGCACTGCCCAACCCGCCACCAGCGCCGGCAACCAGCACCACACGGTCCTGCAACGGGCGGCCATCGAGCGCCCCGTCCGTCGGTGACGTCGATGGCCAGGCGCTCATCCCTGGGTCGCCTCTTCGACGATGCGCTTGAGCTCGCCGGCTTCGAACAGTTCCATGACAATGTCGCAGCCGCCGATCAACTCACCATTGATGAACAGCTGCGGGAAGGTCGGCAGGTTGGAGAAGCGCGGCAGATTGGCGCGGATTTCCGGCTCTTCCAGCACGTTGACGGTGCGCAGGGTGACGGCGCCGGCAGCCATCAACGCCTGTACGGCGCGGCTGGAGAAGCCACACATCGGGTATTGCGGGGTGCCCTTCATGAACAAGACGAGCGGGTAACGATCGACCTCGGCCTGGATTTGCTGCATTACCGCCACAACCACACTCCTTGCTTCGCCGGACAAACCGACCGCGATGGTCGGCTAGACTGCCCAAGGTAGCCGCCATTGTAAGCCGATGGAACCGGCCGCCGCCGCCCCTTGCCACGAACCCGTCCATGCCCGTCGAATTGCCTGCCCTGCCCTACCTCTCCGGCTCCCTGCTGCCGCACCTGTCCGCGCAGACCGTGGAACTGCACCACGGCCGCCACCATCGCGCCTATGTCGATGCGGTCAATGCCGGGATCCTCGGCACCGAGTGGGAGGAAGCGTCACTGGAAGAGATCGTCCGCCACACCCAGGGCCGGCTGTTCGACGCTGCGGCCCAGGCATGGAACCACGGCTTCTACTGGCAATGCCTGCGCCCACGCGGCGGCGGCGAGCCACAGGGCCGGCTGGGCGAACTGGTCAAGCGCCAGTTTGGCGACGTGCAGCGCCTGCGCGAGGAGTTCAACCGTACCGCGCTGGGGCTGTTCGGCTCAGGCTGGGTGTGGCTGGTGCAGCATCCCGGCGGCCAGCTGGGCATTCAAGCCACCCGCAATGCCGGCACGCCGCTGACCGGCGAAAGTACGCCGCTGCTGTGCTGCGATGTGTGGGAACACGCCTACTACACCGACTACCAGAACGACCGCGCGCGTTATCTGGACGCGTTCTGGCAGCTGGTCAACTGGGAATTCGCCGAAAGCCAGCTGCGCTGAGGCCATCCGCCGGGCATGGCCCGGCGACACGGTGGACCTCACGCGCTCTCGTGCCCGGCCACGGCATCCATCACCCGCGCCGAATAGACCAGCGCCGCACCGGCATTGAGCGACACCGCCACGCCCAGCGCTTCGGCGATTTCCTCGCGGCTGGCGCCGTGCTTCAGCGCAGCATCCACATGTACGGTGATGCAGCCATCGCAGCGGGTGATGACCGCAACCGCCAGCGCGATCAGCTCGCGGGTCTTGGCATCGAGATGATTGGTCTGCGCGCCGGCATTGGCCAGCGTCGCGTAGCCCTTGACCGTATCCGGTGAAAGCTTGCCGATCTCGCCGATACGGCCCTTCAACTCCTTGCGGTAGGCATTCCAGTCGAGCATGGCGGTGACTCCAGTGAAAGGAGTTCCACGCTACCACCGGGAGTGTTGCGCCGATGCCTGCACCGGCGCGCCACACCGTTGCATTGCCGGCCAGCGGCCGGCACTACCGGGCTCAGCGGCTGCGCAGCGCGTGTACCGCCGGCGCCACCTGGGCTTGGCGATCCAGCTCCAGGCCGACCTGCTCCAGCGCATCGGCCAGCGCATCGGCATCATCGTCGCGCAGGGTGGCGTGGCCAACCTTGCGGCCATCGCGCGCTTCCTTGCCGTAGTCATGCCAGTGGCCGCTGGCCTGGGCCAGCACCGGAAGCGGGTCGGGCATCGCCCCCAGCCAGTTCAGCATGCAGGCATGGCCGAGCATGCGGGTGCTGCCCAGCGGCAGGCCGAGCACCGCACGCAGGTGGTTCTCGAACTGCGACGTCTCGCTGCCCTCGATGGTCCAGTGGCCGGAGTTGTGCACGCGCGGTGCCATCTCGTTGGCCAGCAGTTCGCCATCGCGGCAGAACAGCTCCAGCGCGAACACACCGACATACTGCAGGTGCTCTGCAATGCGGCGGGCATAGCCGATCGCGGCCTCATGCTCGGCGGCCGACAGCACGGCCGGGGCCACGCTGGCCGACAGCACGCCGTCGACGTGCCAGTTACCAGTGACCGGCCAGGCCTCGAAGCTGCCATCGCGGCCACGCACGGCAACCACGCTGACCTCGCGCTGGAAGGCGACGAAGCCCTCCAGGATCAGGCCGGTGCGTTCAACCTGGGCGCCCAGCGCATCCCATGCCGCGTCGATGTCGGCTTCGCTGCGCAGCCGGAACTGGCCCTTGCCGTCATAGCCGAGGCGGCGCGTCTTGAGGATGCACGGCAGGCCGAACTCGGCGGCCTTCGCGGCCAGCTCGTCACGACTGCGGATGTCGGCGAAAGCCGGCAGCGGGATGCCCAGCTGCTGGAACAGAGTCTTCTCACTCAGCCGGTCCTGGGCCACGGCCAGTGCGGCCGGCGGCGGGTAGACCGGCACGCGCTCAGCCAGGAACTGCGCGCTGTCGGCAGGCACGTTCTCGAAATCGAAGGTGACCACGTCGACCTTGGCGGCGAAATCCGCCAGCGCCTGGCGATCATCGAAAGCGCCGACGGTGAGCGGCGCCAGCGGGCCACTGCAGGCGTCGGCCGCCGGGTCATACAGTTCGAATCTCAGCCCCAGCGGCGCACCGGCCAGAACCATCATGCGGGCGAGCTGGCCGCCGCCCAGGATGCCGACGGTCAGGCTCATTGGCGCGGATCGTCGTGGGCCATCACGTCTTCGGTCTGGCGCGCACGGAAAGCGTCGAGCGCCTGGCCGATCACCGGCTGGTCGCTGGCCAGCATCGCCGCGGCGAACAGCGCGGCGTTGGAGGCGCCGGCATTGCCGATGGCGAAGGTGGCGACCGGGATGCCGGCCGGCATCTGCACGATCGACAGCAGCGAATCCATGCCGTTGAGGGCCTTGGACTGCACCGGCACGCCCAGCACCGGCACCGCGGTCTTGGCCGCGATCATGCCCGGCAGGTGCGCGGCCCCGCCGGCACCGGCGATGATCGCGCGCAGGCCACGCGGGCCCGCCTGCTCGGCGTAACTGAACAACACATCCGGCGTCCGATGCGCGGACACTACCTTCACTTCGAACGGAACACCCAGGGCTTCAAGCTTCTGGGCGGCGTGCTGCATGGTTTCCCAGTCGGAGCGGGAACCCATGACGATGCCGACAAGCGGCGCGATCGGGTTGGGGGTCATTGGCCGTCACCTGCCTTAAAGACGTATTCTAGCCATCTTCCACGCAAGACGAAGAACCATGGATCGCAAGCTGCTCGACCTGCTGGTGTCGCCGGACACCCGCCAGCCCCTGTCCCTGCTGGATGGCGGGGGCCTGGAAGCCCTCAACAAGGCCATTTCCACCGGCGCGGTGAACAAGGCCGATGGCAACCCGCTGGCGCAGCCGCTGCGCGAGGCGCTGGTCACCCGCGACCGCAAGCAGGTGTTCCGCGTCGACGATGGCATCCCGGTACTGCTGGCCGAGGAAGCCATCCCCACCGCGCAGATCGCCGACTTCCCGGCCGCATGAGCACGCTGCCGACGCCGGATGCGGCCGTGGTCGCCGCCGATGTCGCGCGTGCGCTGGCCGAGGACCTCGGCAGCGGCGACGTCACAGCCGCGCTGTTGCCCGACCAGGCCGACAGCGCCTACCTTCTGTGCAAGCAGGATGCGGTGATCGCCGGCCGCCCCTGGTTCGACGCCACCCATCGCGCACTCGACCCCGATGTGCGCATCGAATGGCGCGTTGCCGACGGCGATGCAGTCACCGCCGGCACCGTACTGGCCCTGCTGCATGGCCGCAGCCGCAGCCTGGTCAGCGCCGAGCGCACCTCGCTGAATTTCCTGCAGACGCTGTCCGCCACCGCCACCACCACCGCCCGCTACGTGGCGGCCGTGGAAGGTACCGGCACGCGCATCCTCGACACCCGCAAGACCCTGCCGGGCCTGCGCCTGGCGCAGAAGTACGCAGTGCGCTGCGGCGGTGGCGAGAATCACCGCTTCGGCCTGTACGACACGGTGATGCTGAAGGAAAACCACATCCGTGCCGCCGGTTCGCTGGCTGCCGCCGTGGCGGCTGCACGCCGGCAATGGCCGCAGCTGCCGCTGGTGGTCGAGGTCGAGGATCTGGAGCAGTTGCGACAGGCACTGGAAGCCGGCTGCGAACGCATCCTGCTGGATGACTTCAGTCCCGATCTGCGCCGCGAGGCGGTGCGCATTACGGCCGGACGCATTCCACTTGAGGTCTCCGGCAGCGTCGGCCTGGGTGGCCTGCGTTCGATCGCCGAAGACGGCGTGGACTGCATATCGATCGGTGGACTGACCAAGCACGTGCAGGCCATCGACCTGTCACTGAAGCTGGGCCCGCCACCGGGCTGAGGCCGGGGCTGGGGTCAGATCCCTTTTCCTCGGGAAAAGGGATCTGACCCCGATCTCACACCCGGCGTTCACGACGGCACTGCGACGCTGCGGCCATCCCCCACAGGAGCCGCGCATGCGCCGGATGCTCTTGCCTGCCTGCCTGCTGCTGGCAGCTGCCCCCTTGTCCGCGGCTGCCGCCGAAGCCTGCGATGTGCCGCCACGCTTTGGCCTGAGCCCCTTGGCGGTGGCCGTCCGCAACACCGCCTGCAATGAGCATCGGCTCTGGTACCGGCCCTTCATCGACCGCGATGGGCGCGCCGCCAGCCTCAGCGTCACCGAAGCAGAAAGCGACCACCTTGCCGACAACGGCCTGATCGCCTGGCGGCGCGTGGCCGGCTACTGGCGTGACAGCGGCACGCTCAACGCGATGGGCAGCATCGCCGGCGCCAGCAGTTGCCTGGCCCCGCTGGGTACGCGCTACACCGACAGCGACTGCCGCGCCTTCCTGGTCGACAATCCGTGGTCGGCGGCGTTCATTTCCTGGGTGATGGTGCGTGCCGGCGTCCCTGGCTTCAACACCTCGCCGCGCCATATCGACTACATCCGTGCCGCCTACCAGGGCGGCCCGTCAGGCGTGCCCTACCGGCTGGTCGACCCGGCCACGGCCAAGCCAGCGCCGGGCGACCTTCTGTGCTTCCTGCGCGACCGCAGCAGCACGCTCAGCTACAGCGGGCTGGTACAGGCACTGGGCAATGGCTCGGTCGGCCACTGGAAGTCGCATTGCGAAGTGGTGGTCGCGGCCAATCTCGGCGGCGACCAGACGCTGTACCTGGTCGGCGGCAATGTGATGAACACCGTGGCGATGCGCCTGCTGCCGCTGGACCGCACCGGCCTGATCCAGCTACCGCCGGCGCGTGAGCGCAACAGCACCGGCATCGATCCCAGCTGCACGCCGGGCCGCGAGGACGAGTGCAGCTTCAACCGCCAGGACTGGGCGGCACTACTGCAGCTGACCGCAACCGCGCCGTTGGTGATGCCCACACCAACAGCAACGCCGATGCAGCCCGCACCCGCGCCGCAGCCGGTCGTCATGCCGCCGCAACCGCTCTCGGGCGGCGCGCAGCCAACGCGTTGAATCCCGCGCTTGATCCAGCGCGCGTTCGCCGCCATCTTTGCGGGATCGACATCTGACGGCTGACCCCATGCCCACCCTGCTGCTGTTGCTGATTGCCGGCGGAATCATCTACTTCTTCTGGAACGCTGCGCGTTCGGCTGCCGAGCGCGCGGTCGAGCTGGGCCGCAACGCCTGCCGTGCCGCCGACGTGCAATGGCTGGACCAGGCGGTGCACGCTACCGGCCTGCGCCTGTCGCGCGGCGAGGACGGCCGGCTCGGTTTCGAGCGCACCTTCAAGTTCGAGTATTCCTACGATGGCATCGACCGCCATGTCGGGCGCATGGTGCTGCGCGGCGATCAGCTGATTTCGTTCACTGGACCGGGTGCAGCACGGATCAGCCAGATCCGTGCGGACGTGGATGATGCCGAGGACATCTAGGCGGTAGCGCCGGACCATGCCCGGCGAGCACAGCGGCATCGGTGTGCCGACCAACGGTCGGCATCCGCCCCATCTCGCCCCCACAACCTGACGGCACCCAGCGCTACGCCATTAAACGAAAAACGCCGCCCTTGAGGGGCGGCGTCGGCTAGGTTACTTGACCACGCGCAGGTTCGGGCGCCCCTTCGGCGGTGGGTTGGCCGGCGGCGTATCGTCCGGCGGCGTGTCCTCGTCGTGCAACAGCTCGTCGCTGGTCGGCGCGGTTTCGGCGCCGGGAATGTCATCCGGCAACGCCATGCCCTGCCCGGTCTCGCGGGCGTAGACGGCCAGCACGGCACTGATCGGCACCTGCACCGGATAGCTGGTGCCCGAGAAGCGCGCCGAGAAGCTCACCATCTCGTTGTCGATCATCAGCCGCACGACGGCGCGCTCGGCGATGTTGAGCACGACCCGGCCATCCTTGACCGCCGAAGGCGGGACCTGCACGCCGGGGACGCCGGCGTCGACCAGGATGTGCGGGGTCAGCTGGTTGTCGTTGATCCATTCCACCAGCGCCCGCAGCAGGTACGGGCGGTGGCTGGTCATGTGGAAGAAGTCTTCGGTCATGCGTGAAGTGTACGCGCCCGGCGCCCTGCCGGGGCAGATCGCCTGCACGCCGGTCGGCGTGCAGACGGGTAATCCCGCACGGGATCAGACCGGCAGATCGCGCAGTTTCTTTTCCTGATCGGTCAGGCTGCGGATGAAACCAGGGTGACGGAAGATGCGGTTGCCGTAGTCCTCGATCGCCTTGCCGTCCTTCGGCAGCGGCACATCCAGCGACTGCAGCCGCCAGATGATCGGGGCCATCGCGCAGTCGGCAAGACTCATTTCCGGGTTGAGGAAGAACTTGCTGGCCTTGAACAGTGGCAGCGAGGCCGTCAGCAGTTCTTTCAGGCGCTTGCGCCCCGCTTCGGCCTGGGTCTTGTTGCCCAGCTGGATGGCCTGCACCTGCGGCACCCAGTCGTGCTCGATGCGCAGCATGGCCAACCGGATGCGGGCACGCGACAACGGATCAACCGGCATCAGCGGCGGATGCGGATAGCGCTCATCGAGGTATTCGCTGACCACCGACGCCGCGTACAGCACCAGCTCGCGCTCGACCAGGGTCGGCACCGAGTGGTACGGATTGAGGTCGATCAGGTCTTCGGGCGGGTTCTGCGGATCGACCGGAACGAAATCGAAGCTCACACCCTTGGCCGCCAGGACCAGGCGTACACGGTGGCACAGTACGTCGTCGTTCGAGGAAAACAGCGTCAGTGTATTGCGCATGCGTACGCTCGCCGCCATCAAAGGCTCTCCCACGACAGGAGACCGCCTGCCGCATCGGCGCCGCCGGCACCGTGCCAGCGATCGACTCCTCCCCGAGTGTGCAACCGACCATCACAAAAGCCAATAGGCCCGTGCGATGGCCGGCGGCAGAATCAGTGAACGTCCTTCCAGTATTCCTTCTTCAGCAGGTACAGCAGGAAGGTCAACAGGGCCAGGAACAGGATCACCCACACGCCCAGCTGCTGGCGCTTGAGTGCGGCCGGTTCACCGGCATATTCGAGGAAGTTGGTGATGTCCCGCACGGCCTGGTCGTACTGGCCGGCATCGACGTTGCCTGGCGTTTCCAGGCGCAGGCCGGTCACCGGCGGGTCCATGCCCGGCGCTTCCGGCTTTCCGTGCACGGCGTGCTGCAGGCCCTGCATTTCCCACAGCGGATTGGGCATGGAGGCGTTGGCGAACAGCGCGTTGTTCCAGCCCAGCGGCCGGCTGCTGTCCAGATAGAACGACTTGAGGTAGGTGTAGACCCAGTCGCTGCCACGCACGCGCGAGATCAGGCTGAGGTCCGGCGGCATCTTGCCGAACCACTTTTCGGCGTTTTCCTTGGGCATTGCCACCGGGATCGGGTCACCGATCGCCGAACCGGTGAAGTTGAGGTTGTTCATCACCTCCTCTTCGGTCAGGCCCAGGTCCTGCGCCATCCGCGAATAGCGCAGGTACTTCAGCGCATGGCAGCCGGAGCAGTAGTTCATGTACAGCTGCGCGCCGCGCTGCAGCGATGCGCGGTCACCGAGGTCGTTGCCGGCCTGCAGCAGTTTGGTGCCGCCTTCGGCGGCGGAGGCCAGGAAACTTCCCAGCATCAGGGTGGCCGCCAGGGCCAGCCGGACCATCCAGCGCTCAGTCATGGGTGGTCACCCTCTCCGGTACCGGCTTGGTCTTGTCCAAGCGTGTCCATAGCGGCATGGTGATGAAGAACGCGAAATACAGGAAGGTCAGCACCCGCCCGATGTAGGTCTCATGCGCGTCGGTGCCCGGGCCGGAGCCGATCACGCCGAGCCAGACGAAGCACACCGCGAATACGCCCAGCAGCACCTTCGAGAGCACGCCGCGGTAGCGGTAGGACTTCACCCGCGCGCGGTCCAGCCAGGGCACCAGGAACAGGATGGCGATGGCCGAAAACATCACCAGCACGCCACCCAGCTTGTTCGGCACCACCCGCAACATCGCGTAGTACGGGGTGTAGTACCAGACCGGCTTGATGTGCTCCGGGGTCACCAGGCGGTTGGCCTCGGTGAAGTTGTCGTGCTCCAGGAACAGGCCACCGAATGCAGGTGCGAAGAAGATGATGAAAGCCGCGATGATCAGCAGGAAGCCGGCGCCGACACCGTCCTTGAGCGTGTAGTACGGGTGGAACGGGATGCCGTCGGCCGGTGCGTTCGGCGACCAGCGGTTGCCCTTCGGCCCCTTCTTGATCTCCACCCCGTCCGGGTTGTTCGACCCCACTTCATGCAGCGCGCCCAGGTGCAGCACCACCAGCAACAGCAGCACCAGCGGCAAGGCGATGACATGCAGTGCGAAGAAGCGGTTGAGCGTGGCATCACTGGGCAGGTAGTCGCCCATGATCCATTCGGTCAGGCCGTTGCCGATCACCGGGATGGCGCCGAACAGCGAGATGATCACCTTGGCGCCCCAGAACGACATTTGGCCCCACGGCAGCACGTAGCCCATGAAGGCTTCGGCCATCAGCACCAGGTAGATCAGCATGCCGAGAATCCACACCAGCTCGCGCGGCTTCTGGTAACTGCCGTACAGCAGGCCGCGGAACATGTGCAGGTAGACCACGATGAAGAACAGCGAGGCCCCGGTGGAGTGCATGTAGCGGATCAGCCAGCCCCACTCCACGTCCCGCATGATGTATTCGATGGAACCGAACGCCTCGGCGGCGTTGGTCTTGTAGTGCATCGTCAGGAAGATGCCGGTGACGATCTGGTTGACCAGCACCAGCAGCGCCAGCGAACCGAAGTAGTACCAGATGTTGAAGTTCTTCGGCGCGTAGTACTCGCTGACGTGCTTGCGGTACACCGGCATCAGGCCCGGTGCCCGGGCATTGACCCAGTCGGCCACGCCGCTGGCGGTACGGCTGAGGATATTGGCCATCAGGCAGCCCCCTGCGGATCGACACCGATGATGATGGTGTTGTCGTCCTGGTAGTGGTGCGCGGGCACCTTCAGGTTGATCGGCGCCGGCACGTCCTTGAAGACACGGCCGGACATGTCGAAGCGCGACTTGTGGCAGGGGCAGAAGTAGCCGCCCTTCCACTGCGGGTCGTAGGGTTCAGGCCGGATCTCGGCGACCATTTCCGGTGAGCAGCCCAGGTGCGTGCACAGGCCGACCAGCACGGAAATGTCCGGCTTGATCGAACGCAGCTCGGGGTTCTGCTTCAGCACGTAGTCCGGCTGCTGGTCCTTCTCACCGGACTCGGGGTCCTTGAGACGGCCATCCAGCCCATGCAGCGCGTCGAGGATGGCCTTGGACCGCTTGACGATCCAGATCGGCTGGCCACGCCATTCCACGATCAGGCGTTGGCCTTCCTGCAGCGCGCTGATGTCGGCCACCACAGGTGCACCGGCAAGCTTGGCCCGCGCACTGGGATTCCAGGATTTGATGAAAGGGACTGCGGTGAATCCGACGCCGACGGCGCCCACCACGGCTGTGGTGGCAGAAAGAAAACGCCGACGTCCGGTGTTGACTGGATCGTGTACCCCATCGTTTGCCATCCGGCACTCCGATATTGATTAGGTAGCTTTAAGGCTGCCAACGGTTCCGGTGGGGGCCAGAGCCGCATTGAATCATGGCCGAGTGTAGCGGAACCGTCGCGCGCCACACAACGCATTGCAACAACATTGATTGCGGGGTTGCCGGCCAGCGGCCGGCACTACCTTTCAAATGAGTGCCGACCAACGGTCGGCACCCACCCGTTAACGGCACCTACTGGTGACTCAGGGCGGTGCGGTAACGCTCGGCCAGCTGGCCGACCCGGCGCACGTAGTACTGGGTTTCGCTGTAAGGCGGCACGCCACCGTGGCGGTCGACCGCACCTTCGCCGGCGTTGTAGCCGGCGGCGGCCAGGGTCAGGTCGCCATTGAAGCGTTTCAGCAGCCACGCAAGATACTGCACGCCGCCGCGGATGTTCTGCCCGGCATCGTAGGAATCACCGACCCCGAAGCGGGCGGCGGTGGGCGGCATCAGCTGCATCAGGCCCTGCGCACCCGCGCGGCTGAGCGCGGTCGGGTTGTAGGCCGACTCGGCATGGATGATCGCGCGCACCACCGCCTCGTCGACGCCGAACTCGCGTGCGGCCGAGGTGATCTCGCTCTGGAACGCGGTGGTGTTCAAGCGCACCGTGCCAAAGTCCACGCGCGGGTTGACCCCGCAGGCGTAGCAGCGCTCCATGAAGCTGTAGCGGATGGTGCGCACCGGGCCGAGATTGGCCACCTGGGTCGGCCGGGCGCTGGTGTAGTGGCGCACCCCATCCTTCATGAAGGAATAGACCTGCCCGCTGACCATGCGGCCGCCACGTGGGGTGGCCTGGGGCGCGGGAGCAGCTGCAGGTGCTGGCCCAGCCACGGCCGGTGCTGCCGCACTGGCCGCCACAGCGACCGGATTGCGCTCGATGCTGGCCACGGTGGCCGGAGACGGTTTCGGCGCGGAAACCACCGGGCGCGGTGCCGGGCGGGTATCGCGGCTGTAGCTGATGGTGCTGCAGCGGGCCCCGGCTACACGCTTGCTGACATAACTGGTGACGCCGTCGGCACCCTGGCACTTGTACAGGCTGCCGGCGCTGGCCGGCGCAGCGGTCAGCGCAGCGATGATGATCGCCGTTGTCCCCAGTATCCCCTTCATGGCGGCGAGTGTCCCAGCTTCGCCGGAGCTTGCCAAGCGATGCGGCTCAGGCTGTGACCGGCGCCACAGCCAACACCTGCCCCAGCCCAGCCAGGCGCTGCGCCAGCTCGTCGCGCAGACCCGGTGGCGTGGTCCACAGCGCCACCGGCACGCGGTCCAGGCTGAGGATCTGCGCCAGCATCATGCCGCGGCTCTCGGCGCCCATGCGCAGCAGGCAATGGTCGGCGCCATCGGCCTCCAGCACGCCGCACCACGGCGGAATGCGCCCTTCCAGCTCGGCGCGGCTGCCGGCCAGGCGCAGGATCGCCTGCAGCGCGAACGGGGCCTGGCTGACTGCCTGCCGCACCATTACATCCGGCGGTGCCGGGGTGCGTCGGTGCATGCCCGGCTCGGAGCATTCGCGTACCGCGCCCATCCGGTCCACGCGCAGGGTGCGCCAGTCCTGGCGCCCCAGATCCCAGGCCAGCAGGTACCAGCGCCGACCGTAATTGACCAGATGCTGGGCCTCGACCTCGCGCTGGGTCACCGCGTCCTGCGCACTGCGGTACTCGAAGGCCAGCCGCGCCGCCTGCCGGCAATGCAGGGCCAGCCGGCCCAGCAGGCGTGCATCGGTTGACGGAAGATCGGACAGGGTAGCCGTCGCTGCATGCACCTCGCCCGCCTGCTGGCGACGGCGGGCCGGCACCAGCGGGTCGAGCTTGGACAGCAGCCCACGCGCGGTGTCGTCGATCCCGGCGACGGTGGCCGAGGCCGCACGCAGCGCGATGGCCAGGGTGGTCGCCTCCTCCTCGTCCAGCAGCATCGGCAACACCGGCGCGCCGGACCCCAGCTGGTAGCCGCCACCAACGCCGGCCGAGGCCTGTACCGGGTAACCCAGCTCGCGCAGGCGCTCGATGTCACGGCGGATGCTGCGCCGGTCCACACCCATGCGCTCGGCCAGTTCGGCCCCGGACCACTGGCGGCGGGCCTGCAGCAGGGCGATCAGGCGCAGCAGTCGATGGGCGGTATGGCGCATGAAGGATCGAGGACAGAAGTCGTCCGCAATAGTGCCCCAGGATGAGCTCCAGTTCACCACCCACCGCAAGGAGCAATGCCATGACATCCCGCCAGATCACCCTGTACCACGCCGCCCGTTCACGCTCGAGCGGCGCCGTGGCCCTGCTCGAAGCGCTGGGTGCCGACTACCGCATGCAGGTGCTGGACCTGAAGGCCGGCGCCAACCTGGCCCCGGCCTACCTGGCCATCAACCCGATGGGCAAGGTGCCGGCCATCGTCCACAACGGCGCACTGGTGACCGAACAGGTGGCGATCTACCTGTACCTGGCCGACCTGTACCCGGAAGCCGGGCTGGCCCCGCCGATCGGCGACGCCCTGCGCGGCCCCTACCTGCGCTGGATGGCCTTCTACGGCGCCTGTTTCGAGCCGGCGATGATCGACAAGGCAATGCACCGCGAGCCGCCGCCGCGCCTGATGTCGCCCTACAACGACGCGGAGACGGTGCTGCAGGTGATCGAAGCCCAGCTGGCACAGGGGCCGTACCTGCTCGGCGAGACGATGAGCGCCGCCGACGTGCTGTGGGGCAATGCGCTGGCCTGGACCACCGCCTTCGGCCTGGTGCAGCCGGCGCCGGCCACGGCTGACTACATCGCGCGAATGAGTGCGATGACCGCCTTTGACCGTTCGCGTCAGATTGATGCGGAGCTGGCAGCGGCTTAAGCGCACCCGCCGGGCACGGCCCGGCGCTACCGAACGGGGCGGGATGCAGGTAGCGCGGGGCCATGCCCCGCGAGCGCGCAGCGCGGTGCCGTTGGCGTTGCACCGGGCGGACGCTCCGGGATGCGGGTAGAATTGCCCGCTTTCCCGCCACCCGAATGGATTAAGCGCCATGACCGGGACGCCAGACGTCTTTCCGCCCGCCACGCCGGGCGGTACCCCGCTCGTTGCCCTGCCCGCCGGTCCGCGCAAGCCCGACCAGGTGAAAGGCAAGCTGTACATCAAGACCCACGGTTGCCAGATGAACGAGTACGACTCGGCCAAGATGGCCGACGTGCTTGCCGCCAGCGATGGCCTGGAACTGACCGACAGCCCGGACGACGCCGACGTCATCCTGGTCAATACCTGCTCCATCCGCGAGAAGGCGCAGGAGAAGGTGTTCAGCCAGCTGGGCGTGTGGAAGAGCCTGAAGAACAAGGGCCGTGAAGTCATCATCGGCGTCGGCGGCTGCGTCGCCTCGCAGGAAGGCGAAGCGATCATCAAGCGCGCGCCGTTCGTCGACCTAGTGTTCGGCCCGCAGACCCTGCACCGCCTGCCGGAACTGATCCGCGCACGGCGCGAGCAGAAGCGTCCGCAGGTGGACATCAGCTTCCCCGAGATCGAGAAGTTCGACCGCCTTCCCGAGCCGCGCGCCGACGGTGCCTCGGCCTTCGTCTCGATCATGGAAGGCTGTTCCAAGTACTGCTCGTTCTGCGTGGTGCCTTACACCCGCGGCACCGAGGTCAGCCGCCCGTTCGAGGACGTGGTGGTGGAAGTGGCGCAGCTGGCCGCGCAGGGCGTGCGCGAGATCAACCTGCTCGGCCAGAACGTCAACGCCTACCGCGGCCCGTATGGCGACGGCGAATTCGCCGACCTCGGCCTGCTGATCCGCACCATCGCCGAGATCGATGGCGTCGGCCGCATCCGCTTCACCACCTCGCACCCGCTGGAGTTCAGCGATTCGCTGATCGATGCGTTCCGCGACGTCCCGCAGCTGGCCAATTTCCTGCACCTGCCGGTGCAGGCCGGCAGCGACCGCGTGCTGTCGGCGATGAAGCGCGGCTACACCGCACTGGAATTCAAGTCGAAGATCCGCAAGCTGCGCGCGGTGCGACCGGACATCTCGATCAGCTCGGACTTCATCGTCGGCTTCCCCGGCGAGACCGATGCCGACTTCGAGAAGACCATGAAGCTGATCGAGGACATCGGCTTCGACCACAGCTTCTCCTTCATCTATTCGCGTCGCCCGGGCACCCCGGCTGCGGATCTGGAGGACACGATCAGCGACGCCGAGAAGCACGCACGCCTGTCGCGCCTGCAGGAGCGCATCAATGCACACGCCGCCGGCATCTCCGAGAAGATGGTCGGTACCGTGCAGACGGTGCTGGTGGAAGGTCCTTCGCGGAAGAACCCGAACGAGCTGACCGGCAAGACCGAGAACATGCGTTCGGTGAATTTCCCGGCGCCGGCACGATTGATCGGCCAGTTCGTGGATGTTGTGATCACCGAAGCGTTGACCAATTCGCTGCGCGCGCGCGTGGTGGCGGAATAAGGTTTGCCGACCAACGGTCGGCACCCACCGCGGTAGTTGTGGATGCCGACCGTTGGTCGGCATTCCCTAATCCAGGCGCTTGCGGAAGCGCAGGATCGCCAGCGTCATCATCACCACGATGAAGGCCAGCAGTGCCAGCGCGTCGTGCCACAGCTCCCACAGCGAGGCGCCGCGCAGCATGATGCCGCGCACCAGGCGCAGGAAATGGGTCAGCGGCAGCACCTCGGCCAGCCACTGCACCGGCCGCGGCATGCCGGCGAACGGGAACATGAAGCCCGACAGCAGGATCGACGGCAGGAACAGGAACAGGGTCATCTGCATGGCCTGGAACTGCGAGCGTGCGCGCGTGGAAATCAACAGGCCCAGCGCCAGGTTGGCCAGCACCAGCAGCACCGCGGCCAGATAGATGTCCAGCAGGCTGCCGCGGATCGGCACCTGGAACAGCCAGGTGCCCAGCACCAATACCAGCGTGGTCTGCAGCAGGCCGATGGCCGCATAGGGCAGCACCTTGCCGACCATCAGTTCGCTGCGTGACACCGGCGTGGCGATCAGCAGTTCCATGTTGCCGCGCTCGCGTTCGCGCACCACCGCCACGGCAGTGAACATCACCAGGGTCATGGTCAGGATCACCCCGATCAGGCCCGGCACGATGTTCACTGCCGAACGCCGCTGCGGGTTGTAGAAGCTGGTCACGCTGATCGGACCACCAGCGATGCTGCCTTCGCGCAGGGGACGCGTGTTGCTGGTCGGTCGTGCCTCCAGCGGCACCTGCGCCAGCTGGATCGCCGCGCTCTGCACCACCGTGTCACTGCCATCGACCAGTACCTGCACTGCCTCGCGTCCATCGAAGCGACGACGCTCGAAGTCGGCCGGCACCACGATGCCGACACTGATTTCGCCTCGGCGCAGCGCCTGCATCAGCTCATCAGGCGTGTAGGTGTCGCTGCGCGGCGTGATCACACCAGTGGCCACCATGTCCTGCACCAGCGCACGCGACGCCGCACTGTTGGCCTGGTCGGCGACACCGGCGTCGAGATGGCGCAGGTTGAGATTGATCGCGTAGCCGAACAGCAGCAGCTGCATTACCGGAATGCCGACGATCATCGCCAGCGTGATGCGGTCGCGGCGCAGCTGCCGCAGTTCCTTGAGCATGATCGCCCACAGCCGGCGCAGGTTCATGCCGCCGGCTCCCGGCCGCGGCCGCGGGTGGCGGCCACGAAGACGTCTTCCAGGTTCGGCGCCACCGGCTCAATGCTGGCCTGCGGATCGGCACCGGCCAATGCATGGCGTAGCTCAGCGACATCTGCCGTCCCCTCGCTGCACAGTACGCGCAGCTGAGTGCCGATCTGCGCCACGCTCAGCACGCCAGGCAATGCGGCCAGCGCGCGGCTGGCCTGACGCGGTTGTACCGACGTGACCTGCAACGTGCGGCCTTGCAGCTGCACACACAGCTCGTCCGGCGTGCCGTCGGCCACCAGTGCGCCACGATCGAGAATCGCCAGCCGGTGGCAGCGCTCGGCCTCGTCCATGTAATGGGTTGAAACCAGCACGGTGGTACCGGCGTCGGCCAGCTCGAACAGGGCCTCCCAGAAATCGCGGCGCGATTCCGGATCGACCGCACTGGTCGGCTCGTCCAGGAACAGCAGTTCCGGCCCATGTATCACCGCACCGGCCAGCGCCAGGCGCTGCTTCTGCCCACCGCTGAGGGTGCCGGCCAACTGCGGCTGCCGGTCCTGCAGGCGGTACTGCTGCAGCAGCGCTTCGATCCGCTGCCGGGCCTGCGCACGCGGCAGGTCCTGGATGGCGGCGAGGAATTCCAGGTTCTCGCGCACCGACAGGTCTTCGTACAGCGAGAAGCGCTGGGTCATGTAGCCGATGCGCCGGCGCAGCGCCTCTGCCTGCTCGGGCACCGCCAGTCCCAGCACCTCGATCTGCCCTGCGCTGGGTTCCAGCAGGCCGCACAGCATGCGGATGGTGGTCGACTTGCCGGACCCGTTCGGGCCCAGGAAGCCGTAGACCTGGCCCCGCGGCACGGTCAGGTCGACGTTGTCCACGGCCAGAAGTTCGCCGAAGCGACGCGTCAGCCCCCGTGCGCGGACCGCGATGTCCTCACTGGTGTTCAGAAACGCACCTGCACCGGCAACCCGGCCGGGAGCTTCTGCATGTCCGCAGCCTCGTCCACTTCGATCTCGGCCAGATAGCTCAAGCGCGCGACGTCGTCGCCGGTCAGTGCGTAGTACGGCGTGAACGAGGGCTCGCTGCGGATCGAACGTACGCGCCCCTTCAGCACGGTGCCGCCCCCTTCCAACTGCACCTGTGCAGCCTGCCCTACGGTGACCTGCAGGCGCAGCGGCTGCGGCAGGTAGACACGCGCATAGGGACGCTCGCCGACCAGCATCACCGCCAGCGGTGCGCCGATGGGGGCCTGGTCACCCTGCCGATACGGCAAGGCATCGACCACGCCATCGCGTGGCGCGCGCAGCTGCAGTTTCTGCAGGTTGACCCCCTGCACGACCTGTTGTGCCTGTGCGGCTTCGGCGGCGGCCTGGCCCTGGGCGATGTCCTGCGCGCGGCTGCCGTGCACCAGCTCCAGCCAGGCCTGCTCGGCAGCACGCACGCTGGCCTCGGCATTGCCGGCGGCGGCGCGCGCGCGATCCAGTTCGGCGGCGGCGATCAGGCGCTGCTGCGCCAATGGCTGCACCCGGCGGTAGTAGGCACTGGCCTCGGCCGCCTGTGCGCGCAATGCGGTCAGCTGTGCCTGTGCCTGCGCGATCTGCTCCTGGCGCGGCCCGATCTTCAGTTCTTCCAGTTGCGCCTGCGCTCGCGCCGTGTCGGCCTGAGCGGCAGCGAACTGCGCGTCGCCGCGGGCCGGGTCGAGCTGCATCAGCACCGCGCCGGCCTTGACCTGCTGGCCTTCGTGCACGTCTACCGTGGCGATTACTTCGGCTGCCGGCGCCGGCACCGTGATCCGGTCCCATTCCAGCGTGCCCAGTGCGGTGGGCGGTGCCTGCCCACACCCTGCCAGCAGACCGATGCCTACCAGCCCAAATCGACGCATGCCATTGCCCATATCCGTGCCAGCCCCTCCTGCGACGGCGCTACGGTGCCATGTGCCCCGTGCACCCACAATGATCCCGATCAGCCCTGGCGGTTTTTTCACCACGGCGTGGCGAAGCCCTTGCGACAAGGGTCTGAACCACCTATCCACAGGTTGATTCAGCATCATTCCACAGCGGGTGTGGAAAACCGGCTCGGCACGGTCCCGTTGCTCGCCTGGCAGTGGAACCTGCGCTGCCATCACGATGAATCCCGGAGTGCATGGCGGAACGCTGCGATGTGCCCTCCTCACGACGCGCCCGTCCTGTCGATGCGGGAGCCCTTACGGCCGTGACGATTTTTTCACCAGCTTCTCATGAGGCTTGTGGCACAAGCACTGCAGAGGTCTATCCACAGGTTTCCTCAGCTCCCGTCCACACCGGGTGTGGAAAACGCTGTATCGCCCTCCTTCTGGCCGTGCGCCCCGTGCGCGCGCTACCCTTGTCCTCCCTGAATACACTGCGGTGGAAGGCTTCCGCCCCACCCAAGGCAATGAAAAGCATCGATCATCGAGACTTCACCCTGTCGCCGGAAGACAACGAGCGATTGGCCAACCTGTGCGGCCCCTTCGATGGCCACCTGCGCCAGATCGAGCTGAAGCTCGGCGTGGAGATCGCCAACCGTGGCTTCGTGTTCCGCATCAGCGGGCCGAACGAGGCCATCGCCGAGGCGCAGAAGCTGGTCGAGGCGTTGTATGCCGAAGCCGGTGAGACCACCTTCGACAACCACGCCATCCATCTGCGCCTGGCGCAGGCCAATGTCGAACAGATCGCCGAGCGCTCCTACGAAGCACAGGACGTGGCGATCAAGGTCAAGCGCGGCACGGTGCGCGGACGCGGTGCCAACCAGAGCCGCTACCTGCACCAGATTGCCAGCCACGACATCAACTTCGGTATCGGTCCGGCCGGCACCGGCAAGACCTTCCTGGCCGTGGCCAGCGCGGTCGAAGCTCTGAATGAATCGAGGGTGCAGCGCCTGATCCTGGTGCGCCCGGCGGTGGAAGCCGGCGAGAAGCTGGGCTTCCTGCCCGGCGACCTCAGCCAGAAGGTCGACCCCTACCTGCGACCGCTGTACGACGCCCTGTACGAGATGATGGGTGTGGAAAAGGTGGTGAAGCTGCTCGAGCGCAACGTCATCGAGATCGCACCGCTGGCCTATATGCGGGGCCGCACGCTCAACGATGCATTCGTGATCCTGGACGAAGCACAGAACACCACCATCGAGCAGATGAAGATGTTCCTGACCCGCCTGGGCTATGGCTCCACCGCGGTGGTCACCGGTGACCTGACCCAGACCGATCTGCCCAAGCATGTGAAGTCCGGCCTTCGCGATGCCATCGATGTGCTGCGCGAGGTCGAGGGCGTGAGCTTCACCTTCTTCGAATCCCGCGACGTGGTCCGTCATCCGCTGGTGGCGCGTATCGTCAGTGCCTACGACCGCCGCGACCTGCATCAGATCCAACCTGGAGCGACTCCATGACCCGTGGTCCCGTGCGACTGGACGTCGCCATCAGTTACGCCCTGCCGCGTGCCGGCCTGCCGGCGGCCGTCAGCTTCCGCAAGTGGGTGGCCGCTGCACTGAAGGGCCGCATCCGCGAGGCCGACCTGGCCATCCGCGTGGTCGATGCCAAGGAAGGGCAGTCGCTGAACCGCCATTACCGTGGCAAGGACTACGCGACCAACGTGCTCAGCTTCCCGGCCGACGTGCCCGAAGGCCTGCCCAAGGGCGTGAAGTTCCCGCTGCTCGGAGACCTGGTGATCTGCGCACCGGTGGTGGCGCGCGAAGCCGACGAACAGGGTAAGGCGCTCAACGCCCACTACGCGCACCTGACCGTGCACGGCGTGCTGCACCTGCTCGGCTGGGACCACGAAGACGACAAGGAAGCCGAGGCGATGGAGCAGCTGGAGCGCGAGATCCTGGCCGAGCTTGGCATCGCCGATCCCTACGCCGGCGAGCGCTGAGCGGGCCGCCGCCCGTCGCCAAGAATCACGAGAGGAACAAGGATGACCTCGGGGAACGGCTCAATGATGTTTGTGATCGGCGCCAGCTTGTTCGCCATGCTGCTGGTGCTGGGCGCGTATGCCGTGCGCTGCATCAGCACCCGCGATCCCGCCGGCAGGCACTGGCTGCCGCGCAGCCTGGCCCTGCTCTCGCCCGTGTGCCTGCTGGCCGGGCTGGCGATCGGCATGATCGGCCCGCACCTCAGCGGACGGTTGGAACCGGCCCATCTCCCCGGTCTGCTTGAAACGTCGATGGTGCTGACGCTGGTGGGTGCACTGACCCTTCCGGTCCTGTGGCGGATGATCCTGCACCGCCGCCTGGGCCGCTCCGTGAACGCGCTCCCGTTCTTCCATGCCAGCCGCACCTCGCTGCTGGTGCTGTTCGTGCTGGCCGCGATCTACACGAACGTGGCCAGGACAGCCGCAGCGGAACTGATGCCCTGGCTGACCAGCCAGGGCCTGTGGCCGGCCGTGGCACGCATCGCAGGGCAATCGATGCAGATCGCCATGCTTGCGGTCGTGCTGACCCTGTCGCTGATGGTCGTACGGCGGGCGATGATCGGTTTCCTGCGCCTTCTCACCTGGCCGTTCAGGCGCTCGCCGGAGCTATGATGGCGGCCCCCGCCTGCGGAAACCGCTCGTGTCACTGCGCTGCTGCCTGCCCCTGCTGTGTGTCCTTGCGGTCCCGTCGGCCTTCGCCTCCAGCCTGGACCTGCCGGCCCTGATCGAATGTCGCCAGGGCGTGGCCGAGCAGGCCGCGCTGGCGCCGCTGCTGGCCGATCCGCTGAAGGCCGTGGCCCAGGGCCTGCAGCCGCTGCCGCAGGGCAACCAGTTCATGAGCGAGTTCCGGCTGGCCAGCCCGATCACCGTCTTCGGCCAACAGACCGAGCGGGTGGCGGTGGCCGGCGCCAGCATCATGGCGGTGCTCGACCAGGCCGACCCACGCCCGCTGGCCAAACGGCTGGAATTGGAGACCGGCTACGATCAGGACGGCAAGTTCATGGCCGGCCGAGAACTGGTCAGCCGCGACGTGACCGACCCGAAGACCGGCGAGGCCCAGATCGAGTCGATCATCCTCAGCGTCTCCACCGTGGCCTCCCACCCCGGCAAGACCTTGGCCGGCTGCACCTACAGCCTGGACCTGCCCGAGGATGAGCCGGCCCCGGCCGCCCCAACCCCGGCCACCGGCAGTCACTGACAGGCCGCCACATCCTGCTAGACTTGGGCCAACGCCCGGCCTGCCGGGTGCCTTTTTTCCAGAGATGTCAGAAGACGACAGTAGTAGCTCCCCTGCGGAGCACAGTGAAAAGAAGCGCGGCTGGCTTGAACGCCTGACCTCCGCCTTCTCCGGCGAACCCCATACCCGCGACGAGCTGGTCGCTGTCCTGCACACCGCGCAGGAAGAGGGTCTGATCGCCGCCGATACCCTGAAGATGATGGAAGGCGCCATTTCGGTGGCCGAGCTGACCGTGGGCGACGTGATGATCTCGCGTTCGCAGATGGTCTCGCTGCCGGTCGAAGCGCCCTTCCTGGAACTGATGAAGCAGGTGGTCGAATCCGGCCATTCGCGCTTCCCGGTGCACGGCGAGAACAAGGACGACATCCTTGGCATCCTGCTGGCCAAGGATCTGCTGCGCGGCGTGGTTGCCGACAACGGCCCGGCCAACGTGCGCGAGCTGCTGCGCCCGGCGGTGCTGATCCCGGAAGCGAAGAAGCTCAACGTGCTGCTGAAGGAGTTCCGCCTGTCGCGCAACCACATGGCCATCGTGGTCGACGAGTACGGCGGTGTCGCCGGGCTGGTCACCATCGAGGACGTGCTGGAACAGATCGTCGGCGACATCGACGACGAGCATGACGAGGCTGAAGATCCCTCGGCGCAGATCGCCATCCAGTCCGACGGCCAGTACGTGGTCGACGCGCTGACCCCGATCGGCGACTTCAACGAGCGCTTCGGTGCCACCTTCTCCGACGAGGACTACGACACCATCGGTGGCCTGGTCACCGAGGCCGTGGGCCATCTGCCGGAAGTCGGTGACGAGCTGGCGCTGGACCGTTTCATGTTCCGCGTGGCCCGCGCCGATGCGCGCCGGGTGCAGGCCTTCCACGTGACCGTGCTGCCGCCGGACGCGCAGGACGACGCTTGAAGCGCGGTGGCCTGATCCTCATGGCGTGGCTGGTACTGTGCGTGCTGGCCATGGCCCTGCCGCTGGCCGCCTTCGCGCAGCCGGTGGCAGCCACACCTGCCGTACCCGCGACCATCGCTGAAGCCCCTGCCCCGCGCATCGGCGTGGTGACCATGCAGCCGGGCACCGTGTTCTTCGAACGCTTCGGTCACGATGCCATCGTCGTGCTCGATCCGGTGAGCGGTGAGGCAACCTCGTACAACTTCGGCTACTTCGATCCGTCCGAGGACGATTTCATCAGCCGCTTCGCACGCGGCGACATGATGTATTACCTGGTGGCGCTGCCGTTGCAGCAGGACCTGTCGTACTACGACGAGACCGGCCGCGGTGCCAGCGTGCAGTGGCTGGACCTGCGCCCGGACCAGGCACGTTCGCTGGCCGCCGACCTGGCCGAGCGGGCCAAGCCGGAAAACGCGCGCTACCACTACGATTACTACACCGCCAACTGCGCCACGATGGTGCGCGACACGCTGGACAAGGCATTGGGTGGCGGCCTGCAGTCGCAGCTGTCGGGGCGCTCGCGCGGCAACACCTACCGCAGTGAATCGGTCCGCCTGGCGTCGCCGGCACCGTGGATGTGGCTGGGCTTCGATGTCGGCCTCGGGCCGTTCGCCGACCAGCCGCTGTCGCGCTGGCAGGAAGCCTTCGTGCCGATGCGCCTGGCCGATGCGCTGCGCCAGGCACGCAACAGCGATGGCCGTCCGCTGGTGCAGTCCGAGCAGGAACTGCTGCCGCACCGTATCGATCCGGAGCCGAAGGAATTCGCGCGCCGCTGGTGGCCGTGGCTGCTGCTCGGGCTGATCGTGGCCGGCGGCGTGCTGGCGCTGCGCAACCGCCCGCGCCTGCTGGCCGGGCTGGCCCTGCCGTTCTGGCTGCTGTGCGCCCTGTTTGGTGGCGTGCTGGTGTTCCTGTGGGGCTTCAGCATCCACTACGCCGCATGGGCCAACCGCAACCTGCTGTTGCTCTCGCCGCTGGCGGTGCTGCTGTTGCCGGGTGCAATCGCCCTGCTGCGTCGTCGCGTGCCGGGCCGCATGTTCAGGATCGTGCTGTGGCTGCTGGCGGTACAGGCGGTGGCCGCGCTGGTACTGCACTGGCTGAGCCTGCAGGCACAGTACAACGTGCAGTGGATCGTGCTGCTGCTGCCCGTCCACGTCGCGCTGGCATGGGTGCTGGGGCGTACTCCTCACTTGTCCAAAACACAGCCCTGACGCACGATGGCGGGCATGTCATTGCCCGCCTCTGCTGCCGCGCCCGCCTCGGCCAACCCCGCCTGCGTCATCAACTGCGTCCACTACGATGACGAGGGCAAACGCCACGACATCACCCTGGACGCCATCAGCGATGTCATTGCCAGTGGCAACGGCTTCGTCTGGGTCGGCCTGTACGACCCCAATGATGATGTGCTGTTGAAACTGCAGGAAGAGTTCTGCCTGCACGACCTGGCCATCGAGGATGCGCGCAACGCGCACCAGCGGCCCAAGGTCGAGACCTACGGCAATTCCATGTTCGTGGTGGTGACCACCGCGCAGATGGTCGACGAGCGCATCCAGTACGGCGAAACCCATGCCTTCCTCGGCCCGCGCTTCCTGGTGACGGTACGCCATGGCGCTTCGCTGTCCTATGCCCCGGTGCGTGCGCGGGTGGAACGCGAGCCGCAGCTGCTGAAGATGGGCCCGTCGTACTGCCTGTACGCGGTGACCGACTTCGTGGTCGACAACTACCTGCCCATCGTGCACCGCTTCCGCGACACCCTGGAGCTGCTGGAGAAGGACATCTTCGCCGACACCTACAAGCGCAGCACGGTGGTGCGGCTGTACGAGCTCAAGCGCGAGCTGAACAAGATGCGGATGGCGGTGGCACCGCTGCAGGACGTGCTGGCGCAGCTGCGCCGCTACCAGGGCGAGCTGATCCCCGACGAAGTGAAGCTGTACATCCGCGACGTGCACGACCACGCAGTACGCATCAGCGATGTGATCGACACCCTGCGCGAGATGCTGGGCACCGCGCTGAGCGTGAACCTGTCGCTGGTGACGCTGGCGCAGGGCGAGACGGTCAAGCGGCTGGGTGCATGGGCCGCGCTGCTGGCGGCGCCGACGCTGATCACCAGCTGGTACGGCATGAACTTCAGCCACATGCCGGAGTTGAGCGAGCCGTGGTCCTACCCGCTGATGATCGTGGGCGTGGGTGGCGTGTGCGTGGGGCTGTACCGGTTGTTCAAGCGCGCGAAGTGGTTGTAGGGCGTATCGACCAACGGTCGATACCCACCGGACCGGTAGGCCACGACCGTTGGTCGTGGCGCATGACCCGCTTCTGGTAGTGCCGGCCGCTGGCCGGCAACCAGGCAATGCCGGCCAGCGGCCGGCACTACCGTTCGGCATCAAGCCACGTAGACGGTCTTGATGTTCATGAACTCATGGATGCCGTGGTCGGCCAGCTCCCGGCCGAAACCGGACTGTTTGCTGCCGCCGAACGGAAGCCGCGCGTCGCTCTTGACGATGGCGTTGACGAACGCGGCACCGCATTCCATGCGCTGCGCGAAACGTTCGCCGCGCACCGGATCGCGCGTCCACACGCTGCCGCCCAGGCCGAAGCGGGTGTCGTTGGCCACGCGCAGTGCCTCGGCCTCATCCTTGACACGGATCACCGCAGCCACCGGCCCGAACAGCTCCTCGTCGTAGGCCGGCATGCCCGGGCCGACCTGATCGAGCACGGTGGCCGGATAGCCGGCATGTGTACCCGCAATCGGCTCACCACCCAGCAGTACCCGCGCGCCCTTGGCCACGCTGGCCTGCACCTGCTTGTGCAGTTCGTCACGCAGATCGGCACGGGCCATCGGCGCCAGCGTGGTACCGCGCTCGTCCGGATCACCGTACTGGCGCTCGGCCGCGGCTTCCACGAAGCGCCGGGTGAACTCATCGGCCACCGCCTCGACCACGATGAAGCGCTTGGCCGCGATGCAGGTCTGCCCGCTGTTATCGAAGCGCGACTTCACCGCAGCCGCCACGGTCTTGTCGAGGTCGGCATCGTCGAGCACCACGAAGGCATCGCTGCCACCCAGCTCCATCACCGACTTCTTCAGCTGGCTGCCCGCGTTGGACGCGATCGAGCGCCCTGCCCGCTCGCTGCCGGTCAGTGTCACCGCCTTCACCCGTGCGTCGCGCAGCACCTCGGCCGCCTGGTCGTTGTCGATGTGCAGTACATCGAACACGCCGTCAGGCAGGCCACCGTCACGGCATACCGCCAGGATCAGGTCGGCGCACTGCGGCACGTTGCTGGCGTGTTTGAGCAGGGCCACGTTGCCTGCCATGAACGCCGGGGCGAGGAAACGAAACACCTGCCAGATCGGGAAATTCCACGGCATCACCGCGAACACGCAGCCGATCGGCTCGTAGCGCACATAGCTGCGCTGGGCTTCGGTGTCGATCAGCTGCGGCTTGAGGTAGTCGGCAGCATGGTCGGCGTAGTACTCGCAGGCCGCCGCGCACTTGTCGACCTCGGCCAACGCCTCTGCCTTGAGCTTGCCCATCTCATGGGTCATCGCCTGCTGCAGATCGTCGCGGCGCGCACGCAGTTGGCCAGCGATCTGCTTGAGGATCGCCCCCCGCTCCTGCAGCGAGCGCTCGGCCCAGCCGGGGAAGGCATCGGCAGCGGCCTGCAGGCGCTGCTCGACGTCGGCAGCACCCATCAGTTCATGGCGGTAGGTCACCTGGCCGGTGGCCGGGTCGACAATCTCGACGATCATGGGGGATCTCCATCTGGAAGATCCCCATTGTGCGCCGCTGTCCGTGAGCCGGGTGTTGCCGACGTTGTCGGCAAACCGTGTGCTCAGCCGTTGTCCTGCCGTGCCAGCTGCAGGTCGCGCTGGCGCCGTTTCTCGGCACGCGCGTTGATGTACCAGCCGATCACCGCGGCGATCGACACCGCCGACACCAGCAGGGTGGCCAACGCGTTGATCTTCGGGCTGATGCCCATGCGCACCGAGGCGAACACCTTCATCGGCAGCGTAGTCGAGCCCGGTGTGGCGACGAAGCTGGCCACCACCACGTCATCCAGCGACAGGGTGAACGCCAGCAGCCAACCGGCCACCAGCGCCGGTGCGATGATCGGCAGGGTGATGCGCCCGAACACGGTCAGCCGGCTCGCGCCCAGGTCCATCGCGGCTTCTTCCAGCGACAGGTCCATTTCCTGCAGGCGCGAGGACACCACCACGGTGACGAAGCACAGGGTGAAGGTGACGTGGGCGATCCAGATGGTGGTCAAGCCACGTGCCGGGAAGCCGGGAATCGCGCCCATCGAGGCCAGCAGCGCCATCAGCGAGAAGCCGAGGATCACATCCGGCATCACCAGCGGCGCGGTCACCAGCGCGCCGAACAGCGGCTTGCCACGGAAGCGCTTGAAGCGGGTCATCACCATCGCCGCCAGCGTGCCCAGCACGGTGGCGGTACAGGCGGTCCAGAACGCCACCACCAGACTGGTCCACATTGCGTCCATCAGCGCGCGGTCGGCGAACAGGTCGCTGTAGGCGCGGGTGGAGAACCCGGCCCAGACCATCGCCAGCCGCGAGCTGTTGAATGAATAGAACATCAACAACAGGATCGGCAGGTACAGGAAGGCGAAGCCGAGCAGCAGCACGCCCAGCCCCAGGCCCTTGGCGGAACGCGGGCTCATGCCTGCTTCCCTTCCAGCAGGCGCTGCTGGGAACGGTTGAACAGCAGGATCGGCACCAGCAGCAACAGGATCATCGCCACCGCCATCGCCGAGGCGCCCGGCCAGTTGCGGTTGTTGAAGAATTCATTCCACAGCTGGCGGCCGACCATCAGCGTTTCCGAGCCACCCAGCATTTCCGGAATCACGAATTCGCCGATCGCCGGGATCATCACCAGCATGCAACCGGCGATGATGCCGGCCTTGGACAGCGGCAGGGTGATGCGCAGGAACGCCTGCCACGGCTTGGCACCGAGGTCGTAGGCCGCTTCCAGCAGGCGGTGGTCGTGCTTGACCAGGTTGGCGTACAGCGGCAGCACCATGAACGGCAGGTAGCAGTAGACGATGCCGATGTAGGCGGCGGTCGGGGTGTCGATCAGCTGCAGCTTGGGCAGGCCCATGCTGGTCATCAGCGATTGCAGGCCAGTGAACTGCAGGAACTGGTCGAGCAGGCCGTTGCGGTCCAGGATCGCCTTCCACGCATACACGCGGATCAGGAACGAGGTCCACGACGGCAGCACCACCAGCATCATTGCCACGTTGCGCGCGGCCGGCGACAGGCGGGCGATGGCATAGGCCATCGGGTAGCCGATCAGCAGGGTCAGGAAAGTGGAGATGGCCGCGATCTTGATCGAACTCAGGAAGGCCTGCGCATAGATCGAGTCGCGGAACAGGGCCAGGTAGTTCTCGAGGTTGAGCTTGAGCGAGAACGCGCCGTCCACGTACTGCAGCAGCCAGGTGTACGGCGGCGAGCCGACCCGGCTGTGCGAGAAGCTGATCATCAGCACGATCAGGAACGGCACTGCGAAGAACAGCAGCAGCCACAGGTACGGAATGCCGATCACCGTGGCACGCAGCCCCGGCAGCCAGCGCTTCAGGCCGGCGACGCTCATGAGGTCAGCACCACGCCGTCGTTGTCGCGCCAATGCACCCACACTTCGTCGCCCCAGGTCAGGCCGTCACTGGCCCAGCGCTGCGAGTTGGCGAAGTTGGCCAGCACCTTGGCACCACTGGGCAGGCGCACGTGATAGACCGAATGGCTGCCGAAGTAGGCGATGTCCTCGATCACGCCCTGCGCCTTGTTGGTGTGCCCTTCCGGCTCGTCCTTGCCGATCATCACCTTCTCGGGGCGCAGCGCGAACGCGACCGGTTGCCCTTCATAGCAGGTGATGCCATGGGCGATGTAGATCGGCGCGGGGAACAGCGGCGTCCGCACGGTCACGTACTCGGGCAGGTCCTCGTCGATCACGCCGTCGAAGGAATTGACTGAACCGATGAAGCCCGCGACGAAGCGGTTGGCCGGCTGCTCGTAGACCTCGTCCGGCTTGCCGACCTGCTGGATCCAGCCGGCATCCATCACTGCGATGCGGGTGGCCATGGTCATCGCTTCTTCCTGGTCGTGGGTGACCATCACACAGGTCACGCCCGACGATTCGATGATGCTGACCAGTTCCAGCTGCATCTGCGAGCGCAGCTTCTTGTCCAGCGCGCCCATCGGCTCGTCCAGCAGCAGCAGCTTCGGCCCCTTGGCCAGCGACCGCGCCAGCGCCACGCGCTGCTGCTGGCCGCCGGACAGCTGGTGCGGCTTGCGCTTGCCCAGGTGGCCCATCTGCACCAGGTCCAGCATCTCGCCGACGCGCTTGCTGATCGCGTCCTTACCCAGGCCATCCTGCTTCAGGCCGAAGGCAATGTTCTGCTCGACCGTCATGTGCGGGAACAGGGCATAGGACTGGAACATCATGTTGACCGGCCGCTGATACGGCGGCAGCGCGTCCAGGCGCTGGCCGTCGAGGGTGATGCTGCCCTTGGTGGGCGTCTCGAAGCCACCCAGGCAGCGCAGCAGGGTCGATTTGCCACTGCCGGAGCCACCGAGCAGGGCAAAGATCTCGCCCTTGCGCACGTCCAGATTGACGTCGTCAACGGCGACGAAACCGTCGAATTCCTTGCGCAGGTCACGAATGGAGAGATAGCCGGGCGCACCGGTCGTGTCGACGACGGTGGCTACCGGCTGGGCTTCAACGGGCATGGGGGCTCCGGGAGCGGGCGGTGGACAGCGGCCGCCATTCTAACGGCCGGGGGGCCCAGGGGATATGACGGCGGCAGGCGGAAGCGGCCGCTGGCCGGCTCCGGGCGCCCTAGGAGTGTCGGTTTTCCCCCGCCATGGTGGCCTGCCCGCGCAAAGGCCCGGGCTCCCCTGGACGACCCTGCGGTCGTCACGGCCAGACACCACAGGCGACGCCTCGATCTGCAACGTTTTTCAGAACCGGATCTGTTGAAGGCCCGGGGCATTCCCCGCGCAATGGCCCGGATCAAGCACTTGCATGGACCCACCCTGGTGATTTCCCCGGACCGCCCCTCCCCTTTCCCGCCCCGCCTGCCGGGCTCCCTGCCTGCAACGCTGCCGCTGGTCATCATCGGCGCCGGCCAGGCCGGGCTGTCCCTCAGCGCGCTCCTGCAGGAAGCGGGCGTCGAGCATCGTGTGCTGGAGGCCGAAACCGTGGGCGCCAGCTGGCAGCGGCGCTGGGATTCATTCCAGACCAACACCGCCAACGCGACGATGGCCCTGCACGGCCATGCCTATGCGGGCGACGACCCGGAAGGTTTCATGGGGGCCCCCGAGGTGATCCGGCGGCTGCGCGACTATGCCGACGAACGTTCGTTGCCGATCAGCGAAGGTTGTGCGGTTCAGCGGGTCACGCCCGAATCGGGCGGCTATGCCATCGAAACCAGCCACGGATTGATCCGCGCTGGGGCGGTTGTGGTCGCCACCGGCGAGTACCGGCGCGCGCGGATGCCCCGGGTCCCGTTCGCGCCCGCGCGGGGTCTGACGGTGCTGCACTCCGGCGACTACCGCAGCCCCCGCCCGCTGCCCGACGGCGGCGTGCTGGTCATCGGTGGCGGCCAGTCCGGCGCGCAGATCGCCCAGGACCTGCGCGACAGCGGTCGCAGCGTGCACTGGTCACTGGCCCAGCGGCATTCGCATACCCGCCGGCTGCGCGGCAAGGACTCGATGACCTGGTGGGACATGGCCGGGCGTATCCACCAGCATGTGAGTGAAGCGGCCGCCGTCCTGGCCGGAGAACCGGATGCGCTGCGCAAGGCCCGTACCGCCGAATTCCCGCTGATTTCCGGCAAGGGGCGTGCCGGCCTGGGCAGCTCGATCAGCCTGCTGGCGATGCACCGCGCAGGCATCAGGCTGCTGGGTCGGTTGCAGGGCTTCGATGGAAACGTCGCCCGCTTCGCCGATGTGCGCCCGCAGCTGCGCACCGCGATCGAGGCGACACGGACCGAATATGCCTATCTCGATTCGCTGGCCAGCGCGTACTACGCCACGCGGCCCGAACCGCGCACCGACGATGCCCGCTACATTCCCGACGAGGTCTATCTGCATTGGGAGCCGGACGCCGCCCCGCGTGAACTGGATCTGCGGACGGAAGGCATCCGTTCGGTGGTGCTGGCCACCGGCTTCGTCGCCGAATGGCCGTGGCTCGACGTGCAGGGCGTGCTGGACGCACATGGCTATCCGCTCGGCGAGTTCGGCGTTTCACCGCATCCGGGGCTGTTCTTCATCGGCATGCACAACCTGCAGCGGATGAGTTCGTCGTTCCTGTGCAACGGCGGTCGCGATGCACGTGACCTGTTGCCGGCGATCCTGCGGCACCTTCGCCGGGGCGGCGGTGCCGCCTCCGGGAAGGGCTGAGGCCATCCGCCGGGCATGGCCCGGCGCTACCGCTGTCTTCCAGCGGGCAGGACCGTTTACCTGCCAGTCTTCACTTCGGTCCACAGCCGGGTGTAGAGCTTGTCGGTTTCCGGCGTGTTGATCGAATAGGTGAACATCTTCTCGGCCACGTCGGCCGGCGGGTAGATGGTCGGGTCGGTACGGATCGCCTCATCCACCAGCGGGGTCGCGGTCGGCACCGGGTTGGCGTAGTGGATGAAGTTGGTGTTGGCCGCGGCAACCTTCGGCTGCAGCAGGTAGTTGATGAAGGCGTATGCGGCTTCCGGATGCTTGGCATCCTTCGGGATCGCCAGCATGTCGAACCACTGCGGGGCGCCTTCCTTCGGGATCGAATAGGCCACGTGCACGCCGTTGCTGGCCTCCTCGGCGCGGTCGCGGGCCTGGATGATGTCACCCGACCAGCCGACCACCAGGCAGGTGCCGCCATTGGCCAGCGACCCCACGTACTGCGAGGAGTGGAAATTCTGCACGTAGGGGCGAATCGACTTCAGCAGGTCGGCCGCCTTCTGCAGCTCGGCCGGGTCACCGCTGTGCGGGTCCAGGCCCAGGTAATGCAGCGCGATCGGGATCATGTCCGCCGGCGTGTCCAGGATGGTCACGCCGCAGTCCTTCATCTTGCTGATGTTCTCCGGCTTGAACACCAGGTCCCAGCTGTTGGCGATGTCGGTGCTGCCGCCGAAGCGCTGCTTCAGCATCTCCACGTTGTAGCCGATGCCGGTGGTACCGATCATGTACGGCACGCCGTACTGGTTGCCCGGATCCTGGGTGGCGATGCGCTTCATCACCGCCGGATCGAGGTTGGCCAGGTTCGGGATCTTGCTCTTGTCCAGCGGCAGGAACACGCCGGCCTGGATCTGGCGACCGAAGAAGTTCAGGGTCGGCACCACCACGTCGTAGCCGCTGTTGCCGGCCAGCAGCTTGGTCTCGACCATCTCATCGCTGTCGAACACATCGTAGGTCACCTTGATCCCGCTCTCCTTCTCGAAGGTCGGAATGGTGTCCTCGGCGATGTAGTCGCTGTAGTTGTAGACGTTCAGGACCTGGCTGTCCTGCGCGCCACCATTGCCACCGCTGCAGGCGGCAAGCATGGCGGAGGCCAGGCCGAGCGTGAGGATACGCAGCTTCATCGGGTGCTCCAGAATGCGGGAAGGGGGGCCGGCGGGGCCGGCGACGGGTGCCAGCCTACCCCCCGGCGGCGGATTTTTCTATTCCAGATGCTCAGACGTTCAGCAGCAGGAACTCGCGCTCCCACGAACTGATGACACGGAAAAAGGTCTCGTATTCCTTGCGCTTGACCGAAATGTAGGCACGGCAGAAGCGCTCGCCCAGCAGGGCCTGCAGCTCGCTGCACTGCTCCAGCCCGTCCAGCGCTTCGCCCAGTGAGCGCGGCAGGTTGTAGCCCAGCTCCTTGGCGCTGCCGGTCACAGGGGCATCCGGTGCCAGCCGCTCGTGGATACCGAGAAGGCCACAGGCCAGGGTCGCAGCCATCGCCAGGTAAGGGTTGGCGTCAGAGCCAGCGAAGCGGCTCTCCACACGCATGTTCTCCGGCGTATCCAAGGGCACGCGCAGGCCGCAGGTGCGGTTGTCGAAGCCCCAGTGCACGTTGCTCGGCGAGACCTCGCCAAACACCAGCCGGCGGTAGGAATTCACGTTCGGCGCGAAGAACGCCATGGCCATCGGCACATACTTCTGCAGGCCGGCCAGGTAGTGCGCGAACAACGGGCTGAAATCTTCCCCGCCATGTTCGCCGGTGAAAACGTTCTGGCCATCGCTTATCCGCAGCAGGCTCTGGTGAATGTGCATGGCGCTGCCCGGCTCGTTCTCCATCGGCTTGGCCAGGAAGGTGGCATACACCCCGTGACGCATCGCCGATTCGCGCATGGTGCGCTTGAACAGGAACACCTGGTCGGCCAGGTCCATCGCATTGGCATGGGTGAAGTTGACTTCCAGCTGCGCCGCGCCGGACTCGTGGATGAGCGTATCCACGTCCAGCTTCATCGCATCACAGTAGTCGTACATCAGGTCGAGGATGGGGTCGAATTCGTTGACCGCATCGATCGAGTAGGACTGGCGAGCCGTTTCCGGCCGCCCCGAGCGACCGGCCGGCGGCAGCAGCGGGAAATCGGGATCGGTGTTCTTCTGCACCAGGAAGAACTCCAGCTCCGGCGCCACCACCGGGCGCAGGCCCAGCTCCGTGTAAGCGTCCAACACGCGTCGCAGCACGTTGCGCGGCGCCAGCTCGTGCGGCTCGCCGGTCTTGGTGTAGCAATCGTGGATGACCTGCGCGGTCGGATCGGTGGCCCACGGCACCATGCGCACGGTATCCGGGTCCGGACGCAGGATCATGTCCGAATCCGAAGGCGAGGTCAGGTCGTAGTAATCGTCCGGGAACTCGCCGGTTACGGTGGTCGCGAAAATGCCTTCCGGCAAGCGCGTGCCGTAATCATGAGAGAACTTGTCGGCGGGAATGATCTTGCCGCGCGCGTTGCCGGTGATGTCCGGCACCAGGCATTCGACCTCGGTGATGCGCCGCTCCTTCAGCCAGCGCAGCAGACTGCTTTCCTGCGGTGCGGGGGGCGTAGCCGTCTTGCGCGGGCGCGTTCGGGAACTCATCGGGAATCCAGTCGGTTCTGTTGGTGCTGCCGGCAAGCTTGGCCGAACGCACGGAAAATAGCGTGATAGAACGGCGCCTGCATGACACGCCACTCCGGGTGCCACTGTACGCCGAGCACGAAACGATGGTGCGGACTGCGTGCGGCCTCGATCAGGCCATCGTCGGCCCAGGCCTCGACCTGCAGGCCTTCGGCGAGGCGGGCGATGCCCTGCCCGTGCACCGAATTGACCTGCTCGCGATCGCTGCCCTGCCACGTGGCCAGCCAGCCATCGGCGGCCAGGGTGACTGCATGGGCCGGCCCGTACTGCACCTCCACCGGCGCCTGCGGGTCTTCGCGGTGGTCGGCCAGGCCCGGCACCGCATGCACCTGCGGATGCAGGCTGCCACCGAGCGCGACATTCACTTCCTGGAAGCCGCGGCAGATCGCCAGCACTGGCAGATCCAGCGCCAGCGCCTCGTGCAGCAACGCAAAGGCATTGGCATCGCGCGCCGGGTCGTGCGGATTGCCTGGCCAGCTGCGGCCGCCCTCATAGTGCTGCGGTTCGATGTTGCTGACCGCGCCGGTCAACAGCAGGCCATCGAGCCCCTGCAGCCATTCGCCAGCCGGCAAAGGAGGCCGCAGGCTCGGCAACACAACCGGGGTCACCTCGGCCGCCTCGGCCAGCGCGCGCACGTACTTCTCGCCGGCCACCGCAAAGCGGTGATGGCCGAGCACGGTGCTGTCGGTGGGCAGGCCCACCCAGGGCAGGCGGCGCATGGGAAAACTCCTTGGCGTGCCGACACGTTACCCGTCGCCCGGCGAACGCGGCAAGTCGTCGCCGTCACACCATGGCCGTCACGCATCGGCGAAACTAAGCGCGTGAACGCTGATCGCCCTCCCCCGCTCCGCCCGTCCGTACTGCGCCCGCAAGGCCTGCGATGAGCGCCGCCTTCCCGCCCAGCTGGTACGCCGCCAGCTTGCCCGAGCCGCCCGCACTTCCCTCGCTGCAGGGGAATGTGCAGGCCGATGTCGCAGTGCTTGGCGCGGGCTACACCGGCCTGACCGCAGCACTGGAACTGGCTACGCGTGGCCAGCGCGTGGTGGTGCTGGACGCGCAGCGGATCGGTTGGGGCGCGTCCGGTCGCAACGGTGGCCAGGCGCTGGTGGGCTATGGCTGCGAGGTGGGCGAGCTGGAGCGCCAGCTCGGCCGCGACGATGCGCGCCACCTGTTCGACTGGTCGCGTGACGCGGTGCAGGCGATGCGCACCCGCATCGATCGCCACGGCATCGACTGCCATTGGGTGGAAGGCCATGCCAGCGTCGCCATCCGCGAACGGCATGAGCGTGAACTACTGGCCAACTGCGAGCACCTGCAGCGCCACTACGACTACCCGATGCAATGGTGGAACCGTGATGCCCTGCGCGCGCAGCTGGACAGCCCACGCTACCGCGCCGCGATGTTCGACCCGCTCAGCGCGCACCTGCAACCGCTGGCGTATGCACGCGGGTTGGCCGATGCGGCGCGCGCCGCCGGCGTGGTGATCCACGAGAACTCCGCGGTGACCCGCGTGCAGCGGGGACCACAGCCTTCCCTGCATACCGCTCAGGGCAGCGTGCGCGCTGCGCATCTGGTGGTGGCCGGCAACGCCTGGCTGCAGGGCCTGCTGCCCGAGCTGGAACGGCGGATCATGCCGGTGGGCACCTATATCGGCGCCAGCCAGCCGCTGGGTGCTGAACGCGCCCGGGCCCTGATCGGCAACAACATGGCCGTGGCCGACACCGCATGGGCTCTGGACTACTTCCGCCTCAGCCACGACCACCGGCTGCTGTTCGGCGGCCGCGCCAGCTACTCGGCCCTGCCCCCACCCGGCCTGCACGGCGTGATGCAGCGGCGCATGCACCAGGTGTTCCCGCAGCTGGCCGACGTGGCCCTGGACCAGGTCTGGGGCGGTTATGTGGACATCACCCGCAACCGCGCCCCGCACTGGGGCCGGCTGGACGGCAATCTGTACTTCGCACAGGGCTTCTCCGGCCATGGGGTGGCCGCCGCCGGGCTGGCCGGCGAGGTGATCGCCGCCGCCATTGCCGGCCAGAGCGAGCGTCTGGACGTGTTCCAGCGCCTGCGGCATGCCCCCTTCCCCGGTGGCCGGCTGCTGCGCACGCCGCTGCTGGTGGCGGCGATGTCCTGGTACAAATTGCGGGATGCGTTGTGGTGAGCTGATCGGGAAGCGAGCTGAATCTGACCTCCCTCGAAAACTGTGAAACTCATCGCCGCGGGTATTCATGTGATGATTTTCTCACTTGCCCGGCAGAACGCAGCAACGATTGCATAATCGAACGCGTGTCGATACCGTCGGTAAGAACCGGGTCCCGCGGCGAATGGATGCTGACAGGGAACGTACTGTGAAGGGGTAGTGCGATTGAACTGGTGGAATGAAGGCCTGCAGCTGAAGTTGCGCATCCATCCGGCAGGACTTGCCTTGGCTGTGCTGTATGCGATTGCCTGCTGGGCTACACGCCAGCTCTCGCTCGATCAGTTCTATCTGCCCGCCGGCGTTCGCGTGGCTGCGGTGCTGCTATGCCCACCGCGACTCTGGCCTTATCTGCTGTTGGGCGAGTATGCCTACTTCGCGCAGATGCGATTGCCGATGATCGAGAAATACGGCGTAGCCTGGGCCGCCCTCGCTTCAGCCTTGCTGATGCCCGCAGTAATGCTCATCACCCACTGGGCCCGCAGATTTTTGGCGAACTCGGTCACCTCCCGTTTGCTGGCCATCGCGTTCCTCTCCTCCATCGTGGTCACTCTTTTGAATGTGAGCCTTTCCCAACTGCTTTGGCCAACGCCACCCGCAGATTCGGCGCTTGCGTTCCTTTCCCGCGCAGTTCGTTTCAGTGTCGGTGATTTCATTGCCATCCTTACGGTGACTCCCCTCGCATTGCTTTGGGCAATGAGGAACACCGAGCCACACTGGAAGACCATTTTCACAGGTCCCACCGCCGTAGCCCTGTTGTTGATGACATTGCTCGGCGTTACCGCATCGTTGATTCCCACCGAAGCCAGTACACTCAGGACGTCCCTGCAGTTGCTGATGGGTCTTCCGGCGATCGCTCTGACGTGCCTGCATGGCTGGCGCGGTGCGGCCATCGGGGTGCCCGCGTTGAACCTGATCATCGGCCTGACTACGCCAAAGCCCTATGCAGCGGCTTTCGACGCTTCAACCTTCACGACGCAGCAAATCATGGCCATTACGGGCGTAGCACTGCTGCTGCTTGGCTCGCGTATCAGCCACTATCACCGGCGCTATCAGCTGCGTGAGGTGGGAGAAAAGAACGCCATCAATCTCGCGCGCAGCTCTCACTTGGCGAGCGAATCGGATCTTCGCGAACGCGCGATTCACCTGCGCAAGCTGGGTGATGGCATCGATCTGTCGCTTTCAGAAGTCATCAACTGGCTCAACAGCCACGGTCATTCGGCGATCGCCAGCAGCCTGACACACACAGCCAATGTGCACTCCCGGCTGTTCCGCGAACAGGCCAGTCTGGTGTACCCCACCGCGCTTGAGCAGTTGGGGCTGTATGTCGCACTGCAAGCCGGCGGTGTACGTTCGGCTTGGATGAATACGCACCGCGTAGCCGAACCGCGCCTGGCCGGTGATCCTTGCCAGCTCAGCCTGGACCTACAGTTGACGGCATACCGGACTCTCATCGACGCAGTATCTCTGCTGTTGAAGAGCGAATCTGGGCAGGTCATCGTGCGGGCGCGCTGCATCAACGCGGGGCAACAGCGTGGAATTGTGATGACAGCCTCGCTGCTGGATCGGCATCGCGCGTTGTCTGCGACAACCTCCAGCCTGGTCAGGGAGCGGTTGGCCGGGCGTGCGCTGGCGTTTGGTGGCTCCGTTCATTGCCGTCAGAGCCGCATTGTCATGGTGCTGGTGGAGTCAGGCACCACGACACGGCGCGAACATCTCGAAAGAGATTCATTCGGTTCCCGCGTAGCCTCCTCCGCCTAGGACCAAGAGCAGGCCAATGCGTGACCGCTGCCGCCCCGGCGTGCCCGGTGAACGGGCACATGGCTGACGGAAAGCTGGCTGGAAACAGTCGACCAGCAGGCGACGTGCGCCCCCTGCTGACCAATGATTACTGCGTTTCGATGGCCCATACCACACTCGTACCTGCGCTATAGCGCACAAGCACGAAACCGTTGCCCCGATAAACCAGCGAGCGGATTGCATTGTCTGGCATGGGCAACGGCTGGCCCGGCAACGATACGGGTATCTGCGCCTTGCCGGCCGGGAGCGCCCAGAAAACACCACCAGCACTGCCAATGATGACCTGCACGCGGCCAGCGAGGTCATTTACCTGGAAATAGGAAATGCCATCACGCTGGAAACCGTAGACCTGCCAAGCAGGATCCTGGCTCATATTGACCGTTGCAGGGAATGCCTCCCCCAGACCCCGCTGGCTCATACGGATTCCGTGGTCGTCGGATTGCGCCCAAGCCGACACCGGCAGGCTAGCGGCGATGACCAATCCCAATGCCGCTCCAGCATTAGCTATTCGCATTTTTTTCCTCCTTGGTAAAGAAAATGATGAGCACGGTGAAACACCCACCCGGTTGAGTCGAGCGCCGGAGTCGATGCTCCGCCGCACAGCCCCTTGCCTGTCCCGGACATGCAAGGACCACTATATGTCTACTGGCTTCCTTGATACATAGCGGCACGCATCCGGACGCCATGTGGAAAATTGCGTCCGCCGCTGACGATCAGGCATTGTCTACCGGCGCCTCTACGGGCGCTCGATGCAGCCCTGGAGATTGCACGTCCCTTCGTCTATAGATAGTGTCCACACCGGGAGCTTGGCGTGATGCCCCGAAGCAAGGGAGGCCCAGGCTTGGACCGATTCAAGAACGCAATTGAACTGAGCTTCCGGATCCGACCAGCCGGCATCGCACTCGCGGCCGTCTATGCCTTGAGTTGCCTCACCTCGCGCCAGTTCTCGCTGGACCAGTTTTTCCTGCCAGCGGGTATCCGGGCTGCCGCGCTGCTGATTGTCCCGACCCGCCTGTGGCCATATCTACTGCTGGGCGAGTATGCGTACTTCGCAACGCTGCGCATCCCCATGATCGACACCTATGGCCTGGACTGGGTCATCCTGGCTTCGACGCTGCTGATGCCGATGGCGATGCTGGTGGTCTACCTGCATCGGATGAGAACACCCTCCGAAGCAGCCACCGGTCTCTGGCTGCTTTCGTTGTCGATCTGCACGGCGCTGTTCGTCCCGGCTCTCAATCTGAGCATTTCATACGTTCTCTGGTCGAATCCGCCGCCGAGCAACCTGCTGGACGCGGTTGATCGGACGATCTTTGGCCACTTCGCCGCCATCATCACACTGGTCCCGCTGGCCTTCCTATGGAGCCAGCGGCATGCAGAACCCAGTTGGAGCGCTCGCTTTGTCGCGCCTACGGCTGTGGCGATTCTGGCGATGCTGATACTGGGGTTGGGCATGCAGTTGACAGCCGGCAGTGCCCATACCACCCGCACACACCTTGTCCTGCTGGCGGCGCTGCCCGCCATCGCCCTGACCTTCATGCATGGGTGGCGTGGCGCTGCCATCGCGATTCCGCTATTGAATCTCCCGCTTCACGGCGCTACGCCCAGCACTGGCCTGCCGTCTTCTTTCGACCTCGGCACGTTCGCCACCCAGCAGAACATGGCAGTCATGAGCATCGCACTGCTCGCGCTGGGATCCAGCATCAGCTACCACCATCAACGCGCGCAGGCCCGTTGGCAGGCCGAGCGGAACGCCCTGCGCCTGGCACGCAGTTCACACCAGACCAGCGAACGTGAACTTCGCGAGCGCGCTGCCCACCTCAAGCACCTGGGCGAAGGCATGGATAATTCGCTCGGCGAGATGATCAGCTGGCTGAGGTCCCAGGGCCACCATGCGGTAGCCAACAGCCTGCAACACGCCACTTCCGTGCACTCGCGCCTGTTTCGTGAACAGGCCAGTCTGGTCTACCCTACGGGACTGGAGCAGGTCGGGCTCTATGTTGCCCTTCAGGGCGGCGGCGCTTACGAAATATGGAGCAACACCCACCGCGTCACGCAGCCCCGGCTGACAGGCAATCCCTCCGCGCTGAATGTGGATCTGCAACTGGCGATCTACCGCACATTGATCGAAGCGGTTTCGCTGCTGCTGGAACTGGAAGCGGGGCAAGTCTGCGTGCGGGCGCGATGCGGCAGTGTTGGCAGCCGCCGTGGCATCGTAGCGGTCATTGCCCTGCTTGACCGTGGCTGTGCATTGTCGCCGCAGACAACCCACCAGGCCTTCGAACGTCTCGCCGGCAGGATACTGGCCTACGGCGGCGCGGTGCATTGTCGTGGCAACCGACTGCGTCTCGTGTTGCACGAACCGACCACGACGCCTCAATCCCCGATCCCACAGCCGGCCCAACCGCGCCCCCTGCCCGGCTAAAGTTACGCCCGAAACCGCCGCTATCCGTGCCGAGCCCTCCTTCGTGAGCCACCGCATCATGCCCGTCCTGCCGCAGGCCGCCGTCGATGGCGACCTGGCCGATCCGTTGCCACAGCGGATCCTGCTGGTCGAAAATTCCCGTGCGTTCACCGGCATGCTGCGCGAAGCCATCGAGCAGCGCCTGGAACTGCCGGTGGTGATCGCCTCCACCCTGGCCGAGGCCGATCGCCTGCTGAGCGAGGGTGGCGGCTGGTTCCTGGTGCTGACCGGGTTGGTGCTGGCCGACGGCGACCGCGATGCGGTAGTCGAGTTCTTCCTCAAGCGTGACCTGCCGACCGTGGTAGTCAGCGGCGTGTACGACGAGGACCTGCGCAAGCGCGTGCTGCAGCAGCAGATCATCGACTACGTACTGAAGAACACCCCCGGCAGCATCGACTACCTGGTGTGGCTGGTACAGCGGCTGGAACGCAACCGTCGCATCGCGGCGCTGGTGGTGGACGATTCGCCGTCCGCGCGCGGCTATGCCGCCGCCCTGCTGCGCATGTATGGCCATGAGGTGCACGAAGCGGCCGATGGCAACGAGGGCCTGGCCGCGATCGAGGCGCATCCGGCAATCCGCCTGGCGGTGGTCGACCAGGAAATGCCCGGCATGCAGGGCGTGGAATTCACCCGCCGCCTGCGCACCCTGCGCTCGCGCGACAAGGTGGCGGTGATCGGCATCTCCGGCAATACCGACGCCTCCCTGATCCCGCGCTTCCTGAAGAACGGTGCCAATGACTTCCTGCGCAAACCATTCTCGCGCGAAGAGTTCTTCTGCCGTGTCTCGCAGAACGTCGACCAGCTGGAGCTGATCGGCACCCTGCAGGACCTGGCCACCCGCGACTTCCTCACTGGCCTGCCGAACCGCCGCTGCTTCCTGGAACAGAGCCAGCGCCAGTTGCCGCAGCTGCAGCTGCATGGCCAGTGCGTGGCAGTGGCGATGATCGACATCGATCACTTCAAGCACATCAACGACACTCACGGCCACGAGGCCGGCGATGATGCGCTGCGCGCGGTGGCCGGTGCAGTGGCCGCGCACGCACGCAGCCAGGACCTGATCGCACGCTTCGGTGGCGAGGAGTTCTGCCTGCTGGTGCCGGACATGGAACAGGACGAGGCACTGCTGTACTTCGAGGAGCTGCGCCAGCGCATCGCCGCACTGGAAGTGGACATCGGCACCGCGACGCTTCGCATGACCGTCAGCATCGGCCTGTGCTGCCTGCGCCCGCAGCGTGATGCACTGCATCGGCTGATCTCCGAGGCCGATCGCCAGCTGTACCTGGCCAAGGCCGGTGGCCGCAACCGGGTCAGCTGCACCACGGTGGCCAGCCCGCTGCGCCCGCGCGAGCCGGCCCTGCCCTGACCGGACCGCTTTGATCCAGATCAACGCCGCACCCGCGCGGCGGCTCTACAGTCGGCCCCGACATACGCATGAAGGGGAGCCGGGGATGGCACTACTGGTCTGGCAGGACGATCTGAACATCGGCATCGATGTGATCGATCAGCAACATCGCCGCATCATCGAGATGCTCAACCACCTGCACGTGGCACAGACCAGCATGCAGCGTGCGGCAGTGGGTGAAGTCATCGACGAGGTGGTGGACTACACCATGTCGCACTTCGCGTTCGAGGAAGAGCTGATGGAGGAAGCGGGCTATCCGTTTTGTGCCGCGCACAAGCGCGTGCATGAGGTCTTCATCAAGCGCGTGGCCGAGTACCGGCTGCGCTTCCAGGCTGGCGAAGACATCAGCGACGAGCTGCGCACCATGCTCTCGCGCTGGCTGTTCAACCACATCCGCGGCGATGACCAGGCCTACGCCGATCAGGTCAAGGCACACCTGAACCAGTTCGCCCGCGAACACCAGAGCGGCGGCTGGCTGGGGCGCACGCTCAAGCGCTTCTTTGGTTGAGCCGCAGTGCGCGCCGATGCAGCGCGATCAGCGCGCACAGGGTCGCCACCGCGGTCAGGCACAGGTAGTAGCCCACCGCGACCAGGCCGAAGCGTTCAGCCAGCCAGGTGGCCAGGTAGGGCGCCGGTGCCGCACCCAGGATGCCGGCCAGGTTGAACGACAACGAGGCACCGGTATAGCGCACTTCCACCGGGTAGATCTCGGCCAGGAAGGTGCCACAAGGGCCGTAGGTCAGGCCCATCAGGAACAGGCCCAGGCACAGGAAGCCGGTGACCAGCCACGGGCTGTGCGGCTGGAACAGCGGTGCGAACAGCACACCGAAGCCGACGATCAGTACGCTGGCGACGATCATCGTGCGCCGCGTGCCCCAACGGTCGCCATAGCGCGCCGACAGCGGGATACCCAGCGCGAAGAACAGCATGCCGGCCATCTGCATCAGCAGGAACTGCTCGCGGCTGTAGCCCAGCACCGCGGTGCCATGACCGAGACTGAACACCGTCATCAGGTAGAACAGCACGAAGGTGGCGAACGCGCCCAGGGTGCCCAGCAGCATCGGTACCGGATGGTCACGCAGCACCGTCCACATCGGCAGCCGCACCGGCGCCTTGCGTTCCAGCGCCTGCTTGAAATCGGGCGTCTCGTGGATGTTCAGGCGCACCCAGAGACCGAGGCCGACCAACAACGCGCTGGCCACGAACGGAATGCGCCAGCCCCACTGCAGGAAGTCGTCCTGGCTCAGGCAACGGCCGAGCACCAGGAAGATGCCGGCCGACAGCAGGAAGCCCAGCGGTGCGCCCAGCTGCGGGAACATGCCGTACCAGGCGCGCTTGCCCGGCGGCGCGTTCTCGGTGGCCAGCAGCACCGCCCCACCCCATTCGCCACCCAGCCCCAGGCCCTGGCCGAAACGGCACAGCGCCAGCAACGCGGGGGCCCACAGCCCGATCTGCGCATGGGTAGGCAGCAGGCCGATCAGCACCGTGGACACGCCCATGGTCAGCAGCGCGGCCACCAGCGTGGCCTTGCGGCCGATGCGGTCGCCGAAGTGGCCGAACACCGCCGAGCCCACCGGGCGGGCGATGAACGCGACCGCGAAGGTGGCCAGTGATTGCAACAGCGCCGCCTGATCGCTGCTGTCCGGGAAGAACAGGTGCGGGAACACCAGCACCGCGGCGGTGGCGTAGATGTAGAAATCGAAAAACTCGATAGTGGTGCCGATCAGGCTGGCCAGCAGGACACGGCGGGGGGAATTCACGGGCGGTGCGGCAGCGGTGATCGTCGACATCGGCAACACGGGTAACGGCGGATCGCCCGATTCTGCCACGGGCCGGTGGCAGCACGGGGCGATGGTTTCAGCCGAGACCGATGCCAACGGAATTTTTCGGGCCACCCGCTAGGCTGCGCCACCGGTCCCTGCATGGATGCTTTGCCGATGACTGCAGTCGCGCTGTCGTGGTCCGATTCGCCGAAGCTGCCGCGCATGGCGGCATGGCTGGTGGTGCTGCTGGTGCATGGGTTGATGGCAGTGTGGCTGCTGGGCAGCGGCAGGATGACGCTGCGCAGCGACGGAGGCGCCAGGATGACGTTGTACTGGCTGCCACCGAAGCAGCCCGTGCCGGCGCAACCGCGCCCGGCGCAGCCCACCGCAGAGGCAGCGCGCCCGGCCGCATCGACAGCGCCACGCCCGCCCCCGGCGGCACCTACGGATGCCAGTACCCCCGCGTTCGAGGAATCGCCTGCAATGGCGCCACTGATGCTGGACCTGCCTGCGGGCAGCATCGATGGCGGCGACGGCATCAGCGCAGCGGGCGTGGCGCCGCGCCTGATCGGTCGGCGCGAGGTCCATCCGGCGTTCGGGCCGCGCCGCAACTACTTCCGGATCCGTCGGCAGATGACCCCCGAGCAGATCGTGCATGGCGTAGCGCAACTGCTGGGTTTGTGGCCACCGGGATACATCGTCGACCCGTGTGAGCTGGGCCGGCAGGACATGGATTACTTCCAGAATGCCGTCGAAGAAGCCGACCGCGACATGCTGCGTGCGGCAGTGCTGCAGGTGAGCGCCCGCTGCCGGTAGCTCGACAGCTGTCTTCCTTCTGTAGAGTCGAGCAAGGCTCGACTGCTCTTCGCGAGAAGCAGCCGAGCATGGCTCGGCTCTACCGAAGAACGAAAAGTAGTCGAGCAAGGCTCGACTCTACAAAGAGCGAACAGCGGTCAAGCAGCCGCGTCGTTACAGCTGGATCCAGGTGGCCTTGATCTCGCTGTACTTGTCGAAGGCGTGCAGCGATTTGTCGCGGCCGTTGCCGGACTGCTTGTAACCACCAAACGGTGCGGTCATGTCGCCGCCATCCCAGCCGTTCACCCAGACGCTGCCGGCGCGCAGCTGGCGCGCAACCCGATGCGCGCGGCCCAGATCGCGTGTCCAGAGACCGGCGGCCAGTCCGTAGCGGCTGTCGTTGGCCACGCGCACGGCTTCGGCCTCGTCGTCGAAACCGAGCACCGCCAGCACCGGCCCGAACACTTCCTCGCGTGCCAAGGCCTGCTCCGGGCGCACCTGGTCGAACACCGTGGGCTGCACATAGCTGCCACCCGCCTCCACCTCGGCACGATGCCCGCCCAACAGCAGGCGGGCACCTTCAGCTTCGGCGCGTGCGATATCCCGCATCACCTTGTCCAGATGCGCGGCGTCCACCAGCGCGCCCATCGGCGCGTCGGCGTCCAGCGGATGCTGCGGCTGCATGTGCTGGCCATAAGCAACCACCTGGTGCACGAAATCCTCACGGATCGAGCGCTGCACCAGCAAGCGCGACCCGGCGGTACAGACTTCGCCCTGGTTGAAGAAGATGCCCTGCGCCACGGCCTTGGCCGCCGCGTCCAGATCGGGCGCGTCGGCGAACACCACGTGCGGGCTCTTGCCGCCGCATTCCAGCCAGACCCGCTTGAGATTGGATCGCCCGGAATACTCCAGCAGCTTCGCGCCGGTGGCAGTGGAACCGGTGAACGCCAACACATCCACATCCATGTGCAGGGCCAGCGGTTCGCCGACGCGCGCGCCATGGCCCGGCAGCACGTTCAGCACGCCCTCCGGCAGGCCCGCCTCGGCGGCCAGCGCCGCCAGCCGCAGCGCACTCAGCGGCGACCGCTCCGAAGGCTTGAGCACCACCGAGTTGCCCATCGCCAGCGCCGGCGCGATCTTCCAACAGGCCATCAGCAACGGGAAATTCCACGGCACGATGGCGGCCACCACGCCGGCAGCCTCGCGCGTGACCAGGCCCAGCTCGTGCGGGCCAGTCGGCGCGATCTCGCCATACAGCTTGTCCACCGCTTCGGCGGTCCAGGTCAGGCAGCGCACCACGCCGGGCAGGTCGATACGGCGGGCGTCACGCACCGGCTTGCCCATGTCCAGGGTTTCCAGCAGGGCCAGTTCATCAGCGTGCGCCTCCACCAATGCCGCCAGCGCCAGCAGCACGCGCTTGCGATGCGCCGGGCTCGCCTGCGACCAGTGGCCCGCCTCGAAGCTGCGCCGCGCGGCCAGTACCGCGCGCTCCACATCCTGCGCGTCGCAGTCGGCAACCGCGCCCAGCACGCGACCGTCGATCGGGCTGATGCAGTCGAAGCGGGCGCCGCTGGCGGCATCGACATAGCGGCCGTCGATGAAGGCCTGGCCCGGCATCGACAGCTGGAGGGCCAGCGTCTGCCAATGGCTGCGGTCGGGGAAATCGGCCATGGGAAGCTCCAGCGGTCAACAAGTCTTGGTTATACCGATGTGGTCGCGACCCGACCGTGATCAGCGATCCAATGTGCCCGCCGGGCATGGCCCGGCGGACAGCCGCCGCGACCTCGCCGTGACGCGGCTGCGCTACATTCATCGCATCGGACCCGATGGAGCTGGCATGAAGCGTCCCGAAAGCGACCTGCACGACCTGGCCACCCAGCGCCCCGAGTCACTGGACGCGTATTGGATGCCGTTCACCGCCAACCGCCAGTACAAGGCCGCACCGCGCATGCTGGTACGGGCCGAAGGCATGCACTACGAGGACGTCGACGGCCGCCAGATCCTCGATGGCACCGCCGGCCTGTGGTGCTGCAATGCCGGCCACGCGCGGCCGCACATCGTCAACGCCATCGTCGAGCAGGCGCGTACCCTGGATTACTCGCCCGCGTTCCAGATGGGGTCGCCACCGGCGTTCGCGCTGGCACAGCGGCTGGCGGCATTGGCGCCGCCTCCGCTCAACCATGTGTTCTTCACCAGTTCCGGCTCCGAGGCAGTGGATACCGCGATGAAGATCGTGCTGGCTTACCACCGCCAGCGCGGCGAGGGCCAGCGCACCCGCTTCATCAGCCGCGAAAAGGCCTATCACGGGGTCGGTTTCGGCGGCATGGCGCTGGGCGGGCTGCCCAACAACCGCAAGCCATTCAGCCTGCAGCTGGGTGGAGTGGATTACCTGCGGCACACCCTGGACCTGCCGCGCAATGCGTTCAGCAAGGGCCTGCCACGTCAGGGCGCGGAGCTGGCCGACGACCTGGAACGGCTGATCGCGCTGCATGACGCCTCGACAATCGCCGCCGTATTCGTCGAGCCCATTGCCGGTTCCGCCGGGGTGATCCTGCCCGCGCCGGGCTACCTGCAGCGGCTGCGCGAGCTGTGCGACCACCACGGCATCCTGCTGGTGTTCGACGAGGTCATCACCGGTTTCGGCCGGGTTGGCATGCCGTTCGCCGCACAGCGCTTCGGGGTCACCCCGGACCTGCTGACCTTCGCCAAGGCGGTCAGCAATGGCGCGGTGCCGCTGGGCGGCGTGCTGGCCAGCGATGCCGTGCATGCGGCCCTGATGCAGGCGCCGCCGCAGGCCATCGAGCTGTTCCATGGCTACACCCACTCCGGCCATCCACTGGCCTGCGCGGCGGCGCTGGCCACGCTGGACGTCTACGCGGAAGAACGCTTGTTCGAGCGTGCCATCGAGCTGGGCGAGTACTGGCAGGAGCGGTTGCATGCCCTGCAGGGCCTGCCCAACGTGATCGATATCCGCAACTTCGGGCTGGTCGGTGCGGTCGAACTGGCGCCGCGCCGGGATGCGCCGGGCAGCCGCGGCTACGAGGTGTTCCGGCGCTGCTTCCACGACGGCCGGCTGCTGGTGCGCTGTACCGGCGACATCATCGCACTGTCGCCGCCGCTGATCGTGGACAAGGCGCAGATCGACCAGATCACCGGCATCCTGGGCGAGATGATCCGGGCCACCGCCTGAGTCCGGACCGGTGGCGTCGAGCGGGTACAATGGTCGGTTCCGCTCCTGCTCGTTGCCGTGCCCATGGATATCGTCGTCAAAGAAGAACTCAAGGCCTACATCGACCCGCTGACCGCGGACGAACATGACGCGCTGGAGCGCAGCATCCTGGCCGAAGGCTGCCGCGATGCGCTGGTGCTGTGGGGCGATGTGCTGGTTGATGGCCACAACCGTTTCGGCATCTGCCAGAAGCATGGCCTGCCCTTCAACACCGTGCAGAACACCCGTTTCAAGAGCATGGAAGACGTGCACCTGTGGATGATCGAGCAGCACCTGGGCCGCCGCAGCGTGTCCGATTTCCAGCGCGGCGTGCTGGCGCTGCGCAAGCGCGACATCCTGGCCGCCCGCAAGCAGGTCGAGCAGGCGCAGCTGCAGCGCGAGAGCGACGGCACTGCCGAGACGGTCGAGGAGGCCGGTGAGGACAGCCCACCGTGGGAACCGGCGCCGAAGGTCAGCCGTGCCGAACTGGCCCGCGAGGCCAAGCTGAGCACCAGCCAGGTCGGCATGATCGAACGCATCCACGCCCAGGCCGCGGCCGAGGTGGTGGAAGCGGTGAAAGCCGGCATGATCTCGATCAGCGCCGCCGCTGCCGTGGCCGACCTGCCGGAAGACGAGCAGCGTGCCGCCGCCGCCGGTGGCAAGGACGAGCTGAAGCAGGCCGCCAAGCGCGTGCGCGAGTCCAAGCGCAAGCCGCGCGCAGCGAAGCCCGAAGCGGCCGAGATGGACTTCGAGGAAGCCGACGAGGAGCAGATCGCCAGCCGCGACGCCGAGGTGCTGTCGGCACTGGAGCAGCTGGGCGAAGATGCCCCGGCGCTGCGCCGCCGCGTGGTCGCGCTGACCCGCGAGAACGACACCCTGCGCGCGCAGCTGGCCGCGTTGCGCAAGCAGCTGGAAGCGCTCTGAACCAACGGGTAGTGCCGGCCGCTGGCCGGCAACCCCATGAACGTTCCGGGCGCGTTGCGGATGCCGGCCAGCGGCCGGCACTACCAGATGCTCATGCCGTGCCGGTTAGACTTCCGCCATGACGCCTGCCCACGATCCGCGCCGCGCACAGCTGCGGCGCCTGAAAGCCCTCGCGCTGGGCCTGCTGCTGTTGATGCTGGCCGGTTTCGCGGTCAGCCACTGGCAGGGCGAGCGCGGCATCTGGGCCTGGGTCTCGGCCTTCTGCGAAGCAGCGGCCGTGGGCGCACTGGCCGACTGGTTCGCCGTCGTCGCGCTGTTCCGGCGGCCGATGGGCCTGCCGATCCCGCATACGGCAATCATCCCGCGTAGCAAGGAACGCATCGGCGACAGCCTCGCCCTGTTCGTGCGCGACCAGTTTCTGGAGCCACAGGTGCTGCTGGCCAAGCTGCAGGTATTCGATCCGGCCAGCCGCCTCGGCAGCTGGCTGGCCGATCCGGCGCGCTCGCGGATGCTGGCCGACATGGCCCGCGGCTGGGCCTTGCAGGCGCTGGACTTCTTCGACGAAGCCGCGGTGCGTCGGCAGCTGCACGCCTTCGTGGTGCAGCAGCTGCGGCAGTGGAATGCCGCCGCCACCGCCGGTGAGCTGCTGGCCCTGCTGACCGCCGACGGACGCCACCAGCGCGTGCTGGACGAGGGCCTGCAGCGCTTGGGACGCTGGCTGGAGCAGCCGGAAGTGAAGGAGCGCGCCTCGCAGCTGATCGTGCGTTACATCCAGCGCGAGTGGCCGACGCTGTCGAGCACGGTGAACTGGGTCAAGCCGATCGATGAGATCGGCGACAGCCTGGCCGAGCGACTGGCGCGGGCGGTGCTGGAAGAACTGCAGCAGGTGCTGGCCGAGCCGCAGCATCCGCTGCGCCAGGACTACGAGAGCTGGCTGCAGAACTACGTGCAGCGCCTGCGCGAGGACCCGGTCCTGGCCGAGCGCATCGAACAGCTCAAACAGGAAATGATCGACCACCCTGCCCTGCAGGAGTACGTGCAGGGGCTGTGGGCGCGCATCCATGCCAGCCTGCGTGCCGACCTGCAGCGTGAGGATTCGGCGCTGGTCGGCCACCTGCAGCGCAGCCTCGCGTCACTGGGCAGCAGCCTGCAGGCCGACCCGGCCCTGCGCGACGCGCTGAACCAGCATCTTCTGGAGGGCGCCCAGCGCCTCACCGGCCGCCTGCGCGAGGGCGTGACCACGCATATCGCGCAGACCGTGAAGGGCTGGGACGAGCGGCATCTGGTCGAACAGCTGGAACTGAGCGTGGGCCGCGACCTGCAGTTCATCCGCTTCAACGGCACCCTGGTGGGCGGCCTGATCGGCCTGCTGCTGCATGCAGCGACGGTGGTGTTCAGGTTCTAGGCGCCCATGCGGTAGTCGATCCACGCCCTGCGTGGAGACGGAATTCGTCACGCTTGATTAACGAAATGCGAATGCCTATCATTTGCCGATCGGTTGTACGCTTAGCCAAGCGGGGCACGGAAGCACGCACCCACCCGCCCCTTCGCCCGTGTACATCCCCCGACTACCGGGTCGCCCGCATTACACGGGTGGCGCACCGTCGATGGGACTTGCTGGGCGACGTGCGCGAAGCGCACGGCTGCTGCGTCTGCGCATTCCATCGCTTGTTTCGTCCTGCATGGAATCGCACTGATGGCAATGCCGCTGAACCACCCTCGTCCCACTCTGCTGGCCCTGGCCGTGACCGCACTGATGATCGCCCCGCTGGCCCACGCCGACGGCACTGCCGATCCTTCCGCGCGCACGCTGGATACGGTCCAGGTCACCGCTGACGGCGATATCGTCGACAGCTATACGGTCAAGCGTGCCAGCACGGCCACCAAGCTCGGCCTGTCGCTGCGCCAGACACCGCAGTCGATGACCGTGGTCACCCGCCAGCGCCTGGACGACATGGGCCTGTTCTCGCTGTCCGATGTGATGGGCCAGGTCACCGGCGTGGCGGTATCGGTCACCGACAGCGAGCGCATCAACTACGTCTCGCGCGGCTACAACATCACCAATTTCCAGGTCGATGGGATGCTCAACACCTTCGGTGGGTACATCAAGACCAACACCGACAGCGTGATCTATGACCGCATCGAAGTGGTACGCGGCGCAACCGGCCTGACCACCGGTGCCGGCGATCCCTCGGGCACCATCAACTTCGTGCGCAAGCGTCCTACCGACAGCTTCCAGATGAGCGCCAACCTGACCCTCGGGCGTTGGGGCAACCAGCGCCTGGAGGCCGACCTCGGTGGCCCGGTTGCGCTCGACGGCCGCATCCGCGCGCGCGTGGTGGCGGCCAAACAACAGAGTGACTCGTTCCGCGATGTCTACAAACTGGACAAGGACGTGTTCTACGGCATCGTCCAGGCCGACATCACCGACACGACCCTGCTCGAGGCCGGCTACGAATACCAGTCGCCGCGCACCACAGGCGTGACCTGGGGCGTGGTGCCGTACTGGGGGTCCGATGGCCAGCCCGCCAACCTGCCGCGCTCGACCAACCCGTCCGCCCGCTGGAGCAGTTGGCCGATCATCGAAAAGAGCGCATTCGCACGCCTTGAGCAGCAGTTGGGCAACGGCTGGACCGCCAAGGCCGCCTATACCCGCTCCAAGCGCGAAACCGACGGTGCAGTGTGGTACGGGGCCTCCGGCTACCCGAATGCCGATGGCAGCGGCATCAGCGCCTTCGTCGGCAGCTTCGGCGAGAACGGCGACATGCAGGTGTTCGACTTCAACGTTGGCGGTCCGTTCCTGCTGTTCGGCCGGGAACACGAGCTGGTGCTCGGTTTCGGCCAATCGGTGCGCAAGGGTGAAGTACCTGCCACCGACACTGCTGCCTACCCGGACAGCTACACCCGTGTACCGGATTGGCACCGCTGGAACGGCGACGTCGCGCCGCTGCAGGTTACCCGCCTGGGCTATCTGGCTTCTGAAGACGAACTGCGCCAGCGCGCGGCCTATCTGGCGACGCGCCTGCAGCTGGCCGATCCGCTGACCGCGGTGCTCGGCGCGCGCTACGGCAGCTGGGAAACGCGCACCTGGAACTACACCCATGACGCCGCCGGTCGCCTGACCGATACGCGTCGCAGCGGCTACAAGCCGGACGACTCGCTCACTCCGTATGCCGGCTTCATCTACGACTTCAACCGTTACTTCAGCGGCTACGTCAGCTACACCGACATCTTCCAGCCGCAGAACTACCGTGACCGGGACAACAACTACCTCGAACCGGTGGTCGGTGACATGTGGGAGGCCGGCGTCAAGGCCGAGTTCTTCGACGGTCTGCTGAATGCTTCCGCGGCCGTGTTCAAGGGCCAGAAGGACAACGTTGCCGAGCTCGATGACTCGGTGCCGGAAAACTCGCTGCCGGGTGGGGTCAGTGCCTACCGATCCACCGGCAAGGGCAACAAGGTCAAGGGCTGGGAGATCGAAGCACAAGGCAGCCTTGGTGAGAACTGGAACCTGGCGGCCGGCTTCACCCACACCGTCAGCCGCAATGCGCAGGGCGTGCGCCAGAACACCGTCGTCCCGGTCGATCTGTTCCGCCTCAACGCCAGCTGGCGACCGGGCGGCGCTGAAGGCCGCTTCTGGCTGGGCGGTGGCGCCACCTGGCAGAGCGGTATCTGGAGCCTGAGCAACAAGCCGCGTGCGGATTTCCTGACCAGCGGCAAGCGCGACCGCGTGGCAATCGAACAGGGCGACATCTACCTGCTCAACCTGTCGGCGGGCTATCGCTTCAACGAGAACTTCACCGCGCAGGTAAACGTGAACAACCTGCTGGACAAGAAGTATTACAACCGCGTCGGTTTCTATGACGGCGTGTTCTGGGGCGAACCGCGCAATGTGACGATGACACTGCGCTGGAAGCTCTGACCCTCGATGGATGGCACCGGTTCTGCGACCGGTGCCCGGCCACGGATGGCCAACCCCGGCGCGCTGCGGTGCGCCGGTTCCTTTTCACTGAAACCTGCAGGAATGCCGTGGACCGCTCGCCCGCAACCGCCAGCCCCCGCACCTTCTTCTCCAACCCGCGCTGGAGCGTGTTGTCACGCTCGCTGGCGGCGATCTTCGGCGGCTACGCGCTGGCTTCTGTGACCAGCGTGTTCTGCGCGGTGGCGCTGCCCGGCGCACGTGGCCAGACCGTGCTGACCGGCATGCTGCTGGCCATTCTGGTGGCCGCCTGCGCGGCGCTGTGGGCGTTCGCCACGCGCAGTGCGCTGCGTGCGTGGGTCGGCATCCTCGCCCCCACCCTGCTGATGGCAGTCATCGCGCGCATGCTGGGGGCCTGGGCATGAAGAACGGATTCCGTCAGTCGATGGCCTGGCTGCACACCTGGACCGGCCTGCTGGTCGGCTGGCTGCTGCTGCTGATCTTCATGGCCGGCACGGCCAGTTACTACCGCGAGGAAATCAGCCGCTGGATGCGTCCTGAGCTGCCCTCCAGCAACGTCAGCATCGACGTCGCCGCGCAGCGTGCCGTGGATTACCTGCAGGCCAATGCCGCGCAGGCCGAGAACTGGTTCGTAACGTTGCCGCAGCCGCGCAATCCCGCCATGCAGATGTTCTGGCGGCTGCCGCCGGAGCTGGCCGATCCCAGCCGTGGCCGTCGCGGTGGCTTCGGCGATGCCACACTGGACCCGAACACCGGCCAGGCACTGAAGGCCCGCGAGACCCGAGGCGGTGATTTCTTCTACCGCCTGCATTTTGACCTGCACTACATTCCTGTGCTGTGGGCGCGCTACCTGGTCGGCTTCTGCGCGATGTTCATGCTGGTGGCGATCATCACCGGTGTCATCACCCACAAGAAAATCTTCAAGGACTTCTTCACCTTCCGCAAGGACAAGGGCCTGCGTTCCTGGCTCGATTTCCACAACGTCAGCGCGGTGATGGCCCTGCCCTACCACGCGATGATCACCTACACCGGCATCGTCACCCTGATGATCATGTACCTGCCGTGGGGGGTGAAAGTCGCCTACCCACAGGACGAGGACAAGTTCTTCAGCGAAGCCTTCGGCGGCATGCCGGAGGTGACCGCGCCGGCCGAAGGCCGCGCCACGCCGCTGCCGATCGCGCAGCTGCTGGACAGCGCGCGAGCGCACTGGCACGGCGTGGAGGTGGCCGGCTTCACCGTATCCAACCCGGGCGCGGCCAATGCAGTGATCGACATCCGCCAGCGTGACGGCAAGCGCCTGTCCACCGACACCCCGGCCGTGCGCTACGACATGGTCAACGGCACGCTGCTGGAAGAAACACCGCCTTCCGGTGGCGCCACCGCCACCCGCGGCGTGCTATACGGCCTGCACCTGGCGCGCTTCGCCGACTGGGGCCTGCGCGCACTGTTCTTCCTGTCCGGCCTGGTCGGCTGCCTGATGGTGGCCAGCGGCGTGGTGCTGTGGGCGGTGAAGGAACGGCCCAAGCACGCCAAGAGTGGCCGCATAGGCTTCGGCCTGCGCCTGGTCGATGCGTTGAACATCGGCACCGTGGCCGGCCTGCCGATCGCCTTTGCAGCGTACTTCTGGGGCAACCGCCTGCTGCCGCTGGACATCGCCGAGCGCTCCAGCGCCGAGGCCAACGTGTTCTTCTACGCCTGGGGCGCGGCACTGCTGGCCGCCTTCATCTGGCCGAAGCGGATGATGTGGGCGTGGCAGCTGTACCTGGGCGCAGCCGCGTTCGCGCTGGTGCCGGTGGTCAATGCACTGACCACGCATGCGCACCTGGGCAACACCCTGCGCAACGGCGACTGGGTGCTGGCCGGCTTTGACCTGTCGATGATCGCCTTCGGTGCGATGCTGGCATTGTGCGGTTGGCGCATGCAGCGCTGGACGCCACCGTTGAGCGCGGCCGAGAAAAAGAAACGTGCGGCTGCCGCGGCGGCGCCCAAAACCCCGGTTGACGCTGCGGAAACCGCCGAAGCGGAGGCCAGCGCATGATGTTGCTGGCGTTGACCCTGTCGTTCTCTGCGTTCACCGCGTTGTCGCTGGCGATGGAGAAACACCAGCATGACCTGCATGGCAAGGCCGCGGCCGCGCCGGCACGGCGCACGCAGTGGCGGGTGCTGGGTTGGGCGCTACTGACGGTAGCGTTTGCACTGTGCGTGGTCGACCACGGCTGGGCAATGGGCCCGGTGCTGTGGCTGGGCGTGATGACCGTGGGCGGCGTGGTGTTGTCGTTCGGGTTGTACCCGTACCGGCCGAAGTGGATCGCACCACTGGCGATCGCGCTGCCTGTGGCCGGGCTGCTGGTGGCGTTGCTGTAGCAGAGCCACCGGGGTCGGATCCCTAGCGCGCAGCGCAAGGGCTCTGACCTCGGGGTACGTAGATCCGGATGGGGTCAGAGCCCCTGCGCTTCACGCAGGGAATCCGACCCCGAACATCGGCTTACCCCAACCGCTTCAGTTCCCACGCACGGTGGATGCGCGCGTTGCGCTCGAAATCCGGGCCGATGGTGCGCGCGGTGATCTCGCGGCACTGGGCGAATTCGGCGATGGCGTTCTCTTCCAGCTTGAAGCGGCGGAAGTTGTTGGAGAAGTACAGCACGCCACCTGGCGCCAGCCGCGCCACCGCTGCACGCAGCAGTTTCAGCTGCTCGCGCTGCACGTCGAAGTCGTCGGCACGCGCGGAGTTGGAGAACGTCGGCGGATCGCAGAAGATCACGTCGTACTGGCCGCGGTCGCCTTCCAGCCAGGCCATCGCATCGGCCTGCACCAGCAGGTGCTGGTTGCCGCCCTGCCCGTTCAGCGCCAGGTTGTCGTAGCACCACTGCAGGTAAGTCGCCGACAAGTCGACGCTGGTGGTGCTGGCCGCACCGGCCACGGCGGCCTGCACGCTGGCCACGCCGGTGTAGCAGAACAGGTTGAGGAAGCGCTTGCCAAGCGCCTGCTCGGCCATCATCCGGCGCAGCGGGCGGTGGTCGAGGAACAAGCCGGTGTCAAGGTAGTCGAACAGGTTCACCTGCAGCAGCGCATTGTTCTCACGCACCACGATGAATTCATCACGCTGTTCGAAACGGCCGTACTTGCTGCCGCCCTTGCCGCGCTCACGCGACTTCATCGACACCTGCTCCGGCGGCACGCCGAACACTTCCCGTGCAGCGGCCAACAGTTCGTTGCGGCGACGACGCACGTCGTTTTCCGGAATCGCGGCCGGCGCGGCATATTCCTGCACGTGCAGGAAGGTACGGCGCTGGCCACCGTCTTCCTCGTAGACATCAATGGCCGCCGCGTATTCCGGCAGGTCGGCGTCATAGGCGCGGAAGCAGGTGATGTCCTCTCGGGCGCGCCAGCTCTTGAACTTCTTCAGGTTCTTGCGCAGGCGGTTGGCCACCATCTGCGCGCCTTCGCTCAGCTCACGCGGCTGAGCCGGGTCGCGTCCGGGCACGGCGATCGGGTCGCAGATGATCAGCGCGCATTCCAGCGCACCGTTGAACATCTGGTACTTCTTACCCGCACGCAGGCCAGTGGCAAAGGCCAGCTCGTCGTTGCCGCACAGCAGGCTCGCACGCCACTGCGGCACCGCCTTCTGCAGCGCGTTGCCCAGCGCACGGTACAGCGCCGGATCGGCGGCCAGGCGCTCGTCGTACGGCGGATTGCAGACCACCGCACCGATTTCCTGCTCCGGCGCAGCCAGGTCGGCCACATCGGCGCGGGTGAAACGGATCGCATGGGCGACGCCGGCCACTTCAGCATTTTCGCGCGCGGCCTGGATTGCGGTCGGGTCGATGTCGCTGCCGTGGATGACCGGCTTCAGCGCAGCCAGGCCAGCAGCTTCGCGGTCACGTGCCTCGCTCTGGATCGCCTTCCAGGCGGCCTTGTCGAAACCCAGCCAGCGGCTCGGCGGCAGGCTGCCGTGGCGCATCAGGCCGGGGGCGACGTCGGCGGCCATCAGCGCACCTTCGATCAGCAGCGTGCCACTGCCGCACATCGGGTCCAGCAGGCCACCACCGGCGGCGTGCAGGCGCGGCCACTGCGCGCGCAGCAGCAGGGCGGCGGCGAGGTTTTCCTTCAGCGGCGCCTCGTGGGCGGCGCCTCGCCAGCCACGGCGGTGCAGCGAGCCGCCGCCGAGGTCGATCGACAGCGAGGCACGGCCCTTGCGCAGTGACAGGTTCACGCGCACGTCGGGCAGATCGGTGTTGACCGAGGGGCGTTCCAGGCCTTCGTCACGCATGCGGTCGACAATGGCGTCCTTGATCCGCTGCGCGGCGAAGCGCGCATGGGTGATCTTGTCGCCGGACACGTGCGCATCCACCGCCAGGGTCATTTCCGGCTTGATGTGCTCGTGCCACGGCAGGGCGCGCACGCCGTCGTACAGGGCCTGCTCGTCCGGGCACTCGAACGCGTCGATGGGCCACAGCACGCGGCTGGCCAGGCGCGACCACATCACGATCCGCAGCGCCTGCTCCAGTTCGCCCTCGGCGTTGACGCCGGCAATGGTGGCAGTGGCCTTTTCCAGGCCCAGGGCCGACAGCTCATCGGCAAGCAGGTATTCCAGGCCCTTGGCGCAGGAGACAAAAAATTTCACGGGATCGGTTCACAGGTGGTCAGGCACGGCAGGGAGCCGGGCCATTCAAGAAGGAGGGCCGTGGACACGGCCGGCAGGCCCGCGCCGGGGGCGGCGGGGCTGCCATTGTAGTCAATGCGGGCGGGCGCGCCGTGCGCCCGGGCTTCACAGCTGGTGCAGCAGGCGCTCGAAGGCCTGCGCAGAGGCCTCCACATGGCGTTCCAGGCGGTGGCCGTCGTCGACCAGCAGCAGCTGGGCCGAACGCGCCTGGGCCCAGGCAATCACGCCTGCGGCCGGCACCACCTCGTCATGCCAGGCCTGCACCACCGTGGTCGGCACCGGCGCGGCGTCCAGCGCCGGCATCGGGCCCATGGTGGTCGGCGGCACCATCAGGAACAGGCCGGCCACCGGCACCTGCAGCGAGGCGATGGCAGAGATGTAGGCACCCAGGCTGGAGCCGGCCAGCACCACCGGGCCCTGCTGGGCAGCGATGGCGGTGCGTTCGACCAGGCGGCGCAGGCGGGTCGGCACATCGCCCACCCTGCTGACCTCGCTCATCGCATCGAGGTCGGTGTAGTCCGGGCGCTCATGGGTCCAGCCCAGGCGCTGCGCCACGTCGGCCAGCGCGGTGACCTTGGTCGCCTCCGGGCCGCTCTCGAAACCGTGGGACAGGATGCAGTGGCCGCGGCTCATGCGCGCGCTCCATGGGAGCAGGCCGACGAGGAAAGGGAAGGCAGGTTCATGCCGCAATGCTAGCATCGCCGAATGCCCAACCCGCTCCTGCCCGGCCTGCAGCTGCAGCCCCTGCCCTACCAAGACCGCCTGCCGCTGCGCGACCCGGCCACGCTGGAGATGGTGGTGATCCACTGCACCGAGCTGCCCGATCTGGCGATGGCCCGCGAGTACGGCGAGCGCGTGCTGTATGACAGCGGCGCTGGCAACAGCGGCCACTTCTACATCGACCGCGATGGCAGCGTGCTGCAGTACGTGGCACCGGAACGCGTGGCCCACCACGTGCGTGGCATGAACGCACACACGCTGGGCATTGAGCTGGTCAATACCGGCCGCTACCCGTATTGGTTCGACAGCCGCCAGCAGGCGATGGACGAGCCCTACACCGAGGCGCAGCTTCAGGCGCTTGAGCAGCTGTTGCTGGCGCTGGTAGCGCGCTACCCGTCGCTGCGGCGGATTGCCGGGCACGACCAGCTGGACCTGGAGCAGGTGCCGGCCAGCGATGACCCGGCGCTGATGGTGGCGCGCAAACGCGACCCGGGACCGTTGTTCCCCTGGGCGCGGGTGCTGGCGAAGGTGCCGCTGCAGGGGTTGGAGTAAGCAGCAGGGCTGCGCCCTGCACCTGCAGAGGCAACGTCAACGTCAACGTCAAGAGCTTGCATTCCGTGGGATGGCACGGTGGGTCCGGTTGCGAGGGACGCCGCAAGTACGTCCATGGGGCTTGGCCGCGGCTTGCTCGTGTGCGCTGTCCTGCGCACACGGCAAGACCGGGGTTGGGCGTCCTGCCCAACCCGCCCGAGGCATGCCTCGGGCCCATGCGGCTCACGCCCCCGCAACCGGACCCACCCCGCCTTCGACAGGTTCCCGCTGCTGTTGGTGGGTGCCGACCGTTGGTCGGCACGGGATCGAATCGATTGGAAGGTGCCTTTGTAGAGTCGAGCCACGCTCGACTGCTCTTTGCGTGCAGATCGGGCACAAGGGGGTCAGAGCCGTTTCCCGTTGGGAAACGGATCCGACCCCGCGCGGCTCAGGCGCCGCTGGCCACCGGGCGGGTGCTGTCGCTGACCCAGCCGCTCCAGGAATCGGCATAGATGCGTGCGCCGGACAGACCGGCCGCTTCCATCGCCAGCAGCAGGTGGCAGGCGGTCACGCCGGAGCCGCACATCAGCACCACCTGCTGCGGATCGCGGTTACCGATCACGCCCTGCAGTTCGGCACGCAGTTCCTGTGCATCGCGCAGGTGGCCGTCGACTACGTTCAGCGCAAACGGACGGTTGACCGCACCGGGCACATGACCGGCGACCGGGTCCAGCGGCTCCACTTCGCCGCGGAAGCGCTCGCCTGCGCGTGCGTCGACCAACCAGCCCGGCGCATGCTTCAACCGGGCGGTGATTTCATCGGCATTGGCGATCTGGGTGGTGTCGAAACGGCCCGGGTAAGCCGGCAGCGCCGTTACTTCGCCCTGGCCGGTTGCCAACGCGTGACCTGCGGCCTGCCAGGCGGCGATGCCACCGTCGAGCACGGCCACCTTGCTGTGCCCGATCAGGCGCAGCAGCCACCACAGGCGCGAGGCGGCCATGCTGCCATCGCTGCCGTCGTAGACCACCACCTGGGTGTCGGGACCGATGCCCCACTGGCCGAGCTTCGCGGCGAAGGCATCGCTGTCCGGCAGCGGGTGACGGCCGTGGTCGCTGCGGGTCAGATCCGACAGGTCCCGATTGAGGTCGGCATACACCGCGCCCGGAACATGTCCCGCGAGGTACTGGCCGCTGCCGGCCTGTGGATCGGCCAGCGAGGAACGCGCATCGACCACGCGCACGGCTGTACTGGCGGTGGCACGTGCATCGACCACGCGCACACCTTCGCCCAACACTGCGGCCAGGGTGGCGACATCGACAAGCGTGGTCCACGGCGGATCGATCGGCTTCATTGCACTTGCTCCAAGCGGCGACGCAGGTTGTACAGGATGGCCGCGGTTGCCCCCCAGATACGCTGGCCCGGCCAACCGTACTCGAGGACATGGCGGACGCGGCCGCGATGATTGATTTCGACCTGGCGCAGGTTGTCGGCGGCCATCAGGTAGTCCAGCGGCACCTCGAATACCTCGGCCACTTCGCTGGGCTGCGGCACCGGCACGAAATCCGGATCGACCACCGCCACCACCGGGGTGACCCGGTAGCCGGTGATGGTCACGAACGGATCGAGATAGCCCAATGCCTGCACCTGGCCGGGGGCCAGTGCGATCTCTTCCTGGCTCTCGCGCAGTGCGGCGGCCAGTGCGTCACGGTCATCGGGTTCGGTACGGCCACCGGGGAATCCGACCTGACCACCATGCGTGCGCAGGGTTTCGGTGCGGCGGGTGAGGATCACCTGTGCACCGTTGGCGCGCGGCACGATACCGGCCAGCACTGCCGCTTCCACCGGCGGTCCCGGCGGCAAAAGGTCGATCAGTTCGCTGCGGTTCCAGCCATCACCCGCAGGGGGATCGGCCAGCGGATGCAGCGCGCGCATCAGGCGGTGATGGTCGGCCAGTGAGCCGCGCAGGGATTGCTGGAGCTGTTCGCGCAATGGCTGCACGCGATGCAGGATGCGACTGCGTTCGTCGTCACTCATCGACGACCACCGTGCGATCTCATCGAGATGCCGCCCGCAGCCGGTGCACTGCCGGTCTGGATCCAGCTTGCACACGCCGATGCAGGGACTTGCGACAACACGCGCCGTTTCTTCCATTGTTTGCACTCGGCAACAGTAGCGCGATTACGCTGGATTTGCGCGGATTGAAGATGCGGCGCGCGGCATGCTGGCCGCGAGGCGGACCGTGAACGGTAGAGTCGACTGTCAGTCGACTATCGCGCGTAGCGCGGGCATTTCCCCAGGCTGGCCGCAGAGCAGTCGACTGACAGTCGACTCTACCGAGGCATTTCCGTAGCAGTCGACTGACAGTCGACTCTGCAACCGCGCGCAAACAAAAACGCGCCGGTGGGATCACCGGCGCGTTGATGTTGACGCTGTTTCTTACTTGACGCTGACCAGCTTGATCTCGAACTGCACAGCCACGTTCGGCGGGAACGGGGTGCGCGGGTCGGCACCGTAGGCCTGGTCCGGCGGCAGGGTGACTTCCCACTTCGAGCCTGCCGGCATCTGCAGCAGGGTCTCGCGCATGGCCTTCATTTCGACTTCGCTGACCTTGATCGACGGAATCTGCTGGGCCGGGCGGGCTTCGGTCGGGCGCTGGCCGTACGGGAACGGACCGGCCACTTCCAGCTGCACGGTGCTGGCCTGGGTCGGCTTGGCGCCCTTGCCGGCTTCGACCACGCGGTACTGGACGCCGCTCGGCAGGGACTGCACGCCAGCCTTGGCCTTGTTCGCCGCGATGAACTGATCGCTCTTGGTCTTGTTTTCGGCAGCAGCCTTTTCGTACTCGGCCTTGGCAGCCTGGGCACGGCCCTGCTCGCGCTTCTGGAACGCTTCAACGGCCGGCTTCAGCTGCTCGGCGGTGATGGCCGGCTGCTTCTTGGCGTAGGCGTCCTGCAGGCCCTTCACCACCGAGTTGATGTCCAGCTGCTCACCGCGACCGGTCAGCTCCGCCAGGTTGTTGCCGTAGTCGTAACCGAAGTAATAACTCAGCTTGCCCTTCTCGGACGCGATGTCCTGGGCGAAGGCATTGCCCGTCAGGGCCAGGGCCGCGACGGCGACCGCGATAGAACGCAACTTCATCAAACAGTTCTCCAGGGGTGGTAACTCAGGGACGTTCTGCGCCGCCCTGAGGCGACGGGTTAGGATAACGGGCGCAACGTGTAACCGCTACTCACGATGCAGGCTAAGACCCGTCTGCGTTTGCAGAGTTCAATATCACTATTTTTTAACGTTTCTGGAGTTTCCCCGTGGCAGATGCCCTGATCGCTGTCGCCGACGACGGCGCCATCCGCACCGTGACCGTCCAGCGCCCGGACAAGCTCAACGCCCTGAACGCCGCCACCCTGCAGGCCCTGGCCGAGGCGTTCAGCGCCGCCGCCGCCGCCCCGGAGGTACGCGTGGTGGTGCTGACCGGTGCCGGCCCGAAGGCCTTCGTGGCCGGTGCCGACATCGCCGAAATGAACACACTCAGCGCGGTTCAGGGACGTGATTTCTCGCTGCTGGGCCAGGCCCTGATGCGCCAGATCGAACGCATGCCCAAGCCGGTCATCGCCCGCGTGAACGGCTTTGCGCTGGGCGGCGGCCTGGAACTGGCCATGGCCTGCCATCTGCGCATCGCCGCCGATACCGCCAAAGTCGGCCAACCGGAAATCAACCTCGGCCTGATTCCCGGCTTCGGTGGCAGCCAGCGCCTGCTGCGCCTGTGCGGCCGCGCCGCCACCCTGGAGCTCTGCCTGCTGGGTGCTCCGATCAACGCGGCGCGCGCGCTGGAACTGGGCATCGTCAACGAGGTGGTGCCCGCCGACGCGTTGGACAACCGCGTGCAGGACATCGCCCGCCAGTTGGCACGCTCGGCGCCGCTGGCCCTGCGTGGCCTGCTCGACGCAGTGCACGTGGGCGGCGAATGCAGCCTGGATGCCGGGCTGGAGTACGAGAGCGCGCAGTTCGGTCTGCTGTTTGCCACCGAGGACATGCGCGAAGGCACCAGCGCCTTCCTGCAGCGCCGTCCGCCGGCCTTCCAGAACCGCTGACGCCATGGCATCCCGACCCAACCCCGCGCAGCTGTTCGCCCGGGTCCAGGCAGACGATCTCGATGGCGCCCTGCAGGCCGGCCTGATGGACTATGTGGCCCGCGCCGGCGACGAGCAGTTGCTGCCCGGCCACCCGGAGCTTCCACAGCGCCTGCGCCAGGCCCAGCAGCAGCTGCAGAATGCCTGGGCCGCACGCGAACGCTACCGCACCCGTGCCGTGCGTCTGGCGCGACGTGAGGCCGAACGCGACGCAAGGCGCACGCCCGCCGCAGCACCGGACGTGAAGCCCGCGCTGCCCGCTGCGGCGGCCGCGATTCTCGCCCGGGCCAAGGCCCGCGCCACCGGCAAGGAACAGTAATGGCCACTGCGAAGAAGACCGCGCGCGTACCGGCGCGCCGTGGCAGCGTGATGCCGCGCGCCGACGTGGTGGAGATGTTCACCCGGCTGCGCGAACTCAACCCGCACCCGAAGACCGAGCTGGAATACAGCTCGCCGTTCGAACTGCTGGTGGCGGTCGCGCTGTCGGCGCAGGCCACCGACGTCGGCGTCAACAAGGCCACGCGCCGGCTGTTCCCGGTGGCCAACACGCCGGCGAAGATCCTCGCGCTCGGCGAAGACGGGCTGAAGCAGTACATCGCCACCATCGGCCTGTTCAATGCCAAGGCGAAGAACGTGATCGCCACCTGTGCGATCCTGCTGGAAAAGCATGGCGGTGAAGTGCCACGTGATCGCGACGCGCTGGAAGCGCTGCCGGGGGTGGGCCGCAAGACCGCCAACGTGGTGCTCAACACCGCGTTCGGTGAACCGGTGATGGCGGTGGACACGCATATCTTCCGCGTCTCCAACCGCACCGGCCTGGCACCAGGCAAGAACGTGCGCGAAGTGGAAGACAAACTGGTGAAGGTGATTCCGGCCGAGTTCCTGCTCGACGCGCATCACTGGCTGATCCTGCACGGACGTTATGTGTGCAAGGCGCGCAAGCCGGATTGCCCGGGCTGCGTGATCGCCGACCTGTGCCGGTTCAAGGAAAAGACCACTGCCGAGGCGTGACCGCGTTCGTGGTGTGACAAAACGAAGACGGCGGGCGCAGGGCCCGCCGTCCTCGTTTGCAGACAAGGTGCTTCAGGTGATCAGAACGACAGGTCGCCCCAGACGCCGAATTCCTTGGTCTTGTCGTTCTTCTTGTCGCCGGCGTTGGCCAGGTGCGTGTACTTGTACACGGTCGACAGCTTGAGGTTCTTCATGACCGGGAACTCGACACCGACGTTCCAGTACTTGTCGCTCAGGGTCGGGTCCAGGGTCTTGCTGACGTCAGTGTCATCGTAACGACCGAACACGTTGATGCCGCCGTCGGTGACGCGCACGCTGCCCCACACCGACCAGCCGCTGGTCTTGTCGGTAGCAACGGTCATCACGTTGTTGAGGTTCTTGGCCTGGAAGTACTCGCCACCGACGCGGAAGTCGCTGCTGGCGTAGGCGACCATCGCGTTGGCGCGGGTGTAGGTGTTCTCGGCGCTCTGGATGTCCGTTTCCTTGCCCAGCTTGCCGCTGTAGCCACCGACGGCAACCACGAAGTTCTCGTTCGGGGTATAGGCCGCGCGGCCTTCCACGTCCATGCCCTTGCTGCGGGTCGGGTTCTTGTAACCGGCGCCGGACACGACCGAGACCGCGTAGTTGAAGTTGTTGCCCAGGTTGCCGAAGCCATGCAGGCCCCAGTCGGACGAGTTGCCGTACTTCAGGCGATCGGTCAGGGTGTTCTCGACATAACGCATGCCGTAGAACTTCTCGACGTACGGAATCCACGGCATGTCGGCGGCACCGACGCGCAGGTTGAAGGCCGGGTCGAAGCTGCCCTGCACGTAGGCCTTCTTGACGAACAGTTCGGTGTTGCCGATGGCCGAGCTGTACTGGAAGTCGGTGGTCAGGTTGGCCGACCAGATGTCGTTGAACTTGTGGTCGACGGTCAGGTAGAAGCGCTTGACGTCCAGACCGGTGCCACTGGCGGCGGTGTCCTTGCCGTTGCTGGTCTTGTCGATGTTGGTCAGGTCGAAGAACATGCGACCGCCGATCTTGTTGTCATTGACCAGCTTGGCCAGCTTGTCGACGCTGGTCTGGGTCTTCTGTGCACCTTCCAGAGCCTGGGCCTGGGTGATGTTCACTTCGGACTGCGCGTCAGACTGTGCCTGCAGCGCCTGCGAATCGTTCTGCAACTGCTGGACCTGGGCCTGCAGGGCAGCGATCTGCGCCTGCAGCTGCTGCAGCTGTGCCTGGGATACGCCCGTGCTGGCGGGAGCTGCGAAGGCGTCGGCGGAAACCAGACCGAGGCTTGCAACGACCGCGGCGGCGAGCAAATGGGAACGCATTTTGGATTTCTCCAGAGGGTTGGAATGGCTTGGGCAGAACGCCACGCCGGCAGGCCGGTCAAGCGTTTTGCGAACATTCCGTTAAAACCATGACAGCCGAATGACAACCTGAGCACCAACCACAGATTTCTTCGTGCGGTCATGCGTACGACTCATTTGCCGCCACATCCTTGTCGATCCCTTGCCGCATATGGCGTCACGTATCAGCGTTCATGCGCGGACCTGTCGCTGCGGGACCTTCACCGGCACCGCTGGTTTCGCGTGGATGACGCGGCATCACTGCGGAATGCCAGGCAGGGATGGCATTGACGACCACAGCGGGCAGGCCATCAGCGACATATAGAACGTGATCGCAACCGGGCCAGGTCCGTCTCCGTTGCATTGGTCATCACGTTGCCCGCAGCACTTAGAACCTTCACACCCCTGCTGTGCGGGCGCCGGGCAGCACTGTAACGGTTGCGTCATACAACGGTCCCTGCGCTGTCATCGAACCGTTATGGAATGTGCGCCGGGCGGGTAACCCCGCATCCCAATCAACCCAGGAGCCACCCCGTGATCCACGCCTTCAAGTCGCGCGTTGCCGTTGCCGTCTTCGCAGCGTCGTCCGTGTTCGCCGCCAACGCCGCTGAAATCACCGGCGCGGGCGCCTCGTTCATCTACCCGGTGATGTCGAAGTGGTCGGCCGACTACAACGCCGCCACCAGCAACAAGGTCAACTACCAGTCGATCGGTTCCGGTGGTGGTATCGCCCAGATCAAGGCCAAGACCGTTGATTTCGGCTCCTCCGACGCCCCGCTGAAGCCGGAAGAACTGGCCGCTGCGGGCCTGGCCCAGTTCCCGTCGGTGATCGGCGGCGTGGTGCCGGTGGTCAATGTTGCCGGCATCGCCCCGGGCGCGCTGAAGCTGGACGGCACCGTGCTGGCCAACATCTTCCTGGGCAAGATCAAGACCTGGAACGACCCGGCCATCGCCGCACTGAACCCGGGCGTGACCCTGCCGAGCGCCAAGATCACCGTCGTGCACCGTTCGGATGGTTCGGGCACCACCTTCAACTTCGTCAACTACCTGTCCAAGGTCAGCCCGGAGTGGAAGAGCTCGGTCGGTGAAGGCACCTCGGTCCAGTGGCCGGCCGGCATCGGCGGCAAGGGCAACGAAGGCGTTGCCGCTTACGTGAAGCAGATCAAGGGCGGCATCGGCTACGTCGAACTGTCCTACGCGCTGCAGAACAAGCTGTCGTACACCGCGATGAAGAATGCCGCCGGCCGCTTCGTGCAGCCGAGCGACGCCTCGTTCGCCGCCGCTGCTGCCAGCGCCGACTGGGCCAGCGCCAAGGACTTCTACCTGGTGATGACCAACGCCCCGGGCGCCGAGTCCTGGCCGATCACCGCAACCAACTTCATCCTGGTGCACAAGAAGCCGAAGAACCCTGCCAACGGCAAGGCCACCCAGGAGTTCTTCCGCTGGGTCTACAAGAGCGGCGACGCCCAGGCCCGCCAGCTGGACTACGTGCCGCTGCCGGACAGCCTGGTGCGCCAGATCGAGACCTACTGGACGCAGAACCTGAAGTAAGCAAGCGCGTTCCCCCGCAGGAACGGGATCGGCGGGTCCTCTCTCCCCCGCCGATCCCACCCGGGCGCGAGATCCTCGAGATCTCGCGCTCTTCTTGTTTTTAGGGGTCGGTCGTGAAGAGCGTTTGCGCCTTCGCTGATCCGTGGGTGAGTCGGTGGGCCAGGGCGTGCAGGACACGCCGTAAACCCTTCCTTGGGGGCTCGGCCACGGCATCCATGCCGTGGACGGTCCTGCACGTCCTGGCCCACCGCCTCTCGACAGTTCATCGGGGGCGCGGTGGGGTCATGGAAGGCAAGAGCGGGAGCAAAGGCAAGGGCGTTTGTAGAGCCGAGCCCATGCTCGGCTGGGTGCTGGAGCGTGCGGACCAACGGTCCGCACCTACCGAGGGCAAGGAGTCCGCACCTATCGAGGGCAAGGAGCAGTCGAGCCTGGCTCGACTCTAGAAGGGCCAACCGACCGTCATGGTCGGTGCGCAGATCGGGGGTCCCCGGGGGCCCGCGGAATCGGGGCCAACCCCGTGAAACCCTTGTCAGAACGTGATCCAGGACACCTCTGTCATCGTCGTAATACGGCTGTAACAAAAACATCATTTCATAGCCGCATCCGCCGACGCCGTCGGCTCTACCCCGCTATGGAGTGACCATGAAACTGCACTCGGCCGGCCTCGCCGCCCTTTCCCTGGCCATCGCCCTGGGCCTGTCGGCCTGCGGTGGCGACAAGCAGGCCGCGCAGCAGCCGGCTGCCGACGGTGCCGCCGCCCCGGCCGCTGCCGGTGCCAAGGTGACCGCCGAAGTGTCCGGCGCCGGCGCTTCCTTCATCTTCCCGCTGGTGTCCAAGTGGTCGGCTGACTACAACGCCAGCACCGGCGCCAAGATCAACTACCAGTCGATCGGCTCCGGTGGCGGCATCGCCCAGATCAAGGCCGGCACCGTCGACTTCGGTTCCTCCGACAAGCCCCTGAGCAGCGAAGAGCTGGCCCAGGCCGGCCTGGCGCAGTTCCCGTCCGCCATCGGCGGCGTGGTGCCGGTGGTCAACATCGAAGGCCTGGAAGGCGGCAAGCTGCGCCTCAGCGGCGCCCTGCTGGCCGACATCTTCCTGGGCAAGGTCAAGACCTGGAACGACCCGGCCATCGTCGCCGCCAACCCGGGCGTGAAGCTGCCGGACGGCAAGATCACCCTGGTCCACCGTTCGGACGGTTCGGGCACCACCTTCAACTTCTCCAACTACCTGTCCAAGGTCAGCCCGGAGTGGAAGACCAAGGTCGGCGAAGGCACCTCGGTGCAGTGGCCGGACGGCGTCGGTGGCAAGGGCAATGAAGGCGTCGCTTCGTACGTGAAGCAGATCAAGGGCTCGATCGGCTACGTCGAACTGGCCTATGCCCTGCAGAACGGCATGCCGTACACCGCCATGCAGAACGCCGCCGGCAACTGGGTCGAGCCGAGCGCGGAAACCTTCGCCGCTGCGGCCGCCAGCGCCGACTGGGCCAGCGCCAAGGACTTCAACCTGGTCATCACCAACGCCCCGGGCGAGCAGGCGTGGCCGATCACCGCCACCAACTTCATGCTGATGCAGAAGCAGCCGAAGGACGCCAAGCGCAACCAGGACACCCTGGCCTTCTTCAAGTGGGCCTTCGAGAACGGCCAGACCCAGGCCAACGAGCTGCACTACGTGCCGCTGCCGGCCGACCTGGTCAAGCAGATCGAGGCCTACTGGGCGACTGACCTGAAGTGATGGACATGACGGTGCCCGCCCCGCGCGGGCACCGCCTCTGCCACGCCGTGCCGCCCCGCCCCTTCCTGGCCCCGCCGTCCCCATGAATGCCATCGCCCAGCCTGTAGCCGCCCCGTCCACGCGTGATGCGCGTGATGCCCGCAACGACAAACTGTTCCGATGGGTGCTGGTCGGCACCGTCATCTTCGTCCTCATTGCCCTGGCCTGCGCCGCGCTGTCGATGCTGTGGGGCGGCCGCCATGCCCTGCAGATGCAGGGCCTGAGCTTCTTCTTCTCTGCCGACTGGAATCCGGTCGAAAACAAGTTCGGTGCCCTCGCCCCGATCTACGGCACCCTGGTCACCGCCGCCATCGCGATGGTCATCGCCGTGCCGGTCAGTTTCGGCATCGCCTTCTTCCTCACCGAAGTCGCGCCGCGCTGGCTGCGTGGCCCGGTCGGTACCGCCATCGAACTGCTGGCCGGCATTCCCTCGATCATCTACGGCATGTGGGGCCTGTTCGTGCTGGTGCCGGTGATGACCGAGTACGTCACTCCGTTCCTCAACGAGACCCTGGGCGAATGGCCGATCATCGGTCCCATGTTCCAGGGCCCGCCGCTGGGCATCGGGATGCTCACTGCCGGTTTCGTGCTGGCCATCATGGTCATTCCGTTCATCTCCTCGGTGATGCGCGAAGTGTTCCTGACCGTGCCGACCCGCCTGAAGGAATCGGCCTATGCGCTGGGTTCCACCAAGTGGGAAGTGAGCTGGGACATCGTGCTGCCCTACACCCGCTCGGCGGTGATCGGCGGCATCTTCCTCGGCCTCGGCCGCGCCTTGGGCGAGACGATGGCGGTGGCCTTCGTGATCGGCAACAGCGTGCGCCTGTCGCCGTCGCTGCTGGAACCGGGCACCACCATCGCCGCGCTGATCGCCAACGATTTCGGCGAAGCCACTGAAACCTACCGCTCGGCCCTGCTGCTGCTCGGCTTCGTCCTCTTCATCGTCACCTTCGTGGTGCTGGCCATTGCCCGCCTGATGCTGATGCGCCTGTCCCGCAAGGAGGGCAACTGATGTCCAGCACCGCTGATTCGCTGTATCTGCGCCGCCGCATCGGCAATGTCATCGCCATTGCCGCGTCCTGCGCCACCGCCCTGTTCGGCCTGTTCTTCCTGGGCTGGATCCTGTTCACCCTGGCCTCCAAGGGCCTTGCCGGCATCAACCTGGATCTGTTCACCAAGATGACGCCGCCGCCGATGCAGGAAGGCGGCCTTGCCAATGCCTTCTTCGGCAGTGCGGTGATGTGTGCGCTGGCAATCGGCATCGGCACCCCGCTCGGCGTGCTGGCCGGCACCTGGCTGGCCGAGTACGGCAACGCCCGCAAGGCCGGCACCGTGGTCCGCTTCGTCAACGACATCCTGCTGTCGGCGCCGTCCATCGTGCTTGGTCTGTTCGTCTACACCCTGTACGTGATGCAGACCGGCGGCAACTTCTCGGCGTTCGCCGGTGCACTGTCGCTGGCCTTCATCGTGCTGCCGGTGGTGGTGCGCACCACCGACGAGATGCTCCGCCTGGTGCCCTCGCAGATGCGTGAGGCGGCGCTGTCGCTGGGTATCCCGCAGTGGAAAGTGATCGTGCAGGTGCTGTACCGCAGTGCCTCGGCCGGCATCATCACCGGCATCCTGCTGGCGCTGGCCCGCATCTCCGGCGAGACCGCACCGCTGCTGTTCACCGCCTTCGGCAACCAGTACTGGAACAACAACATCTTCCAGCCGATGGCCTCGGTACCGGTGGTGATGAACCAGTTCGCCGGCAGCCCGTATGAATCCTGGCAGGTGCTGGCCTGGGCCGGTGCCCTGGTGCTGACTGTCTTCGTGTTGCTGGTCAGCCTTGCCGCCCGCGGCATCCTGCTGCGCAACCGTATCTCCCATGACTGACCTTTCCGTGGATAACGCCATGAACGACCTTTCCAACGCCGTGCCGATGCAGCGCATCGCCGTGCCGTCCTCGCACGAGAGCCTGCACACGCCGTCGCCGGTGAAGCTGGCTGCGCGTGGACTGGACTTCTACTACGACAAGTTCCATGCCCTGAAGGGCATCAACCTGGAGATTCCGGAAAAGCGCGTGACCGCGCTGATCGGTCCCTCCGGTTGCGGCAAGTCGACCCTGCTGCGCATCTTCAACCGCATCTACGCGCTGTACCCGAAGCTGGAAGCACGCGGTGAGGTGCTGCTGGACGGCGAGAACATCCTGTCGCCGAAGTACCCGATGAACCGCCTGCGCAGCAAGGTCGGCATGGTGTTCCAGAAGCCGGTGCCGTTCCCGATGACCATCTTCGAGAACGTGGCCTACGGCATCCGCCACCATGAGAAGCTGAGCAAGGCCGACATGGCCGACCGCGTCGAGCAGGCGCTGCGCCAGGGCGCGCTGTGGGACGAAGTGAAGGACAAGCTGGGGCAGAGCGCACTGGGCCTGTCCGGTGGCCAGCAGCAGCGTCTGTGCATCGCCCGTGCGGTGGCCCTGCGCCCGTCGGTGCTGCTGCTGGACGAGCCGACCTCGGCGCTGGACCCGATCTCCACCAGCCGCATCGAGCAGCTGGTCGAAGAGCTCAAGCACGAGTACACCATCGTGATCGTCACCCACAACATGCAGCAGGCCGCGCGCGTGTCCGACTACACCGCCTTCATGTACCTGGGCGACCTGATCGAGCACGACCGCACCGAAGTGATCTTCTCGCAGCCGTCGCAGCGGCAGACCGAGGATTACATCACCGGTCGCTTCGGCTGAAACGCCAGTCGACAGACAGACAATGTCAGTCGAGCATGGCTCGACTCTACAAATCACGTCAGTCGAGCGTGGCTCGACTCTACAGAGTGGAATGAACATGAATCTTCCCAACGACCACATCGTCAAGAGCTACGACGAAGAGCAGCAGCGCCTGGTGGCCGAAATCGTGCGCATGGGCGAGATGGCCGTCGCCCAGCTCGAAGCGGCGATGGACGTGATCGAGAAGCGCGACGAGAACGCCGCCCATCGCATCATCGCCAACGACGAAGCGATCGATGCGCTGGAGCAGCAGATCAGCCATGACGTGATGCGCCTGGCGCTGCGTGGGCCGATGGCGCGCGACCTGCGCGAAATCCTCGCCGGCCTGCGCATTCCGGCCGACATCGAGCGCATCGGCGACTACGCTGCCAACGTCGCCAAGCGCTCGATCGCGCTGGGCAAGGTGCCGCCGCTGCCGCAGATCCAGGGCCTGCGTGCTCTGGGCCGCCTGGCCGCGCAGCAGGTCCGTCGCGCCATCGCCGCCTACCGCGACAACGACGCCGATGCCGCGCTGGCCCTGCGTGAGGACGACGCCCGCCTGGACGCGCAGTACACCGCGCTGTTCCGCGAGCTGCTGACCTACATGATGGAAGACCCGCGCAACATCACCCCGTGCACCCATCTGTTGTTCATGGCCAAGAACCTGGAGCGCGTGGGCGACCATGCCACCAACATCGCCGAGAACGTGTGGTTCCTGGTGCATGGCGAGCAGCCGCTGCCGCCGCGTGAAAAGCGCGACGAGACCTCCAGCACCGACCAGATCTGATACTGCACCGCAACACCGGAGTTGACTCCAAGGTGGCCGCTGTCCTGCTGACAGCGGCCTTTTTGTTTTGGGCGTTCCGGCAGTTCATCCCCGCATGGCGTGGCCTACCAGGCCGCTGGTCTCCCCTTCTGTAACAAACCTCACGAAAATTTGAGTTCTTGGCGAGGATTCGTTGAGTAGGATCGCTGCACCATCGCTTCCACCGGCATCCCTGCCGGCTACCCGGGCATCTGCCCACACCACCCAGGAGCACCACCGATGAGCAGTTCCAACAAGACCCTGTCCCTGCTGACTGCTACCGCCCTGGCCGCTGGCCTGGGCATGACCGCCAGCGCTTCGGCGCTGAGCATGAGTGACCTGGCCCAGGGCTATCTGGTTGCTGGCCAGGCCGCCAAGGCCACCACCGATGCCAAGGCAGCGGACACCAAGATGGCCGCTGATGCGACCAAGCACGCCGAAGGCAAATGTGGTGCCGACGGCAAGAGCGCTGAAGGCAAGTGCGGCGCCGACAAGGGCAAGGCCGCCGGTGCTGCGGCAGGCGCCAAGGCCAAGACCGGCGACAAGAAGTCGGCCGAAGGCAAGTGCGGCGAAGGCAAGTGCGGTGCCAAGCACTGACGTCCGCGCCGCCGTCGTCCACCCGCGGTCGCCGCTTCGTGCGGCGGCCGCCGGGTTGGGCCTGCGCCGGGCGCTGCTGCAGGATCTGCGCGACGCGCCGGCCGGTGACTTCGACTTCCTCGAATGCGCGCCAGAGAACTGGATCCATGTCGGCGGCCCAGCCGGTGATGCATTGGCCGAACTGGCACAGCGCCATCCTCTGAGCTGCCATGGCCTGTCGCTGTCACTGGGCGGCAGTGCACCCCTGGATACGCAGCTGCTGGAGCAGGTCGGGAACTTCCTCGACACGCATCGCGTGCCGCTGTACAGCGAACACCTGAGCTACTGCAGCGACGATGGCCACCTCTACGACCTGTTGCCGATTCCATTCACCGACGAAGCCGTGCGCCATACCGCGGCACGCATCGCGCGCGTGCAGGACATTCTCGGCCGCCGCATCGCGGTGGAGAACGTCTCCTACTACCTGGCACCGGAACCGGCGATGGACGAACTGGCCTTCACCAATGCCGTGCTCGCCGAGGCCGACTGCGACCTGCTGCTGGACGTCAACAACGTCTACGTCAATGCCTGCAACCATGGCTACGACGCCGACACCTTCATTGCCGGGCTGCCCGCAGAGCGCATCGTCTGCCTGCACGTGGCCGGGCACCTGGATGAGGCACCGGACCTGAAGATCGATACCCATGGCAGTGCTGTGATCGACCCGGTCTGGGAACTGCTGGCGCGTACCTATGCACGCATCGGCGCGCGTCCGACCCTGCTCGAACGCGATTTCAACTTCCCCCCGTACGCCGAGCTGCAGGGCGAACTGCAGACCATCCGCCGCCTGCAGGCCACGCACGCCGGGAGCGCACATGGCTGATGCTCCCGACAGGCTGCGCGCACAGCAGCATGCGTTCACCGCACACCTGCGCGATCCGCAGGGTGTGCCACCGCCAGTCGGGCTGGAGCCACGCCGGGTCGCGGTGTACCAACGGCTGCTGTTCAACAATCTGCTGGGCCTGTTGAGCAACGGCTTCCCGGTCTGCGTGCGCCTGCTCGGCGAACCGGCCTGGAGCGCGCTGGTCCGCCAGTACTTCGCGACCCATCGCTGCCAGGCACCGCTGTTCACCGAGCTGGCCGCCGAATTCGTGCAATGGCTGCAGGCACAGCTGCAGCTGCCGCACCCGGCGCTGGCCGAACTCGCTCATTACGAGTGGGTGGAGACCGCGCTGTACCAGTTGCAGGCCGAGCCGCTGCCGGCACCCGGCAACATCGATCCGCTGCAGGTACCGCTGCAGCGCTCACCACTGGCCTGGCCGCTGCTGTACCAGTGGCCGGTGCATCGACTCGGTGCCGAGGATGCGCCAATGCAGCCGCCGGCCGAACCGACCGGCCTGCTGGTGCGCCGTGAGGCCGATGGCGAAGTGCGCTTCGCCGCACTCAGCCCGTTGGCGGTGTACCTGCTGTCCAGCATCGGCGAACAACCCGGCCTCGATGGACATGCCTATCTGCGGCAATTGGCCGCTGCGAACGGCCTGGCTGAGGAGGCGCTGGCCGGGCCCGGTGCCGTGCTGCTGCAGCAGTTCCTGCAGGCCGGCGTGATCGGCCCGCTCACAGTCCCTGGCTGACGCCCCTTCCCCCACGGAGAACCACCGATGAACCTTCCGACCCTGGCCGCCACGCGTGGCCAGCTGGACCGTCTCGCCCCCTGGTTGGCCCCGCTCGGCCTGCGCCTGCTGCTGGCCTGGGAATACTTCGAATCCGGCCGCGAGAAACTGCGCGGCCAGAACTGGTTCGCCGACCTGCAGGACGCTTTCCCGTTCCCGTTCGACCAGCTGCCGGCCGCGCTGAACTGGCAGCTTGCGACCTGGTTCGAGCTGATCGGCGCCGCCTGCCTGCTGTTCGGGTTCGGTACCCGATTTGCTGCCGCCAGCCTGCTGGTACTGACCGTGGTGGCCACCTATGCGGTGCACTGGCCAATGGAATGGAACTCGCTGGCCGACCTCGCCATGGGCTATGCGATCAGCGACCAGGGCTTCGGCAACTTCAAGCTGCCGGTGCTGTTCATGGCCATGCTGCTGCCGCTGATCTTCACCGGTGCCGGCAGGCTGAGCGTGGATGCATGGTTGGCGCGGTGGTCTCCCTCGGCCACGCCTGCGCGGCCAGCAGTCCGGTAATCGCCAACCCTGGTCGGCGCACCGTGTGCCAACCAAGGTTGGCACCTACCGGAATCCTGAGCGCGCGGTGCCCCGGTAGGTGTCGACCTTGGTCGACACGCTCCACCCATGCTCCGAAGGCTGGCCGGGCGCTCAGGGTCGCTCTGCTAGAATTCACGCATGACTGACCCCACCCCCGCACCTGCCGCCGCTCCCGATTCCGCAGTTCCCCAGGCGCAGCGCGCGATGTCGCAACGCTTCCGCGGCTTCCTGCCGGTGGTGGTGGACGTGGAAACCGGCGGCTTCGACAGCCAGCGCAACGCGCTGCTGGAAATCGCCGCGGTGCCGATCGAGATGGACGAGAACGGCCTGCTCTACCCCGGCCAGACCGCCAGCGCCCACGTGGTGCCGGCCGAGGGCCTGGAGATCGACCCGAAATCACTGGAAGTGACCGGCATCATCCTCGACCACCCGTTCCGGCTGGCCAAGGAAGAGAAGGCGGCACTGGACCACATCTTCACCCCGGTGCGGGCAGCGATGAAGAAGTACGGCTGCCAGCGCGCGATCCTGGTCGGCCACAACGCGCATTTCGACCTCGGCTTCGTCAATGCCGCCGTGGCGCGCACCGGCCACAAGCGCAATCCGTTCCATCCCTTCAGCGTGTTCGATACGGTGACCCTGGCCGGTATCGCCTACGGGCAGACAGTGCTGGCACGTGCGGCCAATGCCGCCGGGTTGGGCTGGGATGCGAACGAGGCGCACAGCGCGGTGTACGACACCGAGCAGACCGCGCGGCTGTTCTGCACGATTGCCAACGCCTGGCCGCGGTGAAGCGGCCAACGGCGGAGCCCCTCGTGGCGTGAAGCGAATCATCAGTTGGGCCGGACGGGTGGACTGCGCAGGGGACGCTGCAAGTCCCCCTCCGGGGCCCAGCCCAGCCGCTGGCGACTGTGCGTTCGGTCGCTCGCGAAGCAGTGCTTCGCAAGCAAAGCGCCCTCACCCCTGTAAGCTCGGTCGCCGCATCCATGCGGCTCACGCCCCTGCGCAACCCACCCGTCCGGCCACGGACACGTTGCTGGGCGCCACGGAAAGATCAGAAAAGCAGGAGCAACAGCGGGTCGCTGCGCTCGTTGGGGCTGCCGATCACCTCTGTAGTGGGTCACTTCTCTGGTGGGTGCCGACCGTTGGTCGGCACCGCCGGTTGGTACGGCAACACCCGTAGATCCACGCCATGCGTGGATGCGATCACCCAATACTCGTACGATCGCGGCCGTCGCTCTTGGCGCGGTAGAGCGCACGGTCGGCACGCTGGTACAGCAGCGCCGGGGTACGGTCGTCGGCATCCAGCTCCACCAGGCCTGCGCTGAAGGTCACGCGCAGGCCGTCCACGCCGGCCCAATCCGGGTGGTCGTGGAACAGGCCGCGCAGGCGTGCGCACAGCTGCGCGGCTTCTTCCAGGCGTGTGTCGTTGAGCAGCAGCGCGAATTCTTCGCCGCCGGTACGCGCCGGCAGGTCCGAGTCACGACAGGCGGCGGCGATCACCGTTGCCACCTGCACCAGCACCGCATCGCCGATGCTGTGGCTGTGGCGGTCGTTGACGTCCTTGAAGTGGTCGATGTCGAGCACCACCAGGCACAGCGGATGGCCACTGCGCTGCGAACGGGCAAAGTCGCGCGCCAGGGTTTCATCGAAGGCACGGCGGTTGGCCAGGCCGGTCAGTGCGTCTTCGCGCGCCTGGCGCTCGAAGGCCTCGGCCTGCCGCGCCAACCGTTCGGCCAGCTCGGTCTTTTCCTGGTTCAGCGCCTGCAGGTGCACGGTCTTGGCCTGCAGGTCGAAAGTGGCCTCGTCCACACGCCGCGCCAGGCGCAGGTTGCTGGCCTTCAGCTGCTGCAACAGCAACCGGTACAGCGCCACCAGCGCGGCCAGCAGCAACAGGCCTCCCAGCGCCTGCACGCTGCGTCGCTGCCACCAGAACGGCTCCACGGTGAAGCTCCACACCGCTTCCTGCTGCGCCCAGCTGCCGCCTGGATGCGCCGCCGCCACGTGCAGGGTGTAATCACCCGGCGGCAGGCCAACGAATTCGACACTGCGCTGTGGGCCACGCTCGACCCAGCCGGCATCCAGTCCGTCCAGCCGGGTGCGGTAGCGGATCCGGTCAGACATCAGGTAGCTCAGGCCGACATAGCTCACCGCCAGCCGGCGGCCACCGGGGATGTAATTTCGCTCGGGGCCTTCCCAGTGCACCGGCGCGCCATCCACCTGCACGCTTTCGATCGCTGCCGGTGGCGAGGGGCGTTCGCGGAAACGCTGCAGGCGCTGCGGATCCACCGTACTCAGGCCACCAGCGGTGACCACCCAGAACGTGCCGTCCTGGCGCAGGATCGCCGAGGGGCTGGAGCTGCCGTTGGCCTGCGCGTTGGCCATGCCATCAATCTCGTTGTAGCGCTCCACCACCACCCGCGGCGCGCGCCCGTCGGCAACCGCATTGAGCGTGGCCATGTCGGTGCGCAGCACGCCGCGGTTGCTGCTGATCCAGACGTTGCCCAGGCGGTCCGGCACCAGCTGGAACACCGCGTCCACCGGCATGCCCTGCTCCAGCCCGACCCGCGCCAGCGTTCCGTGCTGCCAGCGGTACAGGCCGCGGTCGCTGCTGATCCACATCGCATCGCCCAGCTGGTGGAAACCGAACACGCTGCGGCCTCCCCCCAACGGTGCCAGGTCGATCGACTGCACGCGGTTGCCGCGCAGCACGCGGATGCCTTCGATGGTGCCGATCCACAGATTGCTCTGGTGGTCATGCTCGAGCGCGGTGATCAGGCCGCTGGGCATGCCCGGCACGCTCGATACCTGCACACGGTCGCCGTCGATGCGTACCACCCCCTTCTGCGTGCCGGCCCAGACCACGCCCTGCGGGTCGACACTGATCGCACGGATGTTGCCGCCAGGCATGCCGTCGGCCGCTGCATAGGTGTGGCGCAGGCGACCATCGCGGCCCAGCCGGTAAACGCCATCGCCGAAGGTACCGACCCACAGATCGCCGTCCGGGCCCTGCGCCAGGCTCAATACCGACGGTGCCTTGCCACCGCGGTTGTGCAGCGGCACCGCGCGGAAGCGACCGTCCGCCGCCTGCAGGTCCAGGCCGCTGGCACTGCCCACCCACAGCTGGCGGTCGCGATCCTCGAACACAGTGCGCACGTAGTCGCCACTGAGCCCATCGCGCTCGGTGTAGCTGCTGAACAGCGTTTCGCGCAAGCGGTACAAGCCGCCGTTGGCACCGACCCAGATGCTGCCCTCGGCATCCTCGCGCAGGCTGACCACGCGTCCGCCCGGCAGGTTCAGGCCGGCCGGCAACCGCTCCAGGCCATGTGAGGAGATGCGCAGCAGCCCCTGGTTCTCGGTGCCCAGCCACAGGTCGCCATGGCGGTCCTGCAGCATCGAGGTCAGATGCAACTGACCCGGCAGGCGATGCACCAGCACCAGTTGATCGTCCTCCACGCGGTACAGGCGCTCGCCGGCGACGATCCACAACGCGCCATCCGGCGCCCGGTACGGCCATGACAGGCCACTGCCGGCGCCCAGTCCCCAGGCCGCCGGTGCACGCTTGAGCACGCCATCGTTGTCGCGCAGCACCAGCCCGTCGAGCGTGCCGATCCAGACCCGGTCCTGTGCATCGACCACCAGCTTGGTGAAGCTCATCGCCAACGGCAGGTCAGCCGCCGGCGCCTGGTAGACGATGCCCTTGTCCGCGACCAGGTAGCCGATGCCCTTGCCCTCGTACAGCAGCCACAGCCGCCCCTGGCTGTCCATCTGCATGGACTGGATCAGCACCTGCGGGGTACCGGCCTGATGCTCCCAGACCCGCCACTGGCCGTCGTTGCCGCGATGGCTGACGTTGCCGCGTGAATCACTGATCCACAATCCGCCCTGGCGGTCGACCAGCAGCGCGCCGATGCCGTTGTCGCGCAGTCCCGGTCGGGTACTGCGGTCGAACACGGTGAAATCCAGGCCGTTGTAACGCACCAGGCCTTCCCAGGTGGCAAACCACAGGTGGCCTTCGGGGGTCTGCGCGATGTCGCGCAGCGAGTTGTGCGGCAGGCCGTTGCGCGAGGTCCATACATCGATGGCGTAGTCGCGCAGCGGCGGTGCGCCCTCCTGCGCCACGGCCGGCAGGGACAGCATCAGCAGCAGCCACAGCAGGCCCTGCCGCAACGCCCGACCGAATCCCGTGCCACAGCGCTCCACCCAGCGCCCGTTGTCCCCCTGTCCGCCCATCAGCGCAGCGGCGGTGGCCGGGTGCGGCTGCCAGGCCTGGCAGCGTGCGGGAACGGCCGGGCAGCGTGGAACGGCATGCCGGCGGGTACGGGCTGGCTCATCGAAGAGGAACTGGGGAAGTACGCAGATGATAGGCGAAACCCCGCCCCCGGCGTCACCGCACGGGGACGGCGATACTCAGCCGCCGCGCCCCGGTGGCGTCACCTGCGCGCTGGCCGGCCACTGCACCACCGCTTCCAGCCCACCTTCGGCGCGGTTGCGCAGCCACAGGCGAGCACCATCCTTTTCGGCCAGGGCGCGGGCGATGGTCAGGCCCAGCCCGGCACCGCCGGTCTCGCGCGAACGCGAGGTCTCCACCCGCACGAAGGGGTCGAATACCGCCTCCAGCTGATCTTCGGCCAGGCCGGGGCCATCATCGGCCACCACCACGGTGATTGCGCCACCACTGCGCTCGACCCGTACCCGCACCCGGTAGGCGTACATCACCGCGTTGTCCACCAGGTTGGAGAACAAGCGGTGCATGGCCAGCGGACGCAGCATCAGCACCGCCCCGCTGCCGCCTTCGAAGACCACATCGCCACCGCCCTCGGCCGTGTCTTCGACGATGCTTTCCAGCAGCGAATCCAGGTCCAGCGCGGCGCGCTGCTCGGCACTCTCAGCGCTGCGGGCCAGCTCCAGGCCTTCGCGCACCAGCGCCTGCATCGCCGCCAGGTCACCAATCAGGCGTTCGCGCAGGGTCTCGTCACTGACGTTCTCCAAGCGCAGGCGCAGCCGGGTCAGAGGCGTCTGCAGGTCATGGGTGATCGCCGCCAGCATCTGCGTGCGTTCGGCCAGGTGCCGCTGCAGGCGGTGCTGCATGGCATTGAAGGCCTCGGCAGCGCGCTGCACTTCACGCGGGCCGCGCAGCGGCAGCGGATCGCGCTGCAGGTCATCGCCGAGATCTTCCGCCGCTGCAGCCAGCTCCTGCAGCGGTGCGCTGGCCATGCGCGCGACGATGTACGCCAATATGGCGATCGCCAGCACCAGCAGGGTCAGGAACCACGGGTCGACGGCGAGGATGCCGTTGTGCGCCACGGCCGGCGAATCCAGCGCCAGTTTCAGCAGCGTGCCATCGTTGAGGGTCACGTCCACCGCGCGGCACTTGGGCGGGATGAACGCCGGATCACGCTCACGCGGATGCCTGCGGTGCCCGGGCGGCGGCGGCGGCAGCAGGTCCTGCAGCTTGGGAATGCAGGAACGGAACGAGGCGAAGTGCACATGTGCACGCGACACCGGACCCGGCCGGTCATCCAGCACCTCCATCAACGCGGTATCGGCCCGCCCCAGGCGTGCACCCGGTTGCAGCGCACGCACGCTCGGCCCACCAATCTCGAGCAGGCGCTCGCGCAGTTCGGGGTTGCCATCGAGCAGGTTGACGTAGCCCTGCAGGCGATCGGCGATGCGGTTCAGGTTCTGCCGCTCGAATTCCTGCTGGCGCTTGGAGGTGGCCAGCATGGTCGCGCCGATCGCGGCCACGCTCATGCCCAGCAGCAGGATCACGAACAAGCGCCCGACCATCGAGGACATGAAGTGGCGCAGGCGCTTCATCGCGGCTTATTCCAGATTGACGGCCGAGGCAAGCACGTAGCCTTCGTTGCGCACGGTCTTGATCAGCCCATCCGGGCCGCCGTCATCACCGAGCTTGTTGCGCAAGCGGCTTACCTGCAGGTCGATCGCACGGTCCTGCGCCTCGTAGTTGCGGCCACTGCTGAGCGCGACCAGCTGCTCGCGCGACAGCACCTTGTTGGCGTGTGCGATGAACACCCGCAGCAGGCGGAATTCGGCACCGGACAACACCACCACGCGGTCATCCGGGTCCACCAGGTGGCGATGCTCCAGGTCGAACACCCAGCGCGAGAAGCGCGCGCGGCGCACCGCCAGCGGCTCCAGGTTGGCCGGCAGCGCCTCGGTCCGGCGCAGTACGTTGCGGATGCGCGCCAGCAGCTCGCGCGGTTCGAACGGCTTGGCCAGGTAGTCGTCCGCGCCCATTTCCAGGCCCAGCACGCGATCGATCGGCTCGGCACGCGCGGTCAGCATGATCACCGGCGTGTTCGAGCGCGCGCGCAGGTCGCGGCACAGGGTCAGGCCATCCTCGCGGGGCAGGTTGAGGTCGAGCACGATCAGATCCACATGCTCACGGTCCAGCAGCTGGCGCATGGCGGTGCCATCGGCGGCCGTGCTCACCTGGTAGCCGGCACGGCCGAGCTGCTCGGCCAGCAGGGTGCGGATGTCGTTGTCGTCGTCGACGATCAGCAGTCGATGCATCGGGTTTTCAGTCTCCATGTCGCGATCATCCCGTGTCGGCAGCTGAACCGCATCCGGGGCAATGCGTACCAGTGTATCCAGCCATGGGCGGGATACCTGTGGTTACGCGTATTCACCGACAGTGTTACATAGAGACATACCCTGAGGATTGAGCCGTCCATCGCCCGGTCTTCACAATGCCCACCAACGCCGCCACCGCGGCCCCGAGAGTGAAGCCACGACGTGACGTTCCGCCTGCTGCCTGCGACCCGCCGGGGTCGCCTGATACTGATCGCCCTGCTCGCCTTGATCGTCGCCGCAGCCGCCTGGTGGCTGCTGCGCAAGCCCGCCACCCCGGCGGTGGCGACCACGCCGGTCAGCCGTGGTGACATCGAGCAGACGGTGGAGGCCACCGGTGTGATCGACGCCTACAAGCTGGTCAGCGTCGGTGCGCAGGCCTCTGGCCAGATCAAATCGCTGAAGGTGCAGCTGGGCGATACCGTGAAGGAAGGCGACCTGATCGCCGAGATCGACGCCACCACCCAGCAGAACCAGGTGCTCAATGCGCAGGCCTCGCTGGACCAGGTCACCGCCCAGCGCGCCGTGCAGCAGGCCACCCTGCGCCAGGCCGAACTGGAATTCGCGCGCCAGCAGCAGATGCTGGCCGCCGAGGCCACCTCGCGCCAGGAATACGATGCCGCCGAAGCACAGCTGAAGACCGCACGTGCCCAGCTGCAGTCCTACGAGGCACAGATCAAGGGCCGCGAGACCGAGCTGGGCACCGCCCGCGCCAACCTGGCCTACACCCGCATCACCGCGCCGATGGACGGCACCGTGGTGGCGGTGGTGGCCGAGGAAGGTCGCACCGTGAACGCCAACCAGACCGCACCGACCATCGTCATGCTGGCGCGGCTGGACGTGGTCACCGTCAATGCCGAAATTTCCGAAGCCGACGTGGTCAAGATCAAGGCCGGCATGCCGGTGTACTTCACCACGCTGGGCGATCCGGATCGCAAGTACCACGCCACGCTGCGCCAGATCAATCCGGCGCCGGCCTCGATCGCCAACGAGAGCTCCTCCAGCTCCAGCAGTTCTTCAAGCTCCAGCTCCAGCAGCGCGGTCTACTACAATGCGCTGTTCGACGTGGAAAACCCGGATGGCACCCTGCGCATCGACATGACCGCGCAGGTCTCGGTACTGCTCAAGCAGGCCAAGGGCGTGCTGATGGTGCCGGCAGTGGCACTGGGGCCGAAGCGTCGCGGCGACGAGCGCATGGTGCGGGTGCTGGACGACAAGGGCCAGCCGCAGCCGCGCAAGGTCACCGTCGGCATCAACAACGGTGCCTCTGCCGAGATCCTGTCCGGGCTGGAGGAAGGCGAGCGCGTGGTGGTCGGTGAGGCCGGTGCCAGCGCCGGCGGCGGCAACCGCGGCGGCATGCAGATGCGGGTCGGCGGCCCGGGCATGGGGCGCCGATGAGCACGACGGCGCCGCTGCTGCGCCTGCGTGACCTGCGACGCGAATTCCCGGCCGGCGACGATGTGATCGCCGTGCTGCGTGACGTCAACCTCGACATCCACGCCGGTGAGATGGTGGCCATCGTCGGCCAGTCCGGCTCAGGCAAGTCGACGCTGATGAACATCCTCGGCTGCCTCGATCGTCCCACCCGTGGCAGCTACCAGGTGGCCGGCCGCGAAACCGGGAAGATGGCGCCGGACGAGCTGGCCGAACTGCGCCGCGAGCATTTCGGCTTCATCTTCCAGCGCTATCACCTGTTGGGCGACCTCGATGCACGCGGCAACGTGGAAGTGCCGGCGGTGTACGCCGGCAGCCCCGGCCCGGTGCGCAACGCGCGTGCCGAACAACTGCTGCAGCGGCTGGGCCTGAGCGACCGCATGCACCACAAGCCGGGCCAGCTGTCCGGCGGCCAGCAGCAGCGCGTGTCGATCGCCCGTGCCCTGATGAACGGCGGCGAGGTGATCCTGGCCGACGAACCGACCGGCGCGCTCGACACGAAATCCGGCGAGGAAGTGATGGCGATCCTCGGCGAGCTGCACGCCGAAGGCCACACCATCATCATCGTCACCCACGACATGAGCGTGGCCGAACACGCGCAGCGCATCATCGAGATCCGCGACGGCGAGATCATCGCCGACCGCGCCAATCCGAATGCACCGACCTACCGCGCGCAGCGCGAGGCCAGCACCGGCGTCGCCCGCGGCAACAGCTGGCGGGCCGCGCGCGACCGCTTCACCGAAGCATTCCGCATGGCGTTGCTGGCGATGAATGCACATCGGCTGCGCACCTTCCTGACCATGCTCGGCATCATCATCGGTATCGCCTCGGTGGTCTCGGTGGTGGCGCTGGGCAACGGCTCGCAGCAGCAGATCCTGCAGAACATCAGCGCGCTCGGCACCAACACCATCGATGTCTACCCCGGCCGTGGTTTCGGCGACATGCGCTCGGCCCGCGTGCAGACGCTCAAAGCCAGTGATGCCGATGCGCTGGCCCGGCAGAGCTACGTCGACAGCTCCACGCCCAGCGTGTCGACCTCGGTCACCGCGCGTTACCGCAACCAGTCCTCCACCGCCCAGGTCAGCGGCGTTGGCGAGCAGTTCTTCCGGGTCAAGGGCGTGACCCTGCTCAGCGGCAGCTTCTTCGACAGTGACGCGGTGAAGGGCCTCGGCCAGGTCGCGGTGATCGACGAGAACACCCAGGCCCAGTTCTTCCCCGATACCGACCCGATCGGCCAGGTGATCCTGCTCGGCAACGTGCCGGCGCGCGTGGTCGGCGTGGCCAAGCGCCAGAGCTTCGGGTTCGGCGGCAGCACCAGCCTGAGCGTGTGGCTGCCCTACACCACGGTGATGTCGCGCATGCTCGGCCAGAGCCACGTGTCCAGCATTACCGTGCGCGTGGACGACGCCACGCCGATGGATGCGGCGCAGGAAGCGATCACCCGCCTGTTGACGATGCGCCATGGCACCGAGGACTTCTTCCTCAGCAACAGCGCCGAGATCCGCCAGACCATCGAGCAGACCACGCGCACGATGACCCTGCTGATCGGCGCCATCGCCGCCATCGCACTGCTGGTCGGTGGTATCGGCGTGATGAACATCATGCTGGTGTCGGTGACCGAGCGTACCCGCGAGATCGGCGTGCGCATGGCCGTCGGTGCACGGCAGAGTGATATCCGCCAGCAGTTCCTGATCGAAGCAGTGCTGGTGTGCCTGCTCGGCGGCGTGCTCGGCATCGGCCTGGCCCTGCTGCTGGGCTCGATGATCGGCCGCTTCGCCAGCGACTTCCAGGTGCTGTTCTCCACCGCCTCGATCGTTGCCGCGTTCGCCTGCTCGACCCTGATCGGCGTGGCGTTCGGCTTCCTGCCCGCGCGCAACGCCGCGCAGCTCGACCCGGTGGAGGCCCTGGCCCGCGAATGAAGATGATGACCCGACTGCCCTTCCCTGCCCCCTCGCGCCTGCTGCTGGCGGGCGCTGTACTGCTCGCCCTGTCCGGCTGCGCATCCATGGGCCGCTATCCGGTGCAGGCCCCCGACGTGGCGGCGACTTACGGTCGTGGCGACTCCACCCTCAATGCGCCCGCCGACGATCCGCGCAGCAGCCTGGATACTCCGGGGCGCGACATCCGCCAGGACACCTGGTGGACCGGTTTCGGCGATGAACGACTGGACCGCCTGGTGGCGCAGGCACTGGCGGCCAACAGCGATCTGGCCGCCGCCGGCCTGGCCGTGCAGCGCTCACGCCTGCAGGCTGGCCTGGCCAGCAACGCGTTGTGGCCGCAGCCTTCGTCTTCAGGTGTGAGTGGCAGCGCCAGCCGCGCCACCGACCAGGCCGACGACTGGCGCCGCAGCTATTCCACCGGCGTCTCGCTGGGCTGGGAAGTGGACCTGTGGGGCCGCCTGCGCACCCAGCGCGACATCGCCCGCTGGGAAGCCGAGGCCAGCGAGGAAGACCGGCAGAACACCGCGCTGCTGGTGATCGGCGACAGCATCACCCAGTACTGGACGCTGGCCTACCTCAACCAGTCGATCGCCACCGGCCAGGCCAACCTGGAGCGGCTGGAGCGCACCCGCGAACTGGTGCAGGCACGCTTCGACGCCGGTGCGGTATCGCGCCTGGAAGTGCGCCAGGCGCTGCAGAACCTGCAGTCGCAACGCGCCTCGCAGAGCGCGCTGGAACAGCAGCGTGTGGAAGTGCGCAATGCGCTGACGGTCCTGCTGGACGGCACGCCGTGGCCGCAGCAGGACGAACCCCAGGACCTGCTCGGCGCTCGCAGCCCGAGCATCGCCGAGGGCCTTCCGACCGACCTGCTTGGCCGCCGTCCCGACCTGCGCGCGGCCGAACTGCGGCTGCGCAACAGCCTGAAGACCATCAAGGTCACCGCCACCCAGTACTACCCTGCGCTGAGCCTCACTGGCAGCCTCGGTTCCAGTGCAACCTCGCTGGGCGATGTGCTGCGCAACCCGGTGGCCACGCTCGGCGCCGGCCTGTCGTTGCCGTTCCTCAACCTGCAGCGCGCGCAGCTGGATACGGACATCGCCGGCACCGCGTACCAGATTGCTGCAACCAATTTCCGCAAGACGCTGTACACCGCGCTTTCGGAAGTGGACAACGCACTCTCGGCACGCGAGCAGCTGGTCCGCCAGGTCGCGGCCTCGCAGGCCTCGTACGACGAAGCGGTGGAAGTGGAGCGCGCGCAGGAAGTGCGCTACCGCGTGGGTGCCACCGATCTGCGCACCTGGCTGGAAGCACAGCAGACCCGGCGCGACGCCGAGCTGTCGCTGGCGCGCGTGCGCCAAGGCCAGCTGAACAACGACGTGACCTTGTTCAAGGCACTGGGCGGCAGCGCGGGGTGAGGCGGCGGGAGCGCCAACCAAGGTTGGCGACTACCGGTAGGTGTCGACCTTGGTCGACACGGCCGATCCACGCCATGCGTGAATCGGATCGCTGGTAGCGCCGGGCCATGCCCGGCGAAGCAATCCGCCGGGCATGGCCCGGCGCTACCGGAAAGCCGATCAACCGCGCTGGCGCACGGCCTCGAACAGGCTGACGCCGGCGGCGACGGAGACGTTCAGGCTCTCGATCTCGCCCGGCATCGGGATCTTGACCAGGCCATCGCAGTTCTCGCGGGTCAGGCGGCGCAGGCCGTCGGCTTCGCCGCCCAGCACCAGGGCGATGTTGCCCTTCAGGTCCAGCTGGTACAGCGAGGCGGTGGCTTCACCGGCCAGGCCGTAGATCCACACGCCCTGCTTCTGCAGATCCTTCAGGCAGCGCGACAGGTTGGTCACCGCCACCACCGGGATCAGATCGGCGGCACCGGCCGAGGTCTTGCGCACGGTGGCATTCACCGAGGCCGACTTGTCCTTGGGAATGATCACCGCGGTGGCACCGGCAGCGGCAGCCGAACGCAGGCAGGCGCCGAGATTGTGCGGGTCCTGCACCTCGTCCAGCACCAGCAGCAGGGCCTTGCCTTCGGCGGCCGTGACCAGGCCTTCCAGCTCGTTCTCGCTGTAGGTCCGGGCCGCGGCATAGCGTGCGGCCACGCCCTGGTGGCGTACTGAACCGCCCACGCCGTCCAGCGCCTGGCTGTTGACCTTGCGCACGTCGATGCCCTTGCGGCGGGCGTTTTCCTCGATCTCGGTCAGGCGCGGGTTCTTCGCACCGGCCTCGACCAGCACTTCGCGGACGTTCTCGGCGTCGTTCTCGATGGAGGAGGCGACGGCGTTGACGCCGACGATCCACTGGCTGTTCTTGCTCATGCGGGCAGGACCGGAAAGGGGGTGGCTATGGTAGAGCATCGGCGCCGACCGCGCTGCGCGCTCGCCGGGCATGGCCCGGCGCTACCCGGTGTGTGTAGACCGTTGGTCCGGGTGGGTGCAGACCGTTGGTCCGGGTGGGTGCGGACTGTTGGTCCGCACGCCTTTGCTCGCCGGGCACGGCCCGGCGCTACCCGCCGCTCAGCCTTCGGCGGAGCGGCTGCGTGGCGGCCAGTGCGGGGTGTCGTGGTCGGGGTGCTGGTGGGACACGATCGTGGCCAGGAACTCCAAGGCCGCGATGTCCTCCTCGGTGCGCCGCGCCGGCAGGCCGGACAGGCTGTCGACGAACCCCAGCTTGCGCTCCACCCCGTACTGGATCGTCGGCGGCAGGCGTTCGGGTTGGTCAAAGGCACCAGCGGCCACGGCCACGCCGTCGGGGGCTTCATAGGTCAACGGGGTACCGCAGTCGGCGCAGAAACCACGCCGCACCACGTTGGACGACTGGAAATAGCGGGGCTGTCCGCGGGTCCAGCTGAACTGCACGCCGCGCACCGAGACCAGCGGCGCGTAGTAGGCACCAAACGCCTTCTGGCACATCCGGCAATGGCAGATCGAACTGTCGGTCAGTTCACCGCGCGCCTGGAAGCGGATCGCGCCGCACTGGCAGCCGCCGCTGTATTCGGGTTGGCCCTGCATGGTGCGTTCCTCCGAAACGTCGTGCCAACCAAGGTTGGCACCTACCGGGTGAGATAGGTGCCGACCGGGTGAGGTGGGTGCCGACCGTTGGTCGGCACACCTTTCAATATTGCTTCTTGGTGCGTTTGGCCGGCTTGCCACGCTCGGGCAGCGGCGGCAGGCCGTCACCCTCTTCCTCGCCCTTGTGCTCGACCAGGCGGAAGTCGATCTTGCGTTCTTCCATGCTGGCCTTCAGCACCAGAATGCGTACCTGGTCACCCAATCGGTAGCTGCTGCCACGGCGTTCACCGGTCAGCGTCTTGCGGGTCGCATCGAACTTGTAATAGTCCTGCGGCAACTGGGTCACGTGGACCAGGCCCTGCACCTTCGAATCGGCCAGCTCAACGAACAGACCGAAGCTGGTCACGCCGCTGATCACGCCATCGAACTGGCCACCCACGTGCTTTTCCATCCACGCCGCGCGGTAGCGCTCGTCGACTTCGCGTTCGGCCTCGTCGGCACGGCGCTCGCGCTCGGAACACTGCAGCGCCAACGCCGCCATCTCGCGCGCGTTGTAGGTGAACTTGTCCAGCGGCTTGCCGGACAACGCGTGCTTGATCGCGCGATGCACCAGCAGGTCGGGATAGCGACGGATCGGCGAGGTGAAGTGCGCGTACGCCTCCAGTGCCAAGCCGAAATGACCATTGTTGTCCGGGCTGTACACGGCCAGGCTCTGGCTGCGCAGCAGTACAGACTCCAGCAGCGTTGCATCGGGGCGGTCGCGGATCTTCTTCAGCAGCTTGGTGTAATCACCCGGGCGCACCTTCGACCACGGCGGCAGGCTCAGCTTGAATTCCTTCAGGAACTCCAGCAGGTCGGCGTACTTGGTCTCCGGCGGCTTCTCATGCACACGGTACGGGGCCGGCACATGGCGCGACAGCAGGTACTTTGCTGCCTCCACGTTGGCCGCGATCATGCATTCCTCGATCAGCTTGTGTGCGTCGTTGCGCACCAGCATCCCGGCCTGGGTCACTTCGCCACGGTTGTCCAGAACGAAGCGTACTTCGCTGCTCTCGAACTCGATGGCGCCGCGCTTGGCGCGTGCCTTGGCCAGCACCTTGTACAGCTGGTGCAGGCGCTGCACCTGCGGCAGCAGGTCGCCGATGAACGCCTTCGCGCCAGCATCGTCCTCGCCCACCGCCTGCCAGACCTGGGTGTAGGTCAGGCGTGCGTGCGAATTCATCACCGCTTCGTAGAAGCGCGAGTGGGAAACCACGCCATCGCGATCGATCTGCATGTCGCAGACGAAGCACATGCGGTCGACCTTCGGCATCAGCGAGCAGATACCGTTGGACAGGGTCTCCGGCAGCATCGGCACCACGAAGCCCGGGAAGTACACCGAGGTCGCACGCTTCTGTGCCTCCTCGTCCAGCGGCGTGCCGGGACGCACGTAGTTGGAGACATCGGCAATGGCCACCACCAAGCGGAAACCATCGGCGTTCGGCTCGCAGTACACCGCGTCGTCGAAATCCTTGGCGTCCTCGCCATCAATGGTGACCAGCGGCGTGCTGCGCAGGTCGACGCGGTCGCCGATCATCGCCGGCTCGACCACCAGCGGCACCGACGCGGCTTCGTCCAACACCTCCTGCGGGAACTCGAACGGCAGTTCATGGCCGTGGATGGCGGTCTCCACCACCAGCGAGGCGGTCAGCTTGTCGCCGAGCACCGCGATGATGCGACCGATCGGCGGACGCCGGCTGTCCGGCGCCTGGGTCAGTTCGCAGACCACCAGCTGGCCGTCGCGCGCACCACCGGTCTGATCCGGCGGTACCTGCACGTTGCGCTGGATGCGCTTGTCATCGGGCACCACGTAATTGATGCCCATCTCGATGCTGAAGCGACCGATCAGACGGGTCATGCCACGTTCCAGCACGCGGGCGATGCTGCCCTCGCGTCGGCCACGGTGGTCGATGCCGGTAACGCGGGCGAGCACCTTGTCGCCGTGCATCACCTTGCGCATTTCATACGGCGGCAGGAACAGGTCGTCGCCGCCCTCGACCGGACGCAGGAAGCCGAACCCTTCCGGGTTGGCGATCACCACGCCTGTGACCAGGTTGAGGGTCTGGATCGGTGCGAAGCCGCCGCGGCGGTTCTGCACCAGCTGGCCGTCACGGACCATGGCGCCGAGCCGGCGCGACAGCGCCTCGGCACGGTCAGGCGCGCCCAGGCCCAGGCGTGCACCCAGCTCCTCGGCAGTCTGCGGCCCTTCGCAACGTTCCAGCAGGGCCAGGATGGCCTCGCGGCTGGCGATGGGCTGTTCGTATTTCTCTGCTTCGCGGGCGGCATAAGGATCGTCGATCACTTTGCCGGTCGGCGGCAGCTTGCGGCCAGGGGCCGGGCCCGGGGCATCAGCGCTACGGATCCTGCGGCCACGTGGCGGAGCGCCACCGTCGGCCAATTCCGGGAGCCAGCCCGGCAGCGGCTTGCCCGGCTTGGTGGTGCGGGCTGCGCCCGCCTTGGCGCCCTTCTTAGGGGCCTGGCTGCGGGACGTGGTCCCGCCCTTGCTTGGTTTTTTGGTAGTCATCGCCCTACATGGTAGCCGTTGACGGCGTGCAGAACGGGTCAGCGTGCCTTTTGAAGAATCTGCGTGAAAAGATTCAGGGAAGTCGTTGACAGCCTGCCAATTCATCTTCACAATTGCGCCTCTGGAACGCCCAGGTGGCGGAATTGGTAGACGCACTAGTTTCAGGTACTAGCGGGTAAAACCGTGGAGGTTCGAGTCCTCTCCTGGGCACCAACGAAAAAACTCCTCGCTTCGGCGGGGATTTTTTTTGCCTGAAATCCGGCGGCAGGGTCGGCCCCCTTTCCACAGGAAAGGGCTCTGACCCCAGGCGAGTGAGATAGGGTCAGAGCCCGTTCCGCACGCGAAACGGGATCCGACCCTGGGTCCAGAAAAGGTGTTGACACCCCCGTAACAACACCCCATAATTCTCCTCCTCGACGCCCAGATGGCGGAATTGGTAGACGCACTAGCTTCAGGTGCTAGCGGGGGCAACTTCGTGGAGGTTCGAGTCCTCTTCTGGGCACCATGTCGAGAAAGAAAACAACCCGCGCAAGCGGGTTTTTTCTTGCCTGTGATTCGGGCCTCTGTAGAGTCGACCGCGACCTCCTTCAGAACAACGGCCGCAGCACCAGCTCCAGCCCGAGCAGCAGCAGGAACCCGAGGAAACACGCACGGAACACGCGTGCGCTGATCCGCTGCCGGATCACCTGCCCCAGCCACATGCCCAGCAGTGCCGGCACCACCGCCAATGCGCTCAGGCCCAGTTGCTGGATACCGAACGCGCCATGCAGCACCAGACCTGTCGTCAGTGAAATCGTCGATACGGTGAACGCCAGCCCGAGCGCCTGCACCAGCTCTTCGCGCTGCAGCCCCAGCGATTGCAGGTACGGCACCGCCGGCATCACGAACACGCCGGTCGCACCAGTCACCATGCCGGACAGTGCACCCACCAGCGGCCCCAGCCAGCGCTCGCGCCGTTCTGGCACCCGGAACACCGGTGCAAACAGCGCGTACGCGGCATAGATCACCAGCGCCATTCCCAAGGCCATGCGCGACCAGGTGCGATCCACCCGTACCAGCAACGCGGCCGAACCCAGCGTCACCACCACCACCGCCAGCATCATCGGCCACAGGCGCCGCATGATGTGGCCCAGTGAGGGGCCGGACAACAACTGCCACGCATTGGTGACGAAGGTCGGGATGAACAGCATCGATGCCGCCGCCACCGGTGACAGCGCGCCGCCCAGCAGGCCCATCGCCACCGTAGGCAGGCCCATGCCGGTCACGCCCTTGACCACACCGGCCAGCACGAACACCGCCACCAGCAGGGAATAGAAGTACGTCGTTTCGTTCATGCCGTCATTGGATCGGGCGGGCCATCGGCGCACAATGCGGTCTTCCCGGCCCTGCCTTCGGCTGAACCGAAGGCTCTGGTGTCACGAGGAGGACAACCCATGCGGATGGACATTGCCGACCTGCGCCTGTTCCTGGCGATTGCCGAGGCGGGCAGCATCACGGCCGGTGCAGCGCAGGCAAACCTGGCACTGGCTTCAGCAAGCGAACGCCTGCGCACGATCGAAGCCGATGCCGGCACCGTACTGCTGAACCGCCATCCGCGCGGCGTCAGCCTCACCGAAGCCGGCGCCGCTCTCGCCCACCATGCACGCTTGATCGTGCAGCAGCAGGCGCAGCTGCGCGGCGAAATGCAGGCGTTCGCCCACGGCGCGCGCGGCACCCTGCACCTGTACGCCAATACCGCCGCACTGACCAACTACCTGCCGTCGCGGCTGGCCCCCTGGCTGGCCGAACGGCCGCGACTGCATGTAGAACTGCTGGAACGCACCAGCCCTGAGGTTGTACGCGCGATCAGTGCCGGCCAGGCCGAGGCCGGCATCATCAGCGACGCGGTCGACGCTGACGGGCTGCAGCAGCACGTGGTTGCCGAAGATCCGCTGGTGATGCTGCTGCCCGCAGACCACCGCTTCGCATCGCGGCGCAGCGTGGCCTTCGCCGATGTTGCCGGCGAGACCTTCGTCGCCCTGGCCGATGGCAACGCACTGCAGACCTACATCGAGGACCAGGCGCACGACATCGGGCGCCGTCTCGACGTCCGCATCCGCATGAAAACCTTCGAAGGCGTGTGCATCATGATCGGCCATGGCATCGGCGTCGGTATCGTGCCGCGCTCCATCGCCCGCCAGCATCGGCGCAGTACGCATACCGTTGCGGTGCCGCTTGCCGATGCGTGGGCACAGCGTCGCCTGTGCGCCTGTTTCGCACACTGGAAAGCGCTGTCACCACCGATGCGCAGCCTGCTGCTGCACCTCGGCGTCGAAGCAGAAAAAAAAGTGTGAAACAGTGTTGACACATTCGCTGCCATGCCGCAAAATTCTTCTCCTGAGTCGCCCAGGTGGCGGAATTGGTAGACGCACTAGCTTCAGGTGCTAGCGGGGGCAACTTCGTGGAGGTTCGAGTCCTCTCCTGGGCACCATGACTCAGCAAATGATCAAACCCGCGCAAGCGGGTTTTTTCATGCCTGCAGTTTGGGATGCGCGATGCATTGCGATTGCCGCTCAGCGTGTCGTATCCGGCACCTCCCTGGCAGCCATCTGCTCGTGCGAGCTCCCACCGGCGCGTCGCTATCACGCCCTGAACGACAACCTTTTCGGGATTCATTCCACGTTTCGTTCGAATTCGTACTTCTCCTGGACGGAATCCACTCGCGATTCCTCGCCTCCGGCAGGCAGATTCTCGGGTGCCGGGTGCAGCTACCCCACCATGCCCTGCCCCTGCGCGCCTTCCCCCAATAAAGGACGCTCCATGCAGCGCAGCATCATCTGCCCCCACTGCCACACTGCCTCCAACCACGGCGTAAGCGTCTGCGTGGGATGCCAGGCCGAAGTCCACTATGGCGCTTCCAGGGAAGCGTACGCGGTTGTTTCTGTTGCCGCCCTTGTCTGCGGCGCATTCGTCGGCAGCCACCCGCAGGCCACTGCCGGCTGGGTCAGCGGCGGCGTCGTGCTTGTGGCAGGAATGTGGGCGCTGGCCCAGCTGTTCCGCGATCGCGTGGTTTTCAAGCGCGTATATCGCACACGCTAGACTCGCACCAATGCGCGTGCCCTGGATGTCCTTCGGTACGCCACCTGACAGACATGACCTGGCGTTGACAGCAACACGCAAACAAGAACCCCGCCTTCCGGCGGGGTTTTGTCTTTCATCAACAATGATCGATCAGTGCCCGCCGCCCGCAGAGGCTGCACCGGCACCGGCACCGAACGGCGGCTTGGCCAGCCACAGGAAGGTGATGATCGCCAGGAAGATCCAGCCCAGCAGGAAGAAGATGTCGTTGAAGCCCATCTGCGAAGCCTGGTGGTTGATCATGTTGTTCAGTACCGCTGCGCCATGCTGCAGGTCGCCCTGCCCCATCGCCGCTACCTGGTCCTGCATGCCCGGCTGGTAGACCGAAATATGCTCGGTCAGGTCCGCATGATGCACCTGGGTACGGCGCGCCCACAGCCACGTCGTCAACGATGCCGCGAAGCTGCCGCCCAGCGTACGCAGGAACGTGGCCAGGCCGGAGCCCGCCGCGATCTCGCGGCCATCCAGGTCCGACAGCAGAATCTGCAGCACCGGCATGAAGAACAAGGCCACGCCGATGCCCATGATCAGCTGCACGCCGGCCACGTGCTGGAAGTCCACCTGCAGGTTGAAGCCGGAGCGCAGGAAGCTGGTCATCGACAGGAACACGAAGGCGATGGTTGCCAGCATGCGCATGTCGAAGCGCGATGCATACTTGCCCACGAACGGGGTCATGATCACTGGCAGGATGCCGATCGGCGCCGTCGCCAGGCCAGCCCAGATCGCGGTGTAGCCCATGTCACGCTGCAGCCACTGCGGGATCAGCAACGCCACGCTGAAGAACGCCGCATAGGCCACCACCATTGCCAGCGTACCGGCGCGGAAGTTGCGGTGCCGGAACAGCTTCAGGTCGACGATCGGATCCTTGTCGGTCAATTCCCAGATCAGGAACACGGTCAGCGTCACCACCGCCACGCAGGCCAGCACCACGATCTTCATCGACGAGAACCAGTCTTCGTCGTTGCCCAGGTCGAGCACCAGCTGCAGTGCGCCGACACCGATCACCAGCGTGACCAGGCCGACGTAGTCCATCTTCGGTTTCTCGATGTGCTCCGGGCGCCCCTTCAGCTGGTTGCCCACCACCAGCGCGGCGAAGATACCCAGCGGCACATTGATCAGGAAGATCCATTCCCAGCTGTAGTTGTCGGTAATCCAACCACCGAGGATCGGCCCGCAGATCGGCGCCACCACGGTGATCATCGCCAGCAGCGCCAGCGCCTGTCCGCGTTTCTCGCGTGGATAGATCGAGACCAGCAGCGACTGCGTGATCGGGTACATCGGGCCGGCCACGAAGCCCTGCAGCGCACGCGACAGCACCAGCATGCCCATGCTCTGCGCCAGGCCGCACAGAAGCGAAGTGATGACGAACGCCAGCGTGGCCCAGACGAACAGCTTGCGTTCGCCGAAGCGACGGCTGAGCCAGCCGGTCAGCGGCAGCGCGATGGCCGTGCTGACCGCGAACGAGGTGATGACCCAGGTCGCCTGCTGCGAACTGGCACCGAGATTACCGGCGATGGTCGGCAGCGAGACGTTGGCGATGGTGGTGTCGAGCACCTGCATGAACGACGCCATTGCCAGGCCGATGGTGCACAGGGCGACGCTGGGCGGCAGGAACCCGGAGGCCGCACCCGGCGCCGCCGGTGCGCCCGGAGTGCCGGGCGCGGCTGGAGCTTGTGCGGACATGGCGACCTCAGCCCACCTTCGCCTGCTGCGGCAGGTTGCCCTGGATGATCGTGTGGATCACCTCGTCGGCATCATGCAGCTGCTTGGCATACACGTCGGTGTCGAACACCGTGCCCTTGGCCGGGGTGCTCGGCAGCACTTCGCCCTTCTGGTCGCGCAGGCTCACTTCAGCCTTCATCGACAGGCCGATGCGCAGCGGATGTTCGGCCAGCTGCTTGGCATCGATGGCGATACGCACCGGCACGCGCTGCACGATCTTGATCCAGTTGCCGCTGGCGTTCTGTGCCGGCAGCAGCGAGAACGCCGAGCCGGTGCCCAGGCCCAGGCTGTCGATGCGGCCCTTGTACTTCACGTCACCGGCGTACAGGTCCGACTTCAGCTCCACTTCCTGGCCCAGGCGCATGTGGCGCAGCTGGGTTTCCTTGAAGTTGGCCTCGACCCACATCTGCTCGGTCGGCACCACCGCCATCAGGGCATTGCCGGGCTGCACGCGCTGGCCGACCTGCACCGAACGACGGGCCACGTAGCCGGTAACCGGCGCGACGATGCCGGCGCGGGCGTTGTTGAGGAAGGCCTGGCGCAGCTGCGCGGCGGCAGCCTGCACATCCGGCTGGGTGGCGATCACGGTGTCGTCGACCAGCGCGCGGTTGCGCTCGACCGTCTCGCGCGAACCGGCCACGGCCGCTTCGGCAGCGGCCAGCTCATCGCGGGCGTGGGCCAGTTCTTCGTTGGAGATGGCGCCGGTGGCGGCCAGGTCCTTGCGGCGGGCGAAGTCGTCGCGCACGCGCTTCAGGGTCACCTGGCGGGCGTTCAAATCCGCCTGTGCGCCTTCCACGCTGCGGTACAGGCCACGGGTCTGGCGCACGGTCTTGGCCAGGTTGGCTTCGGCCTGCTGCAGCGCCACCGAGGTATCGGACGGGTCCAGCTGCACCAGCAGCTGGCCGCGCTCCACGCGCATGCCGTCATCAGCGTTGATGGCGACCACGGTACCGGCCACCAGCGGGGTGATCTGCACCTGGTTGCCCTGCACGTAAGCGTCGTCGGTTTCTTCGAACCAACGGCCGAACATGAAGTACCACAGCGCCAGTGCGGCAAGCAGCAGCACGACGATCACAAACAGGCCGCGCAGCAGATTGCCACGGCGGTTGGGGGCGGCCGGGGCCGCAGTGTCTTGGGTCTGGCTCATGGCAGGGATCTTCAGGAATGCGAGGAATCGGAATGGGAGGCGAGCGGCGCAGCGCGGTCGGCATCACTGGGCTGGAAACCACCGCCCAGCGCCTTGCTCAGGCGCACCGAGGTCTGCACCTGCTGCGACTGCAGGCCGGCCAGCTGCTGCTGTGACTGCAGCAGGGTGGATTGCGCGGTCAGCACGTCCAGGTAGCTGCCGATGCCGGCGCGATAGCGCTGCTGGGCCAGGTCGAAGGCGGAACGCGCGGTGTCCACCGCCTGCTGTTGCGCGTTCGACTGCTGCGCCAGCGAGCGCACCGCGTTGACCTGGTCAGCGACGTCGCGCAGTGCATCCAGCACGGTCTGGTTGTAGTTGGCTACCGCCAGGTCGTACTGCGCATCGGTGTTGGCCAGGTTGGCGCGCAGCTTGCCGCCTTCGAAGATCGGCAGGCTCAGCGCCGGGCCGATATAGGCGAAGGTGGAGCTGCTCTTCAGCAGGTCGCCCACGTTCGGTGCGACCACGCCAGCCAGTGCGGTCAGGTTGAAGCTCGGGTAGAACTTGGTCCTGGCGACCTTGATCTGCTTGTCGGCCGCTTCCACGCGCCAGCGCGCGGCAACGATTTCCGGACGACGGCCGAGCAGCTCGCTGGGCAGCACGCCCGGCAGCTGCAGCGCCATCGGGTTCAATGCCTGCGGACGCTGGATCGACAGGCCACGGTCCGGGCCCTTGCCGACCAGGGCGGCCAGCGCGGTGCGGGCGGCGTCGATGCGCTGCTGTGCGGCCAGCACCTGCTGCTGCGCGGCCGGCACGCGGGCCTCGGCCTGGCGCACCTGCAGGTCGCTGTCGATGCCGGCGCTGCGGCGCTGGCGGGTCAGCTGAAGCGACTTCTGCGAGCGGGTCAGCTCTTCCTCGGCCACGTCGTTGAGCTGCCACGCGTAGGCCAGGTCGGCATAGGCCTGGGCGATGCCGGTCGACAGGTTCAGGCGCGCGGCCTGGGCTTCAACAGTGGCGGCATGCGCGCCATCCACGGCGGCCTCCCAGGCAGCGCGCTTGCCGCCCCACAGGTCCACGCCATAGCTGAAATCAAACGCGACCTGGCTGCTGCCAGCGTAATGGCCTCCCATCTCGCTGCCGGCCATCGACTCGGGCAGGCGCAGACCGGTGTAACCACCGGACACCGACAGGCTGGGCAGGCGATCGGCACGCGCGGTGCCGACCTGCGACTGCGCCTGGCGCAGGCGTGCATCGGCGGCATCCAGGCTCGGATGGCCGGCCAGGCCTTCGCTGATCAGTGCGTCCAGCTGCGGATCGCCCAGCGCTTTCCACCAGTCCTGGGCGGGGAAGCCGGTGGCGCTCAGATCGGTGTCGGCCAGGGTGCGTTCACTGTGCAGGCTGTCCACTTCGAGCACATGGCCCTGCGGGTTGAGGCCACGACTGCTGGCGCAGGCGGCCAAGGCCAGGGCCAGCGCTGATACCAGCAGCGCGCGCCCGGACCGGCGGAGAGTGGAATGCGGGATCGGGTTCATGGGGTCGTCAGGGAATCGCGGATTCGGGTAAGGAGGGACAGCAGCTGCGTGCGTTCGTCGGCGGACAGGTCACGCAGGGCGTAATCCATCACCGCGTCGCCGCGCAGCTTCAACCGTGCCCACAGGGCGCGGCCTTCATCGGTCAGCACGATCTGCAGCGCACGCCGGTCCTGGGCATGCGCTTCACGGCGCACGCAACCGAGCGCCTCCAGCTTGTCCAGCAGGCGGGTCACCGCACTGGGTACCTGGTCGATGGCCTGGGCCAGTTCGTTGGCGGTGCACGGGGCCATGTTCGAAAGCACCTTCAACCCGATGTAGTGGGTGAAGCCGATGCCGAGGTCTTCTTCAGCCATGGAGGCGTCGAGTTGGCGGACCAGGCCGTCGCGCACCTGGCGCAGCAGCAGGCCGAAGCTGGGGGGAGTGGTTGCAGGACAGATCATGGGGGAGCATTCTCTTCCAAAAAAAATATTTCTCAATGGAAATATTCGATCTGGCATCGAATGCTGTGTTGCAGCAGTGGGCTGGATCAGTGAAGGCGCTCACCTTAATGGCCCACTCAGCTGGCCCGGTAGTACAATTCAGCCAATGGATGACACATTTCAGCCAGCGGATATGATGAACAAGGCAGAAATCCCCCCTCCCAAGCGCCTGCTGCGTGATGACGCACTGGACTGGTTCGAGCGCAATGACGGCCCTCCGGTTGTCGCTTTCCGCTTCGACAGCCCGCAGGGCCTGGTCCGTGAAGTGGACTGGCATCACCACCAGCGCGCACAGCTGATCTGTGTCGAGCGCGGTCTGTTGACCACCCGCACTTCGCACGGCACGTGGTCGCTGGCGCCGGGTTCGGCCGGCTGGATGCCGCCGCTGGAGCCGCATACGGTCACCCTCGACGGGCCATTGCGTGGCTGGGGCATGGCGCTGGCCGCGCCCGCCTGCGCCGCCCTGCCCTCCGACCCCTGCGTGCTGGGCCTGTCCAAGCTGGCGCAGGCGCTGGCCGACCGTATCTGCGAATGGCCGCTGGGCTATGCCACCACCCCTGAGCGCCAGCACATCATCGATGTGCTGCTGGACGAAATCCGCACCGCCCCGCGCCAGCGCATGCACCTGCCGATGCCGCACGACCGGCGCCTGCTGAAGATCGCATCGCAGCTGCTGGCCGACCCGTCCGACGAGCGCAGCCTGGCCGAATGGGCGCACTGGGCGGGCCTGTCGCCGCGCAGCCTGACCCGCCACTTCCGCGACGAGACCACGCTCAGCTTCGCCCAGTGGCGGCAGCAGGCCCGCCTGTCCGAGGCGCTGCGCCAGCTGACCGACGGCCGCAGCGTGGCCGATATCGCCCACGCGCTGGGCTTCAGCAGCGCCAGCGCCTTCGTCACCGTGTTCCGCCGCCACTTCGGTTTGCCGCCAGGGCGCTACCTGGCGCGGGCCGGGCATGGCCTGGAAACCGGGCTGGACCCTGCGCGCGGCTTGGCATCCCCGGCCGCATCCGGATAATCACAGGATTGCGAGCGGCGACCGCCGTCGCCGCCTCCCGACAATAGGTAACAACGCCGCATGACCGATCTTGCCCGCCCCGTGTTCCACGGATTCGAACAACTGCCGCTGCGCGAGTACGCCGAACGCGCCTACCTCGACTACTCGATGTACGTGGTCCTGGACCGTGCCCTGCCGTTCATCGGCGACGGCCTGAAGCCGGTACAGCGCCGCATCATCTATTCGATGAGCGAGCTGGGCCTGAATGCCGCGTCCAAGCCGAAGAAGTCCGCGCGCACCGTCGGTGACGTCATCGGTAAGTACCACCCGCATGGCGACAGCGCGTGCTACGAGGCGCTGGTGCTGATGGCGCAGCCGTTCTCGTACCGCTACCCGCTGATCGAGGGCCAGGGCAACTTCGGCTCCAGCGACGACCCGAAGTCGTTCGCGGCGATGCGTTACACCGAATCCAAGCTGACCCCGATTGCCGAAGTGCTGCTGGGCGAACTGGGCCAGGGCACCACCGACTGGGCACCGAACTTCGACGGCACCCTGCAGGAGCCGACCTGGATGCCGGCGCGGCTGCCGCACCTGCTGCTGAACGGCACCACCGGCATTGCCGTAGGCATGGCCACCGACGTACCGCCGCACAATCTCAACGAGATCGTCAGCGCGCTGCTGCACCTGCTGGACAACCCCGAGGCCAGCGTGCGCGACCTGTGCGAGCACGTGCAGGGACCGGACTACCCCTCCAGCGCCGAGATCATCACTGCGGCCAATGACCTGCGGAACATGTACGAGACCGGCAACGGCAGCGTGCGTGCGCGTGCGACCTTCACCAAGGAAGCCAACAACATCGTGGTCACCGCGCTGCCGTTCCAGGTGTCGCCGTCGAAGGTGATCGAGCAGATCGCCGCGCAGATGCGCGCCAAGAAGCTGCCCTGGCTGGAAGATATCCGCGATGAGTCTGACCATGCCAACCCGGTGCGCGTGGTGCTGGTGCCGCGTTCCAACCGCGTCGACGCCGAGCAGCTGATGGGCCACCTGTTCGCGACCACGGACATGGAGCGCAGCTACCGCGTCAACCTCAACGTGATCGGGCTGGACGGCCGTCCGCAGGTGAAGAACCTGAAGATGCTGCTCAGCGAATGGCTGACCTTCCGCAGCAACACGGTCACCCGCCGCCTGCAGCACCGCCTGCAGAAGGTCGAGCGCCGCCTGCACCTGTTGGAAGGCCTGCTGGTCGCCTTCCTCAACCTGGATGAGGTGATCCACATCATCCGGACCGAGGACGAACCGAAGGCGGCGCTGATCGCGCGCTTCGGCCTGTCCGACGACCAGGCCGAGTACATCCTGGAAACCAAGCTGAAACAGCTTGCGCGCCTGGAAGAGATGAAGATCCGTGGCGAGCAGGACGAGCTGGCCAAGGAGCGCGAGAAGATCCTCGGCATCCTCGACAGCAAGACCAAGCTGAAGAAGCTGATCCGCGACGAACTGACCGCCGATGCCAAGAAGTTCGGCGACGCACGCCGTTCGCCGCTGGTGCAGCGCCAGGCCGCGCAGGCCATCGACGAGACCGAGCTGGTGCCGAGCGAGCCGATGACGGTGGTGATGTCCGAGAAGGGCTGGATCCGCGCCGCCAAGGGCCACGACATCGATGCCTCGACGCTGTCCTATCGCGATGGCGACGCGCTGCAGGGTGCGGTGCGCGCACGCAGCACCCAGCAGGTCGCGTTCCTGGACAGCGAGGGTCGCGCCTACTCGACGCCGGTGCATACCCTGCCCTCCGCGCGTGGCAACGGTGAACCGCTGACCGGACGCTTCTCGCCGGCCGCAGGCACCAGCTTCGTGACCCTGGCCAGCGCCGAGCCGGAGACCCGCTTCGTGCTGGCCTCCACCCACGGCTACGGCTTCGTCACCCGCTTCGAGAACCTGATCGGCCGCAACAAGGCCGGCAAGGCGATGCTGAACCTGTCAGCCGGTTCGACCGTGCTGACCCCGTCGGTGGTGGCCAACGTCGCCACCGACCGCATCGTGGCGGTGACCAGTTCGGGCAACCTGCTGGCAATCGCCGCCAACGACCTGCCGGAACTGGACAAGGGCAAGGGCAACAAGATCATCGAGATCCCCAAGGCCAAGCTCGCCACCGAACGCGTGGTCGCCATCGTGGCGATCAGCCCGGGGCAGACCCTGCAGGTACGCAGCGGGCAGCGCACGATGGGGCTGAAGTTCAACGAGCTCGACGCCTACCTCGGCGCCCGCGCCACCCGCGGCCACCTGCTGCCGCGTGGCTGGCAGAAGGTCGAAGGGCTGTCGGTGGAATGAGGGCTGGGGGTCGGATCCCGTTCCGTCGGAACGGGCTCTGACCCCGGGCAACGTCCCTGGTAGGTGTCAACCTTGGTTGACACGCCTTGCCGGAGATCAGACACGAAAAAGCCGGGGCATTCCCCGGCTTTTTCGTTGTCGGCTGGCGGGCGGTGGAGCAGCTGGCTGGCGAAGGCTGGCTGGCGGTGCTCCGATGCTGGCGGGCGACAGAACGCTGTGCTTCTTCTGGTAGAGCCGACCGCTGGTCGGCTGCTCTGCGAAATGCAGCCGACCAGCGGTCGGCTCTACAGAAAGCGGTGCCGGCTCAGTGCGCCGGGGCGCCGTTGCCGTCGATCTTGCTCAGCTGGTACAGCTCCAGGCCGATGCGCTTGATCAGGCCCAGCTGCTGTTCCAGCCACCAGGCGTGGTCTTCCTCGGTGTCCTTCAGCTGCGCCAGCAGCATGTCGCGGCTCACGTAGTCGCCCTTCTCTTCGCACAGCTTCATGCCGGCGGCGAGATTGTTCCGAACCGCGTATTCAGTGTCGAGATCCTTCTGCAGCATCTCCTCCACGGTCTTGCCCGGCTCGGTGGCATGCGGGCGCATGTCCGGGTCGCCGCCGAGGAACAGGATCCGGCGCAGCAGCGCGTCGGCGTGCTGGGTTTCCTCTTCCATCTCGTGGTTCAGGCGTTCGTACAGCGCGAACAGGCCCTGGTCCTCGTAGCGGCGGGAATGGATGAAGTACTGGTCGCGGGCAGCGAGTTCGCCGCGCAGCAGTTCCTTCAGGCAGGCGATGACGTCCGGGTTGCCTTTCATGGGGGGGGCTCCTGTGAATCGATGTGACATAGGGTGCCGCATTTCAAAATACGGTGATCTAATCGGAATCAGTCGCAGTTGCGCCTGCGGCTACAATCGGCCCACGAGTTCGGAAAGGACGTGCGATGCGACGTACATGGCGTTGGGTGCTGGGCGTGCTGATCGCCATCGTGCTGGTTACCGTACTGGGCCTGTGGCTGCTGCTGCGCGGCAGCCTGGCCGACCTCGACGGCGAACATGCACTGCCTGGGCTGGCCAGGCCGGTCACCATCGAGCGCGATGCGCTGGGCGTGGTCACCATCACTGCCGGCAGTCAGGCCGACGCGATGCGTGCACTCGGCCACGTGCACGCACAGGAGCGCTATTTCGAGATGGACCTGATGCGCCGCAGTGCCGCCGGCGAGCTGTCGGCGCTGTTCGGGCCGAAGGCCATCGACGCCGACAAGCGCATGCGCGTGCACCGGCTGCGCGCGCGCACCGAGGCGAACATGCAGGCTGCGCTGGGCGACAACATCGAAGCCGTGAGCGCCTACGTCGGAGGGGTCAACGAGGGCCTGACCGATCTCTCCGTGCGACCGTGGGCCTACCTGCTGCTGCGGCAATCGCCACAGCCGTGGCAGGCCAGTGACAGCGTGCTGGCCGGCCTGGCCATGTACGCCGACCTGCAGGACCCGAACAACCAGACCGAGCTTGCCCTGAGCCGCATCCGCGCGGTGGTGCCGCCGGCGCTGTACGCGCTGATCGCCCACGACGGCACCGAATGGGATGCACCGCTGTTTGGCGAAGCCACCGGCAACGCGGCCCTGCCCGATGCAAGCCAGCTCGATCTGCGCACATTGAAGGGAAAGCAGGGCACCGAGCAGGAGGAGGCGGACGTCATCGGCAGCAACAACTTCGCGGTGGCCGGCGCACTCACTGCCGACGGCCGCGCGATCGTCGCCGACGACATGCACCTGGGCCTGCGCGCGCCTGGCCTGTGGTTCCGGGTGCGCCTGCGTTACCCCGACCCGCAGGCTGCTGGCGGCCAGGTCGACGTCACCGGCTTCTCGCTGCCTGGCCTGCCGGCGGTAATTGTCGGCAGCAACGGCCACGTCGCCTGGGGCTTCACCAACAGCTACATCGACACGGCGGACTACCGCACGGAACCGGCCAACGCCGCCGTCACCGTGCACGAGGAACGCATTGCGGTGGCCGGCCAGGCCGATGTGGTGTTTCCGGTGCGCGAAACCGCCTGGGGGCCGATCCTGCACACCCATGTCGATGGCAGCGGCGATGCGCTGCGTTGGGTCGCACACCTGCCCGGCGCGGTGCGCCTGGACTTCGGTGACCTGGCCCGTGCCGGCGACCTGGACGGCGCCCTGCACTTCGCCGACCGCGCCGGCATTCCTGCGCAGAACCTGGTGGTCGGCGACCGCAGCGGACGCATTGCCTGGCGGCTGATCGGTGCCCGTCCTGACCGCGGCCCCGGCTGTGCACCGGCCGGCTTCAATGCCGCCAGCAACCAGGACTGCGCGCCGTGGCCGATCCGCAGCGATGCCTCGCCGGCGCTGATCGATCCCCCCAACCATCGCCTGTGGACCGCCAACGGTCGCGTCCTCGACGGCGAGGCGCTGGCTACCGTCGGCAACGGTGGCTATGACCTCGGCGCGCGTGCGCAGCAGATCCGCGATCTGCTCGCCATCCAGGACCGCTTCGACGAACACGACCTGCTGGCGATCCAGCTCGATGATCGCGCCGTGTTTCTGCAGCGCTGGTGGGCGTTGCTGCATGACGTCATCGAACGCAGTGACGATCCTGCGCTGAAGCGGTTGAAGTCCGTCAGCCACCAATGGGGCGGCCGGGCCTCGGCCAGCTCGGTGAGCTACCGGGTGGTGCGCGAGTTCCGAACGCAGGTGATGGATACCCTGTCCGATGCACTGCTGGCACCGGCCAACGCGCAGCTGGGCGATGACTATCTGGACCCACGCCTGGCACAACTTGAAGGTGTGGCCTGGCCGATGCTGCAGCAACGCCCCGCCAACCTGTTGCCACCGGCCTACGACAGCTGGGACGCGCTGCTGCTTGATGCCGCACGCCGCACCGAGAGCGAGCTGGCCAAGCAGGGCCCACTGGCCCAGCGCACCTGGGGAGAGCGCAACACCGCGGCGCTCTGCCACCCTGTCACACGGGCGTTGCCCGAGGTCGCCAAGCGCTGGCTGTGCATGCCCGCCGACCCGCTGCCCGGCGACCGTGACATGCCGCGCGTGCAGACGCCCAACTTCGGCGCCTCCGAACGCATGGTGGTTTCGCCCGGCCACGAGGCCGACGGCATCGTGCACATGCCCGGCGGCCAGAGCGGGCACCCGCTGTCGCCGTACTGGGGCGCCGGCCACGAAGACTGGGTGCATGGGCGGCCGACGCCGTTCCTGCCCGGCAAAGCGCAGCACACGATGACGCTGGTGCCAGCGCGGTAGTGCCGGCCGCTGGCCGGCAACCTCATGATGCTGGACACACCAGCCTGGATGCCGGCCAGCGGCCGGCACTACCGTCCAGCGCTCAGCCCCGGCGTCGCTCGATCAGGTTCAGCAGCGGCCCGGTCATCGCCGTGGTCACCAACGCCATGATCACCAGCACCGCGAACAGGCGGTCGCCGAGCAGGCCCAGCTCGTAGCCCAGGTTGAGCACGATCAGCTCCATCAGGCCACGGGTGTTCATCAACGCGCCCAGCCGCCACGCTTCGCGTGTGGGCATGCCGGCGCTGCGTGCGGCACTGAAGGTGCCCAGCAGCTTGCCGGCCGTGGCCACCGCAATCACCACCACGCACAACACGATATCGCTGGCCTGCAGCGCATCGGCGCGCATGCGCAGGCCGGTCATGGCGAAGAACAACGGCAGCAGCAGGGTCACCGCGAACGGTTCGACGCGGGCCATCAACAGGTCGCGCAGCTGCGCGTTGGACGATACCGCGACGCCCGCAGCGAATGCACCGAACAGGGCGTGGATGCCCAGCATCTCGGTGACCAGCGCACTGGCCAGCGACAGCAGCAGGATGCCCAGCAGCCAACGTCCCTCACGGCCCGGCGCGATCTGCTGGCGGGCAAACCACGGCTTCACCAGCCCCAGCATCAGCGCCACGAACACGACCACGCACAGCAGGTTGAGGCTGGCCGGCAACCAGCCGCTGGCCTGGGCCGCAGCGACGATCAAGGCCAGCAGGCACCAGGCGGTGGCATCGCCCAATGCCGCGCAGGCGATCGCGGTCTGACCCAATGGCGTCTGTGTGATCCCACGATCGGCAAGGATGCGCAGCAACACGGGGAACGCGGTGATGCTCATCGAAATACCAACGAAAAGCGCGAAGGCAGTGAAGCCCACGCCCTGCGGGCCGTGCTGCGGATACAGCCAGATCGCCAGGGCGACGCCAAGCACGAACGGCACCGCGATGCCGGCATGGCTGACCGTGAAGGCGAAGCGCCGGCGGCCACGCAGCGCCGCCAGGTCCAGCTCGGCACCGGCCACCAGCAGGAACATCAGCACGCCCAGCTGGCTGAGCATGCCCAGCGGCCCCAGCGAACTGGCCGGGAACAAGGCACCATGCAGCTGCGGCAGCAGGCTGCCGAGCACCAGCGGCCCCATCATCAGGCCAGCGGCCATCTCGCCGATCACCGCCGGTTGTCCAAAGCGCTTGAGCAGCGCGCCCGCGCCCTTGGCCACCAGCAGCAGCACCAGCAGCTGCAGCAGGAACAGGCCCAGCGGTGAGGCAAGGTGCTGCGCCCAGCTGCCTTCGGCGGCTACCGAGGCACGGGCGACCGCCGCAGGCGCTGCCGGCCCGGCATACCGCGCCAGCAGCACCCCGGCCAGCAATGGCACGCCGGCCCAGGCCAGATAACGCCATCCCCATTTCATCGGCGGCGCCTGGCCCCCGGTCTGTACGCCCATGAACATTCCCCAATGTGCAGGGGGCGATGATACGAAAAAGGGGACGGAGGGGATTAAGTCGTTTGTGGCAAAAACGACTTAATCCCCTCCGTCCCCTTTTTGGGACTTAGGCCAGTGCCTGCTCGTGCACGCCGGCAATCGCGCGGCCCGAGGGGTCCGCCGCTGCCGCGAAGCTGGCATCCCAGGCAATGGCGGCCGGCGACGAACAGGCAATCGACTTGCCGCCCGGCACGGTCTCCGCCGCAGCACGACTCGGGAAGAACTGCTCGAACAGGTGGCGGTAGTAGTACGCCTCCTTGGTCTGCGGCGGGTTGTGCGCGAAGCGCTTGTCCGCTGCCGCCAACACACGGTCGCTCACCTGCGCTTCGGCATGCGCCTTCAGCCCGTCGATCCAGCCGTAGCCGACGCCATCGCTGAACTGCTCCTTCTGCCGCCACAGGATGCTGTCCGGCAGGTAGCCCTCGAATGCTTCGCGCAGCACCGCCTTCTCGATGCGGCGCCCACCGAAGCCGGCACCGACCATCTTGTGCGCGGCATCGAAGCGCATCGCCACGTCGAGAAACTCGCGGTCGAGGAACGGGACACGCGGCTCCACGCCCCAGGCCATCATCGACTTGTTGGCGCGCAGGCAATCGTAGTTGTGCAGGGCATCGAGCTTGCGTACCAGCTCGTCGTGGAATTCGCGTGCATCCGGCGCCTTGTGGAAGTACAGGTAGCCACCGAAGATCTCATCGCTGCCTTCGCCGGAGAGCACCATCTTCACGCCCATCGCCTTGATCCGCCGCGCCAGCAGGAACATCGGCGTGGAGGCACGGATGGTGGTGACGTCATAGGTTTCGATGTGGCGGATCACCTCCGGCAGCGCATCGAGGCCTTCCTCGAAGGTGTATTCGAAGCCGTGATGCACGGTGCCGAGTGCCTCGGCAGCGATCGCCCCGGCCGCCAGATCGGGCGAGCCCTTCAGGCCGATCGCGAACGAATGCAGGCGCGGCCACCAGGCTTCGGTCTGCCCGCCATCCTCGATGCGGCGGCGCGCATAGCGCGCGGCCACCGCCGCCACCAGCGACGAATCGAGGCCGCCGGACAACAGTACGCCGTACGGCACGTCACTCATCAGCTGGCGTTCCACCGCATGTTCGAAAGCCTGGCGCAGCTCGGCGAGGTCGGCCTGGCGGCCCTGCACGTCGCCATAGTCCCGCCACGGCTGCTGGTAGTAGCGCACCAGCTCACCGCTGGCACTGTCGAAATAGTGGCCCGGCGGGAACTGCGCGACATCGGCACAGGTATCGACCAGTGCCTTCATTTCCGAGGCTACGCGCAGCCGGCCATGTGCATCGTGACCCCAGTACAGCGGCACCACGCCGACCGGATCGCGTGCCACCAGTACACGGCCAGCATCGCGATCCCACAGGGCGAAGGCGAAGATGCCGTTGAGCTGTTCCAGCCACTGTGCTGGCGTACCGCCCTGACGGTACAGCGCGTTGATCACTTCACAGTCCGAACCGGTCTGGAAGTCGTAGGCGGTGGTCAACGTGGCCTTCAGCTGCTGGTGGTTGTAGATCTCGCCGTTGACCGCCAGCGCCAGCTGGCCATCGGCCGACAACAACGGCTGCGAACCACCGGCCGGGTCGACGATGGCCAGCCGCTCATGGACCAGCAGCGCACCTTCGTCGAGGTACACGCCGCTCCAGTCCGGGCCACGGTGGCGCTGGCGCTGCGACAGTTCCAGCGCATGGCGGCGCAGGGCGGGAAGATCGTCACCGGCCTGCAGGCCGAAGATTCCGAAGATCGAACACATGGCAGAGCTCCTGTTGTGGGGATTTCACGGGGAAGGTGTTCGACCGGCAACCAGGCCCGGGTGGGACTGCACCCGGGCACAAAAAAACCCGCATCGGCTGATGCGGGTTTTCTGGTGTCCGGGCGTGTGTTGCTGTCTATCTACCCAGGGCGCAGTCCCGCATCGGCCGCGCACGATTATTCGCGCGCAGATTATTGCGGTTGTTGTTATTGACGGCGGTGGCCAAGCGGATCGACATGGCATCGACCCTACCCCGGTTTCCGGCGCGGTGCAACAGTTGCGTCGGCAACCACGCCTGGAGCGCATAATGGCCCGCCCTGAACCGTGTAACAGGAATGCAACACCGCAATGGACGCACCGGGGCGCTGGCCGCCCTGCTCTGCCTAAGCCTGGCCGCCTGCCAGAGCCTGCCCCCACCCTCCACACTGCAGCTGGACCAGCAGCAGGCACTGGAGCAACGCGGAACCGATGGCAGCTTCGACGGTGCCTGGGAAACCGCGCGGACCTTCGAGCGCTTCAACGATCTGCGCGCCGTCACCTACTACGAGCGCGCCGCGGCGGTCACGCCCTGGAGCTTCCACAACACCAAGGCGGAAGAGGCGCTGGGCCGGATCTGGACCTCCGGCACGCTGCGGTATGCCGACAGTCCACACATCAACCCAGCACCGGTGCTGCGCGCGTCCTGGCGACGTGGCGAACGCTGGTCTCTGGCCGCCGCCAATCACGGCAATCCGTACGCGTTCTTCGACCTGGCCAAGGCCTATCGCGAGCGCGACGACGCCCAGCGCGCACTGCGTTGGGACCTGCGCGCGATGGTCTACCAGCGCTATGCGTCGTCATCGTCGGGACTGCCCGGTGCGGTAGCGGCCACAGGCGATACCGTGCATCCGCTGGTGGCGAGGATCCAACGCCGCGCCGCTGCAGGCGACGCCGACGCACAGGTCGATCTTGGCGCGCTGCTTGAAAAGGGCGTCGGCCTGCCACGCGATCCTGCCCGTGCCCTGCAGCTGTACCAGCGCGCCGGTGAGAGGGGCAATGTGTTCGGCCAGTACTTCGCCGGGCTGCTGCTGGGCCGGAGTGCGCCGGGCGTGGAGAAGGACACCGATGCTGCGGCGCGCTGGTTCGCGCGCGCCGAGGCGCAGCACTTCTACATGGCCGCGCCAAGTTATTGGAAGAAGGCGATCGAGCCGCCGTTCTTCATTTTTTCGGAGTAGAGAAGCGGCCCCGGCGGGAGGCGTGCCGACCAACGGTCGGCACCCACCTCAGCAGGATCGAGGCATCCCCACTGCGGGGCTCACACCAGCAACCGTTCCACCAGCCGCTGGTACAACCCCGGCAGTGCTTCCAGCTCGTCCACGCGCACGTTCTCGTCCACCTGGTGGATGCTGGCGTTGACCGGCCCCACTTCGATGCACTGCGCGCCCAGCGGCGCGATGAAGCGTGCATCGGAGGTGCCTCCGCCGGTGCTTTCTTCCGGTGCGCGGCCGATGTGCTCGGCCAGTACCGCGCGCGCAGTCGCACGCAGCGTGCCTTCCGGGGTGTAGAACGGCTCACCGCTGCGATGCCACTTGAGCGTGTACTGCAGGCCATGCTGGTCCAACAGTGCAGTGATCTCCGCCTCCAGCTTCGGCGCATCCCAGTGCGGGTTGTAGCGGATGTTGAAATCCACCTCCAGCTCGCCGGGAATCACATTGTTGGCACCGGTACCGGCATGGATGTTGGAGATCTGCAGGCTGGTCGGCGGGAAACTCTCGTAGCCGTCATCCCAGCGCCGCGCACTCAGCTCGGCCAGGGCCGGCGCCGCCTGGTGGATCGGGTTACGTGCCTTCTCCGGATACGCCACATGACCCTGCACGCCCTGCACGCGCAGCTTGGCCGACAGGCTGCCGCGACGACCCACGCGCAGCAGGTCACCCAGCGTCGCGGTCGACGACGGCTCGCCGGTGATGCACCAGTCGATGCGCTGGCCGCGCTCGGCGAAGAGCCGTGCAACGTGGCGCACGCCATCGATGGCATCGCCCTCCTCGTCGCTGGTCAGCAGCACCGCCAGCGTGCCGGTATGATCGGGATGCGCGGCCACGAACTGCTCGGCGGCCACCACGAACGCCGCCACGCTGCCCTTCATGTCGGCGGTGCCACGGCCGTACAGCACACCCTCACGGATCTGCGGCGTGAACGGATCGCTGGCCCAGGCCTCGCGCGGGCCGGGCGGCACCACGTCGGTGTGGCCCAGCAGCACCAGCACCGGCGCACCCTGCCCATGGGTCGCCCACAGGTTGTCGACCTCGCCCAGGCGCAGGTGATCGCACTGGAACCCGGCCTGCTTCAGGCGTGCCGCCAGCAGTGTCTGGCAGCCAGCATCATCCGGCGTCACCGAGGGTCGTGCGATCAGTTCGCAGGTCAGGTCGAGGACCGCACTCATGCGTCACCCACGCCGAAGCGGGCCTTGAAACCGTTGTCACTGAACCCCTGGCTGACCGTGCCATCGGCAGTGACCACCAGCGGACGCTTGATCAGCTGCGGGTACTCGCGCAGCAGCAGCTTCCATTCGGCCTCGGAATCAGCAGCCTTGCGGTTGTCCGGCAGCTGCCGCCAGGTGGTGGAGGACTTGTTGACCATCGCGGCCAGGCCACCCAGCTGCGCCGCCCATGCCAGCAGCGTTTCCGGGCTGGGTTTGTTGTCGCGGTAGTCGACGAAGGTGTACGGCACGCCGAAGCGGTCCAGCCACTTGGTCGCCTTCTTGCAGGTATCGCAGTTCTTCAAACCGTAGACAGTGGTGCTCATGGCCATCTGTGATGCTGGAAAACAGAGGGCCAGAATCTCACAACAGGCGCTCGGACACGACCCGGAACGGCACCCTTGGCAGCCGGAAGGCCAGCCCCTCGTGCAGCGCCACGCCCATTGCCTGCAGGCGCGGGCACTGCGGTTCGCCTTCCAGCTGCAGCGGTTGCAGCTGTGCGATCTCCACCGGCAGCGCGATGCGGGTGCTGGCCCAGCGGGCGTCGCAGGTACGGGCGATGGCCTCGTCCTGGCAGGTGACGAAACGCAGCACGGCCTGGTGCCCGCCGAAGGCCGCCGACCACGCCGCCGCATCCTCCCGGCCTGCAGCGGCCTGCCACTGCAGGTGCAACCTCGGCGCACTGCCCTGCCCGCCTTCGATCAGGGTGTACCCATCGCCATCGGTGCGCACCACATGCTCGAAGCGTGTGGGCAGATGCGGCTGCATGGCATCGCTGAACGCACGCGCGCCAGCCACGAAGGGCAGCTGGTCCATCACATTGCGATCGAACAGCACCACCGGCGTTCCGTCCGGATCGTCGTCGCGGCGCAGGTACCAGCGCCAGTTGCTCTGCCTTGGCGACGGCATCAGGAAACGCAGCGGCCCGGCCAACGCCGGCCCGAAGTGGCCGTGACGGTAGCTGAGGATGGTGTAAGGCGTACGTCCGGCATGGACCACGTAATGATGGCCCGGTGGCGGCGTTGGTGCGTGGCGCACGTCGACCCACCAGCTCACGTAGACCACATCGCGCACGTCACTGACCAGCGCCAGCATCGGCCAGCGCCGCGACAGTGCGCGGCGCAGCCGGGTCCAGCGCGGAGCGTGCAGCAGGCGCGGCAGCATCCGCCCGACCAGGGTGTCGGACGGATGCCGGTAGATCGCGGACTGCGCCAGATCCTCCGGCGCAATCACCTTCAGTCGGCCAGGCCGCGCAGCAGGTCGTTGACGCTGGTCTTGCTGCGGGTCTTGGCATCAACCTGCTTGACGATCACCGCGCAGTACAGCGAGTGGGTACCGTCCTTGCTCGGCAACGAGCCGGACACCACCACGCTGTACGGGGGGATGTAGCCGTAGCTGATCTCGCCGGTGGCACGGTTGTAGATGCGGGTGCTCTGGCTGAGGAACACGCCCATGCCGATCACGCTGTGGTGGCCGACCACCACGCCTTCCACCACTTCCGAACGCGCACCGATGAAGCAGTGGTCCTCGATGATGGTCGGGCTGGCCTGCAGCGGTTCCAGCACACCGCCGATGCCAGCGCCGCCGGACAGGTGGCAATGCTGGCCGATCTGCGCGCACGAACCCACGGTGGCCCAGGTATCGACCATGGTGCCTTCGCCGACGTAGGCGCCGATGTTGGTGAAGCTCGGCATCAGCACCACGTCCTTGCCGAAGTAGGTGCCGCGGCGGGCGATTGCCCCCGGCACCACGCGCACGCCGCCACGGCGGAACTTCGCCTCGTCATAGCCGGCAAAGCGCGATTCGACCTTGTCCCAGAACGGCGCCGGCTTTGCGTCGACCACGGCCATGTCATTGACGCGGAAATACAGCAGCACCGCCTTCTTCAACCACTCGTTGACCTTCCAGCCGCCGTGGCCGTCCGGCTCGGCAACGCGGAATTCGCCGCTCTCCAGGCCATCGATCACGCGGTTGACCAGCGGCTTGGTCGAGCCTTCCAGCTCGTGCAGGGTCAGCGTGGCGCGGCGCTCGAAGGCGCTCTCGATGCCGAACTTAAGTTCTTCCACGCCCGGCGACGCCGGCTTGCGCAGCGACTTGCGGGCGATGGTCTCGGCGCGCGTGGTTTCAGCGCTCTTGGCCGGAGCCTTCTTCGCTGCTGCGGCTTTTTTCACCGGGGCCTTCACTGCAGCGGCCTTCTTCGGCGCAGCGGCCTTCTTCGCGGCCGGCGTGACGGCAGCAGTTTTCCGGGCCGCTGCGCTCTTGGTGGTCGCGGCAGTCTGACCAGCCTTCGGCTGTTGTGGAACTTTCTTGGCGGGCTTGGTGGCCATCAGGCGGGGTCTCCGGCGTTTCGATCAGGGTCCAGGCAGGCCAGCATTGCGTCATGCAGCTGCTGCCGGGCGGGTTCAGTCAGGGGGAGGTCGTGTTCGTCACTGATCACGAAGGTATCTTCGGCGCGTTCGCCAAAGGTGGCAATGCGCGCGTCCTGCACGCGCAGGCCCTGGTTGCGCAGCACGAACGCCACATCGGCCAGCAGGCCGGGACGGTCGGGGGCGACCAGGGCAAAACGGGTCGCGCCGGGTTCATCGCGGAACTCGATGCGCGGCGCAAAACGGAAGTGGCGCAGCTGCCGGGGCACCACACGGCGTGACGGCCGCAGGCGGGTCAGGTCACCGCTGAGCGCTTCACGCAGGGCGGCTTCCAGGTTGGCACTGCTGCCATCGGCGAAGGTATCGGCCGGGCTCACTTCAAACGTATCGAAAATGGTATCGGCCGGGCCATCCAGCACGCGCGCACGATGGATGCCGTAGCCCTTGCGGTCCAGCGTCATCACGATCGCTGCGAACAGGCCGTCGCGGTCAGGCGAGTGCACGAACACTTCCAGCGCGGGATCGTCGACGCTGATCCGGCGCACCTTCACCAGCGCCTGCCCCTGCTTCACCGGCACCAGGGCAGCGGCCTGCCAGGCCAGCTGCTCCGGGCGCAGGCGGATGAAGCCTTCGTCGGGCATCACCGCGAACTGGCGATCGATGGTGGCGTCGTCGTAACCCTGCTCGCGCACCAGTGCGCGCACGCTGTCACGTGCTTCGGCCACGCGCTCGGCGGCCGGTACCGGATGCTCCAGGCCCTCGCGCAGCGCACGCCGCGTGGCGAAGTACAGGTCGGCCAGCAGCCGGTCCTTCCATGCGTTCCACAGCTTCGGGCTGGTGCCGGCGATGTCGGCGCAGGTCAGCAGGTACAGGTAGTCCAGACGATCACGGCTGCCGATCAGGGTGGCGAAGCGATGGATCACCACCGGATCGGCGATGTCCTGCTTCTGCGCGGTCATGGACATGCGCAGGTGCTGCTCGACCAGCCACGCGACCAGCTCGGTATCGGAGGCACTCAGTCCGTGCGCCTGGCAGAACGCACGCGCATCGACCGCCCCCAGTTCCGAGTGATCACCGCCACGGCCCTTGGCGATGTCATGGAACAGGCCGGCCAGCAACAACAGTTCCGGTTTGCGCAGGCGTGGCCACACCTCGTGCGCGATCGAGAAGCGCTCGTCGGCACGGCTGCTGGCGAACAGGCCGATGTTACGCAGGACCATCAGCGTGTGCTGGTCGACGGTATAGACATGAAACAGATCGAACTGCATGCGCCCGCTGACCTGGGCGAAGGCGGGAATCCACTGCCCGAGCACGCCCAGCCGCGCCATGCGCGAGAGCGTATCGACCGGGCGCTGACCGCGCAGCAGCGCCAGGAAATGCTCGCGTGCATCGGAATCGGCCTGGTCGTAGGCCGGCAGCAGTGGCAACGATTCGGCCAACGCGCGCGCGGTCAACGAATGCAGGCCGCGTACCTGCGGGTTGTTGGCCCAACCGGCGAACAGCGCGAATACCTGGCCGATGTCGCCACGCGGCCATTCGGCCTCGTTGGCGGCCAGATAGCCACGACGCAGGGAGAAACCAACGGTCAGCGGTTCCGGCTGCGCCTCGCCATCGAACTGCTCCTCGAAGCGCTGCAGCAGGCGGTCGCTGATCCGGCGCACCACCAGTGCGGCGCGGTAGAACCCCTGCATCATTTTCTCGACACCGAGGTTCTCGGCGTCGTCTTCGAAGCCCAGGCGCGCGGCCAGGGTCTTCTGGTAATCGAAGCGCAGGCGCTCTTCCGGGCGACGTGCCACCAGGTGCAGGCCAAAGCGCAGGCGTGCCAGCACCGCGCGCTCGCGCTTCAGTGCAGCCGCTTCGTCGGCCCCCAGGTGGCCCAACCCGACCAGCGCTTCCAGATCGCGCACACCGAACGCGCGCAGCGCCATCCATCCCAGCGTATTGAGGTCACGCAGGCCGCCGGGACCATCTTTCAGGTCGGGCTCCAGGTTGTCGGCGGTGTCGCCGAAACGCTGGTGACGGTTGCGCAGTTCTTCCAGCTTGGCCAGGAAGAACGCACGCGCCGGCCACAGCTCACGGTCATCGATGGCTTCGCGCAGCGCGCGCCGGATCGCATCTTCGGCAAGTATCGGGCGCGCCTCGATCAGTGCGGTCATCACCGTCTGGTCGGCAGCAGCCTCACGGCACTGCGCGGCCGAGCGCACGGCGTGGCTGACCGCCAGCCCGCAATCCCACAACAGCGCGAACAGGCGCGCCAGCGCGGCCTCGTGGGCCAGCTGCGCCGCCGGCTCTCCGAATACCAGCAGGTCGATGTCCGAACACGGGAACAGTTCCCCACGCCCGTAGCCGCCCACCGCGAACAGCGACAGGCCGCTGTCGGTGGGCAGGCATCGCTGCCAGGCAAGGCGGATCAGGTGGTCGGCAGCGCGCGCTCGCAGCGCCAGCAGGCGCTCGATGTTGTCGCCCTGGTCGAAGCGGCGGTAGAGGCGCGCGTCGGCCTGCTGCAGCGCCTGGCGCGCGGCAGCAGCCCAGTCCGTGTCATTGAGCGACGCGGCCGGCGTGTCCAGCAGCGAACTCGCCGGCAGCATCCTCAGGAGACCTGCGACTCGCCCGGCGACAGGGTCAGCACGTCGACGCCGGTCTCGGTGACCGCGATCATGTGCTCCCACTGCGCCGACAGCTTGCGGTCCTTGGTCACCACGGTCCAGCCATCCGGCAGCACCTTGTTGTAGCGGGTGCCCTCATTGATCATCGGCTCGATGGTGAAAGTCATGCCCGGCTGCAGTACCAGGCCCTGGCCGGGACGGCCGTAGTGCACCACCTGCGGTTCGTCGTGGTAGACCTTGCCGATGCCGTGGCCGCAGTACTCGCGCACCACGCTGAAACGCTCACCTTCGGCATAGCTCTGGATGGCATGGCCAATGTCGCCCAGCGTCGCGCCCGGACGCACCGCGCGGATGCCGCGCCACATGGCTTCGTAGGTGGCTTCCACCAGCCGCCGCGCCATCACCGAGGGGGTGCCGACGAAGAACATGCGGCTGGTGTCGCCGTGCCAGCCATCCTTGATGACGGTGACGTCGATATTGATGATGTCGCCATCCTTCAGGACCTTCCCTTCGCTGGGAATGCCGTGGCAGATGACGTTGTTGACCGAGGTGCACACGGTCTTCGGGAAGCCGCGGTAGCCGACGTTGGCCGGAATGGTGCCCTGCACGTTCACGATGTGGTCGTGGCAGATGCGGTCCAGTTCCTCGGTGGTGACACCGGGCTTGACGTGGGGGGTGACGATGTCGAGCACTTCGCTGGCCAGGCGGCCGGCGACTCGCATCATCTCGATTTCCTGCGGGGTTTTCAGATTCACGCTCATGGCGCCCATTATCGCCGATCCGGCCGCAATCCGAACGAACGCCACCCAACTGGCGATCCGGGCCATGCACGGTTCCGGCAAGGAATGTGAAAGCGTGATGGTCAACACCCTTTCGATTCCCCGATTCTCACGGAATACAGACACTTGCGATGCCTAAGCTGGGGCCACTGTCGTCAAAGCGGCGCCGAACGTGCCGTCTTCGCTCTGTTCAACAGACCTTCGGGTCAGGGAGGTTGTCCATGCGATCCACAGTTCGTCTCCCCTTGGCCCTGGTCCTGGCCCTGCTGGTTGCCGGCCCCGTCGCCGCTGCCGACACCGTCACTTTCAACGTGCTGCTGACCATCAACAAGGCCTGCACCATCACCGCGGCTGCGGCGACCAACGTCAACTTCGGCAATGCTGATTCAAGCTCCGTCACCCCGCTGAATGCGCAAGGCACGGTAACTGCCCAGTGCAGCGTGACCACCCCCTACACGATCGCGCTCAATGCCGGCCTCAACCCAGGCACCGCCGGCGATGTGACCACCCGCCGCATGCGCAACACCGACTCCGGGGTGACCGCCAACAACTTCGTCGGCTACCAGCTCTACCAGGATTCGGGCCACAACACGGTATGGGGGGCCAGCACCGGCACCAACACCGTGGCCGGCACCGGCACCGGCGCCAACCAGGTCTACCAGGTGTATGGCCAGGTGGCCAACCCCAGCGTCAACAACGCTGCCCCAGGTTCCTACCAGGACACCATCACCGCCACCATCACCTATTGAGGGCGTGCTGATGCCAATGCCCCGCGGACGCCGCTTGCAACAGCTGGCGTTGATGGTGCTCGCGTTGCCGCCTGCCTTCTGCATGGCGGCCAGCCTGCAGGTATCCCCCACCCAGTTCGAACTGCGCGCCAACCAGAACGCCGAGGCGCTGTGGATCAGCAACAGCGGCACCGAGCCGGTGCAGGTGCAGGTGCGTATCTACCGATGGCAGCAGGCCGACGGGCGTGACCAGCTGGAAGCCAGTGACGCCCTGCTGCCCAGCCCGCCCATGCAGTCACTGGCGGCCGGCCAGCGGCAGCTGGTCCGCCTGGTCCGCGTCGATGCCAGCGCCCCCGCCGTCCAGCAGGCATTCCGGGTCATCGTCGATGAGATCCCTGCCTATGACCCCACCCGCCAGGGGATGCAGTTCGTATTGCGCTATTCCATTCCCGTGTTCGTGCAACCCGAGGGCAAGCCACCCGCACCCCGGCTGCAGGCGCGGCTGATCCAGGACGGTGCCGGCCCGGCAATGCTGGAAGTGCACAACAGCGGCGATGGACAGGCGCAGGTCGCCGACCTGGCCGTCCTGCTGGGCCAACGCAGCACGCCGTTGCTGCCTGGCCTGGTCGGCTATGTGCTGCCCGGGCAGACCATGCGCTGGGCGCTGCAGCAGGCCCCTGCACAACTGGCAGGCGGCATCTTCAGTGCGAGGATCAATGGTGGGTCGCAGCTTACGCCCCTGCCCACGACGCCGCCGGCTCGCTGAGGCCTGCGTGCTGGCCTGCTGCACCGGACTGGCATCGGTTTCCGTGCATGGCGCCGGCCGCGGACTGCCGGCTGGCGCCGACATCTCCGCTGAAGTCTCTCTGCCGGCCCCCACGCCATTGACCGCGCCGCAGGCGCTGTATCTGGACACCAGCCTCAACCACGCCCCGCGCGGGCTGCTGCTGTTCCACGAGCAGGCCGGGCGACTGCAGGCGCCCGCTGCCACGCTGCGCCAGCTCGGCTTTCCGGTGCAGGGCGATGCACCGGTTTATCTGGATCAGATCACGCAGCTGGTGGTGCATTACGACGCCAGCCTTCAGGTTCTCGACCTGCAGGTGCCGCTGCAGCAGCTGCAGCTGCCGGTGGCACAGCTGGGCAGGGGCAGCGAGACCGCTCCGGAGGCGCAGGTATCGCCGGGCATGGCTCTCAATTACGACGTCTATGCAAGCCACAGCGACGGGCTGGGCAACGTCAGCCTCAACAGCGACCTGCGTCTGTTCGGGTTCGGCAACGGCACCCTGCGCAACACCACACTGATGCGCAGCTACCAGTTGCCCGGCGAAGGCTGGCAGCAGGAATCGGTTCGGCTGGATACCAGCTGGCGCCTGGACCTGCCAGAGCAGGCACTGACCCTGACCGTAGGCGATTTCTACAGCGGCTTTCTGGAATGGTCACGGCCGGCGCGCATGGCCGGCATCCAGATCGGTCGAAACTACGGGCTGCAGCCGTACCGTGTCCTGACCCCGACGCCGGCCTTCCTCGGCGAGGCGGTGGTCCCCTCCAGTGTCGAGCTGTACATCGACGGCCTGCGCCAATACAGCGGGCAGGTGCCGGTCGGCCCGTTCCAGCTGGCGGCGCAGCCAGGCATCAACGGCACGGGCACGGCGCAGGTGGTGGTCACCGATGCGTTCGGCCGCATGCAGACGCTGGATTTTTCCTTCTACGGCACCCAGCAGCTGCTGGCCGCCGGCCTGTCCGACTGGTCGGCGGGCATCGGCCGGCTGCGGCGCGACTATGGCATCCACTCCTTCCGCTACGACGCCGACACGGTTGCCAGCGCCACCCTGCGACGGGGCGTCAACAACCGCTTCACTGCAGAGGCCCATGCCGAAGGCGGAGGCGGCATCGTCAACGCAGGGCTTGGCGGCGCCTGGCTGCTGGGGCGGGCCGGTGTGCTCAGCGCCAACTGGAGCGAAAGCCGCGACGGCCAGCGCAATGGCCGCCAGTACGGCATGGGCTACAACTGGAACAACCGCCGCTTCAACGTCAATCTGGCCAGCCGCCGTACCAGCGGCGACTACCGCGATCTGGGCAGCCTGCAGGACAACGTACCGCCCCGGGTGAGCGAGCAGGCCTCCTTCGGCGTTGACCTGGAGCATCTGGGCTCGTTCAGCATCAGCTATCTGCGCCTGGACCAGCCGCAACCATTGCTGGACGCACCGCAGCCGGCGCCGCCGCAGGCGCTGCCCTTCAGCCGCAGCCGCTACCTGAGCCTGTTCTGGTCGCGCGCGTTCGGCCGCTGGAATGCCTATCTGTCAGCCACCCAGGACATCGACCAGCGGCGCAACCGCAGCGTCTATCTATCGCTGGGCACCCGGCTTGGCGAGGATCGCCAGGCCAGCCTGTCGGCCCAGCGCAATGGCGAGCGCCACTACGCCAGTGCCGAGATCATGCGCCCGGTGCCCGGCGATGGCAGCCGCGGCGGCCCCGGCTGGCGCCTGCAGGCACGCGATGATGGCGGCGGCCTGGCCGAGATTGGCGCACTGGGCGCTCATGGCCGCTATTCGGCCGGCATTTCCCGCAACAGCGGCCAGACCTTCGCTTACGGCAATGCCAGCGGCAGCCTGGTATGGATGGCCGGCAGCGTGTTCGCCGCGCGCGAGGTACCCGATGCCTTCGCGGTGGTGTCCACCGGCCGCCCCGGCGTTCCGGTGCTGCTGGAGAACCGCCCGGTCGGCGTCACCGATGACAAGGGCCTGCTGCTGGTCACCCCCCTTCTGTCGTGGCAGCGCAACCGCTTGACCATCGACACCCTTGGCCTGCCCGCCGATCTGCGCGCCGAACAGGTGGAGACACTTGCTACCCCACGCCAGAGCGCCGGCATGCGGGTGGAGTTCCCGCTGCGGCAATCGCATGGTGCATTGCTGACGCTGACAGACGCCGATGGCAAACCACTGCCGCTGGGTGCACGGGTGCAGGGTCAGGGCATCGCACCGACCGTTATCGGGCACGACGGCCAGGCCTGGCTGGAGTTCAGCGCCGAGGCGGCGACTCTGCTGATCGACAGTGAGCTCGGCCGCTGCCGTGCGCAGGTGCAGCGGCCGGCAGCGGGCACGCGCCGGTTGCCGGCGGTGCGCTGTATCGCCGAGCCACGGCCATGATCCGTCTACTGGGTGCGCTGCTGGCGCTGTGGCTGGGCATGCAGGCCCTGCCCGCGCAGGCCGCGACCAGCTGTTCGCTGAGCAGCCCCACCCTGGCCTTCGGCACGGTTTCCAACGGCCTGGTCGATACCACCACCTCCTTCACCATCACCTGCACCACCGGAGCCGTCGCCCTGCTGGCCAATGTACGCGTCACCTTCTGCGTGGGCCTGCCGGCGGGAACGGGCGGCACCACCATCACGCCATCGCGCACGTTCGCCAACAGCTTCGGCGACCGCCTCAACTACCAGATCTACAGCGACGCCAACCGCACCACCGTGATCGGCAGCAGCGTTGCCAGCAGTCCGGCCTGGGCCATGTACCAGATGCAGTACCCGGTGCCGGCGCTGGGTGGATCGGGGTCGGGCACGGTCATCCTCTATGGCCGCTATCCCGCCAGCCAGGTGCTGTCGGCCGGCACATTCACCAGCACCCTGGCGGCGACATTCCAGTACGCCTACAACGAACCCCTGCTGGGTACGCCGCCCTACCCGGCCAACTGCACCGTGGCTGCCCCCACCGTCACCGGCAACTCGGGCCTGATCACCGCGACGATGTCGGTGATCGCCAACGCCACGGTCAATCCAGCCTGCGGCACCTATGTAACCGCACCGATGGATTTTGGCAGCAGCACCGGCACGGTCCTGGCAAACATCGACCGCACGGCGGTGTTCAGCCTGACCTGCGTCAACCGCAGCCCGTTCCAGATCGGCCTGGACAATGGCAGCAATGCCGATGGCAGCGGCAACCGGCGCATGCGCGTGGGCACTACCGGCGCGACCGTGCCCTATGAGCTGTACCAGAACGCGGCCCGCACACTGCGCTGGGGCAACGTGCTCAACACCAGCACGGTGGCCGGGACAGGCAATGGGTCCGCCCAGAACCTCACCATCTACGGCCGGGTCGCGCCAACGCCTGCGACCTCCACACCGCCGGGCGTCTATACCGATACGGTCACGGTTACCATTACCTACTGACGACTCACTGCCTGCCGCCGCCGATTACAGATCGCCGCGCATGCGCCGATACCGGCTGCGTCCCTTCCGCCCTTCCATGCGATGCACCTGCGTTTCCTTCTCGCCCTCGCCTTCGTCGGCACGGCACCCTGCGTAGGGTCCGCACAACCTGCCGCCCTGCCGGCACAGGACAGCCTGACCATCACCCTGCGGATCACCGATGCACGCGCGCAGCCCCTGCAACGCAGCGACGCCCCCACACCGGTGCCACCACAAGTGCAGGCGCTGACGCCCGCACCACCCGCGGAGGCGGCGGCTACCCTGGTGACGGTGACCTATTGATGCTGCGCCTGTTGCTGTGTCTGGCGCTGTCAGCTGTACCGCGCCTCAGCTACGGCCTGGAGCTGTCCAGCACCGAAGTGCGGTTGTCGGCTGCACGCGCCGACGGTGAACTGTGGTTGCGCAACACCGACGCCACCGGCTGGAGCGGCCAGGCCCGACTGTACCGCTGGGAGCAACAGGAGCAGAGCGAAGTGCTGTTGCCCGCCGACGACGTGGCCGTGAGCCCGGCCCGACTGGAGATCGCTGCAGGCCAGCGGCAGAGGCTCCGCCTGGTCAGCCTGGCCCCGCCCCCGGCCGGCGTGCAGCGGGCCTACCGGCTGGTGATAAGCCCGGCGCCAGACCTGCCATCTGCGCTGGCCATCCGCTACTCATTGCCGGTGTTCCTGGACCCACCCACCCCGGTGACAGCAGCCCTGCAGGTGCAGGTGCGCTCCCCTCCCGGCCTGCCCCCGCAGCTGTGGCTGCATAATGGCGGCTCCGGCCGTGCCCAGCTGGTGGACCTGGTGTTTGTTGATTCCCGCGGCCACCGCCAGCACCTGATCGACGGGCTGGTCGGCTACGTGCTGCCGGGGCGCGCCCGCCTGTGGGCGCTTCCATGGCGAGCCGATGCCTACGCGGGCGGGGGGTTCAGGGCCCGCCTGAACCATGCCGGCGAGGCCGCGCTGGACGCCGCTCCCCCGTCATTTGCGGCAGCTGCCGCCGCCGGGCTATAATCGCCGGGATGACCTGCCGCCTTGTGCGCGGGACACCGTCCACACCGGACGTCACCGGTGAATCCACACCTGCTGCCCCCATCCGTGCCGGGGTGCTCCGCAAGGAGTTCGGCCACGGAGGCAACAGGGAAGCCCAACCCCGGAACCATCCGCGCTTCCACGCGTCCCGCATACCTATCCCCGCGGGCGGAATCGCCGGTTCCATATCAGGAGTATTGCAATGCCCCAGGTCACCATGCGTCAGATGCTGGAAGCCGGCGTCCACTTCGGCCACCAGACCCGCTACTGGAACCCGAAGATGGCTCCGTACATCTTCGGCGCCCGCGGCAAGATCCACATCATCAACCTGGAAAAGACCGTCCCGCTGTTCAACGATGCGATGAACTTCATCTCGTCGGTTGCCCAGAAGCGCGGCACCGTCCTGTTCCTGGGCACCAAGCGCAGCGCCCGCGAAACCATCAAGGAAGAAGCCGAGCGTTGCGGCATGCCGTTCATGAACCAGCGTTGGCTGGGCGGCACCCTGACCAACTTCCGTACCGTCAAGCAGTCGGTTGCCCGCCTGAAGGAACTGGAAGCCGGTGAAACCGACGGCACCTTCGAAAAGCTGGTCAAGCACGAAGTGCTGGGCCTGCGTCGCGAGCGCGACAAGCTGGAAGCCTCGCTGGGCGGCATCAAGGACATGAACCGCCTGCCGGACGCCATCTTCGTGATCGATATCGGCCACGAAGACATCGCCATCAAGGAAGCCAAGAAGCTGGGCATCCCGGTCATCGCCGTGGTTGATACCAACTACAACCCGGAGCTGGTGGATTACGCGATCCCGGGCAACGACGACGCCATCCGTGCCGTGCAGCTGTACTCGCGCGCCGCTGCCGACGCCGTGCTGGAAGGCAAGGCTGCTGCTCCGCACGCTGCTACCGTCCGTGAAGAAGAGTTCGCCGACGCTCCGGCCGAAGACGCCAAGCCGGCCCGCCGCGCTCCGGCCAAGAAGGCTGCTGCCGACAAGGGCGAAGCCCAGGCCTGATCCAGGCCCCGATGGGCGCCACGCGCCCACCAGTCCTGTCCGCTGCCGATGGCGCGACGACAGGACACTGTCACACGGGCCGGCCACCATGCCGGCCCAACCCCTTTCTTTCGTGAGGTAATCCCGTGGAAATCACTGCTTCCCTGGTCAAGGAACTGCGCGAGCGCACCGGCGCCGGCATGATGGAATGCAAGAAGGCTCTCACCGAAGCCAACGGCGACATCGACGCCGCTGCTGAAGCCATGCGCAAGTCCGGCGCTGCCAAGGCCGACAAGAAGGCTGACCGCGTGGCCGCCGAAGGCCGTCTGGGCCTGGCCCAGGATGGCGGCAAGGCCGTGCTGGTCGAAGTCAACTCGGAAACCGACTTCGTCGCCAACGACGTCAACTTCAAGAATTTCGTCGATTCCGTCGCCGCTGCCGCCCTGGCATCGGGCGCCAACGACGTCGAAGCTGTGAAGGCTGCCAAGCTGGCCGACGGCCGCACCGTTGAAGAAGCCCGCGCCACCGCCGTGCAGACCCTGGGTGAGAACATCCAGATCCGTCGCATGGTGAAGGTTGATGGCAACAACACCATCGGCGCCTACGTCCACACCAACGGCAAGGTTGGCGTGCTGGTCGACCTGGTCGGCGGCGACGTCGAGCTGGCCCGTGGCCTGGCCATGCACGTGGCTGCCCTGAAGCCGCCGCACAACAAGGCTGCGGACGTCCCGGCCGAGTTCGTCGAGAAGGAAAAGGAAATCGAGCTGGCCAAGATGTCCGAAAAGGACAAGGCCAAGCCGGCCGACATCCTGGAAAAGATCATCAGCGGCAAGATCAACAAGATCGTCAGCGACGTGACCCTGTACGGCCAGACCTACGTGCTGGGCGACACCACCGTCGAGCAGGTGGTCAAGGCCGCTGGCGCCGACGTGGCAGGCTTCAAGCTGCTGGTCGTCGGCGAAGGCATCGAGAAGGTGGTGGAAGACTACGCCGCCGAAGTTGCCAAGGCGATGCAGGTCTGATTCCAGCCTCCCGGCTGTGATGCGACCAGAAGGAGCCGCGGGAAACCGCGGCTCTTTTTTTATGTACGGGCCAAGGGGTGAACCCATGCCCCGCCGGTGGATGCGCACCGCTGGTGCGCACACCGACACCTTTGCGTTGCGCGCGAATCAGGCCGATACTCGGCGCAGGGAATCCACAGTCACATAGCAGGAACGAAAGTCGCGGACTGTGATGCAATCCTAGGTATTCTTGTCCTAATGGAATTGAACGACCCGACATGCCTCCTGAGCTGACAGCTGCCCTGGCGCTCTGCCGCAACCTGCCTTCGCCACCCGGTATTGCCCTGCGCATCATCGAACTGGCCCAGGACCCGGAAGCGGACATCGCCACCGCCGCCGACATCATCGCCATCGACATGGCGCTGAGCGCTCGCATGCTGCGCATCGCCAATTCGCCGCTGTATGCCAGCCGCCGCCGGATCGAGAACCTCGGCCAGGCACTGACCATGCTCGGCCTGAACGCCACGATCAGCCTCGCTCTGGGCTTCACCGTCACCCAGGGCCTGACCGGCGGTGCCGGTGCCGACCACGACCTGCGCCAGCGCGCCTGGAAGCGCAGCATCCTCAGCGCACTGGCCGCCAGCCAGCTGGGCCAGGCCCGCGGCCTGCGCCGGCTGGAGGAGCTGATGCTGGCCGGCCTGCTGCAGGACCTCGGCGTGCTGTGCCTGGCCCAGGCCGAGTCGGAACGCTACCTGCCGCTGCTGCGCGAGGCCGGCGACAACACCGACCTGGTGGCGCGCGAGCGCAGCGAACTGGGCTGCAGCCACGCCGATGTCGGCGCCTGGGTGGCCGAACAATGGGGCCTGCCGCGCTACCTGGTGGAAAGCATCAGCCACAGCGAGGACGAAGGCGCTGCCGAATCGCCGTTCCAGGCGTGCGTGCAGCTGTCCGGCGCGGTGGCCGACATCTGGCTGGATAGCGATGCCGACGCTGCCCGCGAACGCGCCCTGCAGCAGGTTCACGACCGCCTGGAGCTGGACAGCGCCCGCTTCGACCAGGTGCTGGCCCGCATCAGTGCCGCCCTGCCGGACATCGCCAGCCTGTTCGAGGCCGGACTGAACTCGCCGTCGCGGGTGCGCGAACTGATCGACCACGCCCAGGAACTGGCGACCCTGCGCAACCTGCGCGAACTGCAGGATGCCGACCAGGCACGTCGTCGCGCCGACGAATTCGAGGCCCGGGCCAAGCGCCTGGCCGACCAGGCGCACCGCGACGCACTGACCGGCGTGCTCAACCGCCGCCAGTTGGAGGCGGTGCTGGAACAGGAATTCCTGCGCGCCGGCCGCCAGGGCTGGCCACTGTCGGTGGCCTTCATCGACCTCGACGACTTCAAGAAGATCAACGACGCGCACGGCCACCTGACCGGCGACGAAGTGCTGCGGGCCTTCGCCGGCAAGCTGCAGGGCCAGCTGCGCAACAGCGACACCGTAGCCCGCTTCGGCGGCGAGGAGTTCGTTGCGCTGCTGCCCAACACCAGCGAATCGGTGGCACTGGACGTAATCCGCCGGGTATTGGCCAACATCGTTGCCACGCCGATGGCCGAGATCGAGAGCGGGCCGCTGTTCGTCACCTTCTCCGCCGGCGTGGCCACCCAGGGCGGCTACGAGCGCTTCGCTGACGTGCAGGACCTGCTGCGCGCCGCAGACGACGTGCTGTACCGCTCGAAGAACCTGGGCCGCAACCGGGTGATCGCCCGCTCGCCCGGCGCCCTCGGCCACGACGAGCTGTCAGCCACTGCCGGCGCCGAACTGGGCTGAACGAACGCCCCGGATGACCGGGGCGAACGCCGGTATTTTACGCCGCAGTGCACAAAACACTTTGGCGCAACGCTGCATGCGCGTAGAATCGCCCGCGATTTCCACGCACCCGAGGTCCCTATGTCCAAGCTCGCCTATCGCCGCATCCTTCTGAAACTGTCCGGGGAGGCGCTGATGGGAGATGAGGACTACGGCATCGACCCGAAGATCATCAACCGCCTGGCCCGCGAAGTCATCGAAGCCCAGCAGGCCGGTGCGGAAGTGGCACTGGTGATCGGTGGCGGCAACATCTTCCGCGGCGCCGGCCTGGCCGCCGGCGGCATGGACCGGGTCACCGGCGACCAGATGGGCATGCTGGCCACGGTCATCAATGCGCTGGCCATGCAGGATGCCCTTGAAAAGCTGGGCGCCAAGGCCCGCGTGATGAGCGCGATCAAGATCAACGACGTGTGCGAGGACTACATCCGCCGCCGCGCCATCCGCCACCTGGAAAAGGGCCGCCTGGTGATCTTCGCCGCCGGCGTCGGCAGCCCGTTCTTCACCACCGATTCGGGCGCCGCCCTGCGCGCCATTGAAATCGGCGCCGACCTGCTGCTGAAGGCGACCAAGGTCGATGGCGTCTACGACAAGGACCCGAACAAGTACAGCGACGCGGTCCGCTTCGACAGCCTGAGCTACGACGAAGTGATCCGCCGCGGCCTGGAAGTGATGGATACCGCCGCCTTCGCGCTGGCCCGCGACAGCGACCTGCCGATGCGCGTATTCGACATGGGCCAGCCCGGTGAGCTGCTGAAGATCCTCAACGGCGAGAACATCGGCACCCTGGTCCAGGGCCGCGATCCGGCCTGAGCCTGAGCGCCAGGCGAGCTGCGGGCCGATTCAGGCCCGGCAGCGTCCCGTATTCGCCTATAATCGCCCGATTCCAGTTACACCCAGGACCGGGCGATGCTCAACGACATCAAGAACAACGCGCAGACGCGCATGGCCAAGAGCATCGACGCTCTGAAGCACACCCTCACCTCGATCCGCACTGGCCGCGCCACGCCGGCCCTGCTGGACCGCGTCACGGTCAATGCCTACGGCAATGCCAGCACCCCGCTGAACCAGGTTGCGTCGATCTCCAACGCCGACGCCCACTCGCTGCTGGTCACGCCGTTCGACAAGAGCATGATCAAGGAGATCGAGAAGGGTCTCTACAACGCCGAGTTCACCCCGAACACCTTGGGCACCGCGATCCGCATCAACATGCCGCCGCCGACCGAAGAGCGCCGCAAGGAGCTGGCCAAGCAGGTGCAGAAGGAAGGTGAAGGCGCCAAGATCGCGATCCGCAACATCCGCCAGGACGCGAACAAGGAAATCGCCAAGCTGGACAAGGACAAGGCGATCAGCGAAGACGAGAAGAAGCGCGGCGAAGACGACATCCAGAAGCTGACCGACGCCAATATCAAGGACGTCGACAAGGTCGTCGCCGACAAGGAAAAAGAACTGCTGTCGGTCTGAAGTCGATGCCTTCAGTCCCGCCTCCGCTGCCGGCTGCCCTGCCCCGCCACATCGCCATCATCATGGATGGCAATGGACGTTGGGCACAGCAGCGCCGTCGTCCGCGCGTGATCGGCCACCGTGCCGGCGCGCGCGCGGTCAACCGCACCATCGAGCGCTGCCTTGAACTGGGCATCCCGGCGCTGACCCTGTTCGCCTTTTCCAGCGAGAACTGGGGCCGGCCGCAGGAAGAAGTCGATGCGTTGATGAAGCTGTTCCTCGGCGCGCTCGATCGCGAAGTGGACGAGCTGCATCGGCGTGGCGTGCGCGTGCGCTTCATCGGCGAGCGCGAACGCTTCGGCGCCGGGCTGGTCAGCCGCATGCAGCTGGCCGAGCAGCGCACCGCCGACAACACCACCCTGACCCTGTCGATCGCCGCAAGTTACGGTGGCCGCCAGGACATCGCGCGTGCCGCGCGCGAACTGGCCGCCGAAGTCGCGGCAGGCCGCCTGCTGCCCGAACAGATCGACGAATCGCTGCTGGGCCGCCAGGTCGCGCTGGCCGATCTGCCACCGCCGGACCTGTTCATCCGCACCGGTGGCGACACCCGCATCAGCAACTTCCTGCTGTGGCAGCTGGCATATACCGAGCTGTGGTTCACCGAGGCACTGTGGCCGGACTTCGACGCCGCCCTGCTGCAACAGGCGCTGGACGCCTATGGCAGCCGCGAGCGCCGCTTCGGCCTGACCAGCGCCCAGATCGCCGCACTGGCCACCGAGACCACCAGCCCATGACCAAGACCCGAGTCCTCGCCGCGCTGATCATGGCGCCGGTCGCCATTGCCGCGATCCTGCTGCTGCCGACGCAATGGCTGGCCGCCGCCGCCGCTGCCGTGCTGCTGATCGGCCTGTGGGAGTGGCTGAAACTGGCCGGGATCGAAGACACCCTGGCGCGTACCGTGCTGCTGGTGCTGAACCTGCTGCTGATGGTGCTGCTTGTCTGGGCCGATGGCAGCACGCTGGTGCTGTTCCAGATCACCACCCTGGCCGGCGTTGCCTGGTGGCTGGCAGCGCTGGTCTGGCTGCGCTTCTTCAACTTCGGCGCACAGCCTTCGGCGCCCTCGCGGATCGTGAAGATGCTGGCCGGCACCCTGGCCATCGTCCCGGCCTGGGCCGCGCTGGTACTGATCCACGCTGGTGGCGATCCGCCTGGCAAGCAGGGCCACCTGTGGCTGCTGGCCGCGCTGGCGCTGGTCTGGGCCGCCGATTCGGGCGCCTATTTCGCGGGTCGTCACTTCGGCAAGCACAAGCTGGCCCCGCGCATCAGCCCGAACAAGACCTGGGAAGGCCTGTTCGGTGGCCTGCTGGCCGGTGTCGCCGTGGCCGTCGGCCTGGGCTGGCTGGCCGGCATCGACATCGCACACCTGCCGGGCCTGCTGATCACCTCGGTGGTGGCCGTGTTCGCCTCGGTGCTGGGCGATCTGTTCGAGAGCCTGATCAAGCGCCACGCCGGTGCCAAGGACTCGGGACACCTGATCCCGGGCCATGGTGGCGTGCTCGACCGTGTCGACGGTGTTCTCGCCGCCGTGCCTGTGTTCGCGCTGGGCAAGGAAATCTTCGGGTTCTGACCATGAATGCTGTCGCAGACCTGCGCCGGGTCGCCGTGTTCGGCGCCACCGGCTCGATCGGTGCCTCCACGCTCGACGTGATCGCCCGCCATCCGCAGCGTTACCGGGCCACCGTGCTCGCCGCCGGCCGCCAGGTGCAGGCGCTGCTGGCGCTGTGCCGGCAGCACCAGCCGGAGCATGCGGTGATCGCCGACGAATCGCTGTTTGCCGAGCTGCGCGACGGCCTGCGCCAAGCCGGCCTGTCCACCGAGGCCCACGCCGGCCATGCCGCGCTGGACCAGTTGGCTGCCAGCGACGCCTGCGACACCGTAGTCGCGGCGATTGTCGGTGCCGCCGGGCTGTCCTCGACCCTGGCCGCTGCTGCAGCCGGCAAGCGCATCCTGCTGGCCAACAAGGAATCACTGGTGCTGGCCGGCGAACTGCTGACCCGTACTGCCCAGCAGGCGGGCGCCGAGATCATCCCGATCGACAGCGAGCACAGCGCGATCTTCCAGTGCCTGCGCTCGCGCGACGCCAGTGTCGATGGCGCCGGCGTGCGTCGCATCCTGCTCACTGCGTCCGGCGGTCCATTCCGCGGCCGCAGCCGCGCCGACCTCGCCGCGGTCACCCCGGCGCAGGCCGTAGCCCACCCGAAGTGGTCGATGGGCCCGAAGATCTCGGTCGATTCGGCGACGTTGATGAACAAGGGCCTGGAAGTGATCGAGGCCCACCACCTGTTCGGCGTCCCCGGCGAGCGCATTGACGTGCTGGTGCACCCGCAGAGCCTGGTCCATTCGCTGGTCGAGTTCGTTGACGGTTCGACCCTGGCCCAGATGGGCCTGCCGGACATGCGCACCACCCTGGCCGTTGGCCTCGGCTGGCCGCAGCGCATCGAATCGGGCGTGGCCGGGCTGGACCTGCTGGCGCAGGGCCGGCTCGATTTCGAGGCCCCGGATACCGAGGCCTTCCCGTGCCTGGCGCTGGCCTGGCAGGCCATGCAGGCCGGCGGCACCGCCCCGGCCGTGCTGAACGCCGCCAATGAAGAGGCGGTTTCAGCGTTTCTTCAGGGCCGGATCGGTTTCCTGACCATTCCGGAACTGGTTGCTAACGCTCTTTCAACACTGCCGACCCAAGCAGCCGATACACTTGAGGTTCTGTTGTCCGCCGACCAGCGGGCACGCCAGCTCACCCTGAACACCATCGCCGCCGCCTGAACGAACGCCTCGCCCAGCATGACGACGCCGCCCCTGCCCGCCAATGTGAGCCTGCATGACTGATTTCATCGGATCGGTCTGGTGGATGATTGTCAGCCTCGGGCTGCTGGTCACCTTCCACGAATTCGGGCATTACTGGATCGGCCGCCTGTGCGGGGTCAAGGTGCTGCGCTTCTCGGTCGGCTTCGGGCGCCCGCTGTGGTCGCGTCGCGACAAGCACGGCACCGAGTTCGCCATTGCCGCCATCCCGCTGGGTGGCTACGTGAAGTTCCTCGACGAACGCGAGGTGGAGGTCCATCCGCACGAACGCGGCCAGGCTTTCAACCACAAGACGGTCTGGCAGCGCATCGCCATTGTCGCCGCCGGACCGATCGCCAACCTGCTGCTGTGCATCCTGCTGCTGTGGGCGATGTTCGTGATCGGCAAGCAGGACTACTCGCCGACCATCGGCCGCGTCAGCGGCATCGCTGCCACAGCAGGCCTCGGCAGTGGTGACCGTGTGCTGCGCGTGGACGAGCGCCAGGTGGTGACCCTGGGCGAGGCCAGCATGGCGCTGACCGCTGCGGCAATGGACCGCCGTGACGTGAAGCTGGAAGTGCTGGACCCGGCCGACCAGGTGCGCGTGCGCACCCTTCCGCTGTCGCAGCTGCCAGCCGGTTTCGATGAACGACGGGTGCCGATCCTGGCGGGCCTGTACTGGCAGTCGTGGCTGCAGCCGGCGCTGGTGGAGTCGCTGACCCCGGATTCGGTCGTCAGCGGACAACTGCAACCGGGCGACCTGATCGTGGCCATCGACGGCCAGCGCATCGACGGCGCCGACCAGGTGATCGGTGAGATCCAGGCGCTGGGGCGTGCTGGCGGCCCGGGCATGATCGAGGTCCTGCGTGGCGGCGAGCGCCTGGCGCTGGAAGTCACGCCACGCAAGGGCCAGGACGCCAAGGGCGACCCCACCTGGCAGATCGGCGTTCAGTTCCCGACCAAATTCAGCCCGCCCTACGACACCCTGCTGCGCTACGGCCCGTTGGACTCGGTCACCGTCGCGGTACGTGAAACCGGCCGCCTGGCGGCCGATTCGCTCGGCATGATGGGCCGCATCGTCACCGGCAAAGCCTCGCTGCAGAACGTTTCCGGGCCGGTCACCATCGCCCGCGTAGCCAATGTCTCGGCCAAGCGAGGCCTCGACTGGTTCCTGCAGTTCCTTGCCCTGCTGTCGCTCAGCCTGTGCATCATCAACCTGCTGCCGATCCCGATCTTGGACGGCGGCCACCTGCTGTATTACCTTATCGAGTTGGTCAAGGGCAGCCCGCTGAGCGAGCGTGCCATCGCCGCCGGCCAATACATCGGCCTGGCGTTGCTGGCCGGGCTGATGGGGTTGGCGTTCTACAACGACATCCTCGGCCTGGTCCCGCGATGAACTTTTCCACGTTGTTGCCGTCTACAGCGTCGGCATCCCGCACCAATGAAATCGACCTTCCTACCGGACGTGACATGACGCGACTCCCCAATCGCCGCCTGCTGGCCCTCGCCCTCGCCGCCGTCACCGGCGCCCCCGGCCTTGCCCAGGCAGCCGAGCCCTTCACTGTCAGCGACATCCGCGTCGATGGCCTGCAGCGCATCAGCTCGGGCACGGTGTTCACCTACCTGCCGGTGGAACGTGGCGAGACGGTCACTGACAACAAGGTCGGCGAGACCATCCGCGCCCTGTACAAGACCGGCTTCTTCGAAGACGTGCAGCTGGATCGCCAGGGCAGCATCCTGGTGGTGACCGTCAAGGAACGCCCGGCGATCAACAAGCTGACCGTGACCGGCAACAAGGACATCAAGTCCGAGCAGCTGCTCAAGGGCCTGTCCGACATCGGCCTGACCGAGGGTGGCACTTTCGACCGCCTGAGCCTAGACCGCGTGACCCAGGAACTGCGCCGCCAGTACAACGACCGTGGCAAGTACACCGTCGAGATCACCCCGACGGTCAGCCCGCTGGACCGCAACCGCGTGGACATCGCGATCGCCATCAAGGAAGGCAAGGCGGCCAAGATCCGCCACGTCAACCTGGTTGGCACCGAGAAGTTCGAGAGCAAGGACATCCTGGAAACCTGGGAGTCCAAGGAGCACAACTGGGCGTCGTGGTACCGCCGTGACGACCAGTACTCCAAGGAAAAGCTGTCCGGCGACCTGGAAAAGCTCAACTCCTGGTACCTGGACCGCGGCTACGTCGACTTCAGCATCGACTCGACCCAGGTGTCGATCAGCCCCGACAAGCGCGACATGTTCCTCACCGCCGGCGTGACCGAAGGTGCGCAGTACAAGATCTCCGAGATCAAGGTCAGCGGCGACACCATCCTCCCGCAGGAGGATGTCGAGCGCATGGTGATCCAGAAGTCCGGCGACACGTTCTCGCGTGCGCTGCTGGAATTCAGCTCGGACACCATCACCAACTCGCTGTCCAACATCGGCTACGCCTTCGCCAAGGTGAACCCGATTCCGACCACCAACCGCCCCGAGCAGACCGTCGCCATCAACATGCAGGTCGTTCCCGGCCCGCGCGTGTCGGTGCGCCGCATCCTGTTCCGCGGCAATACCCGTACGTCCGACGAAGTGATGCGTCGCGAAATGCGCCAGTTCGAGAACAGCTGGTACTCGCAGGCCGCGATCGACCGCTCCAAGATCCGCCTGCAGCGCCTGGGCTACTTCGAGTCGGTGGACGTGGAAACCCCGGCCGTCAGCGGCAGCAACGACCAGGTCGACGTCGTCTACAACGTCAAGGAAACCACCTCGGGCAGCTTCGTGTTCGGCCTGGGCTATTCGCAGTCCTACGGTATGACCACCTCGGTGCAGCTGTCGCAGAACAACTTCCTCGGCGGCGGCAACCGCGTGTCGGTCGAAGCCTCGCGCAGCAGCTACCTGCAGCGTTACGGCTTCAGCTACACGAACCCGTACTTCACCGATGACGGCGTCTCGCTGGGCTACAACCTGTCCTGGCGCGAGCTGGACTACTCCGACTTCAACACCGCGCAGTACAACAGCACCAATGGTTCGGCGCAGGTGGTGTTCGGCGTGCCGATCACCGAGACCGATACCGTCTCGCTGATGTTCGGCATCGACAGCAACCAGATCACCACCTACCAGGGCTCGACGCCGCAGTCGATCATCGACTACATCAACGTACTGGGCAGCAAGACCTTCCATGCCTGGCGCACGGAGCTGGGCTGGGCACGCGACTCGCGCAACGACTACTTCATGCCGACCCGCGGTACCTACCAGCGCGTTGGCCTGGAAACGACGCTGCCGGGCTCGACCATCGAGTACTACAAGCTGAACTACCAGATCAGCAAGTACTGGCCGATCATGCCGTCGCTGGTCATCAACACCCGCGCCGAAGTCGGTTACGGCGACAGCTATGGCAGCGACAAGACCGCGATGGTGCCGGACGAAGCCGGCAACCTGCGTTCGGTCACGGCCAAGGGCCTGCCGTTCTACGAGAACTTCTACGCCGGTGGTACCAACTCGGTGCGCGGCTTCGAGGACAACACCCTCGGCCCGCGCGAAGTGACCCGTGGTTATCCGGAAGGCCAGCCGCTGGGTGGTTCGCTGAAGACCGTCGGTTCGGTCGAAGCCTACTTCCCGCGCCTGTTCGACAGCCCGTCGGCACGCGTGTCGGCCTTCGTCGACTTCGGCAACGTCTACACCGGCGTGGACAACTTCAAGGCCAACGAACTGCGCGTGTCCACCGGTGTGGCCCTGCTGTGGCGCGCCCCGGTCGGCCCGATCTCGATCAGCTACGCCTTCCCGCTGAAGAAGGAAGACGGCGACAAGGTCGAGCGGCTGCAATTCACGTTCGGTGGCCAGTTCTGAGGAACGTCGTTCCTCAGAACTGATCCACCTCCGGTGAATTGCCCGCGCATTTCACCTATCCCCCGCGCCGCTGGCGCGCCCCCCTTAACAGAAGGGGGGCTCTCCACCAGACGGGATGCGAAGCGCCGGGCATTGCCCGGCGTTTTCGTTGATGCAGATGTCACTGCAGGGGACAGGCTTTTGGCCGCGCTCGCAGGAAACTGACCAGAGGCGGCGGGTGGCCCTGGACAGGACCGTTGGCGCCATGGGCCCGAGGCATGCCTCGGGCGGGTTGGGCAGGACGCCCAACCCCGGTCTTGCCGTGTGCGCAGGACAGCGCACACGAGCAAGGCGCCATCGAGCACCATGGAGGGGCTTTTGCGTGTCCTGGCCAGGGCCACCCGCCGCCTCCCGCTCGTACCAGGCAGGCGCCAAGCCTTCGCCCCCGCATGACCGCAATGGCGTCACACGTTAAACTCCCGCCGTGAATACTCCCACCTACACCGCCCAGCAACTCGCCGAGCAGTTCGGCCTGCAGGTCCATGGCGACCCCGCCACCGCCATCCATGGCGTGGCCACCCTCGCCCATGCCGGCCCAGGCCAGCTGACCTTCCTCGCCAACCCGCGCTACCGCGCGCAGCTGGCCGACAGCCACGCCTCGCTGGTGGTGCTGCGTGCCGAAGACGCCGAGGCCGCCCCCGGCGCCGCGCTCGTGGCCAAGGACCCGTACACCACCTTCGCCAAGATCGCAGCACTGTTCGACATCGCGCCGACGCGCCCGCCGGGCATCCATCCCAGCGCCGTCATCGATCCCAGCGCCCAGGTCGCGGCCAGCGCGCATATCGGTCCGTTCGTCTCCATCGGCGCACGCAGCGTGGTCGGCGAGAACTGCATCATCGGCACCGGCAGCGTGATCGGCGAAGACTGCAGCCTGGACACCGGCTGTGAACTGATTGCCCGGGTTACCCTGGTGACCCGGGTCAAGCTCGGCAAGCGCGTGCGCGTGCACCCCGGTGCCGTGCTCGGCGCCGATGGCTTCGGCCTGGCGATGGACGCCGGCAAGTGGATCAAGGTGCCGCAGCTCGGTGGCGTCCGCATCGGCGACGATTGCGAAATCGGCGCCAACACCTGCGTCGACCGTGGCGCGCTGGAAGACACCGTGCTGGACGAGGACGTGCGCCTCGACAACCTGGTGCAGATCGCGCACAACGTGCAGATCGGCGCGCACTCGGCCATCGCCGGCTGCACCGGCATCGCCGGCAGCGCCAAGATCGGCCGCTACTGCCTGCTCGGCGGCCACGTCGGTGTGGTCGGCCACCTCGAGATCTGCGACAAGGTCGTGATCACCGGCAAGTCCGTGGTCCGCAACTCCATCCATGAGCCGGGCGAGTATTCGTCCGGTACCCCGTTGACCGATAACCGCACGTGGCGCAAGAACGCCGCGCGCTTCAAGCAGCTGGACGCATTGGCTCGCCGCGTCCTGGCTGCTGGCAAGGAGAAAGAATGAACGACACGCTGCAGCTTCCGATCGACGTCTGCCAGATCCAGGAACTGCTCCCGCACCGTTACCCGTTCCTGCTGGTCGACCGGGTGCTTGAGCTCGACATCGAGGCCAAGCGCATCCTGGCGCAGAAGAACGTGAGCATCAACGAGCCCTTCTTCCAGGGCCATTTCCCGGGCCGCCCGATCATGCCCGGCGTGCTGATCATCGAAGCGCTGGCCCAGGCCGGTGGCGTGATGACCCAGCTCACGCTCGGCCGCGACTCGCAGTCCAAGCTGTTCTACATGGTCAAGGTGGAAAACGCCCGCTTCAACAAGCAGGTCGTCCCCGGCGACGTGCTGCTGCTGGATGTGCAGATGAAGCGCTTGATCCGCAACATGGGCTGGTACTACGGCGAAGCCAAGGTCAACGGTGAAGTCGTTGCCTCGGCCGAAGTCATGTGTGCCGGCGCCAAGGGCTGATCCACTGGAGGCAGGAATGACTGACAACGCACCCCGGATCCACCCGACTGCCGTCATCGATCCGGCCGCGCGCCTGGCCGATGACGTTCAGGTGGGCGCCTTCACCCTGATCGGTGCCGATGTGGAAATCGGCGCCGGTACGGTGGTCGGCCCCCATTGCAGCATCCACGGCCCGACCCGGATCGGCCGCGACAACCGCTTCGTCGGCCACGCCGCGATCGGTGGCGAACCGCAGGACAAGAAGTTTGCCGGCGAGCGCACCGAACTGGTGATCGGCGACCGCAACGTGTTCCGTGAGTTCGTGACCGTGAACCGCGGCACCGGCGGTGGCGGTGGCATCACCACCATCGGCAACGACAACTGGATGCTGGCCTACACGCATGTGGCGCACGATTGCCATGTCGGCAACTTCTGCGTGTTCTCCAACAACACCACCCTGGCCGGCCACGTGACCGTGGGCGACTACGTGATCATCAGCGGCTTCGCCGGTGCCCACCAGTTCTGCCGCATCGGCGCGCATGCCTTCCTCGGCATGGGCGCGCTGACCAACGGTGACGTACCGCCGTTCACCATGGTCGGCACCGACTCGCTGGGCCGCCCGCGTGGCATCAACAGCGAAGGGCTGAAGCGCCGTGGCTTCGATGCCGAGCGCATCTCCGCCATCAAGCGTGCCTACCGCACCCTGTACGTGGCCGGCCTGCCGCTGGCCGAGGCCAAGCAGCAGCTGACCGAGCAGGCGCGCGGCAGCGATGACGTGAAGGCCATGCTGGACTTCATCGAGCATGCCGAGAGGCCGTTGCTGCGATGAGCAGCGCGACCGGCCAGGCGCCGGCCGGCGCCGCCGTGATCCCGCTGGCCTCGATGGCCGGCAGCGTCCCTGCGCAGCGGGTGCTCAGCGAGCGCCCACTGCGGATCGCCCTCGTCGCCGGTGAAGCCTCCGGCGACCTGCTCGGTGCAGGCCTGGTGCGTGAACTGAAGGCGCGCTTCCCGAATGCCGAGTTCGCCGGCATCGGCGGCGATGCCATGCGCAGCGCCGGCTGCCAGACCTGGCACGATGCCAGCGAACTGGCGGTGATGGGCCTGACCGAAGTGCTGCGCCACCTGCCACGCCTGCTGAAGCTGCGCTCGGCGTTCCGCCAGCGCGCGCTGGAATGGCAGCCGGACGTGTTCATCGGTATCGACGCCCCTGACTTCAACCTCGGTATCGAGCGCTGGCTGAAGCAGCGTGGTGTGCGCACCGTGCATTACGTCAGCCCATCGGTCTGGGCCTGGCGCGAGAAGCGCGCCGAGAAGATCGGCAGCAGTGCCGACCTGGTGCTGTGCCTGTTCCCGATGGAACCGCCGATCTATGCCAAGCACGGCGTCGACGCGCGCTTCGTCGGTCATCCGATGGCCGATGACATTCCGCTGCAGGGCAACCGTGAGGAAGCCCGGGCCGCGCTAGGCCTGCCGACCTCGGCCAAGGTGCTGGCGGTGCTGCCGGGCAGCCGCCTGGGTGAAATCTCGCGGCTGGGTGAACCCTTCTTCGAGGCCGCCTGGCAGGTCTCCGAGCGCATCCCGGGCCTGCATGTGGTGGTGCCTGCCGCCAACCCGGCCTGCAAGCGCCTGATCGAAGAGCAGCTGTCACGCTCGGCGTTGCCGGTGGCGTACTCGCATGTGCTCGACGGCCAGGCCCGCAACGCGATGATTGCCGCCGATGTGGTGGTGCTGGCCTCCGGCACCGCGACCCTGGAGGCAATGCTGGTGAAACGGCCGATGGTGGTCGGTTACCGCGTCAACGAGCTGACCTACCGGCTGGTCAAGGCGCTGGGCCTGATCAAGGTGGACCGTTTCGCACTGCCCAACATCCTGGCTGGCCAGGACCTGGCGCCGGAACTGATGCAGCACGACTGCACGCCGGACAAGCTGGCCGCTGCCGTCCAGCAGTGGTTCGACCACCCGCAGCGGGTGACCGACCTGCAGGGCACCTATGCCCGGCTGCATGAGCGCCTGCGCCGCAATGCCTCGGCCCGCGCCGCCGACGCCGTCGGCGAACTGCTGATGCGCGAGCAGGACCGGGCATGAGCCGCCGCCACGCCGCAGCGGCCAGCCTGGCGCTGTTCGACGGCAACGCGGTGATCGAGCCGGAGCGCCTGGTCGCCGGCGTCGACGAAGCCGGCCGCGGCCCGCTGGCCGGGCCGGTAGCGGTGGCGGCGGTGGTGTTCGACCCGGCGCGGCCACGCATCAATGGCCTGGACGATTCCAAGCAGCTGACCGCGGCCCGTCGCGAGCAGCTGCATGACCGCATCATCGAACGGGCGCTGGCCTGGCACGTGGTGCTGGTGGACGTGGACACCATCGACCGCCTGAACATCTACCAGGCGACCCTGCAGGGCATGCGCGACGTGGTCGCGGCCGTAGCCCATGTGGCGGGCTTCGCCCGCATCGATGGCAACGTGGTGCCGAAGGGCCTGGTGCTGCCGGCACAGGCGCTGGTCGGAGGCGACGGCATCGACCGCGCGATCATGGCGGCCTCGATCCTGGCCAAGGTCTCGCGCGACCGTTACATGCTGGACGTGCACTCCCGCCACCCGCAATACGGCTTCGAGCAGCACAAGGGCTACGGCACCCCGGCCCACCTGGCCGCCCTGCGCGAGCACGGTCCCTGCGTGGAGCACCGGCGCAGCTTCGCCCCGGTGCGCGAGTGCCTGGAAGCGCCGCCGGCTGCGGCTGACATCGCCATCGCGATCGCCTGAACAATGGCCGCCGGGCATGGCCCGGCGCTACCACGGCAACGTGGACGCACCCGGCGACCGGGAATCCGCGTACTCGGCAATATGAACGCATCCGATAGCGCCGGACCATGCCCGGCGGCATGCGCGCAATCGCCGTACCGTCAAGCCTTGTCGCCACCCCCTGCCCTCGCTACCCTGACCGGGCACTCCAGCGCTTCCCGACCCCGGCGACGATTCCCCCGTCAGCACCCGGGGCCCGCGCGCTCCAACCTGGTCCGGCATGTCCAACTCCCGCTTCGTACATCTCCACGTCCACACCGAGTTCTCGCTGGCGGACTCGACCATCCGTGTGCCGGCCAAGCCCGATCAGGCCGACCCGAAGAAGGCCAAGCAGGCCAACCTGCTGTCGCGCTCGGTCGAGCTTGGCCTGCCCGCGCTGGCGGTGACCGACCTCAACAACCTGTTCGCCCTGGTCAAGTTCTACAAGGCGGCCGAAGGCGTGGGCATCAAGCCGATCGCCGGCGCCGACGTGCTGATCGCCGAGGAAGGCCAGGACCCGTGGCGGATGACCCTGCTGTGCCGCGACCGTGAGGGCTACCTGAGCCTGTCGCGCCTGCTGACCCGCGCCTGGATGGAAGGCCATCGCCCGGAAGGCGGCGTGGCAATCCACCCGGACTGGCTGAAGGCCGGCAACGCCAACCTGTTCGCACTCGCTGGCCGGCAGAGCCTGGCCGGGCGCCTGGCGCTGGACGGCAAGCATGAACTGGCCGAGCAGCAGCTGGCCGACTGGCAACGCGTGTTCGGCGACGGCCTGCACCTGGAGCTGACCCGCACCGGCCGCGAGGGCGAGGAAACCTTCAACCAGTTCGCGCTGATGGCCGCAGGCCAGCGTGGCCTGCCGGTGGTGGCCAGCAACGACGTACGCTTCCTGTCGCCGACGGATTTCAGCGCGCACGAAGCGCGCGTGTGCATTTCCACCGGCCGCGTGCTGGACGACCCCAAGCGCCCGCGCGAGTACAGCGACCAGCAGTACCTGAAGTCGGCCGAGGAGATGTGTGCGCTGTTCGCCGACATCCCCGATGCGATCGACAACACACTGGCGCTGGCCGAACGCTGCAACATCGAGATGCGGCTGGGCACCTACTTCCTGCCCAACTACCCGGTGCCCGACGACGAGACCCTGGACACCTGGATCCAGAAGATGTCGCGCGACGGCCTGGAAGAGCGCCTGGAGAAGAATCCGCTGGCGCCGGGCAAGACCCGCGAGGAGTACTTCGAACGCCTGGAGTTCGAGCTCAACACCATCATCAAGATGGGCTTCCCGGGTTACTTCCTGATCGTTGCCGACTTCATCCAGTGGGGCAAGAACCAGGGCATCCCGATCGGCCCGGGCCGTGGTTCGGGTGCCGGCTCACTGGTGGCGTGGGCGCTGAAGATCACCGACCTGGACCCGCTGCCGTACAACCTGCTGTTCGAGCGATTCCTCAACCCGGAACGCGTGTCGATGCCCGACTTCGACATCGACTTCTGCATGGATCGCCGCGACGAAGTGATCGACTACGTTGCGCGCAAGTACGGGCGCGAGCGCGTCAGCCAGATCATCACCTACGGCACCATGGCCGCCAAGGCAGTGGTGCGTGACTCCGGCCGCGTGCTCGGTTTCCCGTACGGCCTGGTCGACGGTGTCTCCAAGCTGATCCCGAACATCCTCGGCATCCACCTGAAGGATGCGCTGGGCAAGGGCAAGGAAGGCCCGAGCTCGGAAATGGCCTCGGCCGAACTGATCCAGCGCTACGAGAGCGAGGACGATGTCCGCGACCTGATCGACCTGGCGCTGCAGCTGGAAGACCTGACCCGCAACGCCGGCAAGCACGCCGGTGGCGTGGTGATCGGGCCGGAGCCGCTGAGCGAGTTCTGCCCGTTGTACGCCGAACACGACGAGAACGGGCTCGGCAAGAACCCGGTCACCCAGTTCGACAAGAACGACGTGGAAGAAGTGGGCCTGGTGAAGTTCGACTTCCTCGGCCTGCGCACGCTGACCATCATCGACTGGGCGGTGAAGGCGATCAACAAGCGCCATGAGCGCGCCGGCATTCCGCCGGTGGACATCGCCGCAATCCCGCTCGACGACACGCCCACCTACAAGGACATCTTCGCCAACGGCAATACCGGCGCGGTGTTCCAGTTCGAATCCTCGGGCATGCGGCGCCTGCTGAAGGACGCGCGCCCTGACCGGTTCGAAGACCTGATCGCGCTGGTGTCGCTGTACCGCCCCGGCCCGATGGACCTGATTCCTTCCTTCAACGCGCGTAAGCACGGCCAGGAAGAAATCATCTATCCCGATCCGCGTACCGAAGCGATCCTGAAGGACACCTACGGCATCATGGTGTACCAGGAGCAGGTGATGCAGATGGCGCAGATCGTCGGCGGCTACTCGCTGGGCGGCGCCGACCTGCTGCGCCGCGCGATGGGCAAGAAGGTGCCGGCCGAAATGGCCAAGCACCGCGAGATCTTCCGCGAAGGTGCGGCCAAGGACGGTGTGGACGAAGCCAAGGCCGATGCGATCTTCGACCTGATGGAGAAGTTCGCCGGCTACGGCTTCAACAAGTCGCACGCCGCCGCCTACGCGCTGGTCAGTTACCAGACCGCCTGGCTCAAGCGTCATTACCCGGCCGAGTTCATGGCGGCCACGCTGTCCTCGGACCTGGACAACACCGAGAAGGTGGTGGGCTTCCTGGACGAGGTGCGCAACCTCGGCCTGACCGTGCTGCCGCCGAAGGTGAACCACTCGGCCTTCATGTTCGAAGCGGTTACCCCGGACACCATCCAGTACGGCCTGGGCGCGATCAAGGGCGTCGGCCAGGGTGCCTGCGAGGCGGTGGTGGACGAACGCCTGAAGGGCGGCGACTACAAGGACCTGCTCGACTTCTGCACCCGCGTCGGTTCGGCCAAGCTCAACCGGCGCACGCTGGAGGCGATGATCAACTGCGGCGCGCTGGACGAGCTGGGCCACAACCGCGCCTCGTTGATGCTGCAGCTGCCGGAAGTGATCAAGGCCACCGAGCAGATGGCGCGCGAGCGTGCCTCCGGCCAGAATTCGCTGTTCGGCGGGCCCGACCCAAGCACGGTGACCATCCAGCTGGACCTTCCCGAAGCCGAGGAATGGCCGCTGCTGCAGCGCCTCAATGGCGAGCGCGACACGCTGGGCTTCTACCTCAGCGGGCATCCGTTCGACCCGTGGCGCGACGACGTGCGCGACCTGGTCGGTACTGACCTGGGTTCGGTGGAAAAGATCTGGAGCGCCAACAGCGGTGGCGGTGGCGGCGGCGAGAAGCGCTGGCGACCGGAGGTGCAGACGGTGCTGGCCGGCCAGGTGGTCGGCGTGCGCCGCAAGGGTGAGAGCCAGATCTTCATCCAGCTCGAAGATGGTCGCGGTCGCGTCGAGTGCAGCGCGTTCTCCGACGCGATGGCCGAGTTCGGCCACCTGATGACCAAGGACCGCATCCTGGTGGTCAAGGGCGGCCTGCGCGAGGACGAATTCAACGGTGGTTTCGCATTGCGCATCCGCCAGTGCTGGGACTTCGACGAAGTCTGCGCCAACTACGCCACGAGGTTGTCGCTGCGCCTGGACCTGCGCCAGCAGCGCCCGGTCTGGGAACGCATCGATGCGCTGCTCGACCGCCATCGCCCCGGCCGCACGCCACTGCGCCTGGACCTGCTGCTGAAGGGCCCGCATGGCGGTGTTGCCGGCATGCTCGATGTCTCCGGACAGAGTGCGGTACGCATCGATTCCAAGCTGATGGAGGCGCTGCGCGCCGACCCGGCCGTGCGCACGCTGAAGGTGCGCTACAGCCCGCCGTGGGCCAGCTGAAGCTGGCTCCCTCGTGTTCCTGTTCCTCCGTTCCAAATATCAAGGACGATTGCCGATGAAGCCCCTGCTGTTCCCGTTCGCCGCTGTGCTCGCGCTGGCCGCCTGCTCCCCGTCGAAGATCGAGTTCCAGATCGACAACCCGACCGACACGCCGCTGGCAGTGAGCATCGACGGCAAGGACCTGCCGGTGGCCGCACAGGGCTCGCGCCCGATTTCGCTGGCCGTGGGCGAGCATCGCCTGCACACCGAAAAGCTCGGCGACGTGCGCTTCATCGTCTACGTCGACGGTCGTGGTGGCCTGATCAACCCGACCCTGAGCGAGTACGTGATCGCCCGCGAAATCTACGTCACCGACGAGAGCAAGCTGAAGAACTTCGGCACCGGCAAGGCCGGCATCGAGCTGGGCGGCGTCGACTTCGAAGGCCCGTTCGAGAAGCGCCACGACCTGTTCATCGACAAGACCTGGACCTACGGCGTGCGCGAACCGTTCCCCAAGGAAAAGGTGGTCGCCCACGTCGATTCCAGCGGTGGCCAGATCGTGGCCAAGGTGTTCACCGCGCCGGACTTCATCGCCTACGTGGAAGAAGGCATGGGCGAACCCGGCGCGTTCAAGCGCGAGCAGCCGGCCGGCTACGTGGCGCCGGCGTTCAGCCTGGAACCGGCCCCGGCCAGCCTGCCGGCGCTGGTGCCAGCCTTCGAGGCGCATGCCGCGCCGCTGCGTGAGGTCTATGCGCGCTGGCTGAAGGCCACCACCGCCGATGAACAGAAAGCCCTGCGCAAGCAGGACTTCGCCGCGCAGATGGCCTTCACCTCGGTCACCGCCACGCTGGGCAGCGGGCTGGGCCGTGAGGCCAACGAGGCCTACAACGACTTCGTTTCCCAGCGCAGCCAGCTGATGGGCCGCAGCGCCCTGGTGGTGCCCTGAGTTGACTGGCGCCCCCCGCCCGGCTGCGTTACCGTCGCCTTCCAGACGAAGGCGTACGGGTGCTTTGCACGCATTCGGCTAGAATTCCCCTCTTCTTTACACGACGGCTTCCGATGAATCCGAACTACCTCGACTTCGAGCAACCCATCGCCGACCTGGAAGCCAAGATCCAGGAACTGCGCAACGCCAGCGCCGGGCCGGCGGTCAATGTCGAGGCGGAAGTGCACGCGCTGCAGGACAAGCTGCGCCTGCGCACCGCGCAGATCTTCCGCAACCTGACCTCGTGGCAGGTACTGCAGCTGGCCCGTCACCCGTCGCGCCCGTACACCGCCGACTACCTCCGCGTGATGTTCGATGAGTTCCAGGAGCTGGCCGGCGACCGTGCGTTCGCCGACGATAAGGCCATCATGGGCGGCCTGGCCCGCATCAACGGCCGTTCGGTGATGGTGATCGGCCACCAGAAGGGCCGCGACACCAAGGAAAAGATCAAGCGCAACTTCGGCATGCCCAAGCCGGAGGGCTACCGCAAGGCGCTGCGCCTGATGAAGATGGCCGAGCGCTTCGGCCTGCCGGTGCTGACCCTGATCGACACCGCCGGCGCCTGGCCGGGCATCGACGCCGAGTCGCGTGGCCAGTCCGAAGCGATCGCGCGCAACCTGATCGAGATGGCTGAGCTGAAGGTGCCGATCATCTGCACCGTGATCGGCGAAGGCGGCTCCGGCGGCGCGCTGGCGCTGGGCGTGGGCGACCGCACCGTGATGCTGGAATATGCGGTCTACTCGACCATCACCCCGGAAGGTTGCGCCTCGATCCTGTGGAAGGACGCCGGCAAGGCTAAGGACGCAGCCGAGCAGCTGGGCCTGACTGCCCCGCGCCTGAAGAGCCTGGGCCTGGTCGACAAGGTCGTGCGCGAGCCGACCGGTGGCGCCCACCGCAACCCGACGCAGATGGCCAAACGCCTGAAGGCGGTGCTGCTGAACGAACTGGACGCGCTGGAAAAGCTGTCCACCGAGCAGCTGCTGGAGCAGCGCTACACCCGCCTGCGCAGCTACGGCACGTACGAAGCGGCATAAGCCCGGTAGTGCCGGCCGCTGGCCGGCAACACGCAGGTGATTGCAGAAATGAAAGAGCCGGGCAGATGCCCGGCTCTTTCGTTTGCACCCTGACAGCATCCACGCATGGCGTCGATCTACCGGGTGCAGATGACCCCGCCTCAGAACGGCTTGGCCAGCACCAGCCACACGATCGGGATGAAGGCCAGCAGCGGGATCTCGTTGATCCAGCGCAGCGCGCGCGACGACGGCAGCGCCCTGCCCTTGGCCACGCCCTTGAGCAGGCGCCCGATCCAGATGAAATACGCCAGCAGCACGACCACCAGGCCCAGCTTGGCGTGCAACCAACCGGCACCGCCCGCGGCGACCATGGTCGGGAAATCCGGGATGACCTTGTAGCCCAGCCACAGCACCAGACCCAGCAGGAATGCCAACCCGAACATCGAGTGGCCGAAGCGGTACAGGCGCAGGCCCATCAGCTGCAGGCGCTCGGTCACCGCCGGCTGGCCAGCGGTCTCGGCCAGGTTCACCAGGATGCGCGGCAGATAGAACACCGTCGCCATCCACGCCACCACGAACACGATGTGGAAGGTCTTGACCCAGTAGTAGCTCTGCATGCGCTCGCTCCGGCGGCTGGCGTAGGTTGGCGGCCATTCTCGCATGCCGTGGCCGGGCCACCCCACGCGCCAGCGCCGCGACACATCGACGCATGGCACGCCGCAACGCCGTACGATAAGCGCCGTTTTCACCACTGCGACCGCCCCATGGACAAGACCTACGACGCCGCCTACTTCCAACGCTGGTACCGCAGCGCCGACATCGGCGGCAGCGCTCGACTGGCGCGCAAGGTCGCTCTGGCCGTGGCCAGCGCCGAGTACTACCTGGAACGGCCGATCCGCAGCGTGCTGGACATCGGCTGTGGCGAAGGCGCCTGGCGCGCACCGCTGCTGAAGCTGCGTCCGAAGGTCGAATACCTCGGCTTCGACAGCAGCGAGTACGCTGTGCGCCGCTACGGGCGGACCCGCAACCTGCACCTGGCCAGCTTCGGTGATTTCGCCTGGCTGCGGCCCTGTGCCCCGGTCGACCTGCTGATCTGCTCGGACGTGATGCACTACGTACCCAATCGCGAACTGCGCGCAGGCCTGGCCGGCGTGGCTGAACTGACCGCGGGCGTGGCCTTCCTGGAGACCTTCGCCGCCGAGGATGCGTTCGAAGGCGACCACGATGGCTTCCAGGCCCGCCCGGCGCGCTGGTACCGGCGTGAACTGGCCCGGCAGGGCCTGCAGCCGGTAGGGTCGCATTGCTGGCTCGGCCCCGCTCTGGCAGGCGATACGGCCGCGCTGGAGCGGATGTGAATCCGGATTCATTATTTTCAGCCAACTTAACCTGCGGGACACCCGGATGGGATATGCTGCGCGGCAACATATGACCATACATATTCGGTCGGCATGCTCTATCAACTGCACGAACTGACCCGCAACCTGCTCGCCCCCTGGGTGCACCAGGCCCAGGCCAACGCAAAGTTCTTCGCCACCCCGGGCCACTGGTGGTCGCAGATGCCCGGTGCCGATCGACTGGCGGCCGTCAATGAGCTGTTCCATCGCATCGGCAAGGATTACGAGAAGCCCGAATGGGGCATCAACGAAATCGATGTCGAAGGCGAGCGCGTGCCGATCGTCGTGCACGAGGAAGTGAGCAAGCCGTTCTGCAAGCTGCTGCGCTTCAAGCGCCACAGCAATGAAGCCGACCAGCTGCACACCATGCTCAACCAGCCGTTCGTGCTGGTGGTGGCGCCGCTGTCCGGCCACCACGCCACGCTGCTGCGCGACACCGTGCGCACCCTGCTTCGCGACCACCGCGTGTATGTGACCGACTGGGTCGACGCGCGCATGGTGCCGGCCAGCGAAGGCGAGTTCGGCCTCGACGACTACATCGCCTACATCCAGGAGTTCATCCGCCACCTCGGCGTCGAGCGCCTGCATGTGGTGAGCGTGTGCCAGCCGACGGTGCCGGTGCTGGCGGCGGTTTCGCTGATGGCCAGCCGTGGTGAACCGACCCCGCGCACGCTGGTGATGATGGGGGGCCCGATCGATGCGCGCTGCAGCCCAACCGCCGTCAACAACCTGGCCACGCAGAACCCGCTGTCGTGGTTCGAGAACAACGTCATCCACACCGTGCCGGGCAGCTATCCCGGCGCCGGCCGTCGCGTGTACCCGGGCTTCCTGCAGCACGCCGGCTTCCTGTCGATGAATCCCAGCCGCCACTTCAGCTCGCACTGGGATTTCTACACCGACCTGGTCAAGGGCGATCTCGAAGACGCCGACGCTCATCGCAACTTCTATGATGAGTACAACGCCGTGCTGGACATGCCGGCCAAGTACTACCTGGATACCATCCGCGTGGTGTTCCAGGACTTCCTGCTGCCGCGTGGCGAGTGGGTGGTCAACGGCGAAAAGGTCGATCCGTCGGCGATCCGCGATACCGCACTGTTGAGCATCGAAGGCGAGCTGGACGACATCGCCGGCCTCGGCCAGACCGAAGCGGCGCAGGCGCTGTGCACTGGCATCGGCGCGGACCGTCGCGAGCATTTCATCGTTGAAGGCGCCGGCCACTACGGCATCTTCAGCGGCCGTCGCTGGCGCGAAGTGGTGTACCCGAAGGTGCGCGATTTCTTCGCCGCGCATGCCGAAGCACCGGCGGCGAAGGCCTCAAAGAAGAAGAGCAACGTCACCCCGTTGCGCCGAAAGGCGGGGTAAACCGCCCGTGGTGGGTGCCGACCTTGGTCGGCGCTCCCGGGGTCGGATCCCTTTCCAGCGGAAAGGGCTCTGACCCCAGCACGATCGAATCCGGGGTCAGAGCCCTGTTCTGCGAACAGGGATCCGCCCCCTGACCGCTTACAACCGCACCAGCAGGTTCTTGGCGATCAGCCCATGCAGCTTGCCGATGCCGCGTGCCAGATGCAGGGTCAGCACCAGCAGCAGCGCCCCCACTGCGGCAACCGCGATCGCCACCAGCGGCGAGGCCGCCATCGGCAGCACGTTCACGTCGTTGATGTACACGCCGGGGATGTCGCCACTGAAGATCGCTGCGACCGGTGCCCAGATCAGGCTCAGCGACAGCGACAGCAGCGTCACCGCGATGGTGAAGTAGATGATGCCCAGCGGCAGCATCAGCACGAAGTACAGCAGCGTCAGCCAGGTGCGGCCATCGGTGAACATGTCGCCAATGCGCTGCAGCCAGCTGCGGCTGCGGTCGGTGTACTGCGGCCGGCGCGGCATGCGCTCGCCCAGCAGCGCTTCCACCAGTCGCCCTTCCAGCAGCGCCAGCCCGCGCACCGAACCGAAGAACAGCACCGTCAACGGGATGCCGATGATCAGGATCATCAGACCCAGCGACAGCGACAGCCCGGTGACCACCCAGGTGAAGAAGAAGGTGCCAGTCGCCAGCGACAGCAACATGTAGAACAGCGCACCATAGGTATGCGGATCGGCCACCACGCCGAAGAAACGCGCCAGCAGCGAGCGCTGCACCGGCGTCGGCGGCGGCGCGGCAGGCTCCACACCGCTCGCTTGCGCGGCCGCACGCAGCATCGGCGCAGTATCCGCACGCGGCGAGCGCAACGCACGGTTCACCGTCACCTCGGTCTCGCGGTAGATCTCGGCCACTTCGTCCGGCGCGCCATAGCTGCCGGCGACGTCGGCGATCACCTCGGTTTCGCTGCGCCCGGGCTGCGCTGCCAGCTCCGAGCGCAGATATTCCTCGGCGTCGTACAGCGCGTCCTGCACCATCGCCGGGTCGGCGCCTTCCAGCGCCGCGCGCAGCTGCGCCAGATACTGCGGAATGGTGGTCGGCAGGGCACTGCCTGCCAGGCTCGGGTCGTTCATTGTGGTACCCCCTCCAACACGGAATCGACGGAATCACGGGTGGCCTGCCAGGCCTGGCGCCATTGCGCCAACACCTCGCGGCCACGTTCATTGATGCGGTAGTAGCGTCGCGGCGGCCCGCTGCTGGACGGCTCCACATGGCTTTCCAGCAGGCCGGCGCCCTCCAGGTTGCGCAGCACCGGGTACAGCGCGCTCTGCTTGCCGCTCAGCACGCCCTCGCCCACCCGCTCCAGTTCCTTGGCGATCAAGTACCCGTACAACGGTTCGCCGGCCCGGGCCAGCACCGCCAGCAGGGCCAGCGACACCGTTCCGGCGCTGAGCTCCTTCTGGAACTTCTTCAGGTGGACATCGTCCTCGGACATGACCGGCCCTCCACTACGTTGAAGTCCACAGTAGTGCGAAGTTCGGTATAGCGAATGTGTCGTTAGTCATCGTGCCGGTTGGCGAGACCAGGCCGCTCGCGCAGAATCAAAGCCTCGTTCATGTTCCGGGGTTCCCATGCCGCACCGTCGTCGCCTTGCCCTGACCGCCCTCGCCCTCGCCTGCCTGCTGCCCGTCCTGGCCAGTGCGGCCTCGCCCTACCGCAGCCCGCAGCAGATCCTCGATGCCTCGGCGGCCAGCGACTGGCGCACGCCGGACCCGGCCAACCTGCTGTACATGGACCTGCCGGCCGGGCGGGTGATCATCGAGCTGGCGCCGCAGTTCGCCCCGCGGCATGTGGCCAACATCCAGACCTTCGCCCACGAGCACTTTTGGGACGGCACCAGCATCTACCGTTCGCAGGACAACTTCGTGGTGCAGTTCGGCGATGCCGACGCCGATGATGCGGCCAAGGCAAAGCCGTTCGGCAGTGCCGCGCGCAAGCTGCCGGCCGAGTTCGAGCGCGCCAGCGCTGGCCTGAAGGTCAGCGTGCTGCCGGACCGTGATGGCTGGGCGGCGCAGACCGGTTTCGTCGACGGCTTCCCGGTCGGCCAGGACCCACAGGCCGGCAAGGCCTGGCTGGCGCACTGCTACGGCATGCTCGGCGCTGGCCGCAGCAACGAGGAAGACAGCAGCATCGGCGCAGAACTGTACGTGGTGACCGGCCAGTCACCGCGTCAGCTGGACCGCAACATCACCCTGGTCGGTCGCGTGCTGAAGGGCATGGAACTGCTCAGCGCAACGCCGCGCGGACCGGCGCCGATGGGTTTCTATGCCGACCCGAAGCTGCGTACGCCGATCGTGTCGATCCGCCGCGCCAGCGATGTGCCGGTGGCCGAGCGCACGCCGATCCAGGTACTGCGTACTGATTCAAAGACGTTCGCCGATACGGTCGAAGCGCGACGCAATCGTGTGGACGATTTCTACAAGCGCCCGGCGGGGCATATCGATCTTTGCAATATTCCGGTACCGGTGAAGTAACGCCGTCGCGGGTTCTGCGCGTGGCGCGTGCTGAAGGTGCTTCACTGTTCATGGGCGTTGCTTTTCTTTGTACGCAAAGAAAAGTAACCAAAAGAAACGTTCCGCCAGCCGCGAGCCGATGCTGCGCACCGGTGCCCTGTGCTCCTCGGCCCGTCGAGGGACGGCGCGGGAACTCGCTGCGCTCAGACACCCGCGCCTCTTCGCCCTCGCCGGACCTGCGGTGCTCGGCTCGCTCAAGGCGGACCCAACGTCCAAGGCGACCGCATCATTCGCCGTGCATGGTCCGGCACTGTCGCTGCCCGCACTCGCGGCTGTGGCCTTTGATCTGGGTCCGCCTTGAGTGAGCCGAGCATCGCAGGGGAATCAGGGGCGAAGAGGTGCCGATGTCTGAGCGTAGCGAGTTCGGCACCGTCCCCTGATTCACCGAGAAGCGCAGGGGACCGACGTGCGAAGCACGGCGGCTCGCGACTTGGCGGCGCGTTTCTTTTGGTTACTTTTCTTTTCGCGCGAAAAGAAAAGTGACGCCCATGAACGATGAAGCACCTTCAGCACGCGCCACGCGCAAAACGCCAACGCATCAGCCCTTCTGACTTACCGCCACACTCCCCAGAATCAACGCACCGGCAATCAACATCTGCACCGTCACCGCTTCACCCAGGAACAGCCAGGCGAACGCTGCGCCGAACAACGGCACCAGATAGGTCACCGTCGATGCACGCGACGGGCCGATGCGGCCGATCAGGCGATAGAACATCAGGAAGGCGAATCCGGTGCAGACCACACCCAACGCGATCGCCGCGCCCCAGGCCTTGCCCGGGATCGGCCCCTGCGGCAGATGGGTGAGCGCCATCGGCAGCACCCACAGCGAGGCGCACGACAGCGTGGCGGCCGCCGCAGCAGCCGAGGGCAACCCGGTCATGTGCCGCTTCACCAGGTTCACGCCCATACCGTACAACAGCGAAGCGGCCGCGCCGGCCAGCACCGCCGTGCCGATGCTCAGGCCGGAGATCTTGGCCGTGGCCAACACCACTACGCCGGCAAAACCAACCAGCAGCGCACCCGCACGCCGCGCGCCGATCTTCTCGCCAAAGAACAGGAAGGCGATCAACGCAGCGAACAGCACCGTCATCGCATTGCAGATCGCGCCGATCGCTGCCGGTGCACGTTCGGCTGCGTAGGCGAACAGCACGAACGGCAATGCCGAATTGACCAGGCCGATCGGTGCCAGCCACAGCCAGCGCCGCGGCGGAAACTGCGCCCGCGCTTGCCACAGGAATGGCAGCAGCACCAGCGCGCCCAGTCCCAAACGCATCTCGACCAGCGCAAAGGGGCCGAACGACGGCACTGCCACCCGCATGAACAGGAACGAGCAGCCCCAGATGGCGCCCAGCAGGGTCAGTTCCAGCGGTGTGCGCCAGTCACGTTCGGCCGTCTGTGGCACCGCATTCATATCCGTTCTCCAACCATCACTGCATTCCTCGTCCGGCCTCACAGGATCGGCCGCAGACGACCGCCACACAAGCGCGTAGTATCGCTGCCAGCCACAAATATGGTTTGAGGCTCGACATGTTGCTACGTCCTTCCCTGCTGCCGGCACTGGCCGTGTTCGCGGTCGCCGCGCGCCATCAGAACTTCGCCCAGGCCGCGCAGGAGCTGCACCTGACCGCCAGTGCGGTCAGCCACCACGTGCGCAGGCTGGAAGAGGTGCTGGAGACCCGGCTGTTCCTGCGTCATGCGCGAGGCGTCCGCCTCACCGCCGAGGGACGGCAGCTGGCCGATGCCGCCAGTGCGGCCTTCGCTGATGTGGCTGCGGTCGCCCATCATCTGCAGCCTGACGCCGACAGCGTGCCGCTGCGGATCACCACGCTGCGCTCGTTGTCATACTGCTGGCTGCTGCCACGGCTGCCGCGCTTCACCCAGGCCCATCCGCACATACGCATCGAGCTGCACACCGGCAGCGGCCTGGACCGCTACGACGACAACGGGCCGGAGGTCGGCATCCGTTACGGCCTTGGCCAATGGCCCGGCCTGCATGCGCAGCATCTGATGGACGACAACCTGTTCCCGGTCGCCTCACCGGCGCTGGCCGGGGTCGAAACGCTGCAGGACCCGGCACGCATCGCCGAGCTGCCGCTGCTCAGTGATCTGTCACCGCAGGGTTGGCGCGACTGGTTCCGCCACGCCGGCGTACGCCCGCCCTCGCCGATGCCGCCGATGCACACCTTCGCCGACAGCACCGATGCGATGCGTGCGGCGGTGTACGGCATGGGCGCGGTACTGGCCCGCACGCATGTCGCACAGCCCTATCTGCAACGCTATGAGCTGCTGCGCCTGCCTGGCCCGGCGTTGAAGGCGCGCTATGCCTACTACGTGGTGCATGCCGAAGGACAAGCGCCGAGCCCGGCCGCGCGCCTGTTCATCGACTGGTTGCTGGAACAGGCCCAGGACGAACGCACGCCGATCCCAGCGCTGCCGGACAGCCTGCTGGGGCGCATGCCTACAGCCGGCTGACCGTGCCCTCACCCGGTCTTTGCCCGCGGCCGGCTAGGCTGCAGGCAACCCCACACCGTACCTACGCCATGGCCATGCTGCGACTGCGCATCACCGGAACCGAAGACGACGCCCGCGCGATCAGCGACCTGCTGCTCGGCCTGGATGGCATCGAACATGTCGAGGAAACCGACGACCTGATGCCGCACATGGACGACGACGATTCCAGTTCGGCCGGGCTGTCTGATGACATCGGCCCGGGCACCCACGAACTGGAGGTGGAAGTGGGCAACGAGAGCACCGCGCAGAAGGTGCGCGATGCAGTGCAGGAGCTTGCGCTGGAGCTTGATGTGTTCGTCGAGTACGAGACCGACGAGGGCTGAGGGCTCGCCGGGCATGGCCCGGCGCTACCCGATGCTCGAAGCACCCCGGTAACGCCGGGCCATGCGCCGTCTGTTCCGGTAGCGCCGGGCCATGCCCGGCGAACACGTGCGATTACGGCTTGCGACGGCGGCGACGCCACCACGCCCGCACACCCCAGGCCGCGATCAACGCCAGCACCGCTACCGGCAACAACGCGGCGGCAGCGCGGATCAGGAACGCAATGCTGGTGCTGAGGATGCTGCCCGATTCGCTCAGCGCTTCGCCGATCTCGCTGCGGCTGCGCTGGCCCGAGGTGGTATCGAAGTGCATCGTGACCAGCTGGGTATCGATGCGCCGGCGTTGCTGCGCCGAATCCTTGTTGGCCTGTTCGACGCCCGCTTCGATCTCCGACAGGCGCGTGGTGATCGCCATCAGGTCCTCGATCTTCAGGTCCTTGCGATCCTGGTAGGACAGCAGCCGCGCGTGTTCCTTCTCCAACCGCGCCTTGGTCAGTGCGGTGTCGGCGACCTGCTGCGCGAGATCTTCGGCGCGCGTGTTACGCGACTGCAGCGTGCCACCCTCACCGGCCATCGCGATCAGGGGCTCGGTGCCCTTCGGCGCGATGCGTACCTTGACCTCACCGCTGGGCTGCTCGCCACTGCGCTGGTCGACCTGCAGCACCGCGCAGTCACCGAACTTCGCGCTCTGGCAGGCCTGCGCCACCTGCTGGATGCGCACAGCGATCTGCGCCGCTTCCAGCTGGATCTGCACGTCATGCTCGTAGGCCAGGAACGCACCTTCCGGCGAAGCAACAGCAGCATCGGCAGCAGCGGCACCCGCCTCCTGCGCCCTCTCGCCGTTCTTGGCACAGGCCGCCAGCGCCAGCAGCAGCACCGGCATTGCCACCACACGCGTCCACGCCCGCAGCGGCCTCACAGTGCAGCTCCGTCGTAGGACATCACCGCCAGCGTGGCCAGGTCTACCTGCGGTACGCAGCGCACGTTCACCGCCACCATCGGCGTGCCGGTGTGCGGGTCCACCGCTTCGCTGTAGGGAGCAACGCCGCACTCGCGGCAGTGGTGATGATCGATGTGGGCTTTGTTGAAGTGGTAGGTGGCCACGTCCGCGGGATTGGTGCTCAGCTGGAACGCCTCGCGCGGGGCAAACCACAGCAGGCTGCCGCGGCGACGGCACATCGAGCAGTTGCAGTCGATGACGTCGCTGATCGGCGCCTCGGCCTGTACGGTGAATGCGATCCTGCCGCAATGGCAGCTTCCCTGGTATTCCATGTCCTGCGCTCCGCTGGAGGGTCCTTGTCAGTGCCCATGGTAATCCTATGGCACGGGGACAAAGCAGCCCCGGAGGCCTATGCTCGGGAATTGACCCCAGTACAGGAACGCCGATGCGCCCGCATCTTCTTGCCCTCGCCCTGGTCGCCGCCCTGGCCGGTTGCCAGCCGGCCGACGCCCCGACCAACGGTTCCACCCCGGCCGCCAACCAGCAGGCCGGTGACGCGGCGGTTGATGCCGCCTTCGCCGACCTGTCCAAGCGCGCCCTGGACACCTGGATGCAGCTCTCGCCGGTCAGCGCCACCCAGATCGGTGACCACCGCTACGACAGCGAGATCGACGACCTGAGCGCCGCCGGCCAGCAGAAGACCCTGGCCGCCTACAAGGCGCTGCTGGGCGAGCTGGACAAGATCGAGGTGGCCAAGCTCGGCCGCGAAAACCAGGTGGACGCGGCGATCCTGCGCAACCAGCTGCAGTCCGAGATCTGGAATGCCGAGGTCATGCAGTCCGGCAAGTGGGACCCGCAGCTGTACAACGGCGTGGCCGGCAGCGCGATCTACGGCCTGATGGCCCGTGAGTTCGCACCGCTGCCCGAGCGCCTGAAGTCGGCCACCGCGCGCATGGAGAAGCTGCCGGCGATCTTCGCCCAGGCCCGCGAGAACCTGGATCCGGCCCGCGTGCCGAAGATCCATGCCGAGACGGTGGCCAAGCAGAACAAGGGCATCCTCAGCATCGTCGATACCTTCATCACCCCGCACATCGGCGAACTGCCGCAGGCCGACCAGCAGCGCCTGCAGGCCGCCATCGATGGCCTGAAGAAGGCCGTGGACGAGCAGCAGACCTGGCTGGACAAGACCCTGGTGCCGAACGCCAAGGGCGACTTCCGCATCGGTGCGGAAAAGTACGACCAGAAGCTGAAATTCGCGCTGAACTCGTCGCTGTCGCGCCAGGAGATCGGTGAGCGAGCACGCGCCGAACTCAAGCGCGTGCGCGAAGACATGTACGGCATCGCGCAGACCGTGCTGAAGGACAAGCCGGGCGCACCGGAGATGCCGGCACAGCCGACCGACGAGCAGCAGCAGAAGGCGATCGAGGCCGCGCTGGAGCTGGCCTACGCCGACAAGCCGGCACGCGACAAGGTCGTCGACGATGCCAAGGCCGCACTGGAGCAGTCCACCGCATTCGTGCGCGAGCACGATCTGATGACCCTGCCCGACGCGCCGGTGGACATCATCCTGATGCCGGAATTCCAGCGTGGCGTGGCCGTGGCCTACTGCGATTCGCCGGGCCCGCTGGACAAGAACCTGAAGACCTTCTACGCCGTGTCGCCGATTCCGGACGACTGGAACGACAAGCAGGTCGACTCGTTCCTGCGTGAGTACAACTCGCGCATGATCCACCTGCTGAGCATCCACGAAGGCACCCCGGGCCACTACCTGGAAGGCTGGCATTCGGCCAAGTTCCCCTCCACCCTGCGTGCGGTGCTGCGTTCTGGCCTGTTCGCCGAAGGCTGGGCGGTCTACACCGAGCGCATGATGCAGGAGCAGGGTTACCTCAACAACGACCCGCTGTTCCACCTGGTGCAGCTGAAGTTCTACCTGCGCACGATCTCCAACGCGATCCTCGACCAGGGCGTGCACGTGGACAACTGGGATCGCGAAAAGGCGATGCACCTGATGACCCACGACGCCTTCCAGCAGGAGAGCGAAGCCTCGGGCAAGTGGGTGCGCGCGCAGCTGACCTCGGCACAGCTGCCGACCTACTTCGTCGGTGCGCAGGAACACTTCGACACCCGCAAGGCGATGCAGGACAAGCTGGGCGACAAGTTCAACCTCAAGGCCTATCACGACCAGATGCTGTCCTACGGCGCCCCGCCGGTGCGCTTCGCACGCCAGCTGATGCTGGACCAGCCGATCGAGTGATCGCGCCGGTGTGAGCGGAAGCAGAACGGCCCGGGGAAACCCGGGCCGTTTTCTGTTCGGCGTCCCGGGATGGACCCATCCACGCATGGCGTGGATCTACTACCCGCCTGCCAGTAGATCCACGCCATGCGTGGATGGCATTCAATTCACCGCGCGATGCAGCACGCGCTCGAACTGCACGTCACTGCATCCATTCTGCCCACACCCGGGAAGCGCGAGCTCCACCCGACCGGGTGGCTGTACATCGCTCAACGGGAGCGCATCTCGCAGTTGCGCGGTGGTCGGGTAGACGTAGGCCAGGCGGAAACGCACTTCGCCGGCCCCACGATCACGCCAGCGTTCAAATTGCAGCAGGCCGCCGATCGGCGTCTTCTCGTACTGGCCCGGCAACGTGTAGTCCGTGATTCCCAGCGCCGCCAGCACCGAACCAATGTTGGAATCGTGGCCGACCAGCAGGCTCACCTTCGGCGATGCCGGGTCCTCGAACAACGCATTCACTCTTGCCAGCAGCGGCGCGGCCACGTCACGCGCCACCTCGGGCGTTCCGAACAGGATGTCCTGGTAACCGTTGCGGATCTGCGCCAGCGCCTGCCATTGGGTCTCCGTGTTCAATCGGCCCCAGCCTTCGCGGGGGATGCCACTGCCCTGGTAGTGCTCCATCAACAGGGCATCGACCAGCCCGCTGGCCAGAGCCAGCGAACCGGAAGTACGCGGTTCCCTGCCCGGCTCTGCGCTGAGAATGGAATCGGCCGGCGTCAGGTGGCATTCGCTGCGGCCTGCGCACGCAGCCGACTGCGGGTAGCGGGTGATCGCCTCCACCACTGCCAACGCCGGTGCCAGATCCGATGCGACCTGCGCCTGTTGCATCGCCGACAACGCGCGTTCGCGGAAGGCCGCATCACCGTTGTGGATCACCGGATTGAACAACGGATCCATCGTGCCCAGCGGCATGCGCTGCTCGACCGTGACATGGCAGCCCGGGAACGCACCGGCGATGAAGAACTGCGCGGTGGCCTGGGTGCGCTGCAGGCTGTTGGCATGGGCGTGGAAATCCGCCGGCTGCGGGCAGCCTGATACCGGCAGCAGCTGTGCGTGGCGCAGCCACTGGCCGATGTAGCGGCCCATGTAGACCTCCAACACCCCGCCCTTGGTGGTCAGCTCGCCAGCACCTACGTCCCAGCTTGGCCAGCGCTCCGGCGTGGCATTGGCCAAAGCACCCGATGCCACCACCGGAGCGCGCAGGTTGTGGCGGCTGAGCAGGACAACCTGCTCGAGGTGGTCGCCTTCCACGGGCGCTGGCGCAGCGGCTGCAACCGTGGTGGCGAGGGTGAGCGCCAGCAACAGGGGGCACAGGGATCGGATCATGCTGGTTTCCGGAAAGGGCTCGGGGTCAGAGCCTTTTCCTGCGGAAAAGGATCCGACCCCGAGGGACGTGATGTGAGGTCGGTTCCCTTTCCACCGGAAAGGGCTCCACCCCGAAACGATCACTGATCAGCAGCCACAAAACCACCGGTCTGCCGCGCCCACAACCGCGCGTACAGGCCACCGGCCGCAATGAGCTCGGCATGGGTGCCGGTCTCGACGATGCGGCCCTGGTCCATCACCACCAGCCGGTCCATGCGTGCGATGGTCGACAGCCGGTGCGCGATCGCGATCACCGTCTTGCCGCCCATCAGCTGGTCCAGGCTGTCCTGGATCGCCGCTTCCACTTCCGAGTCCAGTGCCGAGGTCGCCTCATCCAGCACCAGGATCGGTGCGTCCTTCAGCAGCACGCGGGCGATGGCGATGCGCTGGCGCTGGCCACCGGACAGCTTCACTCCGCGCTCGCCCACGTGCGCGTCGTAGCCACGCCGGCCCTGCCCGTCCACCAGCGTATCGATGAAGGCTGCGGCGCGCGCCTTGGCCACGGCGGCATGCAGCTGCTCGTCAGTGGCATCGGGGCGGCCATACAGCAGGTTGTCGCGGATCGAGCGATGCAGCAGCGAGGTGTCCTGGGTGACCACGCCGATCTGCTGGCGCAGGCTCTCCTGGGTGACATGGGCGATGTCCTGATCGTCGATCAGGATGCGGCCGCTTTCCAGGTCGTAGAGCCGCAGCAGCACGTTGACCAGGGTCGACTTGCCGGCACCGGACGGGCCGACCAGGCCGATCTTCTCGCCCGGCTTCACCACCAGATCGAGGCCGGCAATCACACCTCCCTTCTTGCCGTAGTGGAAGTGGATGTCCTGGAAGTGCACGCCACCACGGGTCACCTGCAACGGCACCGCATCCTCGCGGTCCTGCACGGTCAGCGGCTGGGCGATGGTAGTGATGCCATCCTGCACCGTACCGATGTCCTCGAAGATGCCGTTGATGGTCCACATGATCCAGCCGGACATGTTGTGGATGCGGATCACCAGGCCGGTCGCCAGCGTGATCGCGCCAACAGTGATGTGGCCACCGTTCCACAACCACAGCGCCAGGCCGCAGGTACCGGCGATCAGGAAACCGTTGACGATGGCGATGGCCAGGTCCATGCCGGTGGTGACCCGGGTCTGCGCGCGGTGCTTGACCGCCAGTTCCTGGATCGACTCGGCCACATAGGCCTGCTCGCGGCCACCATGGGCGAACAGCTTCAGCGTGGGGATGTTGGTGTAGCCATCAACGATGCGGCCCATCGCCTTGGAACGTGCTTCGGAGGCGATCCACGCACGTTCCTTCGCGCGCGGCACGAAGTACACCAGGATCACCGCATAGGTCAGCAGCCACAGGATCAACGGCACCATCAGGCGCCAGTCGGCCTGTGCGAACAGGTACAGCGCAGTGCCGGTATAGACCACGATGTACCACAGCGAATCGACCATCTGCACAGCCGATTCGCGCAGCGAGGTACCGGTCTGCATCACCCGGTTGGCCACGCTTCCAGCGAAGTCGTTCTGGAAGAAGTTCAGGCTCTGCCGCACCACGTAGTTGTGCATCAGCCAGCGCGAGCGGTTGCTCAGGCCGGGCACGATCGCCTGGTTGACCAGCAGGTTGTGCAGGCCGACCAGGATCGGCCGAGCGATGACCGTGATGAACAGCATCCAGCCCAGCTCGTTGGCATGGCGCTGGAAGAAGCCGGCACCGGGCTGCTCGGCGACCATGTCGACGATGCGGCCCAGGTAATCGAACATCGCCACTTCCACCAGCGCCAGCAGCAGGCCGGCGATCAGGGTGGCCAGCAGCACCGGCCACACCGGGCGCAGGTAGTGCAGGTAGAACGGCACCACCTTGCGCGGCGGCATGCGCCCGTCCACGGGCGGAAACACCGGGATCAGGGATTCAAACCAACGGAACATCGCATTCCCTCGCCTCTTGCAAGCGGCGAAGTATCCCACGCCGGATGTGTACGCCAGCCGATGATGCTCCGGTTCTGGTAGCGCCGGGCCATGCCCGGCGGGTCCCCTGCAACCGCGCTGCGCGCTCGCCGGGCGTGGCCCGGCGCTACCGATCATCTGGACCGCATCGGTTTACGTTGCCGGGGTGAACAGCAGGTCCTGGAAATCGAAGCTGAAATCGGTCAGGTCGGAGATCGACTGCATGCGCACCTCGCGCACCTTGCCGTCCGGGTCCAGGCTGAAGTTCACGAACGCATCGGCGTTGAGCGAACGGTCGTCCCAGCGCACGATGAAGGTGTCGTGCTGCCAATGCTCCAGCCGGCCGCTCAGCTGCGCGGTCTTCATGAAGCGCAGGCGCAGGCCCTTGCCCTCGGCGCTGACCTGCATGTCGCCGTACCAGCGGTCGCGGAAGGTGCCGCTGTAGCCAGCCAGTGCCAGCGACGGCTTGCTGCCCTTGTCGCGCGCCGCCTGGTGCTTGGCCCAGGCCTCGTCGGCCTTGTCCTGGCCCTTGGCCACGGCCTTGGCATAGGCATCCACCCAGTCGTGCTTCTCGCCGCCCAGATAGGCATCAAGCACGCTCAGGGTGATCGCGTTGAACGCTGCGCCCACTTCCTGGTTGGTCAGCACCACCACGCCCAGCTTCTCGCCCGGCACCAGAGTCAGCCGTGAAACCATGCCCGGCCAGCCACCGGTGTGCCAGACCAGTTTCTGCCCGCGGTAGTCGCTCAGGCTCCAGCCTTCGCCGTAACCGGCAAAGTTGGCCCGCGCCGGTGCCAGCTCCGGCACGCTCGACGCCGGGATCGACTGTGGCGTGATCATCCGCCACATCTGCTGCTGGCTCTTGTCGCTGAACAGCTGCGTGCCATCGGCCAGCTTGCCCTCGGCCAGCTGCACCTGCATCCAGCGCGCCATGTCGTGCGCGCTGGAATAGATGCCACCGGCGCCGGCGTTGTTCGACCAGGTCAGCGGTGCAACGGTACGCAGGTCCTTGAAATCGTACTTGGCGTGGCCGACCGCCGCCTTGTCGCCCGGCTTCAGGTGATCGGCGTTGTAGCGCGTGCCGGCCATGCCCACCTTGTCGAAGATGCGGGTCTGCAGGAACTGCTGGTAGCTCATGCCGGAGACATGTTCGATCACCTGTTGGGCGACCGCGTACAGGATGTTGTCGTAGGCGTAGCTTTCGCGGAACCCACCCTTCAGTGGCACCTTGCCCAGACGCTCCACCACTTCGGCGTTGCTGTAGGAGGTGGTCGGCCAGAACAGCAGGTCACCGGCGCCCAGGCTCAGGCCGCTGCGGTGCGACAGCAGGTCCCGGATCGTCATCTGGCCGGTCACGAACGGGTCGGACATGCGGAACGACGGCAGGTGGTCGATCACCTTGTCGTCCATCTTCAGCTTGCCGTCCTCTGCCAGCAGGTTCAGCGAAGTAGCGGTGAACGCCTTTGTATTGGAAGCGATGGCAAACAGGGTATCGGCCTGCACCGGCTCCGGCTTGCCCTGCTCGCGCACGCCCCAGCCGCGTTCCAGCACCACCTGGCCATCCTTGACCACGGCCACGGCAATGCCGGGCACGTCGAACTGTGCGCGCACGCGCTCGACGGTGGCATCCAGGTCCTGCAGCTGCTCCGGGGTCGCAGCATTCGCCATGGTCGTGCACGCCAGCAGCACGGCTCCTCCAATCCAGGTTTTCATCCAGCACGATCTCCGAACAGGGGTGGCGGCCATGTGCAGGCCGTCACCAGGGTTTCGCGCGATGGTAACGGCCCCGGGCGCAGCCTGCCCTGTGCCATAGGAGGGGTGTCATGGGCGAGAACGGACAACCGAGCAACGGGTCGACCATCATTCCGTGCCTGCGCTACCGCGACGCGCAGGCCGCCATCGAGTGGTTGCAACGCGCCTTCGGTTTTCACGTCCAGGCGGTGTATGCCGACGGCGATACGGTGTTCCATGCGCAGCTGACATACGGCAACGGCATGATCATGCTCGGCTCGAGCAGCAGTAGCGGCGAATGGTCCAAGCTGGCGGTGATGCCGGACGAGGTCGGCGGCCGCCAGACGCAGAGCGCCTGCGTGATCGTCACCGATGCCGATGCGCACTATGCGCGGGCCAAGGCTGCCGGTGCCCGCATCGTCATCGACATTGCCGACCAGGACTACGGTGGCCGTGGCTACGCCTGTGCCGACCCGGAAGGTTACATGTGGTGGTTCGGCAGCTACGATCCGTGGCGCGCGGACCACGGCCAGTGATGGCCGCAACGACGCAGGCCGCGATCCGCTGCGGTATCGGTGGCTGGGTGTTTCCCGAATGGCGCGGTGGCATGTTCTATCCGCCGGGCCTGCCGCAACGCGAGGAACTGGCCCATGCCAGCCGCGCGCTGCGCTGCATCGAGATCAACGGCACCTTCTACCGCACGCCCACTGCCGCCCAGTGCGCGCAATGGGCGGCGCAGACGCCGGACGGCTTCCGTTTTTCGATGAAGGCGCCACGCTACCTGGTGCAGCGCCGCGACCTGTCCAGCACTGTGGAGGCTGCAACGCCGTTCCTGCAGGCGGCGCTCGCGCTGGGTGACCGGCTCGGCCCCTTGCTGTGGCAGTTCGACCCACGCCATCCGGCCGATGCCGAAGCGCTGGACGCACTGATGGCACAGCTGCCGAAGCAATTGGACGGCGTGCCGCTGCAGCATGCGCTGGAGGTCCGCAACGCCGAGGCACATGGCCCGGCACTGGTCGCCGCCGCGCGCCGCCATGGCGTGGCGCTGGTGATCGAGGACAGCGACGAGGCGCCACTACACGGCGATGTCAGTGCCGGCTTCGTCTACGCGCGGATCAAGCGCAGCCAGGCACGCTTGAACGAGGGCCTGCCGGCCCCGGTGCAGCAGCGCTGGGCGGAGCGCGCACGACGCTGGTCACGCGGCGAGCCGGTGGCCGACCTGCCCTGCCTCGCCACGGCAGCCACGGAAATACCGCGCGAGGTCTACCTGCTGTGCATAGGCGCCGCCAAAGCTCGCAATCCGGCGGCGGCAATGGCGCTGCAGCGGCACGTGGACGGCGGCGCATAGCACGACCGATGCGCGACGGGCGCCGCCTTGCCTCACAATAGGCGGATGAGCACACCCGACACCCGCAAAGCGCTGTGGCAGATCCACTTCTGTGTCCTGCTGTGGGGCGTCACTGCCATCCTCGGCAAGCTGATCACTCTGCCCGCGCTGCCGCTGGTCTGGTGGCGCATGCTGCTGGTGACAGCGATGCTGGCCCTGCTGCCGCGGGTCTGGCGCGGGTTGCGTACCCTGCCTCTGCGCGTGGTGGCGGGCTACGCCGGCATCGGCGCGCTGGTCGCCCTGCACTGGTTGACCTTCTATGGCGCGGTGAAACTGGCCAACGCTTCGGTGGCCGCCACCTGCATCGCGCTGGCCCCGGTGTTCACCTCGATCATCGAACCCTGGGTGGCCAAGCGGCCGTTCCAGCTGCGTGAACTGGCGTTCGGCCTGGCCGTGCTGCCGGGTGTTGCACTGGTGGTCGGGGGCGTGCCCGATGGCATGCGCCTGGGTGTGCTGATCGGTGCGATCTCGGCGCTGCTGGTGGCGGTGTTCGGCTCGCTCAACAAGCGCATGGTCAGCCACGCCGATCCGCTTACGGTCACGGCACTGGAACTGGGTGCAGGTACCCTCACCCTGACCCTGCTGGCGCCGCTGATGCCCTACCTGCTGCCGGCGCTGGCCAGCCCGCTGTGGGTGGTGCCCGACCTGCACGACGGCATCCTGCTGTTGGTGCTGGCCGGGTTCTGCACGCTGCTGCCGTTCGCGCTGGCGCTGGTCGCACTGCGTCACCTAAGCGCCTACACCGTGCAGCTGGTGACCAACCTGGAGCCGGTCTACGCCGTACTGCTGGCAGTGGTGCTGCTGCGCGAGCAGCACGAAGTGACCCCGTGGTTCTATCTGGGCGTGGCGATCATCGTCGGTGCCGTGTTCCTGCACCCGTTGTTGAACCGCCGCAAGCCGGTGCAGCACCCGGAGATTCTCGGTACGTCGGAAGCACGCAACATCGCCGACTGAGCGTATCCGCGCAGGGTGCGAATCGCCTTGTCAGCGCTGCGGCCAATGCCATGCCGGTGCATCCAGCAGGCCCTGCCCACTCAACAGCGTGCGTCCCTGTTCCTTCTGCAGGTGCAGCGAGTGGCATCCGGGTGCCTGTTCCAGCGCCGCGATCAGGCGGCTGGCGTGTGACACCACCCATACCTGGCTGCGTGTGCTGGCGGCGATGATAAGCCGCGCCAGCGCCGGCAGGAGATCGGGATGCAGGCTGGTCTCCGGCTCGTTGAGCACCAACAGCGGCGGCGGGCGCGGCGTGTGCAGCGCAGCGGCCAACAGCAGGAAGCGCAGCGTGCCGTCGGACAGCTCGGCCATCGACAACGGCCGCAGCAGGCCGGGTTGGTGGAAGCGCAGGCCCAGCCGGCCATCCAGCGGCTCGAAGCTGACCGTGGCACCCGGGAAAGCATCGTCCACGCTGCGTGCCAGTGCGCCCGGATCGCCGATCTCGAGAATGGTCACCCACGCTGCGGCCAGATCGCGGCCGTCGTGATGCAGCACCGGCGTGCGTGTGGCCATCGCCGGCTGTCGCGCCGGTGCGTCGGCATCACTGCGGAAATGATCGTAGAAGCGCCAGCGGCGGATGTACTCGCGCAGGGCGATGGTCTCCGGCATGCGCTGCGGATCGCCGACCTGGGTGAACAGGCTGTCGAACAGTGACACGTGTTCGTCAACCAGATCCCAGCCATGCGCATGGCGTTGCCGCACCATTGCACCACGGCGGTCGACCAGCAGGTTGGCACTGCGCAGGAACGGCCCGGCCCAGATCGCCTCGGCCTTGATCTGCGGGTCCAGTGCGAACGCGGAGCGGCTCGGTGGCGGGTAGCCCAGATCGATGGCATAGCCGAATTCGTCAGTAGTGAAGCCAAGCTTCAGTCCCACCGATTCCTGGCGTGGGCCGCCTTGCAATGGAATCTCGCCGGCAGTGACCCGTCGATCTATTTTTTCCGGGCCCGCCCACAGCGCCGAAGCGAGGCCGCCTTCACGGGCCAGCACCGCCGCGACGCCGCCCTGCGCGGTCTCCGCCAGCAGGCGCAGCGCGCGGTACAGGCTGGATTTGCCGCTGCCATTGTCGCCGGTGACCACGTTCAGCTGCTGCAGCGGCAGCACCAACCCGTGCAACGAGCGGTAGTGGGCGATGGCCAGGGTCTGCAGCATGGTCGGCGTCCGTGGGAACAGGAACGGCATGGTGCAGCACGTGGATCGCAGGGAATGCGACGCGCATGGCGTTCGAATGGATATTTCATCCACGCGTGGCGTGGATCTACCTGAGGGGCTTCAGCCCGCCCGTTCCACCCGGTTGCGGCCATTGCCCTTGGCCCGGTACAGCGCCTTGTCGGCGCGGGCCAGCGTGTCATCCACACTTTCACCCGGCTGGTGCTGGGCAACACCGATGCTGACCGTGACCGGGAATCCAAGCGGCAGGTCGGCCACCGCCAGGCGCAGGAACTCGCACTGCAGTTCGGCCGTGTGCAGGTCGGTCGACGGCATCACCGCCACGAACTCCTCGCCGCCGTAGCGCGCAGCCATGCCGCGGCCGGCGAAGTGCGAGCGCAGCAGCACACCCAGCTCGGCCAGCACCCGGTCACCGGTGGCGTGGCCCTGGAAATCGTTGATGTGCTTGAAATGATCGATGTCGAGCAGCGCAACGCAGGCGACGCCGGGTTGATCATCCACCACCGCAACCGCCTCTTCCAGCGCCGCCGCCATCGCGCGGCGATTGGGCAGGCCGGTCAGCGCATCGGTACGGCTCTGCTCGGCCAGGTCGGCATTCTGTGCAAGCAGCACGTCCTGGTATTCCGACAGCAGGCGCTCGTAATCATCACGTTCCAGCATGTGCTTCTGGATGTCGAGCGCGAAACGGCGCAGCTCCATCACCAGCATCACCTGCCGCGACAATGCCGCCAGCGCCTCGGCCTTGTCGCTGGGCAGGTGCTGCGGATGCGCATCGAACACGCACAGCGTGCCCAGTGGCAGGCCATCGGAACTGATCAGCGGCGCGCCGGCATAGAAGCGGATGTGCGGGTCGCCGGTCACCACCGGGTTGTCATGGAAGCGGACGTCCTGCAACGCGTCCTCCACCACCATGATTTCCTGCGGTTGCAGGATGGCGTGGCCACACATCGAATCGCTGCGCAGGTTCTCCGCCGCGTCGATGCCCTGGATCGACTTGAACCACTGCCGTTCCACATCGATCAGGGTCACCGCCGCCATCGACGTGCCACAGACCGCCTTGGCGATCGCGACCAGGTCGTCGAAGGATTTCTCACGCTGCGAATCCAGGATCCGGTAGCGGTACAGCGCCTCGAGCCGAAGGGCTTCGTTGGCAGGCTTGTCGGGCTTGATCATGCAGCGTCACGTTCCGGCAGGTCACTGCGGAGTCTAGCCGATGCCGGTCCGCAATCCGCACAACGGGGAGTGCCGGCCGCTGGCCGGCACCCCGCGCTCATCCGATGCCTGGTGCAGCCGGCCAGCGGCCGGCACTACCTCGCGTTACCAGTCCAGCTGCTTCGGCAGCAGGCCCTGCAGTTCCTGCTCGGTCAGGTTGCGCCACTGGCCCGGCTTCAGCGCGCCGATCTTGATGTTGTCGATGCGCACGCGGCGCAGCTGGGTCACGCGATAGCCGAACTCGGCAGCCATCAGGCGGATCTGCCGGTTCAGGCCCTGCTGCAGGGTGATGCGGAAACCGAACTTGGCGATGCGCGAGGTCTTGCACGGCAGCGTCATCTGGTCGTGGATGCGCACGCCGCGGGCCATGCCACGCAGGAATTCGTCGGTGACCGGCTTGTTCACCGCTACCAGGTACTCCTTCTGGTGGCCATTCTCGGCGCGCAGGATCTGGTTGACGATGTCGCCGTTGCTGGTCATCAGGATCAACCCTTCCGACTCCTTGTCGAGGCGGCCGATCGGGAAGATGCGCTGCTCATGGCCAACGAAGTCGACGATGTTGCCCTTGACCGAGGTTTCGGTGGTGCAGGTCACGCCCACCGGCTTGTTCAGCGCGATGTAGACGTGGCGGCGGGTACCGGGCTTGCGTGCAACGCGCGCGCGCAGCGGCTGGCCGTCGACCAGCACCTGGTCTTCTTCGCCCACCACCGCGCCGGTACCGGCCGGGTGGCCGTTGACGGTGACCCGGCGGGCGGCGATCAGGCGATCGGCCTCGCGGCGGGAGCAGAAGCCGGTGTCGGCGATATGTTTGTTGAGTCGGGTGGTCATCGGCCCATTATCCGGCATCGCCGCCCGCTGCGCTTCATTCCGGCACGGGTGGATCGAGTTCTTCACCATCGAAGACCCGGTTGCGGCCCGCCCGCTTGGCCACGTACATGGCATGGTCGGCCCGGCGTAGCAGCGCGGCCAGATCATCCTCGCCCGGCCGCCACTGTGCCAGCCCGATGCTGGCTGTGACCTCCAGCCCAGGGACCTGCAATGCCTGGCCGGCCTCGATGATGCGCTGGCGCAGCCGATCCAGCCGGGCCGACGCCGTTTCGCGCGGCATGCCCGGCATCAGCAGCAGGAACTCCTCGCCGCCCATCCGCACCACTTCGTCCTGGCTGCGGACTGCCGTGCGCAGGGCTCGCGCTACCGCCACCAGCACCTGGTCGCCCACCGCGTGGCCATGGCGGTCGTTGATGTCCTTGAACAGGTCGATGTCCAGGAAACCGATCACCAGCGGGCCGCGCTCACGGTCGACCTGCGCCAGGTGACGGGCCAGCTGCTGCAGGCCGGCCCTGCGGTTGGGTAGCCCGGTCAGGCCATCGGTTTCGGCCAGCTGGCGCAGTTCATCGCGCTGCTGGCGCAGTCGGCCCAGCCGCTGGTTCATGGCATAGGCGGCCATCATCAGCAGCCAGGTCACCGACAGCTGCAGCGCTTCCACCCGGTATTCCAGCAGCCACCCCGCACTGCTGGCATCGGCGGCGATCATCACCAGCAGCGGCACCAGCGCCGCCAGGCCTGCCAGCGCCCAGCAGTCACCACGCAACCACGCCCGTATGCCGGCGGCCAGTGACAGCAGGCAACCGAGGATGAAGCTCAGCTGCAGGCCCTCCGCGACCAGCGCCAGGGTTTCCCAGCGCAGCCACGGCACCAGCGCGGCCAGCCCCAGCAGGCCCCAGAGCACGCCCTGCTGTGCCGGCCGCGAGCGTGGCAGCAGGCGGTCCCCGCCGTTGAGGCGCCACAGAGCAGGCAGTACCAGCGCCTGGGTCGCAGCGGTCAGCGCCAGCAGCCACCATGCGCCGCGCTCCCCCACCGGCAGCCAGGGTTCGGGGTAGCCGCTCAAGCCGCCAAGAATCGCCTGCCACAACACCACCACGAACGTCGCGCCGATGTAGACCAGGAAGCTGCGGTCACGGGTGGTCAGGTAAGCCATCAATGCCGACAGCGCCAGCGCGATCGCCACCGCGATGCACGCCGCGCGCACCAGCAGGCGGGCGGTATCGTTCTGCTGGACCGGACTGGGCGCACCCAGCCGCAACGTCGGCACCCAGCGCGCCTTCAGCGGCGCCTGCCACGACACCAGGAACGGCTCATGGCTGCCAGCCGCCGGCACCGCCACCAGGCCGATGCCGGCACGGAAGCGCGAATCACGGGTGCGTGCATCGTGCATGTTGCCGCAGATCTCGCGGTCGCCATGCTGTACGCGGACTTCGCCAGCGAACACGTTGAACACATCCAGGGCCTGGGGTTGCCCCGACCAGCCCCCGGGAGGCGCCGATACCTCTACCTGCTCGCGTGGCCCGGCCAGCATCGCGGGCGTGCAGCCACGATGCGGCGTCGGTTCATCCGTAGGTGCACCAACCAGCAGGAAATCCCGGCCGGCCTCGGCCATGCGCGCGTGCGCCGGATCGGGAAACAGCACTCCCATCAGCAGGACGACCAGCAGCGTCCCTGTTTCGTACCGCCACTGCCTGACGCCCACGCCACATCCTGTTCCTGCTTACGTCCGCGCCCACTGCGCGTCGCCCCTGGCGCGCATTATCGCAGCCGGGCGCGCAGCGCATGTGTAGACCAAAGTCGCCACCGGCCGTTCAGCCAGCGGCCGGAGGCCCCTTCACCGCCACCAGGCGCACCGGCCTCAGGTCACTCAGGGTCATCCGTTCCAGCGGCTGCGGTCGCTCGATCGCATACCCCTGCAGCCCCTGCACGCCGAGCCGGGTCAGCGCGGCGGCCACCTCGGCGGTCTCCACCCATTCGGCCACCACCTCCATCTGCAGCTCGCGGCCGAGCTCGCTGATCGCACGCACGGTGGCGTGGCTGATCGGGTCGGTATCCATGTCACGCACGAAGGTGCCGTCGATCTTCAGGATGTCGGCCGGCAATTGGCGCAGGTAGCCGAACGAGGACAGGCCAGAGCCGAAATCGTCCAATGCCATCCGGCAGCCGCGTGCCTTCACCGCATCGATGAAAGCGCGGGCCTGGCTGAGGTTGCTGATCGCCGCGGTCTCGGTGATCTCGAAACACAGCTTCGAGGCCAGCGCGCGGTTGCGCTCGAGCAGATCGCAGACGAAGGCAAGGAAGCCGGGCTCGGCGATCGACTGCGCAGACACATTGACGTTGCACAGCCCCAGCTGGCGCACGTGTGCCGGGCAGACCTGCAGGTGGCGAAACAGCAGCCCCAGCACGTGCCGGTCCAGCGCCACCGCCATGCCATAGCGCTCCACGGCCGGCATGAACTGGCCGGGCAGGTGCAGGCTGCCATCGGTACCACGCATGCGCACCAGCACTTCGTAGTGCAGGTAGGACGGATCCCCCACCCGGGCGATGCGTTGTGCATACAACAGCATGCGGTTCTCGGCCATCGCCAGGCTGACGCCCTGCAGGCGCTCGGCTTCCTGGCGCCGCTCCTCCAGCGCCAGGCGGTTCTCGTTGAAGCAGTGCACACGGTTGCGGCCGGCCTGCTTGGCCGCATAGCAGGCGCTGTCGGCGGCGCTCATCAACCAGTTCGCGTCCGGCGCCTCGGCATTGACCTCGACCACGCCGATGCTGCAGCTCAACTGCGGGCTGCCCTCGCTGATCGGGAACGTGGCCTGGCCCAGGTTGCGGATTACCCGTTGCAGTACCCGCTTGGCCTCGTCCTGCCCGGCATGGGCGAGGAACACCGCAAATTCGTCGGCACCGAGCCGGCCCACCCAGTCGCCATCACGCACCGCTGCCACCAGGTAGTCGGCGAAACTGCGCAGCATCTGGTCACCGGCAGCGTGGCCGAAACTGTCGTTGACCAGCTTGAAGTGATCCAGGTTGATGTAGCACAGCGAATGCGTGCCGCCCTCGCTGCGCACCTGCAGCAGCGAACGTTCCAGCAGCCGCTCGATCTCGCGGCGGTTGATCAGACCTGTCAACGGATCGTGGCTGGCGTGATGCTCGATCTCGCGCGCCAGTGCATGGTTCTGGCTGACGTCCTCGATGATCGCAAACACCGACAGCCCACCACCGGCACTGCGCACGCCGGTACCACTCCAGCGCCCCCAGACCAGGCTGCCATCGCGGCGGCAGAAGCGCAGCTCGCTCGGTCGCAGCTGCCGGTCCCAGTCGATGCGGCCCACGCCATCGATGACCAGTTCGCCCTCCATCAGCAGATCACCCAGTGACATCTGCAGCAGCACGTCGCGGCGATAGTCGAGGATATCGGCCATCGCCTGGTTGGCTTCCATCACCTTGCCATCGGTGTCGAGCTTGAGCATGCCGACGTTGGCCTGGTAGAACGCGGCTCGGAAGCGGCTCTCGTGCTCGGTCAGGTCCTTGCCGACGCGACGCGCCAGGGCCACCGCCATCAGGCTGATCGCCAGTACCGACAGGCCGCCGACCATCAGCGTCGCCACCCGCACCATCGTGGCCATCCGCAGCAGCGCCTGCGAGAACGCCTGCGCCTGTACCTGCAGGCGTCGATCAAGATCCCGCAGCTGCTGCAGGTAGCGATCGCGATCGGCCACCGGCAAGCTGCCTCCGGCATGCCGTCGCTGCAGCTCCGCGACCAGATTCTGCACCGCCATCAGGTCGCCATCGGTCTGCCGCCACAGCGCGGTTGCTTCGCGGAAAGCGCCCAGATCGCGCGCATAGCGGAACGAGAACACCAACCGCGGTACATCGGCACGGGCATTGCCGCCCTGCAGGAAGCCCTGCCGGGCCCGTGACTCATCGGGTTCAGCCTGCTCCAGTGCCAGCCGCCCCTGCAGGTCGCCCAAGGGCACCTGCAGCGCCTGCCGCGCATCGTCCAGGTCCTGTGCGTCGCCGCGCGCCAGATAGCGGCTGAGCGCAGCGGTCGCATCCTGCTGCCCCCGCGACCAGTAGCCCTGCCCGGCAATCCAGGCCGTGGACGCCGCCTGCAGCTCCTGGATCAGGGCGGACAAGGCGACCAGCCCGATCGCCATGCCCGTCAGCAACGCAAATCGCAGTCCCAGCCCACGGGTCATCGGCACCCGCCGGCTGTGTTGGTCCGTGCCACTCCTACCCATCCCGGATCCCCCCGAATGTGCTGCGGTGACAACCTCCCTTGGAACCGAGCCAGCCTATGACCGCCAATGTGTTTGCCATGCGAAAAGGGGACGGAGGGGATTAAGTCGTTTTCGGCATAAGCGCACTGCCGGGCATAAACGACTTAATCCCCTCCGTCCCCTTTTCCGGGCCCACAACGGACAACGCCAGCCCGGAGGCTGGCGTTGTTCAGGACCGCAGGTGGGGCTTAGTAGCTGCGCGGGCCGCGCGGCTTGAAGCCGTCACGACGCGGCGGGCGGCTGTCGCGGTCACCACCGCGGTCACCACCGCGGTCGCCACCAGGGCCACCCGGGCCACTGCGGCGCGGGCCACCCGGACCACCCGGACCACGCTTGTCGAAGCGCGGCTTGAACGGACGCGGCGCCGGGTTGATCTCTTCACCAGCCGCCAGCGGACGCATCTGCAGCTGCTGGCCGGAGACCCACACCTTCTGCAGGTGGGTCAGCACGTCCGACGGCATCTGCGCCGGCAGGTCCAGCAGCGAGAAGTCATCGTGAATGTCGATGCGGCCGATGAAACGGCTTTCCAGGCCGGCCTCGTTGGCGATGGCGCCGACGATGTTGGCCGGCTTCACGCCGTGCTGGTGGCCGACCGAAATGCGGTAGGTCTCCATGCCCTGCTCCGGTGCACCGCGCGGCGGCACATCACGGCGCGGGCGCTGCTCGAAGCCACCCTCGGCATCGTCACGACGCGGGCCACGCTCGAAGCGCGGACCACGCTCGTTGCGATCGCCACGTTCCGGGCGCTCAGTGCGCTCGAAACGCTCACGCGGCGCACGTTCTTCGCGCGGTGCACGCACCGGCGGCTGCAGCAGGAACGGGGTATCGCCCTGCATCATCTTCGCCAGCGCAGCAGCCACTTCGATGGCCGGCACGTTCTGCTCGGTCTCGAAGCGTTCCAACAGCTGGCGGTAGAAGTCCAGGCCGCCCTGGCCGAGGGTCTCGGTGATGCGCGAGGTGAACTTGTTGATGCGGTTGTCGTTGACCGCTTCCACGCTCGGCAGCTGCATTTCTTCGATCGGCTGGCGGGTAGCACGCTCGATCTGGCGCAGCATGCCCTTCTCGCGCGGGGTGGCGAACAGGATCGCCTCGCCGCTGCGGCCGGCACGGCCAGTACGGCCGATGCGGTGCACGTAGCTTTCGGTGTCGTACGGGATGTCGTAGTTCAGCACGTGGCTGATGCGTTCCACGTCCAGGCCGCGGGCAGCCACGTCGGTGGCGACCAGGATATCCAGCTTGCCTTCCTTCAGCATGGCGATGGTGCGCTCACGCTGCGCCTGCTGCATGTCACCGTTGATGGCGGCAGCGGCCAGGCCACGGGCCTGCAGCTTGCTGGCCAGTTCCTCGGTACCGGCCTTGGTGCGCGCGAAAATGATCATCGCGTCGAACGGCTCGACTTCCAGGATGCGGGTCAGCGCGTCCAGCTTGTGCATGCCGCTCACCCACCAGTAGCGCTGGCGGATGTTGGCCGAGGTGGTGGTCTTGGCCGCGATGGTCACTTCCACCGGGTCCTGCAGGTAGGTCTGCGCGATGCGGCGGATCTGCGGCGGCATCGTGGCCGAGAACAGGGCGACCTGGCGCTTGGCCGGCAGCTTCTTCAGCACGGCTTCGACGTCGTCGATGAAGCCCATGCGCAGCATTTCGTCGGCTTCGTCCAGCACCAGCGTCTTCAGCTCGGACAGGTCCAGCGTGCTGCGATCCAGGTGGTCGATGACGCGGCCGGGGGTACCGACCACGATGTGCACGCCGCGACGCAGCGCCGACAGCTGCTGGCCGTACGGCTGGCCGCCGTACACCGGCAGCACGCGGAAGCCGGGGATCTTCGAGGAATAGGACTGGAACGCCTCGGCGACCTGGATGGCCAGCTCGCGGGTCGGGGCCAGCACCAGCGCCTGCGGCTTGATCTGCTGCAGGTCGATGTTGGACAGTACCGGCAGCGCAAAGGCGGCGGTCTTGCCGGTACCGGTCTGGGCCTGGCCCAGCACGTCACGGCCTTCCAGCATCGCCGGAATGGTGGCAGCCTGGATCGGCGACGGGGTTTCGTAGCCGATGGCGGTGACCGCCTGCATGACAGACTCGGACAGGCCGAGCTGCGCGAACTGCAGCTGCGCTTGGGATTCTTGGGACATGGGGAACTCCGAAGACACTGCCGTCTTCCTGGCAGTGCGATAAAAAAGGTGATGGTCCGCGCTTTGGGCGCCCTTCTTATCGCGTGCCCTGGCGCTGCTCGGTTGGAGGAGATTTCACTCGCTCAGAGCGGAATCATACCGCATTGATCCTGAACCATGCATACAGGTTGCCGTGCGTGTGCCGTCATGCCCCGTGCTGGCGCACAATACGCGCCCTCTCCCGGCCCGGCCAGAATCCGGCGCCCCTTCCCAGGAAACCCGTTCCATGCAGATTCTCGAATTCGACCTCGACGGCGACTACGTCGAGCTCAAGCAGCTGCTCAAGCTGGCCGACCTGGTCACCAGCGGCGGCGAGGCCAAGATGGTCATCAGCGACGGCCAGGTGCTGGTCGACGGCGAGGTCGAGCTGCGCAAGGCCTGCAAGATCCGCGCAGGCCAGGTGGTTGAATTCGCCGACAGCCAGATCCGCGTGCTGGCCGCCGGCTGATGTGAACGGCCTGATCTGAACCGGTTCAGGCCACGCGCTGGGTCAGGTGTGAGGCGATCAACTGCCTGAACGGTGCCACGCCCTGTGCCAGACGCAGGCCGGCCGCGCGCAGCAGCCGCGCCGGGCGGCGATCGTCGGTATACAGGCTGGCGATCGCGTTGGTGGCCTCGTACAGTGGCCGCGATGCCAGCCGATGACCGCGCTGGTAGCTGGCCAGCATGCCGGCGGCGGCGATATCGGCACCGCGACGCTGCTGTTCGACGATGCCCTGCGCCAGCCGCTGCGCGCTGGCCAGGCCCAGATTGAAGCCATGGGCGGTGACCGGATGCATGCCCACCGCGGCATCGCCGATCAACGCCGAACGCTCGCCGACAAAACGGTGCGCATAGACGCCGACCAGCGGATACGCCTGCGGCGTCGCCACCGGCTGCATGCGGCCCAGGCGGTGCTCGAAGCAACCGCTGATGGCCTCACCGAAGGCCACCTCATCCATCGCCAGCAGTTCTTCAATCTGGCGCGGCGGCAAGGTGATCACCGCAGACGCTTGGCCCTCGTTGAGCGGCAGCAGCGCCATGGTGCGGCCGTAGCCGAACCATTCCCAGGCAGTGTGGTGATGATCGCGCTCGACCTGCATGCGGCACACCAGCATCGACTTGCCGAAGTCGCGCATCTGCGCACCGATGCCGAGCATGCGGCGGGTTGCGGAGAAGCGGCTGTCGGCGGCCACCAGCAGGCGCGCGTGCAGCGTGCTGCCGTCGTCCAGCGTGACCACATGGCCCTGCGCATCGGCCTGCACGCTCTGCACCTTGCGCCCGTCGAACAGTTCCAGTCCATCCTGGTCCTGCACGGCATCCCATGCGGCGCGGCGGATCAGATGGTTGGGTACCAGCCAGCCCAGCGGCTGGCCATCGACCTGGCCGCTGGCGAAGGTCAGCGCGAACGGCGAGCCGCCGTTCATCACCTTGGCATCGCGCAATTCGGCGACTTCGGCGTCCGGCAGGCGTTGCCACAGGCCCAGCTGTTCCATGCTCTGCCTTGAGGCATGGGTCAACGCGATCTCACGGCCATCGAAGGCAGCCTCGGCCAGTGCCTGGCGCGGCTGCACTTCGACCATGCCGACCTGCAGGCCGCTACCGGCCAGCGCACGCGCGAAGCACAGACCCGCCGGTCCGGCGCCGACCACCACCACGTCCATCCTGCGCATGCGCGCCTCCTGCCGTTGATTCAGTCGCCGCCAGCATAGCGCTGCGGACCCGAGCGGCCTTGATCTGGATCAGGCCGCGATCACAGCAGCGCGAACACCAGGGCCAGGATCGACAACAGCGACACCAGCCAGACCAGGCTGCGCACGTACGGCACGCCTGCGGCATACAACGGCAGATAGACCACCCGTGCCCAGAAGTAAGCCTGCGCCGCCAATGCGGTGGTGTCGTTGCCGCGCCCAGCCACCACCACTGCGATCGCAGCAGCGGCGAAGAACGGGAAGGTCTCCAGGAAGTTGGCCTGGGCCCGCTGCAGGCGACCGGCCAGCGGGCTGAGTGGCCTGGCTTCGCCATCACGCGCCGAGGCATTCCACTTCATCCCGCGCTCGCGGGTGACCACGGTGGAGGTAGCGAAGATGTAGACAAAGCCCAGCAGCATCGCCCAGGCCAGCATTGTCAGTTCGGTTGCCATGGTCTATCTCCTCAGGGCCCGGACGCGCGCAGGCTGTAGCCGGCCAAACGCCACACCTGGTCCTCGTCGAAACGGAACGACACCAGTTCGCGCACCGGTTGTGCGCTGTTGGCGAAACGGGTCGGGAAGCTGACGTTGATGTACAGGCCTTCGGGCACCGCAGCACCGGCGTTGTACTTGACCCGGGTGATGGTCGGCTGGCCGCGGCCAGCCAGGGCGCCCAGCCGCGCACGCTCGCTGGTCAGCTGGCTGACGAAGGCCGCCTTCGGTACTGCGCGGCGCGCGACGGCCGAAGCGCCATCCCACAATTCGCCGGCGCGGTTGGCATCGACCAGCTGCGCAGCCTTCACTGCGGCCGCGCCCATTTCCGCGTCCTGTTTCTGCACCTGGGCCTGCTGCGCGGCGGTCAGCGCCGGCGCGCCGGCCGTGGCCGGTTTTGCTGCTGCTGGCGACGTGGGTGCCGGGCGGGCGGGCGCCGGGGCGGGCGTGACGGGTGCAGGCGCCTGCGCCAGTGCAATCAAGGGCAGCAAGGACAGCAGCAGGAGCACGCGCTTCATGGACACCGCCGGTTCTCGGGAAAGAACCGCAGTCTACGCCAGCGCAGTGACTACGCCGTCAGCGTGCCGGGGCGTTGCCTTCCACCACTGCTGCATCGACCTGTGCAGCGGGCGCGGCAGTGTTCACCGGTGCCTGTTCGGCCACCGGCGGTGGCTCCGAAGGCGCAGGCGGCAGCGTTGCTACATCGATCTCCGACAGCGGGCTTTCTTCCGGGCACACCGCATCGGGGAAGCCGAAGCGCTGCTTCAACGCCTGGCCGCAGCTGTTGATCGATTCCATGTCGGCGCCTTCGTGCTTGCACTGCTGGTCGAAGGCGATCAGGAACGCATCCTTGCGCTGCACGAAGTCGTCACCACAGGCACGCATCTGCTTGATCCGCTCCAGGTCGTCCTGCACCGCGTTGGTGCCGTCCAGGCCGTACTGGCGCAGTTCGTCCGGCGTCAGCAGGCGCAGGCTGCGATTGGGCACCGTCATCATCAGATCGGCCACGCCCACCGCCACGCCGTTGCGCTGCAGATAGTCCTTCACGTTGTCGTAGACCTCGTGCAGCTCGCGGTTGAGCTCAGCGCGCGAGGTCGCCTTGGAACTGATGCGCATCATGCGGTGGATGCCGACCTTGCCTGACAGCAACCGGTTGTCACCGGCGGCCAGCACGAACACGCAGGCGCTGTGGCAGATCGAGCCTTCGCGCACCCAGATGGTCCAGCCTGATTCACCGATGCTGTCACCGGCGACGATCGCCGATTCGACCTGGCCACCACTGGAGTCCAGGTCAAGGATGCGCTTGTGGATCTTCTGTTCATCGGCGACCACGGCAAGTCGCCACATCATTTCGGCGAAGCCCGGATTGATCTTGCCGGCGTAACGCACCCGCATCAGACCACGCTCGGCACACGGCGCCAGGGCCTGGGCTATCTGCTCGCGCTGCAGGCCCTCCAGCTCGACGCCATCGCCCGCCTCACCGGCGTACTCGGTACTGCAGCTGACCCAGGCGCGGCCATTCTCCAACTGCGCCTGCGGCCACGGCCGATCCGCCCGGCTGCGCGGCGGCGCCGGCGGTGGCGGTGCGTCAGCCGCATTGATCGACACCATGTTCTCGCCATCGCTGGCCGGCGCCCGCGCCGCCTTGTCGGCAGCGGTCACATTGCCCGGATTCTCCAGCTGACTGCAGCCCGCCAGGGCCAGGCACAACAGGGGCAACCAGCGGAATTTGGCGGACATCGGGCAACCGGGATTCATGGGAGCAAGAGCCACAGTCTACCCGTCCAGGGCGCGCATTCAGCGCGTGGCACTGAACCCCTTCTGACCCTTGGGAAAAAAGCGTGCCGACCAAGGTCGACACCTACCAACAGCAAAAGCGTGCCGACCAACGGTCGGCACCCACCAACTGCAGCGACCAACTGTCAGAGGTGGGGCGGTGTGGGCTGACAGGACCGTTGGCGCCATGGATGGCGCCATCGAGCCCCCATGGACGGGTTTACGGCGTGTCCTGACAGCCCACACCGCCCCGCCATCCCACGGACTGCCAGCTTTTGATTGAGACGTTGACGGTGACGGTGACGTTGCGGGTGCAGGGCTGCAAGCCCTGCCAGAACCCCCTCCAGCATCCATGTCCGAATCCGGCGAGTATCGCCGCCCGCACACGCCTAGACTGGCGTCATGGACACCGCCCTCGCCCTCGACACCGCCGCCTGCGACCGCGCCCGCCTGGCCCGCGACGCACGCTTCGACGGCGTGTTCTTCACCGCCGTGCGCAGCACCGGCATCTATTGCCGCCCCATGTGCCCGGCACCGCCGCCGAAGCCGCGCAACATCACTTACTACCCGACTGCGGCCGCTGCCGCGGCAGCCGGTTACCGCCCGTGCCTGCGCTGCCGCCCCGAGCTGGCACCGCAGGCGCAGCAGGCACTGGCCGGGCAGACCGTGCAGCGCGCACTGGCCCTGATCCATGGTGGCTTCCTGCAGGAACAGCCGGTAGCCGACCTCGCAGAGAAGATCGGACTCAGCGCGCGCCAGCTGCAGCGCCTGTTCGTCGAACATCTGGGCGCAACGCCAGGGCAGATCCACGCCACCCATCGCCTGCTGCTGGCCAAGCAGCTGCTGACCGAGACCACGCTGCCGGTGACCGACGTCGCGCTGGCCGCCGGCTACAACAGCCTGCGCCGTTTCAATACCGCCTTCCTGCAGGGCTGTGGCATGGCACCGACGGCACTGCGTCGCCAGCACCAGCCGCTGGCCGCCGACGATGGCTGCCTGGTACTGCGTCTGGCATACCGGCCACCACTGGATTTCCCACGCATGCTGGCCTTCCTGCGCAAGCGCAGCCTGCCCGGCATCGAGCTGATCGGCGAAGACAGCTACCAGCGCGTGCTCGGCACGCCGGAGCGCCCCACCCTGCTGCGCGTCACCGCCGACCCGAAGCGCCCGGAACTGCGCCTGCAGCTGGGCGCGGTCGATCCGCGCCTGATCCCCGACATCGTCCGCCGTGTGCGTCGCGTATTCGATCTGGATGCCGACCTGCAGCAGGTCCACGCCGCACTGGATGAGGAACCCTTGCTGGCGCGTGGCATCGCCGAGCGCCCCGGGCTGCGCGTCCCCGGCGGCTGGGATGGCTTCGAGGTGGGCGTACGCGCCGTGCTCGGACAGCAGGTCAGCGTGGCCGCGGCCACCACCTTCGCGCGGCGGCTGGTGGATGCCTATGGCGCACACCTGCCGGGCATGCCGCCGGAATTCGATCGCCAGTTCCCGGCCCCCGAGCTGCTGGCAGAAGCGCCACTGGAATCGATCGGCCTGCCACGCAGCCGCGCCGCCACCGTGCGTGCGCTTGCCGCCGCCTGTGCCAGTGGCGCGCTCGACTTCGGCCCGGGCCAGGCGCTGGAAGAGTTCGTTTCCCGCTGCGTGGCACTACCCGGCATCGGTCCGTGGACCGCGCAGTACATCGCCCTGCGCGGGCTCGGCCAGCCCGATGCTTTCCCCGCCGGCGACCTGGTACTGCAGCAGGTGCTCGGCCATGCACAGGGCCAGCGCCTGAGCGAACGTGCCACCGAAGCACGCTCGCAACCGTGGCGCCCTTGGCGCGCCTATGCCGTGCTGCATCTTTGGCACCTGTCCGGCACTTTCGTTGGAGAACCGACATGACCTTGTTGTTCGACCGTTTCGACAGCCCGATCGGCGTGCTGACCATCGCCGGTGACGAGCGTGGCCTGTCCCACGTGCTGTTCCCGGAAAACCGCCACCCGGCACGCGGGCGCGACGACTGGCACTACGCGCCGGATGCGCTGCCGGAAGCACGCGAGCAGCTGTTGCAGTTCCTGCACGGCGAACGCAGCAGCTTTGACCTTGAGCTTGCGCCACGCGGCACGCCGTTCCAGCTGCGCGTGTGGCAGGCGCTGGCTCTGATCCCGTTCGGCCAGACCTGGAGCTACCTGCAGCTGGCGCAGCATCTGGGCCAACCCAGTGCGACCCGCGCCGTCGGCGCTGCCAATGGGCGCAATCCGCTGCCGATCATCCTGCCCTGCCATCGTGTAATCGGCAGCAACGGGGCACTGACCGGCTTCGGTGGCGGCCTGGAAACCAAGGCCGCACTGCTGCGACTGGAACAACGCCAGGCCCCGCTGTTCGCCTGAGGGGCAGGTTTTCCGGCAGGGCTGCGCCCTGCACCCGCCGAATCACCGTCAACGTCAAAAGCGGGCTATCCGTGGGTTGGCGGGGCGGTGTCGGATTGCGGGGACGCCGCAAGTACGTCCTTGTAGGCTTGGCCGCGGCATCCATGCCGCGGACACCCCGCAATCCGACACCGCCCCGCCTTCGACAGGTTCACGCGGCTGCTGGTAACGGCGATTATTGGTACGCGCGGCTGTGGGTAGGTGCCGACCTTGGTCGACACGGCAGATCCACGCCATGCGGGGATGGAAGCATCGGGAACATGCCTGGGGAAAAGCCCCCTTCTTGTTGAAGGGGGCGCGCCGAAAGGCGCGGGGATAAGGAAAAATGCGCGGACACGGCGCGCGATAGCGCGCCGTGTCTTGGGCGCGTCATTGCGCCGGCTTATCATGCGCGGATGACTTCCGTACGCCTGACCTGCGCGCTGGCGCTGCTGCTGCCATTGGCGGCCTGCACCACCACCGCGCCCGCCCCTTCCACCTCCGTTCCCACTTCCGTCGCTGCGGCTGCACCGCCGAAGCTGCTGCTGATCTCCATCGACGGCCTGCGCGCCGATGCGCTGGACCGCGGCCTGACCCCGAACCTGCAGCGACTGATCGACGGCGGCGTGCGTGCACGCTGGATGACCCCGTCCTATCCGTCGCTGACCTTCCCCAACCACTACACCATCGTCACCGGCCTGCGCCCGGACCACCACGGCATCGTCAACAACAGCATGGACGATGCAGCGTTGGGCCGGTTCGAGCTGAGCAACCGTGAGGCGGTCACCACCAGCGGCTGGTGGGGCGGCGAACCGATCTGGGTCGGCGCCGAGAACGCCGGGGTGCGTTCGGCCACCACCTCGTGGCCGGGCAGTGAATCGGAAATCCGCGGTGTGCGCCCGAGCCAGTGGCGCGTGTACGACGGCAAGGAACCGCTGGAACAACGCGCGGGCACCGTGCTGGACTGGCTTGCACAGACCGATGCCGACGCACCGCGCCTGACTACGCTGTACATGGAACACGTGGACAAGGCCGGCCACAACTACGGCCCCGAATCGAAGCAGTACGCCGACGCCATCGTGCGCGCCGACCAGATCATCGGCCAGGTACTCGACGGCCTGCAGCAACGCGGCCTGGCCGCGACCACCAACGTGATCGTGGTCTCCGACCATGGCATGGCCAGCGTCCCGGTCGGCCAGGTGATCTCCACCGAATCAATGGTCGACCCGGCCATCGCACGCAACGTCAGCCAGGGCCAGTCGGTGGGTTTTGCGCCGTTGGTCGGTCACGAGGCCGCCGCCGAGCGCGCCCTGCTCGGTCGTCACGACCGGTATGAGTGCTGGAAGAAAGAGAATCTGCCGGCGCGCCTGCACTACGGCACTCATCCGCGCGTTCCCGCCATTGTCTGCGTGATGGATGAAGGCTGGGATGCCCTGCATCAGGAGAAGATCGCCAAGCGCGACCATCAGGATCGTGGCTCGCACGGCTATGACAATGCCCTGCCGTCGATGCGTGCGGTGTTCGTGGCCAGCGGCCCGTCGTTCCGCCAGGGCCTGGTGATCGACGGCTTCGACAATGTCGACGTCTACCCGCTGCTGGCGCACCTGCTGCAGGTACCGGCGGCGCCGAACGACGGGAATGCGGAGACGCTGACGAAGACGCTGCGCTGATCGTACGTCATCCGCCGTGCATGGTCCGGCGCTACAGTGCCAGCAATGGGTAGCGCCGGGCCATGCCCGGCGAACGCAGCAAGCGGAACGACGAGCACAAAAAAACGCGGCGCCAGGCGCCGCGTTTTTCTTTGAAGCGGTCGACCAGCCGGATCAGGCCTTGGCGACGGCCTTCTTCGCCACAGCCTTCTTCGCCGGAGCCTTGGCCACGGTCTTCTTGGCAACCGGGGCGGCGGCGCCTACGGCGACCTTGCTCGCGGTGTGCGAACGGGCGTTGCCGTAGCTGGCGTTGTAGCGCTTGCCCTTGGCGGTCTTGCGGTCACCCTTACCCATGTCTTCAACTCCTCAAATGTGAAATCTGGTTACCCCGTACTGACACGGGTTCGGCGGGGCCGCCTTGCTGGGCGCCCCCGCGCACGATCAGAAAGCCTATCACGGAGCGCCTAGTGCGCGCAGCTGGCGTCGTGTACGTGGCCGTGGTTGAGGCGCAGGTTGACCAGGTGCGCGACACCGACCAGCAAGCCGCCGATGGTCATCACCACCGCATGTGGCACCGCGTTGTGGTGCAGCGGGTCGTACAGCACGCCAGCCCACAACGCGACCAGGCCGGGAATCAGGAAGCCCAGCGCGCGCAGTGCGCCATGCCGGCGATAACCCCAGACCAGGCTGAACAGCCCCAGCAGGGTGACGAACACCACCAGCGCCTGTTCCACCCCATCGCTCAGCCAGAACGACAGGCCCAGCGACGGCGCCGCCGCCAGCAGCACGGGGATCACTGCGCAGTGCACCGCGCACAGCATCGAACCGGTGGCGCCGAAACGGTCAAGCAGGTGGCGCAGGCGTGAGGACAGGGACATGACTTCCAGCAGGGTCGGCGAATCGTTATGGAATAATATAACATCCATTCCCGACCCGCACGGTTTCCCTCCCCCCTGTCCCGCCGACGGGATTCGTGCGCCCAGCGATTGATATACAGTAACAAAGGACTCTTTCATGCCCGCCCACACCCCGCGGCTCAAGCCGCATTCCCTGGCCCTGGCCCTCGCCACCCTCCTGCCGTCCGTCGCTTTTGCAGCCGGCCAGGACTCCTCGCATCGTGACCGCCACCTGACCGAACTGTCGTCGGTGCAGGTGACTGCCTCGCCGCTGCAGGGCGATGCCGAATCGCTGGCGCGCCCGGTTGATGTGCTGGCCGGCGAACGCCTGGACGAGCAGAAGGCCGGCACCCTGGGCGATACCGTAGCCAAGCTGCCCGGCGTGCAGAGCACCTTCTTCGGCCCCGGTGTCGGTCGCCCGATCATCCGCGGCCAGGAAGGCCCGCGCGTGGCCGTGCTGTCCAATGGCATGGGCAACATGGATGCCTCCACCGTCAGCGCCGACCATGCCACCAGCATCGAGCCTTTCCTGGCCGACCAGATCGAAGTGCTGAAGGGCCCGGCCACGCTGCTGTTCGGCAGCGGCGCGATCGGTGGCGCGGTCAATGTGGTGGATGGCCGCATCGCGCGCGAACTGCCGGAGCGCCCGCTCAGCGGCCGCGCCGAACTGCGCGGCAATTCGGTGAACAACGAGCGCAGCGGCATGTTCCGCCTCGATGGCGTCAGCGGCAATGTCGTGCTGCATGTTGACGGCCTGGTCCGCAACGGCGACGACTACCGCATTCCCGGCTATGCAGTGATCGACAGCCTTGAAGACCATCACGATCACGACCATGAGCACGCGGGCGAGGAAGGCGAAGAGCCGCGCCGCGGCCGCCTCGACAACAGCTCCATCCGCACCCGCGCCGGCGGCGTCGGCGCGACCTGGCTGGGCGACGGCGGCTACTTCGGCGTATCGGCCAGCACCTATCGCACCAACTACGGCATTCCCAATGGCGCGCACGTGCATGCCGATGGCGATGATCATGGCCATGACCACGGCCACGACCATGGCGATGAAGAGGAAGGCGGCGACGAGCATGACGTGCGCATCGACATGGTGCAGAACCGCTTCGAGACCAAGGCCGGCATCTACAACCCGGTCTCGTTCCTGAAGAACATCAATGCACGCGTGGCCTACACCGACTACGAACACGTGGAGCTGGAAGCCGGCACGCCGTCCACCCGCTTCACCAACCGTGGCATCGAGGCGCGCCTGGAAGCGGTGCAGCAGCAGATCGGTGGCTGGGACGGCGCCTTCGGCCTGCAGTTCGGCAACAGTGATTTCGGTGCCAAGGGCGAAGAGGCGTTCGTTCCGGATACCGGCACCAGGAACATCGGCCTGTTCGTACTGCAGGAAAAACAGTTCGGCCCGTTCAAGCTGGAACTGGGCGGCCGCCACGACCAGGTCAAGCTGGACCCGACCGGTGACTATCGCCGCCGCACCTTCGGCGCCACCAACCTGTCTGCGGCCGGCATCTGGAAGCTCAACGACACCGTCGACCTGCGCATCGGCGTAGACAGCTCCGAGCGTGCACCGACCAACGAAGAGCTGTATGCCGCCGGCGCGCATATCGCCACCCGCTCGCTGGAAATCGGCGACGCCAACCTGAAGACCGAGCGCGGCCAGCGCGTGGAACTGGGTATCCACACCCACAGCGAACGCCTGGACTTCTCCGCGTCGGTCTACCAGACCAGGTTCAAGGACTTCATCTACCTGGCCGACACCGGCGTCACCGAGGGCCTGCCGGTCCGCGCCTGGACGCAGCAGGATGCGGTGTTCCGCGGTGCCGAAGCCGAAGCGCTGGTGCACCTGTTTGAAGGCGGCGCCGGTGATTGGGACCTGCGCGTGTTCGGCGACTATGTGAAGGCCAAGCTGGATGGCAGCGGCAGCCGCAACCTCGACATCGCCGTGCCGCATGGCGACCACAACCACAACTACAGCGTGGAGCTGGCCAACACCGGCTACCTGCCGCGTATCGCCCCGGCCCGCGTCGGCGCCGATCTGCGCTGGTCGAAGGACGGCTGGCGCGCCTCGGTCGGTGCGGTCCGCTACAGCCGCCAGAAGGATGTCGCCCAGAACGAAGCGCCGAGCGACGGCTACACCCTGGTCGACGCGCACCTGGCCTACCGCTGGGATCGCAACGCGAGCAACAGCTACGAGGTGTTCCTGGATGGCAGCAACCTGACCAACCGCGAAGTGCGTCCGCATACCTCGCTGCTGCGTGACTACTCGCCGCTGCCGGGCCGCGGTGTCGCATTCGGCATCCGCGCGTTCTTCTGATCGTGCCGCGGGGTCGGATCCCATTCCTCAGGAATGGGCTCTGACCCCAGCCTCAGACCACGCATGGCGTGGATCCACTGCAAGCAGATTCGATGGGGGCCTTCTGGCCCCCATCTCTCTGTGCAGCGTCCATCACGCATCCGTCACAAAGATGTGCGTACCACAACAAGCGGACAATCCCGTCACTCAATGTCTCGCCAATCGGACACTTTTGTCCGAAAATGAACCCATGACAGCCCAACGTGCCGATGCTGCTGCCCGCCGCGCCCTTATCCTCGACGCCGCCGATCATGTGTTCGGCCAACACGGTGTCACCGCCCCGCTGGACCTGGTGGTCGAACGCGCCCAGGTGGGCCGCGCCACCCTGTACCGCAACTTCCCCGACCGCACCGCGCTGATCCAGGCACTGCTGCAACGTACGGTCGATCGCATCCGGCGCCAGGTCGAGCAGCTCGGCGACCGCGACGATGCCCTGTTCGAAGTGTTCGAGGGTATGGCCCAGCGCATCATCGATTCGCCGGCACTGGCCGATTACTGGCGTGCAGTCGATTCGGACGTGCCGGCCATGCGCACCGCGCGCGAGACCGTGCGCGATCTGCTGGAAGCACCGATCGCCCGTGCCAAGGCCGCCGGACTGTGCCGTGCCGACCTGGAGAAGACGGACATTTCACTGATCTCGGGCATGCTGGGCGCAGCCCTGCGCGGCAAAACCCGCGACGAGCGCGCCCACCTTGCCGGGCGTGCCCTGCAGCTGCTGCGCGGGGGTCTCCAGGGAGCAACCAGCGAGGCCCGCTGATGGTCCAGCCGTATCTGAAGCCGGTTCCGGATTGGGAGGAGCACGAGAAGCCGACCATGCCCGGTTCGGCGTCGATGCCCTGGCACCCACCGTATCGACGTGTGGCCTACGCACTGGTGTCGCTGCTGGTGGCGATCACCGGTGGCCTCGGCAATGCGCTGGTCACCGCCAACCTGCCCTTCCTGCAGGGCCAGCTGGCACTGACCCCGACCCAGGGCAGCTGGCTGGTGGCGGCCTATGCCATGGTCAACGTCACGGCCAACCTGCTGGCCTTCAAGTTCCGCCAGCAGTACGGCATCCGCCTGTTCGCCGAGATCGGGCTGGGGCTGTACGCAGCTCTGGCCGTCCTGCATCTGTTCGTCGGCAGCTTCGAGACCACGATGCTGACCCGTGCCGCCAGCGGCTTCGCCGGCGCGGCCTGTTCGACACTGGGCACGCTGTACATGCTGCAGGCGCTGCCACGCCGATTCACCGGCAACCTGCTGGTGGTTGGCGTGGGCCTCTCGCAGCTGGCGGTGCCGATCGCCTGGATCGTCTCGCCAGGCCTGGTCGATACCGGCCAGTGGCACCAGCTGTATTCGTTCGAAGCCGGGCTGGCGCTGTGCGCGTTCGCGGCGGTGGTGGTGCTGAAGCTGCCGCCCGGCATCCAGGTGAAAGCCTTCGAGCCGCTGGACTTCCTCACCTTCGCCCTGCTCGCCCCCGCCGTCGCCCTGCTGGTGATCGTGCTGGCGCAGGGCTACACCCGCTGGTGGCTCAACACACCGTGGCTGGGCTGGGCGCTGGTCGCCTCGATCGCGCTGTCCACCACCGCCTTCATCATCGAACATTACCGGCGCAATCCGCTGCTGCAGATCCGCTGGCTGTCGAAGCTGCCGGTACTGCACTTCATCGTCGGCGCGTTCCTGATCCGCTTCCTGACCACCGAACAGTCCTATGGCGTGGTCAACCTGATGCGCACGCTGGGCATGGGCCCGGACCAGATGCGCCCGCTGTTCGTGGTGATCCTCGCGGGCGTGGTCACCGGCATCGCCGGTGCATCGCTGACCTTCGGCCCGAAGCGGCTGATCGCCCAGCTGCTGATGGCGATCCTGCTGCTGGGCGCTGCCGCCTTCTTCGACCAGCACCGCACCAGCATGGATCGGCCGCACGATTTCTACGTCAGCCAGTTCCTGGCTTCGGTGGGTGCCGGCATGTTCATGGGCCCGCTGATCATGCTCGGCATTTCCGCCGCGCTGAAGCAGGGCGTGGACCACATGATCACCTTCCTGGTGACGCTGTCGATCACCCAGACGCTGGGCGGCCTGGCCGGTTCGGCGGTGCTGGGTACCTTCCAGCTGCACCGCGAGCAGCTGTACTCCAGCGCGTTGACCAGCCAGCTCGACCCGGCCGACCCGGTGGTGGCGCAGCGCCTGCGCATCCAGCAACAACTGTACAGCGCCCAGGTCACCGACCCGGTGCTGCGCAGTGCGCAGGGCAACGCGCAGCTGGCGCAGACCACGCGCCGCGAAGCCAACGTGCGTGGCTTCAACGACGTGTTCACCCTCAGCGGCTGGCTGGCGATCGGCTTCCTGTGCTGGTTGCTGCTGCTGTCACTGCGCACCGCCGTGCTCAAGCAATGGCGCAAGCGCCACCCCACCTCCCTCGCTGCGGCCACGCCGGCCGCACCCCGCTGAGTCCTCTTCCATGCCTCCCGTTCCGCCCCGCCCCGACGACATCGACGCCGACAACGTCACTCCACCGCCGCCGACCGATGCGGCACCAGCGCCCACGCCAGCGGCACCGGCTGCCGCGCCGAAATATCTCAAGCCCAGCGCGCGCAGCGTGGTGGTGATGGTGGTAGTGGCGCTGCTGGGCATCGCGTTGATCCTGCGTGCCTGGCACCTGTGGCCGTTCACCAGCAGCGTGATGGTGACCGACAACGCTTATGTACGCGGACAGATCACGGTGATGGCGCCACAGGTGAACGGTTACGTGACCGAAGTGCTGGTGAAGGACTTCCAGCACGTGACGGAGGGCGAGCCGCTGCTGCGCATCGATGACCGCATCTACACGCAGCGTGTCGCCCAGGCGCAGGCGACCCTGGACAGCGCACGCGCGGCACTGGCCAACTCGGACCAGTCGCAGGCGCAGAACCGTGCGCAGATCGCCTCTGCGCAGGCCACGCTGTCAGCCGGCCAGGCGGAGCTGCAACGCTCGCGCAACGAGCTGAAGCGCTACGAGGAGCTGGCCGCGCAGCAGCTCGTATCGATCAACGACCGCGACAAGTTCCGGACCACCCAGGCCTCGGCACAGGCCAGCGTGCAGCAGTCGCAGGCGCAGATCCGCATCGCCGAGGAAACGCTGGTGTCGACCCAGGTGGCGCGCAAGAGCCTGGAGGCACAGGTGGAAAGCGCACAGGCACAACTGGAACTGGCGCGCATCGACCTGGCCAACACGGTGATCCACGCACCGCGCGACGGCCAGATCAGCGAAGCCAGCGTGCGCGTGGGCCAGTACGTCGCCGCCGGTTCGCAGCTGCTGTTCCTGGTACCTGACACGCTATGGGTGGTGGCCAACTACAAGGAAGGCCAGACCTGGGGGATGGCGATCGGTCAGCCGGCCACGTTCTCGGTGGACGCGTTCCAGGGCCAGGTGCTGCGCGGCCGCGTGCAGGAGATCGCGCCAGCCACCGGGTCGGAATTCAGCGTGCTGCGCCCTGACAACGCCAGCGGCAACTTCACCAAGGTGGTGCAGCGGCTGCCGGTGCGGATATCGATCAATGAAGGCCAGAAACTGGCCGCGCAGCTGCGGCCTGGCATGTCGGTGATCGTGCGGGTGGATACCGCGAGCAAGCCGATGGACTAGCCTTGTCATGAAACGGGGTCAGATCCCTTTGCCAATGGCAAAGGGATCTGATCCCGCTCCTATGCCGGCCAGCGGCCGGCACTACCGTTGCGTTACCCGGCGCAGCGCGCGCAGAGGCCGTGCACTTCCAGGGTCTGTGCCTGCGGCTGGAAACCCAGCTCCTTGGCACGCTTTTCCAGCTGGGTGACGATCTCGCGGTCTTCCAGTTCCACCGCGCTGTGGCAGCTGTTGCAGATCAGGAACGGCACCGAGTGCGCGGCGCTGCTGGGGTGGTGGCAGGCCACGAAGGCATTCACCGACTCCAGCTTGTGCACGAAGCCATTGGCCATCAGGAAGTCGAGCGCACGGTAGACGGTGGGCGGGGCATCAGCGCCCACGCCCTTGCCGTTGCGCACCCATTCCAGCAGTTCATAGGCCTTGACCGGCTTGCCGGCCTCGGCGATCAGCTTCAGCACGTTGGCGCGGATCGGGGTCAGGCGCAGCCCGCGTTCGCGCGAGACACGCTCGACCACCGCCACGAAATCCGATGCGTCGTGGACGTGGTGGTGCGGGGCGGTACAGGCTGTGGCGGTCTTGGCGGGCATGCGTGTTCTCCGGTTCGGGCCTGGCAAGGATGCCTCAGGCCGTTGCTACCTTGGTGATGGCCACATCAATGCGTTTCAAGGCCTGATCGCGTCCGGCCAGATACACAGTATGGGAAATGTCAGGACTGACCTGGGTGCCGGTGATGGCCACGCGCAGCGGCTGGGCGACCTTGCCCATGCCCATCTCCAGCGCGGCGGCGGTGTCGTGCAGGGCTACGCCCACCGCCTCGGCGGTCCACTCCGGCAGCGCCGCCAGCAGTTCGCGGGCCTTGCCCAGCGCCACTTCGGCACCGGCCTTGAAGTGCTTGGCCACCGCCGCTTCGTCGTACTCGGTCAGCGGCTGGTACCAGACCACGGCCTTCTCGGCCATTTCCTTCAGGGTCTGTACGCGTTCACGCAGGGCGATCACCACGTCCTCCGGGGCGGGGCCGGCGGCCACGTCCAGGCCCAGCTTCTGCAGCTGGTAGACCAGGTGCGGGACGATGGCGGCCACGTCCTCGGTCTTCAGGAAGTGCTGGTTGACCCAGCCCAGCTTGGCCATGTCCAGGCGCGAGGCCTTGGAATTGCAGTCCTTCACATCGAACAGCTCGATCAGCTCCTGGCGGCTGAACAGCTCCTGGTCACCGTGCGACCAGCCCAGGCGGGCCAGGTAGCTCAGCAGCGCGTCGGGCAGGTAGCCGGCGTCCTTGTACTGCATCACGTCGGCCGCGCCGGTGCGCTTGGACAGCTTGGCGCCCTGCTCGTCCAGGATCATCGGCATATGGCCGAACTTCGGTACCGGCGCGCCGATGCCTTCGTACAGGTTGATCTGGCGCGGGGTGTTGTTGATGTGGTCGTCACCGCGGATGACCTCGGTGATGCCCATGTCCCAGTCGTCCACCACCACCGCGAAGTTGTAGGTAGGGAAGCCGTCCGGGCGGAAGATGACCATGTCGTCCAGCTCGCTGTTGGCGATCTCGATGCGGCCCTTGATCAGGTCGTCGAACACCACGGTGCCTTGCAGCGGGTTCTTGAAGCGGATGACGCGGTTCGGGTCGTCCTTGCGCGGCAGGCCCAGCTCGCGCGCGGCGCCGTTGTAGCGCGGCTTTTCCTGCTTGGCCATGGCCGCCTCGCGCATCGCATCGAGCTCTTCGCGGGTCTCGTAGGCGTAGTAGGCCTTGCCGTCGGCCACCAGCTGCTCGGCCACTTCCAGGTAGCGGGCGACGCGGTCGGTCTGGTAGATCGGGCCTTCGTCATAGTCCAGGCCCAGCCACTCCATCGCCTCCAGGATCGCGTCGATCGCGCCCTGGGTGCTGCGCTCACGGTCGGTGTCCTCGATGCGCAGCACGAACTCGCCGCCACGGTGGCGGGCCTCCAGCCAGCAGTACAGCGCAGTGCGGGCACCACCGATGTGCAGGTAGCCGGTGGGACTGGGGGCGAAGCGGGTGCGGCAGGTCATGGACGGCTCGAGGAACGGGAATCCCCCGATTTTACCAGCCCACCGCCGCCTACGGAAAAAGGGGACGGAGGGGATTAAGTCGCGATTGCCCAGCTCCTGGAGCTGCGGCCGGGAAACGGAGGGGAGAAACGACTTAATCCCCTCCGTCCCCTTTTACGGTTCTACCTTGCGTGGGAAGGACTGCTCGCGCGTCGCGGCGTTGTAGGCGAACGAGGCGACGATGGCCGCGGCCTGCTTCAGGTCTTCCGGCTCGGCGTGATCCCAGGTATCGAGGTGGCTGTGGTGGACGTTGGTGAAGTAGTCCAGCCGGTCCTGGATGAACTGGAAGCCCGGCAGGCCGATGCGGTCGAAGCTGATGTGATCGGTGCTGCCGGTGTTGCGGGTGGCCACGGTGGTGGCGCCGACGTCATGGAACGGCGCCAGCCAGGCTTCGAAGATCGGCATCGCTGCGAGGTTTTCCTGCGCATAGATGCCACGGAAGCGGCCCGAGCCGTTGTCCATGTTGAAGTAGACCTGGAACTTGCTGTAGTCGCGGGTCTTCTGCAGCGCGCCGGTCGGTTCGCGCAGCGAGGCCGGCAGCGCCTTCTGCGCCGGATCGGTGGGTTCCGGGAACCGGCCGAAGTGCTTGGCCACATAAGCCTGCGAGCCGATCAAGCCTTGTTCCTCGCCGCTCCACAGCGCCACCCGGATGGTGCGCTTGGGCTTGGCGCCGGTAGCCTTGAGGATGCGCATGGCCTCCATCATCACCGCCACGCCGGCCGCGTTGTCGGCCGCACCGGTACCGCTGTGCCACGAATCCAGGTGCGCGCCGATCATCACCACCTCATCGGGCCTGCTGCTGCCACGGATCTCGGCCAGCGTGTTGTAGCCGGGCTGGTCAGCCTCGTCGGTGAAGCGCGCGGCCACATCCACGCGCAGGCGCACGGTCTGCTTGGCCTCCAGCGCGCGCACCAGCGGATTGAAGTGTTCGCTGATCATCGCCAGCTCGGGGATGCCCACCGACTCACCGGCCTTTCGCGAGCCACCACCGGCAACGCGGATGATGCCGTTGTCCCAGCTGCTGATGCTGATCGAGGCCAGCGCGCCTTCTTCCACGAAGAACGCATTGACCTTGGTCGCCAGCTGCTGGCGCTCCTGGTACTCCTTGACCCGCTTCGCGCGCTCGGCGGTGGCGTCCTTGTCCTTGGGCAGGGTGAACTCCTGCAGGCCCTCCAGCGAGGTGGCGTCGTGGCGGTGCGAATCCGCCTCGGTGCCGCGCTTGTATTCGCGCGCCTCGCCCAGCAGCAGGATCTTGCCGCGCAGCTTGCCGCGGTACTTCTCGATGTCCTCGGGCTTCTTGATCTCGACCTGCACCAGCTCGCCTTCAACCGGGCCCTTGGTACCGGGGGTCCAGGCCTTGGGCAGCGCATGCAGCGGCTGCACGCGGTCACCGAGCATCTCTACGCTGGCCGAAGTGAACTCCCAGCCACGCCCGAAATCATCAAAGGCTTCGTCGTGGACGTTGTCCAGCTTCCATTCGTTGAACTTGCCACGCGTCCACGCATTGGCGCGGCCCATCGCCGGCGAGTTGGTCAGGCGCGGGCCGATGCGTTCGGTGAGGTAGCTGAAGGTGTCCATCACCTGCGAACGATGGAAGGCCTCCTGGCGGATGCGGCTGACCATGTCCAGGTCCACCGTCTCGCGCTGCTGCGCGCCTGCATTGCCACCCATCGCCAGCGCTGCGGCCAGCATGCCCCACTTCAACACATCGCACCCCTGCCCTTCGGCTCGATCATCAACCCATCGAGTCTAGCCAGCAGGGGCGCGCGGATACCGTCCCATCGGTCATGGACGGCGGTAGAAGCGTGCGAACCAAGGTTCGCACCCACTGGAGAGCGGTTGGTTCGCACCTGCCAAGCCACCTCACCCACTCCACCCCAGCCACAGCTGCGCCCGCTCCGGCAGCAGCAGCAACCAGTGCCGCCGGTCGATGCTGCTGCAGCCGTACACCGCCGCATGCTCAGGCCAGTCCTCGGGCAGGCCACCGATGCCGATCTCGGCCAGCGCCTGCGCCCCGGCCTTCCATGGCCGGTAGCGCGGCACCCTGCCGGCCAGCGCGCCGCGCCCCTGCCGCGCGCCCTGCAGCCAGGCCAGTCCCTGGCCCTGCAATCCCTCACAGGTCACCGCTGCCAGCTGGAAGCGGACCAGGCCAGGGGCGATCCGTGCCCCCGGCAGGGCCGCCAGCACGCCATGTGCCTGCAGCAGCGCATCCACTTCCAGCAGGGCAGGAATGCCCTGCCGTGCCCGTTGCCGCAATCCCTGGCGCCAGCTCATGGCCTGCTCCTTACTTCAGGTCCGCGCCGAGCGCGTACCAGTCGACCCGGCGGGTCACCCACATCGCCAGCGCCAGGATCACGAACAGCAGCAGCGAGCCCATCAGCAGCGCGTTGTTTTCCGATACCAGCAGGCCATACAGCGCGCCATACAACACAGTCAGCAGCGCAGCGAAGCCCAGGCCGCGCTTCCAGTGACCCAACACGTTGGCCAGGTACACCGCCTGCAGGCCGATACAGGCCACCGCCGATACCAGGTACGCCTTCCAGAAGGCGATGTGCTCGGACAGGCTGATCAGCAGCAGGAAGAAGATCGCCAGTGCGAGGCCGACCATCAGGTACTGCAGCGGATGGATGCGCAGCGACTTGATCAGCTCGAACAGGATGAAGCCGACGAAGGTCAGCACCACGAACAGCACGCCGTACTTGGAAGCACGATCGGCCTGGGTATAGGCATCGACCGGATCGACCAGCGACACCGTCACCGCCTGCGAATCGATCGCACCGTCGCTGCGCAGCTGCCGCTGGGCATCGGAGGCCAGCGAGGACACCGCCCAGCGTGCGTCGAAGCCCTGTGCGTCGACGCGACGCTCGTTGGGCAGGAACGCACCGCTGAACGACGGGTGCGGCCAGCTGGAGCGCAATGCGATCTTGGTGTCATCGCCCACCGGCACCACCGACAGCATGCGGCTGCCGTCCAGGCGCAGCTCCAGTTCAACCGTACTGCCGGCCAGGGTGCCGCCCTGATCCTCGGCGAAACCGGCCACCGGTGCATGCAGGCCACGACCGACCTCGCTGGCCGCACCAACGCCCGGCAACAGGCGCAGCTGCTTGCCATCCACGCGCAGGTTCGGTGTGCCAACCAGGCCACGCACATCGGAAATGCCCAGCGCCACGTACGGCTGGCCATAGCTGCGGCCGGCCTTCACCGGATAGTCGTCAGCGGCGAAGGTGGCCTTCAACTGGCCGTTCCAGCTGTACACCGGCACCTTGAACAGGCCCACCTCGCGCTGGCTCGGCAGCATCTCGCCACCGACATCCAGCGACGCCGGCATCTGCAGCCAATGGCCCTCGGTGACCTGCACTTCGGTCTTCTTGACGCCCAGCGAGTCGACCAGTTCAACTTCCTTGCGTTCCACCCACGGCACCACACGCACCGGCCCCACCAGGCGCTGCACGCCGGCGCGGCTGTCGGCCACCCGTGCAAAGGCCTCATCGCGGTACTGGCTGCGCTCGTTGATGACCCCGCGGATCATCATCAGCGGGATCAGCAGCAGCAGGATCAGCCCGCCGACAATGGCGAACCGCAGCAGCATCTTCAGGGATTTCATGGTCCATCCTCGTTGGAGAGGACTGCAGGATGGACCGCTGCGGTGAGCAGGGTTTGTGGCGAATTTGAAGCGAGTGTGAAGTCAGCGCCGCGGGCGCTGGCCCGGCACGACCAGCGGCAACCACAGGCTGGCCACGGTGCCGCCGCCCTCGCGGTCGTCAACGCTGGCGCGACCGTCATGCAGGCGTGCAACCTCCTGCACGAACGGCAGCCCCAGGCCGGAGCTGCGCCGGCCGCTGCCGGGGCGGGCCAGCGAGTAGAAGCGTTCGAATATGCGTTCGCGCGCATAGTCGGGAATGCCGGCACCGCGGTCGGCCACCTGCAGGCGAACGCCCTGGCCGTCCAGATCTGCGTGCAGCGCGATGTCCGCGCCCGACGGTGAGAAGGCGATCGCATTGTCGATCAGGTTGTGCAGTGCCTGCCGCAGCAGATAGGTGTCGCCCTGCACACGCAGGTCGGGCACACTGCCGATGCGGACCTGCACCCCGGCCGCCTGTGCGCGCACCTGCGCCGCCGCAGCAGCATCGGCCAGCAGCACCGGCACGGCGATCGGGTCGCGGGTCTGCAGCCAGCCGTGCTGCTCTACCTCGGCCAGCGCCAGCAGCTTGTCGATGGTCTCGGTCAGGCGCTCCTGCTGGTCGACGATGCTGCGTGCGAAGTGCACGCGGTCGGCCTCAGGCAGCGGCTCCTGCAGCAGCTCGGCGGCACCACGGATCGCTGCCAGCGGGCTCTTCATCTCGTGGGTCAGTGACTGCACGTACTGCTCGACGTAGGCCTTGCCTTCCAGCTTGCGGCGCATGGTTTCCAAGGCCTGGCCGAGATCACCGATCTCGTCGCGGCGGCGGCGTGGCGGTGGCACCGGTTCGCCGGCGGTGACCGCGCGCGCATAGCGGCTGAGCTGGCCAAGGCCAGTGGTCAGCCACATCGTCACCAGCACACCGACCAGCGCCGACAGCCCGATCAGCCACGCACCACGCTCGATGATGGCGCGCTGGCTGGCGGCGATGAACGGATCGATGCTGCGATTGGGCTGGGCCAGGCTGAGCACGCCGATCAGGGTTCGGCCATCCACCGGGTCGTATACCGGTGCCGCCACGTGCATCACCGTATCGCCCTCTTCACCGGCAATCTCGGGACTGGAACGGGCGCCGTACTCGCCACGCAGGGTGCGGTAGACATCGTTCCAGCGCGAATTGTCACGGCCCAGGTCACGGCCCAGCGAGTCGTAGATGACGATGCCCTTGGCATCGGTGATGGTCACCCGGTAGTCGAGCGAGCGCTTCGGGAAGCGCCAGACCATCGCCTTCAGGTCGCGCTGCCGCGCCTTGGCCAGGTTGCGGGTGAAGCTGCCGCTGCGGATGGTGCCGTCCTTGACGTCGGCGGCAGCCATCTCGGCCAGCACGTTGGCCGCGTCGACCAGGGTCGATTCCATCGCCTGGCGCACACCCGGCTTCACTTCGTTGACGAACACGCGCATCACAAAGAACGCGGCGATGCCGGTGATCAGGAAGAAGCCGAGGAACAGCTTCAGCACCAGGCGCATCGGCTAGACCTCCAGCGCGTAGCCGAGGCCACGGTGGGTACGGATCGGATCGTCGCTGGCACCGGCCGCACGCAGCTTGGCGCGCAGCGTCTTGACGTGGGTATCGACGGTGCGGTCGGCACTGTCGGCACTGCTGTCCCAGCCCCGGTCCATCAGCTGGGCGCGGCTGAGGATGGCGCCAGGACGCTGCAGCAGCGCCTCCAACAGCGCATATTCGTAGCGGGTCAGGTCCAATGCCTGGCCACGGAAACGGATACGCCGGCCCTCGCGGTCGATGGCGAAGGTGCCCAGCTCCTGCCAGCCACCTTCGGTGCTGGCTGTGGCCGATACCGCCGGCAGCGCACGGCGCAGCCGCGCACGCACCCGCGCCACCAGCTCGCGCGGCGAGAACGGCTTGGTCATGTAGTCATCGGCACCCAGCTCCAGGCCGAGCACGCGATCCACCTCGTCGTTGCGGGCGGTCAGGAAGATCACAGGCAGCTGCGCCTCTGGGCCCGGCAAGGCGCGCAGCCGGCGGCAGACCTCGAAGCCGCCGAGGTCGGGCAGGCCGACATCCAGCACCACCACGTCGATGCCGCCGGCCTGCAGCCGCAGCAGAGCCTCACCGCCCAGCAGGCAGTGGCTGGCGGCATAGCCTTCGCTGCGCAGCGCATAGAGCACGGTTTCGGCAATGGCGGCTTCGTCCTCGACCAGCAGGACATGGGCAACGGGAGCTGTCATGGCGCGCAGCATAGCCGCTGCGGCCGCCGCCCCGTACACTGCCGCCCATGAACTATCGCCACGCCTTCCATGCCGGCAACCACGCCGATGTGCTCAAGCACATCGTGCAGCTGGCCCTGATCGACAGCTTCAAGCGCAAGGACAGCCCGTTCTTCGTGCTCGACACCCACGGCGGTGCCGGCCGCTACCTGCTGGCCAGCGAAGAGAGCCGCAAGACCCTGGAGGCCGAGTCCGGGATCATGCGGCTGATGGCCCAGCCCAAGCTGCCGGAGGTGGTCGAGCGCTACCTGAAGGCGGTACAGGCCGGCAATCCGGTCGGCGCGATGACCAATTATCCGGGCTCGCCGCTGCTGAGCGCGCAGGCGATGCGCGCACAGGACCGCATGGCGGTCTGTGAGCTGCAGGAAGCCGAAACGGCCACGCTGAAAGCGCTGTTCGCCCATGACAGCCGGGTCGGCGTGCATCCCGGCGACGGTTACGCGCTGCTGCGCTCGCTGCTGCCGCCGAAGTTCAACGGCAGCAAGATCGGCCGCGGCCTGGTGCTGATCGATCCGCCCTACGAAGCCCAGGATGCCGAATATCAGGCGGTCCTGGCCGCCCTGGCCGAGACCCTGGCGCGCTGGCCGCAGGCCACCTGTGCGGTCTGGTTCCCGATCAAGCAGCGCCGCACCATCCTGCATTTCCTGCGCAAGGCCAGCGCGCTGCCGGTGAAATCGGCGATGACGATCGAATTCCTGGTGCGCCCGGACGACTCGCCGCTGCGCCTCAACGGCAGTGGCATGTTGCTGCTCAACCCACCCTGGCAGTTCGACCGGGTGGTCGGCCCGGCCCTGCCGGCGCTGCGCCAGCACCTGGGCGAGCCCGGCGCCAGCACCCGCCTGGATTGGCTCAAAGCACCCGAATAACGGCCTTCACGAGGCTGTACCGCCGTGAGCCTTTCGTTCACGGAATGCAGCCCCGGTGATGCCACAATCGATGGACCACCAAGGAATCACCCGGTATGGCCACTCGCAACCGCATGCCGCCCTGGCATGAGATCTTCAAGGCTCCCAGCGGCCACGAGCTGCTGATCCGCCCCATCCGCCCGGAAGATGGCGCGCCGCTGCAAGCAGCGTTCAGCCTGTTCGGGCCGGAAGAAATCCGTGATCGTTTCCTGCAGGCGGTGACCGAGCTTTCGCCGGAAACCACCCAGCGCCTGACCCACCCGAATCCGAAGACCGAGATCACCCTGGTCGCTGCCGAATCCCTGCCCGCCGGTGAGGCGGTAGTCGGCGCGGTCGCCCGGGCCTCGATCATCCCCGGTACCCGTGAAGCCGAGTACGCGATCCTGATCAGCCGCTTCCTGATCGGCCAGGGCCTGGGCCGGCAGCTGATGCGCAAGCTGGTGAAATGGGGCCGTGGCAAGTACCTGGACCGCCTGTACGGCGACGTTGCCGCCGAGAACGAGCCAATGAAGCAGCTGGCCGCCTCGCTGGGCTTCAAGCCGGTCCCGCACCCGACCGGTGCCGAGGGCCTGGTGCGGATGGTGCTGGAACTGGACAACTGATGGATGCGCCGGGCATCGCCCGGCGCGTCATTCCGGTAGTGCCGGCCGCTGGCCGGCATTGCGTTCCCCCAACGGCACATGAGGCTGCCGGCCAATGGCCGGCATGACCCACCGGGCTTCGATCGGGCTTCTGCTAAAATCCGGGGTCCATGTCGCGTACCTCATACCCCGCCCCGCCGCTGCCGCGCGCCGGCCAGCTCCGCGCCTGGTGGCGCGCTCCCGCATCGCCGACCGCCCTGGCCTGGTATCTGGCCCAGGCCGCGCGTGCGCACGACGCCCCGCTGCTGGTGATCGCCCGTGACAACCACGGCGCCAACCAGCTCGAAGCCGACCTGCAGACCCTGCTCGGCGGCGACCCTGCCCTGCCAGTGGTTGCCTTCCCGGACTGGGAAACCCTGCCCTACGACCGCTTCAGCCCGCATCCGGACATCATCTCGCAGCGCCTGTCCGCCCTGCACCGCCTGCCCGAGCTGAAACGCGGCCTGGTGATCGTGCCGGTGCAGACCCTGCTGCAGCAGCTGGCCCCGCGCAGCTATGTGATCGGTGGCAGCTTCGACCTGAAGGTTGGCCAGCGCCTGGACCTGGAAGCCGAGAAGCGCCGCCTGGAAAGCGCCGGCTACCGCAACGTGCCTCAGGTGATGGACCCGGGCGACTTCGCGGTGCGCGGCGGCCTGCTCGACGTGTACCCGATGGGTGCCGAGGAGCCGCTGCGGGTGGAGCTGCTGGACGAGGACATCGACTCGATCCGTGCCTTCGATCCGGAAAGCCAGCGCTCGCTGGACAAGGTCGAGGCGGTGCACATGCTGCCGGGCCGCGAAGTGCCGATGGACGAAGCCAGCATCGCCCGCGTGCTGGCCACGCTGCGCGAGCGCTTCGATGTCGATACCCGGCGCAGTTCGCTGTACCAGGACCTGAAATCCGGGCTGGCCCCGGCCGGCGTCGAGTATTACCTGCCGCTGTTCTTCGAACGCACCGCCACCCTGTTCGACTATCTGCCCGAAGGCAGCCTGCCCGTGGTCTGCGTGGGCGCTGGCGAAGCAGCAGAAACGTTCTGGGCGCAGACCGCCGAGCGATACGAGCAGCGCCGCCACGACGTCGAACGGCCGCTGCTGCCGCCGTCGGCGCTGTACCTGTCGCCGGAACTGCTGCGCGAACGACTGAACGACACTCCTCGCATCGAGGTATGGTCGGCTGACCACGCGCGCATCGCAGATGCCCATGCGCTGGGTGACCAGCCGCTGCCGCCGCTGCCGGTGGCCGCGCGCGAAGCACCGGCCGGCGATGCGCTGAAGTCCTTCCTCGGCCACTACCCGGGCCGCGTGCTGATCGCTGCCGATTCACCCGGCCGCCGTGAGGCATTGCTGGAAGTGCTGCAGGCCGCCGAACTGAAACCACCGGTAGTGGCCGACCTGCCCAGCTTCCTCGCCGACGACGCGCGCTTCGCGATCGCGGTGGCGCCGCTGGAGGATGGCTTTGCGCTGGACGATCCGCGCATCGCGGTACTGACCGAGCGCCAGCTGTTCCCTGAGCGCGCCGGCAGCACCCGCCGCACGCGCCGTGCCGGCCGCGAACCGGAAGCGATCATCCGCGACCTCGGTGAACTGACCGAGGGTGCGCCGATCGTGCACGAGGACCATGGCGTCGGCCGCTACCGTGGCCTGATCGCGATGGACGTCGGCGGCATGCCCGGCGAATTCCTGGAAATCGAATACGCCAAGGGCGACCGCTTGTATGTGCCGGTGGCCCAGCTGCACCTGATCAGCCGCTACTCCGGCGCTTCAGCGGAAACCGCGCCACTGCATTCGCTCGGTGGCGAGCAGTGGAGCAAGGCCAAGCGCAAGGCCGCCGAGAAGGTGCGCGATGTGGCTGCGGAGCTGCTGGAGATCCAGGCCCGTCGCCAGGCGCGTGCCGGCCTCGCACTGCAGGTGGACCGCGCGATGTACGAGCCGTTCGCCGCCGGTTTCCCGTTCGAAGAAACCCCGGACCAGTTGGCTGCGATCGACGCCACCCTGCGCGACCTGTCCAGCAGCCAGCCGATGGACCGCGTGGTCTGCGGCGACGTCGGCTTCGGCAAGACCGAGGTCGCCGTGCGCGCCGCGTTCGCCGCCGCCAGTGCCGGCAAGCAGGTGGCCGTACTGGTGCCGACCACGCTGCTGGCCGAGCAGCATTACCGCAACTTCCGCGACCGCTTCGCCGATTACCCGATGAAGGTCGAGGTGCTGTCGCGCTTCAAGAGCACCAAGGAAATCAAGGCGGAGCTGGAGAAGGTTGCCGCCGGCACCATCGACGTCATTGTCGGCACCCATCGCCTGCTGCAGCCGGACGTGAAGTTCAAGGACCTGGGCATGGTCATCGTCGACGAGGAGCAGCGTTTCGGTGTGCGCCAGAAGGAAGCCTTGAAGGCGCTGCGCGCCAACGTGCACCTGCTGACCCTGACCGCTACGCCGATCCCGCGCACGCTCAACATGGCCATGGCCGGCCTGCGCGACCTGTCGATCATCGCCACGCCGCCGCCGAACCGGCTGGCGGTGCAGACCTTCATCACCCAGTGGGACAACGCGCTGCTGCGCGAAGCCTTCCAGCGCGAGCTGGCACGCGGTGGCCAGCTGTACTTCCTGCACAACGACGTGGAAAGCATCGGCCGCATGCAGCGCGAGCTGTCCGAGCTGGTGCCGGAGGCGCGCATCGGCATCGCCCACGGGCAGATGCCGGAGCGCGAGCTGGAAAAGGTGATGCTGGATTTCCAGAAGCAGCGCTTCAACGTGCTGCTGTCGACCACGATCATCGAATCGGGCATCGACATCCCCAACGCCAACACCATCATCATCAACCGCGCCGATCGCTTCGGCCTGGCCCAGCTGCACCAGCTGCGCGGCCGTGTCGGTCGTTCGCACCACCGTGCCTACGCCTACCTGGTTGCCCCCGACCGTCGTTCGATCACCCCGGATGCCGAAAAGCGCCTGGAAGCAATCGCGTCGATGGACGAGCTGGGCGCCGGCTTCACCCTGGCCACGCACGATCTGGAAATCCGCGGCGCCGGTGAACTGCTGGGCGAAGACCAGAGCGGGCAGATGGCCGAGGTCGGCTTCAGCCTCTACACCGAGCTGCTGGAACGCGCGGTTCGCAGCATCAAGCAGGGCAAGCTGCCCGACCTGGATGCCGGCGAGGAAGTGCGCGGTGCCGAGGTCGAGCTGCACGTGCCGGCACTGATTCCGGAAGACTACCTCCCGGACGTGCACACCCGCCTGACCCTGTACAAGCGCATTTCCAGCGCGCGCGACAGCGATGCACTGCGCGAACTGCAGGTGGAGATGATCGACCGCTTCGGCCTGCTGCCGGATGCGGCCAAGCACCTGTTCGCCATCGCCGAGCTGAAGCTGAAAGCCAACACGCTGGGCATCCGCAAGCTGGACCTGGGCGAGAGCGGTGGCCGCATCGTGTTCGAGTCCAAGCCGAACATCGACCCGATGGCAGTGATCCAGCTGATCCAGAAACAACCGAACCTGTACGCCATGGAAGGGCCCGACAAGCTACGCATCAAGCACCCGCTGCCGCTGCCGGAAGACCGCTTCAATGCGGCCCGCGCCCTCCTGACCACCCTCGCCCCGGGTTGATCGCCCCCGAACACCCCGCACCGGTCCCCCACCCGGTGCGGGCGGATGACCATGTTCCCTGACGCCGTACCCGCTCCCAACCTGCTGCACGCGCAGGCCTGCCTGATCGATGCTCTCTCGATGTCGCTGCAGATGCGCGACGCCTATACCCGCCACCATTGCGACCGCGTCGGCCTGCTCGCGCAGCGCCTGGCCGCACGCTGCGATCTCGACGATGAAGCCTGCGCGCAGATCGGCCTGGCCGCGCGCTTCCATGACATCGGCAAGATCGGCATTCCCGACGATGTGCTGCTGGCCCCGCGCCGGCATACCGACGAGGAGCGCGCGATCATGCGCGAGCATCCGGTGCGTGGCGAGCACATTTTCATGGCCACCGGCCGCAGCGATGCCGTTTCGGTGGCACGGCTGATCCGCACCCATCACGAGGCCTTCGATGGCAGTGGCTATCCCGATGGCCTGCGCGGCGAAGACATTCCACTCGGCGCACGCATCGTCACCATCGCCGATGCCTACGACGCGATGACCAGCGTGCGCCCCTACCGCACCGCGATGGAGCACGAAAAGGTGCTGCGGATCATCGACGAGCAATCCGGCGGCCTGATCGATCCCTACGTGCTGCAGCGCTTCCATCGCATGCTGGCGCAGGAACCGGCGCTGGCCTGAGATCCGCCGGGCATGGCCCGGCGCTACCGATCGGACAAACAAAAGGCCCGGCGTTCGCCAGGCCTTTCGCTTCACGCATCACGTGCGATCGATTACCAGATCACCACGCGCTTGTCGTCGGCACGCACCATCGCGTCACCGGCCTTGCACTGGAACGCGGCGGCATACGACGGCATGTTCGACGGCGCGCCGTTGGCACGGAAGTTGGCCGGGGCATGCGGGTCGGTGTTCAGGCGCACACGCAGCTCACCATCGGTGAAGTTGCGGCGCCACACGGTGGCCCAGTTCATGAAGAAGCGCTGGTCCTGGCTGTGGCCGTCGACTTCCACGTTCGCCTTCGGGTCTTCCTTCAGCGCCATCTTCAGCGCGTCGTAGGCCACGGTCAGGCCACCGAGGTCACCGATGTTTTCGCCCAGGGTCAGCTTGCCCTTGACGAACACGCCCGGCACCGACTCGTAGCCATCGAACTGCGCGACCAGCTGGTCGGTACGCTCGGTGAAGGCCTTGCGGTCGGCGTCGGTCCACCAGTTGTCGAAGTTGCCGTTGGCGGCGAACTGGCTGCCCGAGTCATCGTAGCCGTGCATCATTTCGTGGCCGATGACCGCACCGATGCCGCCGTAGTTCAGCGCCGGATCGGCCTTGGCGTCGAAGAACGGCGCCTGCAGGATCGCCGCCGGGAACACGATCTCGTTCTTGGTGGCGTTGTAGTACGCGTTGACGGTCTGCGGGGTCATGCCCCACTCGGACTTGTCCACCGGCTTGCCGATCTTGTCCAGCATGTAGCGGTAGTTGAACGCACGTGCCGCCTGCATGTTGCCCAGGTAGCTGTCAGCGTTGGTCTGCAGGCCCGTCCACTCGCGCCACTTGTCCGGGTAGCCGATCTTCGGGGTGAAGCTGGCCCACTTCTCCAGCGCCTTCTTCCTGGTCTCTTCGCCCATCCACGGCAGCTGCTCCAGGCGCGCCTTCAGCGCCACCGAGAGGTTCTCCACCAGGTGCTGCATGGCCACCTTGGACTCGGCGGGGAACACGGCGTCGACGTACAGCTGGCCCAGGGCTTCACCCATGCCGCCGTTGACCGACTCCAGTACACGCTTCCAGCGCGGCTGCATCTCCTGCTGGCCGCGCAGGGTCTTGCCGAAGAACTCGAAGTTGGCCTTCTCGAACTGGCTGCTCAGGTACGGCGAGGCGTCGTCGATGGTGTGGAAGCGCAGGTAGGCCTGCCACGTGGCAGCCGGCACGTCGGCCAGCATCTTGTCCATTTCACCGAAGAAGCCCGGCTGTGCCAGCGAGAACTTCTGCGCGGCCGGCACCTTCAGGGTGTCGAACAGCGCGGTCCAGCTGAAGTTCGGGGTCAGCTTGTCGGCGTCGGCGGCGCTGAGCGGGTTGTAGCGCTTGGCCGGGTCGCGCATTTCGATGCGCGACATCGAGGCCTTGGCCAGGCGCGTTTCGAAGGCCATCACGGCCTTGGCCTGCTCGGCAGCCTGCGCCGCGTCCACGCCGGACAGCGTCAGCACCTGCGCGATGTAGGCCACGTAGGCGTCGCGGATCTTGGCCTGCGCATCGTCGAAGTAGTAACCCTTCTCCGGCAGGCCCAGGCCGCCCTGGCCGACGTAGGCGATGACGTTGGCCGAATCCTTGTAATCGGCATTGGCGAACAGCGAGAACAGCACGCCCCTGCCCTCGGCCTGGCTGTCGCGCAGGTACTGGGTGATGGCGGCGGTGTCGTTCAGCGCGGTGATCTTGTCCAGCTGCGGCTGCAGCGGAGCGAGGCCAGCGGCTTCGATCTTGGCTTCGTCGTTGCCGGTCTTCCAGATGTCACCGATCTTGGCTTCCACCGAGCCGGCCTTGGCCTGGCTGGCGGCGGCCTGCTGCACCAGTGCGTGCTGCACTTCCAGCGAGCGCTCGCGCAGGATCTCGAAGCTGCCCCAGGTGGTCTGGTCGCCCGGCACCGGGTTGGCCTTCAGCCACTTGCTGTTGACGAAGCCATTGAGGTCGGTACAGGCCGAAATGGCCGGATCGAGGTCGGCGCCGTTGAGGCTGATCAGCGCGGTCTTGATCTGCGACTGGTCGAAGGCCGGCTTGGCGTCGGCGTTGGCGGCCGGTGCGGTTTCATTCTTGCCACAGGCGGCCAGCGAGGCAGCGATGGCGATGGTCAGGCCCAACGGGGCCAGGTTGCGGAAGTTCATGAGGCTCTCCTGCGGGTAATTTCACAGGGTAGCCGGGCAGGCCCGCGGCGGGGACCGCCAAAGGTCACAGGGGGAACGCCCGTGGTCGCAATCGGGTAGGTGCGGACCGTTGGTCCGCACACACCCAGCAGAGGAATACCCACCAACGGTGGGTATCTACTTATTTCGCCTTGCCCTGGTTGGCCACGGCTTCGGCGGCCTTGCGCGCCGCTTCCGGGTCGCCCAGGTAGCGGAACGACTTCACCGTCAGGTCGTCGTTCAACTCGAACAGCAGCGGAATGCCGGTCGGGATGTTCAGCTCGAGGATTTCCTCGCGCGAGACGTTGTTGAGGTACTTGTAGAGTGCGCGCAGCGAATTGCCATGGGCGGTGACCAGCACGGTCTTGCCGTCCTTCAGCTGCGGCGCGATGGCGTCGTGCCAGTACGGCAGCACGCGGTCCAGCGTGGTGGCCAGCGATTCGGTGCCCGGCAGCGCGTTGCGGTCCAGGCCAGCGTAGCGGCGGTCATGGATCGGGTGGCCCGGATCTTCCAGGTCCATGGCCGGCGGCGGGATGTCGTACGAACGACGCCACACCTTGACCTGGTCCTCGCCATGCTTGGCAGCGGTCTCGGCCTTGTCCAGGCCCTGCAGGCCGCCGTAATGGCGTTCGTTGAGGCGCCAGGACTTGTTCACCGGCAGCCAGTCCTGCTCCAGCTCGGCCAGCGCACCCTGCAGGGTGTGGATGGCGCGCTTCAGCACGGAGGTGTGGGCGACGTCGAACTGCAGGCCTTCCTCGCGCATCAGGCGACCGGCGGCAGCCGCTTCCCGGCGCCCCTGCTCGGTCAGGTCGACATCGACCCAGCCGGTGAAGCGGTTGTCCAGGTTCCACTGGCTCTGGCCATGGCGCAACAGTACGAGTTTACGGGTCACTGCAGGGTCTCCAACGCGAGGAAAGGCAGGCCGCCATTGTAGCCCCGGGCGCCGCTCACCGCGCCGTGGCCCCACACATGCGATGCTGCAACCAATGAATACGGTGATCGACCCCGGACGCTGGGAAGGCAGCGTCGCCGCGGCCCGCGAGCAGCAGATCCAGCTGGCCGGTCGCGTGGAACGCCAGGACCGGCTGCCACGCACGGTGCGCTGGCTGGCCGGGCTGGATGTCGGCTTCGAGGATGACGGCGCCACCACCCGTGCCGCTGCGGTACTTCTGGATGCGAAGACGCTGCTGCCTGTAACGCAGGAAATCGCGCGCATCCCTACTGTGATGCCCTACATCCCCGGCCTGCTCAGCTTCCGCGAGTTGCCGGCGCTGCTGGCCGCATTGGCGCTGCTGCCGCGCGCACCGGACCTGGTGTTCGTCGACGGCCACGGCATCAGCCATCCGCGGCGGCTCGGCATCGCCGCGCACCTGGGCGTGGTCACCGATCTGCCAAGCATCGGCGTGGCCAAATCGAAACTGGTCGGCCGCTTCGTCGAGCCGGGTGCCGAGGCCGGTTCGCATACACCGCTGCTGGACGGTGACGAGCAGCTCGGCTGGGTGCTGCGCAGTAAGGTGAAATGCAAGCCGCTGTTCGTGGCCGGTGGCCATCGGGTCAGCGCCGATACTGCGCTGCACTGGGTGCAGCGCACGTTGCGCGGATATCGGCTGCCGGAGCCGACCCGGCTGGCGGATCGGCTGGCCTCGCGGCGGGGTAGAGTCGACTGTTAGTCGATTGCTCTTCGGCAAGGTCGCGAAAATGCCCGCGCTGCGCGCGATAGTCGACTAACAATCGACTCTACCAGGCCGGCTTCACCCGGGCGGTTTGACCCGATCGATGCCCTTGCATCTTCAATCAGCGATGCACGTGGCCGCGGTGGCCCTGCGCGTCCTCGCCGTGGTCATGGCCTTCATGGCCCTCGTGCTCACCGCCCTTGGCCGGCGCCGGCTCGCCACAGGCTTCACCGCAATGATCCGCCTCGATCTGCAGCGTCACGTGCTCGATACCGAAGTCATCGTGCAGGCGGCCACCCAGCTCTCGACGCAGTGAATCAGCGTCGGTGCCATCACGCATCACGATGTGCGCGGTCAGCGCCGGGGTGCTGGAGGCCAGCGCCCACACATGCAGGTCATGCACGTCCATTACCGCAGCGTGGCCGGACAGGCTGTCGCGCACCTTGGCCACGTCCATGCCCTTGGGCACGCCTTCCAGCAGCACGTTGATCGCCTCGCGCATCAGCACATAGGTGCGCGGCAGTACCCACAGGCCGATCAGCACTGCCAGGATCGGGTCGATCGGCTTCCAGCCGGTCCACTTGATCAACAGCGCGCCAGCAATCACGGCCACCGAGCCGAGCATGTCTGCCCACACTTCCAGGTAGGCACCCTTCACGTTGAGGCTCTCGCCGCTGCCGGCCTGCAGCAGGCGCATCGAGATCAGATTGATGACCAGGCCCGCCGCGGCAATCACCAGCATGCCCGACGAGGCAATCTCCTGCGGCTCGCGGAAACGCCCAATGGCCTCCCACAGGATGTAGCCGGCGACCACGAACAGCATCGCGCCATTGATCATCGCGCCCAGCGCTTCCAGGCGCGCATAGCCGTAGGTGCGGCGCGCATCCGGTGGGCGCCGGCTCAGCCGCACCGCGACCAGCGCGATCATCAGCGCCAGCGCATCGGTGGCCATGTGCGCGGCGTCGGACAGCAGCGCCAGGCTGTTGGTCCAGAACGCGCCCACCACCTCGACAACGAGGAAGGTGGAGGTCAGGCCGAGCGCCCACCACAAGGGTTTCTCGTGGCGGATCTCGGATGGCAGGTGATCGTGGTCGTGGCCCATGGCAACAGCTCCTTTGCGATGGGAGGCAGGCTACGCCGGAGGGCGTTGGGAAACTATCACGGTGTTTATAACATTGCAGGCCACCGATACCTTCGCCGGGCATGGCCCGGCGCTACCGGGGGTTCGGATCGCTGGACGATGCCGCCGGGCATGATCCGGCGCTACCCGGTAGCGCCAGATCATGCCTGGCAAGCACAGCGGACCGACGTCCGCCTGCGGTCAGAACCCGAAGCGCAGGCTGGCCCAATAGGCGCGACCCGGCTCGTTGTAGGTGGCCGCGCCGGCATCGCTGCTGTTGGCCTCGCGGAACAGGCGCTTGTCGGCCAGGTTGTTGACGCCGAAACCGAAGCTGACCGTCTCGGTCACCTTGTAGCGCGCGCTCACGCCCCAGATGTTGTACGCACCACGGTCCTGCAGCGCGATCGACGGATCGCAGGTGCCGGTGCAGCGCGGATCATTGTTGATGTTGGTGGTGGCCGGCTTCTGCTTGCCGTAGAAGGTGCCGGTCAGCAGCAGCGACAACTTGTCGGTGGCCTGCCAGTCCAGCATCGTGTTGACGGTGTACTTCGGAATCACCGACAGCGGCTGGCCGGTGCTCTTGTTCTCGTTCTCCACCATGTAGGTGAAGTTGTTGCTCCACTTCAGGCGGTTGCCCTGCTCGCCCAGCAGCGGAATCACTAGGTTGCCTTCAAGCCCCTGCACGATCGCCTTGGGTGCATTCTCCCAGCGGAAGATGCGGCCCTTGGTGTCGGCAGTCAGCCCGATCTGGTTGTAGCCGGCCTGGATCTTGTCCTTGTAGTCGTTGTGGAAGTACGTCAAGGACGCCTGCCAGCCGCTCTGCGGTGCCCACTCGACGCCCAGTTCCTTGTTCAGGCTGGTTTCCGCCTTCAGGTCCGCATTGCCCCGCATGTAGCAGCCGGCACCCAGGCTCGGCAGTGCGTTCGGGCAGCCATTGCCACGGGTGTAGTACAGATAGTCCGGATTCGACTGGTACAGGTTCGGCGCCTTGAATGCACGGGCGATACCGCCCTTCACCACCCAGTCGCTGTTGATGCGGAACTGCGCATTGAGGCTGGGGCTGGTGTTGTTGCCGAACTGGCTGTGGTGGTCGAAGCGCAGGCCCGGAGTGATGATCCAACGCTCGCCCAAGTAGATGTTGTCTTCCACGAATACGGCGGTGGTCTGCGCATCGGCCTTGCCGCGCGCACGGTCGGCCGACAGCCCCGGGAAGCCGCCGCCACTGCTGCTGGACTGGCTCATCGAATACGGGTCGGTCAGGCGGCTGTCGAGGTATTCAAAGCCCAGCGTCCAGATGTTCTCGGCACCGCCCAGGGTGGTCGGGAAGCTCACTTCGCCATCCAGCTGGTAGTTGCGCAGGCGCGAGGTCGACCAGTCGGTGCCGTTGAAGCTGCCTTCCGGACCACCGGCCAGGCCTTCGTTGATGCGCGAGTTGTTCACCGCCTCCACTGCAGCCGTTACCCGCGAGGTCACGTCACCCCAGCGGCCGCGATGGGTGATCGCGCCGGTGGTGCGGTACATGCGGTTGGTCTCGGCCCGCTGCTCGGCCAACGCCCCCAGATCGATCGGTGTCGAGGTACCGGTGGTGCTGACCGCGCGGTCGCCAGCATAGATGTTGCCCTGGCGACTGGTGCCTGCTTCGAATTCAACCACCTGGTTGGCGGTCACGTCCCAGCGCAGCAGTGCGTTGACATCGCGGTTCTTGACGCCCTCGCGACCGGCCGGCGGCACCGCGTTCGGATTCGTCGCGAAGTCACGGTTGAGCGCCAGCGAATCGGCGTCGGTCTTGTTGAGATTGCCGTACAGGCGGAACGACAAGGTGTCGGTCATCGGCCCGCTCAGCTGCAGGCCGACGCGTTCGCTGCCGCCTTCGGCGCTGTGCTCGGGCACCAGGCCATACAGGTCGACCGCACCGGTCAGGTCACCGGTCGGGCGCTTGGTGATGATGTTGACCACGCCGCCGGAGGCACCGGAGCCGTAGCGCGCCGCTGCCGGACCGCGCAGCACTTCGATGCGCTCGATCATTTCCGCCGGCACCCAGTTGGTGTCACCACGCGTATTGCGCTCGCCACTACGGCCCATGCGCACCGCATCGCGTGCACCGATGCGCTTGCCATCGACCAGGATCAGGGTGTTTTCCGGGCCCATGCCACGCAGGTCGATCTGGCGGTTGTTGCCATACTGGCCCGACGCACTGTTGCCGGTCAGGTTGACGCCGGGCATGGTCCGCAGCAGCTCTGCGATGTCGTTGGCCGGGGGGCGCCTGGCGATGTCCTCGGCGGTGATGGTCGAGGTGCCCAGCGCCTGGCGCGCGATCTGCGAGGCGGTGACATGCACCGTGTCGATATCGGTGGCGTCGGCTTCAGCGTGGGCGGTCAGGGCGCTGCCGGCCAGCAGGGCGGCAACGGCAAGCGCCAGCGGGCGCGGCGAAAGGACAACGGCTCGGGACATGATCTGGACCTTCTGGCAGGGCTACGGGGCCTCTGGCAAAGGGCTTGAGGCAACGACGAGGGGGAGGCGGAGCAGTCCTGCAGCAGGCACCTGCAGCCCGTTCCGTGCGCGCATTCTCCCATCAATGCGATTGATTCTCAAATGCGTTCACTCATTGCCGCAGCGGCGCCGATGTGCTTTGCGCACCGCGCAAGCCTGCATCGCGCTTAAACTGGTCGGCTAGCCCGCCATCAACCGCACGCCGCCACGGCCGATACCCGTGGTTTGCCGTACGCAATCAGAGATCGACGTGGAACCACCCCAGTTGGACGACGCCAGCCAGCCGCTGGCCGAGGCCTGGCAGCAGTGCCTGCTGCAGGCCGGCCCTGCCGCCACCGCGCTGCTGCATGCCGCGGCCGCCGATGCCCCACCGGCCCTGGCCCAACGCTTCTACGAAGTGCTGCTGCAGGACACCCGTGCGCGCCGTTTCCTGTCCCACGACCAGGTCAAGCAACGCCTGCAGCCGGCCATGCAGCGCTGGTTGGCGCAGCTGCTGACCACCGATGCCAGCGGCATCGCCAACACGGTGGCCTCGCAACGAATCATCGGCGACGTGCACGCCCGCGTCGGCATTCCGGTCGACCTGGTTACCCGCGGTGCGCGCGTGCTCAAGCACGAACTGTTCGTGCGCCTGCGTGACGATGCACCGGACAGCGACACCGCATTCGCCGCCATCGACTGCCTCAGCGCGATCATGGATATCGCCATGGAAGGCATGACCCTGGCCTACACCCATGCGCGCGAGCGCTCCACCCGTGCCGACGCCGCCTACCGGCTGTTCTCGCTGGTACAGAACGTCGGTACCGAACGCGAGCGCCAGCGCGCACTGCTACTGGACTGGGAAAACGCCCTGCTCTACGCATTGGCCGGTCACGTGCAGGCCAGCGACAACGCCAGCCTGGCTACCTCGGAGTTCGGCCTGTGGTTCACTCATAAGGGCATCCCCAGCTTCGGCGAAAGCAGCGAAACGCAGCAGGTGGGCCAGTTGATGGCCCGCATTGATGGCCACCTGCAGCGCGCGAGCGGCGATGCTCCGGCGCAGCGACTGGCGGTGCTGCCGGCCATCCGCGAGGACCTGGCCGCGATCCGCACCTTGATGACACTGCTGTTCGAGCGCATCGGCGAACTGGATGCCGGCAGCGACGCGCTGACCAACCTGCTCAACCGTCGCTTCCTGCCTACCGTGCTGCGCCGGGAGATCGAGCTGGCCACACGCAACCGCACACCGTTCTCGCTGCTGCTGCTCGACCTGGATCATTTCAAGGCGATCAACGATGGCCACGGCCACGATGCCGGTGACCGCGCCCTGCAGCACGTGGCCGGGGTGCTCGGCCAGCTCACCCGTGGCAGCGATTATCTGTTCCGCTACGGTGGCGAGGAATTCGTGGTGGTGCTGGTCGCCGCCAGCGAATCACAGGCGGCAGTGATTGCTGAAAGCCTGCGCCGGCAGATCGCAAAATCGCCGGTGCCGCTGGCCAACGGCCAGGTATTGAGCCTGACCGCCAGCATCGGTGTCGCCGGCCATGACGGTCATCCGGACTACGAGCGGCTGATGGCCCGTGCCGACGCGGCGATGTACGAGGCCAAGCGCAGCGGTCGCAACCGCGTGGTGGTGGCCAGTGCGGACCTGCAGGAAGCCCCGGGACGGCGTGCATTGCAGCGGTAGCGGCAACCCCGGGCGCGCGCGTCGCTACGTTGCGGCACGGCGCGGTACCCGCCACGCCGCCCACCACAGCAGCGCCAGCAATGCGATGCCGGCGCCCAGCAGGCATACCGCAGGCCAGCCATGGCGCGCCTGCATCCATGTGCCCGCCGCTGCGCCGGCACCGCTGCCCAGCGCATAGAACAGCATGTACAGCGCCACCATGCGTCCATGCTGTTCGCCCGGCGCGCGCAGCAGCAGGGCCTGGTTCGATACATGCAGCGCCTGCCCACCCAGATCGAGCACGACCACGCCCAGCAACAACATGCCCACCGAATGCGGCAACCCCAGCAGCGGCCACCACGCGACCAGCATCAGCAGCAGCGCGCCGAGGCTGACCCGATGCGCGAATCCACGGTCCATCCAGTGCCCTACCCGCGCTGCCAGCAGCGCACCGATCACGCCAGCCAGGCCCAGCGCACCGATGGCGGCGGTCGACCAGTGCAGCGGTGGCGCCGACAACGGCAGCGGCGCTGCCGCCCAGAACACATTGAGGCCGGCAAACAACAACAGCGCCAACGGACCGCGCTCACGCAGCGTCCGGTCATCGCGCAGCATGCCCAGCATCGACCCCATCAAGGCACGCCAGCCCGGTGGCACCACCGGTACCGGCACCGCCGGCAGACGCCGCCACAGCAGCAGCGCCAATGCGGCCATCAGCGCTGCCGACAGCAGATAGACCGCGCGCCAGCCAACGGCGGCCGCCACCACGCCGGACACTACACGCGCCAGCAGCAGGCCAATGAACACACCGCCCTGCACCAGGCCAACCACGCGCCCGCGCTGCTCAGCCGCTGCCAGCGATGCGGTGTAGGCGATCAATCCCTGGGTCAACGCGGTGCCCAGCAGGCCGGCCAGCAGCATGCCCGACAACAGCCACATGGCCGTTCGCGCGGCCGCCAACCACAGCAATGCGACCACCAGCGCCAGCAGCTGCAGGCGCAGCAGTCGCCGGCGATCGCCCCTGTCGGCCAATGGCAGCAGGCCCAGCAAGGCCAGCACGCTGCCCGCCTGGGTCGCTGCCAGTACCGCCCCGGCCAGCGCGGGGTCCAGCGCAAAGGCCTGTGCCAGGCGTTCCAGCAATGGCTGTGCGTAATAGACGTTGGCAACGCTGGCACCTGCGGCAACCGCGAGCAGGGCCAGCAGGGGGCGTGGGAGGGGTGCTGCACTCATGATGTAGTTGCAATTTGAAACTTGATGCAGGCTACTGCCATTGGTTTTAAACTGCAACCACATCAGAGAGGTCCACCATGCACGCCGACAGTCCCTGCCCCGTCGCCCGCAGCGCCGATCTGCTCGGTGACCGCTGGGCGCTGCTGGTCATCCGTGATGCCTTCGATGGCGTCACCCGCTTTGGCGATTTCCAGCGCAGTCTCGGTGCGGCCCGCAACATCCTCAGCGACCGCCTGCGCCGGCTGGTCGAAGCAGGCATCCTGCGGCTGAAGCCCGCTTCCGATGGCTCGGCCTACCAGGAGTACGTACTCACCGCCGCTGGCCTGGAACTGTTCCCGCTGCTGGTCGCGCTGCGCCAGTGGGGTGAACGCCATCGCTTCGAGGCCGGTGAACCGCACTCCCAGCTGATCGAGTCGAGCACACGGCGACCGCTGCCCTACATGCAGCCACGCGGTCGCGATGGCGAACCGCTGGCAGCCTCTGCCACCCGTGTGCGCAAGCTCAAGGATGAGAGCGGCAGCAGCTGACCCGCCCGTTCGCGCACACCGTCGCCCGGCTACGCCGGTTAGGATCAGGCCTTTCCGCTGCCGGATGCTGCCGATGTCGCGCTATCGCCCTTCCCTGTTGACCGCCCTGCTGCTGCCGGTGCTGGCCTGCGCCGCAGAAACCACGCACGCACGCGAGGTCGCGGCCCCCGCCGCCCATGTGGACGCCGATGGCCCCTATGTGTTCCGCCAGGGCGAGCAACTGCAGGCCAAGTGGATCTGCGACGACAAGGTCGAGTCGCGCACGCTTCCTGCCACCGCGACCGGCACCGATATCGCAACGCGCTGCGGCTACGGGCACACCGTGCATGTGGCAGCACCGAACGCGCCTTCGATCTCCGTACTGCCGGCCGTGCCGCGCATCGTTGCGCTGTCCGACATCCATGGCCAGTACGGGCTGCTGGTGCGCCTGCTGCGCGCCAACCAGGTCATCGATGCGCAGGACCGTTGGGCGCTGGGCAAGGACACGCTGGTCATCGCCGGTGATGTGTTCGACCGTGGCCCGCAGGTGACCGAAGCGTTCTGGCTGTTGTACAGCCTGCAGCAGCAGGCGGCCGCCGCCGGTGGTGCGGTGCACTTCGTGCTTGGCAATCACGAGACCATGGTGCTGTACGACGACCTCCGCTACGTCAATCCGAAGTACCTGCGCAGCGCGCAGCTGCTCGGCCGCAGCTACCCGCAGTTGTACGGTGCCGATTCGGTGATTGGGCAGTGGCTGCGCACCCGCCCGGTACTGCTGAAGATCGGTGACACCCTGTTCCTGCACGGCGGCATCTCGCCCGAGGCGGTGGAGCTGGCGCTGGAGCCGGCACGCACCAATGCGGCCTACCAGGCGTCGCTGGGCCTGCCCAAGGCCGAAGTGAAGGCCGACCCGGCCACCGCGCCGCTGTATGACGGCAAGACCAGCCCGATCTGGTACCGCGGCTACTTCGATGGCCGCCTCGATACGCAGGGCGTACAGGCGGTGCTGGATCGCCTGCAGCTCAAGCGCATCGTGGTCGGCCACACCTCCATGCCGCACGTCAGCAGTTTCCATGGCGACCGCGTGATCGCCATCGACAGCAGCATCAAGAACGGTGAAAACGGCGAACTGCTGTTCATCGAGAACGGCACGCTCAGCCGGGGCCTGCTGGATGGCTCGCGGGTGCCGCTGGCGCAGGGCGAGCCCGGCCTGCAGGACTGAATGGAAGGACAGCGCGGCGGCGCCTGCAAGCGCCAGCGCGCTCCCCCTTCACCCGGTTTGCGGCTACCCTCGGCAGCCGAGAGGCCCACCGCGATCATCCGGCCGGCCTGACTGCTACTGGAGCCCACGCGCATGCGCGTTCTGATTGCTGAAGACGACCCGGACATCGCCTCCGGCCTGTGCGCCTCGCTGCGCCGGCAGGGCCATGTGGTCGACCACGTCGACAACGGCGCGCACGCCGATGCCGCACTGGGCTCGACCCAGTACGCCCTGCTGGTGCTGGACCTGGGCCTGCCGCAGCTGGACGGCCGTGACGTGCTGCAGCGCCTGCGCCAGCGCGGTGATGGCCTGGCAGTGCTGGTGGTGACCGCCCGTGACGGCCTGGCCGAACGCGTGCGGGTGCTCGACCTCGGCGCCGATGACTACCTGGTCAAGCCGTTCGCACTGGACGAATTCGAAGCGCGCGTACGCGCACAGCTGCGCCGGGTCACCAGCAACGGCAACCCGGATCTGCGCATCGGTCGCCTGCGCCTGGACCTGGCCGGGCACCGGGTGTGGATCGACGAGCAGTCGCTGGAGCTGACCGCACGCGAATTCGGCCTGCTGTCAGCACTGGCGGTGCGTGCCGAACGCATCGTCTCGCGCGCACAGCTGGTCGAAGCACTGTGCGACTGGGGCCAGGACCTGACCGACAACGGCCTGGACATCGCCCTGCATCGCCTGCGCCGCAAGCTGCAGCCCGGCGGCATCGGCATCCGCACCGTACGCGGGCTGGGCTACATGCTGGAAGACGCCCAGGACGACAGCACGCCGTGATCAGTGGCCCGCCCAGCCTGCGCCGGCGCCTGCTCGCCTTCCTGGCGCTGCCGATGCTGGGCCTGTTGATCTTCAACACGGTCCTTGCCTATTACGTTGCGCTGGACTATTCCAATCGCATCCACGACCGCAACCTGATCGACGACACGCATTCGTTCGCCCAGATGCTGAGCACCATGCCGGTGACCAGCGACCTGTCACCACAGGCGCGCTTCCTGATCGAGTACGACCCGGACGGCCATCGCTATTTCAACGTCGACAGCAGCCGCAAGGGCACCCTCAGCGGCAACGCCGACTTCAGCCCGTATGCACCTTCGCAGGACTGCACCGGCGTGCATCCGGCGCTGTACGACGGCACCCTCAACGGCCAGCAGGTGCGCATGGCCACCGTCTGCACGCAGGCGATGAACGACCCGCAGGACCAGCTGGCGGTGACCGTGGCCGAGAGCATGGCCGACCGCCGACAGCGTGCGCGCGAGATCCTGATGATCATCATCCCGCTGATGACCATGCTGGCGCTGGGCACGGCTGCGCTGGTCTGGTTCGGCGTGACCTATGGCCTGCGCATCCTGACCCCGCTGACCACCCGCCTGGCGCAGCGCCGTGGCGAGCTGGCGCCGATCTCCGATGCCGACGTGCCGGAAGAGATCCAACCGCTGATCAGCACCATCGATGGCCTGTTCGCCCGCCAGGCGGAAATGATCACGCTGCAGAACCGCTTCATTGCCGATGCCGCGCACCAGTTGCGCTCGCCTTTGGCCGGCATGGCCCTGCATGTGGACCAGGCGCTGGCACATGGCGACCCGGACACCGTGCGCGAGGCGCTGCAGCACATCCGCCGGCTCAACCAGCGCACCGCGCGGGTCAGCACCCAGCTGCTGGCGCTGAGCCGCGCGCAGACCGTGCCGGAAACCGTCGAAGCGCTGGATCTTGGCACCCTGCTGCCGCAATGGGTGGGCACCCGCGTGCCCGAAGCGATCCGCGATGGCATCGACCTCGGCTACCGCGGCAGCAGCCAGCCGCTGCGTGTGCTCGGCAACGGCGCCCTGCTGCAGGAGGCGCTGGACAACCTGATCGACAATGCCCTGCGCTATGCAGGCCGCGGCGCCACCGTCACGGTCGGCGTGCAGGCGCTGGACGACAATGATGTGGAGCTGTACGTGGAGGACAACGGCCCGGGCGTGCCCGAGGACGTGATGCCACGGCTGGGCGAGCGTTTCTTCCGCGCCCCGGGCACCACGGCCAGTGGCACCGGCCTGGGCCTGGCCATCGCCCACGAGGCCGTGGAGCACTTCGGTGGACGCCTGGGCTTCCTCAACCGTGCCGGCGGCGGACTGAAGGTCACCATCACGCTGCCGCTGCTGAAGGCCCCCTGACCCGGTCCGGGGCGCTGAAAGGCTGGTGAAAATCGCGCTTGCGATCCTGACCATCCCCACTGCCGCCCCGGAGCCGCCAGGTGACCGAAACGCACGACTTCTTCCTCCCCGGTGGCCCGCAGGGCGTGCTGCTGGTTCACGGCCTGACCGGCACGCCAGCGGAAATGCGCATGCTGGGCAAGGGCCTGAACAATGCCGGTTTCACCGTGCACGGTGTGCAGCTGCCCGGCCATTGCGGCAGCGTCGACGACCTGCTGGCGACCACCTGGGAACAGTGGTACCAGGGCGTGGAAGATGCGGCAGCGGCCTTGCGCGGCAAGGTTGACCAGCTGTTCGTCGGCGGCCTGTCGATGGGCGCGGTACTGTCGCTGGCATTGGCTGCGCGCCGCCCGGAATGGGTTTCCGGCGTGGGCGTATACGGCGCCACGTTCCGCTACGACGGTTGGAACATTCCGGCCGTGGCCCGCTTCTCGTTCCTGCTGCCGTGGTTCAAGCGCTTCAACATCGGCCGCGATCGCATGTTCATGGAAGAACCGCCGTACGGCCTGCGTGACGAGCGCCTGCGCGCGCAGGTCAGCGCCGCCATGCTGTCCGGCGACAGCGCCGCCGCCGGCCTGCCGGGCAACCCCTGGCATGCCCTGGCCGAAATGCGCGCCCTGAGCAACTGGACCCGCCGCCACCTGCACCAGGTCACCGCCCCCTGTCTGGTGATGCACGCCCGCGAAGACGACGTGGCCAGCATGGGCAACGCCGAGCTGGTGATGTCGCGGGTCAGCGGCCCGAAGGAACTGGTGGTGCTGGAAGACAGCTACCACATGATCACCATCGATCGCGAACGGCGCGACGTGATCCGTCGCAGCGCGCGCTTCTTCAGCGAAATTGGTGAACGCAGCGGCATCCTCAAGGCGGTGGCCTGAAATGGGATCACTCGCCACGCTGTTGTGGCTGGTCAACGTGGTGCTCGATACCGGCGGCCAGCTTGCGTTCAAGGCCGCCGCCAGCGACCCGAATGAAGCAGAGGGCCTGCAGCGCTGGAAGCACATGCTGAGCCGGCCCTGGTTGTGGTTGGGAATCGCCTGCTATGTGCTCGAATTCGTCGCCTGGATCGCGTTCCTGTCACTGGTGCCGCTGTCCAAGGGCGTGCTGCTCGGCTCGATCAACATCGTCGCGCTGATGATCGCCGGCCGTATCCTGTTCCGCGAGAAACTGACACCGCTGCGGGTGACCGGCATGCTGCTGGTCACCGCCGGCGTGGCGGTGGTGGGGGCCGGCTCGTGAGGCGCCTGTATGTGATCGGTTTCCCACTGCTGATGGCCTTCGATACGCTGGCCCAGCTGTGCTTCAAGTACGCCGGCGATGCCGCGCTGCCGGTCGAAGCCAATACCGCCTGGCTGCTGCGCGTGCTGTCGCAGCCCTGGGTGTACGGCGCGATCCTCGGCTACGTGGGCGCGTTCTTCACCTGGATGAGCCTGCTGCGCCACGCGCCGATCGGACCTGCCTTCGCGGCCTCGCACCTGGAGGTGATCAGCGTGCTGCTGCTGTCGGCGTGGCTGTTGAATGAACCACTGACGCTGCATCATCTGCTCGGTGCGGTACTGATCGTGGCCGGCATCGTCTGCCTTGGCCGTGCCGAGGCGGATGACCCGCACAGCCCTGCCGAAGCCACGACGTGAGCGCGTTGCGATGAGCCTGTTCGCGCGCGAGCTGCCGCCCACTGCTGGCCTGCCAATGCAGGCCAGCGACTTCCTTCCCGGCGGTGGCGACCTGCGCGAGATCCTGGCCAGCCAACTGGGTACCCCGCCGCTGCAGCTGACCTGCTCCGGCACCCACGCGCTGCTGATCGCGCTGCGTACGCTGCGCAGGCGCGCGCCCAGGCGCGACACCGTGATCATGCCGGCCTATACCTGCCCACTGGTACCGATCGCGGTGCACAGCCTGGGCCTGCGCGTGCAGTTGTGCGATACCCGGCGCGGTCATTTCGACTTCGATCCGGGCCAGCTCAAGCGGCTGGCCGATGCGCGCACGCTTGCGATCCTACCTACCCACCTGGGCGGGCGCATTGCCGATGTCGAGCTGGCCTGCGAAGTCGCCCGCAACGCTGGCGCCTGGGTGATCGAAGATGCCGCGCAGGCACTCGGCGCACGGGTCGGCAACAGCAGTGTCGGCCTGCGTGGCGATATCGGATTCTTCAGCCTGGCCGCCGGCAAGGGCCTGAGCCTGCATGAAGGCGGCCTGCTGGTCAGTCGTGACGATGCGTTGCGCGCGGCACTGGCCGAGCATGCCGCCGAGCAGACGCGTTTCAACCTTCGCTGGGAGCTGCTGCGCAGCGTGCAGCTGCTCGGCCTGGCCGCCTGCTACCGCCCGTCGTTGCTGTCGCTGGTGTATGGCAATCCGCTACGCCGTGCGCTGCAGCGTGGCGATCTCGAAGAAGCGGTGGGTGACATCTTCGCGCTGGATATCCCGCAGCACCGGGTCAGCCGGTGGCGGCAGAACATCGGATCCCACGCTGCGCGGCGCCTGCCTGCCTTCCTGCAGGCCGGACGCCTGCGCGCCCTGCAACTGCGGGTGCAGTTGGCTCAACTGCCGGCGGTGGAAGTGGTCGATGGACTGGCTGGCACCGGCGGCACCTGGCCGATGCTGATGCTGCTGCTGCCCAGCCAGCAGGCCCGCGATGGCGTACTGAAAGACCTGTGGCCGCGCGGGCTTGGGGTCAGCCGCATGTTCATCCATGCCCTGCCCGACTACACCTACCTGCGCGGCATCGTGCCGGATGACCCGACGCCCAACGCACGCGACTTCGCCGCACGCATGCTGACGCTCGGCAACAGTGCCTGGCAGACCCGTGAAGACACCGCCGAAATCCTGCAGGCGCTGGCGCGGGCCTGACCTTCAGGCGCACGCATGACCTGCGCCATACGCATTCACCCCTGCACCTTCCTGAACGCTTTCCCTGGCCGGAAATCCGGGCTTTCAGCAGGAAAGGAACGAGAAAGGCTGCCTGCCTACATTGAGCCTGCCCCGGCATCGCGCCGGACGTTTCTTTCATCGACGGACCTGCCCATGCGCTGGAGCATCCTGTGTGACTTCGATGGCACCATCAGCCTCGAAGATGTCATCGACTCGCTGCTGGAGAAATACGGCCAGCCGGGCTGGCAGGAACTGGAAGACCAGTGGAAAGCGGGAAAGATCGGCTCGCGCGAATGCATGCAGGGCCAGGTCAGGCTGCTGAATCTGGACCCGGCCACACTCGACGCCCACCTGGACCAGGTGCAGATCGATCCGGGCTTTGCCGCCTTTGTCAGCCGTGCCGAACAGCTGGGCGTGCCGCTGCGCATCGTCAGCGACGGCCTGGACTATGCGATCCACCGCATCCTCGCCAACCACGGCCTGTCGCGACTGCCGGTGGTGGCCAACCACCTGCGCTGGTGCGATGACCACTGGGAACTGGAATCGCCCTACCAGGCCGAAGGCTGCCGCAGCGGCACCTGCAAGTGCACCTGCGCTGCGCAGGCGCGCGCCAACGAAGCACCGCGTGTGCTGATGATCGGCGATGGCAGTTCGGATTTCTGCGTCTCCGAAGATGCCGACTTCGTGTTCGCCAAGCGTCGCCTGATCACCCATTGCACCCATGCCGGCATCGAGCATGCCGCCATCGATACCTTCCACGATGCAATCGCACTGCTGCCGCGCCTGCTCGATGGCAGCCTGCTGCAGCCACGTCGTATCGACGCCAGCCCGCAGCCCGCCGTACTGCCCCTGCTGCTGGCCACCGCCTGAGCACTCCCTTCCAAGCACGCCCCCGCTACCTCTTTCGAACGTCCTTCACGGAACCGAACTGCATGAACATTTTTGACAAGAACGCCGACGCCGCCGCCTCCGACGCGCAGCTGCTGGCCGACGAAGCCCGTTACAGCTCCTTCGGCGATACCGTCCACTACGTCGACCCGCCGAAGATCTTCCAGCGCGGCGAAGGCAGCTACATGTTCGACGGTGCGGGCGTGCCCTACCTCGACCTGCAGATGTGGTACTCGGCCTGCAACTTCGGCTACAGCAACAAGCGTCTGAACGATGCGCTGAAGGACCAGATCGACACCCTGCCGCAGGTCGCCAGCCAGTACCTGCACCCGACCCGCGTGCAGCTGGCCAAGACCATTGCCGTGGACATGCACGAGAAGTTCGGCCTCGACGGCCGCGTGCATTTCAACGTCGGCGGCGCGCAGGCCATCGAAGACTCGCTGAAGATCGTGCGCAACGCACGCGGCGGCAAGAGCCTGATGTTCGCCTTCGAAGGTGGTTACCACGGCCGTACCCTGGGTGCGTCGTCGATCACCTCCAGCTACCGCTACCGCCGCCGCTACGGCCACTTCGGCGAGCGCGCGATGTTCATCCCGTTCCCGTACCCGTTCCGTCGCCCGAAGGGCATGACCCCGGAAGAGTATTCCGACCACTGCGTGTGGCAGTTCGAGCGCCTGTTCGAAAGCGAATACAACGGCGTGTGGGATCCCAAGGTCGGCCAGGCCGAGTACGCCGCGTTCTATGTCGAGCCGATCCAGGGCACCGGCGGCTACGTCATCCCGCCGCGCAACTTCTTCACCGGCCTCAAGCGCGTGCTGGACAAGTACGGCATCCTGATGGTGGTCGATGAAATCCAGATGGGCTTCTGGCGCACCGGCAAGCTGTGGTCGATCGAGCACTTCGGCGTGACCCCGGACGTGCTGGTGTTCGGCAAGGCGCTGACCAACGGCCTGAACCCGCTGTCGGGCCTGTGGGCGCGCGAAGAGCTGATCAACCCGACCGTGTTCCCGCCGGGCTCCACCCACTCCACCTTCAACTCCAACCCGCTGGGCACCCGCCTGGGCCTGGAAGTGCTGAAGCTGGGCAAGGAAATGGATTACGAGCGCACCGTGCCGGAAAAGGGCGCGTACTTCCTCGATGGCCTGCGTGGCCTGCAGAAGCGCCACCCGGAAATCGGCGACGTCGACGGCCTGGGCCTGGCCCTGCGCGCGGAAATCTGCCAGACCGACGGCTACACGCCGAACAAGGAACTGCTGGACCGCATGGTCGACATCGGCCTGGCCGGTGACCTGCTGCACGACGGCAAGCGCATGGGCCTCGTGCTCGACGTGGGTGGCTGGTACAAGAACGTGATCACCTTCGCGCCGTCGCTGGACATCAGCTACGAAGAGATCGACCTGGCGATCACCCTGCTTGACCAGGCGCTGACCAAGGCCAAGGGCTGAGGTCGATGCGCTGCCGGTTCCCGTGCCGATGGAGATGACATCACGCGCATCCAGCACCGCGCTGGAACCGGCCGCGCTGCTGGAGGGCTTCCTGGCCCACCCGCCGCTCGGGTTCGAGGCAGGCCGCCTTCCCAGCGGCCTGCCGACCTTCCGTGCGCCGCTGGACCTGACCACCACGATGGATGACGGACTGCGCGGCAAGCTGCTCGGCCTGCCGCTGTCGCGCCTGTGGCGGCCGTGGATCACCTGGAAGACCCGCTTCGTCGGTGCCACCAGCACCGAGTACACCCCGCTGCCCGCGCACGTCGCACCAGAAGCATTGGCCGAGGACGTGACGCGTCACGCGATCGGCGATACCCGGCTGCTGGTGGTCAAGGACCTGGCGATCGATTCACCGCTGCTGGATGATGCCGCCAACGCACATAGCGGCGCCTTCCTGCAGGCATTGCTGGCACGCGGCTTCGTCGAGCTGGAAGGCATGCCGTTGGCCTGGGTGGCGATCGATTTCGATTCGATCGATGGCTATCTCGGCCGCCTGTCGTCTTCGCGCCGCAAGAACATCCGGCGCAAGCTGCGCTCGCGCGACGACCTGCAGATCGACTGCATCGCCACCGGCGATCCGGCGCTGGCCGACCCGCAGCTGCAGGCCGAACTGTATGCCTTGTACCTCGGCGTGTACGCGCAGAGCGCAGTGCATTTCGACCAGCTCGACCTGTCCTACTTCCAGCATCTTCTGGCCGACAGCCTGGGCCAGGGACGGCTGTTCCTGTATCGCCACCAGGGCCAGCTGATCGGCTGGAACCTGTGTTACGTGCATGCGGGCAAGCTGGTGGACAAGTACATCGGCCTGGCCTATCCGCAATCGCGCGAGCACAACCTGTACGCGGTGAGCTGGATGCACAACCTCGAGTACGCGCTGCAGCACGGCCTGAGCCACTATGTGGCCGGCTGGACCGATTCGCGGATCAAGGCCGAACTGGGTGCCAGCTTCACCTCCACCCGGCATGCGATCCACGCCCGTTCCCCGCTGCTGCGTGCAGCCCTGCGCAGGCTGGCCCCTTACCTGCAGGGCGAACCGGACGGAGGCGGCTGAGCGATGCCATTGCGTTCCCCGCTGATCCTGGACCTGGACAGTGGCGTGCTGCCGCTGCCCCAGGCGCAGACCCTGGCCCTGCCGCAGTGGCACGATCCACTGCGCTTCGCCTGCAGCAATGCCACCCTGGAGCGTTTCGCCGCTGAAGTGCTGGCACCGCTGCCCGCGCAGCTCGGCACGGTAATGCTCGGCAGTGGCGACTTCCATCACCTCAGCCTGCCGCTGCTGCAGCGCATGCGCACGCAGGCGCCGTTCCAGCTGGTGGTGCTGGACAACCATCCGGACAACATGCGCTTCCCGTTCGGCATGCACTGCGGGTCGTGGGTGAACGCCGCCAGCAAGCTGCCGCAGATCTCGCACATCCACGTGCTCGGCATCACCTCCAGCGACATCGGCCTCGGCCATGCCTGGGAGAACCACTGGCGCCCGCTGATGAGCGGCCGGCTGACGTACTGGTGCATGGACGTGGACGTGGGCTGGGGGCATCGTCTCGGCATGGGCCACGCCTTCCGCCGTTTCGAGCATCCCGAAGCGCTGGTGGCTGCGTTCGCTGCCGAGCAGGCCAAGTCGCCGCAGCCGACCTACCTGTCGATCGACAAGGATGTGTTTACCGAGGACGTGGCCCGCAGCAACTGGGATCAGGGCCGCTTCCAGCTGGAACACGCGCTGGTGGTGATCGAAGCGCTGCGCGCCGGCGGCCTGGCCGGCAGTGACATCACCGGCGAAGTGTCGCTGGCCAACTACCAGAGCCGCTTCAAACGCTGGCTGTCGTCGCTGGATGGCCAGCCTGACGTCAGCGCCGAGGATCTGCCGGTGTGGCAGACGCGGCACCAGCAGGTGAACCAGGAGCTGCTGGCAGCCATCGCCGCAGTGCCGACGGCCTGCTGACCGCTTCCGGTCGTGCCGGCTGCTGGCCAGCGTGGCTTCGGTAGTGCCGGCCGCTGGCCGGCAATGCCAACCAAGGTTGGCAACTACCAGACCCAGGCAGAGTCGGTAGTGCCAGCCGCTGGCCGGCAACATCATTGTTCCCGGGCTCACGAGGATGCCGGCCAGCGGCCGGCACTACACTGGACGCCTGCCCCAGGAGCCCTCGCCATGTCCCAGACCGTCATCCCGCAGCTGCGCATGCGCCACGCCGACACCACCCTGCCGTTCTACGTGCAGGGACTGGGCTTCGTGGTTGACTGGGAACACCGCTTCGAACCCGGCTTCCCGCTGTTCGCCCAGCTCACCCGCGATGGCCAGACGATCTTCCTCACCGAACACAGCGGCGACTGCGAGGTCGGCGGCGCGGTGTACTTCATCGTCGAGGACGTCGACGCCCTGCACCGCGCCTTCAGTGCCGCAGGCGTGCCGATCGAACAGCCGCCACATGACACCGAGTGGGGCAGCCGCGAGATGCTGCTGCGCGACCCCGACGGCAACCGCCTGCGCTTCGCAACCGACGCGAGCTGAACCGGGCGGCCTTGAGCTGGATATACGAAACATATACGCTTCGTATATCCACTCCTTCAGGACCGCCCATGGGCATCGTCAACATCGATGACACCCTGCACGACCAGCTGCGCCGTGCCTGTACCGTCTCCAGCCGCTCCATCAATGCCCAGGCCAATTTCTGGATCCGGGTCGGCATGCTGTGCGAGCTGAACCCGACGCTGAGCTTCCAGGACATCGTCGCCAGCGAGCTGCGGGCGGCGGGCGTGCAGCCGCCGCTGCTGCCGCCGGGCCAGGCCTGAGCCAATGGCGATCATCAAGCGTCCCGACGAGATCGCGCTGATGGCCGAATCCGGCCGCCTGCTGGCGCAGGTGTTCGCCGCACTCGACCGGCTGCCGCTGCAGGGCCGTAGCACCATGGAGATCAACGATTTCGTCGAACGCATGATCGTCGATGAACTGCAGGCGCGGCCGGCCAGCAAGGGCCAGTACGGCTTCCCGTACGTGCTCAATACCTCGATCGACAACGTGATCTGCCACGGCGTACCCAGCACCACCGACGTGCTGCGCAACGGCCAGATCGTCAACCTCGACATCACCCTGGAGAAGAACGGCTACATCGCCGACTCCAGCACCACCTACCTGGTCGGTGAGGTCGACTACGCCGCGCGCAGGCTGGTGCAGACCGCCTACCAGGCGATGTGGAAAGGCATCGCTGCGGTCCGCCCCGACGCACGCCTGGGCGACATCGGCCACGCCATCGCCCGCCACGCGCGCAGCCACGGCTACAGCGTGGTGAAGGAATACTGCGGCCACGGCATCGGCCAGGAGATGCACGAGGAACCGCAGATCCTGCACTACGGCCATCCCAACACCGGCATGGTGCTGGAGGAAGGCATGGTGTTCACCATCGAGCCGATGCTCAACCAGGGCAAGCCGGCCATCCGCCAGCAGCCGGACGAATGGCCGGTGTACACCCGCGACGGCAAGCTGTCGGCGCAGTTCGAGCATACGGTGGCGGTCACCCGCACCGGCGTGCGGGTACTGACCCTGCGCCCCGGCGAGACGCCGTTATGCGCGGTGGATGGCGCCTAGAGTGGCCGTTGCTGCATCCCGGTACCCTCGTGCAGGGCGCGCTTCCGAGCCGTCAGCGGTTCGCGTACCCGCTGTGCCACATAGCCGACGCTGGCTGCGAGAATGAAGGTGTAACCAAGGAGTTCGGTGGTCTCCTCGATGGTGTTCTTGAACACGCGGATGTACTGGTCACCCAGCAGTCCGGTCCACAACGACGTCATGCCGATCAGACGCGAATAGAACAGCAGCAGAACCAGGCCGATCGTCATCACGGTACCCGGCCGGGATACGAGAAAACGCACCAGCGCCTGCATGGCCCGGCGCCAGTCGCGGCTAGCCCAGGCCAGTGAGCCGATGATCAGCACGGCCACCGGGTACTTCCAGAAGCCGTGTGCGATCAGGTCCAGCGCCTCATCCATTTCACGCAGGAGCATGCAGGCGAACAGCGCGGCCGCCAGAACGGCAAAAGCCCGATCATCGGCACGCCGCAATGCAAGCCGGACGAACGCAGCCACGCTGGCGACCAGGAAGCCTTCCTGGGTCAGTTCGACCAGCGACCACTCGCCGACTGCATTGCCCAGCCAATGGATGTCGAGCCAGGCCAACGCAGGCGGAAGCGCCATCATCAGGCCGAACAGGAAGGTGCGCCCCAGGTGGGACAGGAGCAGCTGTAGATTGTCTTTCATGCAGCACCGATGCCGCGCCGTGGCGGTCGTACAACGAGAACACAGGCGACCGGGGGGCTGCCGAACGACGGCATGCGCGGCGGGGTCGCGACCAGGCGCGCATTATCCGCGCTGTATCCGGCCACGTGAACCGTACCGGTGGAACACATACGCAACACCGGCGTACGTCACGCACTCATGGCGATAAAGGACGCAGCAGCAACAACGTCGCAAGGCAGAACATGAAGGCCGCCACGCCTGCGTCCAGCACACGCCAGGCAGCCGGCCTGCGGAACACCGGCTGCAACAGGCGCGCGCCATAGCCCAGCGTGCAGAACCAGGCCACGCTGGCGGCGCAGGCACCGGCGGCGAAGGCCCAGCGCAGATCCCCCGGGTAGCGCGTGGACAGGCTGCCCAGCAGCACCACGGTATCCAGATAGACGTGCGGGTTGAGCAGGGTGAAGGCCAGGCAGGTCAGCAGTACCTGCCGTCCGCTGCCGCCCTGCGCCTCGGCGGCGGCCAGCGCACTGCCACCGCGCCATGCGCGCAGCCCCGCCTGCAGGCCATACCAGAGCAGGAAGGCCGCGCCACCGAAGCGCAGCACCTGCAGCAGCAGCGGCCACTGCAGCACCAGCGCGCCCATGCCGCCAACGCCGGCCAGGATCAGTGCGATGTCCGCGCCGGCGCAGGCCAGTACCACCGTTCCCACACGATGCTGCTGCAAGCCCTGGCGCAGCACGAAGGCGTTCTGCGCACCGATGGCGATGATCAGGCCGGCACCTGCGAACAGACCGGCGGCGGTAGCGGCAATCCACATGAGGGACGGGCCAGGCGGTGAAGGGACGCGCAGGGTGCGGCCAACGGCCCCGTTAAGACAATCTGCTTTTTCTTTATCCTGTGCAGAAAAACTGAAGAGGCTGCCGCGTGGACCTGATACATCCGCAACTTGCCGCCTTCGCTGCGGTGCTGGAGGAAGGCAGCTTCGAGGCTGCGGCACGCCGCCTGTCGATCAGCCCGTCGGCCCTGTCGCAGCGGATCAAGGCATTGGAGGATCGGCTCGGCCAGGTGCTGGTCGTACGTCAGGCACCGTGCCGGCCCACCGCCGCAGGCGAAGCGCTGCTGCGCCGGGTCCGGCCGATGCAGGCGCTGGAGGCCGAGGCATTGGCCGAACTGCTGCCCGAACGCGGCAGCGATGCCGCGCGCACGCCAATCCCGTTGGCGGTCAACGATGACTCGCTCGATACCTGGTTGGTGCCAGCCATCGCCGAACTGCACCAGCGCCATGGCTACCTGTTCGACCTGCGCATGGACGACCAGGACCACACCCTGCAACTGCTGCGCGATGGCAGCGTGCTGGGTGCAGTCACCGCCGAAAGCCAACCGGTGAAAGGCTGCAACGTGCACCCACTCGGCGCGATGCGTTACCACGCTATCGCCTCGCCCGGCTTCGCCCGCCAGTACTTCAGCGATGGCATGCAGGCTGCGGCACTGGCGCGCGCACCGATGCTGGTGTTCAACCGCAAGGATGAACTGCAGTGGCGCTTCGTGCGGCGCCTGACCCGCGCGCGGCTGCAGCCGCCGCTACACTACCTGCCCTCCTCCACCGGTTTCGTCGAAGCCGCTGCGTGCGGACTCGGCTGGGGCATGGCCCCGGAATCCCTGGTCGCGCCCGCCGTGCGCGCCGGCCGCGTGGTGGTACTGGAACCCCGCCGCTGGCTCGATGTGCCGCTGTACTGGCAGCATGCCGCCGTGCGTTCAAGCACGCTGCAGCACATCACGCAGGCGCTGCGCACTGCAGCCAGCAGCACCCTTCGTTGAGGACAAACCGATGACCGCAGACCCGGGCTTCACGCCGCGCGCACTACCGTTTGCGCACTTCTTCACCATTGGGACGGCATGGGCGTGATCGGCCGACGTACAAGGATGCACGGCGCGAAGGCCGCGCTGGCGCTGGCAGCCTGCCTGCCACTGGCTGCGGCGGCGCAGACTCTCACCGATGCACCCGCATTGGACTGGGAACAGGCACGGCAGCGCCTGGAGCAGGTCTCCGATGCACTGGCCGCCGCCGATGCAGCGGTGCGCAACAAGCAGGACCTGCAGGACGCCACGCGCCTGCTGCGCCTGCCGGAGATCACCGGCGAAGTGCGCCGGCTGCAGTTCCAGAAGACCCTCACCCTGCCGCTGGGCTCACTGGCCCCGGTGGCCGAGGCCTATGGCATCGACTCGCCGCTGTCGTTCACCGAACGGGACTGGCGTACCCGGCCCGTGGTCACCGCGGTGCTGCCGTTGTACACCGGCGGCGTGATTCCGGCCGCGCAGCGTGCCGCCAGCGCTGCCCACGAGCAGGCCAGCGCCGAGCGCGAGGCTCAGCGTCAATCGCTGACCGTGCAGCTGGCCCAGGCCTATTTCGGCCAGCGCCTGGCCGAGCAGGCAGTGGATGTGCGGCGCGACGTACGCGATGGCCTGAACCGCCACCTGTCCGACGCCGAGAAGCTGGAACGCGAGGGCTTCGCCACCCGCGCCCAGCGCCTGCAGGCCACCGTGGCCCGCGACAAGGCCGAGCGCGAATACCAGAAAACGGTGAACGACCTGGCCACGCTGAAAGCGGCGCTGGCCACGCTGCTGCGCAGTGGTGGCGAGGTACAGCCGGTGTCGCCGTTGTTCGTGCAGCGCGTGCCGCTGGAACCGGTGGCCAACTTCGAGCGTACTGCGCAGGCACGCCAGCCGCAGATCGCACGCCTGCGGGCGATGGTGGCACAGGCCGAACAGGGCGTACGCGTGCAGCAGGCCAAGCTGAAGCCACAGATCTTCGCCTTCGGCCAGTACGACTTCCGCCGCCGTGACGAGATGTTGACCGATCCGGACTGGGCATTCGGCATCGGCCTGAAGTACACCTTCCTGTCGCCGAACTCGCGGCCGGCGCAGATCAGCGCCGCGCGTGCGCAGCAGGACCAGGCCGAAGCGGGCCTGCGCGAGGCCGAGAACCAGGTCGCGCTGGGCGTGCGCAAGGCCTGGAACGAGCTGGAAACCGCGCGTCAGCAATACGTGCTGCTCGACAGCAGCATCGCCCAGGCACAGGAAAACCTGCGCCTGCAGGAGCTGGCGTTCCGCGAAGGCCAGGCGACTTCGCTGGATGTGATCGACGCGCGGCTCGCCCTGGGCGGTGCCCGCGTCGAGCGCGCACAGGCCGCCTACCAATACGATATTGCGCTGGCACAGTTGCTGGAGGTCAGTGGACAGATGGACCGTTTCGAAGAGTTCCGGCGGCGTGCGGACGAGGTGATCGACCATGAGTGATGTGCTGCACGACGATGCAACGACGCCCCCGGCCAAGCGCCGCCTGGGCCCGATCCTGATAGTGGTGCTGCTGGTCGTGGTGGTGCTCGGCCTGTGGCTGGCCTGGCGCAGCCCGGCCGACCAGATCCAGGGGATGGCCGACGCCGATACCATCAACGTGGCCGCCAAGATCACCGCGCGCGTGGCCGAACTGAAGGTGCGCGAGGGCGACCGCGTGCAGCCCGGGCAGGTGCTGTTCCTGCTCGACAGCCCCGAAGTGGCCGCCAAGGAGCAACAGGCGCACGGCGCATTGGCCGCCGCACAGGCGGTGGCCGACAAGGCCGACGAAGGTGCGCGCAGCGAAGACATCCGCGCCGCTGAAGCGAACTGGAAGCGGGCTGAAGCCGGTGCGACGCTGGCTGAAGCGACCTACCAGCGCGTGCAGAACCTGTTCAACGAAGGGGTGATGACCCGGCAGAAGCGCGATGAAGCGCATGCCCAGGCCACCAGCTCGCGCGAACTGGCCCGTGCCGCCCGCGCGCAGTACGACATGGCGCTGGCCGGCGCACGCGAGCAGGACAAGCGTGCCGCGCAGGGCCAGGTGCAACAGGCACAGGGCGCGGTGGCCGAAGTCAACGCCGCACGTGTCGAAGTGGAAGGGCGCGCGCCGGTGGCGGGCGAGATCAACAAGCGCATGGCCGACCCCGGCGAACTGGTACCGGCCGGCTACCCGGTGTTCACCCTGGTCGACATCGACCGCATGTGGGTGGCGATGAACCTGCGCGAATCGCAGATGCAGGGCCTGAAGGTCGGCAGCAAGCTGCGCGGCAGCGTGCCGGCGCTCGGCCAGGACGGCGAATTCGAGGTCTACTTCATCAACCCGGCCGGCGACTATGCAACCTGGCGTACCACCCGCCAGTCGTCCGGCTACGACGTCCGCAGCTTCGAGGTGCGGGTGCGCCCGGTACGCCGCATCGAGGGCTTCCGCCCCGGCATGAGCGTGCTGTTCGCATGGCCCCAGCACTGAGCCCTGGCCGCGGCGGCTTCGCTGCCAGCTGGCGGCGCGAGCTGCGGTCGCTGCGCGGCAACCGCGCCGACCTGCTGCTGGTCACCCTGCTGCCGCTGCTGATGCTGGCCGTGATGGCGTGGATGTTCACGCCCTCGGTGATGCGCGACATCCCGATCGCCGTGGTCGACCTCGACCACAGCAGTGACAGCCGCCTGCTGCTGCGCATGCTCGATGCCAGCCCCGGCGTGCGCATCGCCAGCCAGCCTGCGGACATGCAGGACGCACGTTCGCAGCTGCGTCGGCTGGATGTGTTCGCCATCGTGCTGGTGCCGCGCGATGTCACCCGGCAGGCGTTGCGTGGGCGCCAGGGCACGGTGTTCGCCTATTACAACGCCACTTACATGACCACCGGACAGTCCGCTGCGCGCGATATCGGCGACGCGGTCTCGGCCTGGAATGCGCGCCTGCTGCGCGAGCGCATCGGCCTGCAGGTCGGCCCGGGCAAGCTGCGTGCCGCGCCGATCGCGGTGCAGTCAGACATCCTCTACAACCCGGCGCGCAGCTACGAACTGTTCCTGCTGCCGCTGATCTTCCCGGCGGTGCTGTCACTGGTACTGGCGCTTGCGGTGGCCGGCAGCCTCGGCCGCGAAATCCGCGACAGCACCCTGCCCGCCTGGCTGGGCCGCACGCCGTGGCCGGCGATTGCCGGCAAGGTCGCGCCGTACATCCTGCTGTTCTCGGTGTATGGCGCACTCGGCATCGGCTACCTCGCCTGGCTGCGCGGCGATGGCGTGGCGGGCAGCGTGCTCATGCTGCTGCTCGCACAACCCTTGTTCTATCTGGCTACCGCCGCCTACGCGCTGTTCTTCGTCGGCGTCACCCGCGACATGGGCACCGCACTGTCTGCGGTCGGCCTCAGTATCGGCACCGCGCTGGCGTTCTCCAGCGCCACCTTCCCGGTGCTGGACGGCCCGTTGTTCACCCGCATCTGGCACCAGCTGCTGCCATTGAGCGCCTACATCAAGCTGCAGACCCAGCAACAGTTCATCGGTTCGCCGCTGCAGGTTTCGGTATGGCCGCTGGCCACGTTGCTGCTGATGTCAGTGGTGGCTGGCGGCATCGGTGGCCTGCGCCTGATTGCCTTCGCGCGCACGCCCGAAGCCGCACAACCGGCAGGAGCCGACGCATGAGCGCACTGTGGCGCAGCCTGCGGCAGACCCTGATGGCGGTGCTGTGCGACCGCTATGCGATCGTGGTGATGGTCGGCGCGGTGATCCTGTATTCGTTCTTCTACCCGGCCGCATACCGCCACCAGGTGGCCGGCAACCTGCCGGTGCTGGTGGTGGATGAAGACCACAGCGCGACCAGCCGCGAACTGCTGCGCAAGCTCGATGCGCTGCGGGTCGCGCGCGTGGTCGGGCAACCGGCCGACATCGACAGCGCACGCCAACAGCTGGAAGCCGGCCACGCCGAAGGCATCGTGCTGATCCCGGCCAACCTGGAGCGCGACATCCTGCGCGGCCATCCTGCCAAGCTGGTGCTGCTCGGCAACGGTGCCTACCTGGGCCGCGCCAGCTGGGTGCTGGGCAGCGTGGCCGATGCACTGGGTGCCTTCGGACGTGAGGCCGTGGTCGGCCAGGCCGCCTTCATGGGCGCGCCGCAGGCACCACCGGTCACCCTGGTGCAGCGCCCGCTGTACAACACCCAGGAAGGCTACGGCAGCGCTATCGTGCCCGGCGTGGCCGAGCTGATCGTGCAACAGACGCTGCTGATGGGCATCGGCGTCCTGCTCGGCGGCCGCCGCCTCGCACTCGGCCGGCGCCTGCGCTTCGACCTGCCGACTTTGGCGGGCATGGCATTGGGCTTCGGCCTGATCGGACTGTTCGGCTTGTTCTACTACGCCGGTTTCACCGCCTGGGTGCAGGACTATCCGCGCGGCGGCAACCCGCTGGGCCAGCTGCTGGGCGGCACCCTGTTCATCGCCGCCACGGTGGCGTTCGGCCTGTTCGTCGGCAGCTTCTTCCGCACCCGCGAACGCGCCTTCCAGTACATCATCGCCACCTCGATCCCGCTGTTCTTCCTGGCCAACCTGTCGTGGCCGGCAGTGATGACGCCACAACCGCTGGTCTGGCTGGCGCAGCTGTTGCCGACCACCTCCGGCATCAACCTGATGGTGCGCCTGAACCAGATGGACGCCAGCCTGGCCGAAGTCAGCCATGAACTGATCACCCTCAGCGCCCTGCTGCTGCTCTACGGTGCCCTCGCCGCCTGGCGCCTCCTCGCAAAAAAGGGGACGGAGGGGATTAAGTCGTAAGCGGCCGGGTTGGGGGATTGCGACTTAATCCCCTCCGTCCCCTTTTCCCATAACGACGAACGCCGGCATGGGGCCGGCGTCCGAGTACTGCAGTGTGGAAGGGGTAACGGGTCGAGCAATCAGCGGTAGACGCGCTCGCAGCGACGTTCGACGACGCGATCACCATTCTTCTGCTGACTGTTGCCCTGGATCTGGCGCCCGGCTGCACCACCGGCGACGGCGCCTGCCACGGTGGCCAGCTTCTTGCCGTTGCCGCCGCCCACCTGGTTGCCGAGCAGGCCACCGATCACGGCGCCGGTAGCGGTACCCGTAATGCGGTTGGGATCGCGCGAGTTGCGCTGCACTTCCACGTTCTTGCAGACCACGCGGCTGCCGTCGTTGAACTTGCGTCCCTCATCGCGCGGCCCATACGTCTGCGCGCCGGCCACCGACGAAGCCGCCAGCAGGGTGCCCAGCACAAGCAATCGGGTCGAGGTCTTCATGGCCATCTCCTGAGTTCCGGTATGGCGCAAGTGTCCTCCCGCGGTTGGCAACCGGAAGTGAAATGCGCGTGTCCGCCACCTCATCGGCCATCGCGCGTTCAGGAAGAAAATCCGCGCCCATCACGATCAGCCATCGTGATGGGCGCCGTCACCCTGCCGGCAATTCAACCCTGCTAGAACTCTTCCCAGCCGCCCGCATTGGCCGCCAGCGTTGGTTCGATGCGTGGCGACAGCGATGCCGGACGGCGCACCGGGGTAACCGTGGCAGCCACTGCGGCCAAGGCCGGGCGTACTGCAGCTGCGGCCGTCACCGCGCCAGTGCGGAACACCGATACCGCCTCGGCCAGCAGGTTGGACTGCTCCTCCATCGAGCGTGCGGCGGCGCTCGCTTCTTCCACCAGGGCAGCGTTCTGCTGGGTGGTCTCGTCCATTTGCACTACCGCCTGGTTCACCTGCTCGATGCCCGAGCTCTGCTCCTGCGAGGCGGCGGAGATGTCGGCCATGATGTCGGTCACCCGCTGCACCGAGGCGACGATCTCGCCCATGGTCGTGCCAGCCTGACGGACCAGCGCCGATCCGTCGGCCACCTTGCCCACCGAATCCTCGATCAGGCCCTTGATCTCCTTGGCCGCACCGGCCGAGCGCTGTGCCAGCGTGCGCACCTCACTGGCCACCACCGCAAAGCCCCTGCCCTGCTCACCGGCACGCGCAGCTTCCACCGCCGCGTTCAACGCCAGGATGTTGGTCTGGAACGCGATGCCGTCGATGACGCTGATGATCTCGGCGATCTTCTTCGACGAGGCTTCGATGGCCGACATCGTGGTGACCACCTGGCCGACCACCTCGCCGCCCTGCGAGGCGACACCGTGCGCACCAATCGCGAGCTGGTTGGCCTGGCGGGCATGCTCGGCGTTCTGCTTCACGGTGGAGGTCAGCTCCTCCATCGATGCCGCCGTCTCTTCCAGGTTCGCCGCCTGCTGCTCGGTGCGCCGCGACAGATCGGTGTTTCCCGAGGCGATCTCGCCTGCCGCCAGGTTGATGCTGGACGCGCTGGACTGGATGCGGCCGACAATCTGCTTGAGCTGATCGACGGTGGCATTGCAGTCATCACGCATGCGCGCGAACACGCCATGGAAGTCACCCTGCATACGCACGGTCAGGTCGCCGCGCGAGATGGCCTGCAGCAGGGTCGAGACCTGCACCAGGTTCTCGTCAGTGGTCTGCATCAGGCGATTGAGCCCGGCCACCATGTCGCGGAAATCATAGGCGAAGCGATCTTCGTCGCCGCGCAGGCTGAAGTCGCCTGCGGCAGCGGCGGTTGCCAAGCGGCGGATCTCGCTGTTGATCGCCGACAAGCTGGACTTGGTTTCGTCCATCGCCTGGGTGATCGCCGCCTTCTCGCCGGGCAGCGGGTCCATGTCCACCGACAGATCGCCGCGTGCGTAGTGCTTCATCACCTCGATCAGCCGGTTCTGCACCTGCACGTGCGATCCAACCAGCGCATTGGTCTCATGCACCATGCGCCCGTAGTCGCCGGGGAACGCGCTCTCGTCCATGCGGTAGCTGAGGCTGCCCGCATCGTGCTGGCGCGCCAGCTCACCCTGCGCCGCCATCACCGCCTGCAGCTGTGCCTGCATGCGCTGCATCGACCTGAGCAGCTGCGTCACCTCATCGTTGCCCGAGGCGTCGATGCTGCTGTCCAGCCGCCCGTTGGCGATGCCGTCGGCCAGTTTCACCGCGCCTTCCAGCGGGCGGGTCAGGCTGCGGGTGATGGCCCAGGCGGCCAACGAACCGAGCAGCAGGCTCAGTACGCCGAACACAATCGACAAGGTGCCAGTCCAGGCTTCGGTCGACCGATATTCCTCACGACTCCGTTCGGTCAGCATTTCCTGATGCCGAAGCAGGGCCGAGATGGATTCGTTCCAGGCGGTGGCCAAGCCATGCTCGGCCAGCAGCTCCTTGGCCGCGCCGTCGAAATCACCGGCCTTCATCCGATCGTGTAGATGCTGGGTCGACGTATCGGTGGCCTTGCGTGCCGCGTCGATTTTCGCAACCAGGGTATCGCCGGTGGCATCACGCGGAATCTTGATGTATTTGGCCCAGATGCCGTCGTAGGTCTGCGACAGCTCCTGCGCCTTCTGATAATCCTTGTCGAAATCCTCGCCGCGCTTGATCACCATCAGCCGGCGGTGCATCAACACCGCGTTGTTGGTATCCAGCATGTCGTTCAACAGCCGCATCTTCACCATGTTGACGTCCACCACTTTCTCGAACTGGGCGGACTTCAGGTGATTTCCGTACAGCGCCAGGCCGACGATGGCCACGATGAACAGCAACAGCAGACCGAAACCGGCACCCAGCCGGGAACCCACACGGAGGTTTCGTAAGGCGAGCATCTCAATTCCCTTGATCATGACCGTACGATCGGTTGCGGCTCAGGCAAGGGAAACTTTATGGGTCGATATTACTGAATCGATCCAAAGCATTTAAACTGTGAGCGCAAGCATAAAAATGCAGTTGCGATTAACCGAAAAATAATTTTCAACGATTCATCACAACGCAACGATCGACTGAAACCAGACCGGCTCCGCGCCAAGGCCCCGCTCACGCTGCTGCATAATCTCCAGAGGTTATCTGTAGCGGACAGAACCGTTCCAGACGGGCTACAGACCACACATGACCCTTGTGCTGCACATCGAAGGCGCCTCCATAAACGATATCGCCAGCCTGTATGCGGAGATCAACCGCGTATTCATGGCCAGCGAGCACTGGCAACTTGGACCGAGCCTGGATGCGCTGGACGACCTGTTGCATGGTGGCTATGGCGCGCTGGCCGGGCATGGCCAGGCCAGGGTCATCTGGCGCGACATCGCGCACAGCCGAACGGCCCTGGGCGCGGATGCCACCGGCCGCTGGCTGCAGGCCAAGCTCGACGCACCAGGGCGCTTCAATACGCAAGCCATTGCCCGCCAACTGCAGGCGCTGCAACGGGGCGAGGGCCAGACCTACTTCGAGATCGTCATGCAGATATTCAACAGCCATCCGAACATCACACTCGTACCGGATTGACGGTATCGAACTCCATCCTGCGCATGCCCAGGCATCCGATCGACTCAGCGTGCCCGGCTGGCGAAGTAGCGGCTTGCCGGCTCACGGTACAACAGGAACGCGCAGTACAACGACACGCAGAAGATCGCGCCAAGCGTAAGAAACTCGAATGGGCCAGCGCTTTTCATATCGACCAGCTTCAGCACCATGGTCTCCAGGAACATGATGACGAACAGTGGGCGAACCCATCCCCAGCGCGCGAATATGCCCACCCCGATCACGATGCCCGCCAGTCCGTTGAGCACACCGGCAGTGACCAGCGCAGCATAAGGCAAGGAGTGGTAGAGGCTCATCCGCGCCAGCAATTGGTACTCCGGCACTTTCGGCCCATAGACTTCAAGCATGCCGTAGAGGGCCAAGGCGCCACCCACAATCTGGTAGAGCGCGACGATGTAGAGCGATGGCGGTGCTTCAACGGCGGCCTTGGCCTGCGGGCCTTCATGGGGCGCAGAATGTTGCGTCATCGCTCGCTCCTTGATTGTCGTGCCGCCAGCCTGGCCGCAGACCGGAGGCTACACCCCCGCTGCCGGGCTTGATAGCCCCAACCTTCGGCTGCGACAGCAGGCAGCCGACGCGCGACCCGTTCCACCCGTTACCATGGACGGCCCTGTACCAGCTCCGCTGCCGCCGCCCTCCGGCGCGGCCGGACGCCCCGGATTCACGAGCCCCATGTCAAAAGAAAAGTCCGCCGAACACACCCCGCTGATGAAGCAGTTCTTCGCAGCCAAGTCCGAGTACCCGGACCTGCTGCTGTTCTTCCGCATGGGCGACTTCTACGAGCTGTTCTACGACGACGCGCGCAAGGCCGCGCGCCTGCTCGACATCACCCTGACCCAGCGCGGCAGCTCCGGCGGCGCGCCGATCCCGATGGCCGGCGTGCCGGTGCATGCTTACGAGGGCTACCTGGCCCGCCTGGTGGCTCTGGGTGAATCGGTGGCGATCTGCGAACAGATCGGCGATCCGGCGCTGGCCAAGGGCCTGGTCGAACGCAAGGTGGTGCGCATCGTCACCCCCGGCACCGTCACCGACGAGGCGCTGCTGGACGAACGCCGCGACACCCTGCTGATGACGCTGTCGCGCAGCAAGCAGGGCTACGGCCTGGCCTGGGCCGACCTGGCCGGCGGACGCTTCCTGGTCAACGAAGTGGATACCGATGATGCGCTGGAGGCCGAACTGGCACGCCTGGAGCCGGCCGAGCTGCTGGTGCCCGATGAGGAGAACTGGCCCGAGTTCCTGCGCCAGCGCAGTGGCGTGCGCCGCCGCGCGCCGTGGCTGTTCGACGCCGACAGTGGTCGTCGCCAGCTGCTGAACTTCTTCAAGCTGCACGATCTCAGCGGTTTCGGCATCGATGACAAGCCACGTGCCACCGCTGCTGCCGGCGCCCTGCTGGGCTATGTGGAAGAAACCCAGAAGCAGCGCCTGCCGCACCTCACCTCCATCTCGATGGAAACCGCCGGCGAAGCGATCGCGATGAACGCGGCAACGCGTCGCCACCTGGAACTGGATACACGTGTCGACGGTGATACCCGCAACACCCTGCTCGGTGTGCTCGACAGTACGGTAACGCCGATGGGCGGCCGCCTGCTGCGCCGCTGGCTGCATCGCCCGCTGCGCCTGCGCGAAGTCCTGGTGCAGCGCCACCACGCGGTGGAAACGCTGATCGATCGCGGCAGCGACGCCGACATCCGCGAGCAGTTCCGTCGCCTTGGCGATCTTGAACGCATCCTCACCCGCGTCGCGCTGCGCTCGGCACGACCGCGCGATTTCTCCACCCTGCGCGATGGCCTGGGCCTGCTGCCGGCCGTGCGCGAGGTGCTGGCACCGCTGGATTCGCCGCGCCTGCAGACCCTGCATGCCGCACTTGGCGAGCACGACGAATGCGCGCATCTGCTGGCCAGCGCCATCGCCGAAATGCCACCGCTCAAGCTCAGCGATGGCGGCGTACTGGCCGACGGTTTCGATGCCGAGCTGGATGAACTGCGGCGGCTGTCGACCCACGCCGACCAGTTCCTGGTCGATCTGGAACAGCGCGAGCGCGAGAGCAGCGGCATCGCCACGCTGAAGGTCGGCTACAACCGCGTGCACGGCTACTACATCGAAATCAGCAAGGGCCAGTCCGAGCGCGCGCCGGTGCATTACACCCGCCGGCAGACGCTGACCAACGCCGAGCGCTACATCACCGAAGAACTGAAGGCGTTCGAGGACAAGGTGCTGTCCGCGCGCGACCGCTCGCTGTCGCGAGAGAAGTACCTGTACGAGCAGTTGCTGGATACCCTCGGCACACAGCTGGAACCGCTCAAGCAATGCGCTGCCGCGCTGAGTGAACTGGACGTGCTGGCCGCCTTCGCCGAACGCGCGCAGGCGCTGGACTGGGCGCGCCCGGAACTGCAGGCCGAGCCGTGCCTGAAGATCGAACGCGGCCGCCATCCGGTAGTGGAAGCGGTGCGCGACCAGCCGTTCGAGCCGAACGACCTGGACCTGCATCCGGACCGTCGCATGCTGGTCATCACCGGCCCCAACATGGGCGGTAAATCAACCTACATGCGGCAGAACGCGCTGATCGTGCTGCTGGCCCACATCGGCAGCTTCGTGCCGGCCAGCCGTGCGCTGATCGGACCGATCGACCGCATCCTGACCCGCATCGGCGCCGGTGATGATCTGGCCCGTGGGCAGTCCACCTTCATGGTCGAGATGGCCGAGACCAGCTACATCCTGCATCACGCCACCGCGCACTCGCTGGTATTGATGGATGAGATCGGCCGCGGCACGTCCACCTACGACGGCCTGGCGCTGGCCGATGCGGTGGCCCGCCACCTTGCATACGAGAACCGCTGCTACACGCTGTTTGCCACCCACTACTTCGAACTGACCGCGCTGGCCGACGAGCAGCACGAGGGCGGCCGCAGCGGCATCGCCAACGTGCATCTGGACGCCGTCGAGCACGGCGAAGCACTGGTGTTCATGCATGCAGTGAAGGATGGCCCGGCCAACCGCAGCTTCGGCCTGCAGGTGGCCGCCCTGGCCGGCCTGCCGCGCGCCACCGTGGCGCAGGCGCGCAGGCGCCTGGCCGAGCTGGAACAGCGCGGTGGTGAAAGCCATGCCGCCGAGTTGGCGCCGCAGGCGTTGGATGCACCGCAGCAGTTCGGCCTGTTCGCGGCACCGTCGAGCAAGGCGCAGGACGCACTGGCCGCGATCGACCCCGACGAACTGACCCCGAAGCAGGCGCTGGAAGCGTTGTACCGGTTGAAGGCGCTGCTGTAACCGCAGCGCGCGCCCATGGCCTCCCGCCGCCTTGCGGGAGGCCTGTTGAAAGACTGTGCAAATCCGATTCTGCGTTTCAATTGACAGAATCTATCAACCTGAATGAATCATTCGATTATTCATTTCATCTGGCCATAGCTAAAGTCGAGTGAAGATGTTTCTCCCACGTCTTCACCGCCACCAGGAGCCAGCCGATGAGCCAGTCCGACAACAACAACGCCAAGTGCCCGTATCACACCGCCCCGTCGCCGGAGCAGGGCGCCGAGCAGCAGCGCGAGCTGAGCACCACGCCCAAGCAGAAGCACGGCGATGACCCGGTCACGCCGATGACCACGGCCTTCGGCGCACCGGTGGTGGACAACCAGAACAGCAAGACCGCCGGCCCGCGTGGCCCGCTGCTGATGGAAGACGTCTGGCTGCTGGAAAAGCTGGCCAACCTCAACCGCGAGATCATTCCCGAGCGCCGCATGCATGCCAAGGGCTCGGGCGCGTTCGGCACCTTCACCGTCACCCACGACATCAGCAAGTACACCCGCGCCAGGCTGTTCGAGAAGGTCGGCAAGCAGACCGAGATGTTCGCCCGCTTCACCACGGTGGCCGGCGAGCGTGGCGCCGCCGACGCCGAGCGCGACATCCGCGGCTTCGCGCTGAAGTTCTACACCGAAGAAGGCAACTGGGACCTGGTCGGCAACAACACCCCGGTGTTCTTCCTGCGCGACCCGCGCAAGTTCGCCGACCTCAACAAGGCGGTCAAGCGCGACCCGCACACCAACCTGCGCAGCGCGCGCAACAACTGGGACTTCTGGACGCTGCTGCCCGAAGCCCTGCTGCAGGTGACCGTGGTGATGAGCGACCGCGGCATCCCGCGCAGCTTCCGCCACATGCACGGCTTCGGCTCGCATACCTACAGCTTCACCAATGCCGACAGCGAACGCTTCTGGGTGAAGTTCCACTTCGTCAGCCAGCAGGGCATCGAATCGCTGACCGACGCACAGGCGCAGATCCTGGTCGGCCATGACCGCGAAAGCCACGGCCGCGACCTGTTCGCCGCGATCGAGAAGGGTGAGTTCCCGAAGTGGAAGCTGTTCATCCAGGTCATGCCGGAGCTGGACGCGGAAACCTACCGCGTGCATCCGTTCGACCTGACCAAGGTGTGGCCGAAGAGCGACTACCCGCTGATCGAAGTGGGCCAGTTCGAACTGAACCGCAACCCGGTCAACTGGTACCAGGACGTGGAGCAGTCGGCGTTCGCACCGAGCAACCTGGTGCCAGGCATCGGCCCGTCGCCAGACAAGATGCTGCAGGCACGCCTGTTCGCCTATTCCGATGCGCAGCGCTACCGCCTGGGCGTGAACCACCACCAGATTCCGGTGAACGCAGCGCGCTGCCCGGTGCACAGCAACCACCGCGATGGTGCGATGCGCGTGGACGGCAACTACGGCGGCCTGCCGCACTACGAGCCGAACAGCTACGGCCAGTGGCAGGAGCAGCCGCAGTACCGCGAGCCGCCGATGAAGATCCGGGGCGACGCCGACTTCTGGAATTTCCGCGAGGACGACGCCGACTATTTCAGCCAGCCCGGTGCGCTGTTCCGCAGCTACAACCAGGCACAGAAGGACCGCCTGTTCGCCAACACCGCCCGTGCCCTGGGCGATGCGCCGGACTTCATCAAGCAGCGCCACATCGACAACTGCAGCAAGGCCGACCCGGCCTACGGTGCCGGTGTTGCCGCGGCCCTGAAGGCGCTGGCCAGCCAGCCGTCGGATCCGTTCAAGCCGGCGCAGCCGGAAGCGGACTTCCCCACCGCCACCCCGGGCGCCGAAGACATCGAGCTCTGATCGCCCTGCCCCGTGTACGGCACGCCGCCTCCCCGTGAGGCGGCGTCGCCGTTTTAACGGTCCGCGTCGTACCTTCTGCACGCCCAACCCCAATCAAGGATTCCGCAGATGAGCCTGACCGACGAACTTCTGACCAAGTTGCAGGGCGCCCCGCTGCAACAGGTGTCGCAGCAGCTTGGCATCAGCGATACCCAGGCTTCCGGCGCGATCAGTGCCGCGCTGCCGGTGCTGATGGGCGCGCTGGGCAACAACGCCTCGCAGCCACAGGGCGCACAGGCGCTGCTCGGCGCATTGCAGAACAACCACAGCGGCCTGGACCTGGGCAGCGTGCTCGGTTCGGTGCTGGGCGGTGGCGGCGGTGGCGCGGCCAGCGATGGCGCCGGCATCCTCGGCCACATCTTCGGCGGCAGCCAGCAGAAGGTGGAAACCGGCCTGGCCCAGGCCACCCAGCTCGACAGTGGCCGCACCAGCCAGTTGCTGCAGATCCTCGCGCCGATCGTGATGGCCTTCCTCGCACAGCGCCTCGGTGGCGGCCAGGCCGATGCCGGCTCGCTCAGCCAGGCCCTCGGCCAGGAAAAGCAGCAGGTGCAGCAGCAGGGTGGTCTGGCCGGCGGCCTGCTCGGCAGCCTGCTGGACCAGGACGGTGATGGTCAGCTGGGCGTGGGCGATCTGCTCAAGCTGGGCGGCAATCTGCTCGGCGGCAAGCGCTGAGGGAAAGCCTGGCCGGACATGGGCCGGCGCTACCGGCATCTCCATGGGTAGCGCCGGGCCATGCCCGGCGGCTCACCGGTTGCCCGCCTTCAAACGCTGCAGGATCGGCGCGAACAAGGGCGCCTGCATCGAGCGCGGCGGCTCGACATGGACGCCCTTTTCCTGCGCCTGCCAGTACGACCACGGCAGCGGCTTGTCGCCCAGTTCGTAGTCCATGCCGTCCCAGCCATCCTCGCGGAAGGCGTAGAAGGCCCAGTGCACCCTTTCCTGTTCCAGCACCTGCAGCACATCCTGCAGGTAGCGGCCGCAGTCCGCCCACCGCCGCATGCAGCCGAATTCGGCCACCACCATGCGGTTGGCATCGACGCCATGCGAGGCGGCCCACGTTATCGGCTGCTGCAGGTAACGGCGTACACGCGCCGCATCCCAACGCTCGCTGCCTGTACCGAACGGCACCTGCGCCGGATAGCGCCAGGGTTTGGCGCGCGTCTGGTTCGGCGCACTGGTTGCCGCGTACGGCTCGTACATGTGCACGCTGTACAGCAGCTTCGAATCCGCCAACGGTGCCGGCCAGTAGTTGAAACCGTCGGCGGCGGCATACCAGCCCGCATCCAGCATCAGCGGCATCGCGGTGTCGACCTCGCGGATGCGGGCGATCAGCTCCGAGTAGAAGCGGCGCAGATCGCGTGGTCCGTCCTGCACACCGGCATACCACTGCTGCATCGCCTCGGTGGACGCATGCTCGGCCAGGCCTGCACCGTACTCGGGCACCGGCTCATTGATGAGGTTGTAGGCGGCCAAGGCAGGATGACCCTTCAGCGCCGTGGCCAGGTCAAGCCAGAAGCGACGGGCCGGCACATGGTTGTCGAAGGACTGCCACAGGCGCTGGTCGACCACATCGCCGTTGTGCTGCTTCCAGCGCAGCAACGGCAGCGACAGCGGCGTCAGCACCACTTTCAGCCCGGCCGCATCGGCGTCATCCAGCACCCGCCGCAGCGTGGCCAGGTCAGCCGGAACCAGTCCGCGATAGTCATCGGCGTTGCCGATCAGGAAGTCACGACCGCCCAGCCCCTTCCACTTGTCCGGCACCAGCCGCACCCAGGTCGCACCCGTCGCACGCAGCGCCTCGAAGTATTTCCGGTCCGGAGGCGACATGTTCATGCTGTTGCCACCGCGTTGCGGAACGTCCCAGAAGGTGATGTCGCCAGCGTGCAGTGGCGCAGCAGCAAGCAGGGACAGGCATAACAGCAGACGACGCATGGGCAGGCCTCCAATAGGTGAAAAACCAGCCTGCCCAGCGCAATCCGAACGCACCATGACCGGCGCCTTGTTTCGCACCGCGATAGGAACAATCCGTTGGAATCAGGATTTCGCTAGAGCGCGTCGATGTCACCCAACGCCCGGATCAAACGCCGCGCGCGCTTGTCCGGCTTGTGTTCCGGCGGCTGGAAACCATCGCGTGCCGCAATGCGCAGTGCACGCTGTTCGGCACGGCGCGCCTTCGAAGCCTCGCTCTCGGCATACAGCTGCTGTGCCGTTGGCGCCGGCCCGCGCTGGTCGCTCAGGCCCAGCACCTGGATCTCGAAATGCTCCTCGCCGCGGTCGACCTGCAGCTGCTCACCCACGCGCACCGCGCGCGAGGACTTCGGGCGCTGCCCGGCCACGCTGACCTTGCCGGTCTCGATGGCCTGCTTGGCCAGGCTGCGGGTCTTGAAGAAACGGGCCGCCCACAACCAGATGTCCAGGCGGACACTGGGCGACAACGGGGAAAGCTCAGGCATCGGTACGGACTACTCCGGTGGCTTGTTCAGAGGACGCGGATGGTCGGGGTCGGTGCGGCAGCCGCTGCCCCCGATCAACGTGGGTACACCAGCGGACAGGTCCTGGCGCTGACTGCCGACCAGGCACTCGGGTCGGTCGGTCGGCCGCACCTGGGTATCGCCCAGCCGGTCACCTGTCGAACATGCGGCCAGTACAACGCCGATCAAGGCCAGCGCCATGCTCCGCTTCACCCGCAGTCGTTGATGCATTGCCACATCCCGCAAACCGGCTTGGTGCTAGTGTGCGCCTCCCGGGATTCGATCACCACTCCATGGCCAAAGCGCCGCTTGACCTGACCTCCGGCCCGATCGGCCGCAATCTCCTGCTGTTCTCCCTGCCGATCCTGGCCGGCAACATCGCGCAGTCGCTGAACGGTTCGGTGAATGCGGTATGGGTGGGGCGCTTCCTCGGCGAGGCGGCACTGACCGCCACCGCGAACGCCAACAACATCATGTTCTTCCTGATCGGCTCGGTATTCGGCTTCGGCATGGCCTCGACCATCCTGATCGGCCAGGCCATCGGCGCGCGCGACATCGCGCAGGCGCGGCGCGTGGTCGGCACCAGTGCCACCTTCTTCATCGGCCTGTCGGTGATCATCGCCATCGCCGGCTGGTTCATGGCGCATCCACTGCTGGCAGCAATGGGCACGCCGGCCGCCTCGCTGCCGCTGGCCGAGGCCTACCTGCAGATCATCTTCCTGGCGATGCCGACGCTGTACGCGTTCGCCTTCCTCACCGCTGCGCTGCGCGGTGCCGGTGATTCACGCACGCCGTTCCGTTTCCTGATGGTGTCGGTGGCGCTGGACATCGTGCTGAACCCGGTGCTGATCTTCGGCATGGGGCCTTTCCCTGCGCTGGGCATCGCCGGCTCGGCCTGGGCCACGCTGGTCGCGCAGACGCTGTCGCTGGCCGGCCTGCTGCTGTACATGCGGCACCAGCGCCACACGCTGTGGCTGGGCCGCGCCGACATGCGCCTGCTCAAGCTCGACCTGACCATCCTCAAGGCGCTGGTGATCAAGGGCGTGCCGATGGGCCTGCAGATGGTGCTGATCTCGCTGTCGGTGATCCTGCTGATGACCATGGTCAACCAGTACGGCACCGACACCGGCGCCGGTTACGGCGCCGCGCTGCAATTGTGGAACTACCTGCAGATGCCGGCGATGGCGATCGGTGCGGCGTGCTCGACGATGGCCGCGCAGAACGTCGGCGCGCAGCGCTGGGACCGCGTGCGCGGCACCGCGCGGCAGGGCGTGCTGTTCAACTTCCTGCTGACCGGCGCGCTGATCCTGCCGCTGGTGCTGTTCGATCGGCAACTGCTGGCGCTGTTCCTGCCGCCGGCCAGCGAGGCGCTGGACATCGCCCGCCACCTCAACCATGTGGTGATCGGTTCGTTCCTGTTCTTCGGCGTCAGCTTCGTGATCTCTGGCGTGGTGCGCTCCACCGGCGCGGTGATTCCGCCGCTGCTGATCCTGGCCGGTTCGCTGTGGGGCGTGCGCGTACCGTTCGCCGAGCTGCTGCAGCCGTACTGGGGCGCCGATGCGATCTGGTGGAGCTTCCCGGTCAGCTCGCTGGTGTCGATGCTGCTGTCGCTGGCGTATTACCGCTGGGGTGGCTGGCGCAAGGCCACGATGATCGGCAAGCCGTCGCATGCCGAAGAACTGGCCACGCCGTCGGAGATTCCGGCCTGCCCACCCTCACCGGTGGCCGACCCGGATGCCGCGCCGCTGCGGTAGTGCCGGCCGCTGGCCGGCAACCTCATGGATCGTTCAATGCACGGTAGTGCCGGCCGCTGGCCGGCAGCTTCATGCCTCTCCGGACGCATCGCGCAACAGCCGGCCAGCGGCCGGCTCTACCACTTCTTCTTTCGCGCAACAGCCGGCCAGCGCCCGGCTCTACCGCTTCTTTTTCGCAGCGTTGAACTTAGCCGCTTCGCGCAGCAGCGCCTTCAATGCCGCGGCATCGGGCATCGCACCTTCATGGATGTCGATCGCACGTCGCGTGTTGCCGTCCAGGCTGGCATTGAACAGGCCTTTCGGGTCGGCCAGCGCCGCACCATGGGCGAAGGTCAGCTTCACCGCCTGCTTGTAGGTTTCGCCAGTGCACAGAATGCCGTTGTGCTCCCACACCGGCGTGCCGCGCCATTTCCAGGTTTCCTGCACGTCGGGCAGCGCTTCATGGATCAACGCGCGCACGCGCGCCAGCGTTTCACCACGCCAGTCGCCCAGCTCGGCGATGCGTGCATCGATCAGTTCGGCAGCCGGGGGTCCGGCATCGGCAGGATTCGGCGCGTGCGTGGCCATCAGCGGTTCTCGTCGGCAAGTAGATCGGAACGGTGGGTTTACATGCGCTCGCCGGGCAATGCCGCGGCTTGGCGCACCCAGTCAAGGAACCGGGCTTCATCCAGCACGCCGTCCTGTGCAATGTGCAGGTAGCGCGTGTCTGCGCTCCTGGACGGCTCGGGCGGTATCGGCTTCAGTGCGGCACCCCGGAAGAATGCCACCTTGATGTAGCGGGTGAAGCAATGGAAGCTGAGGAACCAGCCCTCGCCCTTGGCAACCGCATACATCGGCGAATTCCACTTCACCGCCTTGTGCACACCGGGCACGGCCTGCTCGATCAGCGCATCCAACCGCGCGCCGAGCGGTCGTTTCCAGTCCGGCATCGCCGCAATATAGGCCTGCACCGTGGCGTCGCCCTCGCCCTTGGCGATCTGCGGGTTACCACCGGACAGCAGCCTGGGCGGGGCGGAGGGCGCGGTTCGCTTGGCAGGCATCGCACGGCACGTCCATCAGGATGAAACGGCAGCCTAGCGCGACGCGCGCCTGCCGGTCACGGCGCGGTGCGCCATCGGCTCAGTCCGCCTGACGGGCCAGGAACTGCCGCCAGTCCGGTAGCTTGCGGTGACGCCGCAGCGAGCGCATCAGGGCCGCCATCACGATACCGAACAGGGCACCGGCCAACAGACCGGCCAACAACAGCAGCACCAGCGGGCGCTCGCTGCCCTGCCACAACATCAGCCACATCAGTCCGGTCCAGAACAGCCCGAACAGCAGGCCCTGCACCAGCGCGTTGGTGGCGAAGCCGGCCAGGATCGGCGGCGGCAGTGCGATGCCCATGCGCCACAACAACCGGTGCAGCAACGGTGCCGACTGCACGCGCGCCAGCCCCTTGCCGTCAAGGAAGCGCAACGCCGACTGGATCACGGCGGGATAGCGTGGATTGATCTCGTTCATCGCCTGATCGTGGCCGATGCGATGCCGGAAACGCAAACGGCCACCCGAAGGTGGCCGTCGCGGCAACAACCGAAGTTGTTTATCAGGCCTTTTCGGCCAGACGGGCAGCCTTGGCGGCAGCAGCGGCAGCCAGGTCTTCCTTGATGCGGGCAGCCTTGCCTTCCAGGCCACGCAGGTAGTACAGCTTGCCGGCGCGGACCTTACCACGACGCTTCACTTCGACCGAGTCGATGATGGCGCTGTGGGTCTGGAAGACGCGCTCGACGCCGTAGCCGTGCGAGATCTTGCGGACGGTGAACGAGGAGTTCAGGCCGCCGTTCTTGGTCGCGATCACAACGCCTTCATAGGCCTGCACGCGCTCGCGGGCACCTTCCTTCACCTTCACGTTGACGACAACGGTGTCGCCCTGGCTGAACTTCGGCAGTTCGCGGGTGATCTGGGCGGATTCGAATTCCGCGACGATGGACTTGTTCAGCTTGCTCATGGGTTACACCGATTCTTGTTCGGGTGGGCGTGTCGTTTCGACAACGTAGGCTGATGCAGTCACTGGACTGTGCTGCACGTTTGTTGTGGGTACTGCGCGCGCCGGCCGAAGCTGGCGGTAATTGGCCATGATAGCCGAAAAAGCCAGCCCTGCGCTAGGGGCTGGCCTTCTGTTTCTGGGCCTGGCGGGCCTGGTCGAGCAGTTTTCGGTCGGCCTTGCCCAGTGCCTGTTCATCCAGCAGGTCCGGGCGCCGCTGCGCGGTCCGGACCAGCGACTGCTGGCGGCGCCAGGCGGCGATGGCCGCATGGTTGCCCGAGCGCAGCACCTCCGGCACGTCACCCAGCGGATGCTGGGCCGGCTGGCTGTAATGCGGGCAGTCGAGCAGGCCCAGGTCACCTTCGAAGCTGTCCTGGGCGGCCGATTCAGCATCGTTCAGGGCACCGTCCTGCAGACGGGCCACGGCGTCGATGATCACCGCCGCGCCCAGCTCACCGCCGGACAGCACGTAATCGCCAAGGGAAATCTCCTCGTCGACATTGGCTTCCAGGAAGCGCTCGTCGATGCCCTCGTAGCGGCCGCAGAGCAGGACCATGCGCGGCAACGCCGCCAGTTCCCGCACTTTGGCCTGGGTCAACGGCGCCCCCTGCGGGCTGAGATGGATCACCCGCGCCGGGGTCGGATCAGCATCGCGGATCGCCTGCAGGCAGGCCTGCAGCGGCTCGATCAGCATCACCATGCCCGGGCCACCGCCGAACGGACGGTCGTCCACACGGCGGTAGTTGCCTTCGGCGTAATCACGGGGGTTCCAGCCGTGCAGGCTGAACAGGCCCTTCTCCCGCGCACGCCCGACCACGCCCAGTCCGGCGGACTGGGCGAGGAACTCGGGGAACAGGGTGATGACGTCGAAACGCATGCTCACACTCAGAACTCGGGGTCCCAGTCGACCACGACCAGGTTGGCCTCGAAGTCGACCGACTTGACGAACTCCGGCAACACGAACGGAATCATCCGCTCACGATCGCCGCGCACGACCACCACATCGTTGGCGCCGGTGCTGAACAGGTGCGAGACCTGGCCCAGGGCAACGCCCTCGGTGGTCTTCACATCCAGGCCTTCAAGGTCGACCCAGTAATACTCATCGGCATTCGGCGGTGGCAGTGCACTGCGGGCCACGTAGACCTCGGTGCCATGCATCGCCTCGACCGTATCGCGATCTTCGATGCCCGGAAAACGGGCCACCAGATGCTTGCCGCTGTCGCGGCCACGGGCGCCTTCAAGCGTGGATTCCTGCCCGTTGGGACTGCGCAGGATCCACGGCTGGTAACGGAAAATAGCGGAACGCGGCTCGGTCCAGGACTCGAGCTTTATTTCGCCGCGCACACCAAAAGCGCCGACAATCCTGCCCAGCAGGATGCGGCGCTCGTTATCTTTCATCTGCGTTCAACCAGACGGGCCGCGCCAGGCGCGGCCCTTCGGGATCAGGCCGCAGCGGCCTGGGACTTGGTCGCTTCCTTGATCAGGTTGCGGACCTTTTCAGTCGGCTGGGCGCCGTTCTTGACCCAATGGTCAACACGGGCCAGATCCAGCTCGATGCGCTTCTCGCCACCCTGTGCAACCGGGTTGTAGAAGCCGACGCGCTCGATGTTGCGGCCATCACGGGCGCTGCGAACGTCGGTCACGATGATGTGGTAGAACGGACGCTTCTTGGCGCCGCCGCGGGTCAGTCGAATCTTGACCATGGTCTTTTTTTCCTATTGCCCAGTCGCCAGGATGGCGCGGTAAGCCGGCGATTATAGCGGCAGTGTCGGCCGGAGCCAACCCCAGGGTTGGCCAACCGGGGTCAGATCCCTTTTTCAGGGCAAGAGGGATCTGACCCCAATCCCCGCCAGGGCACCGCCGCCAGCACCGCCCTGCCCTGTTCCGCCAGCGCCTGCGAACCCGGCAGGGCATGCCCGTCGATGGCGTCCAGCGCCCACAGGCCGCTGGCGTTGCAGGCAAAGGCCGCCCTCACACCCCCCAGTTCAGCCAATGCCAGCGGTCGCGTGACCTGCGGGCCTGGCCAGTGCTGCCTCAGCAAGGCCTCGGCGGTACCACGCAGCGCCGGCGCCTGCGGCCAGACCAGTCGTTCACCGTCGTGCACGGCCAGGTTCCAGGTGCTGCCTTCACTCACTGCGCCATCGGCGGTCACGAACAGCACATCGTCGAAGCCGTCAGCCATCGCCGCGCGGCGCTCGGCGAACAGGCCGAAGGTGCCCACATGCTTGATCTGCGGCAGTTCGCGCTGCCAGGTCACGCTGCGCACACGCTTGGGTACGGCCAGCGTCACCGGCGAGGACACCGCCACCAGTACGTCCACCGGTACCACCGCCAGCGGATTGCGGAAATCGAAATGGCGCGAGTACACGGTCACCCGCAGCGAGGCATCAGCCAGCCCGGCCAGCTGCAGGGCCTGCGCCATCCAGCCCTGCACCTGCTCCGTATCCAACTCGCTGCCGAACAGTTGACGCGTTGCGTGCGACAGCCGCGCCAGATGCAGGTCCGGTCCCTGCACCGCCCCTCCCCGCACCTGCAGCGAGGTGAAGTGGCCGTAGTTGACCAGCGCCGGCAGCAGATCCTCAACCTGTGCTGGCCGGCCGTTGCAGGTCACCGTCATTTCAGCAATGCCTGCGCCTGGCTCCACATGTCGTGCAGCACATCGGCGGCCGGTCGTGCCGGCGCCATCCATGCCGATTGCCCGGCCCAGGCCTGCATTGCGGCCAACCGGTTTTCCTGCGCTGCCTGCTTGCGCATCGGTGCGGTCAGGCCGCGCTGCACTGGGTACGGGCGCGGCGCCGGCGCACCTTCGGCGGCTGCGGCGCGTACATAGGACGTGGCAAGGCCGCGACCCAGGCGGCCACTGAAAGCACGGGTCGGCCAGGTGTCTTCCGGTTCGCTGGCCGCCAGTCCATCGGCCCACGCAGAGGCGATCGCCGCTTCGGGCGTGCGCAGGAATGCAGTGCCGATCTGCACCGCGCTGGCGCCCAGCGTGAGCGCAGCGGCAATGCCACGACCATCGGCGATGCCACCGGCGGCGATCACTGGAATCTGCAGGTGGTCGGCCAGGCGCGGCAGCAGCGCGAACAGGCCCACCAGCTGGCGCTCGGCCAGGCTGGGGTCGAACGCACCGCGATGGCCACCGGCTTCGGCGCCCTGTGCCACCACCGCGTCGGCACCGGCATCCTGCGCCGCGCGCGCTTCGGCCAGCGTGGTCGCGCAGGCGATCCAAGCGATGCCGGCGTCCTTCAACTGCTGCACGTGGCGCGGCGACAGCACGCCCATGATGGTCGAGGCCACGGCCGGGCGCGCGGCCAGCAAGGCAGCAAACTGTTCGTCGAAATCAGCCGGGGTAGCATCGGCGGCACTGGCAGGCACGTCCGGCCCCCATTGGGCGAGGAAGGCGCGGCTGGTGGCTTCGGCGGTGACATCGCGAACGGGCGCCGGATCCGGCAGCCACAGGTTCACCTGCGCCGGGCCGGTAGAGGCAGCGCGGAAGTCATCCATCCAGCGGCCGATATCGGCGGCCGGCGACAGCACCGCACCCATCGCGCCCATGCTGCCGGCGTTGGCCAGCGCGGCCGACAGCGGCACCGGGCAGGCACCGGCCATCGGTGCCAGCAGGATCGGAAGCTGCAATGAAAAACGCCGACAGAAAGTGTCGGCGCGTTCAAGAATCGGCGATGCGTTCACGCGACATACCTGTTGGAGAAGTCGCCGCCCAGCATACGCCAGTCATTGTGACCGGGGCCGGATCGCGATGCGCGCCGACCCCGTCGCTGCATCAACGGAACGGCATGCCGCGGCCGCCCATGGCACCCATCATGCCCTTCATGCTGCGCATCATGCCCTTCATGCCACCGCCGGCCATCTTGCTCATCATCTTTTCCATCTGCATGTACTGCTTCATGAGCTTGTTGACGTCGGCCGGGGTCACGCCGGAACCCTTGGCGATGCGCGCGCGGCGCGAGCCATTGAGCAGGTTCGGGTTGCGCCGCTCCTTCTTGGTCATCGAGCTGATGATGGCGATCATGCGCGGCACTTCCTTGCCCTGGCTGACCTGCTGCTTCAGGTGGTCGGGGATGTTGCCCAGGCCCGGCAGCTTGTCCATCAGGCCGCCGATGCCGCCCATGTTCTGCATCTGCTCAAGCTGGTCACGCATGTCGTTCAGGTCGAACTTCTTGCCTTTGGCGACCTTCTCGGCCAGCTTGGCGGCCTTGTCCTTGTCGACCTGCTGCTCGACCTGCTCGACCAGCGACAACACGTCGCCCATGTCGAGGATGCGGCTGGCGATGCGGTCCGGATGGAACACGTCCAGGCCTTCTGGCTTTTCGCTGACACCGACGAACTTGATCGGCTTGCCGGTGATGTAGCGCACGCTCAGCGCGGCACCGCCACGCGCGTCACCGTCGGTCTTGGTCAGCACCACACCGGTCAGCGGCAGCGCATCGCCGAAGGCCTTGGCGGTGTTGGCCGCGTCCTGACCGGTCATGGCATCGACCACGAACAGCGTTTCGGCCGGGTTGACCGCCGCGTGCAGGGCCTTGATCTCGGCCATCATCGCTTCGTCGATGGCCAGGCGGCCGGCGGTATCGACCAGCAGCACGTCGACGAACGACTTGCGCGCATCGTCGATGGCGGCGCGGACGATGGCTTCCGGTTTCTGGTCGGCGCTGGACGGGAAGAACAGCACGCCGACCTGCTCGGCCAGGGTCTTCAGCTGTTCGATCGCGGCCGGACGGTAGACGTCGGCCGAGACCACCATCACCTTCTTCTTGCGCTTTTCCTTCAGGTGCTTGGCCAGCTTGCCCACGGTAGTGGTCTTGCCGGCGCCCTGCAGGCCCGCCATCAGGATGATGGCCGGAGCGGGCACATTGAGGTTCAGGTCGCTGGCTTCGGCGCCCATCACCGCGGTCAGCTCGTCGCGCACGACCTTGATCAGGGCCTGGCCCGGGGTCAGCGACTTCAGCACTTCCTGGCCGACCGCGCGCACCTTGATGCGCTCGATCAGGGCCTGCACCACCGGCAGCGCAACGTCGGCTTCGAGCAGCGCGATGCGGACCTCGCGGGTCGCCTCGCGGATGTTCTCCTCGGTCAGGCGGCCGCGGCCACGCAGGCGCTCGATGGTGCCGGAAAGGCGCTGGGTCAGGGACTCGAACATGCGGCGCAACCTGTCTGAAAGCGGGGGACAATAAGGCAGACAGTATAACGGGTCAGCTCCCCTCCCCGGACTGCGACCACGGGGCCGTCGCCAGCATCACGGGGGTATGCGAAACTGCAACGATGTTAATCGTTCTCATCGCCGCCCTGCTCTACCTGGCCGCCAGCGCCCTGCTGGTGCGTGCGCTTGGCCGCGATGAAAGCACCGGCTCCCCCGCCTGGCTGTGGCCCGCCCTGCCGGCGATGCTGCTGCACGGCGGCTACCACGTGATGGTGGCCATGCGCACCAACGGCGGGCCGGACATGCACTTCTTCGCCGCACTGTCGCTGGTCGGCCTGGGCATGGCCTGGCTGACCTCGCTGGTCGGCGCGCGCGGGCGCATGTCGGCACTGGGCGTGGTGGTGTTCCCGCTGGCCGCGGTACTGCTGCTGGCCTACCACGGCTACGGCCACGAACCGAGCAAGGTGCTGGGCTGGCGCCTGGCCAGCCACGCCTGGCTGGCGCTGCTGGCCTACGCCACGCTGAGCATCGCCGCGCTGCTGGCGATCATGCTGTGGCTGCAGGAACGCGCCCTGCGCCGCCGCGAGTTCCGCCCGTGGCTGCGCGCCCTGCCGCCGCTGGCCGATCTGGAATCGCTGCTGTTCCGGGTGATCACCGTCGGCTTCGCGCTGCTGACCCTGACCCTGGTCACCGGTGTGCTGTTCGTCGACGACCTGCTGGCGCAGAAGCTGGTGCACAAGACCGTGCTGAGCGTGCTGTCGTGGATCGTGTTCGGCGTGCTGCTGATCGGCCGTCGCCGCTACGGCTGGCGCGGCATGAAGGCGGTGCACTGGACGCTGGCAGCGATGCTGTTGCTGCTGCTGGCCTTCTTCGGCAGCCAGTTCGCGATCGAACTGGTGTTCGGGCATTCGCGATAGCGGTGTGCCGGCCAACGGTCGGCACCCACCCTGGTAGTGCCGGCCGCTGGCCGGCAACAGGACCGCACCCTGCGTGGATGCCGCAGACGGTCAAGGCACCGGCTGGGCCAGGATCTTCCGTACCGAACGACCGCTGTTGGTGAGGATGTCATCCACCTGCCAGCAGCCCTGTCCCTGGCGCACCATCGGCATCCGGGTCACGTAGGCCTTCTTCCATACCGAATAGCGCATCTCTACCTGGCCGGACGTCGCCGAGGCCTCTTTCCAGATGTAGCGCACCGGACTCTCGATGTCGCCATCCTGCGCATCCAGCCACGGGTCCGAATCGATGGTACAGATGCCTTCCTCACGCACCTGGCAAGCGCGCTCGCCACGCAGGGCCTTGCCGAAAGCCGGGCTGACCAGCGCCGGCGGCGGTTCCAGCAGATCGCCATTGCCGGTGGTTGCCTCGTAGAAGGCACGGGCCACAGCCACTGGTTCCTGGCAGGCCGGTGCGGCCTGCACGGCGGGGGCCAGCAGCAGCCCGGCGATCATGAACATCCCTGTCTTTCGCATGTATTCCATTCCTTGTGTGGGCGACGCCGGGCATGGCCCGGCGCTACCGGAATCGGGTGGGGTAGCGCCGGGCCATGCCCGGCGAGCGCGCGGCACGGCGAGCTTACAACCCGTAGCGCTCGATCACGTCCAGGTGCGGCTGGCGATCCTGGTCGCAGGCTTCGGCCAGCCGCAGCCAGCAATGCGGATGCGGCCACGTCGCGGTTTCCTGCTGCAGGAAGCGGTGCAGCGCCAGCGGTGCATGGTCCTGCGGCTGGGCGACGGTGAACAGCAGGCCCGGCAGCGAGCCCTCCTCCTCGTCCGGATCGGTCACGGTGTAGTCCGGGCGGCTGTGCGACCACACCTGCCAGCCCTGCGCCTCGGCCGCTGCGACAAATGCATTCCACGCGTCTTCGCCCGGGTGCGCACCGTCGATCAGCCAGCTGCGGGCGAAGCCGCCACGCTCCAGGACATGCACCTGCGCATAGGTCGGGATGAAATGCTCGCGCGCTTCCTCCTCCTCCGGCGCCGGGTGCACCAGCGCAGCATCGAACACCACCCAGTCGCCCACCTGCTGCGCACGGTTGGCCGGTGCGTTCTCGACGATACGTGCGGTGACCGGGCCACTGCGGCGCGCGTAGTACTCCATCGGCTCGCCGTTCTCTTCGCTGCGGATGATCACCCAGCCCCACGGCTCCTCGACCACGCCGTCCTGGCTGGACAGCTCCATGCCGATCGCCGCCGCCGAGCGACGCACCGCGTCCCAGTCGCGTGCCGCGCTGGCCGCACTCATGTGGTCCCAGTGCGCGGCGTTGGGCTCTTCCAGCAGCTCCACCAGCTGCGCATAGCAGGCCTGCGCCTCGCTGAAGCGGCCGGTTTCCATGTACATCCGCGCCAGCGTACCGCGTGCGCCATGCGAGCCCGGCGAGGCCGCCAGCAGCGCCTGCGCGGCCTGCTCCAGCGCCGGCCAGTCCGACACGCGGCGGGCGCGCTGCACCTCGCACCAGTGCGCAAACACCGGCACGCTGCCGCGATAGGTATCCGCGAGCTGGCGCAGGCCGTCGTCGTCGCCCTGCTCGGCCAGCCAACGCATCAGCGTGTAGGCGGCCGGGCCATCATCCTGCGTGTGCGCGCGCACGAAGCGCCACAGCAATGCGCGCGCTTCCGTCTGTGCACCACAGGCGCTCAGCGCCGAGGCGGCCATCTCGGCCAGCGCCTCGTCATCGGGCAGCTGCGCCTGTGCCTGCAACAGCCACTGCGCCTCGCGTTCGGGATCGCGCGACTGATTCTGTTCTCCCTGCTCGTTCAGCCAAGCCAGCAGTTCAGCGGCCGGCACCGGCAGCGGTGCGACCTCCGGCAACGCATCGATGCGCGCCGCCAGGCCCGCCACCAGCGCAGCCGCACCGCGGTCCTGGCGCAGCTGCGCCAGATGAGTGCGGGCCAATTCCAGCTGGCGCTGCGCAACCCAGCGCGCGCCCCGCTGCAGGGCCAGCTCCAGGCTCAGCGCGGCCACCTCGATCAGCAGCCGATGCGAACCGACGCGGGCGAAGTGTTCGATGATGGTGTTGAAGCGCGTGCCCAGGTCCCAGGTATTGCGCGCCGGATCACGCTGGCACAGCGCTGCGGCGGTGTTCGCCCACAGTCGCCAGTAGGTAGGCGTCAGTTCGCTCCACGGCACCAGCTGCTGCAGCGCCTCTTCGTCGCGGCCCAACTGGGCCAGCGCCCATGCCTTGGACAGGCGGCGCGGCACCGTGCAGTTGGCCGGCTCGTACTCGCCGGACGCCGCCACTTCGGCCTCGCGCTTTTCGATCAGCGCCAGCGCTTCCTCAGCGCGGCCCATGCCCAGCAGGATCTTGATCTGCATCTCCGGGAAGCTGTCGAACACTTCCTTGCCGCAGGCCTCGATCGCGTCGGACTGCACCTGCAGGTAATCCAGTGCATCCTGGCCGCGGCCATCATCAAGCAGTGCATCGGCCTTCTCGCAGCTCAGGCACTGGAAGCAGGCCCAGCTCGGGTCGATGCGGCCCAGTGTTTCATCGCACACCTCGATACGCTCGGGCACCCAACCGGGGCCATCGATGTTGCCGTAGCAGGCGGCAAGATCCTGGGTCACGCAGATCGACTGCGGGCACTCCAGGGTGTCCTCGCGATGCGCACGCTCGAACAACGCCACGGCTTCGCCCAGCGCGCTCTCGCCTTCGACGCGGTTGCCGACGCGGTTGCGTAGCGCCCAGTGGCCGACGTAAACGTCGACCCACGGGTTGTCCAGCGCCTTGCCCAGCGCACGCGCTTCCGGCAGCAGTGCGTCGACGCGGTCGACCTGCAGTTCGCTGACCTCGTCGGCGAGACGGTTCAGCAGGTGCGCGTTCTGCGCCTGGCCGGCCTGGCGCAGGTCACCCTGCAGTTTTTCGACCCAGTTCCAGATGTCCATGGGGTAAATGCTCCTGTCTAGCGAAGGCTGGATGAGAGGGTGTGGTGCTCAGCGCAGCATCTGCTGCAGGGCACCGGCAATATCGGCGAAGGCGCCATTGAGATCCGGGCCTTGCGCGGCGGCCGTGCGGGCCAGCGGACGGCCCTGCGCGGCGACGATGATCTTCAGCGAACGCAACAGGCGTGCAGCGGCTTCGGCCTGCGGATGGCCGTCGCGCTGGGCGCGCAGCAGGGCCTGCACCGCCGGGTTGTCGAGATTGAGGTACAGCCGCGACGGCGCGCGCGACTCGATGCGCGCGGTGAACTGCCGGGCCAGGCGCAGCGCCGCCATCGACACACGCTTGTCGTTCTCGTCGTCTTCCAGCCGCTGCTTCAGTTCGGCTTCGCGGTCAGGCACCACCACCACCGGCAGTGCCTCGGGGCTGAAGCGTGCCGGCAGCAGCAGCTCCCCATCGCCGAGCTGCTCGCGCAGCCATGCCAGCTGCGCCTCATCAAGGCTGTCATCGGTGCGGAACAGCGCGCGGTTGCCCTGCTCGGTGCCGAGTTCGACCAGACGCAACCCCTTGGCCTGGGTCCAGCGCCGCAGGAACGGCACCACCGCATAGCGATGGCCGTGCGCCACCGGTACGCCCATTGCGCGGAACAGCATTTCCTCGAAGCCGCCGCCGTTGTCGAGAATCACGTGCACCGCGCCACGCGCCGGCAACGCGCTGGCCGGCAGGTCGCCCTGCGAGGTCGGCACGCGCACATGCTCCAGCAGCAGTTCGAACAGGCGGTCATCACACAGCGCCGCGCCCAGCAGCGCCTCGTTGTGGCGGCTCAGCACGCGCCGCCAGGCTTCCGGCTGCTGCCGCGCGACATCGGCCAGGCCATCGATCAGCGCTTCCAGCAATGCATGCTGCACGGCGCGGTACTGGTCGTCGCGCTGCAGGTCCTCGCGGCTGGCAGTGGGCGTCAGCCGCGAGGATTCAATCACACCGCCGATGAAGCCGGCCCACGGCGGCAGCAGGTCGCGCGCATCGTCGTCCAGCAGCATCCCGCGCACGAACACCGACAGGTTGCGGTTGTCACTGGTGCCGTACGTAGCGCCGTCCTGTACCCACAACATGCCTGTGGCATCGCTGTTGCCATCGGCACGCAACGGCATGGCCACGATGGGCTCGAAGTCGTGCTCGAAGCGCGCCGCGAACTGCAGCGCCTGGCGCCGCGCCTGCACCGGATGCACGGCGACCTCCCCCTGGCCGCGCCACGGCGGCGGCTCAGGGTTGAGCGCCTCGGCCCCGGCACCGATGAAAATCGGCTCGGACAGCAGCGCGCAGTAGCGGCCCAACACTTCGTGCAGGCGCGCTTCGTTGGCCAGCGGCAGGAAATCCGGATGCAGCTCCAGCTCCACCTCGGTACCGACCGCACGCGCCGGCATTTCGCTGACGGTGTACTGCTCGGCGTTGCTGGACACGTACAGGTGCCCCAGCTCCTGCGTCTGGTACGAGGTGGTGCGCACGCTGACCCTGCGCGCCAGCACGAACGCCGACAGGAAGCCGAGGCCGAACATGCCGATCAGGCCTTCATCGTCCTCGCCGCCCTGGCGCAGGCCACGGGTATAGCCAACGCCGACAGTGGCCAGGTAGTCATGGATCTCCTGACGGGTCAGGCCGGCGCCGGTATCGCTGATGCGCAGCACGCCAGCGGCGGCATCGACCTGCACCGAAATGCGCGAGGGCACCTCGACGCCAGGCTGTTCGATGCGGCGGCGGATGATCGAGTCGTGCGCGTTCTGCACCAACTCACGCAGCGCCACCACCGGGGTGGAATACAGGTGCTTGCCCAGCACCGTCATCAGTCCATTGAGATCGACCCCGGCGCGACGGATTTCGGCGTTGGGGGCGGTGAGCGCGGTGTCCTGCATGTAATCGGTTACTCCTGGGCACGGAAAGACGCCAGAGGGCGCCTTCGTCGAGCGGGAAAAACTAGCACAGGGAGGCTGACCGTTGCCGTGTTTGAGGTCGTATTCCAGATCCGCGCCAGTAGCGCCGGGCCATGCCCGGCAGGATGAACGACAACCGTCGCCGGGCATGGCCCGGCGCTACCGGCGCGGTCACGCCGCGTCGATGGCCTCGGACAGGCGCTCCACTGCGATCACTTCCATGCCCTTCACCGAACCACCCTTGGGCGCATTGGCCTTGGGCACGATGGCGCGCTTGAAACCATGGGTGGCGGCCTCACGCAGGCGGTCTTCGCCATTGGGTACCGGGCGGATTTCACCGGACAGGCCGACTTCGCCAAAGGCAATCGTCTTTTCCGCCAGCGGGCGGTCCTGCAGCGAGGACAGAACCGCCAGCAGCACCGGCAGATCGGCCGCGGTTTCCTGCACGCGGATGCCACCGACGACATTGACGAACACGTCCTGGTCGCCGACCAGCACGCCACCGTGGCGATGCAGTACCGCCAGCAGCATCGCCAGGCGGTTCTGCTCCAGGCCGACCGCGACACGGCGCGGGTTCGACAGCGGCGAGGCATCGACCAGCGCCTGCACCTCCACCAGCAGCGGCCGGGTGCCCTCGCGGGTGACCATCACGCAGCTGCCCGGCTGGTGGGTGCTGCCACCAGACAGGAAGATCGCCGACGGGTTGGAGACCTCCTTCAGGCCCTTGTCGCCCATCGCGAACACGCCCAGCTCGTTGACCGCACCGAAGCGGTTCTTGAAGGCGCGCAGCAGGCGGAAGCGACTGCCGCTCTCACCCTCGAAATACAGCACCGCATCGACCATGTGCTCCAGCACACGCGGGCCGGCGATGCCGCCCTCCTTGGTCACGTGGCCGACCAGGAACACGGCGGTGCCGGTCTCCTTGGCGAAGCGCACCAGACGCGCCGCGCTCTCGCGGACCTGGCTGACCGAACCCGGCGCAGCGGTCAGGCTCTCGGTCCACAGGGTCTGCACGGAGTCGGCCACGATCAGCCGCGGGCCGCCCTTGGACGCGTGCTGCAGGATCGATTCGACCCCGGTTTCGGCCAGCGCGTTGACGCCGTCCAGCGGCAGCTCCAGGCGATGCGCGCGGCCGGCCACCTGGGCCAGCGATTCCTCGCCGGTGACGTACAGCACCGGCAGCACGGCCGCCATCTTCGCCACCGCCTGCAGCAGCAGGGTCGACTTGCCGATGCCCGGGTCGCCACCAACCAGCACCACCGCGCCCTCGACCAGGCCACCGCCCAGCACGCGATCGAACTCGCCGATACCGGTCGAGACCCGGCGGTGCTCGGTCTGCTCCACGTCCTTCAGCGCGGTGATCTTCGGCGGGTCGATCTTGCCGGCCCAGCCGGCCCGGCGCGAGGCCGGTGCCTTGGCCGCCGCCGCGCTTTCCAACACGATTTCCGACAGCGAGTTCCAGGCATTGCACTCGGTGCACTGGCCCTGCCACTTGCTGAATTCGGCGCCGCATTCATTGCAGACGTAGGCGGTGCGGGCTTTAGCCATCGGATGATTTCCAGCAATGGGAACAGGCGTGGCAGGATAGCCGAGCCGGGTCGCAGCTGCTGCGACCGCTCAAGTCCCGCCCACCTGCGCCGATAGGGGTCGCGGGCGTGCGCCTTGCGGGCGCCCCTCCCTCCCCCACTGGATCCGACATGACTGGCAGTTACAGTCAGAGCCTGGTCACCATCTCCCTGCTGGTGGCCATTCTTGCTTCGTACACGGCGCTGGACATGGCCGGCCGGCTGGCCACGGCCGAAGGTCGTGTGGCGCGCTGGTGGCTGGCCGGTGGCGCGGCGGCGATGGGCCTGGGCATCTGGTCGATGCACTTCATCGGCATGCTCGCCTTCGACCTGCCGATCCCGGTCGGCTACGACCTCGGCATCACCCTGTACTCGCTGGCGGTGTCGATCGGCGCCTCGGCCTACGCCCTATGGCTGGTGTCGCGCCCCAGCCTGCCGTGGCGGCGGCTGCTGGCCGGCGCGGTGCTGATGGGCCTGGGCATCGCCACCATGCACTACCTGGGCATGGCCGCGATGCGCATGCAGCCGGGTATCGACTATCACCCAGGCTGGTTCGCCGCCTCGATCGCGGTCGCCATCGGTGCCGCCGGCGCCGCGCTATGGATCGCCTTCCGGCTGCGGGCCGAGCAGCGCAACACGCTGCGCCTGCGCGCCCTGGCCTCGCTGGTGATGGGCCTGGCCATCGTCGGCATGCATTACACCGGCATGGCCGCCGCACGTTTCCCTGAAGGCAGCATCTGCGGCGCGGTCGGCAGTGGCGGCATCGACACCCGCTGGCTGGCGGTGCTGGTGATCGTCACCACCGTGGCCACGCTGGGCATTGCTCTGGTCGCCTCACTGTTCGACCGGCAGATGCGCGTGCGCACCGGCCTGCTGGCCGATTCGCTGGCGCACGCCAACGACAAGCTGATCCAGGCCGCCCTGCATGACCCGTTGACCCAGCTGCCGAACCGCATGCTGCTGCAGGACCGCATCGAGCAGGCCATCGAGAAGGCGCGCCGTCGTGGCCGCGCGGTGGCGGTGATGTTCTGCGACCTGGACGGCTTCAAGGCGGTCAACGATGCCTACGGCCACCAATTGGGCGACCGCCTGCTGGTGGCGGTGGCACAGCGCATCGGCGGCCTGCTGCGGCCGCAGGACACATTCGCGCGCCTCGGCGGCGACGAGTTCGTGATCGTGCTGGCCATCGACATCCCGGACGACGCGGTGGTGGTAGCCGAACGCATCATCGCCGCCGCCGGCGAGCCGTTCACACTGGATGCGGCCGAACTGCAGGTCAGCGCCAGCCTCGGCATCGCCCTGTACCCGGATGACGCCAGCAACGAACGCGAACTGATGGCGCACGCCGATGCGGCGATGTACCACACCAAGGAAACCGGCCGGAACGGCTATACCTTCTTCACCCCGTCGATGCAGCTCAGCGCCAACCGCCAGCTGCGCCTGCTGCAGGACCTGCGCAAGGCGATCGCGCGTGACGAGCTGCTGCTGCACTACCAGCCGAAGTTCCCGGCCGCTGGCGCACCGGCTACCGGCGCCGAGGCGCTGCTGCGCTGGCAGCACCCGGAACTGGGCCTGCTGGCGCCGGATGTGTTCATTCCCATCGCCGAGCGCAGCGGCCTGATCCTGCCGATCGGCGACTGGGTACTGGACCGCGCCTGTGCGCAGCTGCGGGCATGGCACGAGGCCGGGCATACGGAATGGTCGATGGCGGTGAACCTGTCGCCGCTGCAGTTCGCCTCACCGGCGCTGCTGGACAGCGTGCGCGAGGTGCTGCAACGGCACCGGATCGAACCGGCGCGACTGACCCTGGAAATCACCGAGACCACGGCGATGAAGGATGTCGACGCCAGCCTGGCGATCCTCAACGACCTGACCGCGATGGGCGTGCATATCGCCATCGACGATTTCGGCACCGGCTACTCCAGCCTGCTGTACCTGAAGCGGATGCCGGCTACCGAACTCAAGATCGACCGCGCATTCGTGCATGACCTGGAACGCAACGACGAAGACGCCGCCATCGTGTCGTCGATCATCGCGCTGGGCCGCACCCTGCAGCTGCAGGTGGTGGCCGAAGGCGTGGAGACGCAGGCACAGCGTGAGTACCTGAGCGAACTGGGCTGTGACCAGTTGCAGGGTTATCACCTTGGCCGGCCTATGGATGCCGAAGAGTTCCTGCGCCGGGTGGCGGGGTAGAGCCGGCCGCTGGCCGGCTTCCCGCGATTGCCGGCCAGCGGCCGGCACTACCCATTCGCAGGCAAACAAAAAGGCCGCCCGAGGGCGGCCTTTCTGCGTGGCAACGTCGCGAAGACGTCAGTGCATCATGTGCACGTTCATGTTGTGCATGACCCACAGGGTACCGACCACGATGATGCCGATCACCACCACGGTGAAGGCCGCAGCGTTGACGTTCCAGCGGCTTTCCGAAGAGCGGTCCAGGTGCAGGAAGAACACCAGGTGGACCAGCATCTGCAGTACCGCGGTGATCGCGATCACCACACCGTTGACGGTGCGCGAGAAGTCGCCCGACATCACCATCCAGAACGGGATGACGGTCAGCACCACCGCCAGCACGAAGCCGATCAGGTACGACTTCACGCTGCCATGGCTTTCGCCGCCAGCGGCATGGTCGTGTGCATGGTTGTCATGTGCCATTACAGCGCTCCATTGAGGTAGACGACGGAGAACACGCCGATCCAGATCAGGTCCAGGAAGTGCCAGAACAGGCTCAGGCACGCCATGCGGGTCTTGTTGGTCGGGGTCAGGCCGTACTTCTTCAGCTGTACGAACATCACCAGCAGCCACAGCAGGCCGGCGCTGACGTGCAGGCCGTGGGTACCGACCAGGGCGAAGAACGCCGACAGGAAGGCGCTACGGTCCGGACCATAGCCCTGATGGATCAGGTGCTGGAATTCCCACACTTCCATGCACATGAAGCCGAAGCCCAGCAGCCAGGTGATGCCCAGCCACAGGTACATCTGACCCATCTGCTTGCGGTGCATGGCAATCATGCCCAGGCCGAAGGTCAGCGAGGAGGTCAGCAGCAGCGCGGTTTCCCATGCCACGAACGGCAGTTCGAACAGGTCCTTCGCGGTCGGGCCACCATCGGTACCGCCGGCCAGCACCACATAGGTGGCGAACAGCGAGGCGAAGATGAGGCAGTCGCTCATCAGGTACACCCAGAAACCGAAGACGGTGTTGCCGCCGGTGTCGTGGTGCTCGTGGTCGTCATGGCCATGGGCCGCCGCTTGCGCGGCGTGCCCGTGGCTCAGGGTCGAGGTATTGGTGCTCATGCCTTCAGCTCCGACTTCACCAGGCCCTGGGATTCCAGGTGCTTGCGGTGTTCGTTCTCGATGCGTTCCACCTCGGCGGCCGGGACCCAGTAGTCCACGTCCTGGTCGAAGGTGCGGTAGATGAACGTGGCAATCATGCCGACGAAGCCGACGATGGCCAGCCACCAGATGTGCCAGATCATCGCGAAGCCGAACACCAGGCTGAAGGCACCGATGACAACGCCCGTGCCGGTGTTGCGCGGCATGTGGATGTCGGTGTACTTGGCCGGCTTCGGCCAGGCTTCACCACGCTGCTTGCGCTCCCAGAAATCGTCCAGCTCGGTGACTTCCGGCAGGCTGCCGAAGTTGTAGAAGGCCGGCGGCGAAGAGGTTTCCCACTCCAGCGTACGGGCATCCCACGGGTCGCCGGTCAGGTCGGCGGTCTTCTTGCGGTCGCGGATCGACACGGCCACCTGGATGATCTGGCACAGGATGCCGGCACCCACGATGAAGGCACCTGCGGCAGCCACCAGCAGCAGCGGCTCGTAGGCCGGGTTGACGGTGCTCTGCAGGCGACGGGTCATGCCCATGAAGCCCAGCACGTACATCGGCATGAAGGTCACGTAGAAGCCGATGAACCAGCACCAGAACGCGCACTTGCCCCAGAACTCATTGAGGCGGAAGCCGAACATCTTCGGCCACCAGTAGGTGATGCCGGCGAACATGCCGAACACCACGCCGCCGATGATGACGTTGTGGAAGTGGGCGATCAGGAACAGGCTGTTGTGCAGCACGAAGTCGATGGCCGGGATCGCCAGCATCACGCCGGTCATGCCGCCGATGGTGAAGGTGACCATGAAGCCGATGGTCCACAGCACGGGCGTGGTGAACTGCACGCGACCGCGGAACATGGTGAACAGCCAGTTGAAGATCTTCACGCCGGTCGGGATCGAGATGATCATCGTCGTGATGCCGAAGAAGGCATTGACGTTGGCACCCGAACCCATGGTGAAGAAGTGGTGCAGCCACACGATGAACGACAGCACGCCGATGCAGGCGGTGGCGTAGACCATGCCCTTGTAGCCGAACAGCGCCTTGCGCGAGAAGGTCGCGATGACTTCGGAGAACACACCGAACGCCGGCAGCACCAGGATATAGACTTCCGGGTGACCCCAGATCCAGATCAGGTTGATGTAAAGCATGGCGTTGCCGCCACCGTCATTGGTGAAGAAGTGCGTACCCAGGTAACGGTCCAGGGTCAGCAGCACCAGGGTGATGGTCAGCACCGGGAAGGCCGCGACGATCAGCACGTTGGTCACCAGGGCGGTCCAGGTGAACACCGGCATCTGCATCAGCTTCATGCTGGGGGTACGCATCTTCAGGATGGTGATGAAGAAGTTGATACCGCTCAGCGTGGTACCCAGGCCTGCGACCTGTAGACCCCAGATGTAGTAGTCCATGCCTACGCTTGGACTGTATTCGATGCCCGACAGTGGCGGGAACGCCAGCCAGCCGGTGGCAGCGAACTCACCGATCCACAGCGACAGCATGATCAGCACCGCACCGGACACGAACAGCCAGAAGCTGAGCGAGTTGACGAACGGGAACGCGACGTCGCGCGCACCGATCTGCAGCGGCACGGCCAGGTTCATCAGGCCGGTGATCAGCGGCATCGCCACGAAGAAGATCATGATCACGCCGTGGGCGGTGAAGATCTGGTCGTAGTGGTGCGGCGGCAGGTAACCCTCGGACCCGCCGACGGCGAGCGCCTGCTGGGTACGCATCATGATGGCGTCGGAGAAACCGCGCAGCAGCATGACGAAGGCGACGATGAGGTACATCACGCCGATCTTCTTGTGATCCACCGAGGTGAACCACTCCTTCCACAGATAGCCCCACAGCTTGAACTTGGTGATCAGGGCCATCACGCCCAGGCCACCCAGAACTGCGCCGATCAACGTCGTCAGGACGATCGGATCGTGGGGGATCGACTCAATTGAGAGTTTACCCAACATGTTCATTCTCCCGAACCCGCGTGGCCGGCGTGACCGGCGGCGGCGTGTTCGTCAGCAGTGTGTCCGGCGTGTTCGGCCGGAGCGGCAGCGGCGTCGGCGTGGCCTTCGTGGCCCTCGTGACCCGCATGGGCATCGTGGCCTTCAGCAGCAGCACCGTCGGCCGGGGCCTTGTGCTCGTGCTTCATGCCGTAATGCTTGTTGTCGCCCATGTGCTTGGCCAGGACCCAGTCGAACAGGCCTTCTTCGGTCTTGCCGAAGTAGGTGACCGGATACCACTCGGCGTTGCGCGCATCACCCAGGGCCTTGAACGAAGCCTTGTCCAGGGTCTGATCGCCGGCGCGGACCTGGTCCAGCCACTGGCGGTATTCGGCATCGGTGACCGAGTAGGCGGTGAAGTGCATCTTGGCGAAGCCCGCGCCGCTGTAGTGCGAGGACATGCCCGGGAATTCACCGGTCTCGTTGGCGATCAGGTGGAGCTTGGTCTCCATCGCAGCCATCGAGTAGATCATGCTGCCCAGGTGCGGGATGAAGAAGGCATTCATCACCGTATCGGACGTGATCTTGAAGTTCAGCGGCGTGTTGACCGGGAACTTGATTTCGTTGACGACCGCCACCTTCTCTTCCGGATAGATGAACAGCCACTTCCAGTCCAGCGAGATCGCCTCGATGGTGACCGGCTTGACGTCCGATTCCAGCGGCTTGTACGGGTCCAGCGCGTGCGACGAACGCCAGGTCAGGACCGCCAGCACCAGCACGATCATGCAGGGAATGGACCACACCACCACCTCGATCGCCGTCGAGTGGGACCACTTCGGCTCGTAACGGGCCTTGGTGTTGGAGGCGCGATACTTCCACGCGAAGGTCAGGGTCATGATGATGACCGGGATGACGACCAGCAGCATGAGCACGGTAGCCGTGATCAGCAGGGTCTTCTCATCCTGGCCGATCTGGCCCTTCGGACTGAGGATGGCCACGGCATCGCAGCCGGTGAGCATCACCAGCAACGACAGCAGCAGGCCCGGGCGCAACCAGCGCCCAAGGGTTTTCAACGGAATCATCGGTCGATCCAATTGCGAGGGAATGCCGTTCCCCGTCCTGCCTGTTCCGGCCAAAGCCGGTCCCACCTGTCCGGAAGACAGGCAGGGAGGTGGGGTCGAGTCAGCCTTTCAATTTTAGGCCGTCACGCACCATTTAAGAAAGGCATTGACAATGATCGAGCGCAGGAAAGGCCTGATTCTGACTGCGACACGTTGTCGCACTGCGCGGCATGGCGGGCAGAACGCCCGAGCGCAGCATGCTGGTATCGGGCGATGGCGGGGGCTCCGACCGGGTTCGGCAAAGTCGACTGAACATGTTCAGGCATCCCTGCGAAGGCAAGGCGTGGGATGCTCGGCACAGGAGGAAGGTGCATGGACAAGATCGACTTCAAGAAACGCGACCGGGCGCTGTACCAGCCGCCGGCAGGCCACTTCGTTCCGGTGCAGGTGCCGCCCCTGCCCTACCTGATGGCCGACGGCCGCGGCGACCCGAACAGCGCGCCAGCCTATCTGGAGGCGGTGCAGTGGCTGTACGCGGTGAGCTATGCACTTAAGTTCGCGTTGAAAGCGGAGGAGCAGGACTACGTGGTGCCGCCCTTGGAAGCGCTGTGGACCGCCGAGGATCCCGCCAGCTTCGTGGCACGCCGCAAGGATGAGTGGGTGTGGACGGTGATGATCCGTACGCCGGGAGGGATCAGTCCAGAGCAGCTGGAAGCGGCCCTCGGCAAGGCGCGGAAGAAGCTGGGTGAGGCGCCGGCCAGCCTTCGCCATGAAACGCTCGAGGAAGGTCTCTGCCTGCAGACCCTGCATGTGGGTGCCTACGATGACGAGGGGCCGATCCTGGCGCATCTTCATGACGAGCTGATGCCTGCACTGGGATATGCCTTTGCCGGCCCCCATCACGAGATCTACCTGAGCGACCCGCGCAGGACCGAAGCTGCTCGGTTGAAGACCGTGCTGCGGCAGCCGGTGCGCTTGCGCTCTGGTAAGGGCTCACGCCCATGACACAAGGAACGCCATGCGCCTGATTGCCAGACTGCTGCACTGGACCACCCTGCCCGCTGGGCGCCGTGTGATGGCTGTGCTCGGTACCGTGCTGGTGATCGTGCTGGCCTGCAATCCGGATCTGCTGCCGTTGTTGCCGGTGGTGGATGCGCTGGGGCTGGATGTGCTGGCGCTGTTGCTGGGTGCACAGGTGATGGCGATGCTGCCGTGGTTGCGGGAGCGGGCCGCACGCGGGACCAGAATGCTTGCACGCCTCCTGATCGGCGCATCGGCGGGAGCAGCGGGTGGTTATCTCCGGCAGCTCGGCTGGTGGCTGGCAAGGGGTGCGGGGATCGTTGGACGTGAATGAAGGTGTGTTTGCATCGGTGACGTTGCCGACCGACCTTTCCCTTCGGGCACAAACAGAAAGCCCCGGCAACGGCCAGGGCTTCCTGTTGATGTAACTGCTCGTCTTGCGTGGAGTGCGTCTAGAACGCGGTCGGACCGATTTGAATCACACCATCATGGGTCAATGCGAGACGGATCCTGGTTCTGCCACCCGCCGTGACCACGTGGGAAATCTCGCGCCTGTGCGCCGATTCATCCCCCCACGAACAGAGCCCTTTACCCGCGAAACTTGCGCTGACAATGCGATTGCCGGCAGGCACAGACAGCGAGACAGACTCTCCCCGCTGCAGATGGGCTGCCAGGGTGCCGTCGATATACAGCGCAAGCGGGCACGCCCCACCAACCGCGCCGACGTCGCGCGTAACGATGACCTGTCCGGAAGCACTGTCCCCCATCCCATTGAAGGCGAAAATCCGCTCGGCAGGCACCGGCTGCGCCTGTTCGGAGCTGATCTGGCGGGTTGCACAGCCGGCAAGAACGACGCACGCAATCAGACTCACCACGATCTTCTTCATGACATCCCCTGTTGATTGAAACTGACTTGCCCAGTCCAGCGCCGCAAGCAATCCACCTCGGCAATGGTAATGACCCCGACCAAGCAGGTACATGCCCGCAGTTCCATCGGACGCTGGCGCTGGCCTTGGGGCCCGCGCCCGTCAGCACAACCCAAACAAAAAGCCCCGACCAAGGCCGGGGCTTTTCATTACAACTGGTGCCGGAAACAGGAGTCGAACCTGCGACCTACGCATTACGAATGCGCCGCTCTACCAACTGAGCTATTCCGGCGGAGCCCGCGATTTTACGGGCTGGGCGCCCCGGCGGTCAATCCACCCGGCTCAGCCCGCCTGTACCCGGTTGGCGCAGGGCCGGCCGGCGGCGAAGTCCTGCAGGTTGCCCAGCGTGATCGCCGAGATCTCCTGCAGCGCCTCCACGGTGAAGAAGCCCTGGTGGCCAGTCACCAGTACGTTGGGGAAGGTCATCAGGCGCTGGAAGGCCTCATCGTCGATGATCTCGCCGGAAAGGTCCTGGAAGAACAACGCGCTCTCCTGCTCGTACACATCGATGGCCAGATGACCCAGCCGGCGCGACTTCAGCGCGCGGATCACCGCATGGGTATCGACCAGTGCGCCACGCGAGGTGTTGACCAGCATCGCGCCCGGCTTCATCCGCGCCAGTGATGCATCATTGATCAGGTGATGGGTCTCAGGCGTCAGCGGGCAATGCAGCGACACGATGTCGGCACGCGCCAGCAGTTCATCCAGCCCGACCATTTCGCCGATACCGCCGAACGCGGATGACGGATAAGGATCGTGCCCCAGCACGATGCAGCCCATGCCCCTGAAGATGCGCGCGGTGGCCAGCCCGATCTTGCCGGTACCCACAATGCCAACCGTGCGGCCATGCAGGGTGCGTCCGAGCAGGCCATCCAGCATGAAGTTGCCCTCGCGCACACGGTTGTAGGCACGATGGGTCTGCCGGTTGAGGGTCATCACCAGCGCCAACGCATGCTCGGCCACCGCCTCCGGGGAATAGGCCGGTACGCGTGCGACGAACAGATCCAGCGCTTTCGCGGCTGCCAGGTCCACATTGTTGAAGCCGGCGCAGCGCAGCAGTACGGCCCGCACGCCCAACGCATGCAGCGCGCGCAGAACCGGCGCGTCGAGACGGTCATTGACGAACACGCATACGGCTGCGCAATCCTGCGCCAGCGCGGCCGTGTGCACGTCCAGCGCCACATCGAAGTACACGAACGCAAAGCCGTCCCCAGCCGCATCGCGCTGGTTCGCCTCCTCAAGGAAACGGCGATCGTAAGGGCGGGCGCTGAAGACGGCGATCTGCATGAAAGAGCCTGGATGGAATGCCACGCCGACCATACCGCAGCAACACACCCTCTGGGGATGGCACCGGCGATGCAGGCATCGCCGGTACCGTGTACCACTTAGAACCTGTAGCCCAGCCCCAGCATCACGCCATTCTGGATCTGCCCGTCGCGGCGCTCGCCCACATAGTCGGCCATGATCGAGAGACGCTCGCTGGCGCGGCTGGTCACACCCAGGTTCCAGGCCAGCACCTGCTCGCCCACGCGCTGGCTGCTGGCGCCGAACACCAGATCCGGTGCCGCGGCGAAGCCGGTGCTGTAGCGGGCCCGCGAATCGCCCAGCTCCTTCTGCCAGACCACCCGGGCGCGCGGCGTGATGCGCTCGCCGTTGTTGCCCTCGAAGGTCTTGAACAGCTGCAGGCCTGCGCCCACGCGGATGCTCTCCAGGCTGCCGCTGCGACCTACCAGCGCACCGGCACCCTGCCCTTCATTGAAACGGGTGGCCGAGGTGCGCGCGTAGTCCACCACCGGCAGCAACGGCTGGATCACCAGCCCCTTGCCGGTGGTGAACGAGAACGCATGTTCAACACGCGCGGAGATCGCATCGTTGCTGTACCTGGCGCGCAGGGGCTGCTGCAGGCCATCGATACCGCCGATGCTGCGACGGGTGTCGTGGCGCAGGTCGGTGTAGCGCACCGCTGCCGACAGGTAGCCACGCGAATAGGTCGCATCCAGGTAGCCGCCCACGTCCAGCGCGCGCACATCGCCGGTGAACCCGGAGCCGTCACTGGCCTTGGTCGACATATCGGCCGCGGCCACGCTGGCGCCCAGGGTGACGCGGTCATCGGCCACGCGGGTGTCGGCACCGATCACGATGCCGCCGATGGTGTGGCTCAGGCCGGCCACGCCACCGTCAGCATCGATGCGGCCATGGCTGGCGAAACCGCGCGCCCAGATGCCATGGCTGCGTCCAGCATCACCGCTGCCCGCAACGCTTCCCGACGCCGGCTCGACCAGGTGCATCGCCAGCTGGTTGAACAGGCTGCCATGACGCATGCCCGGCTGGGAGGAGACCGACTGTGCCACCTGCGAGGCCAGGCCATCGGCATCACCGCCGCTGCGCATGGCCGACTGATGCTGTTGCACGACGTTGCCGATGCTGCCCACCAGCGCAGTGTCGGCCAGGCGCAGGCTGGCGTGCGCATCACCGCGCAGGGCGCCGGCCTGTTGTGCGATCACATCACGGTCGGCGAACTGCAGCGCACCGAGCAGCGACTTCAGGCCGTTGTCCTGGCGATCGGAAGCGGTCGCCAGCGCGCGCCCCAGGCCATCGCCGGAGGTGCCATTAGCGAACAGCCCCACCTGGTCGAAGCCGGGGTTGGCGGTCAACCACAGACCGTCAGCGGTCTGCTTCACGTTGAAGCTCAGCAGCGAGTTGTGGCGCGGGCGGAACACATCACCGCCAGTGATGCTGGCACTGTAGCCGGTGTCGCCCAGGCGTACAGCCTCTTCGAAACCGCCCTGGTAGATCGGCCCCTGCACCAGGTCACGACGGAAATCCTGGCCGTAGTAGCCCTGCGCCACGTTCAGTTCAAGGAAGGCGCCCTTGGAAATCACCAGCGCACCGTCGTTCACCTTGCCACTGGACTGATCAAAGAAGCTGCCCACGCGTATGCGACCACTGCCAGTGCCACCGTTCTCGGTCACGTCGAACAGCACCTTGCCGCCCGGCATGATGTTGACGTAGCCATGGGTGACCAGATCGCCGCCGCGTGGCATCAGTGTCCCGAACACGCGCAGGCGGTTGAAGCCGTCCTCACGCCAGGACGGACGGGTGCCGCTGATCAGTGCGCTGAATTCCGTCGCGGTACCGGCCACATCACCATGGCCAACCAGCATGCCCGCGCCCAGCACCCGCACTTCCGGTGCTCTCAGGGCGCCCCCCTCCAGTGCGATGGTGCCGTTGTCGACCAGCATGAAGTCGGCACCGGTGGTCGCGGAGGTACGCCAGGTGGCGCCATTGCTGACGCGGATCACGCCCATGGAATTGTCGAGCGTGGACACGTCCAGATCAGCCAGGCGCAGCCTCGACAGCAGCGCAGCCTTGTAGAGCGGATCGTTCTGGTAGCTCTGCACCGATCTCGAGCCAATACCCTGCGGCCCATTGCCAGACGCGTTGTAGATGCCCTGCGCCAGACTGATGTAGGCCGACGATATGTTGGTATTCCACCGTGCGAAATCATCATCGACGAAGGTCTGCAACTGGCGCCCGGTGCGCAGGTAGCCGGGGTTGATGTCGCCGCTCACATTCACAGTCACGTTGAGGGTGTCACCCGGATCGCGGTAACCGTTCGCGGTGATGATCCTGTTGCTGTAGATGTCCTGCCCGGGGAACGACTCCTGCTTGGTTCCGCTGCCATCCGGATCGAAGGTGACCGAAGGACCGGTGCCACGGGCCGGATCGCGGAACACCAGCAACCCGTTCGGTTGCACCACTTCATACATGGCCTTGTGCAGCAGCCCGGCATCCATGCCGCCGCCGTAGTTGCCGGTATAGATCTGGGTCATGCGCGGCGACGGTGTGTAGATCACCTTGCCGCCGCTGCTGGCCGCGTGGATCTGCACCGAGTCGATGATCGGCAGGTCGCCGGCCAGATAGCGCTCGACGCCACCGGACTGCATGATCGAGCAGGACGAAATGCAGTGACCGGACACGATGGTGTTCAGGCCGGAGGTGCGGATCACCCCCTGCAGCCACTCGCCGGCGATCAGCGCGCCACCATTGGAGGTGCGCAGCACCACCTCGCGGATCGGCCGGCCCTCGGCCTGCGCCTTGGCCAGCAACGCCGGCAGCGACACCACGTCTGCATAGGTCACGCCGCCGCTCAGGAAGATGCGGTCGCCCTGCACGTGATAACTCATTGCCATGACGTCATCAGCCGCCATGATGGCGCCAATGCCAAGCAGCCCGGCCAGGGCCAGGCTCAACTTCGAATGCTTCATACGTTCTCTCTCCACCCGCAACACGCGGGTAGAGAGTCAAACGTCGGAACGGCCCGATCTCCCCCAGCATGCCAGGCCACTGAAGATGAATGCATTCACAATGAGAGCCCGAGCGACATGCACTCTTCCCCATCAGGTCATCGTCGCGTAAAACTCGATGACGCATTCTCCACAGCCAGCCGAGGCCAGCCCTGTCCGCCCCGTCCCCCCTGATCCATCGCGCATCGGACCTGCCCGTGCCCGCGGACGCCTTCATCGCGTTCGTACGCGAAGAACGCACGCCGCTGTGCGCGTTCCTGCGCACTCGGGGGGTCGGGCCGGAGGATGCGGAGGATATCGCGCAGGACTGCATGGAGCGGTTGATCCGTTATCGCGCGCACGGGCCCGACGAGCTGCGCCTGCTGCTGTATCGTATCGCCCGCAACCGCCTGGCGGATCGCGGCCGCTCGCCGCAATCGCGACCGCACCTGTCATTGGCCGAGCATGATGGCAGCGACGAGCCCACCAGCCAGTCGCCCGATCCATTGCGCCAGGCCGAGTCCGGGCAGATGCTGTCCCTGCTGCGGCAGGCCCTGTTCAAACTGCCCGAGCGCGCGCGCGAGGTGTACCTGCTCAACCGGATCACCGGCATGAGCTATACGCAGATCGCGCGGCACTGTGGAATCACCGCCAAGACCGTGGAAAAACATATTGCCCGTGCCCTTCAGGGCCTGCGTCAGGAGCTGGGACCGGACCCGCTGCATCACGACAGGGACGCCGAATGAGCCGCCTCCGGCACAAGGAAGATGCCTCGCTGTACGAACGTGCCAGCGACTGGGTGGCACGCCTGGAAGCCCCGGATTGCACCGCGGCCGAGCGCGAGTCATTCGAAGACTGGTTGGCTGAAGATCCTGCCCATGTCAAAGCCTGGGTACAGGCCGAGACGCTGTTCCAGCAGGGCGAGACGCTGGGCTCCGACCCGTGGCTGCGCACTGCGGCCGCGCGCGTGGCGCGGCCTGCACGCCGCCGCCTGTTGCCCGGCCTGGCCGCAGCCGCCGGCATCTGTCTGGCGATCGGCATCGGCTGGATGATTGCGCTGGATGGCAATCCGACACCGCAGCTGTATGCCAATGACACCCGTCTGCCGCGCCAGTTGACCCTGGCCGACGGCAGCCTGGCCACCCTCGACGCCGGCACCACGCTGCGCGCGCGCTTCGGCTGGCGTCATCGCGATCTGGAACTGGAACGCGGACGTCTGCAACTGCAGGTCGCGCCGTCGAGCAAGGCGCTGCAGCTGCGTGCCGGCGACAGCACCATCCGCGACATCGGCACCACCTTCCAGGTCGAGCGCCTGCGCGATGGACTGGTTGAAGTGGCATTGCTGGAAGGTGCGGTTGAAGTCAGCAACGGCACGGCCCAGCACATGCTGGCGCCCGGCCAGCAGCTGCAGGTATTGCCCTCCGGCCGCATCCAGCCTGGCCCGGCGTTGTCCTCCACCGTGGCGGCCGAAGGTTGGCTGCGCGGAAAACTGGTGTTCGATGCCACACCGTTGTCGATCGTGGTCGAACGCATGAACCGCTATGGCCGGACGCCACTGGTGATTGTCGACCCGGAGATCACCGATCTGGCGGTAAGTGGAACGTTCCGCGCAGGCGACGCACAGGAGTTGCTGTCCGCGCTGGAACTGGGATGGTCCGTCGCTGGCCAGACGCGCCCGGATGGCGCGCTGGAACTGCGTCGCACCTACTGAGAGGTGCCAGCCATGGCAGCAGGTCCGGGCGCGCGGCAGTGGGGGCTGCTCCGCCCCCTGCTGTACCTGGCGCTGCTGGCGGCCGTGCTGCCGGTGGCCAGCGCCGGTGAAGCGGCAGGCACGCGTGATTACCATATCGGTGCTGGCCCATTGCCGTCGGCGTTGCAGCAGTGGGCACGACAGAGCGGCATCGCCCTGCTGTTCGACGCCCGCGAGCTCAGTGGGCTGCACAGCGATGGGGCCAACGGCCAGGCAGACCCTGCCACGGCCCTGAAACAACTGGTCGCCGGCATGCCGGTGAATGTCCTGCGTACGCCGTCCGGCGGTTTCGTCATCCGACGCATCCGAGTGGCCCCCGCGCCCGCAGCAGCGACATCTCCTGCAACGCCCGTGGCCGGCCCGCGCACGGCACCGGAGCGCCCGCCGCAGGTGGAACTGGCACCAATCCATGTCACTGGCAGCCGCCTGCCACGCACCTCGGTACAGACCACCCTGCCGGTGACAACGATCGATCGCGCCGACATCCTGCGCAGTGGCTACGGCAGCCTGTTCGACCTGCTGCGCCATCTGCCCGGAATGAACGGCCTTCCTGCGATGAGCAGCGCTCGCAGTGGTGATTCGCAGTACCTGCCGGTGGGAGCCGCGGCCACCACCAGCTTCGATGGCATGGGGCCACGTGCAACATTGTTCCTGGTCAACGGCAGGCGACTGCCGCGCTACCCGATGGTGTCGCTGGAACAGGGCGGGCTGACCGACCTGGGCGGCATTCCCCTGAGCTTCGTCGATCGCATCGAACTGGTCCGCGGTGGTGCCTCCGCCATCTACGGTGCCGACGCGATGTCCGGAGTGGTCAACATCATCCTGCGCGACCAGGCCGATGGTCCCGAAGCGATGCTGCAGACCGGGCTGAGCAGCCGTGGCGACGCCGGCCAGTACCGTGTCCAGATGGCCACCGGCGGGCTGCGCGAAGGCGGTGACCGCTGGTTTGCAGGCCTTGACCTGCACCGGGTCGAGCATGTGGCCGGTGATCGCCGCGACTGGCATGCAGAAACCTCGCTGTATCCGATCGGCGCGATCTTCGGCAACTGGTATCTGCCGGCCCGGCGCTGCGAGCCTCCACTGAAGCGGCGCGAGGATGGCTGCTGGTTCGACAGTGCGCGCCCGCGTTCGTTGCAACCCGCCTCGGATACCGCTTCGGCCTACCTGCATTACCGGCATGAACGCGGCGAAGGACGCTATGCCTATGTCGAAGCGCGCGCCAACCACAACCGGCAGCGCTTCGATCTCGGCCCCACCGCCATCGCCGTGGTCTCGCGCGGAATCACCTTCAACAGCGTCTTGCATGAAGCAGGCAATGTGCGCCCCAGCGTTCGCGCCACCGATGCAGATATCACCTTCGGTCTCGGCCGTGACCAGGGCCGACGCAGCTGGGAAGCGGGAATCAGCTCGCAACGCAGTGACGTCACGCTGTCCACGGCAGGCACCGTGCGTGCGACCCGGCTCCTGGAAGCGACGCAGGCCCGCAGATTCACCCCTGGCTTCGACGCACCACCAGCAGCCGAGGTGGAAACGCTGTTCCCGTCCATCCGCAACCGCGGACGTACCGAACAGTGGCAGGGCTGGTGGGGCATGCAGCGCGAACTGATGCCGCTGCCTGGCGGCCCCGCGCAGCTGGCCACCGGCATCGACCTGCGCCATGAACGCTGGACGTCGCGTCCCGATGCGCTGCTCAGCCAGGGTGACCTCGCATTGGGCCTGCCACAGCAGCAACGTCGCCTGTCGCGGCAGAGCAGCGGCGTCTACGCCGAACTCGGCCTGCCGCTTGCGCCCACGCTGCGCGCGGACCTGGCCGCTCGCTGGGATCGTGATGGCGGTTTCATGGCGTTCTCGCCACGGGCCGGCCTGCGCTGGAGCCCGACACCGCAGTGGTCGTTCCTGCTGGCCAGCGGACGCGGCTACCGCGCTCCCAGCCTGTTCGAACAGCGGCGACCGCCCGGCTACTTCGGCTCGATCACGCTGCCCGCCTCCAGCGCGCTGCCGGAATGCGCGATGACCATCAGTGATGGTCGTTGCAGCGTCACCGCCGAGGTGGTGGAGAACGACGCGTTGAAAGCAGAGCGCTCGCGCAGTCATTCGCTGGCCGCCAGCTGGACACCCAACGACACTTTTTCGGTGTCGCTGACCCACAACATCGTCGAGCTGCGCAACGAGATTCTGGCGCTGCAGCCATCCGACGCAGTCTGGAACCGCAGCACCTGGCAGCTGGACGAAGACGGACACCTGAGCAGCCTGCGCCTGTCGTTCGACAACATCGGCCGCACCACGTCCCGCAACTGGGTGCTGCGCAGCGAGTACCGCATCGATGCCGGCAGCAACGGCCAGTGGCTGTTCTCGGTTGATGCGCTGAAGCAGCAGGAACTGCGTCGGCGACGCGATCATGAACCCGCGGTGGACCTGCGCGGCCATGTTACGCCGGAGATCGCCGCCGTGCTGAACGTGCAATGGCAGAACAGCAATTGGGATATCGCGCTGCGTGGCAACCAGACCGGACGCACGCGCGCGTGGCTGCCCGGTGCCGAGTGCCCGCAGGAGCAGATCGAACTGAGCCACTGCATGAACCCGCGGCAGCTGCGCTGGAACCTGCACCTCGCACGCCGGCTGGGGCCTCGCCTTGTCGCCGCGCTGGACGTGCACAACGTGCTCGACACGCAGCCGGTGAACTATCTGGTCGGCAACGGCGGGCAGATGCCGGGGCTGGACGACCCACTCGGCCGCTACTATCTGCTGACCCTGCAATTCCGCTGAAGCGTAGTAACCTACGCGCCCTGTTCCACCGGTCTGCCACCTCCACCCCATGAAGGCCTATCTCTGGTTCTGGGGCGCGTTCCTGCTGTTCTTCGCGTTGCCTTTCCCCTGCATCCTCTATTTCGGCACGTCATGGCCGGTGGCGCTGGCCGATCGCAGCCCGCCGTGGCTGGCCGTGCTGCTGCTGGCGTTGTCACTGGCCTTGTGGCTGGTCCTGCTGCTCGCGTTCCTGCATTACCTGCTGCTGGGCCCGTTGCGCGCCCTGTACCGGGTGCGCTCGATTCTCACTGATGGTGAGCCGCGCACCACACTGATCAAGCAGGCCGAACAGACCGGCGTGCATATGCATGGCTTCGCGCAGTGGAAGCTGCAGCTGGCCTTCCAGAACCTGTCCGGCACGCCGATCAGTGAGCAGATGCTGGTGGTCGACAGCAAACCGCAGCTGCAGCGCTTCGTCGCAGGCAATCACCTCGATGCACGCCTGAGCCGCACGCCAGGCGAATTCCCCAACGTGGTGCTCGACGGCGCCCATCCCGAGCTGGATGTTGCCAGCCTGTGGCGGCGAGGGATCGGCGGTGGCATCGCCATCGTGGTGGTTGCCAGTGCCTATGTGTTCACCTACAGGCTGCAGAGCGAAGGCCTGGGCTGGACCTTCCTGTCGTTCGGCCACCCGTTGCTGATGTGCCCGCTGGTGCTGTGCGGTTACGCACTGGGCCTGCGCCTGCTCGGCCGACTGTTGCACGCCGATGCACGTGGCGACGCGCTGAAGTACCGTGGCATCGGCGTGGAAGCCAGGGTGCTGAAGGTGCGCCAGACCGGCACCTATCTCAACGAACAGCCGCAGGTGGAATTCCAGCTGCAGTACACCGACCGCGAAGGCGCTGTGCAGCAGGCGAGCGTGCGTCGCTTCATCCCGCTGATCGAACTGGCCAACATCCCGCGCGAGCACGTGACGCTGCTGTACGACCCGGATGATCGTGGCAACGTGCGCCTGGAGGGGATATGAAGCAGCCGCCCTCCACCCGGCTGGTGTTCTCGCTGGTGCTGCTGGTGCTGGCGGGCGTGGCCGTTGCTGGCGGCGGATTGCAGACGATCAGCGAAACGCTGGGCCACTCGGTGCAGCGCGACCGGTTGCCCGCGCCGGTCACCATGCAGCCGTCGCGCGAGAATCCTGGATCGCTCGCGCCGGTACCGGATCCGCACCCCATTCCGATTCCCGAACGCAACAACCGTCTGTTCGATGCAGACTACCTGCAGGCCGCGCGCCAGGCACTGGAGCAACTGCCGGCGCTGGCCGGGCAGCGGTTGACGGTCTTCCACAGCATCCACTTCTACGATGATGGTCGCATCAACCTGGATCTGATCGATCCCCAGCAGCCAACCCACGTCGACAGCTACCATTTCGAGCGTGGCCAGTGGCGCAAGGGCAATCCGGTGAATCCGCAGCAGTTCGCGCCGACCATCAGCCTGCAGCGCAGCAGCACATCCCTGGCCAGCATCGATTTCGACGCCGTGCCGCGCGTGGCACAGGCACTGCAGCAACAACGCAATGCCCTGCAGAACCCCGCATCTGAAGTCGGCCACGTCTACGTGATCGTACGCAAGGGCGGCAAGCTGGTGTGGCTGCCGGATGAAGTTGCCGGAGACCGCGAATCGGTGCGCCTGCAGTTCGATGCGCAGGGCACCGTGCTCGGCGTGAGCCGCCGGTAGACCACAAAAAAAAGGGGACGGAGGGGATTAAGTCGCATGTGCCTTGGTGCGGTTTGCGACTTAATCCCCTCCGTCCCCTTTTTGCTACTTCACCGAGCGCGCGATGGCGTACTGCGCGCCGTAGTACGTGGACAGCACCAGCAGGCTGGCCAGCGGCAGGCCACCGGCGAAGCGGTCCCAGGCCAGCAGGGAATCACTGGCCACGAACAGCAATGCACCCGCCGCGGCCCAGCGGGCGCTTCGGGCTTCCACGGCGTCGGGCTGCGGGCTGCCCCACTGCCGTGCCAGGGCCAGCACCGCCATCGACGCCAGCACCACCACGTACGCCAGTACCGGAATACGCATCGGTGCGGGCAGGTGCGGCCACAGGCCCAGCACGTTGAGCACGGCAAATGCACCGAGCAGCACACTGGCGCCGACCAGGCCACGACCGGCACGCAAGCCATCGTGGAATGCGACGATGTAGCAGAGGTGCGCCAACAGGAAGGCGACCAGCCCCGGTACGAACGCATCCACCGGCAGCATCAGCGCAATGTCGCCCACGCACGAAAGCAGCATGCCGGCCAGCACCGCGCGGCGGTAGAACGGTTGCGCCGGATCATGCACGCGCCAGGCGATGGCGGCGATCAACAGCGTGGTGGCCGGCTTGGCCAGCCAATGCAGCCAGCGCCCATCGCCGTGCAGGAACGCGCCGATGATGGCGAGGATCGCCATCAACAGGATCACGCCATCGCGGGCGCGCGGCTTCATCGTGCCTTCCACAGATCCGCCAGGCGGTCAGGCTTGCCGGTGATGCGCTCCAGCACCGGGTACTGCAGGCCACCGTGGTAGGCGATGCTCATCGTTTCGATGCGGTCGAACTGCTTCACCAGCAACACGATCGGTGCCTTGTCCTTTGCTGCTGCCGCCACCGCATCCTTCAGCCGCTGGCTGCTGTACTCGCGCCCGCCAACTGCAATCACCTTCATGCCCGGCGCCAGGCCAGCATTGAACGCCGGGCTGTCCCAGATCACATCACCGACCGTGCCGCTGTCGAGCACGGTCGCGCCCAGCGAATACGCCAGCAGCGCCGCCTTGGCGCGCTTCTCCTGCGCCTTGTAGGCATCGTTCGGGGCATCGCGATAGACCAGCTTCCAGCCCGCCAGTTCCAGGCCGCCGGTCAATGAACCATGACCGTCCAGGCGCCCGCGCAGGAACGTGGCCCAGTCATACGGGGCGATGCCGTTCAAGGTCGCGACCACGTCATCAAAGGTGTACGGGTTGACGTCCCAGTCGCCATTGCCGACGCCGAAGAACGCACGCGCGAAGTCGTCCAGGCTGCGACGGTTGCCACTCAGCTCGCGCAGCTTGCCCTCCACTTCCAGCCACAGCATCTGGCCGCCGGAGTAATAGTCCTCGCTCATCTGGTAATTGCGGTACGGCAGCGTGCGGCGCTGGGCGATGGTCGGGTCGTTGGTGGTGTCCTGCAGCGGGCGCCAGGCCAGTCCCGGGCGGCCACGGTCATAGGTCGCGGCCACGTTGGCCAGCATGTCGCGCGCCTGCGCGGTCGACCACAACCCAGAGCGCGCGGCCAGCACCTGGCCCCAGAACTGGGTCTGGCCTTCGTACACCCACAGCAGGCTGTCGCCCATCGGCACGTTGAAATTGGCGGTGGCCAGATCGGCGCCGCGACGGTACTTGCCATTCCAGGAATGGGTGTACTCGTGCGGTAGCAGATCACGCATCCACGCGTTGCTGTCCCACTCTGTGAAGTACCCCGGGTCGGCACTGTTCTCGCTGGAACGGTGATGCTCCAGGCCGATGCCGCCGAGGCGGTCGGTCAACGCCAGCAGGAACTCATAGTGGTTGTAATGGCGCGCGCCATAGAGCTTGTCGGCCTGCTGCACCAGCGCGCGGTGCATCGTGATCTGCGCGTCACTCGGCTTCAGCGACTTGGCTTCGTCTGCAAACACATTGAGATGCACCGGCACCTTTGCGCCCGGATCGAGATCGATGCGCTGGTAGTGCTCGCCAGCGAACAACGGCGAATCGACCAGATGGTCATAGGAGATCGGCTTGAACACCACGGTGTCACCGTCGCGGCGTGCGGTTTCAAGCGCAGTGGCGAACGACCAGCCCTTGGGCAGGGTCACGCTGGCCTGCGCCTGCAGGTTGCGCGCATCGACTCCGGCCGGGTACAGCGAATTGGCGTTCCACTGCAGGTTGAGCATTTCCGGGGTCATCACCACCCGGCCCTGGCTGCCGCCCTGCGAGGACAGGAAATCGAAGTGGGCGACGATCTCGCTCACGCCCTCGGGCACGTTCACCTTGAACGCATAGACGTTGAACTGGTCACGCTGCCAGGCCAGCGGCTTGCCGTTGGCAGTCACGCGCAGCCCGGCCAGCTTGTCGATCGGGCCGGTCGGCGAATGGTTGCCGGGAATCCACTGCGGGTACAGCAGGGTCATCGGGCCGGGCTTGGCCGGCACCGTGGCAGTCACCTTGAAGATGCGCCGGGCCAGGTCACGCGCGTCCACATCGATGCGCAGCAAGCCGGGGGCCGCTGCGTTCGCCGGGGGCGAGGTCTGCGCCAGCGCAGGCGTGGCGGCCAGCGCGAACAGCACGGACATCACCAGGGCACGGGTCTTCATCGGGCAGGTTCCAGCAGCGGTAGAACCTTTGATGCTAGGCCTGTCGCGTGCGCGGCCCCATGGCCGAAGGTCATGGTGGTGCGACCATCAGTGCGGACCAACGGTCCGCACCCACCAACGCAGTAGATCCACACCATGCGTGGATGACACACACCCGGTAGCGCCGGGCCATGCCCGGCGAACACCTGCCGCGGTCAGTCGACCAGGCGCAGGCGCAGTTCCTTCGGCAGCGCGAACACCATCGATTCCGGCTCGCCGTCCAGCTCGCCCACGCCGTTGGCACCCAGCTCGGCCAGCCGCGCCAGCACGCCATCGACCAGCACCTGCGGCGCCGAGGCACCCGCAGTCACGCCGATGTGCTGCTTGCCCACCACCCACGCCGGGTCGATCTCGTGCGCACCATCGATCAGGTACGACTCGACGCCTTCGCGGCGGGCCAGCTCGCTCAAGCGGTTGGAGTTGGAACTGTTCGGCGAGCCGACCACCAGCACCAGATCGCAGCGCTTGGCCAGGTCGCGCACGGCATCCTGGCGGTTCTGCGTGGCGTAGCAGATGTCGTCGTTCTTCGGGCCCTGCATCGCCGGGAAGCGCTCGCGCAGCGCATCGATGATGCCGCGCGTGTCATCCACCGACAACGTGGTCTGGGTGGTGTAGGCGAAGTTTTCCGGCTGCTTGATCTGCAGCGTGGCAACCTGCTCCACGTCCTCCACCAGATAGATCTGGCCGGTACCGGCTTCGCGGTTCCACTGACCCATGGTGCCTTCCACTTCCGGGTGACCGGCGTGGCCGATCAGCACTACGTCACGGCCGGCACGGCAGTGGCGGGCAACTTCGAAGTGCACCTTGGTCACCAGCGGGCAGGTGGCGTCGAACACCTTCAGACCACGTCGCTCGGCTTCCTGGCGCACGGCCTGGGACACGCCGTGCGCACTGAAGATGACCGTGTTGTTGTCCGGCACTTCATCCAGTTCCTCGACGAAGATCGCACCGCGCTGCTTCAGGTCATCGACCACGAAGCGGTTGTGCACCACTTCATGGCGGACATAGATGGGCGCGCCCAGCGTTTCGATCGCGCGCTTGACGATCTCGATCGCACGATCGACGCCGGCACAGAATCCACGCGGGTTGGCGAGCAGCACATCCATCAGTTCAGTCTCCCGGCAGCGGCCGGCTTACGGTTTCGGGTTGGCATTATCCGCCTTTTTGGCGGACTTGCCTTCGAACAGGCCGAACAGGGCGATGCCCACGGCACCGACCACGATGGCCGAATCGGCGATGTTGAACGAGGGCCAGGTGTAGCTGCCCACGTACCACTGGATGAAATCGACCACGTGGCCATGCACCTGGCGGTCGATCACGTTGCCGATGGCGCCGCCGATGATCAGCGCATACGGCACCGCCGCCTTCCAGTTGCCACGGGCGGTGCTGCGCAGCCACCAGGCCATCAGGCCACTGATGGCGATCGCCAGCACGGTGAAGAAGTGCTTCTGCCAGCCACCGGCGTCGCTCAGGAAACTGAACGCCGCACCGGTGTTGTAGGTGCGGTACCAGTTCCAGAAGCCGTCGATGACCACCACCGGCTGGAACTCCGGCAGGCTCGACAGAACCCAGGCCTTGGACCACTGGTCCAGGCCGATGATGGCCGCCGACAGCAGCAGCCAGACCAGGGCGTTCGGATGCGGACGGGGCGCGGCCATCAGAACCAGCTCCGCACTTCACCGGCACCGGTGATGTTGCTCACACAGCGGCCGCACAGTTCCGGGTGGTCGGCATTGCTGCCGACGTCGGCGCGGTGGTGCCAGCAGCGCACGCACTTGGCCTTGGTGGTCGGCTGCGCGCTGACGAACACCTCGTCGGTGGTCGCCGGGCGCACCTGCACGTCGCCGCTGATGAACAGGAAACGCAGTTCATCGGCCAGCGGCTGCCAGCGCGCGGCCTGCTCTTCGCTGGCGGCGATGGTGATCTCCGCCTCCAGCGCGGCACCGATCGCGCCGTTGGCGCGCATCGGCTCGAGCACCTTGGCCACCTGCTCGCGCACGGCCAGCAGCTGGTCGAAGTCGGCGGCGTTGAGCTGGGCATCGGCCGGCAGCGGCGCCAGGCCGTCGTACCAGGTGGTGAACAGCACATGCTCGGCGCGTTCGCCCGGCAGGTAGCCCCACAGCTCGTCGGCGGTGAAGGTCAGGATCGGCGCGACCCAGCGGGTGAATGCTTCGGCGATGTGGTACATCGCGCTCTGTGCCGAACGGCGACCGCTGGAATCGGTCGGCATCGTGTACAGGCGGTCCTTGGTCACGTCCAGGTACAGCGAACCGAGGTCCACGCTGCAGAAGTTCAGCAACAGCTGCACGATCTCGGCCATGTTGTAGCCGTCGTAGGCCGCCTTGATCTTCTCCTGCAGTTCCCACGCGCGATGCACGATCCAGCGGTCCAGCGCGACCATCTGGTCCAGCGGCTGCAGGTGCTGGGCCGGATCGAAACCGTCCAGGTTGCCGAGCAGGAAGCGTGCGGTGTTGCGCAGGCGACGGTAGGCGTCGGCATTGCGCTTGAGGATCTCCTGCGACAGCGACATCTCGTTGCTGTAGTCGGCCGAGGCGATCCACAGGCGCAGGATGTCCGCGCCCAGCTTGTTCATGATGTCCTGCGGCTCGATGCCGTTGCCCAGCGACTTGGACATCTTTCGGCCGTGCTCGTCCACGGTGAAGCCGTGGGTCAGGCACTGCTTGTACGGCGCGCGTTTGTCGATCGCCACGCCGGTCAGCAGCGAGGACTGGAACCAGCCACGATGCTGGTCGGAACCTTCCAGGTACAGGTCGGCCGGCTTGCCGAAGCCACGCGCGGCGAGCACACCCTCATGGGTCACGCCCGAGTCGAACCAGACATCGAGGATGTCGGTGACCTTCTCGTAGTCGGCCGCTTCGGCGCCCAGCAGTTCGGCGGCATCCAGCGAGTACCACACGTCGATGCCCTCGGCTTCGACACGGTCGGCGACCTGCTGCATCAGCTCCACCGAGCGCGGGTGGATCTCGCCGGTCTGGCGATGGGTGAACAGTGCGATCGGCACGCCCCAGGTGCGCTGGCGCGAGATGGTCCAGTCCGGGCGGCCATCGACCATGCTCTGGATGCGCGCCTTGCCCCAGCTCGGGAACCAGCCGACGGTGTCGATGGCGGCCAGCGCATCGTTGCGCAGATTGGCCTTGTCCATCGAGATGAACCACTGCGGGGTGGCGCGGAACACCACCGGCGTCTTGTGGCGCCAGCAGTGCGGGTAGCTGTGGCGGATCGGGTGGAAGGCAAGCAGCGCACCGTTGTCGCGCAGCACGCCGACGATGGCCTCCTGCGCCTTCCACAGATGCTGGCCGGCCAGCACCACGTCACCCGCCGGCGGCGTCGATTCCAGGTACACGCCACGGCCGTCGATCGGGGTGACCTGGCCAGCGTTGTACTTGTCCAGCAGGCCGTACTTCTGGCTGACCACGTAATCTTCCTGGCCGTGGCCGGGGGCAGTGTGCACCGCACCGGTACCGTCCTCGTCGGACACGTGCTCGCCGTTGAGCACCAGGATCTCGCGCTCCGGATAGAACGGGTGCGCCAGCAGCTGGTTTTCCAGCGCCGAACCGTCCGCCTCACCGTGCAGCACCACCGCTTCCACGCCGTAGCGCTGCAGTGCGCGCTCGGCCAGGGCGGCGGCCAGCACCAGCCAACGGCGCTTGCCGTTGTGCGCCGGGCCTTCGGCCAGCACGTAGTTGATCTCCGCGCCCAGCGACACCGCCAGCGAAGCCGGCAGCGTCCACGGGGTGGTGGTCCAGATCGGCACGGCCACTTCCACATCGGCCGGCACGCTCACGCCGAACGCCTGGCCGATGGCCTGCGCATCGCGCGCGGCGTAGGCCACGTCGATCGCCGGCGATTCCTTTTCCTGGTATTCGATCTCGGCCTCGGCCAGCGCCGAGCCACAGTCGAAGCACCAGTACACCGGCTTGGCGCCACGCACCAGGTGGCCGTTGGCCACGACCTTGGCCAGCGCACGGATTTCGTTGGCTTCGAAGTCGAAGCTCAGGGTCTTGTACGGGTTGTCCCAGTCACCGGTCACGCCCAGGCGCTTGAAGTCCACGCGCTGGATGTTGATCTGCTCTTCGGCGAACTCGCGGCACTTCTGGCGGAATTCGACGGCGTCGAGCTTGGTGCCGACCTTGCCCCACTTCTTCTCGACCGCGATCTCGATCGGCAGGCCATGGCAGTCCCAGCCCGGCACGTAGGGCGCATCGAAGCCGGCCAGGTAGCGCGACTTGACGATGATGTCCTTCAGGATCTTGTTGACCGCGTGGCCGAGGTGGATGCGGCCGTTGGCGTACGGCGGGCCGTCATGCAGCACGAACAGCGGGCGGCCTGCGGCGTTGTCGCGCAGCTGCTGGTAGAGCCCCTGCTCTTCCCACCGCGCCAGAATGCCCGGCTCGCGCTTGGGCAGGTCGCCGCGCATCGGGAATTCGGTGGCTGGCAGGTTCAGGGTGGTCTTGTAGTCCTGGCTCACGCAGTGGCTCGCAATCTATGTTCGGAAAGGATGGCGCGCGCCTGTTCGGCGTCACGGTGCATCTGGTCGGTCAGCGCCGCCAGATCATTGAATTTTTCTTCGTCGCGCAGCTTGGCGACGAATTCGACGTCGATGTGGCGCCCGTACAGATCGCCCTGGAAATCGAACAGGTGGGCTTCCAGCAACGGCTCCACGCCATCCACGGTCGGCCGCGTGCCGAAGCTGGACACCGACGGCCACGGCTGGTCGAACACGCCGTGCACCCAGGTTGCGTAGATGCCCGACAACGCCGGGGTCTTCGGGAAACGCAGGTTGGCGGTAGGGAAACCCAGCGTACGGCCAAGCTGGCGCCCACGCACCACCCGGCCGCTGATCGCATACGGGCGGCCAAGCAGGTCGCCGGCACGGGCGAAGTCGCCGTCCTGCAGCAGCTGGCGGATGCGGGTGCTGGAAATGCGCTCGCCATGCAGGTCGACCGCTTCGATCTCGCCAGCGCTGAAACCGAGCTCGGCGCCGAGCTTCTGCAGCAGGGCCAGGTCGCCGCGACGACGGTTGCCGAAACAGAACTCCGGACCGATCCAGACCTCACGCGCACTCAGGCGATTGACCAGCAGCTGGCGTACGAACGTCTCGGCCGGCATCGCCGCCATCGCTGCGTCGAAACGCAGCAGGCCGATCGCATCGACGCCGAGCTCGCGCAGGATCTCGACCTTGCTGCGCGCCAGGGTCAGCCGCGGCGGCGGCGTGCCCTGGGCGAAGAATTCACGCGGCAACGGCTCGAACGCCACGGCAACTGCGGCCACGCCCAAGGCGCGCGCGCGGGCAACCGCGTGGCGGACCAGCGCACGATGGCCCAGATGGAGGCCGTCGAATGCACCGATACAGACCACGCTTCCGTTGGGGAACAGCTCCCCGCCCTCGACGCTTCTGAACAGCCTGCTCATCAACTCTCGTTCCGGCCCAACCGGGGCCGCCGCTTCAATGGTGTAACCCTGAAGTATAGCCGCCACAGGCCGCGATCAATGCCCGCGCAGGTCGCGCGGGCGGAAGCCCATTGCCACCATGGCCACCGCATAGGTCGCGCCACCGCCGCCGACCAGCAGTGCCAGTGCGCCGATCCGCTCCCATGCACCCATCGCCGAGAAGCCCGGCAGCCAGTACAGCAGGGCCAGCAGTACGCCGACCATGGCCGCGCAGGCCAGCAGCAGGCGTACCAGATAGCCGCCCCAACCCGGCCGACGCTGGTAGACATCGGTCTTGCCCAGCCAGTACCAGAGCAGGCCCAGGTTCAGGTAACTGGACAGCGCGCTGGCGATGCCCAACGCCAGGTGCAGGCCCGGCTGCTTGCCGATGGCGGCCATCACGCCCTGCGCCTTCAGTTCGTCCGGCACCATCACCTGGTACAGCACCGCCAGCAGAGCGAAGTTGAACACCATGTTGGCCACCAGTGCGGCCACGCCGGCGCGCACCGGGGTCTTGGTGTCCTGGCGCGCATAGAACGCCGGCAGCACCACCTTCAGCAGGGCGAACGCCGGCAGGCCGAAGCTCAGGCCGTACACCGACAGCGCGGTCATGCGGGTATCGAAGGCACTGAACTGGCCGTGCTGGAAGATGGACGCGATCAGCGGTTCGGCCAGCAGCAGCAGGCCCAGCATGGCCGGCACCGAGATCAGCAGGGTCATGCGCAGGCCCCAGTCCAGCGAGCGCGAGAAGCCCTCGCGGTCGGTGCTCACATGATGACGGGCCAGCGCCGGCAGGATCACCGTACCCAGCGCCACGCCGAACACGCCCAGCGGCAGCTCCAGGAAGCGGTCTGCCAGCGACAGCCAGGACTGCGAGCCGTCGGTCAGCTTGGCGGCGATGACGGTGTCCAGCAGCAGGTTGATCTGTGCCACCGAGGAACCGAACAGGGTCGGCACCATCAGCGTCATCACCTTGCGCACGCCCGGATGGCTCCAGCCCCAGCGCGGCAGGGTCAGCAGGTTGATGCCCTTCAGCGAAGGCAGCTGGAACAGCAGCTGCAGCAGGCCGGCGGCCAGCACCGCCCAGCCCAGTGCCAGGATCTGCTTCTCCGGGGTGCCGCCCAGCCGCGGCGCCAGCCACAGCGCGCCGGCGATCATGCACAGGTTGAGGATCACCGGGGTCAGCGCCGGCATCGCGAAGCGCTGGAAGCTGTTCAGCGCACCACCGGCCAGCGCGGTCAGCGAGACAAACAACAGGAACGGGAAGGTCAGCCGGAACAGGTCGACCAGCAGGCCCTGCTTCACCGGGTCGGTATCAACACCGCTTGAGAAGACCGAGGCCAGCTGTGGGGCGAAGATCAGCGCCAGCGCGGTGACCAGCATCAGCACCCCACCCAGGGTGCCGGCGGTGCGGGCCATCAGTTCACGCAGTTCGGCGTGGCTGCGGGTCTCCTTCACTTCCGTGAACACCGGCACGAATGCGGTGGCGAAGGAGCCCTCGGCGAACAATCGCCGCAGGAAATTGGGTACCCTGAAGGCAACCCAGAACGCATCGGTAACCGCATTGGTGCCGAACGTGGTGGTGATCACCTGGTCACGGACAAGTCCGAGCACCCGCGAGACCATGGTCATGCTGCTGAACGACAGCAGGCCTCGCAACATCTTCGGTGAACTCACTCAGCGTCCCTCTTGACAATCGACTTGACGTGCATTTCTCGGGCCATCATACTAGCTAGCTTGCTGTTCCCATAACACCGATTTTTTCAGGAAACCACCACCGTGGCCAATATCAAGTCCGCCAAGAAGCGCGCCAAGCAGACCGTCGTGCGCAACGCGCGCAACGTGGCTCAGCGCTCGATGCTGCGCACCGCTGTCAAGAAAGTGATCAAGGCGCTGGACGCCAACGATGCCGCCGGCGCCCAAGCCGCCTTCGCCGTTGCCCAGCCGATCCTGGATCGCTTCAGCGCGCGTGGCCTGATCCACAAGAACAAGGCTGCTCGCCATAAGAGCCGCCTGAACGACCGCATCAAGGCCCTCGCGGCCGCCTGATCCGGCGTTGCCGCCCTGCCCTTCGGGGTTGGGCTGCAGACAAAAGCCCGGCCTCGGCCGGGTTTTTTGTTGCCTGCGATCCAGGCGATCCACCGGGTCCGCGCGATCCGGTAGTGCCGGCCGCTGGCCGGCAACCCAGTGAACTGCCGGCCAGCGGCCGGCACTAGCACAACAAAAAAAACCCGGCCGAAGCCGGGTTTTTCGCGCGGAACCACAACGGCATTACAGCGCGTTGCGGGCTTCCAGCTCATCTTCCTTCTGGCGATCGAAGAACGCCATGATCCGGCTCATGATCGGGAAGGTGCCTTCGCGGCCCAGCGCCGAAACCAGGAACCACGGCTCCTTCCAGCCCAGCTCGGCGACGATCTGCTCGGCCGCAGCCTTGGCCTCGTCCTCGAACATCAGGTCGGCCTTGTTCAGCACCAGCCAGCGCGGCTTCTGCAGCAGCTCCGGGTCGTGCTTCTCCAGCTCACGCTCGATGGCACGCACCTGCTCGACCGGGGAAATACCTTCCACGCCGCCTTCCATCGGGGAAATGTCCACCAGGTGCAGCAGCAGGCGGGTGCGCTGCAGATGGCGCAGGAACTGCGCACCCAGGCCGGCGCCATCCGCAGCACCTTCGATCAGGCCAGGAATGTCGGCAATCACGAAGCTGCGGTAATTCTCCACCTTCACCACACCCAGGTTCGGGTACAGCGTGGTGAACGGGTAATCGGCCACCTTCGGCGTCGCCGCTGAAACGGCACGGATCAGGGTGCTCTTGCCAGCGTTGGGGAAGCCCAGCAGGCCAACGTCGGCCAGCAGCTTCAGCTCCAGCTTCAGCGTGCGCTCTTCGCCCGGCTCGCCCGGCAGCGCCTGGCGCGGCGAGCGGTTGGTCGAGCTCTTGAAGTGCATGTTGCCGAGTCCACCACGGCCGCCCTGCGCCACCAGCAAGCGGTCGCCATGCTGGGTCAGGTCGCCGATGATTTCGTCGGTGGCCACGTTGATGATCACGGTGCCAACCGGCACGGTGATGGTCAGGTCTTCGCCGCCCTTGCCATAGGCCTGGCGGCCCATGCCGTTCTCGCCGCGCTGCGCCTTGAAGATGCGGTCATGGCGGAAGTCGACCAGGGTGTTCAGGTTTTCGTCGGCGCGGATGTACACGCTGCCGCCCGCACCGCCGTCGCCGCCGTCCGGGCCGCCGAGCGGAATGAACTTCTCGCGACGGAAGCCAATGCAGCCGTTGCCGCCGTTGCCGGCGAACACTTCGATTTCTGCTTCGTCTACCAGTTTCATTGTTTCGATGCCTGCGATGGGCGCGGCCTGCGTGCCGCCGCCTTGCTTGAATGTCGTGCCGGATGCGCTCCAGCTGTCGGGGCCGCGCCCCGCGATCGGGCCGTGCCCGTTGTACCACTGATTCCAACGAAAAGCCCCGCCGAAGCGGGGCTCTTCATGCAGCGTGCGATTCGACCAGCGACGCCATGCCGGGGCATGGCAGCTGGCCAAGCCTTATCAGGCTTCGACCGACACGACGCTGACGGTGCGACGCTTCTTGGCGCCCTTGACCGAGAACTCCACCTTGCCGTCCACGAGGGCGAACAGGGTGTGGTCACGGCCCAGGCCAACGCCGGAACCCGGGTGGAACTGGGTGCCGCGCTGACGCACGATGATGTTGCCGGCTTCGATGGCCTGGCCGCCGAAGATCTTGACGCCGAGGTACTTCGGGTTGGAGTCGCGACCGTTGCGCGAAGAGCCTACGCCTTTTTTATGTGCCATGACCTATCTCCTTACTTGCTGCCACCGGCAATGCCGGTGATCTCGATTTCGGTGTAGTACTGACGGTGACCCTGACGCTTCATGTGGTGCTTGCGGCGACGGAACTTGATGATCCGGACCTTGTCAGCACGACCCTGGGACAGGACGGTGGCGGTGACCGCAGCGCCGCTCAGGGCGTCGCCGATCTTGATGCCATCGCTGTCGCCGAGCAGCAGGATGTTGTCGAACTTGATCTCGCTGCCGACTTCGACTTCGAGCTTTTCAATGCGGAGCTTTTCGCCCTGCGCCACGCGGTATTGCTTACCGCCGGTGACCAGTACTGCGTACATGACCAGACTTCCTCTGTAGTTATTGTGGTCTATGGACTGTCGCCATCGAGGGCGGACAGGAGCGGAATTGTACGCAGAGGGGACATGGCGGGTCAAGTCAACCCCCTGAATGGCCCCGGGCGGCCCTTCCCCCGCCCCTGTAGAGCCGAGCCATGCTCGGCTGAACGGCACGGGGCCCAGGCAGCCGAGCATGGCTCGGCTCTACACAAAGCTGTCGGGCGGTCTCAGCAGGTGAGACTCCGGGCTGGCATTGTCGCCCATTGCCCCCATCTGGTCACCTCGGTAGGCTGACCGATTGCCGTTCCCTGCTGGCCCGGCATCCAGCCAACGCCCCCACAACCGGATCCCCCATGGCGATGGATTTCATCCGCATCCGCGGCGCGCGGACGCACAACCTGAAGAACCTCGACCTCGACCTGCCCCGCGACAAGCTGATCGTGATCACCGGCCTGTCCGGTTCGGGCAAGTCCTCGCTGGCGTTCGACACCATCTATGCAGAAGGCCAGCGCCGCTACGTCGAGTCGCTGTCGGCCTATGCGCGCCAGTTCCTGAGCGTGATGGAAAAGCCGGACCTGGACCACATCGAGGGCCTGTCCCCGGCGATCTCGATCGAGCAGAAGTCGACCTCGCACAATCCGCGTTCGACGGTCGGCACGATCACCGAGATCTACGACTACCTGCGCCTGCTGTATGCCCGCGTCGGCACTCCGCGTTGCCCGGACCATGGCTATCCGCTGGAAGCGCAGACGGTCAGCCAGATGGTCGACCACGTGCTGACGCTGGATCCGGAGCAGCGCTACATGCTGCTGGCGCCGGTCATCCGCGACCGCAAGGGCGAGCACGCCCAGGTGTTCGACCAGCTGCGCGCGCAGGGCTTCGTGCGCGTGCGCGTGGATGGCGAGCTGTACGAGATCGACGAGGTGCCAGCGCTGGCACTGCGCCAGAAACACACCATCGAAGCGGTGATCGACCGCTTCCGCCCGCGCGAGGACATCAAGCAGCGCCTGGCCGAGAGCTTCGAGACTGCGCTGAAGCTGGGCGACGGCATGGCCTCGGTGCAGAGCCTGGACACTGCCGACAGCACGCCGACGCTGTTCTCCTCCAAGTATTCCTGCCCGGTCTGCGATTACTCGCTGCCGGAGCTGGAACCGCGCCTGTTCTCGTTCAATGCGCCGATGGGCGCCTGCCCCGGCTGCGATGGCCTGGGCATGGCCGAGTTCTTCGACCCCTCGCGCGTGGTCGTGCACCCGGAGCTGTCGCTGGCCGCCGGTGCGGTGCGCGGCTGGGACCGCCGCAACGCCTACTATTTCCAGCTGATCGCCTCGCTGGCCAAGCACTACAAGTTCGACGTGGACGCCGCCTGGAACTCGCTGCCGGCCAAGGTGCAGCAGGCCGTGCTGTACGGCAGCGGCGACGAAACGATCACCTTCACCTACTTCACCGAAGCCGGTGGCCGCACCCAGCGCAAGCACCGCTTCGAGGGCATCATTCCCAACCTCGAACGGCGCTACAAGGAAACCGAGTCGCCGGCGGTGCGCGAGGAGCTGTCCAAGTACATCAGCGAACGGCCGTGCCCGGAATGCAACGGCGCACGCCTGAACAAGGCCGCGCGCAACGTGTTCGTGGCCGACCGCCCGCTGCCCGAGCTGGTGGTGCTGCCGATCGACGAGGCCCTGAAGTTCTTCAGTGAACTGAGCCTGCCAGGCTGGCGCGGCGAGATCGCATCGAAGATCGTCAAGGAGATTGGCGAACGCCTCGGCTTCCTGGTCGATGTTGGCCTCGATTACCTGACCCTGGAGCGCAAGGCCGACACCCTGTCCGGTGGCGAGGCGCAGCGCATCCGCCTGGCCAGCCAGATCGGCGCCGGCCTGGTCGGCGTGATGTACGTGCTCGACGAGCCGTCGATCGGCCTGCACCAGCGCGACAACGAACGCCTGCTCGGCACCCTCACCCGCCTGCGCGACCTTGGCAACACGGTGATCGTGGTCGAGCATGACGAGGACGCGATCCGCCTGGCCGACTACGTGCTGGACATCGGTCCGGGCGCGGGCGTGCACGGCGGCGAAATCGTCGGCCAGGGCACCCTGCAGGACATCCTGGAGGCACCGCGTTCGCTGACCGGCCAGTACCTGTCGGGCAAGCGTGCGATCGAGATCCCGGCGCGCCGGCACAAGCCGAACCCGAAGATGACGCTGCACCTGCGCGGCGCCAGCGGCAACAACCTGAAGGGCGTGGACCTGGCGATTCCGTCGGGCCTGCTGACCTGCGTGACCGGTGTGTCCGGCTCGGGCAAGTCGACGCTGATCAACGACACCCTGTTCTCGCTGGCCGCCAACGAGATCAACGGTGCCTCGCACCCGATCGCCCCCTACAAGGAGATCGATGGCCTGGACCTGTTCGACAAGGTGGTGGACATCGACCAGTCGCCGATCGGCCGCACCCCGCGCTCGAACCCGGCCACCTATACCGGCCTGTTCACCCCGCTGCGCGAACTGTTCGCGCAGGTGCCCGAAGCGCGTGCACGCGGTTACTCGCCGGGCCGCTTCAGCTTCAACGTGCGCGGTGGCCGCTGCGAGGCCTGCCAGGGCGATGGTCTGATCAAGGTCGAGATGCACTTCCTGCCGGACGTGTATGTGCCCTGCGATGTCTGCCACGGCAAGCGCTACAACCGCGAGACGCTCGAGATCGTCTACAAGGGCTTCAACATCAGCGACGTGCTGGAAATGACCGTCGAGGATGCACTGAAGCTGTTCGAGCCGGTGCCGTCGATCGCGCGCAAGCTGGAAACACTTGTGGACGTGGGCCTGAGCTACATCAAGCTGGGCCAGAGCGCGACCACGCTGTCCGGCGGTGAAGCGCAGCGCGTGAAGCTGTCCAAGGAACTGTCGCGCCGCGATACCGGCCGCACCCTGTACATCCTCGACGAGCCAACCACCGGCCTGCACTTCCACGACATCGAAGCGCTGCTGGGCGTGTTGCACAAGCTGCGCGACGAAGGCAACACGGTGGTGGTGATCGAGCACAACCTGGACGTGATCAAGACCGCCGACTGGATCGTCGATCTCGGTCCGGAAGGCGGTCATCGCGGTGGCACCATCCTGGTCACCGGCACGCCGGAAGACGTGGCGGCCTGCCCGCAGTCGTATACCGGCCAGTTCCTGGCCCGCATGCTGCCGTCCACCAGCGCGCGCCCGGACCAGCCCGCCGCCGTGGCCAACAAGCCCGATGCGCGCCCGCCGCGCAAGGTCAAGCCGGAGAAGCCGACGAAGAAGGCGGCCGCTGCCAAGAGCACCGGCAAGGCCAGCAAGACCGCTTCGCCCCGCAAGAAGAAGGATGCCTGATGAGCAACGAGCACAAGATCCTGGCACGCGTTCCGATCAGCGTGCGCTGGCGTGACATGGACAGCATGGGCCATGTGAACAACGCCAAGTACATCTCCTACCTGGAAGAAGCGCGCGTGCGCTGGATGCTGGGTGTGGAAGGCGTGTCGATGACCGACCGCATCGCACCGGTGGTGGCCGCGACCAACGTCAACTACCGGCTGCCGATCGTATGGCCCAACGACATCCTGGTCGAACTGTTCGTCGAGCGCCTGGGCAACAGCAGCGTGACCATCGGCCACCGCATCGTCGACCAGCAGGACGAGTCGAAGCTGTATTCCGACGGCAACGTGGTGGTGGTGTGGATGGATACGCAGACCGGCAAGAGCGCACCGCTGCCGGAGGCGATCCGCAACGCGTCGAGCTGACGCGCCCTCGGTAGATGCCGACCTTGGTCGGCATTGGCCCCGCCGGGCATGGCCCGGCGCTACCGTTCCCGTTCAAAGGACTGACATGATCCACCAGACTGAACTACGCGACCTGCTGCCCGGCATGGTCCCCTTCCCCGCCGACGTCTTCACTGCCGACCAATCCTGGCTCGGCCAGCACCTGCTGCCGCTGCTGAAGATCGACCTGGGCGTGCTGCGCCCGGAACTGGCCGGCCAGGTGGCGACGATGCTGTGCCCGATCGAGCCGTATGACGGCTGCATCGGCGAGACCACTGAAGAACACCACAACGCGTTCACCGGCACCAACTGGATCGCCTTCGAGCTGACCGCTGGCAACGAGATGCGTTTCCTCGGCAACGAGGGTTATTTCATCGGCGATGCGGTGCAGGACAAGGATGCGCAGGAGCACATCGTGCAGATGCGCGAGAGCTACGCCAAGGCCCGCGATTACCATGCCACACACGGTCGTCTCGCCTGCTACTCGCGCTACGGCAAGGGTGAGGCCAGCGAGCGCGATTATCTGGATACGCTCGGTGGCCCGATCGGTTTCGGCAACTGGACCGAAACCGCAGAAATTCCCGCGGCCTTCGAACTGGGCTTTACCGAGGCTGCCGATGATCCCAACGCTGCGGACGATGCCGAAACGGTGATCATCACCCGCGATGGCAACAAGTTCTTCGCCGTAGCCGACGTAGCCGGCTACAACTGGTGCGCCACCGGCGCCGACGCGATCGTGATGCTGTACGAGCCGGTGAGCCGCACGGTGCTGTTCTCGTACGACTGGTCGTAAAGCCTCACCCCGCTACGCGCTCGCCGGGCATGGCCCGGCGCTACCGATGATGATCCGGTGGCCATGCCTGGGTAGCGCCGGGCCATGCCCGGCGGAACGGGCAGTGCATCACGGGGCAACCTTGCGCACCGTCAGTGTGGCGCTGGCCTCGCCACCGCCCTCCAGCTGCAGCCGCAGCGGCAGCACCTGGCCTTCCTTCAACGCACCCTTGCCCTGCATCAGCATCAGGTGCAGTCCACCGGGCTTGAGCTCGGCGCGCGCGCCCGGTGCCAGCGGCAGACGCTCGATCGCGCGCATCCGGCTGACCCCATCGACGATCGTGGTTTCGTGCAGCGACACATCGTTGAAGCTGCTGCTGGTCGCGCCGGTGATCGCCACCGCCTTGCTGCAGCCGTTGTGGATCACGCCGTAGCCGGCGGTCATCGGCATCGCCGGGTTCGGCGGCAGCCGCGCCCAGCCCTGCTCCACCGTGACGCAGGCCGGTTCCGCCGCCGAGGCCGATGCTGCGGCCGCACACAGAACCAACAGTACGCCAACGAATGGTTTGGTTATCATCGCCCAGGTTCCTTCTTCGCAACGAGACCGCAGCATGACGACGCTCATCGAGGTGATCAACCATGGCCCCATCCGCGAACTGCGCCTGGCGCGGCCGCCGGTCAACGCGCTGGACACCGAACTGTGCCGGCAGTTGATCCACGCCATTGAACTGGCCATGGCCGAAGACGCGCACGGCATCGTGCTGTCGGGCAGCGAGCGTGTCTTCACCGGCGGCATGGACGTGCCGCATCTGCTCTCGCATGGCGATGACAAGCACAAGTTGTTGGACACCTGGAACGCCTTCTTTGGCGCCGTGCGCACGCTGGCCGAGAGCCGCATTCCGGTGGTCGCGGCGATCACCGGCCACGCCCCGGCCGGTGGCTGCGTGCTGGCCCTGTGCTGCGATTACCGGGTGATGGCGCGCAGCGCCGATCCGTCGCGCCCGTATGCGATCGGCCTGAACGAAGTGCAGGTGGGCCTGATCGCGCCGGAGGGCATCCAGCGCCTGCTGCGTCGCGCAGTCGGCGTGCACCGCGCCGGCGTCCTGCTGACCACCGGTTCGCTGGTGCCGGCCGAACAGGCCGTGCAGATCGGCCTGGTCGATGAACTGGCCGAGGGCGACCTGGTGGTGGCACGTGCGGTGGCCTGGCTGCAGAACCTGCTCAAGCAACCGCGCCAGCCGATGCTGTTGACCCGCGCGATTGCCCGTGCCGACCTGCACGTGGCGCTGCAGCCGGACCTGATCCAGCTCGACCGCTTTGTCGAGGCCTGGTTCGCCCCGGATGCGCAGAACGCCCTGCAGGCACTGGTCGCCCGGCTGGGCAAGTAACCGGTAGTGCCGGCCGCTGGCCGGCAACCGCAGGTGCCCCAGGAGGATCATGAGGTTGCCGGCCAGCGGCCGGCACTACCGATGATGGACTGGCCTGCACCGGTATAATCGGGGCATCTTCATTGCTGTGGCCGCCCCCTTGAACGACACGCCCGAACCCGTCGTCTCCGAGCTGATCGACCTGCTCACGTTGGAGCGGCTGGAGGACAACCTGTTCCGCGGGCAGAGCCGCGACATCGGCACCAAGTACGTGTTCGGCGGCCAGGTGCTGGGCCAGGCGCTGGCTGCGGCGCAGGCCACGGTCGACAACGGCCGCCACGTGCACTCGCTGCACGCCTACTTCCTGCGCGCCGGCAACATCGACCACCCGATCGTCTACGACGTCGACCGCACCCGCGACGGCGGCAGCTTCTCGGTGCGCCGGGTCACTGCGATCCAGCACGGCAAGGTGATCTTCTTCTGCGCGGCCTCGTTCCAGCAGGCCGAAACCGGTGCCGAGCATCAGCACAAGATGCCCGAGGTGCCGCAGCCGGAAGACATCGAGCCGAACCGGCCGCTGCCGGCTGAAGTGCTGGAACGGCTGCCGATCAAGGTGCAGCGCTGGCTGTCACGCGGCGGCCCGTTCGAGTTCCGCCACGTCTACCCGCGTGACGAACTCAACCCGCCCAAGCGCCCGCCCTACCACCAGGTGTGGCTGCGCCTGAGCGAGCCGGTCGGCGATGCCCCGGAGCTGCACCAGGCACTGCTGGCCTATGCCTCCGACTTCCACCTGCTGGGCACCGCCACGTTCCCGCACGGCATCAGCTACTACCACCCGCACGTGCAGATGGCCTCGCTGGACCACGCGATCTGGTTCCACCGCCCGTTCCGCGCCGACGACTGGCTGCTGTACTCGCTGGACAGCCCCAGCGCGCAGGATTCGCGCGGCCTGGCCCGCGGCCAGTTCTTCACCCGTAATGGCGTACTCGTCGCCAGCACCGCGCAGGAAGGCCTGATCCGCGTCGTTCCCGACCAGGCAGCAGCGGCCGCCGTGCCGGCCAAGGATTGATCCGATGCGTCAGATTTTCAGCAGCCAGCGCGTGGAAACCGTCGAAGGCGTCGCCGAGCTCCTGCGCGAGCATGGTATCGAGGTCAAGGTGACCAATGGGCGCTCGTACAAGACCCGTCGCCGTGGCCAGTTCAGCTATACCGAACTGGGCAACGCCAACGCCTACCCGGCGGTGTGGATCGTGCGTGCCGACGATCAGCCGCGGGCGCGCGAGATCCTGCGCGACGCGCGCCTGCTCGACACAACCCGCCGCGATCATCCCACCGCCGAGTTCGCTTTCCGCGATGACGTCGCCGCCCCCAGCGGCGGCCGCGGCTGGGCCTGGCGCATCCGCATCGGCCTGCTGGTGGTGATCGCCGGCGTGGCGCTGGTGATCGGCCTGCGCCATCGTGGCGCCCCCGCGCCGGCTGCCCCGGCCCCTGCCCCGCAGGCCCAGCCGCAGCAGACACAATCGGCTCCGCAGGCCGCACCGGAAGAGGAAGAAATCCGGGTCCGCATCCAGCCCTCGAAATAACGCACGGGTAGTGCCGGCCGCTGGCCGGCAACCGCAAAAGGGGACGGAGGGGATTAAGTCGTTTGAGGCACAAACGACTTAATCCCCTCCGTCCCCTTTTTTGTCATGAGGTTGCCGGCCAGCGGCCGGCACTACCGCGCAGAATGCTGGTCACATTGGGCACGCAGCTCCGTCATGGGACACAATCCCAGCAGGAGAGCCGCCGCCATGACGACCTTCGCCGCATCGATCGACCAGACCCTGGAACGCGAACTGCCTGCGGCCGCTGGCGGCTGCCAGCATGCCTATGGGCGCATCGTTCTGGCCTGCCAGAACACGGTCACCGCCATCGCGCTGGCCATTACCCGCGACCGCCAGGCCAGTGAGGACATCGCCCAGGAAGCGTTCGTGAAGGGCTGGCAGCAGCTGCATCAACTGCGCAGTTCGACCAGCTTCCTGCCGTGGCTGCGGCAGATCACCCGCAACCTGGCCCGCGACTGGCTGCGCGCGCAGCGCGGCCGGCCACTGACCGGCGAGGCGGCCGAAGTGGCACTGGGCATGGCCGCCGACCCGGCCCCGGGCGCGGCCGACCGCCTGCAACGGGTGGAAGAGGAAATCGCCGCCGAGGACATCATTTCCGCGTTGCCGGCCGACAGCCGCGAAGTGCTGTTGCTGTACTACCGCGAAGGGCAGCGCTCGCAGCAGGTGGCCGACCTGCTCGGGCTGAGTGACGCCGCCGTGCGCAAGCGCCTGTCGCGCGCCCGCGCGCTGGTGCGCGATGGCCTGCTGCAGCGCTTCGGTGAATTCGCCCGCAGCAGCGCGCCGAGCGCAGCGTTCGCCACTGCCGTGGTATCGATGGTACTGGTGGCCGCGCCCGGCACGGCCAGCGCCGCGATCCTGCTCGGCACAGGCGTCGGCATCGGCGGCAGCAAACTTGGCCTTGGCGGCGCCAGCGCTGCGGGCGGCACCGCGATGGGCTCGCTGACTGCCACGCTGGGCCAACTGCACGTGCTGCCGGCCGAAAGTTGGGGGGCGGTGATCGGCGGCGTGGTCGGTGGAGCGATCGGCAGCTATCTGGGCGGACGTTTCCTGATGTCGTACACCGAAACGGCGTCCGAGCGCCGCGACGTGCGCCGCTTCCTGTACCTCAACATCATCACCGGCATGTTCTGGTGCCTGGCGATCCTGCTGGCTGTGATGCTGCAGGCGCCGGTCTGGACGCAGCTGACGGTGCTGGCGATAGGCCTGGGCGTGGTCAACTACCAGTGTCTGGTGCCGCTGCAGCGGGTGATGGCACCGATGATCGCGCGCGATTCGGCGCGGCGCGGACGAACCGGCATCAACTGGAAGTTCGAATCGATGTACGGCCGCACCGGCATCATCGCCATGAACCTGATGGTCATCGCGCTGGTGGTGTACTCACTGATGCGCAGCGGCCGCCTGTAACGGACAACGCCGGCAGTGCGCCGGCGTTGTCGTCATTCACTGCGTTGAACCTCAGCGCTGCGGCTTCGGCGCCGCGCCATCGCGCGGACCGCCGTGGCGCGGGCCACCGTGCATCGGCCCCTTGGCCGCGTCGAACTCGGCCTTGCTCAGCTGGCCATCCTTGTTGGTGTCGGCGGCGGCGAACCAGGCATCACGACGCTGCTTCATGCGCAGCTCGCGGTCGGCCTTGTCCAGGTAACCGTCCTTGTTGAGGTCGAGCTGGTCGAAGCGCGCGGCCAGGCGCGGATCGGCCTTGGCTTCCTCGCGGCTGATGCGGCCGTCCTTGTTGACGTCCAGCTTGGCCCAGCGCTCACCGCCGTGACCACCACGGCGACCATGCTGCCAGCGCGGCAGCTCATCGCGCGAGAGCTTGCCGTCCTTGTTCTTGTCCAGCTCGTCGAACTTCGCGGCCAGGCGCGGGTTGGCAGCGGCCTCGCTGCGGTCGATGACGCCGTCGCCGTTGGTGTCCAGCTTGGCCGGGCGCTGCGCCGGCGCGGTCGGGGCATCGGCGGCCAGCGCGATACCGGTAGCGGAAGTGCCGAGCAGCAGGGCCAGCAGCAGGGGGGTACGGATCATGGGGTCACTCCTGGGGATGGGGATTGCGTCGGGGTGATCACTTCACCCTCGGGAGACAACAACGCCCGGGTGCGACATCGGTTGACGCCGCTGCCGGTTCCATTCATCCGGCGGACAGTCGCCGCCAATGCGACAGGCTGGGGCTATGCTGTGCCCATGGCGATTCACGGCGACAGAGACGACGAACTGCGACTTTTCCAGACCGGCGAGCACCCCTGCGGGTACTGGTCGGACCGGGTGGCACGCGACCTGGTGCTGGATCCGCACGACCGTCGTCTCGGCGGCCTGTACCCGCTGGCATTGAGCTGGGGCTTCCGCCGCAGCGGCGACCTGGTCTACCGCCCGCACTGCGCACACTGCCAGGCCTGCGTGGCGGTGCGTATTCCGGTGGCCCGCTTCGCCCCCGACCGCAGCCAGCGCCGCTGTGCCGCCCGCAATGAAGACCTGGAAGTACGCATCACCGCCGCCACCGCCCGCGACGACCTGTTCGCGCTGTATCACCGCTACCTCACCCATCGCCACGCCAATGGCGGCATGGATGACCACGGCCCGCACGAGTTCGAGCAGTTCCTGATCGGCAGCTGGTCACACACCCGCTTCATGGAGATGCGCCTGCCCGGCCACGATGGCCAGCCCAGCCAGCTGCTGGGGGTGGCGGTGACCGATGTCACCGAGCATGGCCTGTCGGCGGTCTACACCTTCTTCGACCCGGACCATGCCGCGCGTGGGCTGGGCACCTTCGCGATCCTGCAGCAGATCGAATGGGCCCGCCGCGAGGGCCTCCCGCACGTATACCTGGGCTACTGGATCCGCGGGCATCAGAAGATGGACTACAAACGGCGCTATCGACCGCTGGAAGCCTACGACGGCCGCCGCTGGCACGATTTCGACGACGAACTGGACGGACGCTGACAAACCACTGACACCGGGCCGGGTGCACAATACGGCGCATGAACCTCCGACCCCAGATCCTCGCCCTGGCCCTGCTCTGCGGCGCCACCGCCCCCGCCTTCGCCACTTCCCCTGCGATGACCGAAAAGCCGTCCGCTGCGCTGCGCCTGGCCACCTACAACACCTCGCTGTACTCCGATGAGACCGGTGGCCTGATCAAGGAACTGGAAGGCGACAGCGAGCACGCGCGCAAGATCGCCGCGGTGCTGCAGCAGGCGCGCCCGGACCTGGTGCTGCTGAACGAATTCGATTTCGACGACGCCCACCGCGCCGCCGACCTGTTCCAGAAACGCTACCTGGAAGTGGCCCAGCCCGGCGGCGGCAAGCCGCTGCACTTCGCCTACCGCTACCTGGCCCCGGTCAACACCGGCGTACCCAGCGGCCTGGACCTGGACAACAACGGCGTGGTCGGTGGCGAAGGCCGCAGCCGCGGCAACGATGCGTGGGGCTACGGCCTGCACCCGGGCCAGTACGGCATGCTGGTGCTGTCGCGCTACCCGATCGATGAAGCCAAGGTGCGCAGCTTCCAGCTGCTGAAGTGGAGCGCGATGCCAGGCGCGATCCGCCCGGTCGATCCGCGCACCGGCAAGAGTTTCTACAACGACCACGTGTGGTCGCAGCTGCGGCTGTCATCGAAGTCGCATTGGGACGTGCCGGTGAAGACCCCGGCCGGCGTAGTGCACGCGCTGGTCTCGCACCCGACGCCGCCAGTGTTCGATGGCCCGGAAAAGCGCAACGCCGCGCGCAACCACGACGAACTGCGCCTGTGGCAGGAATACCTGTCCAAGGGTGACAAGCCGTGGCTGTGCGACGACAAGGGCCAGTGCGGCGGCCTGGCGCAGGATGCGCGCTTCGTGATCCTCGGCGACCTCAACAACGACCCGGTCGACGGCGATGGCCGCCATGAGGCGATCGTCGAACTGATCGAGAACGCCCGCGTGCTGCGCTACCCCACCCCGCGCAGCGTCGGTGCCGAACAGACCAGCCTGGCCTATGCGGCCAAGGGCATCGAGCGCAAGGGCGCACCGTTCCACGCCACCGGCGATTTCGGCCCGAAGTCCGGCACCATGCGCCTGGACTACGTGCTGCCCTCGACCGGTTTCGAGTACGTCGGCAGCGGCGTGTTCTGGCCGGCCAATGAAAGCCCTGAAGCGAAGATCGCCGACGGCAGCGACCACCATCTGGTGTGGGTGGACGTCAAATAACCCGGTAGCGCCGGGCCATGCCCGGCGGTTTTTCAAGCGTGAAGAGAGTACCGACCAACGGTCGGTACCCACCGAAATGCGGTCGCCGGGCATGGCCCGGCGCTACCGGTTTACGGGCGCAGTTCGACGCCGATGGCGTCGGCAGCATCACGCGCGATGGCGCGCGCTTCGTCGATGGTTTCCGCGCGCGCCAGGGTCACGCCCACGCGGCGGTGACCATGCACGCTCGGCTTGCCGAACAGGCGCACGGCGGTATCCGGCACCCGCAGTGCGGCGGCGACGTTGTTGAAGTACGGCACGCCCTCGCCGTGTGCCAGCAGCGCGCACGACGCCGACGGTCCGCTCTGGCGGATCACCGGGATCGGCAGGCCAAGGATGGCGCGCGCGTGCAGCGCGAACTCGCTCAGTTCCTGCGATACCAGCGTCACCAGGCCGGTGTCGTGCGGGCGCGGCGACACTTCGCTGAACCACACCTCGTCGCCCTTCACGAACAGCTCGACACCGAACAGGCCCCAGCCACCGAGGTCGTCGGTGATCGCACGCGAGATCTCCTCGGCACGCGCCAGTGCCGCGCTCGACATCGGCTGCGGCTGCCAGCTTTCGCGGTAATCGCCGTCCTTCTGCAGATGGCCGATCGGCGCGCAGAACGAGGTGCCGCCGGCATGGCGCACGGTCAGCAGGGTGATCTCGTAATCGAAGTCGATGAAGCCTTCGACGATGCAGCGACCGGCACCGGCGCGGCCACCGGTCTGCGCGTACTCCCACGCCGGGGCGATGTCCGCCTCGCTGCGCAGGGTGCTCTGGCCCTTGCCCGAGGACGACATCACCGGCTTGACCACACACGGCAGGCCGATGGCGGCCACGGCGGCGCGGTACTCGGCCTCGGTATCGACGAAGCGGTACGGCGAGGTCGGCAGGCCCAGGGTCTCGGCGGCCAGGCGGCGGATGCCCTCGCGGTCCATGGTCAGGCGGGCGGCGCGCGCGGTCGGGATCACCCGCAGGCCCTGCTCCTGTTCCAGCTGCACCAGGGTCTCGGTGTGGATGGCCTCGATCTCCGGTACCACCAAGTGAGGCTGCTCCTGCGCGATCAGCGCGCGCAGGGCCATCGCATCGAGCATGTCGATCACATGCGAGCGGTGCGCCACCTGCATGGCCGGGGCATCGGCGTAGCGGTCGGCGGCGATCACTTCCACGCCCAGCCGCTGCAGCTCGATGGCCACCTCCTTGCCAAGTTCGCCCGAGCCCAGCAGCAGCACGCGGGTGGCAGAGGGGGACAACGGAGTTCCAAGCTTGGCCATGGCGGTTCCAGCAGCAATGTGAAGGCGGGTGGGCATTCTAGCTGGCCGGGCACCCAGGCCATGGCATCCGACGAACGGTCGTCCGGATGTGATATCACTTTGATATCTTCATTTCGAACCATCAAGGACGTACCGCCATGAAAGAGAAGTCGCTGTCTTCGCTCAACGGCCTCGGCACGCTGGCCGGCGCCCTGCTTGTCGCCCTCGCCGGCGGCGCCCTGTTCGTACTGGGGGTGGCAGCCAAGGCCAGCACCGGCTCCCCGAACCTGCTGCTGATGCTGGCCGGCATCCTGGTAGCGGCGCTGGCGATCTTCGCCCTGGCCGGCCTGTACACGGTCCAGCCCAACCAGGCGGCGGTGCTGAGCCTGTTCGGCAAATACGTGGGCACCGTGAAGGACAACGGCCTGCGCTGGAACAACCCCTTCTACAGCAAGCGCCGGGTCAGCCAGCGCGTGCGCAATTTCGAGAGCGGCAAGCTCAAGGTCAACGAGCTCGATGGCAGCCCGATCGAGATCGCCGCGGTGATCGTGTGGCAGGTGGTCGATGCGTCTGAAGCGGTCTACAACGTGGACGACTACGAGAGCTTCGTGCACATCCAGTCCGAATCGGCGCTGCGTGCGATGGCCACCAGCTACCCCTACGACCAGCACGAAGAAGGCCAGCTCGCGCTGCGCAGCCACGCCAGCGAAATCTCCCAGCACCTGAAGAACGAACTGGCCGAGCGCCTGGCCGATGCCGGCGTGCAGGTGATCGACGCGCGCATCAGCCACCTCGCCTACGCCGCCGAAATCGCCCAGGCGATGCTGCAGCGCCAGCAGGCCAATGCGGTGATCGCCGCACGTACGCGCATCGTTGCCGGTGCGGTCGGCATGGTCGAGATGGCACTGGCCGAACTGCAGAAGAATGGCGTGGTACAGCTGGATGAGGAGCGCAAGGCGCACATGGTCAGCAACCTGTTGACCGTGCTGTGCTCGGACCGCGGCACCCAGCCGATCGTCAACGCCGGCTCGCTGTACTGAGCCACCCTCGCAACGGGGCGCCCCACCGCCCCGCCAGGAGCCCCCATGAGTGAGAAGAAAGCCTATCCGCTGCGCATCAATGCCGAGGTCCTGGCCGCGGCGCAGCGCTGGGCTGATGACGAACTGCGCAGCCTCAACGCTCAGATCGAATACGTGCTGCGCGACGCGCTGCGCAAGGCAGGACGCCTGCCCAAACCCAAGGCATCGCCGGAGGACAAGGAATGAGCAAGCGCTGGAGCTACCAGACGATCGAGGTCAAGACCTCCATGATGGGCGTACTCAAGGCCGAGGATGTCCAGGCCGAGCTGGGCCGGCAGGGCCAGCTGGGCTGGGAACTGGTCAACATCATCATCCCCGCGCCGATGCGCCCGGCCATGCTGGTGTTCAAGAAGGAATCCTGAGCCATGAGCGGCAGCGATCCGAAACCGTTTGAAGTGGCCGAGAGCTCGCCGCTGCGCGTGCTCTGGGTGGTCCTTCCATTGCTGGTGGCGTTCGTGGCCTGCGTGTATGCGCAGTTGTACAAGGCACCGGCCACTGCGCCCTGGATCGAAGTGACGTTCTCCCCGCCCTGGTTCCGGATGGGTGGCAGCGCAGCGTGGAGCCTGCTGGTGATCGCGCTGATGGGCATCGGGCTGGGCACGGCCTTCTTCCGGCGCCGGGTGGAACTGGCCGGCGACGTACTGGATGTGCGCTCGACGATGTACCGCCGGCGTGTGCCGGTGGCACAGCTGCGGCTGGACCAGGCCGAGGTGGTCGATCTCAGCCGCGATCGTCGCTATGGCATCCGCTTCAAGACCAACGGCTATTCGATGCCCGGCTTCCATTCCGGCCATTTCCGCCTGCAGGGCGGTGGCAAGGGTTTTGCGCTGGTTACCGACCGCGCACGCGTACTGGCCCTGCCGGTCAGCGATGGCAGCACGCTGCTGCTCAGCCTGGACCGGCCGCAGGTGCTGCTGGACGCACTGCGCAAGGTGGCCGCGCCTGCGCTGCGGCAGTAAGCTGAGCCGATGCAACGACGCCCGCCCCTGCTGATCAATACCGAGGCCATCGAACTGTGGCCTGCGGACCTGCTGCGTGCGCGCAGCAACCTGGACGCGCGCCTGCTGTCACAGGCGCGATGGGTGCTGCGGCGCAAGCGTGATGGCCGCTATCTGGCGGCGGCACTGCCGCACGGCGTGCATTCGATGGTGCCGCGCCTGCCGCGCGAGCCCGGGGTCGAGGATGCACTGGCGCTGCTGGATGCAACCCGCTCCCGCCCTTTCGCGGTCACGCTGGAAGATCAGTGGCTGCCATTGGCCGGGCTGCAGCATCGCCTGCAGCAGCTGGGTCTGGATGCACAGCGCTATGCAGACGACAGCGGCCTGCCACTGGAACCTGAGCCCTGCCTGTTGCATTTCGCCGGCCGTGATCGCTTCGCCCGCCCGCTGTGGCTGCGCCGCGGTGCCGCGCAGGGGTGGCGGCGGATGCAACTGCACGCCGCGCGGGACGGCATTGCGCTGGACGCGATCTCCGGCTTCCGCAGCCACGCTTACCAGCTGGGCATCTTCGAACGGAAGCTGGCGCGCGGTTTGAGCGTGGCGGAGATCCTGAAGGTCAACGCCGCGCCGGGTTTCAGCGAACACCACAGCGGCCACGCGCTGGACATCGGCGCCCCCGGCGATGCCCCCGCCGAAGAGACCTTCGAAGCCACCGACGCATTCGCATGGCTGCAGGCGCATGCCGGCGGGCATGGCTTCCATCTGAGCTACCCCCGCGACAACCCGCACGGGATCGTTTACGAACCGTGGCACTGGTGCTGGAGACCGGCCAACGGCTGAGCCCCTCGTGGCAGCCGCAAGGCGAACTTCATGGAGCTGTCCGGGCGGATTCCGCGCGCGCCCGCCACGAGATGGAACAAGAAGGCAAAGACAGAAGCCGGTCGCTTCGCTCGAAGCCTCTATAACGGATCAGCGCGCGACTGTTGGGTCCGCCTTCAAGCGAGCCGAGCACCGCAGGTCCGGCGAGGGCGAAGAGGTGCGGGTGTCTGAGCGCAGCGAGTTCCCGTACCGTCCCTCGACGGGCCGAGGAGCGCAGGGGACCGGTGCGCAGCACCGGCTCGCGGCCGGCGGCGCGTTTCTTTTGGTTACTTTTCTTTTCGCGCGAAAAGAAAAGTAACGCCCATGAACCATCACGATCGCATCGGCATGGATCGGAGCGACAGCCCCGCGACCCTCACCGCCTCAATGCATTGATTGCCAGCAACACCCAGCCAGCCATCATGCTGGTGCCACCGATCGGTGCCAGCCGCGTCGGCCACTGCCACAACGCACCGCCCACCAGGCTGCCGGAAAACAGCAGCACGCCCAGCAGCAGCACGTACAACGCCAGGTGCGCGATCGCGCCCTGCGCACGTGGACCCAGCGCCACCAGCACCGCGCCATGCGCGAACGCATACAACGCCGCCATGTTCAGATGCTGCTGCGCCAGCGGATCGGCAACACCGTGCGAAGCATAGGCGGACAGGCCGATCGAAGCCGCCGCCAGCAACGCCCCCAGGCAGGCCAGCAGCGAGGGCTTACGTGCGCGTCGTTCAAGATTGAACATGACTGCTCCTTGCGCAGCGCCCGATGCCGGGCGCGGGATGAAAAAAAAACGCGCCGCAGGAAGCGGCGCGTTTTCGTGTCCAGCACTACATGGGTCAGCCGAGGCTTACTTGACGGCCCAGTAGATGTCGTACGTGGCTTCCGGAGTGAACGACTTGTCGATGCCGTCCTTCCAGGTCTCGTACGGACGGTCGATAACTTCGTTGCCCGAGGTCACGGCCCAGGCACGCAGGCCGCTGCGGGCCACGTCCAGACCCGCCATGTGGCCGGTGTAGGCCGCATGTGCCGAACGGTGCGGAGCAACGTGCACGTACTTGACCGGAGCACCGCCGTCGATCTTGACGGTCAGGGCTTCAGCAGTGGCACCTTCAGCACCCTTCTTCTTCACCGGCTGGGCGATGTCGAAGGCGTACTTCTCAGCACCGAAGTCGGTGGTGATGATGCGGAACGGGCCGGCGGCTTCAAGGCCATTGGCCTCGATCACGCGCTTGATCCACTCCTGGTTGTCCTTGATGGACTTGGTGATGCTGTCCTGGCCGCGGTCCACGTTGCCGGCATTGACGACCAGCAGGTCCTCAGCCGGCACATCGACGATGGCCAGATCGGTCAGCGGGGCTTCCGGGGTGCGGTAGTCCACGTTCGGAACGCTGGCCAGCATGTTGGCCATGCGCGACAGGCCCATCTTGATGTCGTCGCCGATCTGGCGGCTGACATAAAGACCGGCGTAACGGCCGAACAGGTCGAAGCCGTACTTCACCGAGTAGTCCTGGGTGATCTTGACGTTGCGACCGCCCTTGCCGGTCGGCTCCAGGGTGAAGGTGGTGACCTTGTCGTGACCCTTGGTGGCGTCGTCGATGGCGATCACAACACGCTTGTTTTCCTCGGCTTCGGTGATCTTCCAGGAACCGGTGCCCAGGTCCTTGGAGGTGAAGTCGAGGGTGGCACCGGTACCGGAGGCCGGACCGGACAGCTTCAGTTCAACGGCGGGATCGCGCAGTACCAGCGGGTTCCAGTCCTTGAAGCGGCGCAGACTGCTGACCGTGTCGTACACGATCGTCATCTTGCGGTTGGTCTCGATGCTTTCGGTGATGTGACGCTCGCCCGGCAGACATACGCCAATGATGACGAACAGGCCAGCCACGATCCCCAAGGCGATCAGGAACTCGATAATACGGGTCATTCAGAGAGTCTCCGGGGCCGATCCCACGGCCGGGTTGATTGAAGCGAAGCGCCAATCCTAGCAGGCTTCGCGGGCATTGTTTATCGGGATTGGCGCACCGGTTTCCCTGCCGGCTGCGTATTTGTATGGACAAAGAATTCGAAGGGTAACGCATACCGGTGCCCGGCATGTAGGGGTCAACCCCGGCCAGGGTCCGGGGCTGCGATCCAAGTCGTTGTCCGGGAACGATTTTCCTCAGACCAGCTGCAGTTCGAACGCCTTCAGTACGGCACGCGTACGGTCGCGGACGCCCAGCTTGGAGAGGATGTTGGACACGTGGTTCTTGATCGTACCTTCGGCCACGCCCAGCGAATTGGCGATCTCCTTGTTGGAGAAACCACTGGCCATCAGCCGCAGGATCTCGGTCTCGCGGTCGGTCAACGGATCCGGGCGATCCAGGCTGACGAAGTCGTTGCGCATGTGCTCCAGGCCGGACAACAGGCGCTGGGTCACCGCCGGCTGCACCAGCGAGCCTCCGTCGGCCACCGTGCGGATGGCGCCGACCAGCTGCGCCAGGGTCACGTCCTTGAGCAGGTAGCCCTTGGCGCCGGCCTTGAGTCCGGCCAGCACCAGCTGATCGTCGTCGAAGGTGGTGAGGATGATGGTCGGCGGCAGTTGTTCCTGACGGGACAGCATCTGCAACGCCTCCAGCCCGGACATCACCGGCATGCGCATGTCCATCAGCACCACGTCCGGGCGCACCTGCGGGATCAGCTCCACCGCCTGCCGGCCATCGCCGGCTTCGGCCACCACTTCGATACCGTCGTCGAGCGCCAGCAGGGAGCGGATTCCCTGCCGCACCAGGGTTTGGTCGTCGACCAGGCAGACGCGAATCATCAACGCACTCCTTCAGGAACCTTGGTAAGGGCGGCCACCAGCACCGTTGCCGGCACCGTCGCCCGCAGGCGGAAGCCTTCGCCGGGACGGGTCTCGACCTGCAGCTGGCCACCACATTGTTGCAGGCGCTCGCGCATGCCGCGCAAGCCATTGCCGACATTGACCATTTCCGCGCCGACACCGTCGTCGCGGGCCTCGATCACCACCCGGTCGGGGGCTTCACGGTACACCTTGATCCACAGCTGGCGCGCACCGGCATGGCGCACGGCGTTGGTGATGATCTCCTGGGTGCAGCGCAGCAGGACGTGGGCCCGCTGCGGATCCTCCACGTTCAGCGAGTCCTCGATCTCCAGCTGGATGTCCAGCGAGGGCACGTTCTCGGTCAGCGGCCGCAGCGCGGCAGCCAGGTCGATGGCACCGGTCTCGCGCAGCTGGCTGACCACCTCACGAACGTTGCCCAGCAGCAGCTTGGCCAGGCCATGCGAACGCTTTACATGCTCCAGGGCCTGGCCCTCGGCCAGATGGCTGGCCACTTCCAGGTTCAGGGTCAGTGCGGTCAGCTGATGCCCCAGAAGATCGTGCAGCTCGCGCGAAATGCGGGTTCGCTCGTTGACCCGGGCACTTTCGGCCAGCAGGGCGCGGGTCGCGCGCAGCTCCGCGTTGAGCCGGCGCTGCTCGTCTCGGGCCTCGGTCTGCTGGCGGGCGACCAGGCTGGTCACGAAGATGAACATGGAGAAGCCGCCGTACAGCAGCGACTGCATCACTGCCTCGAACAGCGGGAAGCGCAGCAGCATGTAGTAGACCGGGGCCACCGCCAGCTGGCTGACCAGCAGCCACAGCACGCCCAGCCGCACCGACAGCATCCAGGGAATGACCCCGGCGGCGACCATCATCAGGATGCTGCCCAGGCCCGAGCCACTGAGGAAGCTCACCCCCAGCGCCGAGACGGTCAGCAGCAGGAGCAGCCCGCGGTCCAGCCAGCTGGTATGGCTGTCGCTGCGCAGGATGCGGGTCAGCCAGTAGTAGGCGGTGCCGAAGGACAGGTAGGCGACGAACAGCAGGATCGCCCAACCGCCCATGTCGTTGCGGCTGTGCAGGTTCTCGAACTGCGAATACGCCAGCGGCAGTCCGACCATGACCCAGGTGAACAGGCCGGCCAGGCGGAGGACGCGTGTATGGCTGAGGACTCCCAACATGCCAGCACTCTACGGGCCCAGCCTGCGTCCCGCACCCCACGGAAGTCATGCCCGCCCGGTCGCCTGTTCATGCCGCAGCCCACCCCGGGCATGCAATAATCGTGCGCAGGGTCCTTTGATGGACCAACCGCGTTACCCCACGGAGTCACAATGTCGATTGTCATCCGCGACGTGCGCGAGCACGAGCTCGATTCCGTCCTGGCTTTGAACAACAACGCTGGCCTGGCCATCCTTCCCCTGGATGCGGCACGCCTGCGCCTGTTCTATGAAACCGCTGAATATTTCCGCGTCGCCGAGCGCGACGGCAACCTGGCCGGCTTCCTGATCGGCTTCGGCAGCGACAGCCAGCACGACAGCAGCAACTTCGCCTGGTTCAAGCAGCAACTGGACACCCCGTTCTTCTATATCGACCGCATCGTGGTCGCCAGCCGCCGTCGCGGCGGTGGCGTCGGCCGCGCGTTCTATGCCGACGCGCAGAGCTTCGCCGAGCTGCGCTATCCGCAGATGACCTGCGAGGTCTTCCTCGACCACGGCGCCGATGCCGCCCTGCTCTTCCACGGCAGCTTCGGCTTCCGCGAGCTGGGCCAGAACACCATGCCGCACGTCGATGTGCGCGCCAGCATGCTGGCCAAGGAACTGTGCAGCTACCCGTGGGTCCAGGAGACCTACGGTGACAAGCTGCCGGATGTGGCGTGGACACGTGCCCGGCAGCTGCCGGCGCAGGCACAGCGGCCGACGGGGACCTGAGCGTGGCGGTGAATTTCGATTACGAACAGGCCGGTGAACTGAAGATCGGCCAGGTGGGCATCGCCAACCTGCGCATCCGTACCCTTGATGTCGAGCGCCTCGTGCAGGAAATGCACGAGCGCGTGACCCGCGCGCCGAAGCTGTTCGGCCGTGCGGCGGTGATCCTCGATTTCGGTGGCCTCAGCCAGGTGCCGGACGTGGCCACCGCACAGGCGCTGGTCGATGGCCTGCGCAGTGCCGGCGTGCTGCCGGTGGCACTGGCCTATGGCACCAGCGCGGTCGACCTGCTCTCGCAGCAGCTCGGGTTGCCGCTGCTGGCCAAGTTCCGCGCCCAGTACGAGCGTGCCGAGGCCGAACCGGCTCCGCCACCGCCCGCACCGGAACCGCGCCGGGCCGCGCGCGCCGAACCGAAGCCGGCCCCGGCCACGCCGGTGGCCAAGGTCGCCGATGCGGCTGCACCGCAACCGGGCCGCATGCAGCTGGGCAACGTGCGCTCGGGCCAGCAGCTGTACGCGGAAAACTGCGACCTGACCGTGATGGCTACCGTCGGCGCTGGCGCCGAAGTCATCGCCGACGGCAGCATCCATATCTACGGGACCCTGCGCGGCCGCGCGCTGGCAGGGGCCCAGGGCAACACCGCGGCACGCATCTTCTGCCGTGATTTCCATGCGGAACTGGTCGCCATTGCAGGCCACTACAAGGTACTGGACGATGTCCCGGACACCCTGCGCGGCAAGGCCGTGCAGGTGTGGCTGGAACAGGACCAGATCAAGATCGCTGCGCTGGACTGACGCAGCACCCAAACAGAATCATCAGGAGAAGTCCTTTGGCTGAAATCATCGTAGTCACCTCCGGCAAGGGCGGCGTCGGCAAGACCACTTCCAGCGCAAGCCTGGCCTGCGGCCTGGCACGGCGCGGCAAGAAGGTGGCGGTGATCGACTTCGACGTCGGCCTGCGCAACCTCGATCTGATCATGGGCTGCGAACGCCGCGTGGTGTACGACTTCGTCAACGTCGTGCACGGCGAAGCGACCCTCAAGCAGGCCCTGATCAAGGACAAGCGCTTCGACAATCTGTACGTGCTGGCTGCCTCGCAGACCCGCGACAAGGATGCGCTGACCCAGGAAGGCGTGGGCAAGGTCCTGAAGGACCTGGCCGCTGACGGCTTCGATTACATCATCTGCGACTCCCCGGCCGGCATCGAGAAGGGCGCCTTCCTGGCGATGTACTTCGCCGACCGCGCCGTGGTCGTGGTGAACCCGGAAGTGTCCTCGGTACGCGACTCGGACCGCATCATCGGCCTGCTCGATTCGAAGACCCACAAGGCCGAGTCCGGCCAGGACGTGCCGGCCTTCCTGCTGCTGACCCGCTACACCCCGGTGCGCGTGGAAAGCGGCGAGATGCTCAGCATCGCCGACGTCGAGGAAGTGCTTGGACTGAAGGCGATCGGCGTGATCCCCGAGTCGGGTGACGTGCTCAACGCCTCCAACAAGGGCGAGCCGGTCATCCTGGATGTCGAGTCCGCTGCCGGCCAGGCCTACGACGACGCCGTCGCGCGCATCCTCGGCGAAGAACGCCCGATGCGCTTCACCAACGTCGAGAAGAAGGGCTTCTTCAGCAAGCTGTTCGGAGGGTAAGCATGGGCCTGTTTGATTTCCTCAAAGCGAAGAAGACCACCGCCGAAACCGCCAAGAACCGCCTGCAGATCATCATCGCGCAGGAACGCAGCAACCGCGGCGGTCCCGATTACCTGCCGCTGCTGCAGCGCGAGCTGCTGGAAGTGATCAAGAAGTACGTCAACATCGACGTCGATGCGGTGAAGGTCGACCTGGTCAAGGATGGGCAGCACGACGTGCTGGACATCTCCGTGGCGCTGCCGGAAGGCCCGGACAAACCCTGACCCCCTGCCCCGCCCGTGCCTGCATGGGCGGGGCTGCATGACCCGCATGACCGACACCACGCCCGAACCGAACGTCACCCGCGTCGGCGATATCGCCTTCGCCGATGCGCAGCGCCTGCTCGCCGCACACGATCTGCGGCTGCACCACGTCGCCGCCGGCGCGCCGATTCCCGGCAGCTACTGGGGCGAGCCCGAAGCCGGCATCATCGCCAGCGACGTGTACGTGCGCGATGACACCCCCGTGCACTCGATGCTGCACGAGGCCTGCCACCTGATCGTGCTGCCGCCCGAGCGCCGCGCGCAGGTGCATACCGATGCCACCGACTCGGTGCCCGAAGAGGACGCCACCTGCTACCTGCAGATCGTGCTGGCCGGCCACCTGCCCGGTGTCGGCAGCGAACAGCTGATGGCTGACATGGATGCGTGGGGGTATACGTATCGACTGGGGTCTACGAAGGCGTGGTTCGAGCAGGACGCCGAAGACGCGAAAGCGTGGTTGATCGAACGCGGATTGCCGGTCGCGTAACGCATCGGTAGTGCCGGCCGCTGGCCGGCAACCTCATGAACCCGTGAAGCATTACCTGATTGCCGGCCAGCGGCCGGCACTACCCCATCAGCCCTGCCCCGCCAGCGCGCGCAGGGTGATGCCGACGATGTAGGCCAGGTAGGTGCCGGTGGCGTAGCCCATCGTGCCCAGCAGCACACCCACCGGTGCCAGCGCCGGATGGAACGCGGCCGCCACCACCGGTGCCGACGCGGGTCCGCCGATGTTCGACTGCGAACCGATCGCGAAATAGAAGAACGGCACTTTCAACAGCTTGCCCAGGCACCACAGCAGCGCGATATGCACGCTGATCCAGATGATGCCAAGCAGGAACAGCCACGGGCGGTCCAGCAGCGCCAGCAGATCCATCTGCATGCCGATGCAGGCGATCAGGAAGTACAGCAGCAGCGAGCCCAGCCGCGAGGCACCCGCGCCTTCCAGCGTGCGTGCGCGGGTGAAGCTCAGGCTCAGGCCCAGCGTGGTCGACAGCACCACCACCCAGACAAACGGTGCGTCCAGGCTGAACTGCGAGGCCCAGCTGACGTTGAGCTTGAACCATGCCGCCAACGGCGCGCCGATCGCATGCGAGAGGCCGACGCCGCCGAAGGCCACCGCCACGATCAGCATCAGGTCGGTCAGGCTGGGAATGCGCTCGTGTTCGGCCTGGAAGCGCGCGATGCGCTCCTTCAGCTCATCGATCGCCGAGGTATCGGCACCACTGCGCGCGTCGATCTTCGCCGCGCGCCCGGCCAGGAAGATAAGCGCGGCCATCCACACATAGCCCACGCCAACATCGACCACCGCGAACTGGCCGAAGGTGGTGGCGTTGACGTCGAACACTTCGCGCATCGCCAGCATGTTGGCACCGCCGCCGATCCAGCTGCCGGCCAGCGCGGCCATGCCGGCCCAGGTATCGCCGGCCACGGTTTCCGGATGCACGGCGCGCATCAGCAGGAAGGCCACCACCGCGCCCAGCATGATGCTGGCCGAGGCGCCCAGGTACATCAACACCAGCTTCGGACCCAGCCGCAGGATGCCCTTGATATCCACCGCCAGGGTCAGCAGGATCAGCGCCGCCGGCAACAGGATGTCACGCGCGATCGGGTTGTAGAGCTTGGTGTTCTGGCCGTCGATCAGGCCAACGGTGTTGTAGATGCCGGGGATGAGGTAGCACAGCAGCAGTGCCGGCACGAAGGTGTAGAAGCGCTTCCACAGCCCCTGCTCGCGCGAGGCGGTCCAGAACACGGCGCCGAGGGTGGCGGCGATCAAACCGAAGACGACGATGTCGTTCTGGATCAGGGCGGTCGAAGGCATGCAGGCGCTCTGGGTAGAGCCGGCCGCTGGCCGGCTGCTGTTGGCGGCAGATCAGGATGGTGTGCCGACCAACGGTCGGCACCCACCGGTACAGCAGATGGTGAAACAAAAGCGCCGCCCCGAAGGGCGGCGCTGCAGTCATCAGTTGCCGATGTGCTGCTTCAGCCAGGCATTGACGGTGTCATGCCACAGGATGCTGTTGTTCGGCTTCAGCACCCAGTGGTTTTCATCCGGGAAGTACAGGAACTTCGATTCGATGCCCTGGCGCTGGGCAGCAGTAAACGCGGCCAGGCCCTGCTCGACCGGAATACGGAAGTCCTGCTGGCCGTGGATGACCAGGATCGGCTTCTTCCAGTCCGCCACGTGGTTGACCGGGTTGAACTTCTCGTAGTTCGCCGCCTTCTGGTACGGCGTGCCGCCCTGCTCCCACTCGGTGAACCACAGTTCTTCGGTGGCGTAGCCCATCATGCGCTGGTCGAACACGCCGTCATGGTTGACCAGGCACTTGAACGGGCTGTTCCAGTTACCGGCAATCCAGTTGACCATGAAGCCGCCGTAGCTGGCACCCAGCGCACAGGCCTTGTCACCGTTGAGGAAGGAATACTTCTTCAGCGCCGCATCCCAGCCCTTCTGCAGATCTTCCAGCGGGCGGTCGCCCCAGTGCTGGCTGATCGCATCGGTGAAGGCCTGGCCGTAGCCGGTGGAGCCATGGAAGTCGATCATCACCACGGCGTAGCCCTGGCCGGCGTAGGTCTGGGGGTTCCAGCGGTAGCTCCAGCCGTTGCCGAAGCTGCCCTGCGGGCCGCCGTGGATCAGGAACGCAACCGGGTAGGACTTGCCTTCCTGGTAGTTGTGCGGCTTGACCACGTAGCCGTGGACGGTGTCGTTGTTCCAGCCCTTGAACTCGAACTGCTCGTAGTCACCGAAGGACACGTCCTTCAGCACCTCGCCGGCGGCCGGGGTCAGCGCGCGCAGTTCGCCGATCGGCTGGCCGGCGGTCGGCAGCAGGCCGACCAGCACCTGGTCGTTGCTCTTCAGGCTGTTGCGGGTGATCGCCACGCTGGTGCCGGCCACGTCCACCGAGGTCACGCTGCCGTCGCCGATCAGCTTGGTGGCCTTGCCGCTGGCCACGTCGATCTGGAACAGCGGGTGTTCGCCGAGGTCATCGGCGGTGGTGTAGATGCTGCTGCCATCGGCGGACAGGGTGATGCCGCCCGCCGAACGATCCCACTGCGGCGCGATCTCGCGGGTCTTGCCGCTGGACACGTCCATCGCCATCAGGCCGAAACGGTCGGCCTCGAAGCCCGGGCGCTTCATCGCACGGTAGAACAGCGTCTTGCCGTCGGCGCTGAACACCGGGCCGGCATCCCAGGCGGGGTTGGAGGCGGTCAGGTTGACCGGCGCCTGCTTGCCCGCAGCGTCGAAGCGGTACAGGTCGAAGTTGGTCGACCACGGCTCCTGCTTGCCGGCCACGCGGATGCTGGCGACCACGCTGGCGCCATCCGGCGACCACGCGAAATCATCGTTGCCACCAAACGGCTTGGACGGCGCATCACCATCGATGGTCGCGCTCAGCGCCGAAGCACCCTTCACCGCACCGGCCTTGCCTGCCGGCAGGGGTGCCACGAACAGGGTGTTGCGGCGGCCATCGTTCCAGGTATCCCAATGGCGCACGAACAACGAGTCGAAGACCTGGCCACTGGCCTTGGCGTCCTTCTTTTCCTTCAGCTTCTTCTCGGTGCAGGCGAGGTCCGAGGCGCAGGCCTGGAACACGCCGGCACTGAACAGCACGCGGTCGTCCTGCGGCGACACGTGGTAGCTGTCCACGTCCACCGGGAAGTCGGTCAGCTGGCGCGGGGCGCCGCCACTGATCGGCTGCGCGTACAGCTGCTGGCTGCCGTTCCTGGCGCTGAGGAAGTACACGGTCTGGCCATCGGCCGACAAGGAGGCGGAGTTGACGTTCCAGCCGGCCGGGGTGATCTGCTTCGGCGGCGCTGCATCGCGGGTGCGCAGGTTGCGCGCGAACAGCGCCGTGCTCGACTTCAGCGCGGCATCGGTGCTGCGCTTGGCGAACACCACGGTGCCACCGTCAGCAGTCAGTACCGGCGCGGAGACGCGGTCCATGGCCACCATGTCGCGGACTTCCAGGCCACGGGCAGCGGCGACGCTGGGCAGGGCAGCCAGCAGGCTCAGTGGCAACAGGGCATGACGCAGTTTCATCGGAGTCTCCGCAGGACGGCAAAAAACCGATGGTAGGCCTGCGCGGGCGGGGCTGCCAAGGCCATCGGTCATGGCTGCCGGTGCAGGCCGACCGCGCCGCCAGAAAAAGCAAACCCCGCCGAGGCGGGGTTTGTTGAGGAATGCCGGGGTCGGATCCGATTCCACCGGAATCGGCTCTGACCCCTGCCGTGCAGCCGGCGGCGAACCCGGGGTCAGAGCCCTTCCCTACGGGAAGGGATCCGACCCCATGGCCCTTACGCTACGGCGCGCTTGCCGGTGCGGTAGATCAGCCAGCCGACCAGGAACAACACAGCCAGGCCGATCCACTGCGCGGCCGGCAGATGGAACGGTACGGCCAGCACATCGGCGCGGCTGCTGACCACGATCGGCACGGCGATGGCGATACCCATCAACGCCTCGCCGGTGATCAGGCCGGCGGCGAACAGCACGCCCGGCTTGTGCACGCGGTCGCGGCCTTCTTCATCGTCGGCGCGCACCTTGTGGAAGCGCTCGACCAGGTAGGAGATCAGGCCGCCGAGGAAGATCGGCACCATCAGCTCCAGCGGCAGGTAGATACCGATCGCGGCGGCCAGCACCGGCACGCGGAAGCGCGCGTTGCGCGACTTGAGCCAGCTGTCGAAGGCGATGATGGCCGCACCGACCACGGCACCGATGCCGATGAAGGTCCACGGCAGTTCACCACCGAACAGGCCCTTTGCGACCGAGGCCATCAGGTTGGCCTGCGGCGCAGCCAGCGCGTTCGGGTGCAGCTCGGACTTGACGCCGATGCCGTAGGCGGTGGCCAGCAGGTTCAGCACCGGGGCCATGATCAGCGCGCACGAGAATGCGCCGATGCCCAGCATCAACTGCTGCTTCCACGGTGTCGCGCCAACAATGTAGCCGGCCTTCAGATCCTGCAGGTTGTCACCACCGACCGCGGCGGCGCAGCACACCACCGCGCCGATCATGATTGCCGCCACCGCACCCAGCGGCGCGCCGAAGGCACCGACCGGCTGCAGGCCGTCCTTGCCCAGCAGCAGCACCAGCACCGCAGAAGCGAACAGGATGGTGGAGATGGTGATGCCCGAGACCGGGTTGTTGGACGAACCGATCAGGCCGGCCAGGTAGGCCGACACCGACACGAACAGGAAGCCGGCGACGATCATGATCAAGGTCATCGGGATCGACACGTGCCACTGGCCGACGATGGCCTGGTACAGCGCCAGAAGCGGCAGGGTGAACACCACCAGGGCCACCAGCATCCACTTCATCGGCAGGTCGCGTTCGGTGTGCGCCAGTACCGGGCCACCGCTCTTGCGGGCAGCGGCAAAGCCGCTCTTGACGCCGTTGAGCAGCGACTTGCGCAGCGAGATCAGGGTCCAGATGCCGCCGATCAGCATCGCGCCCACACCCAGGTAGCGCATCTTCGCGCCCCAGATGGCGAACGCCGCCTCGGTGGAGGATGCGGTAGCGACCGAGGCGGCCAGGCCCGGATCGGTGTTCATGAAGAACGCCTGGTAGATCGGAATGGCGATGTGCCAGGTCAGGATCGAGCCGGACACCACCACGATGCCGACGTTGAGGCCGACGATGTAGCCCACGCCCAGCAGCGCCGGGGACAGGTTGGTGCCGATGAAGGCGGTGACCTTGGAGCTGCCGACGTAGGCCGAGGTAGCCCAGGCATCGGGAATCAGGCGCATGCCGCTTTCCGCGGCCAGCTTCACGAACGCACCGATCACCGCCGACAGGCCGAGGATCTTCAGGCCCGGGCCCGGGTTCTCACCGGCCTTGAGCACTTCGGCCGCGGCCTTGCCTTCCGGGAACGGAAGCGGGTCTTCAACGATCATCGAACGCCGCAGCGGCACCGAGAACAGCACGCCCAGCAGGCCGCCGAGACCAGCGATGCCCAGCACCCACCAGTACTTGAAGTCGGGCCAGTAGCCCATGATCACCAGCGCCGGGATGGTGAAGATGACACCGGCGGCGATCGACGAGCCGGCCGAGGCGCCGGTCTGCACGATGTTGTTTTCAAGGATGGAACCGCCACCCAGCAGGCGCAGCACGCCCATGGAAATGACCGCGGCGGGAATCGCGGTGGCGATGGTCAGGCCTGCGAACAGACCGAGGTAGGCGTTTGCGGCCGACAGCACCACTGCCAGCACGATGGCAAGGACCACCGCGCGGAAAGTGAGCTGCTTGGGCGCAGCGTCATGGTTCATGAAAGCCCCTGCTGGCAAAAAATCCCTGCCACGCTAGCGTTCAGGCTCCGGCAAGTCCAGCGTGCCAAAGGATGTGGCCCGATGCTGCGGTGCGATGGACCCGCACATGCACGGGCAACCGGCCGATACAGCAAAGTCGGAGTGGGCAGGGACACAATTGATATGTTATATCTTTCTTTTGCCCCGTCACGTCCTGCATCACATGCCCTCTTCCCCCACCCCGCGCCTGGCCTCCATCGACCAGCTGCGCGGCACCGTGATGCTGCTGATGCTGCTCGACCACGTCCGCGAGACCTTCTTCCTGCAATACCAGGTCAGCGACCCGATGGATGCGTCCACGGTCTCTCCCGCCCTGTTCGCCTGCCGTCTGCTGGCGCATCTGTGCGCGCCGGTATTCGTGCTGCTCACTGGTCTGTCGGCCTGGCTGTACGGCCAGCGCCAGCCGGATCCACGCCGCGCCACCGCCACCTTCCTGCTCAAGCGCGGCCTGTTCCTGGTGGTACTGGAACTGACCCTGGTGAACTTCGCCTGGACCTTCCAGCTGCCGCCGGACACGTTGTACCTGCAGGTGATCTGGGCCATCGGCCTCAGCATGATCGCGCTGGCCGGCCTGATCTGGCTGCCGCGCCCCGCCTTGCTGGTGCTGGCAGTTGCGCTGGTGGCCGGCCATAACCTGCTCGACGGCGTGCGCATGGAAGGCAATGGCGCGCTGGCAGTCCTGTGGAAGGTGCTGCACCAGCGCGACTGGATCGAGGCCGGGGCACTGCGATTGCGCACCTCCTACCCGGTGCTGCCGTGGATCGGGGTGATCGCGCTGGGTTACCTGATGGGACCGTGGTTCGCCCGCGAGCGCGCGCCGGAGCAGCGGCAGCGCTGGCTGTTCTGGGCCGGTGCGGGGGCGCTGGCCCTGTTCGCATTGCTGCGCTTTGCCAACGAATACGGCGATTCCCCCTGGCAGTACCAGACCACCGTGCTGCGCACCTGGCTGAGCATCTTCAACGTCACCAAGTACCCGCCGTCGCTGCAGTTCCTGCTGTTGACGCTGGGCGTGGGCCTGTTGCTGTTGCGACTGTACGAATGGCCGCCGTTGGCACGTGCGCTGCGGCCATTGGCCGATATTGGTGCAGCACCGATGTTCTTCTACCTGCTGCACCTGTATGTGCTGAAGGGGCTGTACCTGGCGGCGCTGGCCGCCTGGGGCCCGACCCACGGCGAGCTGTATGCGCTGGATTCGGTCAGCGGCCTGCTGCTGGTGGCCTGTGCATTGGCGGTGGTGATGTATCCACCGACGCGGGCATTCGCGCGGTTCAAGGCGCGAAGGCGCGATCTGGCGTGGTTGCGGTACCTGTGACCCCGTTCGCCGGGCATGGCCCGGCGCTACCGGGTGCGGCGCCGGTTACGGGCCTATAATCGCGCCCTTTCCTGCTGTCCCCGCCGTCGATGACCGTTGCCGCTACTGCTTCCGACGACTTCCTGGGCCATCCCAAGGGCGTCTACGTCTGCTTCTTCACCGAAATGTGGGAGCGCTTCTCCTTCTATGGCATGAAGGCGCTGCTGCTGCTGTATCTCACCAAGTACCACCTGTTCGGCGACAAGGCCGGCCTGGACCTGCTCGGTGCCTATGGCGGCCTGGTGTACTGCATCCCGGTGTTCGGCGGCATGCTGGCCGACCGCTGGCTGGGCATGCGCCGGGCAGTGCTGTTCGGCGGCATCCTGCTGGTGCTCGGCCATCTGGGCATGGCCTTCGAGGGCCACGCCGCCTACCGGGTCAACGGCGAAGTGGTGCGCGACACCTCGGCACTGGCGGTGACCTACCTGTCGCTGGCGCTGATCATCATGGGCGTCGGCTTCCTCAAGCCGAACATCTCCACCATCGTCGGCAAGCTGTACGCCAAGGACGACCCGCGCCGTGATTCGGGCTTCTCGCTGTTCTACGCCGGCATCAACCTCGGCGCGCTGTTCTCGTCGCTGGTGTGTGGCTTCCTCGGCGAGGCCTACGGCTGGAAGTACGGTTTCGGTGCAGCCGGCATCGGCATGCTGGCCGGCCTGGCGATGTTCCTGTGGGGCCAGAAGTACCTGCAGGGCCATGCCGAACCGCCGCGCCCGGCCGCGCTGAAGCAGAAGGTGCTGGGCCTGCCGCGCGAATGGCTCATCTATCTGTGCGCGGTGCTCGGTGTGCTGCCGGTCGCGTGGCTGATGTGGGCGGCCGGCAACGGCGCGTTCGCGCTGGGCGGTGAAATCAGCCTGGCGCTGATGCTGATGCTGGTGGTGCTGGGTGGCGTGCTGGTCTGGTTCGCCTGGTTCACCGGCAGCAAGTGCACGCCGGTAGAGCGCCAGCAGATGATCGCGCTGATGGTGCTGATCTTCATGGCGCTGGTGTTCTTCACCATGTACGAGCAGTCCTACGGCTCGTGGGTGACCTTCACCGACCGCCTGCTGACAAAGGACATCGTGCCCTCGCTGGTGATCACCGGCGGTACGCCGCTGCCGTGGTCGATCATCTCGCTGCTGCTGGCACCGCTGGGCTTCGTGGTCAGCGCGCGCCTGTCCGAACGGCGCCCCGGCTCGACCGCACCGCGTGCGTTCTTCATCGGCATCGTTGCGCTGATGCTGGTGCTGCTGGTGCGCGACTGCCTGGTGATTCCGCAGACCGCCGGTTCGCTGACCTACCTGGGCGGCCTGTTCCTGGTGCTGCTGGCACCGGCCTTCGCCGCGTTGTGGACCTGGATGGACCGCCGCGGCTGGGAACCGGGCAAGCCGGTGAAATCAGCGTGGGGCCTGGTGATCGGCGCGCTGTCGTTCGTGCCACTGGCGCTGGCCGCACAGCAGGTCGGCGCCACCGGCGAGATGGCCAGCGTGTGGTGGCTGGTGCTGGCCTACTTCCTGCTGGCCAGCGGTGAGATGTGCCTGTCGCCGGTCGGCCTGTCGGCGGTAACCCAGCTGGCCGTGCCGCGGGTGATGAGCCTGATGATGGGCACCTGGTTCCTGGCAACCGCGTTCTCGGAAACGCTGGCCGCGCTGTTCGGCAAGCTGGCCGCGATCGAAGTGCCGGAAGGCGAAACGCTGGACATGGTGGCTGCCGCCGGCGCCTATGCGCACCTGTTCTGGCTGCTGATGTGGATCGGCCTGGGCTGCGCGGTGCTGGCCTTCATTGCTGCGCCACTGCTGAAGCGGATGATGCACGGGGTGAAGTAATTCCCGCGCCTGCGGAAAACCAGGGCGGCGGATCGAACATCCGCCGCCCTTTGCGTCAGGGCGCCTTGTCCTTGCCGGCCGCGGTTGCGGTGGTCGCGGTCTTGCCACCGGGGCTGCGCGACAGGAAGGCCAGCAGCTTGCCGTAGTACTCGCTGCGGTGGGCCTCGGTGTAGAAACCGTGGCCCTCGGTCTTGTAGTACAGGCTTTCCACCGGGGTACCAGCGCGCTTGAGCGCTGCTTCCATGCGCTCGGTGTGCTGGATCGGCGCGCGCTTGTCTTCGCCACCCGCTGCGAGGAACACCGGTACCTTGATCCGTTCCGCAAGATTGACTGGCGAGACGGTACCGAGCTGTGCCGGATCCCCCAGCCATTCGCGCAGGTAGGTCACGCCCGAGCCGCGATCCTGGATGTCGCCATGGGTGTACATCAACGGCAGGTCGTAGACGCCGACATAGCCCGCCGCGCACTGGTACAAGCCTGGCTCGCGGGCGGCACCCATCATCGCCGAGTAAGCGCCGTAGCTGGCGCCGTAGATGCAGATGCGACGGCCATCGGCGATGCCTTCGCTGATGACCCAGCGGGTGGCGTCGGTGACGTCATCCTGCATCGTGCCACCCCATTGCTTCAATGCTGCCCGGCTGTGGGCCCGTCCGTAGTTGCCCGAGCCGCGGAAGTTGATCTGAAGCACGGCATAGCCAGCAGCGGCCAGCAACTGATTCTCGCGATCGAAACTGCCGTCGTCGAACACCCCGATCGGCCCGCCGTGCGGCACCACCACCATCGGTAGGCCACGGCCGGCACTTCCATGCGGCAATGTCAGGAATCCATGAAGGTCCAACCCGTCGCGCGCCTTCAGCACAATCGGTCGCACCGAAGCGGTGGTGTCCGGGTCAAACCATTCGCTGCGCGCCATCAGGAAGCGCGCCAGGTTGCGGTCGCGGTCGTAGAGGTAGAACTCGCCAGGATTGGAACCGGACCAGGTCTCCACCAGCAGGCGGCGGCCGTCGCGGGTACTGGAAGTGATGAACACTGCACGCCCTGGAAAAGCCGCTTCCAGGCTCCGGTACAACCGCGCCTCGTCCGAACTTTCGTCGAAGAACCGGGTATGCGGCGTAGTTCCCAGGAACAGCGCGCCGACCGGCACGGTGCTGCCTGGGCGATGGATCAGCCGCGTGGGATCGACCACCTCGTCGCGCAGCACGACCTTGCGCTCCTGCGTGGCCACGTTCACGCTGACGATGGCATCGGGGCCGCTGGGCTGATCGCTGAGCAGGTAGGCCAGCTGGCCATCGGCGGAAAAGCCCAGCGCCGCTTCGCCGCGACCACTGCGTTTCTCATCGTTGACCAGCACCCAATCGCCACCGTTGCGGTAGTAGACGGTACCGGCGCCCTGGACGAAACGCACGTCGCCCTGTGCATCCACCACATAGGACGCATCCGGCATCGGCGCGCGGGCCAGCAGCCGCTGCTTGCCACTTGCCAGTTCGAGCTGGGCTGCATAGCCATTGGCATCCAGCCGTGATCCACCAACGGCGATGACCACATGGGCATCGTCACCCGGCAAGGTGTCGCTGAGGAACGCCGCAGCGGACGTCCGGTACTTGGGCCGCACGCGCAGGCCAAGATCGCGGTAGCCCACCAGCAATTCCGGGCGGCCCGTGCGCGCGTCCAATGTCAGCAGCTCGCCGGTGGCCCACGGCGCATCGCGGCTGCCGAACTTCTGCGCCAGACCGAACATCACCTGATCGTTGTTGACCCAGTGCATATCGATGACATGCGAATTAAGTGGTGGCCGCAGGTTGCCCACCGGTGTGTTGTCTCCTGTGCGCAGGATGATCACAGCGGTAAAGCCGTCCGCAGGCACGGTCGCGGCCAGGTAGTCTCCCCCGGGGGACAGCATGACATCGCCGAACTTGTCCGCGCGCACGTAGGCGCCCAGATCGATCGCAGCAGCGGTTCCGCACCACAGTCCCGCCACGATGATGGCGGCCAGCCAGCGCTTGTGCATCCTTTTCCCCCTGCCTGGCCCCCTTGTCCCGGCTGGCCGATTCTAGGCAGGCCGGCGCCCGAATCACCAGTGGCCCACAAAAAACGACGGCACCGTTGCCGGTGCCGTCGTTACCACTACCTTGGAGAGAGAGAGTCAGGACGTGGGTTCGGGGGGCGTGCGCCGGGTCAATGGACCCCGCGCACCGCCAATGTGAGGGCCAGGATGCTGAGGATCACGGCGATGGTGCCGTCCAGCACGCGCCAGGTGCTGGGCTTGGTGAACAGCGGTGCGAGCAGGCGTGCGCCGAGACCCTGCGCGGTCAGCCACAGGCAGCTGGCAGTAACCACACCGGCCGCGAAGGCCATGCGGGCATTGCCGAAGTTCTCGGCGATCGAGCCGATCACCATCATGTCCAGCCAGAAGTGCGGATTGATCAACGAGAAACCGACTGCGGCCATCAGCACCGCGCGGCGGCTGCCGTCGTCGCTGTCAGCCTCGCCCATGCCGCCGCCACCGGCGATCGCGCGGCGTGCCGACTTCATCGCGTACCAGGCCAGGAAGGCCACGCCGGTCCACAACACGGCCGTGGTCAGCCACGGCAGCGCCGAGGTCAGCGTGCGCAGGCCGGCCACGCTGGCGAAGATGAAGATCGCATCGATGGCCGCGCAGGTGGCGACCACCGGCACGATGTGCTTGCGCAGGATGCCCTGGCGCAGGATGAAGGCGCTCTGGGCCCCGACCACGGCGAACAGGCCGATGCCGGTGGCTGCACCAGAGAACCAGGCACCGAGGCCGGTGCTGGCGGAGATGACCGAGAACATGGGATTCACTGCCTTTACTTGCTTGGGGGACGGTGCCTCGCGAAGGCGGACAGCACCGGAACTGGCGCCATTGTCGCGCCGCAACATTAAAAAGACGAGCTAAACTTACTAATCCAACATTAGCGGAGCTTAATTCGATGCGTATCGACCATGCCCAGCTGCGCGCCTTGGCTGCAGTGATCCGCGAAGGCAGCTTCGACCGCGCGGCACAGTCGCTGAATGTCACGCCGTCGGCCATCTCGCAGCGGGTCAAGGCACTGGAGGATCGGGTTGGCCGCCTGCTGGTCAAGCGCGGCACCCCGGCCACCGCCACCGCCGAGGGCCAGGTGCTGGTGCAGCTGGCCGAGCAGACCGCCCTGCTCGAACACGATGCCCTGCACCGGATGGGCCTGGCCGACGAAGACCTGCCGCAGGCAAGCATTCCGGTGGCGGTGAACCACGACAGCCTGGAAACCTGGTTCCCGCAGGCTGCCTTCCAGTTCGCGCAGAGCACCGGCACCACCCTGGACCTGCGCGTGGAAGACCAGGATCACACCGTCGAACTGCTGCGCCAGGGCACCGTGCTGGGCGCGGTGACCACTCTGGACGAGCCGGTGCAGGGCTGCCAGATCCATGCGCTGGGCAGCATCCGCTACGCGGCGACCTGCACCCCGGAGTTCCGCGAGCGCCATTTTGCCAAGGGCGTGACCGCCCAGGCCCTGGCCACGGCACCGGTGCTGGTGTTCAACCGCAAGGACGAAATGCAATCGCGCTTCGCCCGGCGCATGGCCGGCGACGACCTGCCCAGCACCGCGCCAACCTGGTGGATTCCCTCCACCCGCGCGTTCGTGCAGGCCAACCTGGGCGGCATGGGCTGGACCATGAATCCCCTGCCCTTGGTCAAGCGGCATCTGGACGCCGGCCGCCTGGTCTACGTACGCCAGCGCGCGTGGGAAGACGTGCCGCTGTACTGGCAGCACTGGAAGGGTGACGTGCAGACCATGGCCCTGCTGACCCGCGCCGTGCTGGAGGCGTCGTCGGCGCTGGTGCGACGCAAGCGTTGACGGAGCGCCGCAAAAAGGGGACGGAGGGGATTAAGTCGTTTAAGACCCAAACGACATCCGGGGCAAAGACGACTTAATCCCCTCCGTCCCCTTTTTTGCTCCATCGGATCTCCACGAAACCTCCACACCCGGTCCATGCGCGATGCGGATACTGATCGGCCAATCACTACAAGGATGTCCTGCATGCTCGTCTCCGTGCGCGATGCCCACCCCGACGATGCCGCCGCCTGCATCGACCTGCGCGGGCGCACCCGCGAGAACGCCTTCAGTGCCGCGCAGTTGGCGGAGCTGGGCATCACGCCGGAGAGTTGGGCGGCCGGCATCGCCCAGGGCGATTCGATCGGCCGCGTGGCCTGGGAAGGGGAGCGCATGGCCGGTTACTGCTTCGCCGACCGCGACAGCGGCGAGGTGCTGGTGCTGGCCCTGCTGCCGGACTACGAAGGCCGTGGCATCGGCCGGCAGCTGCTGCAGGAGGTGGTCAGCCTGACCCGCGACGCCGGCCACCAGCGACTGTTCCTGGCCTGTTCGGCAGACCCGCGCTCGCGCTCGCATGGCTTCTACCGGCGCCTGGGCTGGCGCCCGACCGGTGAGATTGATGAGGCCGGTGACGAGATTCTGGAGCTGGTTTGATTGAAGGCGTCGCCAGGCATGGCCTGGCGCTACCGGGTGAGGGTGACGCGAAACGCCGGATGCTGCGTTGCATCAAAAAGGGACCAGAAGCGGTTAAAATCCGCGAATGGATGGCGCAACGCCTTGTTTCTTCACGCCCTTTCGCGTTCCCACGCGCATCCTGACCCCCTCCCCTCCGCCAACGATCCCGCCCCCATGAAGAAATTTGGCAAGGTTCTGCTCGCCCTGCTCGTGCTGCTGTTGCTGGCCGCCGCGCTGTTCCTGTACTGGCCGCTGACCAAGCGCTCGGTGCCCGCCGCCAGCAACGACAAGCCCGTCGACGTTGTACTGGTCGGCGCCGGCATCATGAGCATCACCCTGGCCACCTACCTGCAGGAACTGCAGCCGGACTGGAACATCCAGGTCTACGAACGCCTCGACGGCGTCGCCGGTGAAAGCTCCGATGGCTGGAACAACGCCGGTACCGGCCACTCGGCCTTCGCCGAACTGAACTACACCCCGGAACTGCCCGACGGCAGCATCGAGACCAAGCGTGCGGTCGGCATTGCCGAATCGTTCGAGGTCTCGCGCCAGTTCTGGTCGCACCAGGTGAAGGAAGGCCGGTTGAGCCAGCCCAGCGACTTCATCAACCCGACCCCGCACATGAGCTTCGTCTGGGGCGATGACAACATCGCCTACCTGCACAAGCGCCAGCAGGCCCTGGTGAAGAATCCGCTGTTCTACGGCATGCAGTACTCCGAGGATCCGGCACAGATCAAGCAGTGGGCACCGCTTCTGATGGAAGGCCGTGACCCGAAGCAGAAGGTTGCCGCGACCTGGATGCCGCTGGGCACCGACGTCAACTTCGGTGTGATCACCCGCCAGCTGACCACCGGCCTGCAGCGCAGCCCGAACTTCAGCCTGCACCTCAACCACGAAGTGAGCGCGCTGCGGCAGAACACGGACAAGAGCTGGAACGTGACGGTGAAGGACCTCAAGGCCGGCACCGAGTCCACCACCCACGCGCGCTTCGTGTTCATCGGTGCCGGTGGCGCCGCGCTGAAGCTGCTGCAGATGTCCGGCATTCCGGAATCGAAGGACTACGCCGGCTTCCCGGTCGGTGGCCAGTTCCTCGCCTTCCAGGGCCAGGACGTGACCTCGCGCCACGGCGTGAAGGCCTACGGAATGGCCGAAACCGGTTCGCCGCCGATGTCGGTGCCGCACCTGGATGCGCGCAAGCTGGACGGCAAGCCGGTGGTCCTGTTCGGGCCGTTCGCGCTGTACAGCACCAAGTTCCTCAAGCACGGCTCGTGGTGGGACCTGTACTCGTCGGTCAACCACAACAACGTCGGCCCGATGCTGGAAGTGGGCAAGGACAACCTGGACCTGGTGCAGTACCTGATGGCCCAGGCACGCTTGAACGATGCTGATCGCCAGGCCGAACTGGTCAAGTACTTCCCAAATGCCAAGCCGGGCGACTGGAAGCTGGTGACCGCCGGCCAGCGCGTGCAGATCATCAAGCGCGATCCGTTGAAGGGCCCGGTGCTGCAGTTCGGTACCGAGATCGTGACCGACAAGGACCACACCATCGCCGCCCTGCTCGGCGCTTCGCCGGGTGCGTCGACCTCGCCGCCGATCATGCTGGACCTGATGGCCAAGGCCTTCCCGGACCAGATGAAGGCCGGCTGGGAAAGCCGCCTGCGCGAGATCGTGCCGTCGTACGGGCGCAAGCTCAACGACAGCGCGGCACTGGTCAATGAGATCCGCACGCTGACCAGCCAGAGCCTGCACCTGCCGTACCTGGAGGTGCCGGTGGACGCGAACGCGGCGGCGCCGGTGCCGGCAGCGGTTCCTGCAGCGGCTCCGGCACCGGCCAAGGAAAAGCGCAACGCCAACGAGGAGCTGCAGGCGCTGTAAGCCTGGCAGACTCCCTGCGCAGACACGGACGGCCACCTTCGGGTGGCCGTTCGCGTTTGAGGGACTGCGGGTCGGATCCCTCCCGCACGGGAGGGATCCGACCCCGCCATGGGCGCTGCTGCATGCCGAGAAGCCTCTGCGCAATGACGAGAATTGTAATGTTGTTAAGAATTATTTACATTTGCATCCTGCGCAGTGACCGCGCCTCTCCCAGATGGACCTGATGTGCCCGAAGCCGCCGCCCGGGTGCTGGACGACTGTTGCCGCCCCCTTCCCGTCTCCGAGCTTCGAACCCGCCATGTCCCTGACGTTCCGTAACCGCCTGCCCCGCCGTGCGCTGCTGCCGGCTGCCCTGCTCTCTTCGCTCGCGCTGGTCGCGTCTCCGGCGTTCGCCGAGGCCGCCGTCGATGCATCCGATGCCAAGACCCTGGACCGGGTCAGCGTGCGCGCCGAAAAATCCGCGCCACCGGCCAGCACCACCCGCCTGCCGATCACCCTGCAGGAAACCCCGCAGTCGGCCACCGCGATCAGCCTGAAGCGCCTGCAGGACGAATCGCTGTTCAGCATCAACGACGTGATGCGCAACGTCACCGGCGTCAGCGTGTCCTTCTATGACACCCAGCGCCCGCTGTACTACGCGCGTGGCTTCGCCATCACCGATTTCCAGGTCGATGGCATTCCCACCTACAGCGGTTCGACCAACCAGGAATACGACACCGCCTTCTACGACCGCATCGAAGTGATCCGCGGCGCCAACGGCCTGCTCAGCGGTGCCGGCGTGCCGTCGGCCACGGTCAACCTGCTGCGCAAGCGCCCAGGCAAGGAGTTCGACGCCTCGTTCTCGGTCAGCGCCGGCAGCTGGGACTACCGCCGCATGGAAGCCGACGTGACCGCACCGTTGACCGCCGACGGCCGCTTCCGCAGCCGCGTGGTCGCCGCCTATACCGATCGTGGCCTGTACTACGACCGCTACGATGAGAACAAGATGGCCGGCATGGCGGTGCTCGAAGGCGACGTCACCGACAGCACCACGATCACCCTCGGTTACCAGAGCCAGGACAACAACCCCACCGGCTCGACCTGGGGCACCGTGCCGTTCTTCGACAACCAGGGCAATTTCGCGCACCTGCCGCGCTCGACCAACCTGTCGCCGAAGTGGAGCTACTGGAAGCGCGAGAGCAACACCGCCTTCGCCAATCTGGAACAGCGCTTCGGCGACAACTGGCTGTTGAAGATCAACACCGCCTACACCCGCGGCAACGTGCAGAACGTACGCCTGTACGGCACCGGCAGCCCGGACCCGGTGACCGGCTCGGGCATCTACCTGCGTGCGGCCGCCGGTGATTCCAAGGACACCCGCCGCAATGTCGATGCCTACCTGACCGGCAGTTTCCCGCTGTTCGGCCGCGACCACGACGTGACCCTCGGTGCGCAGTGGTCGGATCTTGAAGGCACCACCAACACGCTTGCACTGAACTTCCCGACCGACTGGGCGCGCTGCGGCAGCGACCGCTGCTACTACATCCCCAACGTGTACAGCTGGAACGGCGATATCTCCGAGGTGACCTACCGCCGCACCGGCGCGCGCCGCGTGGCCAAGACCACGCAGAGTGGCGTCTATCTGGCCACCCGCCTGCGCCTGGCCGATCCGCTGTCGCTGATTGCCGGTGCACGTCTGAGCCGCTGGGAAACTCTCAGCCGCTCGTACAACGCCGCTGGCGCCTACACCGGCACCAGCGGTGCGTACAAGGTCAGCGACGAAGTCACCCCTTACGTCGGCCTGGTCTACGACATCACGCCGAACGTCTCGGCGTATGCCAGCTACACCGAGATCTTCAACCCGCAGAACTTCAAGGACCGCAACGAGAACCTGCTGGCGCCGGTACAGGGCTCGAACCTGGAAGCGGGCATCAAGACGCAGTGGTTCGATGGCCGCCTGACCGCCAATGCCGCCGTGTTCGAAGCCAAGCAGGACAACTACGCGGTGCGTGACATGGGCGTGCCGGAGGGTTCGCTCAGCGATGGCACCTCCGCCTACGTCGGCGTCAACGGCACCAAGGCGCGCGGCTGGGAAATGGACGTCAACGGCGAGATCCTGCCGGGCTGGACGGTCAACGCCGGCTATACCCACGTCAAGGTCACCCGCGCCGCCACCGATCTGCTGTACGCCAACCCGCCCAAGGACCTGCTGCAGCTCAACACGCAGCTGCAGCTGCGCGGCGCGCTGGAGCGCCTGAGCATCGGCGGTGGCCTGCAGTGGCAGAGCAAGGTGCAGGGCTACAACATCACCTACCCGTTGGGTGGCACGGTCACCGTGAACCAACCGGCCTACATGCTGGTGCAGTTCAACGCCAACTACCGCATCAGCGACAGCTGGACCGCAACGCTGAGCGTGCGCAACGCGCTGGACAAGACCTACTGGGCGAACCTGGACTACAACAACTTCGGCGAACCGCGCTTCGTGGCGGCCAGCCTGCGCTGGAAGTTCTGAGGGGCCCGCGAACCGGTGGGTGCCTGGTGGGTGCCGACCGTTGGTCGGCACGCCCTCCGCCACGACCCACGGCCGTGGCCTACCTGAATGGGCCCGCCTCCGAGCGGGCCCTTCTTTTTGCTGCATTGCGGGTTGCACGCCTCTTCGTAATTATGGCGTAATTATCTCAACGCCAATCGGAAGCCGGTCGATGAACCCGAGCTGGGATACGTTGGAACGCAGCCGCCGGGCGCGTCTGGAGCGTGCTTCGCCCTGGGCACGCGGCCATGAGGTCGCCGCCGCTGATGTGGCCGAGCTGCTGCACGCGCTGCTGGAGCCGGGCGACAAGGTCTGCCTGGAAGGCAACAACCAGAAGCAGGCCGACTTCCTCGCCCAGTGCCTGGCTGACCTCGATCCCGCGCGGGTGCATGACCTGCACATGGTGCAGTCGGTGCTGTCGCTGCCCTCGCACCTGGATGTGTTCGAACGCGGCATCGCCTCGAAGCTGGACTTCTCGTTCTCCGGCCCGCAATCGGTGCGGCTGGCCAACCTGGTGGCCGAAGGCCGCATCCAGATCGGTGCCATCCACACCTACCTGGAACTGTTCGGCCGCTACTTCATCGACCTGACCCCACGCGTGGCGCTGGTCGCCGCGCAGGCCGCCGATCGCCACGGCAATCTCTACACCGGCCCGAACACCGAAGACACCCCGGTCATCGTCGAGGCCACCGCGTTCGGCGGCGGCATCGTCATCGCCCAGGTCAACGAGATCGTCGACACTCTCCCCCGCGTCGACATTCCCGCTGACTGGGTCAACTTCGTGGTGCAGGCGCCGAAGCCGAACCACATCGAGCCGCTGTTCACCCGCGACCCGGCGCAGATCTCCGAGATCCAGGTGCTGATGGCGATGATGGCGATCAAGGGTATCTACGCCGAGTACGGCGTCAACCGCCTCAACCATGGCATCGGCTTCGACACGGCGGCCATCGAGCTGCTGCTGCCGACCTACGCCGAATCGCTCGGGCTGAAGGGAAAGATCTGCCAGCACTGGGCACTTAATCCACATCCGGCACTGATTCCGGCGATCGAATCGGGCTTCGTCAAGTCGGTGCATTCATTCGGTTCCGAACTGGGCATGGAGAAGTACATCGCCGCACGCAGCGATGTGTTCTTCACCGGTGCCGATGGCTCGATGCGCTCCAACCGCGCGTTCTCGCAGACCGCCGGCCTGTATGCATGTGACATGTTCATCGGCTCCACCCTGCAGATCGACCTGCAGGGCAACAGCTCCACCGCCACCCGCGACCGCATCGCCGGCTTCGGCGGCGCACCGAACATGGGCTCGGATGCACGCGGCCGCCGCCATGCCAGCGATGCCTGGATCAAGGCCGGCCAGCAGGCGGCGCGCCCCGGTGAAATACCGCGCGGGCGCAAGCTGGTGGTGCAGATGGTGGAAACCTTCCGCGAGCACATGGCGCCGGCCTTCGTCGATCGGCTGGATGCATGGGAGCTGGCCGAGCGCGCGGACATGCCGCTGCCACCGGTGATGATCTATGGCGACGATGTCAGCCATGTACTGACCGAAGAAGGCATCGCCAACCTGCTGCTGTGCCGCACCCCTGAGGAGCGCGAACAGGCGGTCCGTGGCGTGGCCGGCTATACCGCGGTGGGCATGGGCCGCGACCGCGCGATGGTGGAAAACCTTCGCGACCGTGGCGTCATCCGCCGTCCCGATGACCTCGGCATCTCCGTGCGCGATGCCAGCCGCGATCTGCTGGCCGCGCGCTCGGTGAAGGACCTAGTGCGCTGGTCCGGCGGACTGTACGACCCGCCCAAGCGCTTCCGCAACTGGTAAGGGACAGAGCATGGAAACCCTTGATTATCGATTCGACGGCACGACGCATGCACACTTCCCCACCAATGCGGTGCTGGTAGGCGTGCTCGCATCGGGCAACCTGGAAATCCTGCTGGAGCCGGCCGCGCTGGACGGCGCGATGACGGTGCGCATCATCACCGCCGCGCAGGGCTTCGGCAGCGTGTGGCAAGCGGTGATCACCGACTTCGCACGACGCCATCCGCTGCGCGATGTGCGCATCTCGATCAACGATGCCGGCGCAACCCCGGCGGTGGTCAGCCTGCGCCTTGACCAGGCAGTGGAAACGCTGCTGGGCGGAGGCACGCCATGAACCGCGTACAGCGTCACAGCTACTACGAAGCCGACGCACGCGAGCGTATCGCCGGCCTGGTCGATGCCGGTTCGTTCCAGGAATTCCTGGGCCCTGCGCGACGGATGATGAGCCCGCATCTGGCGCAGCTGGACCAGCCGGCGGCGTTCGACGACGGCATCGTCGTCGGTGAAGCCACGCTGCGCGGCAAGCGCGTGCTGCTGGCCGCGCAGCAGGGTGAATTCATGGGCGGCGGCGTCGGCGAAGTGCACGGTGCAAAGCTGACCGGCCTGCTGCGCCGTGCGGCGGCGACCCGGCCCGACGGCGTGTTGCTGCTGCTCGATACCGGCGGCGTACGCCTGCACGAGGCCAACGCGGGATTGATTGCCATTTCCGAGATCATGCGCGCCACGCTGGATGCGCGCGCTGCAGGCGTGCCGGTGGTGGCACTGATCGGCAGCGGCAATGGCGCGTTCGGTGGCATGGGCATCGTCGCCCGCTGCTGCAGCACCGTGATCATGTCCGAGGAAGGCCGGCTGTCACTGTCCGGGCCGGAAGTGATTGAAACCGTTCGCGGCGTGGAGGAATTCGATTCCCGCGACCGCGCGCTGGTCTGGCGGGTGACCGGTGGCAAGCACCGCTACCTGATCGACCAGGCGCAGGTACTGGTGCCCGATGCCATCGAGGCGTTCGCGCAGGCAGCGTTCGATGCACTGCAGCCGCACACGGCCAGCACCGATGCCGATGCGGCATTGAGTGCGCTGCAGGCCCACCATGCCGCGTTGAAGGCACGCGTGCAGGCCTGGGGCGGATGCCGCGATGGTCTTGAGATCTGGTCCCTCCAGGGCATCGCCGAACCCGAGCGGCTGCCGCTGCTGGACACCAACGACTTCCTCGTCGCCACCGCCGACCGGAGCCTGCCATGAGCCTGCCGCTGCACGCGCTGCTTGATGCCCTGTTTCCGCGTGGCCACGCCATTGCGGTGAACGATTCGGTGCTGACCGGCAGCGCCACCACCGAGGATGGCGAGGTGACCGTGATCGGTACCGCCGACAAGCTTGAAGTGGGCGTGGACCACGCATTGGCACTGGCCGAAACCGTGCTGGCCAGCACCGCCGCGCATCCGCAACGACCGATCGTGATGCTGGTCGACACCGCCGGCCAACGCCTGGCACGCCGTGACGAACTGCTTGGCATCAACGGCTACTTCGCTCACTTGGCGCAGACGCTGGATCTGGCACGCCGACGCGGTGCGCGGCTGGTGGCCCTGGTCTATGGCGAGTCGGTCAGCGGCGGCTTCCTCTCATTCGGTCTGATGGCCGACCACATCCACGCCCTGCCCGATGCGCAGGTGCGGGTAATGGACCTGCGCGCGATGGCAAGGGTGACCAAGCAGCCGCTGGAGAAACTGCAGGCACTCAGCCAGACCTCGCCAGTGTTCGCGCCGGGCGTGGAGAACTACGTGGCAATGGGTGCGGTGGAATCGCTATGGGATGGCGATCTGGCCACGCACCTGCTGCAGGCCCTGCGCACGCCCGCCGAAGGCGACTGCCGCGCCACGCGGGGTGCCGAACGTGGTGGGCGCACACTATCCGCAAGCGTGGCTGCAGCCGTGAGCCAGGGCGATGCCTGAGCGGCTGCCCCGCCATACGCTGGTCTGGTTGTCGGTGCACGCCGGCTGGCAGGCGGACATCGCCGCGCACGAGCCGCGCTTGGCCGACTGGTTTGCGCAGGGTCTGCCGGCCATCGTTGCGCGTCGTGCCGCGGACGATGCCGATCCACGCCTGCGTCTCGGCGTGCCGCTGCCTCCGATGGAGGGCAAGCTGCGCCTCGCCCTGCGCGTACCGCTGCAGGACGTACTGCGGACCGAGGCGCCGCCAACGCTGCAGGCGGTGCTTGAAGGCAACCTGCCAGTGGTATGGCAACACCCACTGCAGGCACTGCAGGCCATCGCCCCGGCACGTGTATTCGGTGCGTTTGCCTGGCAGCTGCTCAGCCATCTGCCTTACGTGCATGCGCGCTCGGACATCGACCTGCTGTGGCAGGCTGACAGCGCAGCGCAGGCCGACAGGTTGATCGCGAGCCTGCAGGCATGGGAAACCGAGTACGACCGTCGCGTCGATGGCGAACTGTGCCTGGCTGACGGCGGTGCCGTGAACTGGCGCGAGTATGCCGGACGCAGTCGCGAGGTGCTGGTCAAGCGCGCCGACGGCGCTGCACTGGAACTGCGCGAGGCGTTGTTCAGTTCCGCCGGGATAGCCGCATGAACGCTGTCGCGCACAGCGCTGCCCAACCCGGTTCGGCGGTGGACTGCGCACGCCTGGGCCGCGTGGCCGTCGCCAGCCTGCATGCCGAGCTGGCCCTGGCCCCCAAACCGGGGCTGGTCACACCGTTTGACCGCGGCAGCCACCACGACATGGATGCCGGCACGTTCCTGCGCAGCCTGTTTGCGCTGCGCCACTATTTCACCGCCGTGGCCCGCGCCGGCGCTACGGCAGCGCCGTTCGATGCGCTGCGCCAGCGTGGCATCGCGGCCGAAGCGGCGATGCTGCGTGCCACCTCGGGCATCAACACCCATCGCGGCGCGATCTTCAGCCTCGGCCTGCTGGTGGCGGCCGCCGCTGCCTGCCGCTCCCGCCTGGGCCATGCCGCCACCGGCGAACAGGTCTGCCTGGAGGTACGCCGTTGGGCTGCGGATTTCGCAAACGCCCCGCTGGATGCAGCCAGCCCGGGCCAGCGTGCGCGCGCCCTGCACAAGGTGCCGGGCGTGCGCGAACAGGCCGCCGCCGGTTACCCGCTGCTGCGCGCGGTGGCGCTGCCCAGCCTGCGCGATGCGCTGGCCAATGGGCTGACGCGCGAGGCCGCGATGTGCCACACGTTGATGCAGCTGGTCGCCCACACCGACGACCTCAACCTGCTGCATCGTGGCGGGGCCGATGGCCTGCGCTGGGCGCGGCAGCAGGCGCAGGATTTCCTTGCTACCGGCGGTGCCTTTGCACCGGCCTGGCGCGCACGCCTGAAGCTCGTCGCTGACGCCTTCGTCGCCCGTCGGCTGAGCCCTGGCGGCAGCGCCGATCTGTTGGCATGCAGCGTGTTCCTGCTGCGCCAGGAGCGCGCATGAGCCTTACCCTGCTCTGCCCCGGACAAGGTGCACAGCATCCGGCGATGTTCGATCGCGTGCGCGACCTTGCTGCCGCACGGCCGGTACTCGATGCCACGAGCGAACTGCTGGGCCGCGATGTATTCGCCGCCGCGGCGGCCGACGACCGCTTCGACAATGTGCAGGCCCAGCCCCTGCTGTGCGCGGCAAGCCTGGCGCACTGGCAGGGCCTGCGCGAGGTGTTGCCAACGCCGACGGTGATCGCGGGCTACAGCATCGGCGAGCTCGCCGCACATGCCATCGCCGGCAGCTTCGACATCACCACCTGCCTGGCACTGTCCGCGCAGCGCGCGCGCCTGATGGATGCCGCCAGCCCCGATGACGCCGGGCTCCAGGCAGTACTGGGACTGGACCGCGTTGCCACGCAGCAGTTGTGCGATGTGCATGGCGCCTTCATCGCGATCGCCAATGGCCACGACCACTTCATCGTGGGCGGCGCATGGCGGTCGCTGCACGCATTGGCGATGGACGCGCAGTTGCGCGGTGCGGAGATCCGCCCGCTGCCGGTCCATGTGCCCGCGCACACGCCGCTGCTGGCCGGCGCAGTGGCACCGTTTGCCGCCGCACTGGAAGCAGTGTCACTGCAGGCGCCACGCCTGCCCCTTCTGGCCGGCATCGATGCGCGACCGGTGCGGGATCGCGCAACGGCGGTCCACACGCTGTCGGCGCAGCTCGCGCAGACCATCGAATGGGCGCAGGTGATGCGCCAGGCCTTCGAGCGTGGCGCGCGGGTGTTCCTGCAGCTGGGCCCGGGCAACGCATTGGCGCGCATGGTCGCGCCGGCCTATCCGTGCTGCGAGGTACGCGCGGTGGAAGAGTTCCAAAGCCTTGAAGGCGCGGCGGCATGGGTTCGCAGTGCGCTGGAGCGGCTGCAGTAACGGGTTCGAGCAGTACGTATCACGCAACACGCAGTACGTCGCCTTACCCCGGGATGGCGGGTCTCCATCCGCGCTGTACGTGAGTCACGTGTCTGGGAGGGCGCATGAGTCCACAAATCGCAACGATCATCGGTCTGGTGATCATGTTCATCGTTGCCACCGCGATGCCGATCAACATGGGCGCCGTCGCCTTCGCGCTGGCCTTCATCATCGGCGGGCTGTGGGTCGACATGGGGGGCAAAGAGGTGCTGGCCGGCTTCCCCGGCGATCTGTTCCTGACCCTGGTCGGCATCACCTATCTGTTCGCCATCGCGCAGAAGAACGGCACCATCGACCTGCTGGTGCACTGGGCAGTGAAAGCGGTGCGCGGCCATATCGTGGCCATTCCGTGGGTGATGTTCGTGATCACCGCAGTGCTGACCGCCTTCGGTGCGCTGGGCCCGGCAGCGGTGGCCATCATCGGTCCGGTCGCGCTGCGCTTTGCCAAGCAGTACAACATCAACCCGTTGATGATGGGCCTGCTGGTCATCCATGGCGCACAGGCGGGCGGCTTCTCGCCGATCAGCGTGTACGGCAGCATCACCAACGGCGTGGTGCAGAAGGCCGGGCTGGAAGTGACCGAGATGGCGGTGTTCCTGACCAGCCTGGGCTTCAACTTCATGATGGCGACGATCTGCTTCTTCGCCTTCGGTGGCATCGCCCTGCTGCGTCGTGGCTCGATCACCGCGGCGGGAATGGTCGGCAACGCGGAACTGGCGATGGCCGGTGGCCCGCAGGCATCGTCGCGCCAGTTCGCGATCGAAGGCCACGGCGCGCTGGTGGCCGCCGGTGGTGGCACCCTGTCCAATGATCCGGTGGCACTGGATGCGGTGAGCCTGACCCGCGAGCGGTTGTTCACCCTGGTCGGCCTGCTTGGCCTGGGCGTGGCCGCGCTGATCTACAACCTCAACGTAGGTCTGGTGTCGATCACTGTGGCGGTGGTGCTGGCACTGCTTTCGCCGCAGAGCCAGAAAGGCGCGGTCGATGGCATCAGCTGGTCCACCGTGCTGCTGATCTGCGGCGTGGTGACCTACATCGGTGTGCTGGAACATGCCGGTGCGGTGGACTTCATCGGCAACGGTGTCTCCGACATCGGCATCCCGCTGCTCGGTGCGCTGCTGGTCTGCTACGTCGGCGGCATCGTCTCCGCATTCGCCTCATCGGCGGCGGTACTCGGCGCGACGATTCCATTGGCGGTGCCGTTCCTGATGCAGGGCCACCTCAGCGCGGCCGGCGTGATCTGTGCGCTGGCGGTGTCATCCACCATCGTCGATGTCAGCCCGTTCTCGACCAATGGCGCATTGGTGGTGGCCTCGGCCGCCAAGGAAGAGCGCGAGACGCTGTTCCGCCGCTTCCTGGTCTACAGCGGACTGGTGGTGGCGCTGGGGCCGCTGCTGGCCTGGCTGGTATTCGTGGTGCCGGGCTGGATGTAATCATCCCAACGGTGGTGCCAGCCGCTGGCCGGCAATCTCATGAAGCCATCCAGCGATCATGGGTTGCCGGCCAGCGGCCGGCACTACCTGGCGGTACACTTCCTCCATGGCTATTGCCCCTGCCCCACGTTCACCGAAGAAGCGCGCGCCTCTGTATGAAGAGGTGGCCGAACACGTGCGCGAGCGCATCTACGATTACCGGCTGCCGCCGGGCGAGTGGATCGACGAGCCCGCGCTGTGCGAAGAACTGGGCATCAGCCGCACACCCCTGCGCGAGGCGCTGAAGCTGCTGGCCGCCGAAGGCCTGGTGCAGATCGATGCCGGTCGTGGCAGCCGGGTCACCCGTTTGACGCTGGAAGACCTCAACCAGCTGTTCCCGGTGATGGCGATGCTGGAAGGCCGCTGCGCGCATGAGGCGGTGAAGCACATCGACGACGCCGGCGTGCAGCAGCTCGAAGACCTGCATGCGGCAATGGAAGCGGCGGCGGCCGAAGGCAACATCGCCGAGTACTACCGCAACAACTACCTGATCCACGAAACCGTGCAGCACTACGCGGGCAACCCCTGGCTGATCCGCATCACCCACGATCTGCACCGCATCCTGAAGATGCATCGCGGCCGCCAGCTGCTGACCCCCGGGCGCACCGCGCAGTCGCTGGCCGAACACCGCGAGTTGATGGAATGCTTCCGCCGCCGCGATGCGCAGGCCGCCGAACGCACCATGGAGCGCCATCTGCTGAGCCAGGGCCAGGCGTTGGCTGCCTATGTGGCGGCGGGCGGGCTGTTGAACGTGCCGGCGCCGTTGCCGACCGAAGGCGGCGGCTGAGCGCACAGGGTTGCCGGCCAGCGGCCGGCACTACCAGGACGTGACCTTGGCGGGCACCCTGGGACGTCTCATCAATCGCCGCCACCGCAGCTGCCGCCGTCACCCCCACCACCATCACTGCTGCAGTCGGAACTGCTGTGGCTGTGATGGCTGTGGTTGTCACCGGAATAGCCACCTGAGCTGTCGTAGCTTGCGCCGCCATCCGCCCGGCTGCCCGAGCCATCGGCCGTGGCTACTGCCATGCACAGGATCGCGCCGACCAGCGGCAGCAGCCAGACCAGCAGCAACTGCACCGTCCGGCCGCCCGCCGTCAGGCCGTCACGCTGCGCGATCACCACGGTGGCCACCACGTTCAGGCCCAGCACCAGCAGGACCAGCAGAAGGGCAACGATCAGCATTCGGCGGCTCCGTGCCTGGACTGGGGGCATTATGGCCTGCCACCCCGGCAATGGCCCTGCCTGTCATGAAGATGGGACAATGTAGGGCGCGCCGGCCTGCCCGCAAGGCCGCCGGCCCCCCTGCACCACACGGAAGAAGAAGAACAACAACATGCTGAAAGTCATTTTCGATACCGACCCGGGCGTCGACGACGCCCTGGCCCTGCTGTACCTGCACAAGCACCCGCAGATCGACCTGATCGGCGTCACCACCACCTTCGGCAACGCCTCGGTGGAGTCGACCACGCACAATGCGCTGTACCTGAAGCAGGCCTGGGGCTTTGCCGCCCCGGTCGCGCGCGGTGCCGGTGGCCCGCTGCAGCCCGAAGCTACCCCGGAAGCCTGGCCGGTGCACATCCACGGCCACAACGGCCTGGGCAACCACCCGGTGCCGGCCAGCCTGGACGTGGCCGTCGATGCGCGCCCGGCGGCCCAGCTGATCATCGATCTGGTCCGCGCCCATCCGGGCGAAGTGACCCTGGTCGCGGTCGGCCGCATGACCAACCTGGCCCTTGCCCTGCAGCAGGCTCCGGACATCGCCGGCCTGGTGCGCGGCGTGGTGCTGATGGGCGGCGCCTTCCACGTCAACGGCAACATCACCCCGGCCGCCGAGGCCAACATCTGGGGCGACGCCGAAGCAGCCGACATTGTGTTCACCGCGCAGTGGCCGGTCACGGCGATCGGGCTGGATGTCACCACCCGCGTGGAAATGAACCGCGACGGCCTGGACAAGCTGGCCGCCATCGGCGGTGCCGACGCCGAGCTGGTCCGTGCGCTGTCGCAGGACTACGTCGACTTCTACCTGCAGGCCGGCCACAAGGGCATGGTCGTGCATGACTGCTGCGCCTGCATCGCGCTGACCCGCCCGGAGCTGTTCCAGTTCGAACGTGCCAGCGTGCGCGTGGCCACCGATGGCGTTGCCCGCGGCATGACCATTCCCAAGCCGGAAGGCATGGGCTTTGGTCCCAGCGTGTGGGACGGCCATGTACTGCAGTCGATTGCCATCGGCGTGGATGCGGCCGCCGTACTGGCCGACATCGAGCAGACCCTGAAGGTCTGATCGGCTAGCGCTTGGCCCTGCCCGGGACCGTCTCGGGCAGGGTCCACAGCACTGGCAACACCAGCACCGCCACCAGCGCGATCATCGCGCCCGGCGCGGCCGCCCAGCCGCTGCGCTCCACCCACCATTGCGCCAGCCAGGGTGTTGCTCCGCCGAAGAATGCGGTGGCCATGGTCACCCCCAGTGCCAGCCCGCTGACCCGGCCCTCGCCCGGGAACTGCTCGGCCGTAGCCGGGGCCGCCACCGCGCTCACACCACCGGCTACACAGGCCAGCAGCACCGCCGCCAGCGCGATGCCCAGCGCCGTCGCCTGTGCCATCCACGCGAACAGGGACAGTGGCAGCAGCGCCGCCAGCAGGGTCAGACCCAGCAGCATCGGGCGTCGCCCGACGCGGTCGGACAATGCGCCACACAACGGCGTGATCGCGATGACCGCGACTGCCGCAATCGTCGACAGCCATAATGCATCGCCCTCGTCGTGACCCTGTGCATGCAGGAACGCCGGCACATAGGTGATGCCCACGTAGTAGGTGATCGAGCCCAGCGCCGAGATCGCAAAGGTGCGTGCCACCGCCAGTGGGTGGTTACGCAATACGTGGCGAAGCGGCGTAGCCGGAATACTGCCCTCGCGACGCTGGCGCTCGAACTCCGGCGATTCGTGCATGCCCGAGCGCGCGACCAGGATCACAACCGCCAACGCCGCGCCGACGAAGAAGGGAATGCGCCAGCCCCAGCTGTCCAGCTGCGCGGTGGGCAGCAGCGCAACCGTAAGCGCGGAGATCGCCACTGCCAGCAGCGCCCCCACTTCACTGGCCGCCGAAGCGAGCGAGGTCACCAGCCCGCGTCGCCGCACCGGCGCACTTTCCAGCAGGTACGCCACCACGCCGGTGTATTCGCCGCCTACCGAGAACGCCATCACGCAGCGCAGCACCAGCAGCAGCACGCCCGCCGTGGTACCTGCCGTGGCAGCGGTCGGCAACAGTGCGGTGGCCAGCATCGCCGCTGCCATCAAGGCCATCGACGCCAGCAGCATCCAGCGCCGGCCCAGCCGGTCACCCAGGTGGCCGAAGCACAGCGCACCCAGTGGACGCATCAGATAGGACACCGCGAACCCGGCCAGGGTCACCAGCATCGCCTCCTTGCCGCCGCCGAAGAACACCCGCGACAGCACCGTGGCGAAGTACAGATACAAGGTGAAGTCGTACCACTCCACCACCGTGGACAGGCCGGCCACCCACATCGAGCGCTGCCGCGCGGCAGTCATTGCGTGTTCGCCTTCAACAGCCTCGATCCCGATTGTGCAGGTTCGAGGAGGATGTCATGGCCGGGGTGAAATACCGGTCATCGGCTGTCCGTCGCCTGCATGTACTGGGTTTCATGGCCGGTGAATCGCTCACCGTCAAAGCCGAAGCAGAAGCGACCTTCCTCGAACACACGGTAGACCAGCAACGCGCCGTCGAGGCAGAACTGCGGCTGGTCCACGCCCGTTTCCAGTGTCCCGTAGCCGGTGGCATCTCCGCCTCTCCCTGCTGGTCCGGTGAAGGCATCGAACGGCAGTGGCGTCACCCTGCCCGTGCGGGTATCGACCAGCACCAGCGTGCGCTGGAAGTACTCGGGACGATCATCGACCTGCACCAGCAGATAGTGCTGGTTGAAATTGGGTTTCTGGTGCTGGAGCGCATCTTCGATGGCTGCGCGGTGCCGCGCATCGCAGAAGTCGACCGGGCTGTAGCGGTAGCTGCAGCCGTCGTGGTCGTAGGGCAGGTTCATGCCCGAGTAGCTGACGCCTGCCTGGCTGCCCACATCGCCCCCCGGCTCGGGCGTGCTGCACAGCAGCCACGAACGCTGCGCATCCTCGGGATCGGCCATCAGCTTCGGCTCGCGACCCGCTTCGTAAGGCGCACCACCCGGGAAAGCCTGTCCGAAGCGTTCGCGGACGATCGGACGCGCCTTCTCCAACGGCAGGCCGATCTTCGCACCACGGAACGAAACGAAGGTCATCGTCGGCAGGATCACCTCCTCCACCGGCAGTCCCTTCCACTGCCCCTGCACGCAGAACGTGGCGATCTCGTTCTCCTCGTCCTTCTTGCAGGGTCGTGGCGCATTCGCGGCCAGCCAGGGGTGGGCCGGGCGGTCGGTTTGCTGATCGATGTACCAGCCGTCCAGCGCACAGGTCGGCAGGGCATCCAGCAGCGGGGAGAGATCAGTGGCGGCCGCTGGCGCGACAACCGGCGTGTCTGCACTCGGCGCCTCATCCGATGCGTCAGGCGTGCGCTGGCAGGCCACCGGCAGCAATGCGGCGATCAGCAGCACAGCGTGTCGTCGGCGCCCGGTTGAAGGATGCGTTCCCTGCATTGCGTCTTTCCTGGTTTCAGGACCCAGTGCACATGATCGCCGATCCGCGGCCGACTGGGACGCTGGGTGCGGCGCGACCTCCACGCATGGCGTGGAGCTACTGGGAGTGCCTGCTTCCCGCCCGGTAAGCAGCGTAGGCATCGAGGATCTTCTGCATCCGGGCCTGCTGCTTCACACCCATCGGTGCCCGTGGCACACGCTTCAGCAGCGTCTTCCACATATATCCGGAACGGAAGAAGTACGGGCGCACCTCAAGGAAGGTCAGCACGACATCCACCGTATCTGGATCGCGTTCGGCAAGTTGCTTCAGCGCGTTGGCGTAGCCACCCGGGAAAGCAAGCTGTTCATAGCGCTGGTTGTATTCCGCGCAGGCTGCCGCATGCCGCTGCATTTCTTCCGGGCCACGCCAGCGCGTGCCAGCGGCCTCGCGGATGGCTTGGCGCAGCCGATTGATCTCGTCCGCATTGGCCCGGATCAGGCGTTCCATGGGTGCGCGGCGATGGGACATGGTTCCTTCCATGTGGTCTGTCAGGGGTCAGATCCCTTTCCCGCAGGGAAAGGAATCTGACCCCACTTCAGGTCACGGGGCGCGGCGCAGGGTGATCAAGGTGATCTCAGACGGCACACCGATGCGTGCCGGAAATCCGGCCCAGAGGCCGGCACCGTTGCTCACGTACAGGGTCATGCCGTCCACCTCGTAACGCCCGGACACATAACCGCCATTGGCACGCTTCACAAGCTGGTCCATGCCGATGATCTGGCCGCCATGTGTATGCCCGGACAGCTGCAGCTTCACCCCGCGTGCGGCAGCCTCGCGCGCATTGCGCGGGCGATGGTCGAGCAGGATCACCGGCGCGCCCGGATCAGCACCGGCAAGCGCGGCCTCCAGATCCGGCAGAGGCAGGCCATAGCGGGCCGCCACCGGGTCGGTGACGCCGGCGATGGTCAGCGCTGCATCACCGCGTCGTACCTGCAGGTGGCTGTTCTCCAGCACCTGCATGTGCAGCGCGCGGAACGCCTGCATCCACTCCTGGTATTGCGCGTAGTACTCGTGATTGCCGGTGATGGCGATGACGCCATCCGGTGCATGCAGGTCGGCCAACGGCCGCGCGTCATCGCGGCGGGCCTCGACGCTGCCGTCGATCAGGTCGCCGGTGATCACGGTCAGGTCCGGCGTCAGTGCGTTGCTCTGGTCCACGACCTTGCGTACCCAGTCACCGGTCAACAGGCGGCTGGCATGGATGTCGGTCAGCTGCAGCACGCGATAGCCGTCGAACGAAGCCGGCAGTCCGGCGATGCTCACCTCGATCTGCCGGGGCTTGGGGACGGCCATGCCCTGGCTGACGCCATAGCCACTGACCAGCAGCGCCAGCACACCCGCCACCGGCCGCAGCTTCGGCGCGCGCAGGGCCGATACAGCACGTGGCCTGCGCAGGATCCGCGACAACAGCAGGCCAGCGTCCAGCACCAGCAGGACCAGCGCCAGCAGCAGTACGGCAGTCGAACCCGTGGCCAACGTGGCGATGGCCAGCTTCGGAATTTCCGGCGAGGCCATCGTGCCCCAGAAGGTAGCGACGATGCGCAGCTGCACGGCCACGCCCACCAGCAGCAGCGACAGCACGACCTTCATCCAGATGGGCATGCGCAGTGGCTAGAACAGGCGCCAGGCCACGTACAGGCCCATCAACAAACCGATCGTACTCAGCACTGCAACCATCCGGGAAAGAATGCGGGCCCGCCATGGTGAAGGTTGCGGGCAGTGTTGTGTAGAGCCGAGCCTGCCCTCGGCTTCTCAAAATGCAGCCGAGCATTGGCTCGGCTCTACAACAAGGCGTTGGTCAAGCCAGTCCGTCGATGCGTTCCACCCGCAGGCGCGTGATGCGGCGCTTCTCCATCGCCAGCACGGTGACACGTACACTGGTCACCTCCACCGCATCGCCGACGTCCGGCAGGCGGCCCAGCTGTTCCAGCACCAGCCCGGAGATGGTCATGTAGTCGGCACTGCGCGGCAGCGACACACCGGCCAGGCGCTGCAGATCGTCCAGGGTCAGCGCACCATCGGCCTCCCAGCAATCTTCGCCCTGCGCGACCACGCCATAGCGCTCGTCCTGGGTGTCGACCAGGTCACCGGCAATGGCCGCCAGCAGGTCGTTGGCGGTCACCAGGCCTTCCACGCTGCCGTACTCGTCCACCGCCACCGCCAGCGGTACCGGGTGCTGGCGGATCAGTTCCAGCGCCTGCAATGCGCTGGCACTCGACAGCACGTACTGCGGCTCGCGCAGGTTGGCTTCCAGCTGCAGCGGCCTGCCCTGCAGCAGGTCGGCCAGCAGGTCGCGGCTCTGTACCACGCCGCGCAGGCTGTCCAGATCGCCATCGCCCACCAGCAAGCGAGTGTGCGGCGACGCCACCAGGCGTGCCACCACATCCTCCGGCCCACGCGCCATGTCGATCCACTGCACGTCGGCACGCACGGTCATCACGCTCGACACCGGGCGATCGGCCAGGCCCAGCACGCTGCGGATCATCTCGTGCTCGGCCGGCTGCAGGCGCTCTTCGGCGTCCACCTGCTCGCTGGCTTCTTCGTCGTGATGACCATTGGCCGGGCGCGCGCCGAGCATGCGCAGCACGGCGTCGGCGGTGCGCTGACGGAACGGCTGGCGGCGCTCGTTGCGCTCACGGTTGAAACGCACCCACTGGTTGAAGGCTTCGACCAGGATCGAGAAGGCGATGGCCGCGTACAGATAGCCCTTCGGAATCTTGTAGCCCAGGCCTTCGGCCACCAGGCTGAAACCGATCATCAGCAGGAAGCCCAGGCACAGCACCACCACCGTGGGATGCTTGTTGACGAAGCGGGTCAGCGGCTTGCTGGCCACCAGCATCAGCACCATCGCGATGGTCACCGCGGCATACATCACGCCCAGGTTGTCGACCATGCCCACTGCGGTGATCACCGAGTCCAGCGAGAACACCGCGTCGAGCACCACAATCTGAGCCACCACCATCGCGAAGCTGGCGTAGACCTTCTTGCCATCTTCGTGGTGTTCGCGGCCCTCCAGGCGCTCGTGCAGTTCCATCGTGCCCTTGAACAACAGGAACAAGCCACCGCCCAGCAGGATCAGGTCACGCCCGGAGAAGCTGTGGTCGAACAGCGTGAGCAGCGGCTCGGTCAACTTCATGATCCATGCCAGCGCGGCCAGCAGCACCAGCCGCATCAGCAGCGCCAGCGCCAGGCCGATCACCCGCGCGCGGTCACGCTGGTGCGGCGGTAGTTTGTCGGCAAGGATCGCGATGAACACCAGGTTGTCGATGCCGAGAACGATCTCCAGCACGACCAGGGTTGCAAGGCCCATCCATATCGAGGGGTCAGCCAACCATTCCATTTCAGGTCCGTTTCGTCAGTAGGTAAGGGAAAAGGGGAAACACTCAGTCAGCCTCCTGCGCCTGCGCCGGGTCATGCCCGAGCAGATCGCCAGGCGTGCACTGCAGCTCGCGGCAGATCGCATCCAGCGTGGAAAAGCGGATGGCGCGCGCCTTGCCGGTCTTCAGGATCGACAGGTTGGCCAGGGTGATGTCGATGCGCCCGGCCAGCTCGGACAGGGTCATTCCCCGCTGCTGCAGCATGCGGTCCAGGGTGATGACAATCGCCATCAGATGACACCGTCGAGGTCATCGCGCATCGCCGCACCCACGGCAAACACGCGTGCCAGCACGAACAGCATCAGCACCGCGACCAGGCCGGTGATCGACATGCCGCCACCGACTTCCATCCAGGTGAAGTCCGGGCCCATCCATGCGGCGTAGGCGCCGATCAGGATCGACAGCAGTTCCATCGCCAGCATCAACCACGCCATGCGCTGCAGGCGCTGCGCATTGGCATGGGTGAACGGCCGCTCGCGTGCCGCCGATGCCAGCAGCCGCAGCAGGTGGCGCAGGAACACCAGGCACAGCACCAGCAGCGCGACGATCGCGCCCAGGCCCAGGCAGAAATGCAGGAACAGGTCGTTGCCATGCGCGGCGGCGGCATTGGCGTCGTGGACGCTGTCGAGCAGCCAGCGACGGTCGTGGGCGACCAGCGGCACGGCCAGCAGTGCGGCCAGGATGCCCAGCCAGCACATCGCCCGGACGGCCTGTACGGCGGCCTGGGCCAGGGTGAACAAGCCTCGCGCGGGTCTGGCGCGGGCGGGACGAGCGGTCAAGCGGCCTCCGGTGTTGGGGTGGCTTCGCCGCCCCGGGGTGGATTTATCGATAAACGATATACCACATCCCCGATGAAAAACTGAATCGCGAGCGTGGCCCCTGCATCGGCCGCCGCGCCAGGCCCGGCGCTAGCGTCCGGGCGCAGCCTGTTCCAGCATCGCCTCGCCCGGGGTCGCCGACGCCATCGCCTGCACGCCGGCCTCCGGTGCCTGCCGCGTGACCAGGCGGAAACGGACCTGCAGCCTGCTCTGGCCGGGCGCGGCCCAGCCGTACTGGATGGCGACCTGATCGGCCGAAAGCGGCCCGCGCCCCGGCAGCGAACGTGCCTGCAACGGCTTCGGTGCGGCCAGCATCAACCGTGCGAAGCCCTTCTGCACCACCGCCACATCGGCCTTCTCCGCATACACCGTGCAGGTGCCATCGTCGGCCCAGCTCACCGCATAGCGGCCACTGGCCAGCGGCACCATCCAGGCCACGCCTGGCTGGCCCTGCAGCAGCGTGGCCGCTTCGGCAGGCTGCAACGGCGACAGTCCATTGGATTCCATCAACGACTGCAGCCGCGCCGGGGCACCGATGTGCTGCATGCAGGCGGTATCGAACAGTTCGCTGAAGGGGTCCTGCGCGGAGGCATTGTCCTTGGCCGCTCGCGCGGGCTGTGCCACAGCCAGGGTGGGCAGCAGGGCCAGGACCAGCCAGAACGCAGCGCGCATCGAAACTCCAAAGACGGAAAGCAGCGGGGAGGATGGCAAAGGGCATGCGGGCCGTGCAACTGGCCGACGCTTGACAGCCGGCTGCAGCGGGAGGACTATCAATTAACGAATTAGTTAATTAGCTCGCCATGGACCGCATCTTCGAAGCCCTTGCCTCCACCGCGCGCCGGCAGATCCTGGCCTACCTCAGCGCCGGTGAGCTCAGCGCGGGTGAACTGGCCGAGCGCTTCGATTTCAGCAAGCCCGCGCTGTCCAGCCATCTGCGCATCCTTGAGGAAGCCGGGCTGATCGAACGCGAGAAGCGTGGCCAGTTCGTGTACTTCCGGCAGGTGCCGGACCGCCTGGCCAATACGCTGTTCTCCTGGGCCGCTGAAGTCTGTCCGGTCGGTGGCCCGCTCAAGCGCGAAGCCCGCGCCCGCCGCAAGTCCCCTGCCCGCTGAGCATCCCTGCCAAGGAGCGCGACCATGCCTGGACCGACCCGCGACCGCCGTTCGTTTCCAGCCGTCCAGCTTCCCGCCCGGGAAGGAGCCAGCCCGACCGAAGTCACGCTGATCGCGCAATTGGGCATCGGTGCCGGTGATGCACTGATCATCGACGCCAACCAGCGCCAGCGCCACCATCCGGCCTTCATCGATGCGCTGGATGAGCCCTCGGCACGGCTGGGCGGCATGCATCTGCAGCAGGGTGATCCGTCCTCGCTGTACAGTTTCTCTGTTGGTGCCGGTGGCCATCCGTTCCATCGCCATGCCGGTCCACGCATGTTCACGGCCGTCGCCGGCAGCGCCGGCGCCGAGCTGCGCTTCGCCAGCGTTTCCGACGCGGAGCTGGCGAGCGATCCCGGCGTCTTCGCGCGCACGCTGCGGCGCGTCCGCATCCCGCCGGACTGCCTGTTCACCGTGCGCTTCGGTGGCGGCACCTGGCACCAGTTCGCATCGAACCACCGCAACCATCCGGCGCTGTTCGCGCTGTCGTGCCACAGCAATGAACTGGCCGGTGCGATGAGCGAGCACACCCGTGCGCAGGTACAGCGCAATGCCGCCGACATTCCCAGCCTCACTGACGTACTGCCGGAAGCCTGCTGGCCGACGGCAGCCGCTCTGGCGGCCACGCCGCTGATGCAGCTGTCACTGCAGGCTGCGCCCCCCAGCCTGCGTGCCCAGCTATGCGCGCGCACCCGCGCATGGTTCGGCCCGCTGCGGCGGATCACATTGCAACCGCTGCGTGGGTTCGTCGAACGCGCTACGCCGGCCTACCCCATCCAGTCACAGGCACCACACAGCGACGGCCTGCTCGCCACTGCGCTACCGCTCAGCCACTACCAGGACCTGACTACGCTGCTGCTGGACAGGACGCAGGTGCGGCAGCGTTCCGCGTCGGCACTGCTGGCCGAGGTACTGGAAGGCTTCCTGCGCAATCCCCCAAGCGGCGTGGACCGGTTGATGGCGCTGCGCAACCGCCTGGTTGCGCCGCTGAGGCTGCGCACCTCACCGCTGGGCTGCCCGGTATCGTCGCTGCTGTCCAATGACCGCAGCCGGTTGTTTGCTGGCCATTATCCAGTGCTGGATTCGCGGGTCGATGCAGATGACCACTGCGCGGAAGTCCTGCTCGGTGCCGACGACCGCCATCTGCGTTTCCGCAGCAGCGTGCGGGTGCAGCTGCGTGCGGATGGTGGCGTCGAGATCAGTCTCGGTTCGCGCGTGCAGACCCGCAATGCGTTCGGTCGCATCTACATGGCGCTGATAGACAGCACGCATCGCCACTACGTCGCACCGGCACTGCTGCGGCGTGCGGCCGAACACGCACTTGCACCGGAACTGGACGGCATCGGTGACTGGGCGGGACACCCCGCGCCCAGGTAATGCCAGACAACCAGCAGCCGGTACCCTCTTGGCAGCATCACCTCACAGATGCTGCCTGAAGAACGGGATCACCGCCGCCAGCGCCTGCGCCACCGGCTCCGGCTTGTCGTACAGATCGTAGTGCGACCAGCCTTCGATCATCGCAACCTGCTTGTGCCTGGACGCTGCGCGGCCATGGATCTCCAGGCCATCACGGTAGGCACCGAAGCCGCCCGGCTTGTCGCCGATCACCACCAGCAGCGGCTGGGTCAGCAGTACCTCGGCCAGGTGGAACGCATCCCAACCGATCGCCGCAGCGCGGTGCGAGAACAGCGCACGCGAGGCACCGTTGGGCTTCTGGCCACGCGCAGTGCGGTAGTACTCGGTGGCTTCCAGCACATCGATATCGGTGATGCCGGCCGCACGCCCCTCCTCCACCGACATCGGCAGGAACATGTCCACGCGTGCCTCGCCGCCACGCATTTCCGCAGTGCGCTGGGTGGCAATCGCCTCCAGCGTGCCAATGGGATCGAAGCCACCGAAGGCTTCACGGCTGAGGCGGCCGAAGTTGACCCCGGTGATGCTGGTGATGGCCTTGATGCGGCGTTCGGTCATGCTGGCGTTGATCGCGTAACCGCCTCCGCCACAGATGCCAAGCACGCCGATGCGTCCGGCATCCACATACGGCAAGGTGACCAGGTAGTCGACCACGTGGCGAACATCCTCCACCCGCTGTGTCGGGTCTTCGATCCAGCGCGGTTCGCCACCACTGGCGCCCTGGAAGCTGGCGTCGAAGGCAATGACCACGAAGCCCTCGCGGGCCAGGGCCTCGCCATAGACATTGCCCGAGGTCTGCTCCTTGCAGCTGCCGATCGGGTGCATGCTGATGATGGCCGGGTAACTGCGCTGGCGGTCAAAACCCGGCGGGAAATACAGGTCGGCGGCAATCTGCCAGGCCATGTCCGGATTCTGGATGCTGACGGTTTCCATGGGCGTTTCCTCTGTGGGGCGAAGGGGCGACCGGGGTATCGCCGTTGCCAACACGATAGGCCTGGTATTGGACTCGAAAAAGCCGACAATGCTGACCACAGTAGTAAGCTGGAGTTACCAGTCCGCGACGGCCCGCCGATGAATCCATCTACCCCGTTCAGCCCCGCCCTGCTGCCGCATCTGGCCGGCTTCGCCCACATTGCCCACCACCGCAGCTTCACCAAGGCGGCCGACGAGATGGGCATCTCGCGTCCGGCGCTGTCGCAGAACCTGAAGACGCTGGAGAAGCAGCTGGGCGTGCGTCTGCTGCACCGGACCACCCGTGAGATGTCGCTGACCGAGGAAGGGCAGCGCCTGTTCGACGCACTACGGCCGTCGCTGGGCACCATCGAAGCCGCGGTACGCGGCCTGCGCGCCAACCACGATGCACCGTCGGGCCTGCTGCGCATCAACACCGCGCGCCTGACCGCCAAGACCCTGATCGAACCGCACCTGCCGGAATTCTTCGCGCGCTTTCCCGAGCTGCGCATCGAACTGGTGATGGATGATGGCCTGTCCAGCATCGTCGCCGACGGCTGCGACGCCGGCATCCGCCTCGGTGAACGCCTGGCCGAGGGCATGATCGCGGTTCCGGTCACGCCGATGCTGGAAATGGTGGTCGCCGCCTCGCCCCACTACCTGGCCCGGCATGGCACGCCAACAACGCCGGCCGAACTGGCCTCGCACGAATGCCTGGGCTACCGACAGACCGGCAGCGGCAACATCTATGCCTGGGAGTTCAGCACGCCCGGCCAACCCGGCCATGACTTTGAGGTGGAACCACGCGGTCGCTATGTCAGCAACGACGACGAAGGGATGATCCGGGCGGCGCTGCAGGGACTGGGCGTGATGCAGCACATCGACCTCTCCTTGCAGCCGATGCTGGCCGATGGACGCCTGGTCCGCTTGATGCCGGAGTGGTCCACGCCGTTCCCCGGCTTCTACCTGTATGTGCCTTCGCGCGAGCAGATGCCACCTCGCGTGCGTGCACTGATGGAGTTCCTGATCGAGAAGCGCGAAGGCGTCGCCAAGGCGCTCGGCCGCACGGTGCAGGCCCCCGCCACCCGCGGCTAGGCCTCAACGCGGGTAGCGGTACACCAGATCATCCGCATCGCTGCGCACGGCCTGCGCATCGAGCACGCCGCCCAGCCGCTGCGCAACGGCCTGTGATGCCATATTGTCCGGCGCCATGTAGCTGACCAGGGTCGGCAGCTGCGCCACCACGAAGGCCCAGTCGCGCAGCGCGCCGGCCGCCTCGGTGGCGAACCCCTGCCCCTCATGGCCGTCGTACAGCAGCCAGCCCAGTTCCTTTTCCGGGAACAACGGACCGTGGTTGATACCGACCTGGCCGATGCAGGCACCACTGTCGCCGCGCTCGATCATCAGCGCACCGTGGCCGAACAGCTGCCAGCTGGCCAGGTCGTGGCAGAACTGCCCCCACGCGGCGACCTCACCAAACGGACCGCCCATGCCGCACGCACGCGGCGACGCCAGGAATGCGGCGTAGACCTCGAAGTCATCGAGCCGTTGCGGGCGCAGCCGCAAGCGTTCGGTGTAAAGCGTGGGAATCTCGAGCATGCCGTCGCGCGACCTCAATACACCGCCAGATGGCCACAACCGCGGCGCTGTGGCTGCCCTTCCATCGTCACCTGTACGCTGGCCAGGGTGTCGACGCCTTCGGCAGTGCGGCACGACTCGCGCTTGATCTCGACGACAGCCGGCTGCCTGCCAAGTTCACCGTTGAGCACGATCAGCGAGCTGGGCGCATCCGCCGGCTGCCCCAGATAGCGCAGCGTGCCCTTGTGGATGCGGCCGTCAACGCTGAGGCTGGCATCGTGGTTGCCCTTGCCGGTGGAGGCGATCTCGATGCTCCAACCCGCGCCGCCGCCGGTGAAGGCCGGCACCGGGCTCAGGTCGGCGGCGATGGAGGGATGGCGCGGCGCATCCGCAGCGGTCTGCGAAGCGGTGGAGGTACAGCCGGCCAACAACCCGGCCAGCAGCACTGCGGCGACAACGGGGCGAGCGGTCATGATGGCTCCTTCCAAGCGATCGGAGGGCCAGTCTAGGCGGCACTGCGTGCGCCAGCGATGAACGTGGCGTTTCAGCGCGGAACGCGCCCGCCACCGGCCACCCGCACGCGATCACGGCCCTGCGCCTTGGCCTGGTACATGGCGGCATCGGCGGCACGCAGCAGCGTGCGCCAGCCCAGTGCATCGGTACCTCCCTGGGCCACGCCGAAACTGGCGGTCACCCGCAGTTCGATGCCACCCGCGATTACGATGTCCAACTGCTGCAGCGCCAGGCGCAGCGACTCCGCCAGGCGGCGGCCACCCGCGAGATCACCGTCGGCCAACAGCACCAGGAATTCCTCGCCACCGTAGCGGGCAATGCTGTCACTGCGGCGCAGGTGGCGCTGCAGCAGCTGTGCCACCTGCTCCAGCACCTGGTCACCGGCATCGTGGCCATGGCCATCGTTGATCGCCTTGAAGCGGTCGACGTCCAGCAGGATCACCACCGCACTGGCCTCGCCCTCGGCATGCCGCTGCTGCACCACTTCCTCCAGCGCGCGTCGGTTCAGCAGGCCGGTCAGTTCGTCGGTACCGGCCAGCTGGCGCAGCTCGCTGGTCAACGCCAAGCGTTCCCGCGACTTCTCGCGCAGCACTTCGATGGCATCGAACAGGCGCTGCATTTCCGCCAGCGGATGGGTGACGTGCTGCTCCGGGCCGGGTGCATCGGAGGCGATCTGGATCACCTGCCGCTGCGCCAGCAGCAACGGCCGCAGGATCTGCAGATGGGCAATGCGCAGGGCCACGCCAAGCACCACCAGCGTGCCCAGCGCAGTCGCCACCAACACTGCCAGCCGTGTCGCCTCACGGTTGCGGGTGCGCTCGAAACGGGCGATGGACACGCTCAGGTAGCCATCACGCAGCGCTTCCAGTGACTGCAGCGTCGGCACGTAGCGCGCGGTGAACTCGGCCGCGGTCCATGGTGGCGGCACGCCGCGGCGACCGTCCTCGATCAGCTGCTCGATCATCGGCAGCGACTCGCCAAAGAACTGCCGACGGGCCATGTCCCAGTGCCAGGACAGCTCCGGGTCACTGCGGAACACCGACTGGTGGCTGCCGGCCAGCCGCCACAGTTCCAGCAGGCGGCCCTCGGTCTGCAGTGCAGCGCGTACCTGCTCGTCGCGCCAGGCGCCCGGCACCGCGACCGGCGCCATCACGTTGGACGCCAGGCGGCCGCCATGCTCGCGCAGATCGATCAGCACCTGGCCCTGCATCGCCGGAATGGCTGCCTCACGGTCGACGCTGACCAGCAGATTGATCTGCGCCGAGGTCAGCAGATGCAGCCGGTCGACGACTGCGAACATGCTGTTGATCGCCCGCTCCACTTCCTCCACCCGGCGCGCCTCCTGCGGCTGCGCGGTGACGCGGTCGACCGCCGCACGCGCCGATTTCAGCCGACGCTGCGCATCGGCCAGCAGGCCCTGCTCGTCCACCACACCGGGAGCGGCCCTGAACACGCTGTCCAGCTGCTGCATCGAGATATCCACCCGCCTGCGCGCCATCGCCAGCTGCGCAGCCAGCCGCGCGTGTTCGGCGGCATCGGCCGGGTCGGCGCCGAGCAGGCTGTTGGCCGGGCCGCGTTCGGCGGAGACCAGGTTGGCCAGGTCGAAGGTCTGCCGCAGCTGGCGCAGGCTGACCAGGTTGTCTTCGGCGGCGCTGTAGCGCAGCGTGCCCTGGACCAGCGCGATGGCCATCAACGGCAGCGTACAGACCACGAACAACCCCGCCAGGATCCAGACCCAGGTCCGCAACCCGATGGGCGATGCCTTGCCGGCCATGCAAATTTCCCCTGAAGTGCGGATCACTGTAGCCGCCGGTCCCGGCAGCGCCAAGCCAGTGCCGCGCGAACCGTGACCACGGGTATACCGCAGCTACCGCGAACGCGCCGGCAAGGTCTTACCAAGCGCCTGGGCGGGCCGAATGCGTCACACCCTGCCGTACTAGATCCAGCGCTGGTCGACCAGTTCGCGCTTCACATAGGCGTAGAACACCGGCGCGGCGACCAGGCCCGGCAGGCCGAACGCCGCTTCCATCACCAGCATCGCCAGCAGCAGCTCCCAGGCACGGGCCTGGATTTCGCCGCCAACGATGCGCGCATTGAGGAAGTACTCCAGCTTGTGGATCACGATCAGGTACAGCAGCGCGGCCACGGCCACGTAGAACGAAACCGACAGCGCGACGATGGTGATGATGGTGTTGGAGATGATGTTGCCCACCACCGGCAGCAGGCCGGCGATGAAGGTGATCAGCACCAGGGTCTTGGACAGTGGCAGGTGCACGCCGAACAACGGCAGTACGCCCAGCAGGAAGATGGCGGTGAACACGGTATTGAGCAGCGAGATCTTCACCTGCGCGAACACCACCTGGCGGAACGCGGTGGCCAGGCGGCTGGTGCGGCCGATCAGCTCCTGCGCCAGCGGGCCCATCTTCGGCAGCGGCAGTTCGTCGTACAACGCAATCATCGCGCCCAGCACCATACCGATCAGTACGCGTACACCCACCTGCACCACCGAGGTACCGGCCACGCCCAGCTGGCGCTGATGTTCGGCGGCCCAGTCGTTCAGCGCCGTGCGCAGTGCCGGCATGTCCTCGGGGATGTACGGCTGCAGCAGCGCCGGCACCTGGTGCCGCGACGAATTGAGGATCTCCATCAGCCGTGCCAGCAGCGCGTCCGGCCCACCGGTCTCGTTGCGGAAAAATGACGCCACGCCGATTCCGGCCAGCACCAGCGCGCTGATGATCACCGCTGACAGCACGATCACCGCGATGGCCCGCGCCCGACCTGGCGGCAGCTTGCCCTCCACGGTGGAGGCCAGCAGGTGGGTCAGCTGGAACACCAGCAGACCCGACAGCAGGGTCACCACCAGGCCCAGCTTCAACGCCAGCCACATGCCCAGCAGCATCATCAGCCAGGCCGCGATCCTCGGGACGGGGGGCTTGGGCTGGGCAACAAGGGCGTCTTGCATCAGGGCAGGTCCGGGCGGGGTGGCCCATGGTAGAGGATTGCCGTGGCGATGCCGCGTGCAGGATGAATGGCCGTTACGCCACGATTGCACAGGCCGCCGCCCCGCTCCCGGCAGGCTTCCTCGACTCAGGCGCGATCCAGCGCCAGATAACGACCGGTACGCACGATCTCCTCGCGCTCGCTGAAGCTGGCCAGCGCATTGGCGACACGCCCGCTGTCACCGGTCGCTGCAATCTCCTGCAGGGTGCGCTGCATGGCCCGGATCGCAGCCCGTTGCAGGTCCGAGGGAATGATCACCAGCCGGTAATCGAGTTCGGCAAGCCGCTGCACCGGCACCAGCGGCGTCTTGCCGCTGTGGAACATGTTGATCAGCTTCGGCCCGGGAACACGCTGCGAAATCACCTCGATCTGCTCCAGCGTTTCCGGGGCCTCGACGAAGATCATGTCCGCGCCCGCCTCCACATACGCACGCGCGCGTTCGATCGCCGCATCCAGGCCCTCGCAGGCGATGGCGTCGGTACGCGCGATGATCATCAGCTCCGGATCGATCCGCGACTGGCAGGCGACGCGGATCTTCGTGCACATCTCGCCCGCGTCAACCAGCGTCTTGTCATCCAGGTGACCACAGCGCTTGGGGAAGGCCTGGTCCTCGATATGCAGGGCGGCAACCCCTGCCCTTTCCAACGCGCGCACCGTGCGTTCAACATTCGCGGTGCCGCCGAAGCCGGTGTCAGCGTCGGCGATCACCGGCAGATCGCAGGCATCGACGATCCGTTCAACCTGCACAAGCACTTCGCTGAGACCGAGCAGGCCGATGTCCGGTACGCCGGCCGAACGTGCGATGGCCCCGCCGCTGGCATATACCGCATCGAAGCCGGCCAGCTCCACCAGGCGTGCCGACAAGCCATCGAATACGCCCGGTGCTATCACGCTGCCCTGCCGAAGCAGATCGCGCAGCCGACGTGTCTTCTTCATGTGGTCTCCCTTGTAGTTGGACATCTGCCGTGGGATACCGATGATGTTGCCGCCACCGGCGACCGTCCAATACCGTGTTCGTACAGCACCAGAACGCCTGAGGTTCCAATGGAACTGCGCCACCTGCGCTACTTCGTCATGACCGCCCAACTGCAGAGCTTCACCAAGGCCGCCGAGGCCCTGCATATCGCCCAGCCACCGCTCGGGCAGCAGATCCGCGCGCTGGAGGAAGAGATCGGCACGCCGCTGTTCCATCGCCAGGGACGCGGCATCGTGCTCAGTGACGCGGGCCGCGTGTTCTGGGCAGCAGCCGTGGACATCCTCGCGCGCGTCGACCACGCCAAGGAGCAGGCGCTGAGCGCTGCACGCGGCGAGGTCGGCACGCTCACGCTGGGGCTGACCGAATCGGCCTCATACAACGACGCGGTGACCGCACTGCTGCGCAGGTTCCGGCAGGCGCATCCGGCGGTGCAGCTGCAACTGGTCGAAGACGGCAGTGAATCCCTGATCCGGCGCCTGGACGACGGCGAACTGGACGCGGTGATCGTGCGCCCACCGTATTCGCATCCTGGCGAGCTGGTGATCCAGCAGCTCAGCGCCGAACCACTGGTGGCGGTACTGCCGGCCGAACACCCGCTGGCCGGCCGGGCGGGCATCGCACTGACCGAGCTGCGCGATGAGCGCTTCATCCTGTTCTCGCGGAAATCCGGCTATGGCCTGAGCGCCGATGTCGTCGCTGCCTGCCGCAGCCAGGGCTTCACCCCCACCATCCAGCAGGAAGCGCCACAGGTGGCCTCGGCCATCAACCTGGCTGCAGCGGGCCTGGGCATCGCTATCGTGCCGGCCTCGATGCAGACCCTGCATCGGCCGGGCCTGGCCTTCGTCGCGCTGGAACTGGGCATGCCGATCACCGCCCTGCAGCTGGCCATGCGCGGCCAGCATCCTGCACTGGCCGCCGCGCTGCTGCGCTGTGCATGCAGCAGCGCACACCCGCCGACGGCGCCGGACGATGCCCGCAGTACAGAGCTGCGTACCCCTTGATTATTTGACTTAGGCAAGTAATTATTTGACCAAGTCAAATACATGGATCGGCCAAGGCAATGGGCACGCTTTCCGAACGCGCCGATGCAGTGCGGCGCTTCAACCGCTTCTATACCCGGCAGATCGGGGTACTACAGGAATCGCTGCTGCGCAGTGGCCTGTCGCTCACCGAAGTCCGCATCCTGTACGAACTGGCCCACCACGCACCGTTGTCGCCCTCGGACCTGTGCCGTGAGCTGGGCCTGGATGCCGGCTATGTGAGCCGGGTCACCGCCAGGTTCGAACGGCAGGGCTATCTCATCAAGGACCGCTCGGCCGAGGATGCGCGCGTGGTCGTTCTGACCCTGACGGCACTTGGGCACAGCGTGTTCGCGCCACTGGAAGAAACCTCGCGGCGGGAAATGACCGAGCTGCTGGCGACGCTGCCCGAGACGGCACAGCTGACGCTGCTTTCGGCCATGGGCCAGATCGAAAGCGTGCTGGGCGACAGGTCTCCCTCGTACCTGCTGCGGGATCCGCGGCCGGGCGACATGGGGCTGGTGGTCTCGCGGCAGTCCGCGCTGTATGCCCGCGAATTCGGCTGGAATGCGGAGTACGAAGCGCTGGTGTCGGAGATCGTTGCCAAGTACCTGCGCGAGCTGGACCCGGCGCGTGAACGCTGCTGGATCGCCGAGAAGGACGGCGACATGGTGGGCTCGGTGTTCGTGGTCAGGCAGAACGACAGCACAGCCAAGCTGCGCCTGCTCTATGTGGATGCCACCGCGCGCGGCATGGGCATCGGCGCCCGGCTGGTGGAAGAGTGCATCGCGTTTGCGGCGTCCGCCGGCTATACGCGGATGACGCTCTGGACCAACAGCGTACTGGCCGATGCCCGGCGCCTGTACGAACGCGCGGGCTTCCAGCTGGTACAGGAAGAGCCCCACCACAGCTTTGGCCACGATCTGCTCGGCCAGGTCTGGGAACGGACGCTCTGATACCCACCGCATGCGCACGGCGTGCGGTGCCGTAAATCAGTCCGCCCAGCTGGCCGTATTCTTGCCCTGGCGCTTGGCGTGATAGAGGGCCTTGTCGGCCGTGGCCAGCCAGTCTTCCACGGTGCCCTGGCCCGGCGTCGCCGCGATACCGATGCTGACACTGAACTCCACGCCCGGTGCCACCTGCCTTGCCGCTTCGAGCAGATGCAGCCGGATCCGCTCGGCCACATGCATCGCATCACGCGTCGTGCAGTCACGCAGCAGCACCACGAATTCGTCGCCACCCAACCGTGCCGGTATGTCGCCCGGGCGTGCGAACTCGCGCAAGGTGGCGGCGATCTGCCGCAACACCTCGTCCCCGGCCCGATGCCCATGTGAATCGTTGATGCGCTTGAAGTCGTCGACGTCGAGCATCAGCAGGCAGGCGAAGCCCCCCTGTCCCTGCGCCTTGTCCAGCACCTGCTGCGCGCGGAGGATCAGGAAGCCACGATTGGCCAGCTCCACCAATGGATCCATCCGGCTCAGCCGCTGCAGCTGGCGGTTCTGTGATTTGACCCGGCGTGCCAGTTGCCAGCTCAGGATGCTCAGCCCGATGCCATACACGAACAGGAACGGCACGCTCAGCACGATCGTGCGCTGCGAGGAGATGGGCTGGTAGGGAAATCCAAGCGCCCACCAGCTGAGCAGAAAGCCCAGCACCAGTGCCAGCGTCGCCCGCATCGCCAACCGCACGCCACCGGCAGCGATCTTGTCGGCGACCAGCAGCGCGGCGAACAACGCACTGGGGACCGCGCTCAGCGCCATGAAGGCGATCCAGCCACCGCCGAAGAAGGAGTCGGCCACCATGCAGCGGAACTGCACCACCGCGGGCTGGCGGGATCGGTGGGTCAGCAGCAGTGCAAGCGCCGGCCACGCCAACGCGTTGAGCAGCAACAGTACCCACGCCCAGGCGCCATCCTGGCGTTCGAGAATGATCGAAGCGATCGGGATCGCCCCCAGCCCATTGCCGACGAAGCGCATCCAGCCGATGCGCCGCGCCGCGCCGATGCCCTCGACTGCGACTTCCGTCGCGTCAATCAAGAACGGCATGGCCGACCCCCTTGAGCGATCGCACGTTCCCCCCCTGGCAGCCTGGCGGGCTGCCTGTGCCGAGTCTGACAGCTTCGCGTCAATTCCGGATCAAGGGTTGCTGGCTGCAACCGTGCCGGCCGGCGGCTGCAGGCCAACTGCTCCGCACGGCCCTCAGCCGCTGCTGGGCGCAGCCGTCGAGCCGCGCAGCATCAGGCTGAAATCCAGCGTCTGCTGCAGCGGCACATCGACCTGCTCGATGATGGCGAGCAGCAGGTTGACCGCGCGCTCACCGATCTCGCGCATGGGCTGCCGGATGGTGGTCAACGGCGGCGTCAGGTAACGCGACGATGCCAGATCGTCAAAGCCGACGATGGACAGGTCCTCCGGCACGCGGATGCCCAGATCCCGGCAGGTCGCCAGGGCACCCAGCGCCATCTGGTCGCTGAAGCAGAAGATCGCCGTCGGCGCGGCGGCCGAGGCCAGCAGCGCCTGCGCGGCCGCATGGCCGGACTGCAGGGAAAAGTCGCCCGGCACGATGCCCAGCTGGCGCAGGCGGCCGCGCGCCTTGGCGGCGGCCCGGACCCCTTCCATCCGTTGCTGGTGCAGCGGATTGTCGGGCGGCCCGCCGACCACGGCGATGCGCTCGTGTCCCAGCCCATACAGATGGTCCATCACCGCGCGCGCGGCGGCCGCGTTGTCGATGTGGACGCTGGGGATGCCCAGCGCGGGATCGAATTCGCAGCCATTGACCACCGGTGCAGCGGTGCCCCGCTGCTGGACGATCTCGCGCGCCGTCGGCGGCAGGCGGTGCCCCAGCACGATCAGCCCGTCGGCCTCGTTGCGCCGGAGCATCTGCGCGTAGCGCTCCTCGCGCTCGGGCAGATTCTGGGTATCGCCCAGCAGCACGGCGTAGCCGACCGCCTGCGCCGCGTCCTCCGCGCCCTGCAGGATCTGCGCGAAGAATGGATTGGCGATGTCCGGGACGGTGACCAGGATCTTGCCGCTGCGCTGGGTCTTCAGCGTCCGGGCGACCGTGTTGGGCACATAGCCCAGGGCAGCGGCCGCCTGTTCGATGCGCGTGCGGGTGGCCGGCAGCACCTTGTCCGGCCGCGAAAGCGCACGCGACACGGTACCGGCGGAAACGCCAACGTGCCTTGCGATGTCGTAGATGGTTGCCATGGCGTTACGTTGTTCCAATCGCTGTGCAGTGCACAACGGGTCTGCAGGAGGCCCATGCTAGGGTAATGCAATCGATTGCATCAGGGCGAATCATCTTGAAGACGCTCAAGGGTCCAGCGCTGTTCCTGGCGCAGTTCATTGGCGACACACCTCCCTTTGATCGACTGGACACGCTGGCCGGATGGGCCTCGGCGCTGGGCTATTCTGGCCTACAAGTACCGACCAGCGCGCCCCACCTGTTCGATCTGGCCGAGGCCGCGCGCAGCCAGGCGTACTGCGACGACCTCGCCGGCATGCTGGGCGGACATGGCCTGCAGATCACCGAACTGTCCACCCACCTGCAAGGACAGCTGGTTGCTGTCCACCCCGCCTACGACAGCCTGTTCGACGGTTTCGCGCCGGCAGACAAGCGCGGCGACCCGGCCGCCCGCCAGGCCTGGGCAGTGCAGCAGCTGCTGCTGGCCGCCAAGGCCAGCCAGCGCCTGGGGTTGACCGCGCACGCCACGTTTTCCGGCGCACTGGCCTGGCCCTACTTCTATCCCTGGCCGCAGCGTCCACCGGGGCTGGTGGAAGAAGCCTTCGCCGAGCTCGGCCGCCGCTGGCGACCGATCCTGGACGCCTTCGACGCCTGCGGCGTGGACCTGTGCTTCGAGATCCATCCGGGCGAAGACCTGCATGACGGCGCGACCTTCGAACGCTTCCTCGATGTGGTGGATCACCACCCCCGCGCGAAGATCCTGTACGACCCCAGCCACCTGCTGCTGCAGCAGATGGACTACCTGGGTTTCATTGACCGCTATCACGATCGCATCGGCATCTTCCACGTCAAGGACGCGGAGTATCACGCAAGCGCGCGCAGTGGTGTCTATGGCGGCTACCAGGACTGGATCGATCGTCCGGGGCGGTTCCGTTCGCTCGGCGACGGCCAGGTCGACTTCAAGGCGATCTTCTCGAAATTCGCGCAGTACGACTTCCCGGGCTGGGCCGTACTGGAGTGGGAGTGCTGCCTGAAGCACCCCGAGGACGGCGCACGCGAAGGTGCCGCGTTCATCCGCGACCACATCATCCGGGTGACCGAGCGTGCCTTCGATGATTTCGCCGACAGCGGCACGGACCCGCAATCACTGCGCCGCATGCTGGGAATCTGAGCCATTACCGCCCCGGGAGGGCAAGCCATGACGCACGCCATGTCGCGCTTGGGCGCGATGATGTTTCTGCAGTTCTTCATCTGGGGGGCATGGTTCGTCACCCTCGGAACCTACCTGGTGCAGGGCCCGCTGCAGGCCAGCGCCAGCCAGGTGGCAACGGCCTTCCTCAGCCAGTCCATCGGCGCCATCGTCGCGCCCTTCCTGGTCGGCCTGATCGCCGATCGCTACTTCGCCGCGCAGCGCATCCTCGCGGTGCTGCACCTGGCCGGCGCGGTGCTGATGTGGCTGGCGTCCACGGCGACCAGCTTCAGCATGTTCTCGGCCTACGTGATGGGCTACATGCTGCTGTTCATGCCCACGCTGGCGTTGGCCAACAGTGTGGCGATGCGGCACATGCAATCGCCCGAGAAGCAGTTCCCGCTGGTGCGCGTGGCGGGCAGCATCGGCTGGATCGTAGCGGGCGTGCTGATCGGCTGGCTGGGCTGGGAACAGGCGCATCGTCTGGAGCTGACCTTCCAGATGGCGGCGGTGGCCTCGCTGGCGCTGGGCCTGTATGCCTTCACCCTGCCGCACACGCCGCCACTGGCACAGCAGCGCGACGCTGGGCTGGGGCAGATCCTGGGGCTGGACTCGCTGCGGCTGCTGAAGTCGCGCTCCTACCTGGTGTTCTTCCTGGCCTCCATCGCCATCTGCATCCCGCTGTCGTTCTACTACAACTTCACCAACCCATATCTCAACGATCTCGGCGTGCGCGGCGCGGCCGGCCTGCAATCGCTGGGCCAGGTTTCCGAAGTCCTGCTGATGCTGGCCATGCCGTTCCTGTTCGTGCGCCTTGGCGTCAAGACGATGCTGGCGGTGGGCATGGCGGCCTGGGTGGTGCGCTATGCCATGTTCGCCTTCGGCGATGCGGGCGGCGGCTTCTCGCTGCTGGTGATCGGTATCGTGCTGCACGGCATCTGCTACGACTTCTTCTTCGTCACCGGGCAGATCTACACCGATGCGCATGCCGGCCCCGCCGCGCGCAGCAGCGCGCAGGGGTTCATCACCCTGGCCACCTACGGCGTGGGCATGCTGATCGGCACCTTCCTGTCCGGCGCGGTGGTGGAGCACTACACCACGGCAGCGGGCCCGGACTGGCAGAAGATCTGGTTGTTCCCGGCCGGCGTCGCACTGCTCGTGCTGATCGCCTTCCTGTTGCTGTTCCGCGAGCGGCCGGTGGCCGCGGCCGCGCCTTCCGCGCTCTGAGGACCACAGCCGATGCCAAAGCTTGGAATCGCCATCATCGGCGCCGGCATGATCGGTACCGTGCATCGCCGTGCGGCATTGCTGGCGGGTGCCGAGGTACGCGGCGTGGCGGCCTCGTCACCGCAGCGCGCGCGTGAGGCAGCGCAGTCGTGGAATGTCCCGCGCGCCTACCGGGACATCGAGGAGCTCATCGCCGATCCGCAGGTACAGGTCGTGCATGTCTGCACACCCAACCATCTGCACCGCTCGATGGCGCAGGCTGCGCTGGATGCCGGCAAGCACGTGATCTGCGAGAAGCCGCTGGCCACCACGTTGGAAGATGCGCAGGCGCTGGCAGGTTTGGCCGCGTCGACCGGACTGGTTGCTACGGTGCCCTTCGTCTACCGCTACCACCCGGTGGTGCGCGAGGCGCGCGCACGCATCGCGCAGGGCGAACTGGGACCGCTGCACCTGATTCACGGCAGCTATCTGCAGGACTGGCTGCTGGATCCGGCCAGCAACAACTGGCGCGTGGACCCCGCGCTGGGAGGCGCTTCGCGCGTGTTCGCCGACATCGGCTCGCACTGGTGCGACCTGGTGGAATGGGTCAGCGGCGAGCGCTTCACCGAAGTCAGCGCGGCGTTCGATACCGTGATCGCCGAACGCGGCACCGACACCGGTCAAAGCTTCAGCACGCCGACGGCAGGCAGCGCGATGCAGGCGGTGACGAGCGAGGACGTGGCGCTGGCAATGTTCAGAACCGGCGCCGGTACCCTGGCGTCGCTGACGGTCAGCCAGGTCTCGGCGGGACGCCGCAATCGCCTCTGGTTCGAGATCGATGGCGCCAACACCAGCGTTGCCTTCAACCAGGAAGACGCCGAGCGGCTGTGGATCGGCCTGCCCGACCAGCGCGAGGAAATCTTCGTGCGTGGCCCCGGGGCCGGCAGTGCCGAGCAACGCCGGCTGTCGGTGTTGCCCGCCGGTCACGCGCAGGGCTACGCGCAGTGTTTCGAAGCATTTGTTGCCGACACCTATCGCGCCATCAACGGCGAGCGCCCGCAGGGACTGCCGACCTTCGAAGATGGGCTGCGCTCGGCGCAGATCGTCGATCGTGTCATTGCATCGGCCAGGTCGCGCGCCTGGACTGCCATCGGTTGAAAACCCGGGAGGATCTGTAGATGAAAACCCTTGTCCGTAGAACTGCAAGTCTCGTCCTGCTGCTCACTGCCCTGCCCGCCTTCGCAGGCGAAGCCGCCAGCACGCAGAAACCGATCGCGGTGCAGATGTACACCCTGCGCAACGCCGGCTCACTCGACCAGCAGTTGAAGATCGTCCACGACGCGGGCGTGCACGCGGTGGAAACGGTCGGCACCCAGAACACCAGCGCGGCCGAACTCAAGCAGCTGCTGGACCGGTATTCGATCAAGGCGATCTCATCGCACGTGCCATTGGCCGAGTTGCGCAGCAACCTGGACGGTGTGGTCGCCTTCAACCGATCAATCGGCAACACGACGCTGGTGGTGCCGTACCTGGACAAGAAGGATCGCCCGACCGACGCCGCAGGCTGGACCGCGCTGGGCCAGGAACTGGGCAGCATCGCCAGGCAGGTGCAGGCCAAGGGCATGCGCCTGGCCTACCACAACCACGACTTCGAGCTGGTCGACTTCAACGGCAGGACGGGCCTGGAACTGCTGTTCGCCGCGGCCGGCCCCGACCTGCAGACCGAGCTGGACCTGGCCTGGGTCGCGCGTGCGGGCCTGGATCCGGCGCTGATGCTGGAAAAATTCCGCGGCCACATGTTCGCCGTGCATGCCAAGGACAATGCGCCAAAGGGCCAGGCCGAAGACGAAGGTGGATTCGCTGCGGTGGGCCAGGGCGTGCTGGACTGGAACGCGATCCTGCCTGCTGCGGCAGCCGCCGGCGTGCACTGGTACATCATCGAGCACGACCAGCCACGCGATCCGGCCAAGATCATCCAGACCGGCGCGGATTACCTGCGTGAACACCTGCCCGCCAACGTGCCCGCCCGTGCGCAGCGCTGACGCATCAAGGAGCCCCACATGAAAATGATCCTGGCAATGGCCGTGGCCCTGGGCGGCATGAGCGTTGCGACAGCAGCATGGTGCAAGGACGACCCGGCCGCCGGTGCAAAGCTCTACACCGCGAACTGCGTGGCCTGCCATGGTGCGGATCGTGCGGGCATGCCGGGCGCGTTTCCGGCGCTCACCGATCTCAGCAAGCGACTGCAACCTGCGCAGATCAAGGACAAGATCAGGAAGGGCGGAGGCTTGATGCCACCCTTCTCCCAGCTGTCGCAGCAGGAAATCGATGACATCGCCAGTTATCTGGCGAAGTAAGCGGCCGGCGACCACGCCGGCCGTGTGCCACTACAGCTCGCGCACCCAGATGTTGCGGTAGCTGACCTTGGAGTCGTGCTCCTGCAGGTAGAGCGGCGCACACCCATGGGGCGCGTAGGAAGGCGCACCGATGTATTCGGTCTTGCCGGCCAGCACAGTGTCGTCCTGCACCAGCACGCCGTTGTGCAGCACCGTGATGCGCGCGGGCGACACAAGCCCACCGCCCTGCGAGAAGCGCGGTGCCTTCCAGAGGATGTCGTAGGCCTGCCACTCGCCCGGTGCGCGCGCGGCGTTCACCAACGGCATCGCCTGTTTGTAGATGGAACCCGCCTGGCCATTGGCATAGGTCGGGTTGTTGTAACTGTCGAGCACCTGCAGCTCATACAGTTCCTGCAGGAAGATGCCGCTGTTGCCCCGGTTCTGGCCCTCGAAGCCCTTGGTGTCGGTGGGTGTGCGCCACTCGACATGCAGCTGGACGTCGCAGAAGCGTTGCCTGGTGCGGATGCCTTTGCTGCCCGGCACGACGGTCATGGCGCCATCGGCAATCTTCCAGGGCACGCGTCCGCCCTGCTCCGACTCCCACGCGGAGACATCCTTGCCATCGAACAGCACGATTGCATCGGACGGTGCCTTGCCTGGCGGCGTGGCCACGGTCGCGGGCACCGGCGTCCACACCTCGGTCTTCTTCGGATCGCGTGCAGGGTCGGCAGCGGCCTGCGCGAACGCAGGTGCGGCGGCCAGCACCGTGGCCGCGATCAACAAAGGCTTGATCATCCTGTTGCGCTCCATCAACTGGTCCCCCAGGCGGGTGTACCGGGAACATAGGCGAGGTCGCCGTCGTAGCGCCCCGGCACGGCAACGTACTGCAGCACCCCGGTCGCGCCGACCTTGGAGGTGAAGAAGCCGAAGATGGCCAGCTGCTTGAGCATCGTGAAGTAGTGTGGCATTGCCTCGCCCTCTTCAGGCGTCCCGGTTTCGGTCACATCGGCATGACGCGCCTTGGCTTCTGCATCAAGCGTGCGCAGCAATTCGGTGCGGGCTTCCGGTGTGAGCGATACGAACCGGCCACCAGCGCGTTTGTCGATATCCGTCAGCCCGGCGCGGAACGTCGCCTGCTGCCGGGCGCTGTAGCAGTCGCTGACGAACGTCGCCATGAACAGGCCGGCGCCGGCATCCTTTGCGCCTGGTGTCCGGGTCCGCGGCAGGATGGTCTCGGCGATCTCGTCCAGCGTGCCGACATCGGCGTCGGAGAAATGGAGCTTCGCAGCGGCGGCCAGCGCCGGCGCCTGCCCTTGCACGAGCGCAGGCAGGCCGACCATGGCCGCCCCCGTGGCGGCGACGATCATTTTCAGCAGTTCGCGGCGATCCATCAGAGGTTCCCCGCTTTCAGTTCGCGCACCGCATGGTCGGCGGCCCGGGCCGTCAGCGCCATGTAGGTCAGCGAAGGATTCACGCAGGCGCTGGAGGTCATGCAGGCACCGTCGGTGACATACACGTTGGGCGCATCCCATACCTGGTTGTGCTGGTTCAGCACCGAACTTTTCCGATCACGTCCCATGCGCGCGGTCCCCATCTCGTGGATGCCCTTGCCCGGGGCATAGTCGTTGTCGTGCATCTTCACGTCCTTGACGCCGGCCGCCTCCAGCATCTCTGCGGCATCGGCGGCCATGTCCTTGCGCATCGCCAGTTCGTTGGCGCGCATGGCAACGTCCATCGCCAGCACCGGCAACCCCCACTTGTCCTTGCGGTCGTGGTCCAGGCGGATCGCATTGTCGTGGTGCGGCAGCATTTCACCGAAGCCGGTCATGCCGATACGCCAGTCGCCCGGCACGGTCAGCGCCTCCTTCAGGTCGGCACCGATGTTGAGCTCGGCGATCTCGCGCGACCAGCCGGTGCGGCTTGCGCCGCCCTGGTAGCCGAACCCGCGCAGGTAACCGCGTTTGTCAGCCGCGACGTTGCGGAACCGCGGAATGTAGAAGCCGCAGGGGCGACGCCCGAAGTAATACTTGTCTTCGTAGCCCTCGACGCGGCCGGAGGCACCCGCACCGAAATGATGGTCCATCACGTTGTGCCCCAACTCGCCCGACGAGGAGCCCAGCCCGCCGTCCCAGACATCGGTGGCCGAGTTCATCAACAGCCACGTCGAGTTGAACGACGATGCGTTGAGGAAGATGACCTTGGCCGTGTACTGGTAGGTCTGCCCGGTCTCGGCGTCGATCACCTCCACGCCGCGGGCACGCTTGCGGTCCTTGTCGTAGAGCACTTCCTTGACGATCGAGAACGGCCGCAAGGTCAGGTTGCCTGTCTTCATCGCCGCCGGCAGTGTCGCTGCCTGGGTGGAAAAATAAGCGCCGAAGGGGCAACCCAGGATGCACTTGTTGCGGTACTGGCAGTTGACGCGGCCCTGTTCGGGCATGGGCTTTGTGATGTTGGCGGTGCGCGAGTGGATCATGTGCCGGGTGCCGCCGAACGCCTTTTTGATCCGTGCGGCCACGTCCTTCTCGACGATGTTCAATGGGATAGGCGGCAGGAACTCACCATCCGGCAACACGTCCAGCCCTTCGCGCGTACCAGCGATACCTGCGAATTTCTCCACATGGTCGTACCACGGCGCGATATCAGCGTAGCGGATGGGCCAATCGGCTGCGATGCCGTCCTTGAGATTCGCCTCGAAGTCCAGGTCGGAGAAGCGATAGCTCTGCCGGCCCCACAACAATGAGCGGCCGCCGACGTGATAGCCGCGGAACCAATCGAAGCGCTTGGTCTCGACGTAGGGCGAGTCCTGTTCGTTGGCCCACATCCCTTCCAGGTTCTCGGCCAGGCCATAGTCGCGCATCAGCACCGGGAAGTCGGCCTTCATCGCCTGCGTTGGCCGGTTTCGGTGCGGGAAGTCCCACGCCTCCTTCATCGCGTTGACGTAGTCCTTGACGTGCTCGATGTTGCGTCCGCGTTCCAGCATCAGGACCTTCAGGCCCTTTTCGGTCAGCTCCTTCGCTGCCCAACCGCCACTGATTCCCGAGCCAACAACAATGGCGTCGTAGTGATTATCTGCCATGGGTTTCTCACCTGGGTGGATATCGATTCAGACGTCGCAGAGGCGGATTGCCTCGCGCAATGAGCCAACGGGATCGGGCGCTGCAGGCATGAATTCCTGCGCCAGATACCCCTTGAAACCGGTGTCGCGGATCGCACGGCAGATGGCCGGATAGTGGAGCTCCTGCTGGTCTCCGATCTCGTTCCGGCCGGGCACGCCTGCGGTGTGGTAATGCTTGAAGCAGGCGTGATGCTTGCCGATGGTGGCGATGATGTCGCCCTCCATGATCTGCATGTGGTAGATGTCGTAGAGCAGGCCGAAGTTGTCCGAGCCGAGCCGCTGGCACAGCTCCACGCCCCATGCGGAGTGGTCGCACAGGTAGTCACGATGATCGACCTTGGAGTTCAACAGCTCCATCACCAGCACCACACCGCGCTTCTCGGCGTGCCCGAGGATGCGCTTGAGGCCGGCCTCGGCATTGGCCAGGCCTTCCTTCGGGTCCATCCCGTTGCGGTTGCCCGAGAAGCAGATCAGGTTGCGATAACCGGCCTCGGCGACCAGATCAATGTGCCGCGTGTAGCGTTCCACCAGCTGGTCATGGAACTGGCGGCCGGCAAAGCCCTTGGTGAGGCCGAGCTCCGCGCCGTTGCACATCGAGCTGTATACGCCATTGGCTTTCAACGTGGGCCAGTCTTCCGGACCGACCAGGTCGATCGCGGCAAAGCCAATGTCCTTCACTGTGCTGCAAAGCTGGGCGACCGACAGCTGCGGGAAGGTCCAGCGGGCCACGGCGTGCTTCAGGTGGCCCTTCAGCGGTGCAGTGCCGGCGAATGCGGGCAATGCTCCCGCAGTACCCAGGGCTACGCCTCCAGCAACCGCCATGCGCAACGCATCACGCCGCGTGAGCCCCCTCGCCGGGGCCGGTCTGATCGAATGGATGGACATCCACCTGCCGGCCTCCCAACCGGTATCAAACGCAACAATTCACAGCAATGCAATCGATTGCACCATAGGGGAGGAAATTGTCTGTTTGCAAGTCGCGGTGCACGAAAATCGATGCTGCGCGGCACAACGACAGTGAGACTGCAGGTGATCAATCGCGCATGCGCGCGAACCTTGCCGGCGGCATGCCCACCAACCGCGCGAATGCCACGCCGAAGGTGACCGCGCTGGCATAGCCCACCCGTTCGGCCACCTGTTCCAGGCTCAGTGCACGATCCTTCAGCAGGCGCTTGGCCAGCGCCATGCGCCACTGCAGCAGGCATTCCATGGGTGCCACACCCACCACCTGCATGAAACGCGCGGCGAAGCCCGAGCGTGACATCGTCGCCTTCCCGGCCAGTTCCTCTACCGTCCATGCATGTTGGGGCCGCGCATGCAGCGCGCGCAGTGCCGCGGCCAGCCGCTCATCGCCGAGCCCGCGTACCAGGCCGCTGCCGCCGACGCTGTCCATACCGCTGCGCAGCGCCTCGATCAGCAGTACTTCCAGCAAGCGCTCCAGCACCACATCGCGGGCCGGCCGCTGCGCGCGCGCCTCCTCGCCCACCATCTGGACCAGCGTGGCCAGGCGCGGCTCACCGCGTATGTGCAACAGCCGCGGCAGCAACGACACCAGCAGGGCGGCATCGGGCGAGGCGAATCCGCAGTGGCCGATCTGCGCGCACAACGCTGCCGGTCCGTCCGCGCGCCCGACCCGGAAGTGGCCCTCCGCGAGGCGTACCGGCAGGCTGGGGGTGATGTCCGGCGGCGCCTGCATGCTGGTGTTGACCAGCTCGCGCAGGGCCGGCACAAGCACGAAATCGCCGGCCTGCAGGGTGAGCGGCGCACCACCGTCCACCGACAGGCGGCATTGGCCGTGCAGCACCGCCATATAGAACGGCTCGCCCTCTCCTTCGCGGCGCACGCACCACTCGCCCGCCGCCTCGACCCGCTTGGAGTGGCGTGCCGTGGGCTGCAGCAAGGAAACGACCTCGGACAGCGGATCGGACGACATTGGACGCTCAGCAAGAAAATACAGACGTTTCACTGTAGCGCGTCCACCAAGCCAAGCTGACCATGGTCTCTCATTCCCGCTGACGTAGACCCGATGCAAACCGTACTGATCACCGGCTGTTCCTCCGGCTTCGGGCTGGAGACCGCCCGCCTGTTCCTCGACCGTGGCTGGAAGGTCATCGCCACCATGCGCACCCCGCGCACCGACCTGCTGCCGGCGTCCGCGCATCTGCGCGTGCTCGCCCTGGACATCACCGATCCGGCCAGCATCGCGCACGCCATCGCCGAGGCCGGCCCGATCGACATGCTGGTCAACAACGCCGGTTTCGGCGCACCGGTGCCGGTGGAACTTACGCCACTGGAAACAGCGCGTGCCCTGTTCGACACCAACACCCTGGGCACGCTGGCCATGACCCAAGCCGTGCTGCCGCAGATGCGCGAGCGCGGCGACGGCGTGATCGTCAACATGACCACCACGGTGACGGTGAAGGCGCTGCCGCTGGTGGGCGTGTACAGCGCCAGCAAGGCGGCGGTGAACGCCTTCACCGAATCATTGGCCATCGAAGTCGCGCCGCTGGGCGTGCGCGTGCGCCTGGTGCTGCCCGGCCGCGCGCCGACCACGCGCTTCGGCGAAAACGCGTTCCCGCATCTGGGCGGCATGGAGCACCCTGCCTATGCGCCGCTGGTGCAGGGCGTGCTGGCCAGCTTTCGCGACAGCAGCGGCCCGGTGACCACGCCGCAGGCCGTGGCCGAAGCCGTATGGCGCGCGGTGACCGACGAGAACCCGCCGATGCGCAATCCCGGGGGCGATGACGCGGTGTAGTGGATGAACGCCGCGGGTTGACGTCCTGCCGAGCCTGGTCGAGCGGCGCCGATGCGCTGCCGATCAGCTACCGGCACCTGGCGGACGGCCGGTGGGGGCACGCCGCCTGACGAAGAAAATGACCAGGAAACAGAAGCCCACCGCAGCACTGGGGCCACTGGAACCCGCCACGGCCCCTGCGATGCAGAGCAGCGCTGCGACCAGCAGCCAGAGATCATTCTTCATCATCGAGTCTTCCCATCCATGCGCGCGCAGGCCAGCACAGAGGCCGGCACCGGTGGATTGCCAGCTTGGATCAGCCAGGGTGGCGATGCAATCCCATGTCACTGTGGACGCCGGGCAACGCGGCAGGAAGGTAAAAAGGGAGCCCCACGCAAGGTGCTCCTTTTTGGTTTGCAGCTGCATCTGTTGCCAGGCGTGCATCAGAATGGTTGCACCCACATTCTTCGCCCTTAATGACCGAAGAACCAGCATCAGGAATTTATTTACAATAAAAATCAGCCAAGCCCACTAACTTTACTTCTACAATTAACTAATTTTAAATTATTAATTTAGCAAAGAACTACGCGAAACTCTGGCCTTTTCTCAACAACCTCGCGAGCCGATCAAGGGATCCGAGGTGGGAAGAGGGATACAAAATTGTCTGGAGTAGAGGACTGAGCAGCGGAGGATGCTGGCGGGCTACCAAATCAAGCTTGTGAATAGGCAAGGCGTGCCAGCAACATGCCGGCGCCAGCAGGTCCGGTCCGCCACTGGATGGGCCGCCGCCTTAGCCGCGCCCATCGGCACACTGAAGTAACCCGGCATGTCCGCGCCCCGTTGACTGGAAGCACAACTAACTAATCGGGCGGGGGGACAGAAAAATGACACGGAGGAGATTGCAGCACAAAGGCGTGAGAAAGCGCTGACTGTCGCGAAAATCGATCTAAAAATATCCGCCTAACAGCAACCATGGGACTTTCCTGGAAATCAACTTAAAGCCCCCCCGCGAACACCAACTGAGATAGCGACTCGAAGACAGGCATTTCAAGAGCAACTTCATTCCTCTCATTCAAGGCTAAAGTGCTCTCCACAATACCAGCAAATTTAGCCTGCATGGCCCGAGGAGGAACAGGAATTTCGATCCCATCAAAAAGTGATTTCTTCAGAATAGGAAGAGTGGTTTGAATCGCCCCATCTCTAACCAACTGTGGGCAAATCTTAAAAACAAAGTACCCATAAATATCATGGACCTCACAATTCCACTCTTGTGCGTTTATCTGCTGATTGAAAGTCACAGGAGATTCAGAAATTCCAACTTTTCCGATTGTCGCACCAATACAGCAAACCAACAGACCACCTGCGCGACACAACCTAGAATTCGCCAATCCCTCTTCAGTCACCTCTCGGGCCGATGACCTGATGCACCCATTTAAATCACCTGGCGTTACAAAAGGAGTTCCTTTGCCCCACATGCCAGCCTTTTCGCTCGGCGGCGTTTTCCCCGTGATTGAACTACCGAGCGTTCTGAGAGCTTTCCTGGGCCAACCTTTCGGATTGGTCACCGGGTCACCGAACATGTCCAGAAAGACCGCGCGCAGGAGGTCATCAGCAAGCTGGATTGCTTGCTGGCGCTTGCGGCGAATGGCGTCGGCCTTGTCGAGGATGGCGGCAATGCGTTTCTGTTCGGGCAGGGGCGGCAGCGGGATCAGCTCATCATGGACTAAGTTTCTATTGAGAGTTGGCACGCCGGCACCCTCAGAAAACCGCTCCAGCTTGAAAGCAGAAAGCATGTAATAGACCCATCGCGGATGGTTGCCATGAAAATCCATCACATACAACGCGGTATTCAGCGGCCAAAAGCCACCTTCACAATAGTGAACTCTCCCTATCGTTCCTGACCTTCCCGTTATTACGCCAGGGCCATTGATTTTCACTTCATCGTGAGAGCCATTCTGTCCATTAGCCGCATAAATGGGAACTTCACCTTTATTTCTCATCCCAACTGGCAGATCGTATCCGCGCTTAAGAGTCGCAATATTCTTGAGCGGGACCAAAGGCCACCCTGAGTGGTTTTGAAAAAAGCTCACAGCATCCCCTCCAGCGCATCCAGATCCGCCAGGATCTCCTGCTCCAGCGCACGCAGCCGCTGCAGGATCTGCCTCGGGTCTTCGTACTGCACCTGCTGGTGCTCCACTTCTTTGTAGCGGTTGATGGACAGGTCGTACTTGTTGGCGGCGATGGCTTCGGCCGGCACTACAAAGGCCTTCTGCTTGCGGTCACCGAACTGCTTGTTGATGGTCTGCTTACGGGCATTGCGCTCGACCAGCTTGCGGTAGGCCGCCCACTGGGCAATCGCATCGGGTAGGTCATTGCTGCCCTCGCCCTTCAGCGGCGTGCGCTTGTCATCCAGCGAATAGCCATCGGCCCGCAGGTCGTAGAACCACACACGCTCGGTTTGACCGCCCTTGGTGAACAACAGGATGGCCGTGCTCACGCCGGCATAGGGCCTGAACACGCCGCTGGGCAGGCTGATAACGCCTTCCAGCTGGTTGTTTTCCAACAGTTCCCGGCGCAGCTGCTGGTGGGCCTTGCTGGAGCCGAACAGCACGCCATCGGGCACGATCACCGCCGCACGGCCGCCCAGCTTGAGCGAGCGCAGGATGTGGGCCACAAACAGCAGCTCGGTCTTCTTGGTCGCGACCAAGGCCAGTACGTCCGGGTTGACGTTGGCCTCATCCAGGCTGCCCTTGAACGGCGGGTTGGCTAAAACCACGTCAAAGAAGTTCTCTTCCTGACGAGGGAAGTGTTCCTTGATGGATTTGTTCAACGTGTCCTGATAGTTGATGTTCGCCCCGCTCACCCCGTGCAGCAGCATGTTCATGCTGGACACGCGCAGCATGGTGGTATCGAAATCGAAACCCCAGAACATCTGGCTGTTGATGTGCTTGCGGTAGGCGTCCAGCAAGTCACCGGTGTAGCTGCTGTTGCCGTCCTCGTCGGTGAGGGTGCCCGCTTCGCTGGAATGGGTGCGGTTGAGGTATTCCATGGTGCGGGCCAGGAAGCCGGCCGTGCCGCAGGACGGATCGCAGACCACCTCGTAAGGCTGCGGCGCCACCACTTCCACCATCGCATCGATGATGTGGCGCGGGGTACGGAACTGCCCATTGATGCCGGCCGTCGTCAGCTTGCTGAGCAGGTATTCGTAGATATCGCCCTTGACGTCGGTCTGTGTCAGCGGCAGTTCGTTGACCATTTCCACGGCAGCCACCAGCACCGACTCGTTCTTGATCTCCAGGTCGGCATCCTGCATGTACTCGCCAATATGCCCCAGCGCCGCCCCGGACCCGCCCTTGTCCCCGGCGGTGCTCAGCGAGGTAAAGAACGGGTAGACGTTCTTCTTCAGGTGCTTGTGCAGCTCTTTGCCACTGAGGTTGCGGAAGTTCTTCCAGCGCAGCAACTGGCCTTCGCGGGAGGCGGGGAACAGGCGCTCGACCGGCTTGCCGGTGCGCTTGGCCTTGCGTTCGACCACGTCTTCCTGCATGTCCAGCATGCGGGCAAACATCAGGTAGCTGATCTGCTCGATCACAGTCAGCGGGTTGGTGATACCCCCGGTCCAGAATTTCTCCCAGAGCTTATCGATATCGTTGCGGATCTTGCCGGTCAACATCAGTTGGTCTCTTACTCAGTTTCAGTGTCATTTTCGTCGAGCAAGCCTTCATCGTCAGCGGCGCGGTTAAGCGCTTCGATGCTTTGCTCAGATGGGATAAAATCGATTTCCAGCGCGGCTTTGTCGGCGAAATAGGCAGGCAGCTGCGCCTTGATGGCGGGTGCAAGGTTCTTGAATTCGCCCACCTGCTTGACGAGGTTGCCTTTGCCGCTGACCAGTTGGCCTTCCGCCTTGGTATAGGCTTCGGTGGCGCTTTCCAGCCCCTTCTTGATTCTCTCGAAACTGGCCAGGAAGGAGTTGAGCTTTCTGAAAACGCCCTCTGCTCGGTTGGCCAGCGCGGCGGTGTGCTTGTTCTGATCCTCATAGCGCCAGAGCTGGCGAACGATGTTGAGGCTGGTCAGCAGGGTAGTCGGCGTAGCCACCAACACATTGTTCTCAATGGCCTGCTGAAACAGGGTTTCATCCGCCTTGAGCGCTTCAACGAACGCAGACTCAATGGGGATGAACATGAACACCATGTCCGGCGAGTTGAGCCCCGGCAGCTTGTAATAGTCACGGTCAGCCAGCTCCTTGATGCGGCTGGCGACGGCCTGGACATGCTCTTTCAGGGCCTGCTTGCGCTCCAGATCGTCTTCCGCGTTCACGTAGCGGGCATAGGCGTTGAGCGAGACCTTGGCGTCGATGATCAGGTGCCTGCCTTGGGGCAAGTAAACCACGGCATCCGGGCGCCGGCGCCCCTCCTCGGTAGTAATGCTGACCTCGCGCTGGTAGTCCTTGTCCAGCTGCAGGCCAGAGCGGTCGAGTACGTTTTCAAGCACCAGCTCGCCCCAGTTGCCCTGCAGCTTCTTTTGACCGCGCAGCGCAGTGGATAGCTCATGGGCCTCGGCAGTGATCTGTTGGTTAAGCGCCTTCAGCTGCTCCAGCTCTTTGCGCAGCTCACCCTGCTGGGTGGTTTCCCGGTGATGGATCTGCCGGACCTCTAGCTTGAAGGTTTCGATGGACTGCTGGAACGGCGTCATCACGGCACTCAGACTGAGCTTGCTACTTTCCTGCAAGGCTTGGGCCTTAGCTTCCAGTATTTCGTTGGAGAGCAATTTGAACTGTTCGCTCAAGCTGGCTTTCTGTTGTTCGAAATTGGCCAACTCGCGTGCATGACTGGCCTCACGCTCGTCCAGCTCCGTCTTGAGTTTGGTGTATTCGCTGCTCTGCGCAGCAAAGCGAGCCTGGAGCGTTTCATAGCGCTCGGCAGCAACCACTTGCTGCGCCTTGAGGCCCTGAAGTTGCTCGCGGGCTTCCCGTTCGCCTATTGCTGCCACCTTGGCAAGGGCATCCTGATTTGCGAGCTGGTCCTTGAGCGTGTCGCGCTCACGTTGCAAGGAGTTATTGGATGCTTGGGCGGTAGCGAGACGATCAAACAAGTCGTTGACTTTTTCCTGCGCCGCTCGACCTTCGGCTTGGGCGGTCTCTAAGCCTTTGACTGCTTCAAGATACTTCCCGTGGGCATCCTCCAGATCCTGACGCAATTCAGCCTGCACGTCTTTGCCGTCCAGCTGCTCTTGCGTCAACCGACTCACATTGTCGATGGCTGCCTGCATCTGCGCCTTCAACGCGGAATCTGCAACCTGCAACTCATTGACTCGAGCGTCTGCGGCTTTGAGCTGCTCACCCAGCGCGGCACTGCTGGCCACTGCCGTTGCTAGCGCCTGCTGAGCCTGCTCGAGCTGGGCTTGCAGCAGACCGAGCTGCCGGCCCTGACGCAATGTCGCCACCAAATAGCCCAGCAACGCACAAATCAATGCAAGCACGGCAGTGATGACGATGACGTCAGTAGTCCATTGAGTGGCTTCCATGTGCTCTCCTAGCGGCTGGCTGACACGGCTTCTCCGCGCATGAAGGGTTTGAGTACAGCCACGAGCGCATCCACATCCGCTGCCGTAAAGACACCATCGATGCCTTCGTGGGAAATGCTGTCAAACGGCGGCTCGTAGAGCGTCTCAATGACGATGCTGCCGTGGGTGGCAATGTAGTTCTTCAACAGGTTCATGAAGCGCACCTGTTGTGCGGTAAGCCCAGGATGTGCGTGCAGAAAGCCCTTGAAGTGCTCTTCGATGCCGTGTGCATCCAGGCCGATTATCTCACGCACGGTGAGGTGCAATTCATTGGCGGTACGGCCGTAGAACTCGTTGAGCACCTCCAAGCTGACGCCCGGATGGCTGGTGAGGATGGTAGAAGTGAGTGTTTTTAGCTCATGCTCGGCAATGGACTGGCCTTGGTGGATCTTCTGCAGGGTAGGATTCGCGGCCAGCATGTCATCGAGAATGCGCTTGAGCCGACGCCGGTAGATCAGCGCCTCGCTGGCTCCTACCATGTATGTCGTGCGCTCCTCTTCGATCACCCCGCCATCGCCGGTGCGGGTCGTGGGCATGTCATAGCCCGGCCCAACATCCACGCGCCGGTACTTCATGATGCCGCGCAATTCCTTGCGGACATGTTCTAGGCTCGCAATGCTGGCCTGCTGCCAGAATGCGGCACTGCGTACCTCGGCAATCACTGCATCCTTCTGCCGGACCGCCTGAATGTTCACTGCCAGCTTGTCCAAGGCAACCAATAGTTCGGTCTTGCCATCTTCAAAACAGCTAGCCTGCTCCACCAGACAACGCTGGATGTTTGCCATGAGTTTGTCCAGCGCGGTGGCATGCTTGTCGCGCAGCACTCGGGCAGACATCAGTGGCGATATGGCCTCACTGACCAGGTGCTGGGTGCGGCTATCGAAATTCCGTAGCTGGTCGGTCTGCTGCAACTGGTGCACCAACCGCAGCTGCCGCCGCACGGCCACACTGCTGTCCGGCAGGTCATTGATGTCTTCGCGCATCAGGCGCACGGCCAGGTCAAAGGCCTCGGCATGGCTCTTCTTCAGCGCCACTTGGGCAAGTTCGACACGTGCTGCAAACGTAGTCTGCAGCAGCGAGTTCCCGCCGGTGTCTTCCGGCTCCTGGTATTCCTGCTCGAAGAATTCGAAATTGCCGTAGTGATCAAAGATCAGAAATTCGGCCTTATGCTTGCCCGGACCGAACAGATGCGGGCGAAGACGCGTGCCACGGCCAATCATCTGCCAGAACTTTACCCAGGATTTCACCGGCTTGGCAAAGACCAGGTTCACTACCTCCGGCACGTCAATGCCTGTATCGAGCATGTCTACCGAAATGGCGATGCGGAATTCGTTGTCCGGCTTCTTGAACTCCTTGATCAGGGTTTCCACATGCGGAATGTCGTTGTGGATGACCTTGCACACACGCGTGCCGTACTGCGGGTAAAGCTTGGTGAAGATTTTCTCCAGATGCTCGGCGTGATCCTGACGCTGGGCAAAGATAATCGTCTTGCCCACCAGGGAGCCGGTGTCATCCTTGATGCCGTTGTCGATCAGGTTTTCAAGGATGATGCGGTCGGTGGATTCGCTGAAGATCCTGCGACCGATGTCTTTGCCGGCGATGGTCGTGCGCTTGGCCTCTTCCTCACCCAGATCCTCTTCCAGCTGACGCTTCTGCTCGTCATTCAGGTCGTTGTAGTGGATGCCATCGCGCAGGAAGTCAGTTGTCAGGTCGCGTACGCGGAACGGCACCAGATACGGCGGATCGTTGTTGATGGCTGCATCCAGGCCGAACTCGAAGGTCGGGTCGGTGGTTTCGCAGTCGAACATGTCGAAGGTATTGCGGCTGATGAACCTTACCGGCGTGGCGGTCAGCCCGACCTGCAGAGCGTCGAAGTAATCGAACAGGTCGCGGTACTTGTTATAGATGCTGCGATGGCTTTCGTCAGCAATGATCAGGTCGAAGAAGCCGACATCCAACTGCGCGAAACGGTTCATCATCCCCGGGTAAGTAGCGATGTAGATGCGCGCGGTCTGGTCAACCTTATTGGCTTCGCCGATTACGCAGCGCGGTTCGCTGGGCAGGTTCTGCTTGAAGGCATCATCGGCCTGGACGCGCAGCTCCTTGCGGTCGCAGAGGAACAGCACTCGCTTGGCCCAGCCGGTGCGCAGCAGAAGTTCGGCCAAAGCAATTGCAACGCGGGTCTTGCCGGTGCCAGTGGCCTGAATGATCAGCGCCTTGCGCCGCTGCTTCTGGAAGTGCGCGGCAACGGTCTTGATCGCCTCGATCTGATACGGCCTGTCGGCAATGCTCAACTCGGGGTTGTGTTTCTCCAGCTCGGCAACGCGGTACTGACGCTGGTAGATCAGATATTCCAAGCTGTCCTTGCCATAGAAGCCATAGACCTGCCGATAGCCGTTGTACTGCTTATCATCCCAGATGAAGGTCTCATAGCCGTTGCTGTAGAAGATCACCGGGCGTTGCATGCCCATGAGTTCAAAGCCATCGGCATACATGCGGGCCTGTTCGCGCCCCGCCTGAAGGCTGACGTTGCCTGATTTCTTGGCTTCGACCACCGCCAGAGGCTGGCCGTTGTCTCCCCACAGCACATAGTCTGCATAGCCCTTGCCGCTGGCGTTGCCTGGAAAATCGACTTCCACCTCCAACCCGACCTGTGCGGGGCTGCCCACATCCCAGCCGGCCTGAAGCAGCATGGCGTCGATCAGGAGCTTGCGGGTCTTAGCCTCACTCCATTGCAGGCTGCCGGCAACCTGCTCGCTCCTTTCCTGGCGCTGCCTCTGATCTGCTGGAGCAGGCGTTTCGACTTTTCCAAGATCACGTACCCGCTTCTGCTCCAACTGTTCCAAAACACGCTGCAGCTCTTCCTGCTGTTTGGCCAGCTCCTTCTCATAGCTGACAACTGACTTCTGCAACGCGTTGAGCGCAGTGGTGGGATCCTTGACCTCGACAAAAGCCGGCAAGTCCGAATGGGCCAGCCTGTAGTACTTCACGGCCATGTACTTGGCCAGCTCGTGAGCCGTCTTCAATGCCGATCTGGCCGTGCGGACATCTCCTTCGCCGCCATGGGCTGTTTCATTGCCCTGGATACGCAGGAAATTGATCTGATGGACCAGCGAGCTGCTTGTGCACGCGGTGAATACCGGACTCTTCACCAAGTCATAGAAAGTGGACTGCGGCAAGCGTGGCAGACGCTCCTCGCTGTAGATGGTCTTGGTCAACTCCTCAGCGAAACTGCGCAACCGTGTAAGTGCGCTGCCGGGATCGACATGCAGAACCCCCTCTGCAAGACCGGCCAGATTGGCCAGCAGTTCGTTTACAGGGCGAAGAAATTCAAAATTGACGGATTTCATTCAGGCGACTCTGTCCTTGGCGACCTTGAAATCAAGGCCGTGCGGCGTTCCATGTGGCGAACTGCAGCCCACTCATCAGTTCAACCGCAGCCGGCATGCCGAGTTCGATGAATGGGGAGGGCTTCCTTTGTAGCGGAAATCACTGAAGGGTGCCAGGCCAGAACCAGTCTGTATCGCTGGTCACCCCTGCTATTACAGTGCCCAAGGGCATCAGCCTTAAAATGCTCAGCCAGCAATTTTTCAGCGGGGCTTCCTCCGCTTCCAGATCCTAGACCCGCTTCGTATTCGCCATCTTCGTATAGCAATATCTTTTCAACCACATACGATCGGGTTGTAGACAAGAAAGCCCCGCAAAAGCGGGGCTTTGTAATACTTTTTTAATCAACACTCTCAACCAAGTGTTTCTTAGAACGGAATATCGTCATCAGCGAAGTCGTCCATCGGCGGCGCCTGCTGCGGCTGCGGGCGCTGGTTGCCACCCTGGTTGCCGTAGCCACCGCCCTGGTTGCCGCCCTGGTTGCCATAGCCACCACCCTGGCCGCCGCGCTGGCCACCGCCACCGCCGTACTCCTGGCGCGGCGCCTGCTGGCGCTGCGGGCGCTCGCCGCCGCCGTAGTTGCCACCACCACCACCACCGCCGCCTTCACCGCGGCCGCCCAGCATCTGCATCTCGTCGGCGATGATGTCGGTGGAGTACTTCTCCACGCCATCCTGGCCGGTGTACTTGTCGTAGCGCAGGCTGCCTTCGACATACACCGAGCTGCCCTTGCGCAGGTACTCGCCGGCGATTTCGCCGAGCTTGCCGAAGAACACCACGCGGTGCCATTCGGTACGTTCCTGCTGGTTGCCATCCTTGTCCTTGCGGACGCTGGTGGTGGCCAGGCTGATGCGGGTGATCGCCATGCCACCCTGGGTGTACTTCACGTCCGGGTCGTTGCCGAGATTGCCGACCAGGATGACTTTGTTGATGCCGCGCGCCATAGGTACCTTCGTTCGTTGTCCAAGGGCAGACCGCCAGTGATAGCACAGCCCCGGGCGGGGTGCAGTAGGCTGGGCCGCCCCTGTTGAAATTTGGGGGAATGCGAGAACGGTGCATCTTAGCATTGCCGCCGCCATCCGCCCGGTCAGAAGACCCCGGCCGCGCTGGAGGATTGAGCTGATTTCCTTGTCCGGCAATGACTTACCTTAGCCCCGACGGTCGCCCGGAGGGGCATTCGCGTCTGCCCATGGCATCATTCCCGGGCACCTTCCCCCCAGCCCCCTTCTGCGTTCCCATGACGATCAAAGGCAAAGCCACCTCCCTGGACATCGCCCACCTGGCCGGGGTCTCCCAGCCGACCGTGTCGCGGGCGCTCCGTGGCAGCCCGATGGTCAACGCCGAGACCCGCGAGCGCATCCTGCGCATCGCCCGCGAGCTGAACTACAAGGTCGACAAGAACGCCTCCAGCCTGCGCCTGCGCAACGCCGGAACCCTGGCCCTGCTGTTCTTCGAAGACCCGACCAACGACGACTCGCTGATCAACCCGTTCTTCCATTCGATGCTGGGCTCGATCACCCGCGCCTGCGCCCTGCATGGGCAGGACCTGCTGGTCTCGTTCCAGCAGCTGTCCACCGACTGGCAGGCCGATTACGAGGACAGCAACAAGGCCGACGGCATCATCCTGCTCGGCTACGGCGACTACCACGAATCGCGCGACCGCCTGCAGCGGCTGGTCGAACAGGGCACGCACTTCGTGCGCTGGGGCGCCGCCCTGCCCGGCCAGCCCGGTGTATCGATCGGCAGCGACAATTTCCAGGGCGGGCACGACATCACCACCCACCTGCTGCAGCAGGGCTGCCGCCGCATCGCCTTCCTTGGCCATGCCTCCAGCCATTACCCGGAATTCCAGGAACGCTACCGCGGCCATGTCGCGGCTCTGCAGGAACACGGCCTGGCTGCCGAGGCGGCGCTGCAGCACGATGCGATCACCACCGAAGCCTCCGGCCAGGAAGCCTGCCAGGCGCTGCTGGCTCGCAACGCGCCGGTCGATGCGATCTGCGCGGCCAGCGACCTGATCGCCATCGGCGCGATGCGGGCCCTGCGCGAAGCCGGCCTGCGGGTGCCGCAGGACGTGGCGGTGACCGGCTTCGATGACATCCCCTTGGCAGCATCGGTATCCCCGGCGCTGACCACCGTACAGCAGGACACCAAGCAGGCCGGGCAGCTGCTGGTGGAGCGCCTGCTGGCACTGATCGGCCGGCAGGCTGTGGACAGCCAGAGCATCCCGGTAAAGCTGGTGGTGCGGGAATCGTCGCAGCGCGGGTAGTGTCGAGCTTGCTCGACCAGCGGATGCAACTCCAATCGGGAAAGATCAGCCGAGTATGGATCGGCTCTGCACAAAAACAGTCGAGCAGGCCCGACTCTACGGATTGCCACCTGCCGTTTCAGGCATCGCGGTGCGAACCGCTGCACTGAACTCGTCAAGCAGGAACGGCTTGGCGATCATCGCCATGCCCGCATCGAGGAAGGACGAGCGCTCCTGCGCCTTCTCCGCGTAGCCGGTCATGAACAGTACTGGCAAAGTCGGCCGCGAGTGACGGGCTATCTCGGCGAGCTGGCGGCCATTGAGCCCAGGCAGGCCGACGTCGGTAATCAACAGATCGATGCACTGGTCCGAAGTCAGGATCGGAAGCGCGGCGTCCGCATCGCCCACCACCTGGGCCTGGTACCCCAGGTCCTCGAGCACCACCGTGACCAGCATGCGTACCTGCTCATCATCCTCGACCACCAGGATCGACTGGCCAGCGCCGAGCCGGATGGCTTTGGCCGGAGCGGCCGCCGTTTCGCTGGCCGCGGCCTCCACCAGTGGAATGAACAGGGAAATGGTGGTGCCCTCACCCAGGCGCGATTCGATCGCGATGTGACCACCGGACTGCTGCATGAAGCCATACACCATCGACATGCCCAGCCCGGTTCCCTTGCCGATGGGCTTGGTGGTGAAGAAAGGCTCGAATGCGCGCTCGACGACTTCCGGCGCCATGCCGGCGCCCGTGTCGGCGACTGCCACCACCGCATAGTGCCCTGCCGGCACTGCCGGATACTGGCCTGCATGCACATCTGCTTCCGCAGTGCGCAGGATCAGCTCGCCGCCATCAGGCATCGCGTCGCGAGCATTGATGGCCAGGTTCAGCACCGCACTTTCGAACTGGTTGGCATCCAGCGTGGCGTGCAGCGGCACCGGACAGGTCTCGGTACGCAGCCGCACCGTCTCCCCGATCGTGCTGTGCAACAGGTGCTGCACCGATACCAGCAACGTGTTGATCTCCACCGGCCGCGCGTCCAGCGACTGCCTGCGCGAGAACGCGAGCAGGCGCTGGGTCAATGCGGCGGCACGCTGCGCCGAGGTGGTGGCCGTATCCAGGAAACGCTCCAGATCATCCACCCGGCCCATCTCCAGGCGCAGGCGCACGATGTCCAGCGCGGACAGGATGCCAGTCAGCATGTTGTTGAAATCGTGCGCGATGCCACCGGTCAACTGGCCGATCGCTTCCATCTTCTGCGACTGCCGCAGGGCGGCCTCGCTGGCCTCGCGTGCAGCCATCTGCGCTTCCAGCTCACGCGTGCGCTCGGCCACCATGGCCTCCAGTGCATGTGCGTGCTGCTGGCTGTTGCTCAGGGCCAGCTTGGCGGCGGTGATATCGGTAACGAAGACGTGGAATCCGTCGACCCGGCCGTCGGTGTCGGTGCGCGGCGAGTAACGCACTTCGCAGTCGCGCCGGCCGCGTAGTGGATGCGGCCAGGTGATCTCGAAGAGCGCCGCTTGGCCGTCCAGCGCGCGCTCCATCGCCGCCCTGCGCTGCTGCCATACGGATTCGCCGATCACTTCGCGAACGTGCCTGCCGATCACCTCACCGGTGGCGAGATCGAACCAGGACTCATAGGCCCGGTTGGCGAAACGGAAGCACATCGAACGATCAACGAAGGCGATCAGCACCGGCATCGCATCGGCGATCAGGCGCAACTCGGTTTCACTGCGGGCCAGTGCGGCCCGCCCGTCCGCCAATGCCGCCATCTGATCGCGCACGAGGAACTGCTTGTCACGGGCCCGCAGTGCGCCCTGGACAGCACTGATCAGGGACATGCTGCCAAGCGGCCGGTCCATCTCCACCACGTTGATCGCAACTGGCAACAGTTCCTCACGGGTGGAACGGCGGTACGACCGCGCCGAGCGCAGCAGGATGAACGGGATATCCGACCAGGCCGGTTGCTGCTGCAAGGCAGGCAGCATGCCATCGGTGCCGCGCACCAACGCTTCCTGGGTCACCACCACCAGGCCGGTGCGATCATCCAGATGCTCGGCCAGTTCCTCCAGGTTCCCCGCGATGCGCGTTGCCAGCCCTGCCCCCTCCAGTACCGCCGCAATGCTGTCGGCATCGCGTCCAAACGGCGCCACGATGCGGACAACCTTGCGGCTCTCACCGCTATCGGACATCGGACTGGCCCAGCAGCGCCGCGCTGTCACCCACGAATTCGGGTGTTCCGGTCAGGATGCCCTGGAAGTCTGCCAACGGCGCACTGACGGTGATGCCACGCCCGTCGATCTTCAACTCACGGATGGTGTCCTCGTGCGCACCGCCGCGGTTCTTGATCACCGAAATGGCTTTGCGGATGCGCCCCTTGGCCTCGAAGAACCGGAACAGCACCACCGCATCGGCGATATAGGACACATTGAGACTGCCAGTGGACATGGTGCCCACCAGGCCATGCTGCGGATTGATCAGGAACGTCGCTACACCCTTCTGGTTGAGGTAGGACAACATCTCGTGCAGCTGCAGCATCAGCTGCTTTTCCTGTGGCATTGCCGTGACATAGCCGTTCAGGCTGTCGATCACCAGCACACTGCAGTTGCGCTGCTCTACCACCTTGCGCAGGTTCCAGGAGAACTCACCCGGCGACACCTCGGCCGGATCCATCTGCAGGATCTCCAGCAGGCCCGAGTGCAGATGCTTGTCAAGGTCGATGTCCAGCGCAGATGCACGCGCCAGCAAGGTGCCGATGCGCTCGTCGAACTCGAAGATGCAGCAGCGTTCGCCACGTTCGCAGGCCGCCCACACGTATTGCAGGGCGACGTTGGTCTTGCCGCTGCCAGCGGGACCGGTCAACAGGGTCGAGGTCCCGCGCAGGGGACCCCCGCCCAGCAGGCGATCGATCTCGTCGACGCCACTGCTCACCGGCGAACCCACGAACCGGTCGTGGTGCTCGGAGGCGATCAAGCGGGGAAAAATCTCGAGCCCACCACGACGGATCACCATATCGTGGTAGCCCGCAATGAAATCCACACCGCGCAGCTTCTGCACCTGCATGCGGCGCCGGGCCGGACCAAAATCCAGGGTCAGGCGTTCCAGCGACAGCACGCCGTGGCACAGGCTGTGCAACTGCCCATCGCGCTCTTCGCCGGTAGAGGTCAGGTCATCGACCAGGATCACCGTAGCGCTCTTGGGTGCGAAGAACTGCTTCAACGCAAGGATCTGGCGCCGGTAGCGCAGAGAGTCCTGGGCCAGCAGGCGCAGTTCGGACAACGAATCGAACACCACGCGGGTGGGCCCAATGCTGTCCACCTTGGACATGATCAGATTGACCGTCTCGTCCAGCTCCATTTCCCACGAATGCAGCACCGACTGCAGGCGACCGTTGCCCATTGCGCCTTCAGCCGATCCCAGTTCGAACAGGTGTAGGCCATCCAGCGACCAGCCATGGGCAGCGGCGACTTCGCGCAGTTCCTCGGCGGTCTCGGACAAGGTGATGTACAGGCAGCGTTCGCCCCGCCGCAGGCCTTCCAGCAGGAACTGAAGCGACAACGTGGTCTTGCCGGAACCCGGTGGTCCTTCCAGCAGATACAGCCGCGCCTGCGGAAGTCCGCCACCAAGAATGCTGTCCAGTCCCTCTACTCCGGTAACAGTCCGCATGTACGCCTGCATGGCAATGGCCCTGAGAGGCGCAAAGACTATCGGTGCCCCTGTCGACGTCCTGTGTGATCCGGCCGACCTTTCCCAACGCATTCAGGAAGACTTCACAAGCTGGCCCCCTGCCGCCTTGGCGAAGCCCCACGCACTGGAAGCCGCCCCTGTCGCGCCTTCAACGGTGGGGCGCCCTCACCTGCTACCCGCACGGCACCATGACCAACGGCGCATGACGCCAGCCCAGTTGCGGGTGATAAACAGCGCGATCACACACGGAAAGGTGTACGTCGCATGCTGAAGATCGATTCACTGTCCAAGACGTACGCCAACGGCGTGCACGCGCTCAACAATGTCAGCCTGGACATCCCGCGCGGCATGTTCGGCCTGCTCGGCCCGAACGGCGCTGGCAAGTCGTCGCTGATGCGCACGCTGTCCACCCTGCAGGAGGCCGACAGCGGTTCGGCGATCCTCACCATTCCCGGCGAAGCACCGATCGACGTGCTGCGCGACAAGGACGCGGTGCGCCGCCGGCTGGGCTACCTGCCGCAGGATTTCGGCGTGTACCCGAAGGTCAGCGCACTGGACCTGCTGGAGCATTTCGCGGTGCTCAAGGGCCTGACCCAGCGCGCGCAGCGCCGCGAGGTGGTCGATGGCCTGCTGCAGCAGGTGAACCTGTGGGACGCACGCAAGCGCAAGCTCGGCACGTACTCGGGCGGCATGCGCCAGCGCTTCGGCATTGCCCAGGCACTGCTCGGTGACCCGCGGCTGGTGATCGTCGACGAGCCCACCGCCGGCCTCGACCCCGAGGAACGCAACCGCTTCCTCAACCTGCTGGCGGCCATCGGCGAGAACGTGGCGGTGATCCTGTCCACCCACATCGTCGAAGACGTGACCGACCTGTGCCCCACCATGGCGATCATGAACAAGGGCCAGGTACTGCTGACCGGCCGCCCCGCCGAAGCCATCGATGCCCTGCAGCAGCAGGTCTGGCGCAAGCAGGTCGACCCTTCGGAACTGGCCGACCACGAGGCGCGCTACGTGGTGCTGTCGACCCGTCTGGTCGGAGGCCGCCCGGTGATCCACGTGCACAGTGCCAACGATCCCGGCGACGGCTTCGCGGCGGTGGCTCCCGACCTCGAGGACGTCTACTTCCAGCGCCTGCGCCTGCAGGCCCGTGCCCGCGCGGCAGCCTGAGCGGAGCACGCCATGATTCTCAACTTCTTCCGCTTCGAGCTGCGCGAGCAGCTGCGTTCTCCACTGCTGTGGCTGCTGGCCGCGCTGTTCGCCCTGCTTGCCTTCGCGGCCGCCTCCAGCGATGCGGTACAGATCGGTGGTGGCAGCGGCAACGTGCACAGCAACGCGCCCACCGTGATCGCGCAGATGCTGGGCATCTTCACCCTGCTCGGCATGCTGGTCAGCGCCCTTTTCGTCAGCAACGCGCTGCTGCGTGACTTCGAACTGGGCACCGCCGAGCTGATCTTCGCCAGCCCGGTGAAGCGCCGCGACTACCTGGCAGGGCGCATCGCTGCCGCCCTGGCCGCCGGCTTGCTGGTCTACATCGTGATTGCATTTGGCCTGTGGCTGGCGCCGTTCATGCCGTGGGTCGATCCCGAACGCATGGGCCCGATCAGCTGGCAGGGCTATGCGTGGACGTTCGCAGTCATCGTCATCCCGAACCTGTTGTTCACCACCGCACTGCTGTCGCTGCTGGCAGCCCTGACCCGTTCGATCCTGTGGGTCTACATCGGCCTGGTGGCCTACCTGGTGCTGTACGGCGCCAGCGCGGCCCTGCTGCGCGACATCGACAACACCTGGATCGCGGTGCTGAGCGAACCGCTGGGCATGCGCGCACTGGGCCGCACCATCCGCTACTGGTCCACCGCCGAGCGCAACAGCGGAATTCCCGAGCTGGCCGGCTACCTGCTGGCCAACCGCACCCTGTGGCTGGGCGTGGCCGCCGCGCTGTTCGCCGCCACCTTCGCGTTGTTCCGCACCGAACGCAGCGGCAGTGGCCGTCGGCGCTGGGGCCGCAGGCAGGCGCAACCGGTTGCCGATGCCGGCGCCGTCCGCCCCACCCGCGCAACGCTGCCGCGCGTGGTGCCGGCGTTCACTACCACCACGGCGTGGCAGCAGTTCCTGCGCCAGGTCCGCTTCGATACACGCGGCGTTCTGCGCAGCGTGCCGTTCATCGTGCTGCTGGTGCTGGGCCTGGCCAACTTCCTGCCCAGCGCGCTGTTCCGGCAGACGCTGTATGGCACCTCGATCTGGCCGGTCACTTCGCAGATGATCATGGGCCTGCAGGGTGCCTTCAGCTGGCTGCTGGTGATCATCGTGCTGTTCTTCGCCGGTGAACTGGTCTGGAAGGAACGCAGCGCGCGCATCAACGAGGTGACCGATGCCATGCCGGTGCCGAACTGGGTGCCGCTGCTGGCCAAGTTCACCGCGCTGCTGGCGGTGATCGTCTGCTTCCAGGCGGCCGGCGCGCTGGCGGCGATGGGCGTGCAGCTGACCAAGGGCTACACCCACCTGGAGCCGCTGCTGTACCTGCGCAGCCTGGCGCTGGATTCGGTGGTCTACATCCTGATGGGCGGCCTGGCGCTGGTGCTGCAGGTGCTGACCAACAACAAGTTCGTCGGCTACGCGCTGCTGATCGTGGTGATGATCGGCCAGGGTGTTCTGGGCCTGCTGGACTACACGCAGAACCTGTACAACTTCGGCAGCTGGCCCATCGCGCCCTATTCGGACATGAACGGCTACGGTCACTTCCTGCCGGGGCAACTGGCCTTCCAGGGTTACTGGGCGCTGTTCCTGCTGACCCTGATGTGCCTGGCCTCGGCGTTCTGGGTACGCGGTGTCAGCCAGGGCTTGCGCCAGCGCCTGGCCCTGGCCGGTCGTCGCCTGCGCGGTCCGACCGGCGCCTTTGCAGCGCTGGCGGCACTGGCCTTCATCGGTGTGGGCGGCTGGCTGTACTGGAGCACCAACATCCGCAACGAGTTCCTCTCGCCCGACCAGCAGCTGGACCTGCAGGCCCGCTACGAGCGTGAACTGTCGAAGTACCGCAACCTGCCGCAACCACGCATCGTAGCGGTGGACAACCGCGTGGACGTGTTCCCGGAAACACAGTCGATGGTGATCGACGCGAACTGGACGGTACGCAACACGCATGCCGTGCCGATCCAGGAGGTGCATGTGTCGATGGGCGATGACAAGCAGCTGGTCGCCGCCGATCTGGGCGGACAGACCCTGTCGATGCACGACGCCGACCTTGGCTACCGCATCTACCGCCTGGCTACGCCACTGCAGCCGGGTGAAAGCCGCAGCGTCCACTTCCGGGTGGTGCAGAGGCCCAACGGCATCACCGCCGGCCAGGCACCAAGCAACATCGTCGACAACGGCACCTTCTTCAACAGCCGCGTGCTGCCGTCCTTCGGCTACAACGAAGGTGCGGAGATCAGCGACCGCAACGAGCGTCGCAAGCGTGACCTCGGCGAACCGCGGCGCATGCCCAAGCTGGAAGACGAAGCCGCGCGTGCCAACACCTACATCTCCAACGATGCCGATTGGCTCGACTTCCGCACCACGGTCTGCACCGCGCCGGACCAGGTGGCGCTGGCCCCGGGCTACCTGCAGCACGAGACCACGGTGAACGGCCGGCGTTGCTTCAGCTACGCGATGGACCGCCCGATGCTGAACTTCTACGCCTACCTGTCGGCACGCTGGGAGGTGCGCAGGGCGAAGTACAAGGACCTCCCGATCGAGGTCTACTTCGATCCGGCGCACGGCTACAACGTGGACCGGATGATCGAAGCGGTGCAGAAGTCGCTGGCCTACTACGAAGCGAACTTCACGCCGTACCAGCATCGCCAGGTGCGCATCATCGAGTTCCCGGGCTATGCGCGCTTCGCACAGTCGTTCGCCAATACCATCCCCTACTCCGAGGCCATCGGTTTCATCGCCGACCTGCGTGATCCGGACAAGGTGGACTACGTGTTCTACGTGACCGCGCACGAGATCGCACACCAGTGGTGGGCGCACCAGGTGATCGGTGCCAATGTGCAGGGCGCCACGGTCCTGTCCGAGTCGCTGTCGCAGTACTCTGCGCTGATGGTGATGGAGCAGGAGTACGGCCGCCAGCACATGCGCCAGTTCCTCAAGCGCGAGCTGGACGGCTACCTGTCCGGACGCGGTGGCGAGGCCATCGAGGAGCAGCCGCTGGAGCGCGTGGAAAACCAGCAGTACATCCACTACCAGAAGGGTTCGCTGGTGTTCTACCGGCTGCGCGAGGAGATCGGCGAGCAAGCCCTGAACCGCGCCCTGAAGCGCTTCCTGCAGGACAAGGGCTACCAGCAGCCGCCGTATACCACCTCACGCGAACTGCTGGACTATATCCGTGCCGAAACGCCAGCTGATCGCCAGCAGCTGGTCACCGACCTGTTCGAGAAGATCAGTTTCTACGACAACCGCGTGATGACCGCCAGCGCCCGCAAGCGCGATGACGGTCGCTACGACGTAACCCTGGACCTGCACGCGGCCAAGCAGTACGCCGATGGCAAGGGCAAGGAGAGCGACGGCACGATGGATGACTGGGTTGAGATCGGCGTGTTCGCCAATGGGCCTTCGGGTAAGGAACGCGACCAGAAGGTGCTGTACCTGCAGCGCCACCACATCACCAGCGCCGCGCCGAAGATCACGGTGACGGTGGACGAAAAGCCGGACGAAGCAGGCTTCGACCCGTACAACAAGCTGATCGACCGGGTGAGCGATGACAACCGGCGCAAGGTGACGATGTGAAGTGATGGAGCGCCGGCGGTTGCGTCGGCGCTCCGCATGCCGCATGTAGTGCCGAGCCATGCTCGGCACAGCGCCTTCAGCGCGCCGCCGCCTTCGGCCCCAGCAACGCCAGCAGTACATAGACCACGATCGAGGCGACGGTGCCGAGTGCCGCCGACAACCCGAAGGCCCAGGCCGACCGGCCCTGCTGGCGCGCCCACTGCGCCAGATGCCAGGCCGCGCCCAGGTTGATCAGCCAGGCGATGACAAACACCGGCCACTGCACAATGCCCACCGCGCGCAGCAAGGGCATGGACACCAGCGCGGCGGCGATGGCCGCGATCAGGAAGATCAGCGCGGCGCGGGAATGATGGGGTGCAGCCATGGTCACGTTATCAGCCACCAGAAGATGGAGTCCGCTTCCAGAATAACGCTCACTGACCTTGGGTGCAGCAGATGGCCCCATCGCCGCCAGATTGGATGCCTTACACCAGGATCCTCGGATCTCTGACGCACCGCACGGCGGATACCGATACGCGGCGGTCGCCACGAAGCGCAAGGTGAATGAGTGGGAACACCGTGGATCAGGAAGGTGTGCCCACGGGTACACCCACTCGTCCAAGGAGTCACTTTGTGAAAATGGTCTCTGCAGCCACCTTGATTCTGGCAGGCACCGCGCTTTCCCCGTTCGAGGCGCACGCGGTCCAGGTAGTCACCTGTGGCAATTGCACTCAATCCTGGCAATACGAATCCGCTGGCGAGATGGCTCATGGGTTCCGACGTGGCTGGGAGGTCTATCTCGTGGTCAACCCCAACACCGCCCAAGCACTCTACGTCACCGTCAACTACATTCCTCCTGGCGAGGTTCCCAGACGCTTCCACCAGGCCGCTCCCCAAGGTGATCCGGGAGTCGCGGCTGACATCAACGTTCCAGGCTGGCGCCTACCGAGCCAGCCGGTGCTGTCACGGCATGGACAAGGTGACTTCGACAGCAGCTCACAGGGCTTGGCGGACAGCGAACGGCTTCAGCTCGAAGCAATTGTCCGAATGTCGAAGGAATGGGTGTTCATCAAACCCAGGAACGACAGTGGATACTTTTCAAGTGTGTATGTCGCAAACCAGTTCATTCCGGCAGTCGACGATGCGATCCGAATCGCGCATACGACGAACAATCCAGCCTGGCAGCATGGACAGATAAATGGAAACCTCGTTGGCTCCCTTTTCAGGTCGCTTGAGCATTTCTTCGGCAGAGGTGTTGGCGGCTGCCTGCTGATGGACAACGGCGACACCGCCTGCTGGCAGATCAATCCAATGGCCAGAGGGGCGGCGCGACTGATCAAAGGCACGGCAAAGGATGTTCTTGGCCAAGCCTTGCCTGAATCAGACACCATCAAGAACGGGGGAAAGATTGATATTGATGTCGATAGGGGCGATTGGCCTCGCGAGGTGCGCTACAACTTCAGTGGCGGCTACTTCCGATGCGGGTCGGTAAATGGAAAGCTGGACCGCTGCGAATGGATCCGCCCGCGCTAGGAGATTAGTCATGAAGATATGGTTGCAGCTGGGAACGCATTCCCTGGTCGCCATTGTGTTCTCGCTTCTGGGGGCATGGCACATCACCCACGGACTGCCCAGCCTCAGACACCAGTACAGCGACGACCTCGCCATGTCCATCCATCTGTTGTTCGACGAGGATGGCGAGGCAAGGTCGCAGGCTGAACTTCAGTCCAGAATCTCGTCCCACATCGCCAACATGCTCCTGCTTTCAGCCAGCTCACCCGGGAAGTCAGATGCAGAGAATAACCGTCTTGCAGAAATCAGCAGGCGCATTCTCCAACAGGATCTCCTGAGATACATCGAGCGTGACGAAGTACGACGCAATGCTGCCCTCACGGCCGGTGGCCTGGCGGGCGATTGAGCATCCGTTGCCCGGAGTCTCCAAAACTCGGGCACGCCATGACACTTTTCTTATAGGGAACGCACCATCACCAGCACGCGACAACCATGGTTGTCGGCTTCCTGCAGCGGCTTCCAGCCCAGCCGCGTATACAGACCGCCATCCAGGGATTCGGTCTGCAGGTGCAGTTCGGAAACGCCCATCCGCACCGCCTGCGCCGCGGCCTGTTCGACCAGCGCGCCAGCCAGCCCACGCCCGCGATGACTATCGGCCACGAACACGCTGCCCAGCCAATGCTCGTACTGCGGGAATGCCGGCATCTCCCTGCGCTTCAACTGCACCGCGCCGACCACCTGGTCGCCATCGAAGGCGGCAATCAGATGCGGGAGACCCTCGGCATCCTGCGGCCGGTTGAGCCGTTGCAGTTCCTGTTCAAGCGACAGGCCAGCGTCCCGGCCCCATTCCGCGTAATACCACTGCGCCAGTTGCTGCCGTTCCGGTGCGTCGGCGGGTAATTCCCTGAACTCCATGGCGGTGCCTCAATGGGGAAGCGTTCTGTAGAGTCGAGCCATGCTCGACTGATCTGGCATTGTGCGAACGGCAGTCGAGCATGGCTCGACTCTACAAATTACACGGCGGCGGTTCAGCCCTGCGCAAAGTCCTTCAGGATCTCGCCCACGCCGCTCGGTGAGATCTCGAAGCCCAGCGGGGTGCCCGGATTGATCACCACGCCATAGCCACCCGGCACGCGGCGCAGCACGTCCAGCATCAGCCAGCGGATCTGGTGTTCGGCCTGCTGGCTGTAGGTGCCCACCCGCGACGGGTCGGTGAACACGGCCACATGCAGGGTGCCCTGCTTGTCGAACAGCAGCGGGTCGAAGCCGCTGCCGTCGGGGGTGACCAGGCTGCCGGTCAGGAGCACCACCTCGGAGGCGACGAAGGCTTCCATGAAGGCGCGGATCGGCACCGCCCCATCCATCGCCGCCTTCAGCAGGGTTTCGATCGGGGTCTGCGGGGCGAGGTCGGTCATGGCGGTACGGCGGGGCGTGAGGGGTGCCTATTGTGCCGGATGCAGCCAAACCAGGTAGTGCCGGCCGCTGGCCGGCACCTGAAGGTGCCATGGATTCATGGGTTGCCGGCCAGCGGCCGGCACTACCGCCCCAGCCGCTGGTCCCGCGCCCGCTGGTCGGCCATCGCCTTGTCCAGCTCAGCCTGCAGGGCCGGCTCCTGCACGGCGGCGTCCAGCACGTACACCTTCACGCCGTGCGCGGGCACGTCGGCCTTCAGGGAGGCATCCACCTGCAACGAACCGCCGTCCAGTGCATCGCGCCAGCGGCCTGCCTGCACGTAACGCGCTACGGTGAAGGTTCTGGCCCGGTCGCCCTTGTTCAGCAGCACCAGCGCGGTCTGCGCCACGTCGCCCTGCTGCAGCACGCGGAAGAACACCGCCTCGTCGCCCTGCAGGCGTTCGTTCACCTGCAGGCCGCGCTGCAGGGCCGGGGTGGCTGCGCGCAGCCTGGCGATGCGCTGCAGCGGCGTGAAGATCGGGCTCTGCGGGGCAGCATCCACGCGCGGCTGGCCGAAGTAGGCACGGTTTCCTGCGTGCTCGGCTCGACCACGCATGAAGCCGGTTTCCGAGCCGTAGTAGACCACCGGAATGCCGCGTGCGGTGAACAACCAGTTGTGCGCATCGATGAAGCCGTTGTCGCTGGCCTGCAGGCGCGGCATGTCGTGGTTGTCGTAGAAGCTCATCAGCTCGTACGGATTGGCGTACGGGCCGCCGGTCAGGTGCAGTGGCTCGGCCAGGGTTTCAAAGCCCTTGCCGGCGATGCCGAAGGTCTGTTCCAACGCGCCGCGCAACGGGAAATCCAGCACGCTCACGTTGGCATTGGACGGCCAGGTGTGTTCGGCGATGCTCGCCGCGTTGTAGTCGAACGCTTCGCCGAACATGAACATGCCCGGATGTTCAGCGCGGATGCGTTTGACGAAGGCATGCCACCACGGATGCGGCAGCCAGCCGATGGTATCGATGCGCAGCGCATCTACCCCTTGTGAAGTCCACTGCAGGTAAGCACCCACCAGATAATCCATCACCGCCGGATTGTCCTGATTGAAGTCGGACAGTTCAGCCAGGTTGCCATCGAAGATCGAGCCGTCCTTGCTGTCGACCGGACCGATGTTGTTGTAGAACGCGTGCAGCGGGTTGTGCTTCGGGTCCAGTTTCTGCGGTGGCAGGTTCTGGTGATCGGCGATCAGTGTGCCGTCCTTGTCGAAGATCTGGCCGAACTGCGGCTGCCGCGTCGGCATGGTCCAGGCCGGCGAGCCGTGGTTGCCGACAATGTCCAGCACCACTTTCAGGCCTGCGCCATGCAGGCCCTTGGTCAGCCCGGCGAAGTCCAGATCCCTGCTGGGCAGGTGCTCATCGAGTTTGTAGAAATTGACGCCCCAGTAGCCGTGATAACCGGTCTTGCCACGATCGGTCAGCGTGCTGGTACAGCTGATCGCCTTGCTGCCGGTGAACGCCTCGTCCGGGTTGTCGATGATCGGCGTGATCCATACCGCGCCGAAGCCGAGGTTGCGGATGTACTGCGCATTGTCGAGCACGCCGCGGAAGTCGCCACCGAGGTAGCCGATATTGCCGTCCACCTTGTCCGGGCACGGCACCGGGATATCGAAGGTGCGGTGCTTGCCGCCCTGGTCGCGGTGGTCGTTGGACGGGTCGCCATTGACGAAGCGGTCGGTGACCACGAAGTACACCGCATCGCTGGCGAACGGCTCAGTGGTGCCGACGTAGTCCGGGCGTGGCGCGGCCGTCGCATGGCCGGCCAGCAGTACCAGGGAAACAGCAACAGACAGCGCACCACGCATCACACCACCTCCGGACGGGACGGAACCCGCAGCACGCACAGGCCGGCGACGAACAGGCTGCAGCCGCCCAGCACCAGCACATGCATCGGCTGACCGCCCAGCCAGGCGCGCAGGGCAAAGCCGAGCGCACTGGCCGCGACCAGCTGCGGGATCACGATGAAGAAATTGAAGATGCCCATGTACACGCCCATCTTCGATGCCGGCACACTGTCGGACAGCAGTGCGTATGGCAGCGAAAGAATGGATGCCCAGGCGAAGCCGACGCCGACCATCGACAGCAGCAGCCAGTGTGGGTCGCGGATGAACATCAGCGACACCAGGCCGGCACCGCCCAGCCACAGGTTGACCAGGTGGCTCCAACGCAGGCCGATCGCACGCACCATCGGCGGGATCAGTACCGCGGCCAGCGCAGCGAAGCCGTTGTAGGCGCCGAACAGCACCCCCACCCAGTTGGCTCCCTCGTTGTAGGCCGCCGACTGCGGATCGGTCGAGCCGAAGTGGATACCGGCCACCGCGGCGGTGGTGTAGATCCACATCGCGAACAACGCGAACCACGAGAAGAACTGCACCCACGCCAGGCGACGCATGGTGACCGGCATCGCGCGCAGATCGCCGACAATGGCGGCCAGCATGTGGGTGCCCGGCAGCGCACGGGCGAGCGCAAGCAGCACGCCGTAACCCGCACACAAGCCCGCCAGCACGTACAGCATCTTGTCGCCCTGCCGCCAGGCGATCAGCAGCGCCAGCACCACGCCGAGCCCCAGCCACAGCGCCACCTGCGTCCACGGCGCCGGGCCACTGATGGCAGTCCCTGCGTGGTGCGCCGGCGGCTCGGCATCATCAAAGCCAGCCAGCTCCGTCGGTGAGTACTCGCGGGTGCTGACCACCGTCCAGGTGATCGCCGCCAGCAGCACCACCGCACCGAAGTAGAACGCATAGCGCACGGTATCGGGCACTTCGCCGGCAGCTGCGGTATTGGCCACACCAAAATGGGCGAGGATGAACGGCAGGAAGCTGGCGACGATGGCGCCGATACCGATGAAGAAGCTCTGCATCGCGTAGCCGACCGGACGCTGGCGCGGTGCCAGCTGGTCACCGACGAAGGCGCGGAACGGTTCCATCGACACATTGATCGAGGCGTCCAGCACCCACAGCGTGCCAGCGGCAATCCACAGCGTTGGCGAGTTCGGCATCACCAGCAGGGCCAGTGTGGTCAGCACCGCGCCGATCATGAAGAATGGACGGCGGCGGCCCCAGCGCGTCCAGGTGCGGTCGGACAGGTAGCCGATCACCGGCTGCACCAGCAGGCCGGTCAACGGCGCAGCGATCCACAGCCCCGGCACCGCGTCCATGTCCGCGCCCAGGGTCTCGAAGATGCGGCTGGCATTGGCGTTCTGCAGGGCGAAGCCGAACTGGATGCCGAGGAAACCGAAACACATGTTCCAGATCTGCCAGAACGACAGCTGCGGTTTGGCGGGACGACTCATCGTGCGCCCTCTTCCATCGCCACCGGCGCCACCGTCAGTGCCTGCACCTGGGCCTGGTTGAGCACACCATCACGCCCGCCCTTGCCGCCGGTGTAGTGCGCGAAGTGCTGCAGCGCGCTCATGTTGAAGCCCTCTTCAAGCGTGACCGTGCACCGCCCCTTGGGCACCGCGAATGTTGCCGAGGTCGAATCCTGCACCGCCACGCTGTGCGGCAGGGTGACCGTATGCCGCTGCAATGGCTGGCCCGGGCACTGCAGAACCAGCTGCTTGACCGCAGCCGTGACGCCGGTGTTGATCGGCCCGTTCGCATTGCTGTACTGCAGGCGCAGGCCCACCTGCCCGGCCTGGGCCGCGGTGAACTGCCAGCGTTCCTCGCCCTTCAGCACCTGCTGCGGACCGACGCAGAGCATCGGGCTGTGCAGCGATTCCAATGCACCCTCGCGCCGGGTCAGACTGAAGCAGTGCTGCAGGCCATCGTCGCTGATGTGCGCCTGGCCATTGCTGGCGGCGACGGCCCTGCCGTCCTTCCACAGAACCTGCCCAGTCGTGACCGGCACGCTCCAGCCAGCGCCATTGCGTGTGGCCTGCGGTGCGGTCGGCGTGGCCGGCGCACGCGCATTGGCGTCGGCGGTTGTGCCACCGAAGCCGGTCGCGGACTGTGCAGCCATCAGCTGCACCGTGGTCGTGTTGCCCTGGATCAGCGTCCTGCCCGCCACCAGCAGGCCATCACCCAGCTGCTGCGGGCGCTCCAGCACGTAGCGCTTGCCACCGGCCTCCAGGCTGATGCGACGCTGCGTACCGAACAGCTCCGGCACCAGTGTGACCGGCAGCTTGGGCTGCACGCGGCCATCGTCCTGCACACCGAACACACCTTCGAGCACCATCGACAGATAGCCGGCCACCGACCACAACTGGCGTTCGGAGTTGACCACCGGGCCGCTGAGTGCGCCTTCGTCGACATGCACGGCCTGGCTGACCAGCTCGTAGTTCTCCATGTTGGAAGCGGCCAGCGCCGCGCCCTGCATCAGCGAGCGGATTTCGGCAGCGATGCGCGGCGCATCGTCCAGCTGCCGCGCCGCACGCAGCGAGTAGGCGCTGACGAACGGCCAGATCGCGCGGTTGTGGTAGATCGGCTGCTGCGACTCCTGCGGCCACACCACCGGACTGCCGGCCGGCCCCATCGGGTAGGCGGCCAGCGCACGGCGCGCACGCTCGGCCGGCAACACCTCGGCGAGGATGCCCAGCGACAGGCCGAGCAGATCGACCTTGGCGTAGGGCACCGGGTGCGCGGCTTCGCCGATGTAGCTCATGTACTGGCCCATGTCCTCGCGCCAGAAGCGCGCATCGATCTGCTGCGCCAACGCATCGGCCCACGCCTTGTAGTCAGCCGCGCGGGCATCACCATGTTGGCCAGCCAGGCGTTCGGCCAGGCGCAGCGCCTGGTAGTGCAGCACGTTGGTGGACAGCGCATAGGAATCGCCGATGAAGCGCACGTCCTCGCGGGTCCAGTCCGGATAGGTCTGCTCACGCCAATCCAGGAAGGAGGTCTCGCCACGATAAAGGCCCATTCGCGCGTCGAACACCATCGCGCGGTCCTGCGCCAGCGTACCCTGCAGCGCCTGCCAGACCTGGTCGGCAAACGCGCGATCCTCCAGCAGGTGACGTGCCGCCAGGAACCACACCACGCGATCGCTGCTGATCGGCCAACTGCCACCGGAACCGGTGTCCTGCGCCACGAACAGGCCGGGCGTATGCCCGTCGCGCGCTGCGGACAGCTTGAACTGCAGCGACTGCCGCGTGCGCTGCGGGTCCATCCGCGCCAGCGCCAGATCGGCGGCGAAGCTGACATCGCGGGTCCACACGTAGGGCCAGCGCGCACCGGTCTGGAAGCACTCGCACGGCACCGGCCGGCCCTCATCGAATGCAGGATCGCGGATCGCATCCACGCGATCCTGGTCCATCTCCTGCTGGGCCAGCGCGAACAGTGCATCGAACATCACGCTTCCGGTCTGGCTGCGCATCGGTGCGGCTGCGATCTGCACTGCGCCCTTCGGCGCATGCAGCACGAAGCTGCCGTTGGCAGCGGCTTCGGCGCGCGCATGGCGGCCGTCGAATTGCAGGTCGGCCGCCTGCGCGGTCGATCCCAGCGCTGCCCCCAGGGCAGCGGTCAGGCAAATGATCTTCAGCATCGAAGCGGCGGACCGGCTTGCGCCCGTCGGCCTCCCTCCCTCTCTGCACGCGTTGTAGGTCCGCACCGTCGTTGCCGGCGGGCGGGCGCGGCCCCTCCCTCAAGGTGCCTTGGCCCCATGGTAGACGCGGGGCTGTCGGCTGCGTCCAGCTGCATACGTATTCATGGCGCCACGCGGTAGCGCGCCTGCCGCGCTGGCTTATGGTCCGGGTCTGCCAACGGCGCCTTGGGAGGGGAAATGCCGATGTCGCACACGGTTGTACGCGCGCTGTTCGCGCAGATGCTCGGCCTGGCCCTGCTGGGCCTGGCCACGCTGGCGCAGGCCGCGCCGCAGGTGGCCAGTGTCGAATCACCGGGAAAGGTGCTCAAGGTCAGTCTGGTGCTGGACGGTGGCACCGCGCGCTATCGCGTCGAGCGCTTCGGCGAGGTCGTGGTGGAGGATTCGAAGCTTGGCTTCGCCCTGCGCGACGGCCGCCTGGACCGTGATTTCGCCCTGCTCGGCCAGCAACGGCGCAGCAGCGATGACAGCTGGGAGCAGCCCTGGGGCGAACGCCGGGTCACCCGCAACCACTTCAACGAGCTGACCGTGCAGCTGGCCGAGACCACCGGCAGCAAGCGTCGGCTGGACGTGGTGTTCCGCGTGTACGACGATGGCCTCGGCTTCCGCTACGTATTCCCCGGGCAGCCGAACCTGCGCGAAGCCATCATCGATGACGAGCTGACCGAGTTCGCCATCGCACAGGATTCCACCGCGTGGTGGATCCCTGCCGGGGAACCGATCCACTACGAGTACCTGTACCAGCGCACGCTGCTGAACGAGGTGCCGCTGGTGCATACACCGATGACCCTGCGCAGCCGCGACGGCCTGCACGTGGCGATCCATGAGGCCGCACTGGTGGACTACGCCGGCATGTGGCTGCGCCGCACCGAAGGCCAACGCCTGCGTGCGCAGCTGTCGCCTTCGGCCGAAGGCTGGAAGGTGCGCCGCACCCTGCCCTTCGCCACGCCGTGGCGCACGCTGCAGATCGCCGACCGTGCCGGGGGCCTGGTCGAATCGGACCTGATCCTCAACCTCAACGAACCCAACGCGCTGGGCGATGTGAGCTGGGTGAAGCCGGCCAAGTACCTGGGCGTGTGGTGGTCGATGCACCTGGACAACGAGAGCTGGGCGACCGGGCCGACGCATGCGGCGACCACCGCGAAGACGAAGAAGGTGATCGACTTCGCCGCCGCGCACGGCTTCCGTGGCGTGCTTGTGGAAGGCTGGAACCCGGGCTGGGACGGCAACTGGGTCGGCAACGGCTACGACTTCGACTTCACCCGCGCCACGCCCGATTTCGATATCGAGGCGCTGTCCGCCTACGGCCTGAAGAAGGGCGTGCACCTGATCGGCCACCACGAAACCGGCTGCGCCATCGAGCACTACGAGGAGCAGCTGGGGGCTGCGCTGGACCTGTACGCACGGCTGGGCGTGGACCAGTTCAAGACCGGCTACGTCTGCGATGACGGCCAGGTCGACCGCCGCGATCCCGCCGGTGGCCCCCTGTGGCGCGAGTGGCATGACGGGCAGTTCATGGCCCACCACCATCTGAAGGTAGTGCAGGAAGCCGCGCGCCGGCACCTGTCAGTCAACCCGCATGAGCCGATCAAGGACACCGGCCTACGCCGCACCTATCCCAACTGGATCTCGCGCGAAGGCGCACGCGGCATGGAGTACAACGCCTGGGGCCAGCCGCCGAACCCGCCGGAACATGAGGTCAATCTGGTGTTCACCCGCATGCTGGCCGGGCCGATGGATTACACCCCCGGCATCCTCAGCTTGAAGGGCCGCCACGGCCAGGCCATTCCCAGCACGCTGGCACGCCAGCTGGCGCTGTACGTGGTGCTGTACAGCCCGATCCAGATGGCCGCCGACCTGCCCGAGCACTACCTGCAGCATCGCGAGGCATTCCGTTTCATCGAAGACGTCGCGGTGGACTGGGAGCAGAGCCGCGTGCTCGATGGCGAAGTGGGCGACTACGTGACGATCGTGCGCCGCGACCGCAACAGCCGCGACTGGTTCCTCGGCAGCATCACCGACGAGCACGGCCGTGTGCTGCCGGTGTCGCTGGGCTTCCTGGAACCGGGCGTGCGCTACCGCGCCGAGATCTACCGCGATGGCGAGGGCGCGGATTTCCGCAGCAATCCCTTCGCATTCGCGCGCGAAACCCGAGAGGTGACCAGCGCCGACGTGCTGACGCTGGTGCTGGCACCGGGGGGTGGGCAGGCCATTCGTTTCACGCCGCTTTGAATGCCGCGGTAGTGCCGGCCGCTGGACGGCAACCCGGTGAACGCGATTGCCGGCCAGCGGCCGGCACTACCGCAAACAGAACCTGAAAGCGATTACATCCCTGCAAACGCCATTGAATACGTATGCAGGGTGATTCCCGCGAAGAACGCGCTGCCTACCATAGCGGCGACGACAGCGGCCACCGCGTCGCACGTCCACGGTCACTCCGGGACGTTCACGAATCGATCTGCAACATTGCCTGGGAGGGGAAAATGTTGAACCACAAGCGCAGCGCGCTGAGCATCGCGCTGGCCGTTGTCCTGGCGCCGACGCTGGCGTCGGCACAGTCCACGCAGAGCACCACCACGCCGGCCGCCACCGCCGCCACCAACCTGGATACGGTGCAGGTCACCGGCATCCGCCGCGGCATCGAGAACGCAATCGCGATCAAGCAGGACGCCACCTCGGTGGTCGAAGCGATCTCCGCCGAAGACATCGGCAAACTGCCCGACGTCAGCATCGCCGAATCCATCTCGCGCCTGCCCGGCCTGGCTGCCCAGCGCGTGGCCGGCCGTGCGCAGGTGATCAGTGTGCGTGGCCTGTCGCCCGACTTCGCCACCACCCTGCTCAATGGCCGTGAAGTGGTCAGCACCGGCGACAACCGCGGCGTCGAATTCGACCAGTACCCGTCCGAGCTGGTCAACGGCGTGACCGTGTACAAGACCCCGGACGCGGCGCTGGTCGGCCAGGGCCTGTCGGGCACCATCGACATGCAGACCGCACGCCCGCTCAGCTTCGGCGAGCGCGTGATCGCAGTCAGCGGCCGCTACCAGAAGAGTTCATTGGGCCGCGCCGCCAACGTCGATCCGTACGGCAACCGCTTCAGCGCCAGCTACATCGATCAGTTCCTGGACAAGACCCTGGGCATCGCCATCGGCTACGCACACAGCGACATGCCGATCCAGGAAAACCAGGTTGGCCTGTATGAGCCGTGGACCACCGAGCACACCGACAAGGGCAACCGCCCGGGCGTCGCTGCGGGCACCTACTTCTCCGATGGCATCAAGGCACTGCGCCGCACCGGCAACAACAAGCGCGACGGCGTGATGGCCACCATCCAGTTCCGGCCGAACAACAGCTGGACCAGCACCTTCGATGCGTTCCACACCGAAGCCGAGCAGATCGATACCGCCAATCAGTTCGAGCTGAATCTCAGCAACTACAACGGCAACTACACCCCGGGCCTGCTGGTCAGCAACCCGCAGGTCAATGGCAACGGCTCGTTTACCGGCGGCACCGCCAGCGGCGTGTATCCGCTGGTGCGCGGCATGTACAACAAGCGCAAGGACAAGATCGACGCGTTCGGCTGGAACAATGAGTTCAACTTCAGCGGCGTGAAGCTGGTCGCCGACCTGAACTACTCCAAGGCCACCCGCGACGAGCTGAACCTGGAAAACAACCTGCAGCTGACCCCGATGCCGCAGCTGGATACGGTCGGCGTGCAGTTCCGCCAGAATGGTTTCTCGCACATCAGCCCAGGCCTGAACTACTCCAACCCGGATGCGCTGTTCCTGACCAACACCATCTACGGCTCCGGCTACGGCAAGGTACCGAAGGTCGAAGACCGCCTGAAGGGTGGCAAGCTGGCCGCGACCATCGCCCTGCCCGACGCCATCGCCTCGTGGGCACCGGACCTCGACATCGGCGTCAACTACGCCGACCGCCGCAAGGTGAAGACCCAGTCCGAAGGCAACATCCTGCTCGGCGCGCAGGGCGATGCCAACATCGCCTCGGACCTGCAGTACCGTCCGGTGAACCTCGGCTTCGCCGGCATCGGCTACATCCCGGCCTGGAACGTGCCGGCCGCGGTGGGCCGTTACATGACCTTCAACCCGGTCGACAACCTGGACTACCTGATTCCCAAGTCGTGGACGGTGCAGGAGAAGATCACCACCGCCTGGGCGCGCCTGAACATCAACACCGACATCGGCGTGGTCGGCGTGCGCGGCAACATCGGCGTGCAGATGCAGCACACCGACCAGAGCTCGGACTCGCGCTACTGGGACAGCTCGCAGGCAGCCGGCAACAACGTGCAGCCGTATTCGAACGGCCGCACCTACAACGATTGGCTGCCGAGCTTGAACCTGGCCTTCATGTTCCCGCACCAGCAGACGCTGCGCTTCGCTGCCGCCAAGCAGGTCGCACGCCCGCGTGTGGACCAGATGCGCGCCGGCCTCGAATTCGGCGTGGATACCGGCACCGGCCGCCCCGGTGGCAGCGGCGGCAATCCGTTGCTGGATCCGTGGCGTGCCACCGCGCTGGACCTGTCCTACGAGAAGTACTTCGGCGAGAAGGCCTACGTGGCCGCAGCGATCTTCTACAAGGACCTGAAGAGCTACGTCTACACGCAGTCGGTGGACAACTACGACTTCACCGCACTGCTGGGCAGCTATGTACCGCCGCCTGGCATGACCACGCCGGTGCTGACCACCGGCACCTTCTCCGCCCCACAGAACGGCAAGGGTGGCACGCTGAAGGGCCTGGAACTGACCGCATCGTTCCCGCTGGAGATGCTGACCGACAGCCTGCGTGGCTTCGGCGTGCAGGCCAGCGCGACCTTCAACAAGAGCGACATCACCATCCTGGACCCGGAAAGCGCTTCCAGCGTGGGCAACGATCCGATCAGCCTGCCGGGCCTGTCCAAGCGCGTCTACAATTTCACCGCCTACTACGAGCGCAGTGGCTTTGAAGCACGCGTGAGCCAGCGCCGCCGTTCGGACTTCATCGGCGAGATCGGCAACTTCAACGGCAACCGCAGCCTGCGCTACGTGGTCGGCGAGAACGTGACCGATGCACAGCTCAGCTACACCTTCAGCGACAGCAGCACCCTGCGCGGCCTGACCCTGCTGCTGCAGGGAAGCAACCTGACCAACGAGCCGTACCGTACCTACGCCGGCAGCAAGGACCGCCCGCTGGAGTACATCGAGTGGGGCCGCACCTACATGCTGGGCGTGAACTACAAGTTCTGAGGAAGCGCCGGGCCATGCCCGGCGACCCGGACCCGGTAGTGCCGGCCGCTGGCCGGCAACACAAAGGGAGCAGGACCGGAAACCCGTTGCGCAGGCAGCGGGTTTTCTTTTGCGCGCATGCCGACAATAGATCCGCGCCGTGCGTAGATGCCTTTCGCCGGAAGCTCACCCACAAAAAAGGGACGGGGCGCTTCGGCCCCGTCCCCGCAAGTACCGCCACCGGAGAAAACGGTCAGCTGCGACGTGCGCAATACACCGCACGCGGCGGCAGCTGGAGTTCATTGCCCTGCACCGTGCCCGCATCCGGGCCCGGCACCGCCACCTGCTGCCAGTTGCCCGGCGGCAGCGGATGACTCACCGCCTCGGCCGACAGGTTGAAGGCCAGCAGGAGGGTTTCATCTGCAAGCATACGCTCGAACAGCAGCACTGGCTCGGCGCTTTCGATGAATCGGATGCTGCCATGCAGGAGCGCCGGCTGGGTATGCCGCCAGCCCAGGAACGCCCGGAACGCGGCCAGCACCGAGTGCGGATCCCGCTCCTGCACGGCCACTGCCGCCGCCCGGTGCTCGGCCGGGATCGGCAACCACGGCTGGCCCGAGGTGAACCCGGCCAGCGGCGCATCGGTCCACGGCAGCGGAGTACGGCAGCCGTCGCGGCCCTTGAAGTTGGGCCAGAAGGTGATGCCATAGGGATCCTGCAGGGCCTCGAACGGTACCTCGGCCTCAGCCAGGCCCAGTTCCTCGCCCTGGTACAGGCAGACCGAACCGCGCAGCGAGCACAGCATCGCCACCAGCATCCGCGCCAGGCGGGGATCAGTCGGGTGGCCGCCCCAGCGGCTGACCGCCCGCTCCACATCGTGATTCGAAACCGCCCAGCACGGCCAGCCTTCGGTCATTGCCGCTTCCAGCCGCGAGACCGTGTCGCGGATGTAGGCCGCGCTGTAATCGTCCACCAGCAGCTCGAAGCTGTAGCCCATGTGCAGGCGGCCATCCCGGGTGTACTCGGCGGTGGTGGCCAGCGAGTCCTCCGAGGAGATTTCGCCCAGGCTGACCGCGCCCGGGTACTCATCCAGCAGCGCGCGCAGGCGCTCCAGCAACGGCAGGTTCTCCGGCTGGGTGTTGTTGTAGTAGTGGTACTGGTAGGCGTACGGGTTGTCCGCGCTGAAGCCGCGCCCTACCCGCTTGTCGGCCGGTTTGGCCGGGTTGTCGCGCAGCTGCGCGTCGTGGAAGCAGAAGTTGATCGCATCCAGGCGGAAGCCGTCCACGCCGCGGTCCAGCCAGAAGCGCACGTTGTCCAGGGTCGCCCGCTGCACGTCCGGGTGATGGAAGTTCAGGTCCGGCTGGTCCACCAGGAAGTTGTGCAGGTAGTACTGCTCGCGGCGCGGCTCCCACTGCCAGGCGCCGCCGCCGAACAGCGACAGCCAGTTGTTGGGCGGGGTGCCGTCCTCGCGCGGGTCGGCCCAGACGTACCAGTCCGCCTTCGGGTTGCTGCGGTCCTGGCGGCTCTCGCGGAACCAGGCGTGCTCGATCGAGGTGTGGCTCAGCACCTGGTCGATCATCACCTTCAGGCCCAGCCCGTGGGCCTTGGCCAGCAGGCGGTCGAAGTCGTCCAGGCTGCCGAACAGCGGGTCGACGTCGCGGTAATCGGCGATGTCATAGCCGAAGTCGGCCATCGGCGATTTGAAGAACGGCGAGATCCAGATCGCGTCCACGCCCAGCGCGGCGATGTGATCCAGGCGCTGGATGATGCCGGGCAGGTCGCCTACCCCGTCGCCGTTGGCGTCGAGGAAACTGCGCGGGTAGATCTGGTAGATGACGGCTCCGCGCCACCATGGATAGTGCGACATCGACAGCCCCCCTCCGGGCGTGCGGGACCCGCCGGGAGCGGGCCGAAATCCTGATGCCGCAAGCTTAGCGGTGGGTCCCCGGGCTTGGCGCAACCTGCATACGTATTCACGCGGGCGGCAGCCGTGGCCGGGCCGAGGACGTCGGCCCGCCCGGTTTGCGCCCGAATTCACGGGCAGCGCCTATAATCAGTGGTGAGCCTGAAAGCCTGATCGCATGACCATCACCGAAGACACCCGTCCCGCCCTGGGCCTGCCCCAGATCCAGTCGCTTGCCGCGGCCGACATGGCCGCCGTCGACGCCCTGATCCGGCGCCGGCTGTCCTCGGACGTCGTGCTGATCAACCAGATCGCCGACCACATCATCTCCGCCGGCGGCAAGCGCCTGCGCCCGATGCTGGTGATGCTGGCCGGCCGCGCGGTCGGCAACGTCGGCCCCGAGCACCACCAGCTGGCAGCGATCATCGAGTTCATCCACACCTCCACCCTGCTGCACGACGATGTGGTGGACGAATCCAGCCTGCGCCGTGGCCGCAGCACCGCCAACGCACTGTGGGGCAACGCGCCCAGCGTGCTGGTCGGCGACTTCCTGTACTCGCGCAGCTTCCAGTTGATGGTCGAGCTGGAGCGCATGTCGGTGATGCAGATCCTGGCCGATGCCACCAACCGCATCGCCGAGGGTGAAGTGCTGCAGCTGCTGCACGTGCACAACCCGGATACCGACGAAGCCGCCTACCTGCGCGTGATCGAGCGCAAGACCGCGGTGCTGTTCGCTGCCGGCACCCGCCTGGGCGCACTGGCCAGCGGCGTGGACGAAGCCACCCAGCAGGCCCTGTTCGACTACGGCATGCACCTGGGCTACGCGTTCCAGATCGCCGACGACGTGCTGGACTATTCGGCCAACGCCGAGGAACTGGGCAAGAACCTGGGCGACGACCTCGCCGAGGGCAAGGCGACGCTGCCGCTGATCCACGCGATGGCCCACTCCAACGACGCCACCCGCGAGCGCCTGCGCACCATCGTGCAGGACGGTGATGCCTCGGCGATGCCGGAAGTGCTGGCCGCAATCCGCGCCACCGGCGGCCTGGAGTACAGCCGTGCGCGTGCCGAGGAATATGCCGAAGCCGCCGAGCGCGCGCTGGACGGCCTGGGCGACAATGATGCCGTGGCCGCCCTGCGCGGCCTGGCCCGCTACGCGGTGCAGCGTTCGCATTGACGGGTGAAGGCGTGCCGACCAACGGTCGGCACCCACAATGACCGGTAGGTGCCGACAGTTGGTCGGCACTGAAACATCGGTAGGTGCCGACCGTTGGTCGGCACACCTTTCACAGCCGAGCATGGCTCGGCTCTACATGAAGCGCTCCTCGAAGAACTCATCCAGCGCCTTCCACGCGCGCTTGGCCGCCCGTTCGTTGTACTGGCAGCCCGGCGGACTGTTGGCATCACGCTCGGCGAAGCAGTGCACTGCCCCGCTGTAGTTGGTGAATTCCCAATCGACCTTGGCCGCGTTCATTTCCTTCTGGAAACCGGCGATGTCCTCGGCGCTCACGCTCTTGTCATCGGCGCCATTGAGCACCAGCACCGACGGGTGCGTGCCACCGGCCTGGGCCGGCAGCGGCGAACCCAGCCCGCCATGCAGGCTGACCACGCCTGCCAGTGGCGCACCGGCACGGGCCAGCTCCAGCACCGTGGTCCCCCCGAAGCAGAAGCCGACCGCACCGATCCGGCTGGCATCAACCGGCGCCTTGCCGGCCTGCGCCTTGAGCACGTTCACCGCCTCCAGCGCACGCGCACGCAGCAGCGGCCGGTCGTTGCGCAGCTTGGTCGCCACCGGGCCAGCCTCGGCATCGGTCTTGGGCCGCACGCCCTTGCCGTACACATCGGCCACCAGCACCACGTAGTCATCGCCAGCCAGCTGCTTGGCCTTCTCGATGGCCGATTCATTCACGCCCTTCCAGTTCGGCACCATCACCAGACCCGGGCGCTTGTCGTGCTCGCCATCGTCATAGACCAGCACGCCGCTAAAGGTCGTGCCCTGGTGCTTCCACTCCACCGGCTGCGTCTTCATCGCCGCCCACGCCGGCATCGCTGCCAGCCCCAGTACCATCGCCACGCCGCATCGCCAACGATTCATGCGCCTGCTCCGAAAAAAAGGGACGGAGGGGATTAAGCCGTATTCGCCCCTCCCGCGTCGCATTCTGCATTGGCGACGTGACGCAGGTGTGGTTGGATACGACTTAATCCCCTCCGTCCCCTTTTTTCGCATGAACCTGGTTGATCGCTTTCTGTCTGGCCTGATTCCACGCCTGCCTGCCGACGATGCCCCGCAGTGGGCCCACGTGCAGGGCGCCAGCGCCGAAGACCTGCAGCGCCTGCGTGCGCAGTGGCCGCAGGTGCCGGACAGTCTGGTCGCGTTGCTGTCGCGCGTGAATGGCACGCACTTCCGCGAGTACCCCGGTGGGGAGGTCTGCGTGCTGATGCTCGGCTCGGACGTGGAGGGCGGTGGCTATCCGTACTACCTGCGTTCGGTGGCGCAGGTCTTCGAGGACCAGCGGCAGTGGGACGACAGCATCCGTTCCATCTACGAAGAGTGGCTGGATGACGAGCCGGAGATTCTGGGTGAAGGCATCGACGCCGATCTTCCGATGAACCGCCGCCTGTGCTTCTCGCACTGCATGAACAACGGCGGCACCTCGATGCTGTACCTGGATTTCGATCCGGCGCCGGGCGGCACAGTCGGCCAGGTGGTGCGCTACCTGCACGATCCGGACAGCTATGCAGTGATCGCACCCAGCTTCGATGCGTATCTGCAGCAGCTGATCGATCGCGATTACGCGTTCATCGACCAGGACGAGGATTGAAACCCAGCCGAGCGTGGGCTCGGCTCGACAGTAGATTCACGCCATGCGTGGATGGGATGCACAGGATCCCACTGGGGTCAGAGCCCTTTCCTGCGGAAAGGAATCCGACCCCGATCCGGCAGATCAGGCGATGCCCAGACCCGGAATCGCGCTGATGCTGTCCGGATCGAAGCCGGCCAGCTCGGCGAAGTGGCGGCCACGCGCCACGTAGTCACGGTACGCACCGAAACTCGGTGCGCCAGGCGACAGCAATATCACCCCGCCCTCAGAACCCAGCGCCGCACGCGCCAAGGCCATCGCCTCCGGCAGATCGCCCGCAGCGTGCAGGCCGAAGCGACCGGCATCGGCCAGCGGCTGCAGCATCGCGTGGATGCGCGGGCCATTGCTGCCCATGGTCACGATCTCCACCGGCGGCACGTCGTGCGCCATGTGCTGCATGAAATCGGTCCAGTCCAAGCCACGGTCGTGCCCGCCCACCAGCAGCGCGATGCGCTGCCCGGCGAAACACTCCAGCGCGGCCAGGCTGGCATGCGGCGTGGTGCTGATCGAATCGTTGACGTAGGTCAGGCCTTCGGCCGCGCCGATGCGCTGCAGGCGGTTCGGCAGCGGGCGGAAATCCTGCACCGCCGGTGCCAGCGCCACCGCATCCAGGCCCAGTGCTTCCAGCGCGGCCAGTACCGCGCACAGGTTGCCGCGGTTGTGGCGGCCCGGCAGCGGTGTGTTGCGGGTGTCGAACACGGCCTGCTCACCGCGATGCACGATGTCACCGCGCATATGCCAGCCCTGCGGCTGGTTGAACCAGATCACCTTGCTATCAGGCAGCGACAGCGCGGCCAGATGCGGATCGGCGGCGTTGAGCACGGCGATGCGCGGTGCGGCTTCAGTCACCAGCTGCAGCTTGTCCTCGATGTAACGCTGTTCGCTGCCATGCCAGTCCAGGTGTTCCGGGAACAGGTTCAGCACCACCGCCACCTGCGGGCGGGCGCCACTGCGCGCCACTTCGCCGGTCTGGTAGCTGGACAGTTCCACCGCCCAGTACTCGGGCGCGGGCTGCGGGTCCAGCACTTCCAGCAGCGGCAGGCCGATGTTGCCGACCAGGCCCGTACGGTGGCCGGCCGCACGCAGCAGGTGTGCGACCAGCGCGGTGGTGGTGCTCTTGCCCTTGGTGCCGGTCACGCACACGGTGTCGTGCACGATGCCATCGGCACTCGCATGTTCGGCAAACCACAGCGCAGTGCCACCGATGAAGGTGGTGCCCTGCGCGGCGGCGGCCAGCGCGATTGGCTGGTAAGGGCTGATGCCCGGCGACTTGATCACCACATCGAAGGCAGCCAGCGTCTCGGCCGACGGCTCACCACGGACGTCCAGCGCACCGTGTGTTTCCGCACGCGCTGCCTCGACTTCGGCAGCTGGACAGAACAGGCTCAGGCCAAGCGTGGGCAGGCGCGAATGCAGCACCGCAAACGCGGCACGGCCCTCACGGCCCCAGCCCCACAGCGCAACACGCTTTCCTTCAAACTTCGAAATCTTCACGTACCCGTTCCCACAGCGCAGCCGGAATACGGTGCTCGCCCTGCAGCTGCAGCAGCGGTGCCAGTTCCAGTTCGGTGGCATCCAGCTGCGGCTGGATCTCATTGCAGAAGCGCTTCACCAGCACGTCTTCCTTCCACTCGGCGCGCTGTGCCAGGGTTGCCATCGCTGCACGCGATTCGCGGCCTTCGCCCACGCACTCGAACGGCTTGTGGTCCTGGAACTCCAGCAGCGCATCGAAGCCGCCGGCCTGCTCGATGTCATCCAGCAGGTTGCGGCCGAAGATGCGCACCAGGCGCGTCTTGGGCATGAACGGGGCCAGCGCCAGGAACACGAAATGGCACTTCGGGCAGACGCCGCACCAGCGGTTCACCGGGCGCTCGCCGAGGATGTGGAAGTTGCGATTGCAGCTGGAGAAGTGCGCGTCGTAGAAATCGGTCTTGGCGAACTGGCGCGCAACCGCCAGCTCGGACATCGGCCGCAGCAGCGAGTAGTACTGCAGATCGGCGGCCACCTGCCTCTGCACATGGCTGCCGAACGCCTGCTCGAACGCCCAGCCTTTGGACCACTGGTGGTTCACTTCGCCGGTGCCCGGAATCTGGCTGCCGTAGCTGGCCGAACGTTCGTTGGAGAACACCACCTGGTCCACGCCCTGCAGCAGCGCGGCCAGCACCATGATCGCCGAGTTCACCGCAGTGACCGGGATATGGCCGTTCCAGGCGCCCTGGCGGTTGAGTTCGAACAACTCCGGCGCCAGCGCGCGGCCCAGGTTCAGCGTCGGCAGGCCGGTGCGTTCGGCGCAGGCACGGATCAGCTGCGAGCCACCGATCCAGGTCACTGTCTCGTCCACGCCGGCACGGCGCAGGGCTTCGATGCTGACCAGCGAATCCTTGCCGCCGCCGATGGCCACCAGCGCGTGCGGCTGCAGGCCCAGCACGGGCGCCGGCACTGCCTCGCCCTGCACCGGCAGGCGGAAGCGACCGCGCAGGTTCAGGCCGTTGCGGTAGGCGAACTCGCCCAGACCGTTGAGGTAGACCGTCTCCACCAGGGCAGCGGTATCGGCATCGATGGCGTAGCTGTCGATGCTGACCGTCTCCGGCACGCCCGCCTTGTAGTAGCTGACACCGGCGATCAGGTGCAGCAGCTGCAGCGCGCGCTGCACGGCGGCGGTGCGCGCCTGATCCAGCACGAACGGGGCGCCCGGCACGGTGATGGTTTCCACCATCTCCGGGCCATCATCGAAGGCGTAGACCAGCTTGGCCACACCGGTGTCCGCAGCGAACTCGCAGCGGACGAAGCGGAAGCGGGAAACCTGGTGTTTGTCGAAAGCAGTCATGGTGTATCCGGTCAGGCACCTGCCCGCGCGCAGGCGCGGGAGGTGTCGGTGGGCGGGTGCAGAGCGCGGAAGGCAGCGATCACTCGATCACGTCTTCGCGCGGCATCGCCCGCTGGTTGTAGGTGTTGGACATCACGTAGCCGTAGGCACCGGCATCGGCAATCAGCATCACATCGTCCGGCGCGGTCGACACCGGCAGCTTGCGGCGCTTGCCGAACACATCACTGGATTCGCAGATCGGGCCGACCACATCGAAGGCGGCCTCGGCGTAGCCGCCCTGGCGGCTGAGGTTCTCGATGTCATGCCAGGCGTCGTACAGCGCCGGGCGCATCAGGGTGTTCATGCCCGCATCCAGGCCGACCCGGCGTACGCCATCCTTCTCCACCACCTGGGTGGCATGGGTCAGCAGCACGCCGGATTCCGCCACCAGGAAGCGGCCCGGTTCGATCGCCAGGCGGAACGCCGGATGCAGCGCCTTGACCTCGGCCAGGCCCTCGGCCCAGGCATCCAGGTCGAACGGCTCGTCTTCGTCGCTGTACGGAATTGGAAGGCCACCACCGATGTCGATGGTCTGCACGCTGCCGATGCGGCGGGCGAAACCGGCCAGCTCATCGCACATCAGGCGCCAGTGCTGCGCGGTTTCCACGCCGCTGCCCAGGTGCGCATGCAGGCCGACCACGCGGGTGCCCAGTTCGGTAGCCGCGCGCACGAACTCGTCGACGCGGGCAATCGGCAGGCCGAACTTGGAATCCTTGCCGCCGGTACGCACCTTGGCGTGGTGGCCCTCGCCACGACCCAGATCGACGCGCAGCCACAGTTCACGGTTGCGGAACAGGTCCGGCCAGCGCTGCAGGGCTTCGACATTGTCGACGGTGACGGTCACGCCCAGCGCGAATGCCGCTTCGTATTCCTCGCGCGGGCAGAAGCTGGGGGTGAACAGCACGCGCTTGGGCGACAGTTCCGGCAGATGCTGGAACACGTGCTTCAGTTCGCCATGCGATACGCACTCCAGTCCAAAGCCCTCGGCTTCCAGCAGCTGCAGGATGGCCGGATGGCTGTTGGCCTTGATCGCGTAGTAGCGCTGGTCGATCGGCTTGATTGCCGCCAGCGCACGGGCACGGGCACGTACGGTCGGCAGATGGTAGACGTAGCGCGGCGTACCGGCATCGGCCAGCTGCAGCAGGTGCGCACGCTGGCCACGCCACCACGGCGTACCACGCGGGCGCACCGTACCGGCAATCTCACGCCAGCGCGGGCCGAACACTTCGGTCTCTTCCACCGGCATCGCGCCACTGTCGATCAGCTCGGCGTGCAGGATCGGCAGCAGGCCATCGGCATCGGCTTCGTCGATGACGAAGGTCAGGTTCAGGTCGTTGGACGACTGCGAGATCATGTGCACGCGTTCGCGGCCGAAGGTCGCCCACACGTCCGACAGCTTGTGCAGCAGCGAGCGCATGCCGAGGCCGACCAGGGTGATCGCCGCGCACGGCACGATCACCTTCACCTTGCAGATCTGCGACAGATCGGCCGACAGCGCGGCCAGCACATCGGTGTTGACCAGGTTCTCGGACGGATCCAGCGATACGGTGACGTTGGTCTCGGCCGAACCAATCAGGTCCACCGACAGGCCATGCTTCTTGAACAGATTGAACACGTCGGCCAGGAAGCCGACCTGCTGCCACATGCCGATGCCTTCCATCGACACCAGCACGATGCCGTTGCGGCGGCTGATCGCCTTCACCCCCGGCACTGGTGCGGCATTGCCGTCGATGCTGGTGCCCGGCAGTTCCGGGCGCTCGGTATCGAGAATGGCCATCGGCACGCCGGCATCACGGCACGGCTTGATCGAACGCGGGTGCAGCACCTTGGCACCGGTGGTGGCGATTTCCTGCGCTTCGTAATAGTCCAGCCGGGTCAGCAGCCGCGCGTCCGGAACGTCCTTGGGATTGGCGCTGAACATGCCCGGCACGTCGGTCCAGATCTCCACGCGGCTGGCGCCGAGCAGCGCACCGAAGTACGCCGCCGAGGTATCCGAACCACCACGGCCGAGGATGGCGGTGCCGCCGTCGGCGTGGCGCGAGATGAAGCCCTGGGTGATCAGCAGCCGGGTCGGCTGCGCGCGGAAGCGCTGCGCCCAGGCGGCATCGGCACGCCATTGGCAATTCACCGACAGGCGCTGCGACCAGTCGCTCTGATTCGGCTGTGGCGGCAGTGCATCCAGCCACTGGCGGGCATCCATCCAGCCGAAATCCAGGCCGCTGGCACGCAGATAGGCCGCACCCAGGCTGGAGGACAGCAGTTCGCCCTGGCCCAGTACTTCAGCCTGCCAGTCCAGCGGACGAGCAGCGGCACGCGGGTCATCGAGCAGGCCCTGCAGCACGGCCAGTCGTTCGGCCAGCACCTCGGCGCCCAGCTCCAGTTCCTGCAGGAAGCCCTGGTGGCGCTCGACCAGCGCGGCCACGCGATCACGGCTGTCCGGCGCGCCATCGGCAATCGCGGTCAGTTCGTTGGTGACCCCGGACAGCGCCGAAACCACCACCAGCACGCGCGAGCCGGTCTCTTCCGCGCGTTTTTTCGCCAGCTTCCCGATCGTGTCCCAGCGGTGACGACGCGACACCGAGGTGCCGCCGAACTTCAGTACGATCCAACGATCGACAAGGGGGGAAGCTGACATGGATTGGCTATGTAGAATGTGGGGAAGCCGCCCTCGGGGGCGGAACCTTTGATTCTAAGCGCAATATCCCCGTAGATGGCCGTCCTCCGTTACCTGCAGCTCGATGTCTTCGCCCCCCGCCCCGGTACCGGCAACCCACTGGGTGCCGTGCTGGACGCCGACGATCTCTCCGGCGAGCAGATGCAGGCCCTGGCGGCCTGGCTGAACCTGTCCGAGACGGTGTTCTTCCTGCGCCCCAGCGCGCCCGGTGCCGACTATCACATCCGCATCTTCACCCCGACCCGTGAACTGGCCTTCGCCGGCCACCCCAGTGTTGGCGCGGCCTGGACGGCGGTGACCTGCGGCCTGGCCCAGCCGCGCGAGGGTGCGCTGGTACAGCAGTGCGCCGCAGGGTTGCTGCCGGTACGGGTGAGCGGCCCGGCTGAGGCGCTGCAGGTCCAGCTGGCCAGCCCGCCGGCGCGGCAACGGGCGACGACAGCCAACGGGGTACCCGAAGCGCTGCTGGCCCTCGCCGCCAACGGGCATGCGCCGGAACTTTGGGACAACGGCGCGCGCTGGTGGCTGCTGCCGCTGCGCGATGCCACCACCGTACGCAACCTGGTGCCGGACATGGCCGCCCTGCGTGACTGGAGCCTGGCCACCGACGCAACCGGCGTGGCCGTGTTCGCTGATGAAGCCGGCACCGACCATTCCCGCGTGGTGCGCGCGTTCTGCCCCGCCGATGCGGCCAGCGTGCCGGAGGATCCGGTGACCGGCAGCGCCAACGCCCTGATCGGCGCCTGGCTGCGGCAACGCAGTGCCCTGCCCGGCCGCGTCGGCACTTATGTGGCCAGCCAGGGCCGCGAAGTCGGCCGCGATGGCCGAGTGCAGGTAGAAGTCGATGCAGAGGGCACGGTGTGGATCGGCGGCCAGGTGCAGCCAGTCATCGACGGCAACATCCGCTGGTAGCGCCGGGCCAGGCCCGTCGGCCTTGCCGCGCTGCGCGCTCGCGGGGCATGGCCCCGCGCTACCGTATCCCCCTTCATTCCTGGAGTTTCGCCCCGATGACTAGCCGCCGTTTCCTGCAGCTGGATGTGTTCTCGCCGCGCCCCGGCGCGGGTAATCCGCTGGCCGTGGTACTCGATGCCGAAGGCCTGGACGACGCCAGCATGCAGGCCATCGCGCGCTGGACGCGCCTGCCGGAAACCACCTTCGTGTTCCCGCCGGAGGCGGCCGGCGCCAGCTATCGGCTGCGCATGTTCAGCCCGCAGAAGGAAGTGCCGTTCGCCGGCCACCCCAGCGTCGGCACCGCGCATGCGGTACTGCAGGCCGGCCTAGCCGCGCCGGTCGACGGCATGCTGGTGCAGGACGGCATTGCCGGCGTGCTGCCGCTACGCGTCAGTGGCGAGGCTGCGCAGCAGCGCATCGCCATCCGCACCCCGCGCGCGCAGCTGGCCGAGACCGCCGAGGCCACCGATCCACGCCTGCAGCCGGCCCTGAAGGGCTGGCCGCTGGGCACGCTGCCGCCGGCACGCATGCAGGGCGGGCGTAGCTGGTGGGTGGTGCAGGTGGCCGATGAGGCCGCATTGCGTGCCCTCCGTCCGGACTGGGACGCGGTCGCCGAGTTGGCCGAATCCACCGACAGCATGGGCGTGTTTGCCTATGCCTTCAGCGATGGCAGCGAGGGCTTCGACCTCGCGGTGCGCGCCTTCGTCGGCAATGGACGCCGCTTCGAGGACGCCGCCTCCGGTGCCGCCAACGCCGTGCTTGCCGCGTGGCTGGACCTGCGCGATGCCCTGCCCCGTGGCGGTGCACCGTTCGAAGTCAGCCAGGGTCGCGAAGTCGGCCACGACGCGCGCTTGACCCTCTTCGTCGATGAAGACGGGGAAGTCTGGTCCGGTGGCCAGGTGCAGACAGTGATTGCCGGCACCATTGATTGGTGATCCCGTACGGCGTGGTAGCGCCGGGCCATGCCCGGCGTCTTTCCGCTGCGCTCGCCGGGCATGGCCCGGCGCTACCGACCTCAACCCAGCTCGGCTTCCAGGCTGATCGGCACCGCGCTCAGCGCCTTGGACACCGGGCAGTTCTGCTTGGCGTCATCGGCAATGGCACGGAACTGCCCCGCATCGATGCCCGGCACCACGGCCTTCACTTTCAGCCGGATCTGCGACAGCTGCGGGCCACCTTCCAGTGACAGATCGACCTTGGCCTCGGTATCCAGCGAGGTCGGGGTGAAGCCGGCTTCGCCGAGCTTGGCCGACAGCGCCATGGTGAAACAGCCGGCGTGCGCGGCAGCGATCAGCTCTTCCGGGTTGGTGCCTTTTTCGTCGCCGAAACGGCTGTTGAAGCCATAGCGGGTCTTGTCCAGCAGGCCACTCTGCGGCGTGCTCAACTGTCCCTTGCCGGACTTCAGATCGCCTTCCCAGTGCGCGGTGGCGTGTCGCGAGATTCCCATGTGCTGCTCCTGCGTGGCGGTGATGAACGTTTACCCTCGCACGCCATGCGTTAGCCCTGCGTCGCTCCGCCGCACGCCGGACGTCACCCTGGCCGCAGGCACGTGGACACTTCCTCGCCAACAGAACGCGCATTTTTCCCTTGTTTTCAGTGATTTCGCGCATCCCCTCGCTACCGGGACGAGCATTGCCGGCCGCACCGCGGCACCCCCAGCCCCCACCACCGGCCATGTACTGAATCGGCCTGGATATGAAAAAACATGCACTTTCCGCACTCCAGGCTATTGGCGGCGCCCGAGAGTTGCCCTACATTGCGCTTGCCGACGGGGTTCGGCGCCGACCAAACAACCAACCGTTCACGGAACAGGAAACCATGGCAAAGACCGCTAAGAAGGCTGCCCCGAAGAAGGCAGTGAAGAAAGTCGCGACGAAGGCAGCCGCCAAGCCGGCCGCTCCGAAGCCGATCAAGGAAGTGCTGACCAAGTCCGGCCTGGTTGCACACATCGCTGAAGCCTCCGGCGTCATCGCCAAGGACGTCCGCGCTGTGCTGGCCTCGCTGGAAAGCGCTGTCGCCTCCTCGGTGCACAAGAAGGGCGCTGGCTCGTTCACCCTGCCGGGCCTGCTGAAGATCAGCACCGTCAATGTGCCGGCCAAGCCGAAGCGCAAGGGCATCAACCCGTTCACCAAGGAAGAACAGTGGTTCGCCGCCAAGCCGGCCACCACCAAGCTGAAGGTGCGTCCGCTGAAGAAGCTGAAGGACGCTGCGCTGTAAGCGCGCGCCCCGAAGCGGATTCCGACGGGACGGCTCAGGCCGTCCCGTTTTTTTTGTCCGAACCGCAGGCCGCAACACAGCGTTGCCGCAGCCAGCGGATTGCCCGCACAGGCCCGCCGCCGTTGGATGAGCGCGCGTTCTGCACGCACGGAACGTACCGGGTGGAACACTGCGTGCAGCGCCGGCCATCGCTGCCGACCGTGGCCTTGCCTATCGTGGGCACATCCTCCACAGCTACGGCGAGCACACCCTCATGGCCAGCCCCTCCACCCGCTACCGGATCTCGGTGACCCCCATCGAAAAGGACGGGGTGCAGTGCACCGGGCGCTGCACCATCGAACTGGAGCATCGCGCCAGCCGCGACCTGATGCGCCTGCTGGAAGCTGCACCGCGCACCGCCGGGCTCAGCGGCGATGAGCGTGCGACAGTCGTGATCGCCACCCAGCTGCTGCGCGATATCGTGCAGCGCCACGCCGAAACCGAAGGCCACGCACTGGCCGCAATCGCCACGCAGGTACTGCCGGCGCTGGATGCGCTGGAACAGCTGCCGTCCTCCCGCTGAGACCGGCGCAGCCGATACACTGCCCTCCTTCACGTCGCCTCGGGGAGGAGGCAGGCATGCGCAGGTTCCTGTTGTTGATCGCGCCGCTGGTGCTGTTCGGCTGTTCGCGGCCGGAGGCGCAACCGGATCCAACCGCTCCCCCTGCGCAGCCGCCGGCTCCGGCCGCTGCCAGTGCAGAGGCCGAAGCGCCCGCACTGCAAGCCACCGCGGTCGACCCGCTGTTTGCCGCCGTCACGGCCGAAGCCGAGCTCCCGGCCGCGATGCTCAATCGCTATGTCATGGCCCTGCTCAACCGTGACCACAAAGGCGCCGATGCCGCCTGGACCTTCCCGCCCCGCGATGCACGAAGCGCGGACGACGCCGCGTTGCGCCAGCTGGAGAACGTCCGCAGCCTGCGTTTGACGACCGGGTCGCCGATCGCCCGCGATGGTCACCAGCCACCACAGCTGCTGGAGATCCCGGTACAGGTCCGTGCAGCAACCACCCAGGGCACGTTCCGCTTCGGCGGCTGGTACCGGGTGCAGCCCAGCAGCGATGGCCGCGCCTGGCAGATCCAGTCGGCGCAACTGCGGCCAACGCTGGACTGAACCGTTGCAGCGGCATGCACGCACGATTCAGCCGGCAAGGCTACTCTTTGCTCCATCCATTCCGCATTCACCGGTCACCGCCATGCGCCTGCGTTCCCTGATGACCCGCCTTGCCGCCTCCACCGTACTGATCGCCGCGGCGATCGGTGCGCAGGCCGCCCCTTCCATTTCCGGCCGTGAACTGTCGGTCGGCGCCAGCGATGTGCAGCAGTACCTCGATGGCAGTTTCCCGCGCACCCAGGATGCGCTGGGTGGCCTGATCGCGCTGACCATGAGCCATCCGCAGCTGAGCCTGCCGGCCGGCGAACGACTGAACCTGGGCATGGATGTGGCGCTGGCGACCGCTGGCGGCAACCCGGCCAAGCTCGGTACGGTGAAGCTCAGCAGCGGCCTGCGCTATGACGCGCAGACCCAGGGCTTCCACCTGCAGCAGCCCAGCGTGGATGACTTCACCCCGGCCAACCAGGGCGGTCGCCTCGATTCGCGCACCCGCGGCCTGCTCAATGCCTGGCTGAGCGACTACGCCCAGCGCGAACCGATCTACAAGCTGGACCCGGCCGTGGCCGGCCTGCTCGGCGCCCTGCAGGTGCAGTCGGCGCAGGTGAAGAACGGCAAGCTGGTGGTCACCTTCAACCAGAACCTGGGCAACCTGGTGCCGGCAGGCGTGCTGGGTAAGTAAGGTAGTGCCGGCCGCTGGCCGGCACGCTTTTCACATGTGTGCCGGCCAGCGGCCGGCACTACCCGCTGCGGGTCAGCGCTTGGGCTGCAGCATGGTGCCGGTGCACTTGGGCGAGCCGCAGCGGCACTCCCAGATCTTCTTCAGCTTGGCCGTATGGCGCTCGGCCAGGGTGATGCCGTAGTTGTAGGTCAGCTCTTCGCCGGCCTGGATATCGCGCAGCGCCTCGATGAAGACCTTGTCGCCGCGGCTGTCGCCGTCTTCGTCTTCCTCGATCACCGCCTCGCAGTTCGGGTCGCAGCTGTGGTTGATCCAGCGCGCGTCGTTGCCCTTGTAGTTGGCATCGATCACCCAGTCGTCGTTGAGGGTGAACAGGAAGGTATGGCCACTTTCAACATCGCCGCTGTCATCGGCATCGACGTCGCCGTGGCTGCGCAGCAGGCCCTTGTACTGGATCACGCGCTCGCCCTGCTTGATCGGGGCCACGGAAAACACACCGTTGCCGTGGATGGCGGACTTGCGGGCTTGGATCTTCTTGGGCATCGGCAAGGGAGGTCTGCAACGAAAGGAACGTTGATTCTCGCCCATTCCGGGTGATTGCGAAAATCATCCCGTTGGCTCAGCATTGGCGCCCTGGCATCGGCCCCGGTGAGTGCTCCCGGCCCGGCCCCCAGCGCCGGCTGAATGCCCGGCTTGGATGGCGGCGAATAAAAGCGTACAATTTCAGTCCGCTTTAAGAACCACTCGCATCCCCATGTTGCGCGTCACCAAACTCACCGATTACGCCACCGTGGTACTGACCGTACTCGCCGCCCGCCCGGGCGAGGTGCTCAGTGCCACCGAACTGGCCGAATTCACTGGTCTGGAACCGCCGACCGTCAGCAAGGTGCTCAAGCCGCTGGCCCAGGCCGGCCTGGTCGAGGGCCTGCGTGGCGTCCGTGGCGGCTACCGCCTGACCCGCGCGGCCATCGAGATCTCGCTGTTCGAAGTGGTCGAAGCGATGGAAGGGCCGCTGGCCCTGACCGAATGCAGCCACGACCACCACCAGTGCGGCATGGCGCCCAAGTGCGGTGCGCGCAGCAGCTGGCGGCTGATCAACGACGTGGTCTCCGAGGCCCTGCGCGACGTCACCCTCGCCCAGATCCTGCCCCCTCTCCCCCTTGCCGATGACGAACAGCGCCGCACCATCGCTGTCGACGTCGTCTCCTGATCCGTAGGCAGCCCCCCATGGCCACCGAAACCATCGAAAACGTCGCCAGCGACGACACCCCCAACCGCGAGATCCACGAGCAGCTCGGCCGCAAGTATTCGGCCGGCTTCATCACGGACATCGAATCGGACTCCCTTCCCGCCGGCCTCGACGAGGACACCATCCGTGCCCTGTCGGCCAAGAAGGAAGAGCCGGAATGGATGACGCAGTGGCGCCTGGACGCCTACCGCCACTTCCTGACCATGCCGATGCCGAACTGGGCCAAGCTGCAGATCTCCCCGATCGATCTGCAGGCGCTCAGCTACTACTCCGCGCCGAAGGGCCCGAAGTACGCCTCGCTGGACGACGTGCCGAAGGAACTGCTGGATACCTACGACAAGCTGGGCGTGCCGCTGCACGAGCGCGCCAAGCTGGCCGGCGTGGCGGTCGACGCGGTGTTCGACTCGGTGTCCGTCGGTACCACCTTCCGCAAGGAACTGGCCGAGAAGGGCATCGTGTTCTGCTCGATGTCCGAGGCGATCAAGGAGCATCCGGAGCTGGTCAAGCAGTACCTCGGCACCGTGGTGCCGGTCGGCGACAACTATTTCGCCGCGCTCAATTCGGCGGTGTTCTCCGATGGCAGCTTCGTGTTCATCCCCAAGGGCGTGCGTTGCCCGATGGAGCTGAGCACCTATTTCCGCATCAACGCCGGCCACACCGGCCAGTTCGAGCGCACGCTGATCATCTGCGAGGACAAGGCCTACGTGTCCTACCTGGAAGGCTGCACCGCGCCGATGCGCGATGAGAACCAGCTGCACGCCGCCGTGGTCGAGCTGGTCGCGCTGGAAGATGCGGAAATCAAGTACTCCACGGTGCAGAACTGGTACCCGGGCGACGAGAACGGCGTCGGCGGCATCTACAACTTCGTCACCAAGCGTGCCGAATGCCGTGGCGCGCGCAGCAAGGTCACCTGGACCCAGGTCGAGACCGGTTCGGCGATCACCTGGAAGTACCCGTCCTGCGTGCTGCTGGGCGATGACTCGGTCGGTGAGTTCCACTCGGTGGCACTGACCCATCACCGCCAGCAGGCCGACACCGGCACCAAGATGATCCACGTCGGCAAGCGCACCAAGAGCAAGATCATCAGCAAGGGCATCAGCGCTGGCCGTGGCCAGAACACCTACCGCGGCCTGGTCCGGGTCGACCGCAACGCCGATGGCGCGCGCAACTACACCCAGTGTGATTCGCTGCTGATCGGCAAGCAGTGCGGTGCGCACACCTTCCCCTACATCGAGGTGAAGAACCCGGGCGCCACGGTCGAGCACGAGGCCACCACTTCGAAGATCTCCGACGACCAGCTGTTCTACTGCCGCGCTCGTGGCATCAGCCAGGAAGACGCGGTGTCGATGATCGTCGACGGCTTCTGCAAGCAGGTGTTCCGCGAACTGCCGATGGAGTTCGCGGTGGAAGCCAAGAAGCTGCTGGAAGTCTCGCTGGAAGGCAGCGTCGGATGATGCGCACGCCTTTTCCTGCCCTGGTCCTGCTGGGCCTTTCGCCCTGGGCCGTCGCAAATGCAGCATGCACGCCTGAAGACCTGCGGGGTAGCACCCCCGTCACGCTGCCTGCAGGCACGGTCATCTCCACGCCGGGGGAGTTCTCGATGCTGGTGCGAGCCCGAGCGGACGGCAGCTTCGACTCGATCGTGCCGTTGCTGACGTCGCGTAACCGCAGCCTGGATCGCGCTGCGGCCGAATCCATCCGGCAGGCCTCGCTTCCAACCTCCTGCCTGCAAGAACACGGTGAAGAAATCATCGTGATCTTCTCCACCCTTCCCGCTCAATCCGGGCAGTCCGACGGCGGTTCTGTGCAGATCGTCCGCATCGACCCCGCAGCCCAGAAAACTACCAAGTCATGACCATGCTGAAGATCGAAAACCTCCACGCCCGCATCGGCGACAAGGAAATCCTCAAGGGCCTGTCGCTGGAAGTGAAGCCCGGCCAGGTGCACGCCATCATGGGCCCCAACGGCGCCGGCAAGTCCACCCTGGGCAATGTCCTGGCAGGCCGCGACGGCTATGACGTGACCGAAGGCAGCGTGCAGTTCGAAGGCACCGACCTGCTCGACCAGGATCCGGAAGCGCGCGCCGCCGCCGGCCTGTTCCTGGCGTTCCAGTACCCGGTGGAAATTCCGGGTGTGAACAACACCTACTTCCTGCGCGCGGCACTGAATGCCCAGCGCAAGGCACGCGGTGAGGAAGAACTCGATTCCATGCAGTTCCTCAAGCTGGTGCGCCAGAAGCTGGCCGTGCTGCACCTGAAGGACGAACTGCTGCACCGTGGCGTCAACGAAGGCTTCTCCGGTGGCGAGAAGAAGCGCAACGAGATCTTCCAGCTGGCCGTGCTGGAGCCGAAGCTGGCGATCCTGGACGAGACCGATTCGGGCCTGGACATCGACGCACTGAAGAGCGTGGCCGACGGCGTCAACGCACTGCGCAGCGCCGACCGCTCGTTCCTGGTCATCACCCACTACCAGCGCCTGCTGGACTACATCAAGCCGGACGTGGTGCACGTGCTGGCCGACGGCCGCATCGTCAAGAGCGGTGGCCCGGAACTGGCGCTGGAGCTGGAAGCGCACGGCTATGACTTCCTGAAGGATCGCGTGGTGCGCGAGGCGGCGGTCTGATGAGCGCCCTGCTCGACTCGATGGCCCAGGCCTTCTGCGGCAGCGATGCGCGCCGCGAAGTGCTGGATGCGGCCCTGCGCGATGGCTTGCCGGCCGCCCGCAACGAAGCCTGGAAGTACACCTCGCTGCGCCAGCTGGAGCGCCGTGCATTCGCCGCGGCACCGCTGCAGGGCCCGGCCCTGGACGTCGCGCTGCTGGAAGACATTCCGGCGCCGCGCCTGGTGTTCGTCAACGGTCGCCTGGATGCCGCGCTGAGCGACGTGCAGGCGTTGCCGGCCGGCGTGCAGCTGCAGCCGCTGTCGGCCGCGCTGGCGGACGGTGAGGACGCCGTTCGTTTCCTCGGCCGCCGTTACGAGCGCAGCGAAGAAATCTTCGCCCGACTCAACGCCGCCCTGGCCGATGAAGGCGTGGTCCTGCGCGTGGACGAAGGCGTGCAGGTCGAAGCCCCTCTGCAGCTGGTGTTCGCCAGCGTGGCCGGCGACACCGACCTGGCCTGGCATCACCGCCACCTGATCGAACTGCGTGCCGGCGCACAGCTGGGCGTGGTCGAGCACCGCTTCAGCGTCGGCGATGCCGCCCATCTGGACAACACCGTGCTGCATGCCCACGTCGCCCGTGACGCGGTGCTCCAGCATGCCCGCGTCCAGGCCGGCAGCGCGCGCCAGACCAGCTTCCTGCGCACCGATGCGGTGCTGGCCCGCGACGCGCAGTACCACCGCGTCGACCTGGAGCTGGGTGCCGCGCTCAGCCGCCATGAACTGAACGTGCGCCTGGAAGGCGACAACGCCCACCTGACCGCCAATGGCGTGCTGCTCGGCAACGGCCGCCGCCACGTCGAGACCCGCCTGGGCATCGACCACATCGCGCGCGATACCAACTGCGAGCTGTTGTGGCGCGGCGTTGCGGCCAACCGCAGCCGCGTGGTGTTCCATGGCGGCATCCAGATCCGCGAAGGCGCCGACGGCACCGATGCCAACCTGTCCAACAAGAACCTGCTGCTGTCGCCCGACGCCGAGATCGACACCCAGCCGACGCTGGTGATCGACGCCGATGAGGTGAAGGCCGCGCACGGCGCGACCGTCGGCCAGCTCGATGCCAATGCGCTGTTCTACCTGCGCACGCGCGGCCTGCCGCAGGCGCAGGCGCAGGCATTGCTGAGCGCCGCGTTCTGCCACGAGCCGCTGAAGGTGCTGCCCGACGCGCTGCGCTCGCAGCTGGCGCGTCGCCTGGACAAGGCCCTGGCCGAGGCAGGTGTGGCATGAACCTGTCCTCGCCGCGACCGATCGAAGAACGCACCGGCAGCCCCGACTGGGACCGCGTCCGCCTCGACTTCCCGCTGCTGATGCGCGAAGTGCACGGCAAGCCGCTGGTCTATTTCGACAATGCCAACACCGGCCAGAAGCCGGTGCAGGTGATCGGCGCGGTGGACGAGTTCTACCGCCGCTACAACGCCAACGTCAGCCGTGCCGTACATGCGCTGGGCAGCGAAGCCACCGACGCCTATGAAGGCGCGCGAAACAAACTGGCGCGCTTCCTCAACGTGCGCCCCAGCGACCTGGTGCTGTGCAGCGGCACCACCTTCGCCATCAACCTGGTGGCGTACTCGTGGGCCCTGCCACGGCTGAAGGCCGGCGACGTGATCCTGATCACGCGCATGGAGCACCACGCCAACATCGTGCCGTGGCAGCTGGTCGCGCAGCGTACCGGCGCCACCATCCGCGTGGCCGAGATCACCCCCGATGGTGCGCTGGACCTGGACGCGTTGCGCGCGGCGATGACCCCCGAGGTCAAGCTGCTCGCCGTCACGCACGTGTCCAACGTGCTGGGCACGGTCAATCCGGTGCGCGAGATCTGCCGTGAAGCACGCAAGCGCGGCATCATCACCGTGGTCGACGGCTCGCAGGCGGTGCCGCACCGCAAGGTCGACGTCGCTGCGATCGGCTGCGACTTCTACGCCATCACCGGCCACAAGATGTGCGGGCCGACCGGTACCGGCGCACTGTGGGCCCGTCGCGAGCACCTGGACGCGATGCCGCCGTTCCTCGGCGGCGGTGAGATGATCAAGGAAGTCAGCTTCGACGGCACCGTGTTCAACGATGCCCCGCACAAGTTCGAAGCCGGCACCCCGAACATCGCCGGATTCATCGGCCTGGGCGTAGCCGCCGACTACCTGCAGCAGCTCGGCCAGGAGAACGTGGAAGCACGCGAAGCCGAACTGCTGGCGCATTTCACCGAAGAGCTGCGCCGTGTCGACGGCCTGCGCATCATCGGCGAAGCGCCGGAAAAAGCCGCCGTGGTCTCGTTCCTGATCGACGGCGCGCATGCGCACGACCTTGCGACCCTGCTCGACCTGGAAGGCGTGGCCGTGCGCTCGGGCCAGCACTGCGCACACCCGCTGCTGCAGTACTTCGGCGTCGCCGCCACCTGCCGTGCCTCGTTGGCGTTCTACAACACGCACGCCGAGATCGAGCGCTTCATGACCGCGTTGACCAAGGTGCGCAAGCTGCTGGGGTGAGATTCCCTGGCCAGCCGGAAGCCGAGAACGCCGCGGGAAACCGCGGCGTTTTTCATGGCGGCGCCAATGGCAGGATCGAAGACACGCAGAGCTCCGCAGGCCATGGCACACCGGGGTCAGATCCCTTTCGCATCGCGAAAGGGCTCTGACCCCATCAACGGCCCCGACAGCCGCCGCTGCGACTGCAGCGCGCCACGTATCGCCACCAGATCCCCAGCAGGAATACCTTGCGCGATGAACTCCGCATAGCGTCTGCGCCGCTCATCCACATCAGCAGCAATGAGCTCGAATGCCGAATGCGGTACGAGCAGTGCATTTGCCCGTCCCTGTGCGTTGGCGCGATAGCTTGACCAGCGATAGTCCCCAGGACGCACCACCATCCCCGCCCGCACCGGGTTGAGTTCGACGTAGCGCTGGCAGGCAAGCAGGTAGCGTTCGGTATCAACCAGCGTGGAATGGAAGCGGCCCTCCCACAGGGTTCCCGTGCGCTGCTGCCGTTCGTTCACACGGCGAACGTAGGCGCGGTTCACCGCCTGCATCATCCGCGACATCCCGCCCGGTGCATCAGGGGTCACCAGCAGGTGCACGTGGTTGCCCATCAGCACATAGGCGTGAATCCGGCAGTGCTGCTGGTCCGCGTGATGACACAGCAGCCGCAGGTAGGCGACGCGGTCGCCATCCGAGAAGAACACAGGCTGGCGATTGTTGCCGCGCGGGACGACATGTTGCGGGTATCCGGGCGCATCGACCCGTCGTGGCCTCGGCATGGGCTCCTCCTGGAAACAGGGGGTCAGAGCCCTTCGCTGCGCAAAGGGATCTGACCCCGAGCATCTGCCGATTCCGCGCCCGTGCCAGTCGGTCCATGGCCTGCCGTTGGGTCAGTAGACGCCGGGGCCAGATCCCTATCACGCTGCGAAAGGGATCTGACCCCACCTTCCCATTTGCGCACGCCCCCACCCCACATAGAATGTGTCCATGAGCACCCTGACCTACCGGGCCGCCACGTCGGCCGACATCCCCGCCCTGATCACCCTGGTCACCTCGGCCTACCGTGGTGACGCCAGCCGCGTTGGCTGGACCAACGAAGCCGACCTGCTGGATGGCGCCCGCATCGATGCCGACGGCATCCAGGGTGACCTCGACCGCCCGCGCTCGACCATCCTGCTGGCTGAACGCGACGGCCAACTGGTGGCCTGCGCCCATGTCGCCGATGTCGACGGCAAGGGCTACTTCGGCATGTTCTCGGTCGACCCGGCCCAGCAGGGCGGCGGTGTCGGCAAGCAACTGATGGACGCCGCCGAAGCGCACGCCGCACGCGAATGGGGCGTGCCGGTGATGCAGATGACGGTGATCGATGTGCGCGACGAGCTGATCGCCTTCTATGAACGCCGCGGTTACCAGCGCACCGGCATCAAGAAGCCGTTTCCGTATGGCGACGAACGCTTCGGCATCCCCAAGCGCGACGACCTGCGCTTCGAGATCCTGGAAAAGCCGCTGGCCGGAGACTCTGCGTGAGCGAGGCCTGGACCTTCGTCTGTGCCGGTGCCGAACTGCTGCCGGGTGAAATGAAGAGCGTGTTCGACGAAGTGACCGGCACGCCGATCGTGGTGTTCAATCTCGACGGCGAGTTGTACGCGCTGGAAGACCAGTGCACGCATGAGGAGTTCGAGCTGTCCTCGGGCGAGTTCAACACCGCCGAAGGCAGCGTGGAGTGCGTGCTGCACGGCGCGCGCTTCGACGTGCGCGATGGCCGTGCCCTGTGTGCCCCGGCCTACAGCCCGGTGCCGAAGTTCCCGGTAAAGCGCGAGCACGACGCGATCTGGACCCGCGACGACCGCGATTGAGGCGCCGCCGCCCGGCAAGGACCCGCGCATGCACGCGCCTGCCGGAGAGCATCCACCCGTGAGGTGGATCTACTGGAACGCCCTGAGCAACCTTCCAGGGCCTTTCGGGGGCATCCCGATCGCCCGTCCGAGCTCGCATATGCGAATCATTATCGTTGATGTTATTCTACGTAACATCTTCGTAACGACTCCGCCCTCGCGCCATGGCTTCGCCCGCGCCCACCGCCACGCTGCGCCAGCTCGCCCGTCAAGGGTGGCCGCTGCTCGTGGCCGCGCTGCTGACGCTGCTGCTGGGGTGGTCGGCATTGCACGAAGGGCGCGGCAACGAACCTGCCGCCCACGGCTGGCAGGCACACGCGGACAACCTGCTGCAGGCCATGCCGCTGCCGGCCCCGCCGGCGGACGAATGTCCTCAACATGCGGCGCCTGCACCCGAACCCCCGCTTGATGGCGAGGGCGGCGCGCCCTGCACCGGCCTGGCCCCGCCCCGTGCGGCTCTGGTCGCCCATATCCCGTTGTGGCGCTCCGACGCCTTGCGCTGGCAGTTGCACGACCCTTCGCTGCGCCTGAATCCCGGCCACGCACCTCCCGCACCGCACGCCAGCTGAGGCGCCTTGCGGCCGTTGCCGTGCGCCTGAAGCCGTTCACCGCGCAGCCGAGCGTCGGCTCGGCTCTACAGAAACCGCCTTCTACGTGTCGTCGCGCTGTCTGCGCTTCGGCCCTCGCCCTTTCCTGATCCAAGCCACCGCCATCCAGACCATGACCCATATCAAGACCCGCAAGTACGCCCCGCGCGTTTCCCTGCTCGCCACCGCCACCCTCGCCGCCGGCTTCGCACCGCTGGCCGCACAGGCCGCCGACAACGCTGACGCTGCATCCCGCAAGGCCACCGACCTGGACAAGGTGCAGGTGCGCGGCAGCTGGTTCAATCCGTCCTCGCCGAAGTTCACCGCGGAACTGCTGAACACTCCGAAGTCGGTGTCGATCGTGTCGGAGAAGCTGATTGCCGAAACCGGTGCGACCAACCTGCAGGATGCACTGCGCATGGTGCCGGGCATCACCTTCGGTGCCGGCGAAGGCGGCAACCCGACCGGCGACCGTCCCTTCATCCGCGGCTTCGATTCGCAGAGCAACATGTTTGTCGATGGCCTGCGCGACGTCGGTTCGCAGACCCGCGAAATCTTCGACCTGGAGCAGGTGGAAGTGGTCAAGGGCCCGAGCTCGGCCTACGGCGGCCGTGACTCCGGTGGTGGCAGCCTGAACCTGGTGAGCAAGACGCCGAAGCTGAAGAACGAAACCAGCGCCAGCATGGGCATCGGTACCGACAGCTACGCACGCGGCACCGTGGACGCCAACTACGTGCTGGGCGATGGCATCGCCGCCCGCCTGAACCTGATGAAGCACGAGTCGGACATCGCCGGCCGTGACGCCGCCAATGTCAGCCGCTGGGGCATCGCACCGTCGATCGCGTTCGGCCTGAACGGCCCGGCGCAGCTGATTGCCAGCCACTACCACATGCAGAGCGACGACCTGCCGGATGCAGGTGGTTTCCCGTACGGTAATCCGAACGGTGCGCCGGCCTCGAAGTGGGTCGATGGCCGCCCGATGGTGCCGGACCGCAACAACTACTACGGCCTGGTCGACCGTGACTTCCAGCGCACCCGCGCCGACATCAGCACCCTGGACGCCAGCTACGACTTCGGTGGCCACAAGCTGCGCAACATTGCGCGCCTGGGCAACACCAGCAACGACTACCTGTGGACCCAGCCGGACGACAGCCAGGGCAACCCGAACAACTACGGCACCTTGTGGCGCCGTACCAACAGCCGCGCCGTCGACGTCAAGAGCTTCGCTGACCAGCTGGGCCTGACCGGCGCGTTCCAGACCGGCGCGCTCAAGCACAGCTACAGCGCCGGTGTGGAGTACAGCGACGAGAAGATGACCCGCGGCAGCTACCTGATGACCCCGGGCACCAGTAACCCGCTGACCGGCAACAGCAAGTGCCCGACCACCGGCGCGGCCACCGGCTACAACTGCACCAGCTTCGCCAATCCGAACCCGAACGATCCGTGGGCGGCGACCCACGCGGTGTATCGCAGCGACAAGGCGCTGGACGTCGAACAGCGCACCAAGACCACCTCGGCGTACCTGTTCGACACCATCGAACTCAACGCACAGTGGAGCTTCAATCTCGGCCTGCGCTACGACGACTTCCGCACCACCCTGACCACGCCGGTGGCCGGTGCGGCGCCGACCCGCGTGCGCAATGACAACGACTTTCTGAACTACCAGGCCGGCGTGGTGTTCAAGCCGGCGGCCAACGGCAGCATCTACCTGTCCTGGGGCACCTCTTCGACCCCGCCGGGCATGGACGGAGGTGACGGCTCCGACGGTCTGAGCGCGGCTGTGGCCGACCTCAAGCCGCAGGACACCAAGAACCTCGAACTGGGCACCAAGTGGGACCTGCTCGACAACCGCCTGAACCTGACCGCGGCGATCTTCCATACCGTGATGAACAACGCACGTGTGACGATCGACAACGGCACCAGCCAGAACGCAGGCAAGAAGGAAATCAACGGCTTCGAACTGGGCTTCACCGGGCAGCTCACCGACGCCTGGAGCCTGTACGGCGGCTACACCTACCTGGACTCGGAACTGAAGGACAACGGCTTCGTCTGCGCCGTGTCGGGCCGGACCTGCCCGTCCAACGTCTACGTGCCGTCGCCGAACAACGGCAACGAGTTCCCGAACACCGCCAAGCACAGCGCCAACCTGTGGACCACCTACCGCTTCCCGATCGGCCTGACCATCGGCGCCGGCGCGTTCTACTCGGACAAGCAGTATGGTGACGTCGCCAACACCAAGTGGATCGCCAGCTACACCCGCTTCGACGCGATGGCCAGCTACGCGATCCAGGACAACATCAGCCTGCAGCTCAACGTGCAGAACCTGACCGACAAGACCTATTTCACCAAGGCCTATGCCTCGCACTACGCGAGCATCGCCCCGGGTCGCTCGGCCACCCTGGCACTGAACGTGAAGTTCTGATGTAACTCCGCTCCACCACGGCGGCAGGCTCTCCTGCCGCCGTTTTTGTTTCCGGCGATACTCACCCCATGGTTACCCGCACTCCCATCGACAGCGACGCCCTGGCCGAGCTGCTGCAGCACGATCCGCAGGCCGCGTTCGCACGCGTGCGCGATGCCGCGCAGGCTGGACAGGTCGATGCACAACTGCTGCTCGCGCAGATGCACATGGAAGGCAAAGGCACCGCGCAGGACGCCTCGGCCGCGCTGCTCTGGTACGAAACCGCCGCCAACAACGGCGCGCCGATGGCGATGAACATGCTCGGCCGCTGCCATGAGCTGGGCCAGGGCACCGTCGCCGACCCGACGCTGGCCGCGGTCTGGTACCGGCGCGCGGCCGACACCGGGCTGGACTGGGGCCTGTACAACCTGGCCAACCTGCTGGCCACCGGCCGCGGCGTGACGCAGGACCGCGCGCAGGCGCTGGCCCTGTACACCCGCGCCGCGCACCTGGGCCACGCCAAATCGATGAACCTGCTGGCCCGCCACCTCGAAGACGGCCTGGAGATCGAACGCGATCCGCAGGCCGCCCTGGGCTGGTACCGGCGCGCGGCCGAGACCGGCGATTTCCGCGGCCAGGCCAACTACGCCTCCATCCTGCTGCAGGCCGGCCAGGTCGAGCAGGCCGTGCACTGGCTGCGGCTTGCACTGGCCCACGGCAGCCCGGCGTTCATGGCGCACATCGTGCCGGAACTGGCCGCGTCGCCGCATCCGCAGGTGCGCGCCCTGGTCGCACCGCCGTCCCTCTGAGGAGTCCCGCATGCTGCTGCACATCCCCGATATTCTCAGCGCCGACCAGGTTGCCGACTTCCGCCGCCGACTGGATGCCGCCGACTGGACCGATGGCCGCGAGACCGTCGGCCATCTGGGCGCGCAGGCCAAGCACAATCAGCAGCTACCCGAGGCCTCACCGCTGCGCCGCGAACTGGGCGAGATCATCCTCGTCGCACTGGCCCGGCACCCGCTGTTCTTCAGCGCCGCGCTGCCGCTGAAGTACCTGCCACCACGCTTCAACCGCTACAGCGGCGGCGGCACCTACGGCTTCCATGTCGATGGCGCGGTGATGAACCTGGCCAACGGTGAACAGCTGCGCTCGGACATCTCCTGCACCCTGTTCCTGTCGGCGCCCGACGAATACGAAGGCGGCGAGTTGATCATCAGCGATACCTACGGCGAGCACGAAGTGAAGCTGCCGGCCGGCGACCTGATCGTGTATCCGTCCAGCAGCCTGCATCAGGTGCGCCCGGTCACGGCCGGCGCGCGCGTGGCCTCGTTCTTCTGGGTGCAGAGCATGGTCCGCGACGATGTGCAGCGCCGCCTGCTGTGGGAAATGGACGGCTCGATCGAGCGCCTGCGGCAGACCGGCGGCGATGCCGAGGCGGTGCTGCAGCTGACCGGCGTGTACCACAACCTGCTGCGACGCTGGAGCGAGGTCTGAGCCGGATCCGGCCGGCCTGCGACATTTTGGCAATCATTCTCATTTGCAACAGCTAACAGCTCTCATTACAATCACGCCCCGTTGATGCCGGCCGCTGCCGGCAGACCCTTGGGGACCCCTTCTTGCTGCGCCCGCTTCGCCCTCGCCCACTCATCCATCGCAAGATGGGCACCGCCATGCGCGGCCAGCGTCCTGCGCTGGCCAGCCTGTTGGCGTGGGTGGCGATGCTGGTGTTGCTGCTGGGCACCCTGCCGCTGTTGCCGCAGGCCCACGCCAGCGCTCCGGTGCAGGCCCTGCAGGTGCCGCTGGAAGAACGCGGTGGTGAAGCCCCGCTGCAGGAAGAAGCACCGGCCAAGCTGCGCCGCGCCACCTCGGCCCCGGTGAAATCGGCTGACAAGGCACGCCCTCCGATGCTGCTGGCCAGCCAATGGCTGCGCACTGAACTCGAACTGGTACCCGCCACGCCGGCCACGCCCGGCGTGCGCCTGGACTGGCCACTGGCCACTCCGGACACGCCCTGGGCCGATGCGCCCGGGCGCCGCCAGCAACGCGGCCAGGCGCCGCCGCTCGCCTGATTCACGGCCCCGCGTGACCGCCTTCGCGGTCGCACCGGCACGCCGCTGCCTGCTTCATCCCTGCCGCCCCTGACCGGGCCTCCCCGTGCATGCCGCGCCGTTTGCGCCTGGCATCGCACCACCCTGCATCCCTCGAGGTAACTGCCATGGCCAAGCGCCATCGTGTCCGTTCGTCCCTGTCCCGTACCCTGCTGACCAGCGCCGTGCTGGCGGCCATGACCGCCCCTGCCTTCGCCTACGGTGACGCTTCCGGCGCGCCACAGACGCTGGACAAGGTGGTGGTCACCGCCTCCGGCTTCGAGCAGAAGGTGGTCGATGCCCCGGCCAGCATCAGCGTGGTCAGCCGCGAGGAGCTGAGCAAGCGCCCGTACACCAACCTTGTCGATGCGCTGCGCGACGTCGAAGGCATCGACGTCGGCCTGGAAGCCAGCGACAAGAACGGCCGTGCCACCATCTCGATGCGCGGCCTGCCCTCCGAGTACACCCTGGTGCTGATCGACGGCCGCCGCCAGAGCAATGTCGGCCAGCTGTATCCGAACAACTTCGGCGGTGGCCAGTTCGCCTACCTGCCGCCGCTGGATGCCATCGAGCGCATTGAAGTGGTGCGCGGCCCGATGTCCACGCTGTACGGCTCGGATGCAATGGGCGGCGTGATCAACATCATCACCCGTCGCAACCAGGACAGCTGGCACGGCGCGCTCACCCAGGGCTTCACCGTGCAGCAGGACGATCAGTTCGGCGATGCACGCACCACCGACGTCTACCTCAGCGGCCCGCTGGTCAAGGACCGTATCGGCCTGGCAATACGCGGCAGCTACTACGACGCCAAGGCCTCCAATCCGGAGTGGGATGCACTGACCCTGCCCGACGGCAGCCTGTGGGAACGCAGCATCGGCTTCGGTGGCGGCGGCAAGTCGGTGGCCAACACCAACTGGAACACCGGTGTGCGGCTGAACTTCCACGTCAACGATGACCACGAACTGTGGCTGGACTACGACGTGTCGCGGCAGAAGTACGACAACAGCGAGGGCCAGACCGGCACCCTCGACAGCCTGGCCAGCCTGTGGCGCGTCGGCAACGCAGTGATTCCAAACCCGAACGGCAGCGGCACGGTCACCCGCCGCGTGGTGCAGCCGCGCGTGGGTTACACCGCCTACCAGCGCTACGAGCGCGACCAGTTGTCGCTGACCCATCAGGGCCGCTACAGCTTCGGCACCTGGCAGACCTCGCTGACCCACAGCAAGAGCAGCAATCTCGGCCGCTCGCTGCCGCTGACGCTGGACGAACGCGCCAACCTGCAGACGCTGTGGAATGACGTCTGCCGCCGCACCGGTGCGGCCAACAACTGTGCCGCTGGCCGCAACAACGCACTGGGTGCACTCAATGCCAGCGAACAGGCACGCCTGCAGGCGTTCCTGCCGCGTCCGCTGCGCACCATGGAGCTGGAAGGCTACGTGCTGGACACGATGCTCGACCTCGACTTCGGCGCGCACAAGCTGACCGTCGGCGGCCAATACAACAACACCGACATGATCGACGGTGTATTCGGCATGGATGGCGCCGGCTACCGCAGCAACACCAAGCAGAAGCACCGCATGTGGGCGCTGTTCGCCGAGGACAACTGGTCGCTGACCGATACCCTCACCGCCACCTTCGGCCTGCGCTACGACGACCACAACGTGTTCGGCAGCCACCTCAGCCCGCGCGGCTACCTGGTATGGAATGCCAGCGACGCCTGGACCTTCAAGGGTGGCATCAGCACCGGCTACAAGACACCGCGTCCGGACCAGCTGTTCCCGGGCATCACCGGTTTCGGTGGCCAGGGCGTGCTGCCGCTGGTGGGTTCGCCGAACCTGAAGCCTGAAACCAGCACCAACTACGAGCTGGCGGCGTACTACGAAGGCCAGCGCTGGGGCTTCAATGTCACCGGCTTCTTCAACAAGTTCGAAGACAAGATCGCCAGCGGCGGCACCTTCCCGAACTGCGAAGTGGCGCCGGCCGGCAGCGGCTACTGCGTGGACATCGGCCCGGGCTGGGCGGCGCTGGGTTACAGCACCTTCACCCAGAGCGTGAACATCGACAAGGCCGAGACCCGCGGTGCGGAACTGGCCGGCCACGTCGACCTGCTCGACAACCTGCAGCTGCGCGGCAACTACACCTGGACCAAGAGCGAACAGACCAGCGGCCCCGACAAGGGGCGCCCGATCTCTGGCACCACGCCGGCAAAGCACATGGCCAACGCCAGCCTCAACTGGCAGATCAACGAAGCGATCAGCCTGTCGCTGATCGGCGAAGGCCGCTACGACCGCTATCGCGACACCCTCATCGACAGTGCCGGCGCCCGCCACGTGCGCTATTACGAGGACTACACGATCTTCCACCTGGGCGGCAGCTGGAAGGCCACGCCGTGGCTGACGGTCAACGCACGGGTCAACAACCTGTTCGACAAGGACTTCGTCTCGCAGTCGTGCCTGCTGCTCAATCCCAGTGAATTCAGCTGCGTGGACGACTACGCGACCAAGGACCAGCGCCGCAGCTACTGGATTTCGTTGAACGCGAAGTTCTGATCTCTGCGCCCTGCCCTGGTGGGTGCCGACCTTGGTCGGCACCGCTCCATCCACGCATGGCGTGGATCTACTGATCCGCGGGATTGCCGGCCAAGCGCCGGCAATTCCAGCCAGTCGGTAGTGCCGGCCGCTGGCCGGCAATTCCCACCCAGGGATACAGAACGACACGCAATTGCGAGCTATTCTCATCAATGATGTAATGGGCAGTCCCCGTCCATCCAGAACCGTGCCGTGAGCCGTCCTGCCCCTTCCACCGTGCAGCAGCAACAGAGCCGTGGCTTCTGGCTGCGTACGCTGCACCAGTGGCACTGGATCAGCTCGGCGGTCTGCCTGATCGGCATGCTGCTGTTCGCGGTGACCGGCTTGACCCTCAACCATGCCGCGAAGATCGAGGCCAAGCCCGAGGTGCAGAACCAGCATCTGGAACTGCCGGCCGCGCTGCTGGGCCAGCTGGGCACGCGCGAGGATGGCAACGCGCCGATTCCGCACCCGGCCCGGCAATGGCTGGACACGCAGTTGGGCATCGCCATCGGCGGGCGCCCGGCCGAGTGGTCGGCCGAAGAAATCTACCTGTCGCTGCCGCGCCCCGGTGGTGACGCCTGGTTGAGCATCGATCGCGAGACCGGCGCGGTGGAGTACGAATCAACCTCGCGCGGCGCGGTGTCCTACCTCAACGACCTGCACAAGGGCCGCAATGCTGGCCCGGCGTGGGGCTGGTTCCTGGACCTGTTCGCCGTGGCCTGCCTGGTGTTCTGCATCACCGGCCTGTTCCTGCTGCACCTGCATGCGCGGCAGCGGCGCATGACCTGGCCGCTGGTCGGCCTCGGCCTGATGATCCCGCTGCTGATCGCCCTGCTGCTGATCCACTGACTTTCCTTCGTTTCCGGAGCCGCCCCATGCGCGTCACCCTGACCATCGCCCTCAGCGGCCTGCTGGCCACCTCGCCGGCCTATGCCACCACCCTCGACATCAACGTCGAAGTGCCCAAGCTCAACGTGGCCGAGTACCACCGCCCATATGTGGCGGTGTGGCTGGAAGGCGCCGACCAGAAGGTCGCCGCCAACCTGTCGGTCTGGTACCAGCAGACCAGCAACAGCGAAGGCCACGGCACCAAGTGGCTGCCCGACCTGCGCCAGTGGTGGCGCAAGAGCGGCCGCACCCTGCAGGTGCCGGTGGACGGCGTGACCGGCCCGACCCGCCCGGCCGGCAAGCACGCGCTGTCGTTCAACGACAAGCAGCCGGCGCTGAAGCAGCTGGCCCCGGGCAACTACACCCTGGTGGTGGAAGCGGTGCGCGAAGTCGGCGGCCGCGAGCTGCTGAAGATCCCCTTCACCTGGCCGGCCACCGCCGCACAGAACGGCAAGGCGCAGGGCGCCACCGAACTGGGCCAGGTCACCCTCGCCGTCAAACCCTGAAAAGGGGACGGAGGGGATTAAGTCGTAATTCCCCTCCCCTCGCCGCACCACCCTGCATCCACCTGGAGTCTTCCGCATGAAGCGCACGCTCGTCCTCGCCGCCGCTCTGGCCGCTGCCCTTCCCTTCTCCGCCCTGGCCCACAAGGCCTGGCTGCTGCCCTCGCAGACCGTGATCGCCGGCAACGCGCCGTGGATCACCGTCGACGGTGCGGTCTCCAATGACCTGTTCTATTTCAACCACGTGCCGCTGCGCCTGGAGTCGCTGGTGATCACCGCGCCGGACGGCAGCACCGTGCAGCCGCAGAACGCGTCCACCGGCAAGTACCGCAGCGTGTTCGATGTCGAGCTGAAACAGCCGGGCACCTACCGCATCGCGTCGGTCAATGACGGCCTGTTCGCCACCTACGAGCAGAACGGCGAGCGCAAGCGCTGGCGTGGTACCGCCGCCACCTTCGGTGAACTGCCGAAGGACGCGAAGAAGCTGGAAGTGAGCCAGTCGGTCGGCCGCGTGGAAACCTTCGTCACCAACGGCGCACCGAACGACACTGCGCTGAAGCCGACCAACCGCGGCATCGAACTGGTGGCCGTGGGCCATCCGAACGATCTGTTCGCCGGCGAGGAAGCGACCTTCCGCGTGCTGGTCGATGGCAAGCCGGCCGCCGGCCTGGAGTTCGAGATCGTGCGTGGTGGCACCCGCTACCGCAACGCGCAGGACGAGCAGAAGCTGACCAGCGACGCCAAGGGCGAGATCAAGGTGACCTGGCCGGAAGCTGGCATGTACTGGCTGGAAACCGGCACCGAGGACAACAAGACCTCGGTGAAGCAGGCCGCCAAGCGCCGCCTCAGCTACGTCGCGACGCTGGAAGTGCTGCCGCAGTAATGTGGACTGCGATGCCGGGCAGCCCCCGGCATCGCCGCCGCTACGCATCACCATGACCGATTCCCTGCTCGACATCGCCCGCCTCGGCGGCACCACCATGGGCACCACGTGGAGCGTGTCGCTGGTCGCATCGCACCAGCGCGACCTGCACCCGCTGCACGCTGGCATCCAGGCGCGGCTGGATGAAGTGGTCGCACAGATGAGCACCTGGGAACCCGGCTCGGATCTAAGCCGCTACAACCGCGCCGACGCCGGCCAATGGTGCGCGTTGCCGGCCGAGACCCGCCACGTTCTGGCCTGCGCACTGGCCATCGCCGCCGCCAGTGACGGCGCCTTCGATCCCAGCATCGGCCCGCTGGTAGCGTTGTGGGGTTTCGGCGCACACGCCGGTGAACGCACTCAGCCCGATCCCGCACGCCTGCAGGCCACGCGTGATCGCTGCGATTGGCAGCGCCTGCAGTGGCAGGACGATGCGCTGCTGCAACCGGGTGGACTGGAACTAGATCTCTCTGCGATCGCCAAGGGCTTCGGCGTCGATCACGTGGCCGCCTGGTTGCGTGGACAAGGCATCACTGCAGCGCTGATCGAAGTCGGCGGCGAACTGGCCGGCTACGGCCGCAAGCCGGACGGCCAGCCGTGGCGGGTGCTGGTGGAATCCGCACCCGAAGAAGACGCGCACACCGATACCCCGCCACGCGTGCTCACACTGGACGGCAGGGCGGTGGCCACCTCCGGTGATCGCTGGCACCAATACCAGGCCGATGGCGAGGCCTACAGCCACAGTCTCGACCCGCGTACCGGCATGCCGGTGCGTCAGGTTGCGGCTGCGGTAACCGTGGTGGCCGACGATGCGATGCACGCCGATGCCTGGGCCACGGCATTGACCGTGCTCGGACGTGAGGCAGGCATGGCACTGGCCGAGCGCGAAGGATTGGCCGCGCGCTACCTGCAACGCGTAGCGGAGGGTCCACGCGAATTCCTCAGCAGCGCCTTCCAGCGCCTGCTCGACGAGCAGGTCGCATGAGCACCCGTCCGTCGCGCGCGTGGCTCGGCAACGCGCTGGTGCTGTTCCTGCTGGCAGTGATCGGCTGGGCGCTGTTGCGCCTGCACCTGGGCGAGGCCTGGTGGCAGGGCGCTCCGCCGGCGCGGCAATCACAGATCGCAGTGCTCGCCACGGCGCTGTATGCGCTGGCCTGCGCGGCCCTGTGGTGGCGCGGGCGCCCGCGCGACGATGCCGCAACCGGAGACACCCCACCGATCCTGCTGGTCTGGTCCAGCCAGACCGGCTTCGCGCGTGAGCTGGCCGAGCGCAGCGCCGAGGCCCTGCGCGGTGCCAGCCTGCCGGTACGCGTACGCGGCCTGCACGAAGTGGACGCGGCGTTGCTGGCCGATAGCCAGCGCGCGCTGTTCATCGCGAGCACCACCGGTGAGGGCGACCCACCCGACCACGCCCTGCCGTTCCTGCGCGGGGTGATGGCCACGCCGCCCCCACTGCAGCATCTGCAGTACGGCGTGCTCGCGCTGGGCGACCGCAGCTATGGCCACTTCTGCGGATTCGGCCACCAGCTGGACCAGTGGTTGCGCCAGCACGGTGCGCATCCGCTGTTCGATGCGATCGAGGTCGACAACGCCGATCCTGCAGCGCTGCGTCATTGGCAGCAACTGCTGGGTCAACTCGGCGGTGGCGCCAGCGAACTACCCGACTGGAGCCCGGCCGAGTATCAACCGTGGACGCTGCTGCAACGCGAGCACCTGAACCCGGGCAGCCCCGGCGGCCCGGTGTACTGGCTGCGCCTGCAGCCCCCCGTTGGCGTTGATGTACAATGGCAGGCCGGCGACATCGCCGAAATTGGTCCGCAGCATGCGCGGGACAGCGCGCGCGCGTGGCTGGACGCGCAGGGCTTTGATGCTGACGCGGTACTCGACGATGGACAGACGTTGCTGGCCCGTGTCGCACGCTCGCACCTGCCTTCACTGGTTCCACCGGGGGACCTGCCTGCGTTGCTGGCGACCCTGCAGCCATTGCCGCATCGCGAGTACTCGATCGCCTCGGTGATGGCCGACGGTGCGCTGGACATCCTGCTGCGCCGCCAGTTGCGTGCCGATGGCACGCCGGGCATCGGCAGCGGCTGGCTGTGCGACCACGCGGTGGTCGGCGAACCGGTGCAGCTGCGCCTGCGACGCAACGACAACTTCCACGGCGTGGCCGCCGACGTGCCGCTGCTGCTGATCGGCAACGGCACTGGCATTGCCGGCCTGCGCGCGCACCTGCATGAACGTGCTCGCGATGGCGCGCGCCGCACCTGGCTGCTGTTCGGTGAACGCACCGCTGAGCACGACTTCCACTTCGGTGAGGAACTGCAGGCAATGCTGGCCGACGGCACGCTGGCGCGGTTGGATGCAGTGTTCAGCCGCAGCGGCGGCGCGCATCGCTATGTGCAGGACCGGCTGCTGGCCGAAGCGGCAACGCTGCGGCAGTGGGTCGATGAAGGTACGACGATCCTGGTCTGCGGCAGCCTGCAGGGCATGGCCCCGGCGGTGGATGCGGTGATCGAGCAGGTGCTGGGGGCCGAGGGCAAGGAAGCGTTGCAGCTGGCCGGTCGCTACCGGCGCGATGTGTATTAGCCACTGTAGAGCCGAGCCCATGCTCGGCTGGGTGGAACGCGAAAAGCAGCCGAGCATGGGCTCGGCTCTACAGGGTCATGCCATCGTCGCCGCACTCACCCGGATCGCCAACAACTCGCCACCGCCCTGCAACGCGTGCCGCTGACGCTCGCCGGCCGACAGCCACGCGGTATCGCCCGCCTGCAGCGCCGGCAAGCCGCTATCTGCACCGAACTCCGCCTGACCGGCCAGCAGATGCAGCGCCCAGGCCACACCCGGTTCGCAGAAGAAGAACATGGCGCCCACCAGCGGCCGGTGCAGCAGCTCGGCCTGCAGCAGCTCGCGCTTCCACATCAGGTTGAAGTCGTGGGTGGTGCCATCGACCAGTTCGCCGTGCAGCGCTTCCTCACCAGCAAAACGCACGCGCCCGTGCGGTGGCAGCACCTCGGCCACACGGCCATCGTCGAAGCGCAGGCGCACGCCATTGCCCTGCAGCAGCACCAGTTCGCGCTCCACCCCGGGGAAGGCAGAGAACGCGGCATCCTGCTCGATCTCGGCCACCGACAGGCGCAGCGCCCAGTCATCGCCCTGCGCAGGCAGGCGCAGGATCTCGCGGGTCCAGCCAAGTCCATTCCGCCAACGTTCGCGGCGGTAGTCCAGGCGGGAGATCACCTGGCTCGGAGTGTGCAGCAGGGAGTCGATGTTCATCCGCGCATTGCATCATGCCGCGCGCCGTCGTGCATCACCGCGTGGCGAGCGTGCCCTGGCCACCGCACTCGCCGGCCAGCAGCTGCGAGTGCTTCAGCCAATCCTGGTCGGGGTAGTAAGCAAACACCATCGTGCCGCCACGCAACGCATCGATCAGCGGCTTGGCCACCGACAGCCGCACCGCAGGGCAACCCAGGCTGCGGCCCAGCCGCCCCTGCAGCTGCGCGGTAGCCGGGTTCACGTACGGCGCACCATGGATGACGATGGCTCGGTCACGCGCGCGGTCGTTGAAGCCCGGTTCCAGCCCGGCCAGGCGCAGCGAATAGCCGTTGCCGCCCATGTAGGTCTCCTGCGCGGTGAACGCGCCGAGGCTGGACATGAAACTGCCATCGCGGTTGGAGAAGTGTTCGGTGCGGTTCTCACCGCTGTTGCGGCCATGCGCCACCCATTCCTCGAACAGCAGGCGCTGGTGGGCCAGGTCGAACACCCACAGGCGCGGCTCGGTGGACGGGCGCGAATAGTCGATCACGCTGAGCCGATCACCATTGATGCCCAGCTCCGGCCGCTGCAACGCACAGCGCATGGCGTGCGCCGCCAGCTGCAACACGTGGCGGTCGGCCTTGGGCGCGCTGCGCGACAGCAGGGCAGCCAGATCATCGGCGCTGGTGGCAAGGGCGGGCGTCTGTGCCAGCGCCGGGGCGCTGGCCGAGGTCGCCAGCAGGCCGAACGCGGCCAGCCGGCACAGGCGGGATGCAGTCATGGGCACAACAGGGGGACTCAGTTGCCCTTGAGGGTGGACCCTGGCGGCTCGGATTCCAAGACCGGCTGCATTCCGGATTCAGCCGGGCTTGGGCGGACCGCCGGCAGCGAGGTCACCAGCAGGGTCGTGCCCGGCACCAGCACCTGGTACAGCTGGCGGGCGAAATCGGCCGGCAGCGCCATCGGCAGCGAGGGCGTGGCCAGCAGGTCCGGGGTGGCCTGGGCACGGTCCTGGCCCAGCAGCGGATAGGCCGTCCACTGGTGCAGGCGCTGGTTCACGTCCAGCGGGCTGGGGGTGTCGCTGTAACCCTGCCCCATCACAAACAAGGTGGTGCCCTGGAACGCTGGCAGCGCGTCGGCCTTCAACGGCGACTCGCCGATCATCACACCATCGCGCAGCACGTACAGGCGCTGGTCGTGCAGGCTGACCAGGATGCCGACCTGCCCCGCCGGCGCCGCGCTGTCGTTCCACCAGGCCTGCGCCGGCGCCCCGCCCTCGGTCTCCGGCAGGGCCTGGCCACGCGCGTTGACCGGCGCCAGCACCGACGGATAGGCCAGCGTCATCGGCGAGCTCTTGGCATCGGCCACGACCACGGTGTCGCCGCGCTGGGTTTCACTGAACAGCTTCTGCGCGAAAGCCTGCGGCAGCCGCACGCAGCCGTGCGAGGCCGGGTGCCCGGGCAGGCTGCCGCCATGCAGGGCGATGCCGTCCCAGGTCAGCCGCTGCATGTACGGCATCGGCGCGCTGTTGTAGAGGTTGGACTTGTGGTCCTTGTCCTTCTGCAGGATGGTGAACACACCCGTTGGCGTCTCGTGCCCGGCCTTGCCCGAGCTGATCGTGGTCAGGCCGATCGCGATGCCGTTGCGGTACACGTAGGCGCGCTGTTCATCGAGGCTGACCACCAGCACGATCGGGCCGGTCGGCGAGATTTCCGGATGCCACAGGTACTCGCCCGGCTTCAGGTCGGTCGGTCCGCGCACTTCGGCGCTGCTGGCTGCGGCAGCTGCTGGTTTGGCAGCCGACGTCGGCGCAGCGGCATGGGCCAGCGGCGGCAGCGCCAGTGCAAGGGCGAGCATCAGGGTCGTGGGGCGGTGCGGAAGCATCCAGCGGGGGTCCTTTCCATGCGGAGCGGCCACCGTACACCATCGGCCCGTGGTGGCCGCGGCAAAACCAGGCGCCGGAAATGAAACTGCCCGGCGACACAGCCATGTGTCGTACCGGGCAATCGTTACGTCCTTGTCGGCCTGCTGCCGCCCCCTCGCATCCTGCGCTGTGGGGGTAGCGTTGCATCCTGCACGCGGCCGCGTCTGTCCTGTTTGTATCTCAGCCCCTTCCACAGGTCTGTGATGCCACCATCCTGGTGATTGGTGCCGCGTCCTGCGGCGGTCGGTGGTCAAGGCCTTCCTGTCCGTGACCGGTGAACCAGCCTCCTGCCGGTTCCGACGATTCCTGCTGTCAGCGCCTCGGTACGGTTCGCACCGGTACCGATCCAGGTACCGGATCCGCCGGCAACAACCTGTTGCCTACGGTGATCCGCTGTCGATTCCGTTCGACGATTGCTTTCCCTATCCCCTTCACCTGCGTCAGGTCCTCGACGCGATGAAACGGGCCGTGTCTGCGCCGGTGCTCGACGATCGCCTCGGCCTTGGCGGCTCCGACCATCGTCAATCCCTGCTGCAGCGCTTGGGCATCGGCGCGGTTGATGTCGATCGGTTCGGCGGCATGCGCCCCAGCGATCCACACGACCAGCACCAGTGCCCTCAACACGACACTCCAAGGCACGACGTGTATCTCCTTGTGATTCTGGCCGTCCCGACCGGCAATCCCGTCGGTAGGAACAGTGTCCGTCACCACATGCACACAGCCTATCGGTTTCCTGGATTTCTAAAAGCCAGCCAAATACCCGACGTGATGTAGGAAAAACCCTACCCGTGGCACAGGCGTAGAATGGCCGGATCAGCCCATGCAACCGGAGTTTCAGATGGACAGCGCCAAGCTCGGCCAATTCGTCAATGACAAGTGGGACAGCGAAATCGTCCCGCAGTTGGTCGACTACATCCGCATTCCCAACAAGTCGCCGATGTTCGACGCCAATTGGGTGCAGAACGGCTACATGGAACAGGCGGTCACGCTGATGGAGAACTGGGCCAAGGCCCAGCAGCTGCCCGGCCTGAAGGTTGAAGTGGTGCGCCTGGAAGGCCGTACCCCGCTGATCTTCCTGGAAATTCCGGCTACCGGCGCCGAAACCGGCGACGACACCATCCTGCTCTACGGCCACCTGGACAAGCAGCCGGAAATGACCGGCTGGGACGACGACCTCGGCCCGTGGACCCCGGTCCTGCGCGGCGACAAGCTGTATGGCCGCGGCGGTGCGGACGATGGCTACGCCATCTTCGGCTCGCTGGCCGCGGTGCTGGCACTGCAGGCCCAGGGCCTGCCGCATGCCCGCTGCGTGGTGCTGATCGAGGCCTGTGAAGAATCGGGCAGCTACGACCTGCCGGCCTACGTCGACCACCTGGCCGACCGCATCGGCAAGCCGTCGCTGGTAGTCTGCCTGGATTCGGGCTGCGCCAACTACGACCAGCTGTGGTGCACCACCTCGCTGCGCGGCCTGACCGGCGGCAACTTCACCGTGAAGGTGCTCAACGAAGGCGTGCATTCCGGCGATGCCTCCGGCGTTGTGCCGTCCAGCTTCCGCCTGCTGCGCCAGCTGCTGTCGCGCATCGAGGACCAGGACACCGGCCGCATCCTGATCGATGGCATGAACGTTGAAATTCCGGCCGAGCGCCAGGCGCAGGCCAAGCGCGCCGCCGAAGTGGTCGATACCGAGATCTTCGAGAAGTTCCCGATGGTCGACGGCCTGCGCCCGATGAACGAGGACCTGACCGAGCTGGTGCTCAACCGCACCTGGCGCCCGGCGCTGTCGGTCACCGGCGTGGGTGGCATGCCGGCGCTGGAATCGGCCGGCAACGTGCTGCGCCCGCAGACGTCGGTGAAGCTGTCGCTTCGCCTGCCGCCGACTGCCGATGGCAAGACCTGCGGCGAACTGCTGAAGGAAGCGCTGCTACGCGATCCGCCGAACGGCGCACAGGTCACCCTGGACCTGGAAAAGGCCTCCACCGGCTGGAATGCTCCGGCGATGGCGCCGTGGCTGACCAAGGCGATCGACGACGCCAGCCAGGCCTTCTTCGGCAAGCCGGCGATGTACATGGGCGAAGGCGGCTCGATCCCGTTCATGGGCATGCTCGGCGAGAAATTCCCGGGCGCACAGTTCATGATCACCGGCGTGCTCGGCCCGCACTCCAACGCGCACGGCCCGAACGAGTTCCTGCACATCCCGATGGGCAAGAAGGTCACGTCCTGCGTGTCCAAGGTGATCAGCGAGCACTACGCCGCCAGCCTGCGTGGCGAGACCAGCGGTTCGCCGGTGGCTGCCGACAGCGGCACCCGCCACGGCGACCACGGCTGCTGCTGACAGCGGCACACCGTGACGGACGCAGCCTGGCCTTGCTAGGCTGCGTCCACTCTTGGTGGGAATCACACGCATGAATGGTCTGTTCGGCAGCAGCAGCTGGCTGTACATCATCCTGGTCGGCTTCTTCGTCGGCCTGCTCGGGCGATTCTTCATGCCCGGCAACAACCGCATGGGCTGCCTCCTGACCATCGTGCTGGGCATCATCGGCGCGCTGCTGGCCGGGTGGTTCGGCCAGTACATGGGCTGGTACGCCGCCGGCGAACCGGCCGGTTTCTTCGGTGCGGTCGTGGGCGCGGTCGTCGTGCTGGCGATCCTGCGCCTGTTCAGCGGTCGCCGCTGAGCCTGACCGCCCTTCCCTTCCTGTTCCCGACGTTGGCGCGCCCGGCGCGCCCGGATATGCCTGCATGACCGAACCCGCCTCCGATCCCCAGCGCAGCGCGCAGCGCCTGCGGTGGGCCCGTACCCAGCTTGACGACGGCAACGCCGTGGTCGAGCGCGCTTCGGTAGATGCCGGCATGCGCAGCTACTGGCGCACCACCAGCACGCGCGGCAGCCACATCGTGATGGACGCCCCCCCGGGGCTGGAAGATCCGCGGCCGTGGCTGCACATGCACGGCCTGCTGCACGACAACGGCCTGCGCGTGCCCGCGCTGCTGGCGCAGGACCTCGATGTTGGCTTCCTGCTGCTGGAAGATCTCGGCGGCCCGACCCTGGCGAAGATCCTCGACGAGCGCAACGCCGATGAATGGTTCGGTCGCTCGATCGAACAGTTGCTGCGCCTGCAGGCGATTCCGGTACCCGCCGGCTTCGGCCAGTTCGGCGAGGCGCTGCTGCAGCGTGATGCCGGCCTGTTCGACGAATGGTTCCTGCAGCGCCACCTCCACCTGGAGCTGGACTGCGGCGAGCTCGAAGGCCTGCAGCTGGTACACCGCCGGTTGATGGACAACGCCCTGGGCCAGGCGCAGCTGCTGACCCATCGCGATTACATGCCGCGCAACCTGATGCCGGTCGACGACGGTCCGGCGGTGCTGGATTTCCAGGACCTGGTGCGTGGCCCGATCGCCTACGACGCGGTGAGCCTGTTCAAGGACGCGTTCCTGAGCTGGCCGCTGCAGCGCGTGGACGAGTGGCTGGCGCAGTACCACGAGCGCGCCCGCGCCGCCGGCCTGCCGGTACCCGAACGCGCCATCTTCCTGCGCGATGCCGACTGGATGGGCATCCAGCGCCACGTGAAGATCCTCGGTCTGTTCTGTCGCCTGCGCTACCGCGACAACAAGGGCCATTACCTGGACGACGCGCCGCGCTTCATCAACTATCTGGACGAAGTGCTGCCGCGCTACCGCGAGCTGGCACCGCTGCAGCAACTGCTGGAACACCGCATCAAGCCGGCGCTGGCCGAGCTGGCCGCACCGATGCGCGTGGCCCGATGAAAGCACTGGTCTTTGCCGCAGGCCTGGGCGAGCGCATGCGCCCGCTGACGCTGCACACGCCCAAGCCGCTGCTGGAAGTGGCCGGCAAACCGCTGATCGTCTGGCACCTGGAGCGCCTCGTCGCGTTGGGCGTGCGCGAGGTGGTCGTCAACACCGCGTGGTTGGCCGAGCAGTTCCCGGCGACGCTGGGCGACGGTAGCCAATGGGGCCTGCAACTGCATTTCCTGTACGAAGGGCCGACCCCGCTGGAAACCGGCGGCGGCATCCTCAACGCACTGCCGGTGCTGGGCGACGCCCCGTTCCTGGTGGTGAACGGCGACATCTGGACCGATTTCGATTTCGCCACGCTGCCCCGTGAGCCACAAGGCCAGGCACACCTGGTGCTGGTCGACAATCCGGCTCAGCACCCCGAAGGTGACTACCGTCTCGATGCGCAGGGTGTGCTGTACCACGACCGGGCAGGACCCTGCCTGACCTATGCGGGCATCGGCGTGTATCGCCCTTCCATCGTGGCCGACTGGCGCGCGGTGATCGGTGATGCGCCGGGCAGCGAGCGGCTGCCGCCGAAGTTCTCGGTGGTGCCGTTGCAGAAGCACTTCATGGCGCAGGGGTTGATGACCGGACAGCACCATCGCGGGCGCTGGACCGATGTCGGGACCGTGGATCGCCTGCGCGCGCTGGATGTGGAGTTGGCAGCGAACGGCTGAGCCCCTCGTGGTTGGTCGCTCAGATCAAAAGCCGTGCTTGGCCGGGCGGGGTGGGTTCGCGGGGGACGCCGTGAACCCGTCCCTGAAGTGACCCCCGAGACTTGGACGGGGTCAGGCGGCCGATTGGGCCTGCTCCCGGTACTTTATCGGGCTGAGACCTTTCAGTTTCAGTTTGATGCGCTCTTCGTTGTAGTACTGGATGTATTCCACCAGCCCAGCTTCCAGACTCTCGATGCTGTCAAAGCTGTTCAGGTAGAAGAATTCCGACTTCAGCGTCCCAAAGAAGCTCTCCATCGCCGCATTGTCCAGGCAGTTGCCGCGCCGGGACATGCTTTGTTTCAACGAGTGCTTTTCCAGCATGTGCCGGTAGTTTTCATGCTGGTACTGCCAGCCCTGGTCGGAGTGGATCATGGGGCGCTCATCCGGGGGAAGCTTCTTGATGGCCTCCTCCAGCATTTGGCCCACCAGATCAAATACGGGCCGACGCTTGATCTGATAAGCCACGATTTCGCCGTTGTAGAGGTCCATGATCGGCGACAGGTACAGCTTCATGCCCTGCACCTTGAACTCGGTCACGTCAGTCACCCATTTCTGGTTGGGGCGCTCGGCATGGAACTGGCGATTGAGGTCATTGCCAACCACAACGTTGGCCGCCCCCTTGAAGGCCTGGTAGCGCTTCACACGCACCCGCGATTTCAGCCCCATCTCCCCCATCAGGCGCTGAACCCGCTTGTGATTGGTCCGATGGCCCTGATTGGCTAATTCCAGCGTCACCGTGCGATAGCCATAGCGCCCTTGGCTTTGATCGTAGATTGCACGGATGCGCTCGCACAGCTGTGCCTCGTCCTGATCCGGATGGGCCAGGACATGGTTCTGGTAATAGAACGTACTGCGTGACAGCTCAGCTGCTTCGAGCAGAAGCGACAGCGTATGAACCTGCCTCAATCCTTGGACGGCTTGCGCTTTGCGTCCTGCGCCGCCTGCTCTTCCCGGATCAAGGCATCGAGTTTTTTTAGGTAGTCGGTCTCCGCACGCAGATAGGCGACTTCCTTGAGCAGCTCATCGCGGCTCATATCTTCAGGTGGCTTGGACGAACGGGTCTTTTTCATCGGCTTTCGGGGCGGCGGCGGAGGGGGTGCCAACGCTTGGGCACCGCCTTGAGCATACAGGCGCCGCCATCGCCCCACCGCGCCGGCATCGCCAATTTGAAAGTAGGTGGTGGCCTCCCGCCCGGACATGCCGTCCTGGCTCATTTTCTCCAGGACAGCCAGCTTGAACGGGAGGTCATAGAACCGGGCCTGGCGATGAAATCCTCGCCAACCATGCAGCCGATAGGTCGCCACCCAGCGCCTGACCGTGGAGAACTCCAGGCCGTGGCGACGGGCAATGGCTTTGACCGATGTGGAGGTCTTGCAGGCCTCTTTGGCGACCTGCAGTTTGAAACGCGCGTCGTATCTGTTCATGTATCCCTCGGGGTTGGATCTGGTGTCCAATTCCCGGGGGTCACTTCACCCTGGGGGCTTGGCCGCGGCATCCATGCCGCGGACACCCCCGCGAACCCACCCCGCCCGGCCTATGACAGTTTCCGTGGGCGTCCAGCCACGGAAAAGAAAAAGAAAAGCAAAAGCGGGTCGCTTCGCTGCGCTTGCTCTGGTGACGACCAACGGTCGTCACCCACCACAAGCAAGACACGTATCAACCAAGGTCGACACCCACCAACAGCAGTGCAGTACGCAGTCCCGGCAGATCGCGGGAACCTGTCGAAGGCGGGGCGCTGTGGGCTTGCGGGGTGTGAGCCGCATGGATGCGGCGACCAAGCCCCCATGGACGGGTTTACGGCGGCCCCGCAAGCCCACAGCGCCCCGCCTCCCCTCAGGAAGCCAGCCTTTGACGTTGACGTTGCTTCGGCTTCGGCGGGTGCAGGGCGCAGCCCTGCCGAACAACATCCCTCAGTAACGCGGCCGGCCTTCTTCCAGCACCTGGCGCAGGAACGGCACGGTGATCCGCCGCTTCGCCGCCAGCGACTCACGGTCCAGCCAGTCCAGCAGCGTGATCAACCCACCCAGCTCGCGCCCGGTATGCGACAGCAGCCACTCGATGGATGCCTCGTCGATCGCCAGCCCACGCCGCAGCGCGCGCTCGCGCAGCACCGCGGCCCGCCCTTCCTCGTCCAGCGGCTGCAGCAGCACGCGCACGCACTGGCCCAGCCGCGAACGCAGGTCCGGCAGTACCAGGCCCAGTTCGCCCGGCGCCTTCTGCGCCGTGTACAGCACGGTCACGCCGGCAGCGCGCGCGCGGTTGTGGAAATCGAACAGCGCGATCTCGTCCTCGCGGTTGCCGGCAATCTCATCCAGGCCGTCCAGCGCCACCAGCTCGCGCGCCTCCAGCCCATCCAGTGCCGCGCGCACGCGGCCGGCGGCGCTGGCCAGCGGTACATAGGTCGGCAGCCGGCCAGCCTGCTCCGCGCTGGAACACATCGCCAGCGCCTGATGGGTCTTGCCGGTGCCCGCCGCGCCTTCCAGGTAGACCCAATCATGGCTGGCGCCGACCGCGATCGCACGCAGCTGCGCCAGCGCACCGTCCGGCGCGCCGATGAAGGTCTCCAGGCGCTGGTCCCGCGGGTAATGCAGGGCCAGCGGCAGTTGCGGCACACCCATCACTTCAGGTCGGGGCCCTTGTCGGTCGGGAGGATGATATGGGGCTGGTCGACCACGCCATCAAGCACGATCGCCGGCTTCTCACCCACGTACAGTTCACTCTGGCGATAACGCTGGTGCGCGTAGCGCAGCAGCACGTTGGTCACCGCTGCCACCGGCAGCGCCAGCAGCATGCCGAGGAAGCCGAACAGCTGGCCGCCGGCCATCACCGCGAAGATCACCGCCACCGGGTGCAGGCCGATCTTGTCGCCAACGATGCGCGGGGTCAGCACGTAGCTTTCCAGCAACTGGCCCACGGTGAACACCACACCGACCAGGATCAGCAGCTTCAGGTCGAAGCCCTGCGCCTGTACCAGCGCGGCCACGATGGCCATCAGGATGCCGGTGGTTGCGCCCAGGTAGGGGATGAAACTGATCAGGCCGGCAATCAGGCCGATCAACAGGCCCAGCTTGAGGCCGACCAGCGACAGGCCACCGGCATAGATCACGCCCAGCGCCAACATCACCAGGAACTGCCCGCGGATGAACGCACCGAGCACTTCGTTGGATTCGCGCGCCAGCGCGCTGATGGTGCCGATCTGGTTGCGCGGGATCACCGACGCGACCCGCTCGACCAGCTTGTCCCAGTCACGCAGGAAGTAGAACGCCAGGATCGGCAGCAGCAGGATGTTGACCACCCAGGTCACCATCGCGAAGCCCGAGCGCGAGACGTAACCCATGAACGTGGTGGCAAAGCCGCCGGCCTGCTGCCAGTGGCTGCGTACCCATTCGATCAGGCGGTCCGGATCCATCCACTGCATCACTTCCAGGCCGGTCTTCTGCTCGAACCAGGGAATGCCCTTTTCCATCAACCACGCCTGTGCCTGCGGCGCGACCGCGATCAGGGTGGTGATCTGGCGCTCGATCATCGGCACCAGCACCAGCAGCAGCGCCACGATCACCAGCACCATCGCCGCGAACACCAGCACCACGCCGGTCATGCGCGAGCGGCCGGTGGCCTCGATGCGGTCCACCAGCGGGTCGCCCAGCCAGGCCAGCGCCAGCGCCAGCACGAACGGGGTCAGGATCGGTGCCAGCAACCAGACGATCCAGCCGATCAGGCCGGCGAACAGGATGTACTTCAGCCGGCGCAGGAACTGCGCGATTTCCGCTTCCGGGGTCAGGGTCATCGCAGGCGGTACTCGTTGCTGACAGGCGGGGCCACCGGGGTGCCAGTGGTGTCATCGATGGGCGTCGGCAGCGCCGGCAGCGGCGCACTCGGCACCAGCACGCCGTTGTCGCCCAGCATGCGGTTGAAGCCGGCCAGGCCGGTGGTCATCTCCAGGTTCAGCTCCAGCTGGCTGGCAGAGGCGTGCAGCGGGGTGACGTTGCGCACCACCGGTACCTCGCGCAGGCCGGCAGCCAGGCGCAGGTAGTCGTCGGCGCTGTTGATGCCGGTGACCACCACCCGGTAGGTGCCGGCCTGGCCCACGGCCGCGCCGGCCTTGGCATAGCGCTTGACCAGCGCATCGGCGGCACCATCGGCACCGGCGGCCATCGCGCGCATCGCGTTGGCGTCCTTGCTGGTCCACTTGTTCAGCTCACGGCCGTTGTCGACGAACACCCAGTCCGCCTGCCAGCCGCCGTTGGCGCGGTACAGCTTGCCGATCAGCTGCATCGGCGGCGAGTAGCGCGAAGAGGCGCGGGCCACGGCGGCGCTGTCCTGGCGCCAGATGGCACCGGCCAGTGCCTGTTCGGCGGCACCACCGCTGGGCAGGCCCAGCTTGTAGCCGCGCTCGATGGCGCGGTTCAGCAATGGGCGGGCGGCGTTGGCCTGCTGCACGCTGACCAGGCGCGGACCGCTGCCGTCGTCGACGGCCAGCCACAGCACCGGCTTCGGTCGCGGCTGCGGCCACAACGGCAGGCCCAGCGCCGACACCAGCGAATCAACGTCATCCTCGCGGAAGCGGGCGACCAGCAGCGTCCGGAAGCTTGGGGCACCGCCAGCGCCCACGCTCTGGTCCTGCTTGTAGTCGTAGCTGGCCACGTAATCCTTGGCATTGCGCAGCGCCTGCGCCACGCCAGGGCGCGACATCACGCTGCGATCCCCGGACAATTTGCCCAGTACAACGCTCAAGGCGCGGGCCAGGGCGCCGTTGCGATCGGCCTCGGCTTGGCTGTTGACGGGCACTTCGGCCTCGTACGCGCCACTGGCGGTGGCGACATCACCCTCGGTGCGAAGGCCGCTCTGGGCCATCGTGGCCACCGGCAGGCTCAGCGCAAGGAGCAGGGTCAAAATCAGGCTGCGGCGCATCAGGACATCCATTGGCTCGACGTATCCGGGGGAATTGTTGCCCGAATACGGCCTTTGCGCCAATGCGGCCTGTTAAAATCGCCCGTTCAACCCCTGCCAGCGCCGACGCCCGTGACCAACACCCCGTCTTCCGCCCCTTCCCCCCTCACCTACCGTGACGCGGGTGTCGACATCGACGCCGGCAACGAGCTGGTCGAGCGGATCAAGCCCCTGGTCAAGCGCAGCTTCCGCCCGGAAGTGATGGGCGGCCTGGGCGGCTTCGGCGCCCTGTTCGACTTGTCCAACAAGTACCGCGAGCCGGTGCTGGTGTCGGGTACCGACGGCGTGGGCACCAAGCTGAAGCTGGCCCACCAGCTGAACCGCCACGATACGATCGGCATCGACCTGGTCGCCATGTGCGTGAACGACGTGCTGGTGCAGGGCGCCGAGCCGCTGTTCTTCCTGGACTACTTCGCCACCGGCAAGCTGGACATCGACACCGCCGCGGCGGTCGTGGGCGGCATCGCCAACGGCTGCACCGAGGCCGGCTGCGCGCTGATCGGCGGCGAAACCGCTGAAATGCCCGACATGTATGCCCCGGGCGAGTACGACCTGGCCGGCTTCACGGTGGCCGCGGTCGAGAAAAGCGAGCTGAAGGACGGCGCCAGCGTCGCCGCCGGTGACGTGCTGATCGGTATCGCCTCCTCCGGCCCGCACTCCAACGGCTACTCGCTGGTGCGCCGCATCTACGACCGTGCCGGCCGCCCGGCCGAGCTGGAGCTGGAAGGCGGCGTGAAGCTGGTCGACGCGCTGATGGCACCGACCCGGCTGTACGTCAAGCCGATCCTGTCGCTGCTGAAGTCGCACGGCGCGGCCATCCACGGCATGGCCCACATCACCGGTGGCGGCCTGACCGAAAACATCATCCGCGTGGTACCTGAAGGCCTCGGTCTGGACATCCAGGCCTCGTCCTGGACCCTGCCGCCGGTGTTCCAGTGGCTGCAGAAGGAAGGCGCGGTGGCCGACAGCGAGATGTGGCGCACCTTCAACTGCGGTATCGGCTTCGTGCTGATCGTCGCGCCGGACCAGGTCGCTGCCGTGTCCGAGGCGGTCAAGGCCCAGGGCCTGGACCACTGGACCATCGGCCAGGTGGTCACCGCTGAAGGCGCCGAGCGCGTCCACATCGGCTGATCCCGGCAACCCAGGAGCCCGCATGGACGCAACGCCCCCCTTGTCGCCCGCCCCCGTGCCGCCGCCGCTGGCGACGGTACCGGTGTTCAGCACTCAGGATGCCGACCACCTGCGCATGCTGGCCATCGCGCACTACGTGGTCGGCGGCCTGATCGCGCTGTTCTCGCTGATCTTCATCATCCACATCGTGCTGGGCATCACCGCGCTCACCGGCAACCTGCCGATGAATTCCGGCGGCCAGCCGTCGTCGCCGGCCGAGCAGCGCCTGTTCGGCTGGATGTTCACCATCATCGGCTGCGTCATCGTGTTCGGTGGCGTCACCCTGGGCGCGTTCGTGGCCTATGCCGGCCGCTGCCTGACCCGCCGCCGCCGCTACCTGCTGTGTCTGATCGTGGCCGGCCTGGCCTGCTTGTTCGCGCCAGTCGGCACCGTGCTGGGGGTGTTCAGCCTGATCACCCTGCTGCGTCCGCAGGTCAAGGCCGTCTTCGATCTTCCCGCCACGCCCGCATGACCGCCTCCGGCAATCCGCCGCCGCTGCCGCGGCAGACCCTGGCGCAGCTGCAATTGGCCAGCCATCTGCAGACGCTGAAAGTGCTGTTCTACGCGTTGGCCGGCTTCCATTGGTTCGCCACAGTGGCCTTCCTCGGCCTCAGCGGCTGGGTGGCCCACTCACGCGGGCTGGACGATGCCTGGATGCTGACCACGGTCTATGCCTCGATCGCCGTGCTGGCGGCCGTGCTCGGCTTCGTGCAGCTGCATACCGCGCGCCTGTTGACGGCCCGCACCGGGCTGGCCTGGTGCCGGCGCGCGGCGTGGCTGGCGGTGCTGGCCGGTCCGCTGGGCATGGCCCTGGCCGCCTATGCCTGGGTGTTCCTGTCCAAGTCGGAAATGGCCGCGCTGTTCGACCGCGGCGACCACCTCAGCGTCTGAGCCGGCAGGCAGACGAACCATCCCCCTTTCGATCGACCCGACATGTCCTCGCCTGCCATCGCCACCACCGCCGCTGCAACCGCCTACCGTTTCTCCGGCCCCAAGAAGCTGGCCTTCGCCGCCGTACTGGCGGTGTTCGCGATCAGCTGGGTCCATCCGCTGTGGCCGATCGAGCAGGCCCTGCACAGCACCCTGACCGTGATCGGCCTGGCCGCGCTGCTGTGGGTGGACCGCCGCGGCGGTTGGCTGGGCAATGGCGCCTTCATCGCGATCTGCGGCTTCATCGCCCTGCACTGCGTGGCAGCGCGCTGGCTGTATTCCAACGTGCCCTATGACGCGTGGTCGCAGGCGCTGTTCGGCTGGTCGCCCAACGCGGCGTTCGGCTGGCAGCGCAATCATTTCGACCGCCTCATCCATTTCCTGTTCGGCGTCTGCTTCACCCCCGCCCTGCTGCAGCTGGCCCGCCACGCCTGGCCGGCACTGCGGGTGGGCCAGGCCTTCACCCTGGCGGTGATGACGGTGATGTGTGCCAGCCTGGTCTACGAGTGGTTCGAGTGGGCCATCGCGCTGGCCCTGTCGCCGGATGCCGCCGAGGCCTACAACGGCCAGCAGGGCGATATGTGGGACGCGCATGCCGACATGCTGATGGCCACCGCGGGCAGCCTGCTGACCTGGCCGCTGATCCGCCGGAGTTCGCTGCAATGACCGCCCCCACCCGTATCGCCGTGCTCGCCTCTGGGCGCGGCAGCAACCTGCAGGCGATCCTCGATGCCATCGGCAGCGGGCGCCTGCCGGCTGAAGTGGTCGGCGTGTTCTCCGACCGGCCCACCGCGCAGGCGCTGCAACGCGTGGCGCCTGCGCTGCGCTGGGCGCATGCACCAAAGGAATTCAGCGACCGCGCTGCCTACGAGCACGCACTGGGTGATGCCTTGGCTGCAGTTGAGCCGGACTGGATCATCTGTGCCGGCTACATGCGCATCCTCGGCGCTGGCTTCGTGCAGCGCTTCGATGGCCGCCTGGTCAACATCCATCCGTCGCTGCTGCCGCTGCACAAGGGCCTGGACACGCATGCACGGGCCCTGCAGGCCGGCGATGCCGAGCACGGTGCCAGCGTGCACCTGGTGGTGCCGGAGCTCGATGCCGGCGCCGTGCTGGCGCAGGTGCGTGTCCCGGTGCAGCCGGGCGATGACGCGGACAGCCTGGCCGCGCGCGTGCTGGCGGTAGAGCATCCGCTGTTGATCGCCACGCTGCAGCTGCTGTGTGGCGGCCGCCTGGCTGAACGGGAGGGCCAGCCCTGGCTCGACGGTCACCCCCTGTTTAGCCCATTGGCCCTAGATTCCGCCGGTAACCTGAACCGGTAACCCCATTGCACACGCCCCGCTGACTGCGGGGCTGGCATCCTGCCTCCTCCTGCGGTCCCTGTCCTCCATGAAGACCACGACCCTGTTGTCCACTTCACTGCTGCTGTCGCTTGCCGTGCTTCCCGCCGTGGGCTGGAGCCAGGCGCAGGCGCCCGCCACCCCGCCGGCACCCGTGCCCGTGGTGCAGCCGCCCGCCGAACCGGCCGTACCGATGCCGGCGGCGTTGGCCTGGGAGCCGCCGCCGCTGCAGCCGTTCAGCGCCACTTACCAGGCCTTCTACAAGGGCAAGGAGGCCGGCGATGCCAGCATGCAGGTCACCCATACCGGCGGCAGCCAGTGGCGGGTGGACATGCAGGTGGTCGGTCGCCGCGGCTTCGCCAGCGTGCTCGGCCTGAACATCGAGCAGAGCACGGTGTTCGAGGAGCGCAGTGGCATCTATGCACCGCTGAGCCAGAGCACCGTGCGCAAGGGCCTGTTTCTCGGCAAGAAGGCCGTGGGCACCTACAACTGGCAGGCCGGCACCGCGCAGTGGAGCGGTGACGTGAAAAAGGAGCGCGCGCAACCGATCCCGCTGCAGGCGGGTGACCAGAGCGCGCTGCTGATCAATCTGGCGATCATGCGCGATGCCCGCCCGGGTGCCGCCATGCACTACCGCTACGTGGACATGGGCAAGGTCCGCCAGCACGACTACCAGGCCGCAGCGCAGACCGAGAACGTCGAGGTCGGTGACCTGTCCTACAACGCGCTGCGGGTCTATCGGACCAACGGCGGCAACAACGAAACCATTCTCTGGATCGCCAACGGTGTCCCCACCCCGGTGCGCATCCTGCAACGCGAGGACGGCGAAGATCGCGTCGATCTGCGCCTGATCGAATACCAAGGAGTCTGAGCATGAACACCCTGACCCGCCCCCTCACCTGGATCGCAGCGGCCGCACTGACCGTGGCCAGCCTGCCGGCCATGGCGCTGGAACCGTTCAAGGCCGATTACCTGGCCAGCTACATGGGCATGCAGGCCAACGGCACCATGACCCTGGCCAGCGAAGGTGCCAACAAGTGGCGCTACAGCCTGCAGGTGAAGAACCAGCTGGCCGACCTCAGCCAGAGCACGGTGTTCGAGGAAGTGCGTGGCCAGCTGCGCCCGCTCAGCAGCCAGGACCGTTCGGCGCTGCTGGTGAAGAAGCGCAACGTGCAGGCCAACTACAACTGGAGCAGCAACCAGGCCACCTGGACCGGCGACATCAAGCCGGACCGCGCTGGACCGATCGCGTTGAAGGCCGGTGACATGGACGCGTTGCTGATCAACCTGGCGATCGCCCGTGACCTGGCGGCGGGCAAGCCGCTGACCTATCGCATGGTCGACGAAGGCCGCATCAAGAACATGACCTATCGCGTGATCGGCAAGGAGTCGATCACCGTGGCCGGCAAGAGCTATGAAGCCACCAAGGTCTCGCGTGCCGACGGCAACAAGGAACTGATCGCCTGGATCGTGCCCGAGTTCCCGGTGCCGGCGCGCATGCTGCAGCGTGAAAGCGGCCGCGATGCGCTGGACCTGACCATCAGGGCGATGAACTGATTGCAGGGGTCGGATCCCTTCCCCGGGAAGGGCTCTGACCCCGGTTGCGACATGGTGGGGTCAGAGCCCTTTCCGTCGGAAAGGGATCCGACCCCGCGCAAAAAAAACGCCCGCTTTCGCGGGCGTTCTCTTATTTCTTCGCTTCAGCCGGCTTCTGTTCCTCGGCCGGTTTGAACTCGGTCCGGCAATCCACCCGGATCTGCTCGCCGGTGCTGCGCCAGACGAAGGTCCGGCAATGGCGGCTGCCGTCCTGGCTGTCATTGACCGACACCGCATAGAACGACTGGATGATCTCGTCACGCGAGACCGTGCCGTCGCCGTTCCAGTCCATGTCCTTCTGCTCGATGCCCTGGGTGATGGCCAGGTTGGCGTACCAGGCATAGCCCAGCCACGCCAGCACGATCAGCACCAGCGCCAGCAGCGCCTTGCGACGCGGGCTGAACCTCCCGCGCAGGATCATGGCACGCGCCGGATGGTGGCACCGAGCGAAGACAGCTTCTCTTCGATGTTCTCGTAGCCACGATCAAGGTGGTAGATGCGGTCGATGGTGGTCTCGCCGCTGGCCATCAGGCCAGCCAGGATCAGCGAGGCCGACGCACGCAGGTCGGTGGCCATCACCGGCGCGCCGCTCAGGTGTTCGTTGCCACGCACGATGGCGGTATGGCCTTCGACCTGGATGTCCGCGCCCAGGCGCAGCAGTTCGTTGACGTGCATGAAACGGTTCTCGAAGATCGTTTCGTTGATCACGCCAACGCCATCGGCCACGCAGTTGAGCGCCATGAACTGCGCCTGCATGTCGGTCGGGAACGCCGGGTACGGCGCGGTGGTCAGGTTGACCGCCTTCGGCCGCTTGCCCTGCATGTCTAGGGTGATGGTGTCGTCGGTGGTCTCGATCTTCGCGCCCGCTTCGACCAGCTTGGACAACACTGCGTCCATGGTGTTCGGGCGCGCACGGTTGACCGTGACCTTGCCACCGGTCATCGCCGCGGCCACCAGGAAGGTACCGGTCTCGATGCGGTCGGGCAGCACTTCATGGCGGCCGCCGGACAGGCGCTCGACGCCTTCGATCACCAGGCGGGCAGTGCCCAGGCCTTCGATCTTCGCGCCCAGTGCGATCAGGCAGTGCGCCAGATCAGTCACTTCCGGCTCCATCGCGCAGTTGTCGAGGATGGTGGTGCCTTCAGCCAGCACCGCGCCCATCAGCACGTTCTCGGTACCGGTGACGCTGACCATGTCGAAGGTGAAGTGGCCACCCTTCAGGCGCTTGGCGGTGGCCTTGATGAAGCCGTTCTCGACCACGATCTCGGCACCCAGCGCCTGCAGGCCCTTGATGTGCTGGTCGACCGGACGCGAACCGATCGCGCAGCCGCCGGGCAGCGACACTTCCGCCGCGCCGAAACGCGCCAGCAGCGGGCCCAGCACCAGGATCGAGGCGCGCATGGTCTTGACCAGCTCGTACGGCGCAACGTGCTGGTTGACCGAACGCGGGTCGACCACGATCGCGCTGCCACGCGACAGCGTGCCCTGGTCGATGGTCACTTTCGCGCCCAGTTCGCCCAGCAGCTTCACCGTGGTGACCACGTCGTGCAGGTGCGGCACGTTGGTGATCTCCACCGGCTCGTCGGCCAGCAGGGTCGCGCAGAGAATGGGGAGGACGGCGTTCTTGGCGCCGGAGATGCTTACTTCACCGTGCAGCGCAGCGCCGCCGGTCACAACGATCTTGGCCATGTATTCGGGATCTTCTGCGGTTCAGCCGGCTTCGGCCGGGGTCACGGTTTTCAGTGCCAGCGCGTGGATCGCGCCGCCCATCAGGTCGCCCAGAGTGGCATACACCATGCGGTGGCGTGCCAGCGGCATCTTGCCGGCGAAGGCGTCACAGACCACGGTCGCTTCGAAATGCACGCCATCGTCGCCCTGCACGTCGGCGCGGGCGCCGGGCAGGCCGGTTTCGATCAGATTGCGGATGGTGTCGGCGTCCAACGGGCTTTCCTAATAAAATGTACGTCCATTCTACTTCCGCTGCGTGGCGTCCGCATGGCCGAATCCCTGTTGCCCCCCCGTTCCGTCGACCCTGCCGGCCTGGTCGCCAGTGGCCGCCGCGTGTTCGAGATCGAGCGGCAGGCGCTGGATGCCGTGGCCGACCGCCTCGGCGAGGCCTTCCAGCAGGCCTGCCAGGCGATCCTGGCCAGCCGCGGCCGGGTGGTCGCCACCGGCATGGGCAAGTCCGGGCATATCGCCCGCAAGATCGCCGCCACCCTGGCCTCCACCGGGACCCCGGCCTTCTACGTGCACCCGGGCGAGGCCGGCCATGGCGACCTCGGCATGATCACCGAGGACGACGTGGTGCTGGCGCTGTCCTATTCGGGCGAGTCGGACGAAGTGCTGATGCTGCTGCCGGTGCTCAAGCGCCAGGGCAACGTGCTGATTTCCATGACCGGGCGCCCGCAGTCCAGCCTGGGCACCGCCGCCGACATCCATCTGGACGTCAGCGTACCGGCCGAGGCCTGCCCGCTGGCGCTGGCCCCGACCTCCAGCACCACCGCCTCGCTGGCGATGGGCGATGCGCTGGCGGTGGCCCTGCTCGATGCGCGCGGCTTCACCGCCGATGACTTCGCCCGCTCGCACCCGGCCGGCAGCCTCGGCCGCCGCCTGCTGCTGCACATCACCGACGTCATGCACACCGGCGACGACCTGCCCAGCGTCGGCGCCGGCGCCAGCCTCAGCGAAGCACTGATGGAGATGAGCCGCAAACGGCTCGGCATGACCGCCGTGGTCGACGCGGACGGCGTGCTGATCGGCCTGTTCACCGACGGCGACCTGCGCCGTGCGCTGGACAGCGCGCTGGACGTACGCACGGCGAAGATCGCCGATGTGATGACCCGCAACCCGCGCACCATCGGTGCCGACCAGCTGGCGGTCGAGGCCGCGCGCCTGATGGAAACCCACAAGATCACCGGCCTGATCGTGGTCGATGGCCAGGGCCGCGCGGTCGGTGCCCTGAACATTCATGACCTGTTGCGGGCGCGGGTGGTTTAACCGACAGTCCGTAGACCCCATTCAGTCTGTAACGCCGCACCCGCCCCCACCGAGCCTGCCGCCCTGATGCCCTGGTCCCCCCTGCCCGCCTTCCCCGCCCACCTGCATGCCGCCGCGGCCCGTATCCGCCTGGCCTGCTTCGACGTGGACGGCACCCTCACCGACGGTCAGCTGTACTACGACAAGGACGGCAACGAGAGCAAGGCGTACTTCGTGCAGGACGGCCTGGGCCTGAAACTGCTGCAGCAGCACGGCATCCACCCCGTGCTGATCACCGCGCGCAACAGCCAGTCCGCGCTCAGGCGCGGCGCCGACCTCGGCATCGATACCCAGATTGCCGTGGGCGACAAACTGGCCAGCGTGCAGGCCCTGTGTGCCCAGCACGGCATCGGCCTGGAACAGGTGGCGTTCATGGGCGATGACCTGCCTGACCTGGCACCGCTGAGCGCGGTCGGACTGGCGGTGGCGCCGGCCAACGCGCATCCGTGGATCGCCGAGCGCGTGCACTGGCAGACCCGTGCCGACGGCGGCCGTGGTGCTGCACGCGAGCTGTGCGACGTCCTGCTGGCCGCACAGGGCTATGTCGATGCGGTGCTGGCGAGGTTCGGCGCATGAATGCTCCTTCGCTCAACTGGCGCACCCTCCTCGGCATCGGCCTGCTGCTGGCGGCCCTGCTCAGCAGCTGGGCGGCGCTGCGCAACCGCGACAAGGGGCCGGCCAATGACGGCAAGGAAGTCGGCGTGGACTACATCCTGCACGACTTCCAGATCGTCGCCCTGGATGAGCACGGCAAGGAGTCCACCACCCTGCGTGCACCGCTGCTGGAGCGCCAGCGCGGCGACCAGACCATCAACATCGCTACCCCGCTGTTCGAGATGCCGGACAAGGATGGCAAGCACTGGACCCTGCGCGCCGAGACCGGTTGGCTCAGCGCCAAGGGCGATGAGATGAAGCTGCGCGGCAACGTGGCTGGCGACAGCCCGGCCGCACCGGGCACCGTGCCGACCACCTTCCGCACCGACCACCTGGACGTGTTCCCCAAGGAGAACCGCGCCCGTACCGATGCCCTGGTGACCATGACCCGCCCCGGCATGGAACAGTCCGGCGTGGGCTTCGAGGTGGATTCGAAGAACAACACGTATCATTTCCTCAGCCAGTCCAAGGGCCGCTACACGCCCAAGCACTGATTCCGCCGCCAGCCTGCGACGTCTCCGGACAGGCGCAAGGCCGGCAGCCCCACCCGCACGCCCCCGGTCCACCCGGGAGGCCCCCACCGGTAGAACGGACCCCGATGAAGATTCCCTTTGCAGCCGTACTCGCGCTTGGTCTTCTTGTCCCCAGCGCCGCCTTCGCCAAGTCCACCGACCGCAACGAAGACATGCACATCGATTCCGGCGCGCAGTCGGGCATGCTCACCGGCGACGGCAAGACCGTGCTGTCGCAGGGCGTGGTCATCACCCAGGGCACGCTGGACCTGCGCTCGTCCGAGGCCGAGATCTACCTCAAGGACGGCGAAGCGGTGCGCGTGGTGTTCACCGGCAAGCAGGCCAAGATGAAGCAGCAGCTCGACGATGGCACCTGGATGGATGCCCTGGCCGACCGCATCGACTACGACATCAAGACCGAGATCATTACCCTGACCGGCAACTACAAGGTCACCAGCGCGCGCGGCACCAATGCCGGCCAGCGCATGGTCTACAACACCCGCAGCGGTGAAATGAACTCCGGCGGCGACGGCAGCCGCGTGCGCACCGTCATTCCGCCGAAGAACAAGACGCCTGCGGCGCCGGCTGCACAACCCAAGGCCAGCACGCCGGCAGCACCGGCCGGGAGCAAGAAGTAATGCTCGTCGCCAAGGGCCTGCGCAAGCGCTACAAGCAACGCGAAGTCGTCAAGGATTTCGGGTTGACCCTCGATGCCGGTGAAGTGGTCGGCCTGCTCGGCCCGAACGGCGCCGGCAAGACCACCTGCTTCTACATGATCGTCGGCCTGGTCGCCGCCGATGCCGGCAGCATCGTGCTTGACGGCAAGGACATCACCGGTGACCCGATGTACACCCGCGCCAAGCAGGGGGTGGGTTACCTGCCGCAGGAACCGTCGGTGTTCCGCAAGTTGAGCGTGGCCGACAACATCCGCCTGGTGCTGGAACTGCGCGAGGACCTCGATTCGAAGGGCCGCGAGCGCGAATTGAACAGCCTGCTCGACGAACTGCAGCTGGGCCACGTGGCCGACCAGCTCGGTGCCAGCCTGTCCGGCGGCGAGCGCCGCCGTTGCGAGATCGCCCGCGCACTGGCAGCACAACCGCGCCTGATCCTGCTCGACGAGCCGTTCGCCGGCGTCGATCCGATTTCGGTCGGCGAGATCCAGCGCATCGTCACCCACCTCAAGCAGCGTGGCATCGGCGTGCTGATCACCGACCACAACGTGCGCGAGACCTTGGGAATCTGCGACCGCGCGTATATCCTCGCCGAGGGCAGCGTGCTGGCCCAAGGCTCGCCGGAAGCGATCCTGGACAACGCCGACGTGCGTCGCGTCTACCTTGGGGATTCCTTCAAGCTGTGACGGCTAGCGCCGGGTCCCTCTCCTTCCTTTCGGCACAGGCATGAAGACTCGGCTGCAGACATCGTTGGGACAGCAGCTGGTGCTCACGCCCCAGCTGCAACAGGCGATCAAGCTGCTGCAGATGTCCAGCACCGAGCTGGAACTGGAAATCGCGCAGGCAGTGGAAAGCAATCCACTGCTGGACTGGGCCGACAGCAGCGACAGCAGCAGCGCCGCCAACGAAACCAGTGACAACCCCGACGGCGATGCAGCGGCCGAACGTGCCGACAACGGCGACGACTGGGCGCCGGCCGAACTGGACTGGAGCGCGGCCGGCAGCGGCGGCAGCTTCGACGATGACGACGATACCGGCAGTGCCGCCGAACGCGTGGCCGAAACCGAAACCCTGGCCGATCATCTGCTGTGGCAGCTGCACCTGTCGCACCTGACCGCACGTGATCGCAGCATCGGTGCCGCACTGATCGATGCACTGGACGACGATGGCTACCTGCGCGAACCGCTGGCAGGCATCGCCGAAACCCTGCTGCCGGCCATCCATGCCGACCAGGACGAGATTCTTGCCGTGCTGCACCGGATCCAGCGTTTCGATCCGGTCGGCGCGGCCGCGCGCACCCTCGGCGAATGCCTGCAGCTGCAGCTGGAGGTGCTGGACGACACCACACCGGGCCTGGCATTGGCGCGACAGATTGCCGCGGGCCCGCTGGAACGGTTGCCGCGCAGCGGCGTGGCCGGGCTGGCCCACGAGTTGAAACTGCCGCTGGCCGAGGTCGAGACTGCAGTGACCCTGCTGCGTTCGCTGGATCCTCGGCCGGGCACGCAGATCGCCCCCCTGTCGCAGGACACCTACGTGGTACCCGATGTCGTGGTGTGGCGGCAGAACGGCGTGTGGCGCGCTGCACTGGCCGCGCATGCCGGGCCAAGGGTGGTGATCCACCGCGGCTACGAACAGCTGATCCGCCGCTGTGGCGAGGCCGATGCCGGCTACCTGCGTGCACAGCTGCAGGAAGCGCGCTGGCTGCTGAAAGGGCTGCAGCAGCGTGGCGAAACCCTGCTGCGCGTCGTGCGCAGCCTGATCCTGCAACAGGCTGGCTTCCTTGAATTCGGCGAACAGGCGCTGCGCCCTCTGACACTGCGCGAGATCGCCGCCGAGCTCGGCCTGCACGAATCGACGGTGTCGCGCGCGATTGCCCGCAAGCACGTGCGTACGCCACGCGGCACCCTGCCCCTGCGCGCCTTCTTCGCCTCCGGCATCGACACCGAAGGCGGCGGCGAGGCCTCCAGCACGGCCATCCAGGCGATGATCCGACGCCTGATCGACGACGAGAACCCACGCAAGCCGCTTTCTGACGCCAAGCTGGCTGACCTGCTCAAATCGTCGGGAATTCCAGTAGCGCGGCGCACCGTGGCGAAGTATCGTGAAGCCATGAACATCTCCGCCTCGCACGAAAGGGTCAGAATCGCTTGACGCGCCGCCGCGCCCGGCGGAGAGGTTCATTGGCACATCCGAACACAGGAGAAACCCGATGCGCATCGAAACGTTTGGCAAAGATGTCGAAGTCACCCCGGCCCTGCAGTCCTATGTAGAGGAGAAGCTGGCCCGGATCGGCAAACACTTCGACCAGCACTGCGAAGCGCGGGTGACCCTCAAGCTGCAGAAGACCGAACACCACGTCGACGCCAGCCTCAACATTCCCGGCCAGACCCTGCACGCCGAGGCCAATGCCCAGACCATGTATGCCGCGATCGACCTGCTTGCGGACAAGCTTGACCGTCTGGTGATCAAGCACAAGGAGAAAAAACAGCAGCACGCGCCACTGCCGGTGGGCGACAATGGTGGCTGATCGCCACCGTTCCCCGCAGACATGCCCCTGACTGACCTCCTGGCGGCCGTGCAGACCCAGCTCTGCACGGCCACCGACCGCGACAGCGTCCTGCAGGCCGCCGCCGGGTTGCTGGCCTGCCGCCAGGCCAACGCCGAACAGATCTACCTGAACCTGTGCCAGCGCGAAGCGCTGGGCAGCACTGCGATCGGCCACGGCATCGCCATCCCCCACGGCCGCGCGCCGACGCTGGACCGCCCCCGTGGCGCACTGCTGCGGCTGGCCACCCCGGTCGACTTCGGTGGCGATGAGCCGGTGGACCTGGTGTTCGCGATGGCCGTCCCTGCCCACTACACCCACCAGCACCTGATGCTGCTGTCCGAGCTGGCCGAGCTGTTCTCGATGCCCGCCATCCGCGATGCCCTGCGCGCGGCCGGCGATGCCCGGGCCCTGCGCGAGGCGCTGGAGCTGACCCCACCTGCGAGTGCCGCATGAATACCAGCATCACCGCCCGTGAACTGTTCGAACAGCAGCGCGAGCGGCTGGGGCTGCGCTGGGCCGCAGGCAAGTCCGGCGAGAAGCGTGAGCTGGAGGCCGGCAACACGGTCTCGCGGCGGCCCTCGCTGGCCGGTTACCTCAACGCGATCTACCCCAACAAGGTGCAGATCCTCGGTACCGAGGAACTGTCCTGGCTGGATGCGCTGGAACCGCGCCAGCGCTGGGAAACCATCGAGAAGATCATGCAGTCGCATCCGCTGGCGCTGGTGCTGACCCGCAACCAGCCCTGCCCGGAAGACCTGCGCGCGGCGGCGGACGAATCCGGTACGCCGCTGTGGCTGTCGCCCAAACGCGGCCACGAACTGCTGAACCATCTTTCTTATCACCTGGCGCGCACGCTGGCGCCGCGGGTGATCCTGCATGGCGTGTTCATGGAGATCTACTCGATCGGCGTGCTGATCACCGGCGAGGCCGGTTCGGGCAAGAGCGAACTGGCGCTGGAGCTACTCAGCCGTGGCCACCGCCTGGTCGCCGACGATGCGCCGGAGTTCACCCAGATCGCCCCGGACGTGCTCGACGGCACCTGCCCGGAGCTGCTGCAGGACCTGCTGGAAGTACGCGGGCTGGGCGTGCTGAACGTGCGCGAGATGTTCGGCGACACGGCTGTAAAGAAGAACAAGTACCTTCGGCTGATCGTCCACCTGACCAAGCCGATGACCGAACCCACCCCACATGGCTACGAGCGCTTGACCGGCGATTCGGGCACCCGCCATGTGCTGGACCTGGATGTTCCGCTGATCACCCTGCCGGTGATGCCCGGCCGCAACCTGGCCGTGCTGACCGAGGCGGCCACCCGCCTGCACATCCTGCGCACCAAGGGGATCGACCCGGCGGCCATGTTCATCGCCCGCCACAGCAACCTGCTGGAACGGCGAACACCCTGACTCCCCCGTCCCTCGAAGAGCCTGTCCATGAGCACCGCACCCCCCTCCGCCCCGACCCTGATCATCGTCAGCGGCCTGTCCGGCTCGGGTAAATCCGTCGCCCTGAAGACCTTCGAGGACCAGGACTACTACTGCTCGGACAATCTGCCGATCAACCTGCTGCCCGATTTCGTGCGCAGCCTGCTGGCCAACCATGACGGCAGTGCACCGCGCCGCCTGGCGGTGGGCATCGACGTGCGCGGCCAGTCCAACCTGAGCCAGCTGGGCAACTGGCGGCAGCTGGCCACCGATGCCGGCGTGGAAGTGGAGGTGCTGTTCTTCGAAGCCAGCGACGAAGCGGTGCTCAAGCGCTATGCCGACACCCGCCGTCGCCACCCGCTGAGCCAGCTGGGGCTGTCACTGCCCGAAGCGATCGCCCGCGAGCGTGAATTGACCGCACCGTTGCGCCGTGAAGCCGATGCGGTGATCGACACCAGCACGCTCAACGTGCACCAGCTGCGGCGACGGATCATCACCGAGTTCGCGCTGGACCACGCCACGCGCCTGTCGCTGCTGTTCGAATCGTTCGCCTACAAGCGCGGCGTGCCGGCCGAGGCGGATTTCGTGTTCGACGCGCGCGTGCTGCCCAATCCGCACTGGGATCCGGACCTGCGCGCGCTGAGTGGCCGCGAACCGGGCGTGCGTGATTACCTGGAAGCGCAACCGGACGTGCAGCACTACCTGGCCCAGCTGACGGATTTCCTCGATACCTGGCTGCCGAAGCTGGGGGATGGCACGCGCAGCTACGTGACCGTGGCGTTTGGCTGCACCGGCGGCAAGCACCGCTCGGTGTTCCTGGCCGAACGCATGGCGCGCCACGCCCGTGAGATGGGCTGGGAAGACGTGGCGACCTACCACCGCGAACAGGATTGAGGGTGGTCGGCCGGGCTGCGCCCGGCACCCGCTGGTAGTGCCGGCCGCTGGCCGGCAACAGCAAAAGCAAAAGCGGCATTCCGTGGGATGGCGAGGCGGTGTGGGTAGGCAGGACACGCCGTAAACCCCGCTCCGCGGTCCGGCCCAGCCGCTGGCGGCTGTGCGTTCGGGCGCTTGCAAAGCAGTGCTTCGCAAGCAAAGCGCCCTCACCCCTGGGGGCTCGATGGCGCCTTGCTCGTGTGCGCTGTCCTGCGCACACAGCAAGACCGGGGTTGGGCGTCCTGCCCAACCCGCCCGAGGCATGCCTTGGGCCCATGGCGCCAACGGTCCTGCCTACCCACACTGCCCCGCCTCTGACAGATTCCGTGTGCTGTTGGTAGATGTCGACCCTGGTCGACACGGTAGATCCATGCCATGCGTGGATGAATCTCTGTCAGGCATCGAAAAAAACGGATGGGGTCGGATCCCTTTTCAACGGAAAAGGGCTCTGACCCGAGCAACACTGAATACGGGACACTGTGCCCCTCTCCTGCTGCTATCGCCAATTCACCTTGACCTGTTAACGTGCAGTAATGACCTGTGGCATTCTCCTCGTAACACATCCTGGGGTCGGGACCGCCCTGCTTGACGTGGCGACCCGGCTCCTGCGGCAGTTGCCGCTGAAAACAGAAGCTTTCGAAGTACCGTTCGACGCAGACCTGGACGCCCTGCTTCCGCTCGCCTCGGCCGCCCTGCGGCGGGTCGATGGGGGAAATGGCGTGCTGATCCTGACCGACCTGTACGGTGCCAGCCCCGCCAACCTTGCCGGGCAGCTGGCCCGGCTGGGTACCCCGGTTCGCCGGGTGTCGGCGCTGAGCCTGCCGATGTTGCTGCGGGTGATGAATTATCCGGAACAGGGACTGGATCAACTGCCCGCCACAGCCGCGGCGGGTACCCGTAATGGAGCGATAGTCGACGATGCTTGAACGAGAACTCACCGTCAGCAACCGCCTGGGCCTGCATGCCCGGGCCACCGCCAAGCTGGTGCAGACCCTGGCGCCGTTCCGCTGCAACGTGACCATGGCCGCCAAGGGCCGTGAGATCAACGCCAAGAGCATCATGGGCGTGATGCTGCTGGCCGCCGGCCAGGGCACCCCGGTCACCGTGCGGATCAACGGCGAGGACGAAGTCGCCGCGATGGAGGCGGTGGTCGGCCTGTTCGAGCGCCGCTTCGACGAGGACAACTGAGCGTGCCACGCGCACGCGCCGGCCAGGTCAGTTCCGGCCAACGGCCGGTACAGCTGCTGGCCGGCCATGGTGCGGCCCGAGGCACCGCGATGGGCCGCGCCCGTGTGCGCCTGCCGCATGCACTGGAGGTTGCCGAGCAACGGGTCGCCGTCCACCAGGTCGAGGCCGAACTGGCCCGCCTGCACCGTGCCGTGGATGCCGCGCGCACGGAAATGCACGAGCTGCGACAGCGCCTGCAGGGTGCACTGAACCAGGAAGTGGGCGAGTTCCTCGACCTGCATGCACTGCTGCTGGACGACCCCGAGCTGCTGTTCGGGCTGGACGAGCTGATCCGCAGCGGCCCGTACAGCGCCGGCTATGCGCTGCGCCTGCAGCGTGACCGCTTGGCCAAGGTCTTCGATGGCATGGACGATGCCTATCTGAAGAGCCGCATGGACGACCTCGACCATGTGATCGGCCGCATCCATGCATTCCTGCAACCCGAGCGGCCGCCAGCGGTGAAAGGCCTCGCCGGTGAAATCCTGGTCTGCGACAACATCGCGCCCTCCGAGCTTGCCCAGTTGCAGGCGCAGGGCGTGGTCGGCATCGTCACCGCCGCCGGCAGCGCGCTGTCGCACAGTGCGATCCTGGCGCGCAGCCTGCACCTGCCCTTGATCGTCAACGTACCGCAGCTGCTCAGCCGCATTGCCGATGGCGACGTGCTGATCATCGACGGCGCAGACGGCAGCATCACCTCCAACCCGCAGGCCGACAACCTGCGCGACTACCGCGCGCGGCTGAAAGAGCACGCACGCGAGCAGCGCGAACTTGGCCGCCTGCGCAGCAAGCCCAGCCGTACCCGCGACCAGGTCGACATCGCCCTGCTGGCCAATGCCGAATCGCTGGAGGACGTGACCCAGGCGCATGCGCTGGGCGCGCACGGGCTGGGCCTGTACCGCACCGAATTCCTGTTCCTGCAGCGCAACGAGCTGCCGGACGAAGAAGAACAGTTCCAGACCTACCGCGATGCCGCACTGGGCATGAGCGGGCGACCGGTGACCATCCGCACCCTCGACCTCGGTGCGGACAAGGCCGACCGCACCGGCCTGACCCTGAGCAACGAAGAGAACCCGGCACTGGGCCTGCGCGGCGTGCGCCTGTCGCTGGCGCGGCCGAAGGTGGCCGACACCCAGCTGCGCGCGATCCTGCGCGCCTCGGCCTACGGCAAGCTGCGCGTGCTGGTGCCGATGGTCAGCACCCGCGAGGAGCTGCTGGCGGTGCGCCGGCGCATGCTCAAGCTGACCGAGCAGCTGCGAGGCGAAGGCCACATGGTGTCCGACCACGTGCCGCTGGGCGCAATGATCGAGGTACCGGCCGCCGCGCTGGCACTGGAGAGCTTCATCGATCTGGTCGACTTCCTGTCGATCGGCACCAACGACCTGGTGCAGTACCTGCTGGCGGCCGATCGCAACAACGAAGCGTTGGGCGAACTGTACTCGCCGCTGCATCCGGCGGTGCTGCGGCTGCTGCAGATGGTGATCGAGACCGGCGTGCGCCATCGCATCCCGGTGGCGGTGTGTGGCGAGATCGCCGGTGATGCACGAATGACCCCACTGCTGCTGGCACTGGGCCTGACCGAATTCAGCCTGCACCCCGGCACCCTGCTGGAAGTACGCCGCGCGATCCGCGACGCCGACCTGGGGGCACTACGCGCACGAGCTCCCAAGCTGCTGGCCGCCCGCGACCGCCGTGCCATCGAGCGCTGGCTGGCGCTGGTGGCGGACGCGTCCTGATCGCAGCACACCCCGTTCGCCGGGCATGGCCCGGCGCTACCGCCGCACGTCGCCTGGTAGCGCCGGGCCATGCCCGGCGGCTATGCGTTGAAACATCCCCTTGCGATAATGACGCGCTGAACACCCCTGTTGCCGCATCCTTGCCAGGATCGCGGCTTTTCTTATCCCGCGGGAGCTGCGATGGCTGAGGCTGTACGCCACGACAAGACTGCGCGCCAGTTGCGGATGCTGTCCGATGCACTGGACAGCGGCCGACTGGGCCCGGTGCGCCGCCTGGTCAATACCCTGGCGCCGGCCGAGATCGGCAACCTGCTCGAATCGCTGCCGCCCGGCAAACGCGAGATCGTCTGGGGCCTGGTCGATCCGGAAGATGACGGCGAGGTGCTGGTCCACGTCGGCGACGACGTGCGCGAAAGCCTGCTCGCCGACATGGACCCGGACGAGATCATCGCCGCGGTCGAAGACCTGGACATCGACGATCTGGCCGACCTGGTCGAGGATCTGCCGGACACGGTCATCGACGAAGTCCTCAAGTCGATGGACCGCGAGAACCGCGAGCGCCTGGAACAGGTGCTGTCCTACCCCGAGGACAGCGCCGGCCGCCTGATGAACCCGGACGTGGTGACCGTGCGTGCGGACGTCAACGTCGACGTGGTGCTGCGCTACCTGCGCCTGCGCGGCGAGCTGCCCGACCACACCGATCACCTGTTCGTGGTCAGCCGCCGCCACCAGTACCTGGGCCGGGTGTCGCTTGCCTCGCTGGTGACCCATGAGGACACCACGCCGATCAACCGCCTGATCGACGATGAGCAACCGGCGATCGATGTCGGCGAGAGCGACCAGGAGGTGGCGCGGCAGTTCTCCGACCATGACTGGATCTCCGCGCCGGTGGTGGATGACAACAACATCCTGATCGGCCGCATCACCATCGATGACGTGGTCGACATCATCCGTGGCCAGGCCGAGCACCAGGCGCTGGGCGCCGCCGGCCTGGACGAGGACGAGGATCTGTTCAGCCCGGTCTGGCGTGCGATGCGCCGCCGCCTGATGTGGCTGTCGGTGAACCTGTGCACCGCCTTCCTCGCCTCCAGCGTGGTCGGCCATTTCGAAGGCACCATCGACAAGCTGGTGGCGCTGGCGGTGCTGATGCCGATCGTTGCCGGCCTCGGTGGCAATGCCGGCACCCAGGTGCTGGCGCTGATGGTGCGTGGCCTGGCGTTGGGCCAGGTCGGCAGTTCCAACGCACGCACGCTGTTGTGGAAGGAAGTACGGGTGGCCCTGCTCAACGGCGTGGTGCTCGGCTCGCTACTGGGCCTGATCGTGCTCGCCTGGTTCCATTCACCTGGTCTGTCGGCGGTGATCGCCATCGCGCTGACCTGCAACCTGCTGTTCGCCGCGTTGGCCGGCGTGCTGGTGCCACTGACGCTGAAACGCTTCGGCTTCGACCCGGCGCTGGCCAGCGGCATCTTCCTGACCGCCGTGACCGACTCGATGGGCTTCTTCACCTTCCTCGGCCTGGCCACCCTGGTGCTGCTGCACTGACCGTATCAAGGGTCGGATCCGCACCGCGCGGGGCGCTGACCCGATCCCAACTGGAACACCCATGGCAACGACGATCGAAAATTACTTCCAGCCCGGCTGGCGTGACCAGCAGTACACCTGCACGGCCTGCGAATGGAAGGGCAGCTCGCGCGCCATGGTGATGGAGTTGGACGAAGACGCCACCGAGTACGACTGCCCGGTCTGCGAGAACCCACTGCTGGTGGTGCTGCATCCGGATAGGGCGCAGGTGCAGGCGGCCGCCGCCGAAGGCAATGCTGAAGCACAGGAGCAGCTGGACATCATCGCCAGCTTCCCGCACCCGGAGTGACGCAGCGCATGATGCCAGGCTGATCGCGGCGGACTACGATGCGGACGATCCTGCCGCTACGGGAAAGCCCATGGTCCGTTCGCTGTCGCGCTGGCTGCCACTGCTGGCCGTTCTGATGATGACCGCTTGCACATCGCTTCCAGACAGCGCGCGCGGACGCTTCGAAGCCCGCGCGGTGAAGGTGGATGGCGAGACGGCCTACTACCAGGTGTTCATTCCGGCCGGCGTGCAGGCCGCCGCTCCCACCCACCTCCCGGTCATCCTGTTCCTGCACGGCTCCGGCGAGCGCGGCAGCGATGGTGTCAGGCAGACCCACGCCGGGCTGGGACCTTACTTGCGCGAGCACCCCGGCTTCCCTGCGCTGGTGGTGTTCCCGCAGGTGCCAGGCCACGAGGAATGGAGCGGCCACAACAACCGTGTCGCGCTGGCGGCACTCGATGCAGCGATCGCCGAATTCGGCGCCGACCCTGCCCGGCAGTACCTGACCGGCATGTCGATGGGCGGCTACGGCAGCTGGAATATCGCCCTGGACGACCCACGCCGCTTTGCCGCGATCGTGCCGGTATGCGGTGCCGTGCTGGCACCGCGTGCGAAGCGGCCGACCCTGTTCGTCGAGCAGGTCGCGCAGGAGTCTGATCCGTATGCGGAGATCGCCAAGCGCCTTCAGCACACACCGATCTGGATCTTCCACGGCGCGCTGGACGATGTGGTGCCACCGGACGACGACCGCAGGCTGCATGCCGCATTCCAGAGCGCCAACGCACGCGACGTGCGCTACACCGAATACCCGGAAGGCAACCACAATGCCTGGGACGCCACCTACGCCGACCCGGCGATGTGGGCGTGGCTGTTCGCGCAGAAGCGCTGAACCGCAGCTTCTGCTGGAAAACATCTGTTGGTGGATGCCTACCGTTGGTCGGCTTGGGTATTGGTGGGTGGCGACCGTTGGTTGGCTTGGGTATTGGTGGGTGCCGACCGTTGGTCGGCACTATCTCTCCGCTTCGGGGTAATCCATTGCTTGGTACCTCCCATCGATCTCCCATCGGCACCAGGCATACGGATACTCTCCCACGCAGCTCGCCAAGTTCGCCCTGAGCGGGTTGGCGACGATGTACATCGCATGGCGGAACAGTGATTCTTCAGAACGAATGGCGTGATCGTGATAGCTCGATTGCCAGAATGGTCCTGTCCTACCCAGCATGCGGTTGATCCGCAATGCACTGCTCGATTTGAAGCATTGCATGACGTAGTCCAGCGAGAACGCACGGACCTCCACCAGCCAATGGATGTGGTCCGGCATGACCACATAGGCAAGTGAGTGCGTCAGGCCTTCAGCATCAATGCGACGGAACACATCCATCACCTCCTGTGCCGCAGTGGCATCATCGAAGTAGCGTCGACGTTCCTGGGTGACGGTGGTCAGGATGTAGGATTGCCCGATCCGGGAATGGCGGCCAAGTCTCAGGCGTGCGCGGTTCATGGGCACAAGCGTGTGCCTGCCGGCATCCCTCTTCTATCGGGCAACCACGTCAGTACAGGTAGGCCCGGAACCATTCAAAGGCTAGGCCCGCACTTCACCGCACTGATGGTTCAGTGCCGATCAACGGTCGGCACCCACCGGATCGGATAAGGACAGATCAACCGTGCCGACCAACGGTCGGCACCCACCCAGACAGTTCAGGGTGAATCCCTTTTGTGCCGACCAACGGTCGGCACCCACCAGGGCGATCAGCCCAGCAGCGTTTCCAGCACGGCCATGCGCACGGCGACGCCGTTGGCGACCTGGCGCAGCACCCACGACTGCGGGCCGTCGGCCACTTCGTCGGTCACTTCCACGCCGCGGTTGATCGGGCCTGGATGCAGCACGGCTGCATCCTTGCCGGCGCGGGCCAGGCGTTCGTTGGTCAGGCCGTACTGCGCGTGGTACTGCTCCAGCGACGGCACCAGGCCTTCCTCCATGCGCTCGCGCTGCAGGCGCAGCATCATCAGCGCGTCGACGCCTTCCAGCATCGCGTCGAAATCATCACCGACCACGCAGCCCTTCAGGGTCTCGTCGTCGGGCAGCAGCGACTGCGGGCCGCACACGCGGATCTCGCCCACGCCCAGCGTACGCAGCGCATGCAGGTCGGTGCGGGCCACGCGCGAATGCTTCACGTCGCCGACGATCACCACCTTCATCTTCGAGAAATCAGGGCCCTTGGCCTGGCGCAGGGTCAGCATGTCGAGCAGGCCCTGGGTCGGGTGCGCGCTGCGACCGTCACCGGCATTGATCAGCGCGGTGCCCTCGCCCGCCGCTTCGGCCAGTGCGGCCACGGCGCCATCATCGGGGTGGCGCACCACGAAGCCGCGCACGCCCATCGCTTCCAGGTTGCGCAGCGTGTCGCAGGCGGTTTCGCCCTTGCGCGTGGACGAGGTCGAGGCATCGAAGTTCAGCACGTCGGCGCCCAGGCGCTGCGCGGCCAGCTGGAACGAGCTGCGGGTGCGCGTGGACGGTTCGAAGAACAGCGTGCACACCGCTGAGCCGGCCAGCACCTGGCGCTTGTTGCCGACACGACCGACCGCGGCATCGCGGATCTGGCCGGCGCGGTCAAGCAGCTGCAGCAGGGTCTCGCGCGGAAGGCCTTCGAGGGTCAGCAGGTGGCGCAGGCGGCCGGAGGCATCGAGTTGCTGGGCGGTCATGGCGGTGTCGGGCAGTCAGGGAATGGGGATGGCATCGTCGGGGGACGACAGCCAGCGGTCGATGATCACCGCCGCGGCCACGGCATCGAGGGCGGCCGCATCGCGGCGGCGCTTGCGCCCTTCGGCGCGCTCGACAGCGAAGCGGCGGGCGGCCTCGACCGAGCTGGAACGCTCGTCGATCATCACCACCGGCAGCTTGAAACGTTCCCGCAGCTGGCGGGCAAAGCCCTGCGCGCGCTTGCGGTTGGGCTGGTCCTGGCCGTCCAGGGTCAGCGGGTCACCGACCACCAGGCCATCGGGCTTCCATTCCTTGATCAGGCGTTCGATCGCGGTCCAGTCCGGGCCGTTGCCGTGCACGTCGACCACGGCCACCGCGCGCGCATGCGCAGCGAAGGCACTGCCGATGGCCACGCCGATACGCCGCGAGCCGACATCGAAACCCAGAACGGTGCCGTCACGGCGGATGACCGGGGCAGCAGACACCGGTGCGGGCGCGGTCGGCTCAGACATGGCCGCTGTAATCGGTCAGCCGGAACAGGTCCACGCCGATGCGCGAGGCCGCGCCCTGCCAGCGCTGCTCCAGCGGCAGCTGGAACACCAGCTCGGCATCGGCTGGCACGGTCAGCCAGCTGTTCTCGGACAGCTCGCTTTCCAGCTGCCCTGCGCCCCAGCCCGCACAGCCCAGCGTGACCACGGCATTGGCCGGGCCTTCGCCGCGCGCCATCGCTTCGAGGATGTCACGCGAGGTGGTCAGGTACAGGCCTTCACCCACGATCAGGCTGGAATCCCATGCGCGCGCGTCGTCATGGATGACGAAGCCGCGTTCGGGATGCACCGGGCCGCCATTGAGCACCATGCGCGCCTGCAGGTCGCCATCACCGGTGGTGATGTCCATCTGTGCCAGCACTTCGCCCAGCGTGTATTCGGAAGGTTGGTTGACCAGCACACCCATCGCACCGTTCTCGTCGTGCTGGCAGATCAGCGCGACGCTGCGGGCGAAGGTCGCGTCGAGCAGCGACGGCAGCGCAACGAGCAGGTGATCGGCGAGGGAGGTCGGCGTTACAGGCATGCCCCCATTCTACCTGCTGGGGGCGGGATGGTCGCGCGATGGACGCGCGCGGCGATCGGCTAGGATGGTGCTTTGCCATGGAAGGTCGTCGATGCAGTCTTCATCGCCCCTGACCCTGCCCGCACGCAGCGCCATCGTCCTGATCGCGCTGCTGCAGGGCCTGATGCTGTATGCCGCGCAGGAGCTGTCTGATGCGTGGCCGTTCCGCGATATCGGCTGGCGCTACTGCTGGTACGCCTGGGTGCTGGCTATTCCCAGCGCGGTGGCGCTGAGCCTGGTCGATCTGGGCCAGCGCCGCCTGTGGCTGCAGGCCATGCTCGGCTCGGCGGTGGTGCTGGCGCTGGCCGCCTGGATCGGCTGGAACCTCAACGGCGAAACCGCACTGGAATCGGGCGCACTGCAGTTCCCGCTGACCCTGGGCATGGCCGTGGCAGTGTTCGTGGCCCTGCCCTGGTGGCAGTTCCAGCTGCAGCATGGGCATTGGCGCGCCAGCTATCCGGAGCTGTTCGAGCGTGCCTGGCAGAACGGCCTGACCCTGGCCCTGGCGGCGCTGTTCACCGGGCTGACCTGGCTGCTGCTGTGGCTGTGGGCGGCCCTGTTCCAGCTGCTGGACGTGACCTTCTTCCGCGATCTGTTCCGGCAGGACGCGTTCATCGCGCTGGCCACCGGCAGCCTGGCCGGGTTTGGTGTGCTGATCGGGCGCACCCAGCACCGCGCGATCCAGATCACCCGCCAGGTGCTGTTCGCGATCTGCCGCGGGCTGCTGCCGCTGCTCTCGTTCATCGCCGTGCTGTTCGTGCTGAGCCTGCCGCTGACCGGGCTGGAACCGCTGTGGAAGACCCGTTCTGCCGCGAGCCTGCTGCTGGTGCTGTCGCTGCTGCTGGTGTCGTTCACCAATGCGGTCTACCAGCAGGGCGACGACACCGCGCCCTACCCCCTGCTGCTGCGCCGGCTGGTCGAGGCCAGCCTGCTGGCGCTGCCGGTCTATGCGGTGCTGGCGCTGTATGCACTGGGCCTGCGCGTGGTGCAGTACGGCTGGACCCTGGACCGCTTCTGGGCGGTGCTGATCGCGCTGGCCGTGGCCGGCTATGCGCTGGGCTACGCGTTGGCGGTAGTGCGCCGGCGGGGCCGCTGGCTGCAGACGCTGGAGCCGGTCAACCGCTGGATGTGCTGGGCGGTGCTGGCACTGGCATTGCTGGGCAACTCGCCGCTGCTGGACCCGGTGCGGCTGACCCTGTCCAGCCAGCTGGCGCGGCTGCGTGCGGACCCGCCGGCGATCACCAGCAGCGACGTCAACGTGCTGCGCTTCGACCTCGGCCACCGTGGCGTGCAGGCGTTGCGCGAACTGCAGGACGATCCGGCCATCACCGCCGATGCCAACGCGCCACAGGTGATCGCCGATGCGCTGGCACGCACCTCACGCTGGGACGGCGGCACCCGCCTGGACAAGGGCCCGCAGGATATCGCCGCCCTGCAGCGCGCGCTGAAGCTGGCCAAGGGATCCAGCTCGCCACCGGACGATTGGTGGCAGGCACTGGCCACCCGCGCGATCAACGGCGAATCCTGCGCCCAGAGCGAGCGCGACTGCCTGATCGTGCATCGTGACCTGGATGGCGACGGCAGCGCCGAGGTGCTGCTGTGCGAGCTGTACAACATCCGTGGGCCGGACTGCGTGCTGTACGCGCGCGGCAAGGACACGCGCTGGCATCGGGCCGGTTCGCTGTTCGGTGCCGCCAGCGGCCAGGCCGAGGCGATCAACCAGGCCCTGCGTGACGGCAAACTCACGCTTGTGCCACCGCGCTGGCCGATGCTGTCCATCGGCGGGCACCCCGCGGTGGCCATCGATCCCGAACCCGAATCCAACGAGTCTTCTCCATGAGCGGTTACTGCCTCATCGCCCCGGGCCATCCGGTGCACGACTACTACCACGCCAACGAATACGGCTTCCCGCAGCGTGACGAGCGCGAGCTGTTCGAGCGGCTGGTGCTGGAGATCAACCAGGCCGGGCTGAGCTGGGAGACCATCCTGAAGAAGCGCGAGGGCTTCCGCGCGGCCTATGACGGCTTCGATGTGGATCGGGTTGCAGCCTACGCCGAGCAGGACATCGAACGGCTGCTGTCGGACGCGGGCATCATCCGCAACCGGCTGAAGGTGCTGGCGGCGATCCACAACGCACAGGTGATCCAGCAGCTGCGGGCCAGCCACGGCAGCTTCGCGGCGTGGCTGGACGCGCACCATCCGCGCAGCAAGGCCGACTGGGTGAAGCTGTTCAAGAAGACGTTCCGCTTCACCGGCGGCGAGATCACCGGCGAGTTCCTGATGAGCCTGGGCTACCTGCCCGGTGCGCACGCCGAGGACTGCCCGGTGCATGCGCGGCTGCTGAAGCTGTCGCCGCCGTGGTTGCAGGCCTCCCGGTAGTGCCGGCCGCTGGCCGGCAGCCTCGGAATGCTGCAGGTGTTGCCGGCCAGCGGCCGGCACTACCGTCGAATCGTCACACGCCCATGTAACGGCCCGGGCGGTGGTTGAACATCAGCACCAGGCTGAGCACCACCGCGCCGATGGCCGAGTACAACACCTTCGACGGTGACAGCACGAAGAACGCGGCCACCATCAGGCAGGCGTCGTAGGACATCTGCACCTTGCCGGCGCTCCAGCCACGGGTGCGCTGCAGGTACACGGCGAGAATGCCGATGCCGCCGAGACTGGCGCGGTGGCGGATGAAGAACAGGATGCCCAGGCCGGACAACGCGCCACCAACAATCGCCGAATACAGCGGGTTGATGTGCGAGAAATCGATCCAGCGCGGCAGCAGGTCGGTCAGCACGCCACAGGCGGTGACCGCAGCAAAGGTCTTCAGGGTGAATTCCCAGCCCATGCGCCGCAGTGCCACCCAGTAGAACGGCAGGTTGACCAGCACGAACACCAAGCCGAAGTTCCAGCCCATCGAGTAGTGCAGCAGGAAGGCCATGCCGGCCATGCCGCCGATCATCAGCCCACCCTTGGCGAAGATGGCCAAGCCAAGCGAGGCCACCATCGTGGCAAGCACCATGCCCTGCACGTCCTCGGCAATCGAGTGGCGCAGCGCTTTTTCGTCGGCGGTGGTGCCGGCGCTGTCGGGCGGTGGGGTCAGCGGACCAGCGGTGACCAGGTGGCCGTCAGCGTCGTCGCACGGCGCGGAGCCATGGGCGGGAAGGGACATACGGGTGGGGGAACAGCAGGTGGGGAGCGCTATTAGACACGATCCGCATGACAGTTGCAGATGAAATCGTTCAGCTGCGCTCGCCCATTCAGGTTATTTCGGAGGTGTCACCGGCAGCACGGCCAGCATGTCCTCGCCATCGTCGTCCATGCCGGTCTCGACGAAACCGAAGCTGCCATAGAAGGCGCCCGCCACCGGATTGTGCGGGTTGTAGCAGATCTCGATCTCGGCCAGACCGGGCGTATCCCGGATCTGCGCCAGCGCCAGTTCCAGCGCGCGCCGCCCGATGCCGCGCCCCTGCCAGCGCTGATCGACCATGAAGCGCCAGATCGAGATGCGCTGCGGCGTCTCCGGCACCCACATGAAGAATCCAACCAGCTCGCCATCGGCCTGGATGGCACGGGTCTGGTAGCCGGGATGGAATGCGGCCTGCACCAGCGACCAGGTGTTGCCGGCGACGAAATCCTGCTGCGCCTCACTGACGTCGAGGTCGCACACGGCTTCGTAGTTGTCGACGGTGATCGCGTCCAGCGTGACCTGCATATGGGCGTCCTGCCTCGGGATGAGCGCCCAGTCTGCCTGACTCTGGATGCCGTGTGGCCTGACCCCACACGACCGTTCAGCGCAGCGTTGCCTGCCTCATCCCTTCCCGGCCAGATGGTGCGCCACCAGCGCGTTGGCGTGGCCATGGCCCAGCCCATGCTCGCTTTTAAGGAAGCTCACCAGTTCCATGTGTTTCAGCCCAGGCTGCTTCGCCAGCAGCCCGAACCAGTGCGTCACCGGCTGACCGTAGGTCTTCTCGATGGAGGGAAAGTACGAGGCCGGGCCCTTGGGCTTTTCAGTGCTCATGCGGAAGCTCCTTGCGATGGATGTACCGGTACGACGAACCGGGGAGCCGGAAATCGACAGATCCGTTCAATCCGGGAGCCGTATCATCCCGTCATGCCCCGTGAAAATCTCAACGACCTGCAGGCCTTCGTCCACGTTGCCCGCGAAGGCAGCTTCACCAGGGCCGCCGCCCAGCTGGGCGTTTCACAGTCCGCACTCAGCCATGCCATGCGCGGGCTGGAAGAGCGACTCGGCGTGCGCCTGCTGACCCGCACCACCCGCAGCGTGTCCACCACCGAGGCTGGCGCCCGCCTGCTCGATACCCTCGCCCCGCGCCTGGCCGAGATCGAGGACGAACTGGCCGCACTGGCCGAGTACCGCGAGCGACCGGCCGGCACCATCCGCATCAATGCGACCGGCCATGCCGCCGAGTACATCGCCTGGCCGCGGCTGGCACCATTGCTGCAGCAGTATCCGGACCTGAAGGTGGAACTGACCACCGACTACGGCCTGGCCGATATCGTCGCCGAGCGCTACGACATCGGCATCCGCCTCGGCGAACGGTTGGCGCGCGACATGATCGCGGTACCGGTCAGCCCGCCGCTGCGCATGCGCGTGGTCGGTGCACCCAGCTACTTCCACCAGTACGTGGTGCCGCGGCATCCGCACGACCTGGCCAACCACAACTGCGTCACCCTGCGCCTGCCCACGCATGGCGGGCTGATGCCGTGGGATTTCGGCCAGGACGGCAACGAGCTGAGCGTACGCGTGAGCGGCCAGTGGATCTTCAACAGCATGGGCATGACCCGTGCTGCCGCATTGGCCGGCAGCGGCCTCGCCTGGTTGCCGGAAGACCAGGTGCAGCCGATGCTGGACGATGGCCGCCTGCAGTCGGTGCTGGACGACTGGTGCCCGCACTTCGATGGCTACTACGCGTATTACCCGTCGCGCCGCCACGTCACCGTGGCGATGCGGACGGTGCTTGATGCACTGCGTGGGCCGATGGGGAGTTGAGGAGTGCGGACCAACGGTCCGCACCCACCACCAACGGTCCGAACCCACCTGGTGATCAACCCTTCGCCTGCGCGGCGCGCTGCGCGTTGTAGCGCTCGCCGACGATGGAGATTTCCTCCAACGTCTGCGCGATGCGTTGCAGTTCCTCCGGCGCCAGCTGCAGGTCGGCCGCGCCCAGGTTTTCTTCCAGGCGATGGATCTTGGTGGTGCCCGGAATCGGCACGATCCACGGCGCCTGCGCCAGCAGCCAGGCCAGCGCCACCTGCGCCGGGGTGGCGCCACGGGCCGCGGCGATCGTGCTGATGCGGTCAACCAGCGCCTGATTGGCTCGACGCGCCTCCACTTCAAAACGCGGCACGGTGTTGCGGAAGTCGTTGGCGTCGAAGGTGGTGTCGGCGTTGATCGCGCCGGTCAGGAAACCACGGCCAAGCGGGCTGAACGGTACGAAGCCGATGCCCAGTTCCTGCAACGTGGGCAGCAGCTCGCGCTCCGGCTCACGCCACCACAGCGAGTACTCGCTCTGCACGGCGGCCACTGGCTGCACCGCATGCGCACGGCGAACGGTCGCGGCGCTGGCCTCGGACAGGCCGAAGTGGCCGACCTTGCCCTCGGCGATCAGGTCGCGAACGGTGCCAGCGACATCCTCGATCGGCACGTTGGGGTCGACGCGGTGCTGGTAGAACAGGTCGATATGGTCGGTGCGCAGGCGCTTGAGGCTGGCCTCGGCCACCGCGCGGATGTTCTCGGGGCGGCTGTCCAGCCCGGTATCGACGCGCGCATCCTTGAAGCCGAACTTGGTGGCGATCACCAGCCTGTCGCGGTACGGCGCCAACGCCTCGCCGAGCAGGTCTTCGTTGGTGTACGGGCCGTACACTTCGGCGGTGTCGAAGAAGGTCACGCCACGCTCGACGGCGGCCCGCAGCAGGGCGATGCCCTGGCCCCGCTCCACCGGTTGGCCGTAGCCATGGCTCAGGCCCATGCAGCCCAGGCCGAGGGCGGAAACCTTCAGGCCACTGCGGCCGAGTTCACGTGTCTGCATCGTCGTGCTCCAGAGGGGGAGCGCTGACGATACGCCTGCAGAGCCCACGGATTGAATGGGCAGCATTGCAGTTGGTCATGACTGGAATTCATCAATGCGCGGAGCCGCCCGCCCGTAGAGTCGAGCTTGCTCGACTCTACGGAACACGCAGATCACCGGATCTCGGAGATCTCCACGCCATCCAGCCCCTGCGACAGGGTGCGCGCGTCGCCGCCCTGGCTGAGCTTGATGCGCAGGCGCACTTCGTTCTGCGAATCGGCGTAGCGCAGTGCGTCCTCGTAGCTGATCTCGCCGGCCTGGTACAGCTCGAACAGGCTCTGGTCGAAGGTCTTCATGCCCAGCTGGACCGAATCCTTCATCACTTCCTTCAGCTTGTGGATCTCGCCATCGCGGATGTAGTCCTGCACCAGCGGCGTGCCCAGCAGGATCTCCATCGCCACCTTGCGCGAGCGGCCATCGGGCGACGGCACCAGCTGCTGCGCAACCACGCCCTTCAGGTTCAGCGACAGATCCATCAGCAACTGGTTGCGACGATCTTCCGGGAAGAAGTTGACGATGCGATCCATCGCCTGGTTGGCGTTATTGGCATGCAGGGTGCACAGCACCAGGTGGCCGGTTTCGGCGAACGCGATGGCGTGGTCCATGCCTTCGCGGGTACGCACTTCGCCGATCATGATCACATCGGGCGCCTGGCGCAGGGTGTTCTTCAGCGCGGCTTCCCAGCTGTCGGTATCGATGCCGACTTCGCGCTGGGTGATGATGCAGCCTTCATGCTTGTGCACGAATTCGATCGGGTCTTCGATGGTTATGATGTGGCCGGTCGAGTTCTGGTTGCGGTAGCCGATCATCGCTGCCAGCGAGGTCGATTTACCGGTACCGGTGGCGCCGACGAACAGGATGATGCCGCGCTTGGTCATCGCCAGCGTCTTGATGATCGGCGGCAGGCTCAGCTCTTCCACGGTGGGAATGCGCGTCTCGATACGACGCAGCACCATGCCCACCTGGTTGCGCTGGTAGAAGCAGCTGACACGGAAGCGGCCGACACCGGACAGGCCGATGGCGAAGTTGCACTCGTGGGTCTTTTCGAACTCTTCGCGCTGCGCCGGGGTCATCACGTTCAGCACCAGGTCGCGGCTCTGCTGCGGGGTCAGTGGTGTCTGCGTGATCGGCGAGATCTTGCCGTTGACCTTCATCGCCGGCGGCATGCCTGCAGTGATGAACAGGTCCGAGGCGCGCTGGTGCGCCATCAGCTTGAGGAACGATGTGAAATCGATGGTGGTGGCGGTGGTGTTCACGAAAGGCTCCAGGAATCGGTCGGTGGAGGGGACATCGCGGGGACGGCCGCGCCTTGCTGCGCGCTGCCCCGCCATTGCCTCGCCTTACTCGAACAGACGCTTGTCCTTGGCGTACTCGCGGGCCTGGTTGCGGGTGATCAGGCTGCGCTTGACCAGGTCCTGCAAGTGCTGGTCCAGGGTCATCATGCCGTACTGCTGGCCGGTCTGGATGGCCGAATACATCTGCGCGACCTTGTCCTCCCGGATCAGGTTGCGGATGGCCGGGGTGCCGACCATGATTTCCCACGCAGCGGTACGACCGCCGCCGACCTTCTTCAGCAGCGCCTGCGAGATCACTGCACGCAGCGACTCGGACAGCATCGAGCGCACCATCGGCTTTTCGCCGGCCGGGAACACGTCAATGATGCGGTCGATGGTCTTGGCGGCCGAACTGGTGTGCAGGGTCCCGAACACAAGGTGGCCGGTTTCCGCCGCGGTCAGCGCCAGGCGGATGGTTTCCAGGTCACGCAGTTCGCCGACCAGGATGATGTCCGGATCCTCACGCAGTGCCGAGCGCAGCGCTTCGTTGAAGCCATGCGTATCACGGTGCACTTCGCGCTGGTTGATCAGGCACTTCTGCGAGGTGTGCACGAATTCGATCGGATCCTCGACGGTGAGGATGTGGCCGTACTCGTTCTTGTTGATGTAGTCGATCATCGCCGCCAGCGTGGTCGACTTGCCCGAACCGGTCGGGCCGGTGACCAGGATCAGGCCCTGCGGCTGCTGGATCACTTCGCGGAACAGCGGCGGGCAGGCCAGGTCCTCGAGGGTGAGCACCTCGGACGGAATGGTACGGAACACCGCACCGGCGCCGCGGTTCTGGTTGAACGCATTGACACGGAAGCGCGCCAGCGACGGGATCTCGAAGGAGAAGTCCACTTCGAGGAATTCCTCGTAATCGCGGCGCTGCTTGTCGGACATGATGTCGTACACCAGCGCGTGGACCTGTTTGTGGTCCAGGGCTGGGATGTTGATCCGGCGCACGTCGCCGTCCACGCGGATCATCGGCGGCAGGCCTGCGGACAGGTGCAGGTCGGACGCTTTGTTCTTTACGGAAAACGCCAACAGCTCGGCGATATCCATGAGCGGCTACTCCCCAATAACGGCTTCGACTGGAAGGATCTTTCCCCGGGCGGCAGTATAGCCTCCTGATTCAACGGAACGCGTTACGTGGCCACTCCCCTGCCCCAGATCCTGAGCAACCTGCACGCCGCCGCCGAGGCCGCTGGCAGGCCCGATCCACGCCTGCTGGCGGTGTCCAAGACCCAGCCGGCCGAGGCCGTGGCCGCGCTGGCCGCACAGGGCCAGCACGCCTTCGGCGAGAACTACGTGCAGGAAGCACTGGCCAAGATGCAGGCGCTGCAGCACCTGGACCTGGAATGGCACCTGATCGGCCACTTGCAGTCGAACAAGGCCGAGGCCGTGGCCAGCCACTTCGACTGGGTGCAGAGCGTGGACCGGCCCAAGCTGGTGACCGCGCTGGCACGCCATCGCCCCGTCGCACGCGGCCCGCTGAACGTGCTGATCCAGGTCAACATCGACGACGAATCCAGCAAGCACGGCTGTGCACCAGAGGATGTGGACGCGCTGGCTGCCGCCATTGCCGCCGAACCCAGCCTGCGCCTGCGCGGTCTGATGGCGATTCCCGCACCGTGGCCCGAGGCCGAGCGCCGCCGGGATGCATTCGTGCGCATGCGCACACTTTTCCAGTCGTTGGTTACCCAGCACGCGCAGATCGACACGCTGTCGATGGGCATGAGCAGCGACTACGCCGAGGCCATCGCCGAGGGCGCCACCCTGGTGCGTATCGGCACCGCTCTGTTCGGCGCGCGCCCGCGCCCGGCCTGATATTCCAAGGAGACTTCCATGGCAGTTGATTCCATCACCTTCATCGGCGGCGGCAACATGGCCCGCAGCCTGATCGCCGGCTTGATCCGCCAGGGCGTGCCTGCCGCGCACATCCACGTGGCCGAACCAGTGGCCGCATTGCGCGAGTCACTGGCTGCCGACTTCGGCGTGCAGGTGCACGACAACGCCGCTGATGCCGCCGCACAGGGCAATACCTGGCTGCTGGCGGTGAAGCCGCAGGTACTGCGCGATGTATGCCAGTCGCTGCAGGCGCTGGCACAGGCGAACCGACCGCTGGTGGTGTCGATTGCCGCCGGCATCACCAGCACGCAGCTTGAACGCTGGCTGGGCGGGAACCTGCCGGTGGTGCGCGCGATGCCGAACACGCCGGCCCTGCTCGGCGCCGGCGTGACCGGCCTGTACGCCACCGCGTCGGTGGATGCGCAGCAGCACGCACGCGCCGAACAGGTGCTGGCCAGCGCCGGGCGTACGGTGTGGATCGACAGCGAGTCGCTGATGGATTCGGTCACCGCGGTCTCCGGCAGTGGGCCGGCCTATGTGTTCCTGCTGGCCGAAGCGATGGAAGCGGCGGGTATCGCACAGGGCCTGCCTGCAGAAGCGGCGCGCACGCTGGTGGTGCAGACCCTGCTGGGTGCCTCGCGCATGCTCGATGAAGCCGGCGAAAGCCCGGCCGAACTGCGTCGCCGCGTGACCTCGCCCAACGGCACCACCCAGGCCGCGATCGAGAGCTTCCAGGCCGGTGGTTTCGAGACGCTGGTGGATAAGGCGCTGCGCGCCGCCCAGGTGCGTGGGCAGGAACTGTCTGCGGCGAATGATTGATCCCGATGTGTGCCGACCAACGGTCGGCACCTACCATCATCCACGCATGGCGTGGATGCTCACCGCCCCAATGTGGCCATGACGAAATCGACGAAGCACTGCAGGCGCGGACGCGGCCGTCGATCCGGCAGGTAGATCAGGTGCATCGGTCGCGGTTCCGGCAGGTAGTCGCGCAGCAGGGGCTTCAACCGCCCTGCCGCGATCTCGCCGGCCAGCAGTGCGGTCGGTTGCAGCACCAGCCCTGTCCCGGCGACGGCGGCCTCGCGCAGTGCAACACCATCATTGCAGGTCAGCCGCGCCTCCCAATCCACCTGTTCACCGTTGGCCAGCTGCCAGCCATGGCCACCGCGCCAGGCCAGATGGCTCAGGCAGTCATGCCCGGCCAGATCCTCAGGGGTGCGCGGCGTGCCACGCCGGCGCAGATAGGACGGTGCCGCGCACAGGCTCATCGCGTACGGTGGCAACGGCCGCGCCACCACTTCCTGTGACGGCAGCGGCCCAACGCGGATTGCCACGTCGAAGCCATCCTCGATCAGGTCCACGCGGCGGTTGCTCAGGTCCAGTTCGATGTTCAGCAACGGCTGCTCACGCAGCAGCCCGGACAGTACCGGCGCCAGCACGCAGCTGCCCCAGGTGGTCGGCGCGCTGACCCGCAGCAGGCCCCGTGGCTGCACCTGCAGGCCGGCGACATCGGCCTCGGCCTGCTGCACCTGCTCCAGCACCTGCCGACAACCGGCCAGGTAGGCGCTGCCGGCTTCGGTCAGGCGCTGGCGCCGGGTGTTCCGCTGCAGCAGCGCCGTACCCAGGTGCGCCTCCAGCTGCTGGATGTACTTGCCCACCATCACCGCCGAGACCTGCAGCTGCTCGGCGGCACCGGTGAAGCTGCCGCGCTCGGCCACGGCGACAAAGGCCTGCATGCAGCGAAGCGTATCCATTGCTAACCCTTAGTTAGGAATCCACTAAGCATACGCACCTTACCGAACCTGGCTGTGACGGCGCAGACTGCGCTCATTCCCCCTCTCGCAAGGAACCGCCATGAAGATTCTCCTTGTGGGTGCCAGCGGCACCCTCGGCCAGGCGGTCGCACGCCAGCTTGGCCAGCAGCACCAGATCCTCGCCGCCGGCCGCACCAGCGGCGAACTGCGCGTGGACCTCACCGACGATGCCAGCGTCGCCGAACTGTTCGCGCGTACCGGCCCGGTCGATGCGGTGATCTCCACCGCCGGCAAGCTGCACTTCGGCCCGCTGCAGGCAATGACCCCGGCTCAGTTCAACATGGGCCTGCAGGACAAGCTGCTCGGCCAGGTACGGCTGGCGCTGGTCGCGCAGCACCACCTCACTGCCGGAGGTTCAATCACGTTGACCAGTGGCATCGTCAGCGCGCAGCCGATCCGCGATGGCGTCAACGCCACCTCGGTGAATGCCGCGCTGGAAGGCTTCGTGCGTGCCGCTGCGCTGGAACTGCTGCCGCGTGGCCTGCGCATCAACGTGGTCAGCCCCAACGTGCTGATCGAATCGATGGCCGCCTACGGGCCCTACTTCCCCGGCTTTGAAGCGGTGAGCGCACAGCGCGCGGCACTGGCCTTCCAGCGCGCGGTGGAAGGCATCCAGAGCGGCGAGACGATCACGGTCTGGTAAGAAAAAGGGGACGGAGGGGATTAAGTCGTTTGTGCACTTGCGACTTAATCCCCTCCGTCCCCTTTTTGTCGGTCACTCCCAGCGCATCGGGCCGTCGCCGCGTTCGCCGAGGACGTCCCCCGGGTTGGCCAGGCGGCAGTGCTGCAGCGACAGGCAGCCACAGCCGATGCAGCCGGTCAGTTCGTCGCGCAGCAGCTGCAGCATGTGGATGCGCTCCTCCAGTTCGGTGCGCCAGCGTGCGGACAGCTTGGCCCAGTCGGCCTTGGTCGGTGCGCGCCCCTCGGGCAGGCTTTCAAAAGCGCGGCCAACGGCTTCCAGCGGCATGCCCACCCGCTGTGCCACGCGGATCACGGCCAGTCGGCGCAGCACGTCACGGCTGTAGCGGCGCTGGTTGCCCGAGGTGCGCAGGCTGCTGATCAGCCCCTTGCGCTCGTAGAAATGCAGCGCGGAAATGGCCACGCCACTGCGCTGGGATACTTCGCCAACGCTCAGATCCTGGGACACCATTACTTGACCTCAACTGCAGTTGAGGTGTCATGCTGCTATCTTCGCCGCCAGTTGACAAGCGCGGCCCGCACCTGACCCGTATGACCCCCACTGCCTCTTCCGTCGACGCCAGCATGTCGGCCGACACTTCGATCCTGTCCGCACGCTACCGCGCCACCACCATCGGCATGGTCGCGCTGGTCGCCCTGCACGCCTTCGAGGCCTTGGCGGTGGCAGCGGCGATGCCGACCGTGGCCGAGGCGCTGGATGGCCTGCGCCTGTATGCACTGGCGTTCGGCGGCACGCTGGCCACCAGCGTGATCGGAATGACCCTGGCCGGGCGCTGGGCCGACCGCCAGGGGCCGGCGCGTCCGCTGTGGTATGGGCTGGCCTGCTTCGTGCTGGGCCTGCTGCTGGCCGGCTTCGCCATGCGTATGGGCATGCTGGTGGCAGGCCGCCTGCTGCAGGGCCTGGGTGCGGGTGCGATCTCAGTCTCGCTGTACGTGATGGTCGGGCGCAGCTACCCCGAGCACCTGCGGCCAAAGGTATTTGCCGCGTTCTCCGCAGGCTGGGTGGTGCCGTCGATGATCGGCCCGGCACTGAGCGGCCTGATCGTGCAGCACCTCGGTTGGCGTTGGGTGTTCCTGGCGGTGCCGCTGCTGGCGGTCCCGGCCGCGCTGCTGCTGCGCCCGGCACTGGCACGCATGCAATTCACTGATGCTGCCAGCAGCGACGATGGACGCGGCAACGTGGTGCGCTGGGCCAGCGGTGCCTCGCTGGCGGCCCTGCTGCTGTACTTCGGTGGCCAGCAACGCGGCGTGCCGGCCCTGCTCTGCATTGGTGTGGCGCTGCTGGCGCTGCTGTTCTGCGTGCACCGCCTGTTGCCAGCCGGCACGTTGCTGCTGCGCCGCGGCCTACCCAGCGTGATCGCCCTGCGCGGCATCGCTGCAGCAGCATTCTTTGCTTGCGAGGCCTACCTGCCCCTGCTGTTGCAGCGCGAGCGCGGACTCTCACCCAGCTGGGCCGGCGCCGTACTCAGCCTCGGTGCGCTGGGCTGGTTCGCGGGCTCCTGGCTGCAAGGCCATCAACAGCGCGGATGGTCGCGCCAGCAGCTGCTCCGCGTGGGCACGCCGCTGATGACGATCGGTATCGCCGCCACGCTGGCGGTGCTGTTCAATGCGGTTCCGCTGCCGGTCGCACTGGTCGGCTGGGCGGTGACCGGCTTCGGCATGGGCATGATCTACGCCAGCCTGTCGGTGCTGACCCTGTCGCTGTCGGCGCCGCATGAGCAGGGCGCCAACACCTCGGCGCTGCAGCTGAGCGAGGCGCTGTCGGTGACCACCGCACTGGCGGTTTCCGGTGCACTGTTCGCGCTGTTCGTGGACAGCGCGCCACACACCGGCTACTTCCTGTGCCTGGCGATTACCTTCGGTCTGGCCATGCTGGCCACGGTGATCGCGCGGCGGGTGTAGCGCCGCAGGACGGATTCCGCCGGGCATGGCCCGGCGCTACCGAAGAGGCGGATCACGTCAACGCAGCGCCCCCCGGAAAGGCGCACCGCGGTAGCGCCGGGCCATGCCCGGCGAGCGCAGCGGTCAGGGTTTCGCGCCGGTCCCCACATCATCGACGTCGCGATGCAGGATACGCCGCACCTCCAGCACCGCCTGCGGGGTTTCCTGCACGCTGTGGCCGGAGATGATCACCTTCTCCGACAGCGCGCCCGGCAGGTGTGCGCTCCAGTACGGCACCAGCCCATCATCGGACTTCTCCACCGGCAGCTCCGGCTTGCGCTGGGCAATGATCGAGTGGTACTTCAGGCCGGTCTCGATCGGCAGCTGCGCGGCGGCCTTCACGAACGGGTCGCTGGCCTTGAGGTTGTCGATGCTGTTGGGAATCTTCGGCTTGGCGGTACCGTCGACCTGCTGCTCGGCCTGCGCCAGTGCCAGGAACACATCCTCGAACTTGCCGAGGATGGTCAGCGGCAGCCGCACCAGGCGGCCGATCAGGCGACCGACCTTGTTGCCGGCGATGTCGGTGCCCTGGTGCGGTGCGGCGATGAAGATCGCACGCTCCACGTTCGGCTGTGCCTTGAAATGCAGCAGCGGCCCCAGCTTGTTCTGCACCCGCTTCAACCGTTCACCCTTCAGGTCGTAGTTGGCCAGCAGGTCGTTCCACAGTACATCACCCGAATCGCTGACCAGCAGGCGCGCCAGTACGCCACCCATGCTGTGGCCGATGTAGACCATGTCCTTCGATGCACGCGTACTGCCGTCGGGATCGAAATGCTTCAGCGTGTCGTTGAACGCGTTGGCGATCTCGTAACGGTTCAACGCGATCGGCGCATTGGTCGGGTAGTAGACCTGCCACACCTGGAACTGCTGGCGCAGCTCGGGATCACCCATGATTTCGTTGGCCAGGTTCACCCACGCTTCCGGGCTGCTGGCCAGGCCGTGCAGCATGAAGATGATCCGGCGGTTCGGATCCCACGGCTGCATCAGGTAGATGTGCGGCTCGCCGATGCCCTCGCTCATGCCGAACAGGGTGCGCAGCGACTGCCGCGCGAAGCCACTCTGCGCCAGCCACAGGCCGTAGGCGGCAGTGAAGTTGCCGGCCAGCGGTACCTGCTCACCGTGCAGGGTGATGCGCTCGGTCGCTTCCGGCGAATAGGCATCCAGCTCGACCCGGCGCGTGCGCATCACGTCTTCCAGGCTGCTGCCTTCGAACCGCAGCAGCGCAGTGACGTTGATCGAGGACATCTCACTGAACTCGGGCACCGAATCGTCATGACGATGGCGGCGGCCACGACGCTCGTCGTCTTCATCATCCGGTGCCGTTTCGGCCTTCGGGCCATCCGGTGCGATCACCGGCGCAACCAGCTTCGGCGGATCCATCACCATCACCAGCTCGGCACCGAAGCCATCGCGGCGATAGGTGCTGCGCAGGCCGACAAAGCTGACGGTGCCGGCCGGAACCAGCTGCGCGGGAATGCTCTTCAGGCCCAGCTGCTGGTAATTGGACGCCAGCGACCAGCTGCCAACCGTGATCGGCTTCGTGTAGTCCTCACCGGCCAGTGCAGCGGCACGCGCGCGCACGAACAACACCACCGCCGCCTTTTCGGCCGCGTAGTTGTAGTAGTCACGCACCTGCGTCTGGCGGTCCTCGAAGGCTCGGTCGGACGGCGAGCGGCCGCTGTAGAACAGGTAGGCATAGGCATAGCGCGCGGCCTCCAGCCACGCATCCAGCGCCGCATCGCTCATCGGTGGATCACCGGCAGCGGTCTTCTTCGGCGTCATCGCCAATGCCGCCTTCACCCACAGCTCGGACAGCGCCGACAGGCGTTGTTCGACATTGAGGTCGTCGGTCATCAGCAACGTGCTTCGGCAGACCAGGAAGTCCTTCTCGCACTGCGATTCGTCCAGGCCCGCTGCGCTGAGCGTTTCACGCGCGGCCGGGCTGAGCTTGCCGGTGTTGAGCACATCCGCGCGCTTGTTGACCAGCGAATCACTGGATTTGACCTGCTTGACGGTGACCATCGCGCAGCCGCTGCTGCCCAGCAGCAGGAAGGCGACGAACAACACCGGCAGCAGGCGCTGCCAGCGGGTCAGAAAGAGTTGGGTCATTACTGCGGGTCCTGCTCGGTGCCGGGCACGCCCTGGCGGATCACGGTGGAGAAATGCGCGCCATCACCCAGGTCCAATGCGCGCTGGGTGATGCGGCCCTTGTCGTGCAGCTCGGCGTATGGCACGCCCGGCGTGAGCGCACCGACCTCCTGCGCGTACTCGGCGAGATAGCCGGACAGCAGCAGGCGGTAATCCAGCGGCAGGCGCGGTGCGATGTGGCGGGCCAGGTCGAAGACGATGGTCGTGCAGTTGCTGGTCAGCGTGTTGTAGAAGCCCGGCTTCGCATCCAGCTCGCGCGCCTGCGCGATGTACGCGGCGAACAGTTCCTTCAGCTGTGCGCGGTCCATGCCGTGCAGGCGGTACAGGTAGACATCCTCGCCCCGCGCGTTGGTACGCGTGCGGATGATGTCGGTCTCCTCCGAAGCCACCAGGGTCATCTCGAACTTGCGGAAGAAGCCGCCCAGCGCGGAGAACGACTCACCGCGCTCCTTGCGGATCTCCAGCGAGAACACCACGTGGCGACCATCCTCGAAACCGAACGAGATCAGCGTGTGGGCGATCGCCGGGCCCATCCAGTACGACAGCACCAGGTCGGCCGAGCGCAGCTGGTCCAGGTCGTATTCGCGGCGCACCCAGTGCGCGTCGTAGTCGGTTTCGCTGCGCCAGCTGAAGTCGCGCACGTTGTCCAGCACCACATGGCGCCCGTCGAAGGACACCACATGCAGGCGCTGGGCCACGTCGTCGGCCCATACGCGGTCCTGGCGCGGGGTCAGCAGCAGCCACCACAGGCCGGCCAACGCCAGCGCCACACCGAAGGCCGTGCCCAGGCGGCGCGAGGCACGCCCGCGCGCGACCCGCCACGACGCCCACAGCGCCACCAGCAGCCACAGCACGGCGACGCCGGTGGCCAGCCAACCCGGTCCCGGCAGCTGGTAGGCCAGCAGCCCGCTCACCCACAGCGCCGCCAGCGCCATGGCACTTCCTGTCATCCAACGTCCTGCGGCGTTCACTGGCACCCTGTCGCGGTCTCGAAGCCGCATAGTTAGCCACAAGCGGGTTCACCGTGGCATCTACGGACCGTTCAGGCTGGGCGGCGCACCGTCGGCGGCGGCCTCTGCGGCCAGGTTCACTTCACAGGAGCAACGATGGGCATCACTTCCGTGGCCGGCGTTCCGGTCCAACCCCGGCACCGAGCCACCTGCCACTGCGGCACGGTCGAACTGCTGCTGGACCTGCCGGACGGTATTGTCGAACCCCGCCGCTGCGACTGCTCGATGTGCCGGCGCCGGGGGGCCATTGCCGCCAGCGTCAGCCGCGCGGGCCTGCAGGTGGTGCGCGGGCAGAACCACCTGCAGCTGTACCAGTTCAACACCCATGTGGCCGAGCACTATTTCTGTGGCGTGTGCGGCATCTACACCCATCACCGGCGCCGCTCCAACCCGGAACAGTACGGCTACAACGTGGCCTGCCTGGAAGGCATCGACCCGTTCGCGCTGGGTGTGATCCCAGTCAACGATGGGGTCAACCATCCCGCCGACCGCACCGGTTAGTGGCGAGTGCGTCGTGGCGGTGCGGCAACCTTCTGCCAGGGGGCCATGCCGCTGCGGCCGGCCCGCACCGGGCGCTTCAGCCAGGGCCGGCGGGGCGTCGCCTGCGGTTCGGTGGCGACCGGAGGAGGAACAGGCCTACGGCCAGGCCAGAGATGGTCGAGCAGCCACATGGCGGGTCTCCGTGGGGGACGGGGACCTGTACGCTAGCGATGCCTGGGCAAAGAACCGGTGAGGGCCCTGCGGCAGTCAGATGACAGCGGCGGTCCACTCTCAGTGCTGCGGCCGTGAACCTCCCAGGCGGCGTACCAGCACGAAGAACAACGGCACCAGCAACACCGCCAGCACCGTGCCGGAGAGCATGCCGCCGATCACGCTCATGCCGATTTCACGACGGCTGACCGCACCCGCACCGGTGGCCAACGCCAACGGAATCACACCGGCCACAAATGCCAACGACGTCATCACGATCGGACGCAGGCGCAGGCGTGCGCCCTGCAGCGCCGCCTCCACCGCCGAACTGCCGGCGCGATAGCGGGCTTCGGCAAACTCAACGATCAGGATCGCGTTCTTGGCCGACAGGCCGATGGTGGTCAGCAAGCCGACCTGGAAGTAGATGTCGTTGACGAACCCGGCCGCCGTGGTCGCCAGCACGGTACCGATCACGCCCAGGGGGATCACCAGCACCACCGCCACCGGCACCGTCCAGCTCTCATAGAGCGCCGCCAGGCACAAGAAGATGAAGGCGATGGAGGCGGTGTACAGCCACAACGTCTGGTTGCTGGCCAATTGTTCCTGGTAGGACAGGCCACTCCACTGCAGGTCGAACCCGGGTTGATCGGCAACCAGCGCCTGCATGCGCTGCATCGCCTCGCCCGAACTGCGGCCTTCAGCGGCGCTGCCCTGGATCTGCATCGCCGGCAGGCCGTTGAAGCGCTGCTGCAGCTGCGGCCCACGCGCCCAGTGGCTGCTGGCGAAACTGGCGAACGAGGCCATCTGCCCAGTGCCGCCGCGCACATACCACTGGCCGATGTCGTCGGGCACGCTGCGGTAGGGCTGGTCGCCCTGCATATAGACACGCTTGACCCGGCCACGGTCGAGGAAGTCGTTGATGTAGCTGCCGCCCCAGGCCGCGGACAACGTCGAATTGATGTCGGCCTGGGCCAGGCCGAGCGCGCTGGCCTGGGCGTGGTCGATGTCCAGCCGCAGCTCGGCCTTGTCGCCCAGACCGTTCAAGCGCACCGAGGTGAGCCCGTCGTCTTCGCCGGCCGCGCGCACCACCTGTTCCTGCGCCGCCTGCAGGGCCACGCGCCCGGCCGCGCTGGTGTCCTGCAGCCACAGTTCGAAGCCGCTGGACTGGCCCAGTCCACGCACTGCCGGCGGTGCCAGTACATTGACCTTGGCATCCGGCAAGCTGCGGAAGTAGGCATTGGCGCGTTTGATGATCGCTGCAGCGGTGTTGTCGCCCGTGCGCTCATCCCAGGGTTTCAGTGCGAGAAAGCCCTGCCCCGCGTTCTGGCCGGTGCCGGCATTGTTACGGCCGACCACCACGAACACCACATCCAGGTTCTGCTTCTCGTGCTCCATGAAGTAGCGGCTGATCTGTTCGCCCAGCGCCTCGGTACGCGCCATCGGCGTGCCCTCCGGCGTGGAGAACTGGAAGGTCACCTGGCCTTGGTCCTCCACCGGCAGGAAGCCGGTGGGCATGCGCGCGTACAGCGCTACCATGGCGATCACCAGCAGCAGGTAGAACGCCATCCAGCGCCGCGGCCGGGAGACGACGCCGCCGAGTCTGCCCTGGTAGGCCAGCTGGCTGCGCTCGACGCCGCGGTTGAACGCCCGGAAGAAGCGGCCCTGCGGTTTCTGCGCCGAAGACGGCTTGAGCAGGGTCGCGCACAGCGCCGGGGTCAGCGTCAGCGCCACCAGCGCCGACAATGCCATGGCAGATGCGATGGTGATCGAGAACTGCCGGTAGATGATGCCGGTGGAACCGCCGAACAGCGCCATCGGCAGGAACACCGCACCCAGTACCACGGTGATGCCGATCAATGCGCCGGTGATCTCGCCCATCGACTTTTCGGTCGCTTCGCGCGGTGGCAGATGTTCTTCGTGGATGATGCGCTCCACGTTCTCCACCACCACGATCGCATCGTCGACCAGCAGGCCGATCGCCAGCACCATCGCGAACAACGTCAACGTGTTGATGGTGAATCCGGCAACGGCCAGCACGCCGAAGGTACCCAGCAGCACCACCGGCACGGTAATCGCCGGGATCAGCGTGGCGCGCAGGTTCTGCAGGAACAGGAACATCACCACCACCACCAGCACGATGGCTTCGATCAGGGTGTGGATGACCCCCTCGATCGAGACCCGCACGAACGGCGTGCTGTCACGCGGATAGGCCACCTGCAACCCCGGCGGGAAAGTCGGCCGCAGCCGTTCGATCTCCGCGCGCACTGCATCGGCAGTAGCCAATGCGTTGGCACCCGAGGCCAGGGTGACCGAGAAGCCGGCCGCCGGATAACCGTTGAGATAGCTGCTGGTCTGGTAGTTCTCCGCGCCGATCTCGACCCGTGCGACGTCACCCAGCAACACCGCAGCACCATTGGGCAGCGTGCGCAGGATGATCGCGCGGAACTGCTCGGGGGTCTGCAGGCGCGACTGCGCGGTCACCGTAGCGTTGAGGCTCTGCGTCGGGCTGGACGGCATCGCGCCCAGCTCACCCGCCGTCACCTGCGTGTTCTGCGCCTGGATCGCAGCGCGCACGTCCGACGGCATCAGGTCATAGGCGCGCAGCTTGTGCGGGTCCAGCCACACGCGCATTGCGTAAGCCGAGCCGAACACGTTGATCTCGCCGACACCGGGAATGCGGCTGATCGGATCCTGCACGTTGCTGACCAGGAAATCGGAGACGTCCACGCGCTCCATGCGCCGGCTGGTGTCGTACAGCGAGACCACCATCAGCGAGTCGCCCTGCGACTTGGCCACCGTCACGCCCTGCTGCTGCACTTCCTGCGGCAGCCGGTTGATGGCCTGGTTGACACTGTTCTGCACCTGCACCTGGGCAATATCCGGGTTGGCGCTCTGGTCGAAGGTGACCGTGATGCGCGCCTGCCCCGATGACGAACTGGTCGATGAGAAATACAACAGGTGATCGATGCCCTTGATCTGCTGTTCGATTACCTGGGTGACGCTGTCTTCCACCGTCTGCGCCGAGGCACCGGTGTAGTTCGCGGTGATGTTGACCTGCGGTGGTGCGATGTCCGGGTACTGCTCCACCGGCAGCTGGGTCACCGCGATGGTGCCGAAGGCCATGATGCAGATCGCCAGGACCCAGGCGAATACCGGGCGATGGATGAAGAAGCGCGGCAGCATCTGCTCAGTCCTTCCCGGCCGGTGCCGGTGCAGGCTTCACCCGTACCGTCATGCCATCGGCCAGGCCCTGCGCGCCGGCTACCACCACCTGCTCACCGGCGGCCAGGCCATCGAGCACCAGCCACTGATCGCCCACCGCACGCGCGGTGCGGAACAGGCGCAGCCGCGCCTTGCCGTCCTTGTCCACCAGCCACGCCTGCGCCTCGCCCTCGGGGCTGCGATCGACCGCGGCCTGTGGCACCAGCAGCGCCTGCTGGCGGGTCCCCTGCCCCACCAATGCGCGCACATACATGCCCGGCAGCAGCTGCCCATCCGGATTGGGGAAACGCGCCCGCAGGGTGATGCTGCCGGTTTCCTGCTGCACGTCCACGTCGGCGAATTCCAGCGTGCCGGGCAGCGGGTAGTCGGTGCCATCGGACAGGCGCAGCCGCACCGGTGCTGTGTCGGCCTGCACGCCACCGTCGGCGATGGCGCGGCGCAGTGCCAGGTACTCATTGCTGGACTGGGTGATGTCCACGTTCATCGGGTCCATCTGCTGCACCCGTGCCAGTGGATCGGCCTGGCCCGAGGTGACCAGCGCCCCCGGCGTGAACAGCGCGCGGCCGATGCGCCCGGCAATCGGCGAGGTCACCGTGGCAAACCCCAGCCGTGTGCTGGCGGTGTCACGTGCCGCCTGTGCGGCCTGCGCCGCGGCGGCAGCCTGCTGGTCGCTGGCGATCGCATCGTCCACGTCCTGGCGCGCGGCCAGCTGGTCCTTGCCCAGCGCCTGCATGCGCTGCGCCCGCAGGCGCGCGGTCACCGCAGCGGCCTCGGCGGTCTTCAGGTTGGCCTGCGCCTCGTTCAGCGCCGCCTGGTACAGCGCGGGCTCGATCTGGAACAGTGGCTGCCCGGCCTTCACCCACTGGCCCTGCTCGAACAACCGCCTCACCAGCACGCCATCGACCTGCGGGCGCACGTCCGATTCCTGCGAGGCGACGCTGCGCCCGGGTAGTTCCTGCTGCAGTGCCAGCGGCTGGCTGCGCAGGGTCAGCACGGTCACCTCCGGTGCCGCGGCGCCGGGCTTGGGCGCGTCCTTGCCGCAGGCGCTGAGCAGGCCCGCCAGGGCAAGCGCCAGCAGCGGCAGGCCCGCGGTTCGCGGCAGCCGCCAGGCACGGTACGGACGGGAGGGGTTCGGAAGGATCATCGGCTGCAGGGTTCCACGCGTGGGGGAGCGTTCGGCGCCGAATATAGAAGACGTGGCGGCACGATCCTGCTAAATCGCGCATGAAACATTTTTCATTTGCAGTCGCTGCCCACGATTGCGAGGATGCCCCTGTCCCACTCTGCACACTGGCCCATGCCGCGCGTACTCACCATCGAGGACGATCTTGTCACCGCCGAGGAGATCGCCACCGAACTGCGCAGCCACGGCTTCGACGTGGACCTGGCCAGCGACGGCAGCAACGGCCTGGCGCTGGCACGTGCAGGCGACTACGCGGTGATCACCCTGGACCGCATGCTGCCCGGCATCGACGGGCTGGCCCTGGTCACCACGCTGCGCCGTGAAGGCATCACCACGCCGGTGCTGATGATCAGCGCACTGTCGGACGTGGATGAACGCGTGCGTGGCCTGCGCGCCGGCGGCGACGACTACCTGACCAAGCCCTTCGCTTCGGACGAGATGGCTGCACGCGTGGAAGTGCTGATCCGGCGTCAGGGCCCGACTGGCGCCATCGACAACGTGCTGCGTGCCGGCGACCTGGAACTGGACCTGATGACCCGTTCGGCGCGACGCGGCGGGGATGAAATCGCGCTGCTGCCGACCGAGTTCAAGTTGCTCGAATTCCTGGTCCGCAACGCCGGCCAGGTGGTCACCCGCAGCATGCTGTTCCAGGAAGTCTGGGGCTACCACTTCGATCCGGGTACCAACCTGATCGACGTGCATATCGGTCGCGTGCGCAAACGCATCGAACAACCCGGCCGGCCGCAGCCGATCATGACCGTCCGTGGAACCGGCTATGTCTTCGACGCGCAATCCTGACCACTGGCGTTCCTCCAGCAGCAGGCTGCTGGGCCTGTACTGCATTCTGTTCGTGGCGTGGTCGAGCCTGCTGCTGGGCGTGATGTACTGGCGCATCTCGGACTACCTCAGTGACCTGACCGAATCGGGCCTGCAGCAGCGCGCCCACCTGTTCATGAGCTTCGACGGGCCGGCACTGGATGAAGCATTGCGCGACAGCCAGCGCTTCGATCTGCACCAGGTCTATACCTATGGGTTGTTCGACAAGGCCGGCATGCCGATGGCGGGCCCGCTGACAGCGATCCCCGAGGGACTGCCGCTGGATGGCAACTCGCATGCGGTGGACGGTTGGACGCTGGCCGATGGCCGCCACGACAACGGCGGCAGTGCGCTCGGCGTGGTGACCCGCGATGGCCGCACGCTGGTATTCGTACGCCAGAATGGCAAGCTCATGGCGGTCAACAGCATCATCCTTGATGCACTGCTGTGGGGCGTGTCGCTGACCGTCATTCCCGGCCTGGTGGGCTGGCATCTGCTGCGTCGGCGCCCGTTGAAACGTATCCAGCAGATCGAAGCGGCCACCAACCGAATTGTTGCCGGCGACCTCGGCCAGCGCCTGCCGGTCTCCAGCCGTCGCGACGAGATCGATCGGCTGTCGAGCATCGTCAATGCCATGCTGGAACGCATCGAACAGCTGATGACCGAAGTCAAAGGAGTCTGCGACAGCATCGCCCACGATCTGCGCACCCCGCTGACCCGCCTGCGCGCGCATCTGTACCGCATGCGCGTGGGCCTGGACGAACAGAACCCGCATGCCGATCCACTGGACAAGGCGCTGGCCGAGACCGACATGCTGATGGCGCGCTTCGCCGCGCTGCTGCGGGTATCCGAGCTGGAGAGCCACCAGCGACGTTCGGCCTTCGACGCGGTGGACATCGCCGATCTGCTGCAGGAACTTCACCAGTTCTACCTGCCGCTGGCCGAAGAGAAGCAACAGCTGCTGGAACTGCAGGTGGACCCGAAGGTGGGCCCGCTGCGTGGAGACCGCGAGCTGCTGTTCGAAGCGCTGGCCAACCTGCTGTCCAATGCCCTGCAGTTCACCCCTGCACACGGCCGCATCCTGCTGCGTGCGGTCGATGATCACGGCGCCCCGAGGATCGATGTGATCGACAACGGGCCGGGCATTCCGCCACAGGACCGCACGCTGATCTACCAGCGCTTCTTCCGTGGCAGCAGCAGCGCCGGCCAGGGGCCTGGATTCGGCCTGGGCCTGTCGATCGTGGCCGCCATTGCCGGCCTGCACGGCTTCCGTGTCCGCGCCGGCAGCGCCCCCGGTGGCGGCGCCTGGATGAGCATCCGCGGCGCGACGGACGGCCTGCCCTGACGCTGGGCTCAGGCACCTCAATCGCACTTGGGAATCATTTGTATTTGCGGGCGAGCATCCGGATAATCCGCCGTCACCGCCCTTCCCGGATCACTCCCGATGCCCGCTCTGCCGTTGCGTCCGCTGCTGTACACGCTCGCCCTGCCCACCCTGCTGGCCTCGGCCATCGCCCAGGCCCAGGACACCCCGGCGGCGCGCACCCTGGACAGGGTAACGGTGGTGGCCGAGCGGGCCAGCACCGCGACCAAGACCGACACCGCCCTGACCGAGACACCGCAGGCGATCAGCGTGGTCACCCAGCAGCTGTTCACCGATCGCGGCGCGCACAACCTGCAGGAAGTGCTGCGCTACAGCGCCGGCGTCACCGCCGATGCCTGGGGCCTGGATACCCGCAACGATGCCACCTCGGTGCGCGGGCTGGACCCGGTGCAGTACCAGGATGGCCTGCGCCGCAGCTACGGTTTCAGTCCCCTCGCCCGCCCGGAAACCTATGGCCTGGAACGGGTGGAAGTGCTGCGCGGCCCGTCCTCGGTGCTGTACGGTGCCGGCGCCACCGGCGGCATCATCAATGCGATGAGCAAGCGCCCGGCCTTCGGTGCCCTCAACGGCGAGGTCGGCGTGCAGCTCGGCAGTTTCGACCGCAGGCAGCTGCAGGGTGACATCGGCGGCGCATTGAACGATGCCGGCACACTTGCCGGCCGCTTCGTCGGGCTGGTGCGTGAATCGAACATGCAGACCGATGTATTGAAGGATGACCGCGTCTATCTGGCACCGTCGATCAGCTGGCGCGGCGAACGCAGCACCTTGACCCTGCTGGCCAGCTATCAGCATGACAAGACCGGCTCCAGCCAGCAGTTCCTGCCGCTGGCTGCGACCCTGCTGGCCCCGCCCGGACGCCGCCTCGACCCGTCCACCTTCATCGGCGATCCCGGCTTCGACCGCATCGACTCGCGTGTGTACAGCCTGACCGCGCTGTTCGACCACAGCTTCAACGACACGCTCAGCCTGCGCTCGGCAGTGCGTTACATCGATGGCAGGACCACCCTGCAGCAGATGTACGTCGACAGTTACAGCAATCCGGCTGATCCCTTCATCGACGCCGAGCGGCGCGTGGTCAACCGCACTGCCTACGGCACCCGCCCCGACGTGCAGATCTTCAGCGCCGACAATGCGCTGCAGTTCGACTTCGCCACCGGTGCCTTCCAGCATCTGCTGCTGGCCGGCGTGGACTACAGCCAGTACAAAGAGCAGCTGCAGCGGCTGGACGCCACCGGCACGCCGATCGACGTCTACACTCCGGTATCGGTCGCACCGATCGTGCGTGGCTGGGATCGTCAGCCGGACCAGACCTCCACCCAGCTGGGTGTCTATGTGCAGGACCAGATCCGCTGGGCCGACCGCGTCTCGCTGGTGCTGGGCGCGCGCCGCGACCATGCACGCTCGAAGACCGAAGGCCAACCCAGCCAGACCGACAACGCCACCACCTACCGCGCCGGGCTGATCGGCGAACTTGGCGCGGGCGTTTCGCCCTACCTGAGCTACAGCGAGTCATTCCTGCCGGTGTCCGGGCAGGATCTGTTCGGCAACGCCTTCAAGCCGATGCGCGGGCGCCAGTCCGAGGCCGGCATCAAGTGGCAACCCGCGCGCAACCTGCTGCTGACGCTGGCGGCGTACCGCATCACCGAAACCAATCGCCAGACCAACGATCCGGACAATGTGCTGAACGTGGTGCAGACCGGGCAGATCCGCTCCAAGGGCGTGGAGCTGGAAGGCCAGTTCCAGTTCGCCAACGACCTGACGGTCACCGCTGCCGTTGCGCGCAACGAGGCTGAGGTCAGCCGCAGCAACTTCGCATTGGAAGTGGGCCAGCGCCTCAACGACACCCCGCAGGACCTGGCCTCGGCATGGGTGTCGAAGGGCTTCCAGCTGGATGATGCCGCACGCCTGCGCCTGGGCCTGGGCGTGCGCCATGTCGGCAATACGGTGTCGCTGGGCAATGGCGGGCGCATCATCACGCCCAGCTATACGCTGGCCGATGCATTGCTGGAAGTGCAGGTGACCGACTGGACGATGGCATTGAACATCACCAACCTCACCGGCAAGCGCTACTACGCGCCGTGCCGCACTTTTGGCGACTGCTTCGCCGGCTACCCGCGCGTGGTGACCGGCACCATCAGCTATCGGTTCTGATCACAGCCAACGCTGGCCGCCGCAGCAGCAGGTGCAACAGCACAGCGCATGCGGCGGTCAGCAGCGCCAGGACACGCAGCAGTATCGCCAGCGCCTCGGCACTGGCCTGCTGCAGCTGTGCGCCGCTCATCGCAGGAAGCAGTGCCTGTGCCTGTGCATGCGCACCCGTCGCCAGATAGGCACCGGCGCGCGCCAACGATGCGGGTGATGCTCCCTGCAGCTGGTGGCCGATCAGCAGCGCAAGCAAGGCAGTAACTGCGGCCAATGCGATGCCTTCACCGGCCACCCGCACGGTTCCGAAAATGCCGGCGGCCATGCCCGCACGCTGCACCGGCACCACACTGACCGACAGCCCATCCATCAAGCCCCACGGCAAGGCCGTTCCAGCGCCGATCAGCATCAGCAACGGGACCCACTGCGAGGGCGACGGATGCGATGCGTGGCGCGACAACAGGTACAACCCAGAGGCACAGACCAGCAGGCCCAGCGTACACAGCCGCGCACTTCCAACGCGCTCCGCCCAGCGCGCGGCCAGCATCGGCAGCACCAGCATCGGCGCGGACAGGGCCAGCATCTGCAGCCCCACCAGGGTCGCGCTCTGTCCGTGCACACCCAGCAGCTGCAGAGGCAGTACCACCAGCAGCACTACGTAGCCGAAGCAGGTTGCGACCGGCAGCAGCTGGACACCCAGGAACGCAGGTTGCGAGAACAGTGAGAGGTCCAGCAACGGTGAGCGGTGCAGCCGTTCGATGCAGACGAACACCCCACCCAGCAGCAGCGTCGCCAACAGCGCCAGTTGCACGCGCATGGCATGCAGGCCGAATTCACCCAGCCACAGCAGGGCCAGGGTCAACGCCGCCAGCATCAGGCTGAAGCCCAGCATGCCGCCGACATCCAGCCGCCCGCGTTCGCCATGGCTTTCGGGCAACACGCGCGCGCCCACTGCGAAGGCCGCCAGCGTCAGTACACCGCCTACGGCGAACACACTGCGCCATCCCAATGCCTGCAACAGCAGACCGGCGAGGAGCGGCCCCAGCGCCAGCCCCGCACCGAATGTGGTGCCCAGCAGGGCGAACACACGGGCACGCACCGGGCCCTGCCAGGCATGCGCCAGCGCAGCGGTGCCGGACGCTAGCGCCGCTGCAGCGGCAACGCCCTGCAGCCCGCGCGCCAGATCCAGCCACAGCAGCGTGGGCGCAAGGCAGACGACGGCAGTGGCGATGCTGAAGCCCGCCGTACCCAGCAGGAACAGCCGCCGCCGACCATAGCGGTCGGCCAGGCCACCGGCAGCGAGCAACAGGCTGCCGAAGGTGAGCATGAACGCATTGGTCACCCAGGCCAGCGCGGTGGGCGACGACGCCGCGGAACGGGCCAGCGCCGGCACCGCGACGGCACCGGCCGAGAAGGACAACGGCAGCGCCAGCGCGGCCAGGCAGACGGCAAGCAGCGCCCAGCGCTGCTGCGTGTGGGAAGGTACGGGAAGCATCGAAACCGGGGCCATGCGGGCCTCCATCCATCAGGGGCATTGATGATGGACAGGCCGCTATTCCTGAAAAACAGGCTCGATGGACGTTGATTACGGCCCATCGTTCCGTAATCATGCCCCGCATGGATTCCATCTCTACCCTGCTGGCCTTCGTCCGTACCGCCGAAGCAGGCAGCATCGTCGGCGCCGCTCGCGTCCTCGGCCTCTCCGCGTCGGCCGTGGGCAAGCGCATCGCCCGCCTTGAACAGGAACTCGGCACGCGCCTGTTCCAGCGCACCACCCGCCGCGTGCACCTCACCGACGAAGGCGAACTGCTGCTGCAGCGCTGCCGGCGTGCACTGGACGAGCTTTCCGAAGCGCAGGCGGATCTGGCGCAGCGCCAGCACGCCCCGAGTGGACTGCTGCGCATCGGCCTGCCCACCATCGGCTACCGCTTCCTGTTGCCGGTACTGCCGGGGTTCCAGCAGCGCTACCCTCAGGTGCAGCTGGAACTGGACTTCAACGACCGCATCGTCGATGTGGTCAGCGAAGGCCTCGACGCGGTGATACGCAGCGGTGAACTGGCCGATTCCAGCCTGACCGCACGGCGGCTGGGCGGCTTCCGTTTCATCCTCAGTGCGGCGCCGGGCTATCTGCAGGCCCATGGCACGCCCGGTGATGTGAGCGAGCTGCGCCTGCATACCGCGCTGCGCTTCCGTTACCCCACCACCGGAAAGCTGCACCCGTGGCAGCTGCCGGGCATCGAAGGTGATGCTGGAGCGCGCCTTCCCACCGCGATGACCTGCAACAACATGGAAGCCGTGCTGGCCGCTGCGATCGGTTGCATGGGCCTGGCCTGGATGCCTGACTTCCTCGCAGCCGACGCGCTGGCCGATGGCCGCCTGCAACGGGTACTGCCTGCACTGCCCACGCACCAGGGGCAGTTCTCGTTGCTATGGCCCGGTGGGCGCCATCCCAGTGCACGCCTGCGGGTGTTCATCGACTATGCCGTTGCGCATCTGTTCCGCGGCCACCCGGAAAAGGGGACGGAGGGGATTAAGTCGTTTCAGGCACAGTAGGGCTAATTACGACTTAATCCCCTCCGTCCCCTTTTTCGCTCAGCGGCTGAAGCGGCGCGCGCCTGCCACGCAGATCACCGCGACCACGGTCACCAGCACCATGCTGAGGCTGACCGACTCGTGCAGCAGCAGCGCAGCCAGGGCCAGGCCGAAGAACGGTTGCAACAGCTGCAGCTGGCCAACTGCGGCAATCCCGCCCTGGGCCAGCCCGCGATACCAGAACAGGAAACCGATCAGCATGCTGAACACAGCGACATAGCCCAGCGCCCACCACGCGGATGCCCCGACCGCCGCGAATGACGCCGGCCGCATCAGCACCGCCAACGGCAACATCACTGGCAGCGCCAACAGCAGCGCCCAGCTGATCACCTGCCAACCGCCGAGATGGCGGGCAAGTCGACCACCTTCGGCATAGCCCAGCCCACACACCACGATCGCCGCCAGCATCAGCAGGTCAGCCTGAAGCGAGGCCTCGATGCCGTTGCGTACCGCATAGCCGACCACGCAGGCACTGCCCAGCAGCGAGAACAACCAGAACGCCGGGCGCGGCCGATCGCCACCGCGCAGTACACCGAACACAGCAGTACTCAGCGGCAGCAGGCCGAGGAACACGATGGTGTGTGCCGATGAAGCGTGGCGAAGGGCCAGCGCGGTCAGCAGTGGAAAGCCGACCACCACGCCGAGACTGACCACGGCCAGGCCCGCCAGATCGGTGCGCTGCGGACGCGGCTGGCGCAGCAGCAACAACAGGCTGACGCCCAGCACGGCGGCAATGGTGGCACGCGCAGCGGTGACGAATCCGGCGTCCAGCTGCAGCACTGCCAGGCGGGTAGCCGGCAACGAGCCCGCGAAAATCACCACGCCGATGAAGCCATTGATCCAACCACTCGCCGACCGTTCCACGCCTGTACTCCTGAAGGTGCCGGACGATGCCCGGCTGGACCTGTATGGAAGCATCCAGCGCGGAACGACCCCAGCTACAATCCAGTACAGTCGCAAGTAACTGTACTGCCCACACTTCCACTACGGTTCCGCCATGCCACGTTCGCTCACCCGCATCGAATCGGTCATCCAGACCGTCCGCACCCGCATCGGTGCGCGAGTGGATGGCCCCGGCTCCCGCCTGCCCTCGGTACGTGCGCAGGCGGCGGCGATGGGGGTTTCGGTCTCCACCGTGGTCGAGGCCTACGAGCGCCTGGCCGCCGAAGGCCTGATCAGCGCTCGCGCAGGTTCGGGCTTCTACGTCAGTGGCCCGGCGGCACCGCTGGCGCTGGCCGAGATGGAGCCGCGGCTGGACCGCGCGGTGGATCCGCTGTGGGTATCACGGCAATCGCTGGAAACACCGGCCGGTCACCTCAAACCGGGCTGTGGCTGGATGCCCAGCGATTGGCTGTACCACGACGGCATGCGTCGTGGCCTGCGCCGGCTGGCGCGCGCCGATGCATCACAACTGGTCGACTACGCCGGGCCGCTCGGCCTGCCTGCGCTGCGCCAGTTGCTGCAACGGCGTTCGGCCGCAGTGGGCATCGATGCGCCGATGGAACAGATCCTGCTGACCGAATCGGGCACGCATTCGGTCGAGCTGATCTGCCGTTTCCTGCTCAAGCCCGGCGACTGCGTGCTGGTCGATGACCCCAGCTACTTCAACTACCACGCGTTGCTGAAGGCACACCAGGTGCAGGCCATCGGTGTGCCGTACACGCACAGCGGCCCGGACCTGGAAGCGTTCGCGCAGGCACTGCAGGCGCATTCGCCGCGGCTGTACATCACCAATTCCGGCCTGCACAACCCGACCGGCGCCATATTGTCGGCCAGCACTGCCCATCGCCTGCTGGGCCTGGCCGAACGCAGCGAACTGATCATCGTTGAGGATGACATCTTCGCCGACTTTGAACTGCAGCCTGCACCGCGACTGGCCGCGCTCGATGGACTGTCGCGGGTGATCCACGTCGGCAGCTTCTCCAAAACACTGTCGGCTGCATCGCGCTGCGGCTACATCGCTGCCCGCCACGAATGGATCGAGGCGCTGACCGACCTGAAGCTGGCCACCAGCTTCGGTGGCGGTCACCTGGCGATGCAGTTGATGCACATCGCGCTGACCGACAGCGGCTACCGCCGCCACATGCAGTCGGTGCGTTCGCGGCTGGCCGATGCGCGCCGGCACACGCTGCGGAAGCTGCAGGCGCTGGGCATCACGCCGTGGCTGCAGCCGGAAGCCGGGCTCTTCCTGTGGTGCCAGCTGCCCGATGGCCGCGATGCCGCCGCACTGGCCCGGCAATGCCTGCGCGAGGGCATCGTGCTGGCACCGGGCAACGCGTTCAGTCAGTCGCAGCGCGCGGCCGACTATGTACGTTTCAACGTTTCGCAGTGCCAGGACCCGAGGATCTGGCAGGTACTGGCGCGGGAACTGCGCTGAGCTGGTTGCGAACCGGCCAGCGCAGGCGGCAGTATCCTGCCTCCAAGGCGCTTGCACGGCGCGCTACAGTGGTATGTCCCCGCCGCAGGAATCCGCGCATGTCCACGTTCTCCGATCCGCAGGCGGTGGCCCGCTATGCCGAAGCGCCGCTGCGCCAGGTGCCCGGCTTCTTCGCGTTGCAGCAGATGAGCCGCCTGCTGCTGGCCGAACGTGTCCCTGCGCAGGGCCGCGTGCTGGTGCTGGGTGCCGGTGGCGGGCTGGAACTGAAGGCCTTCGCCGAGGCGCAACCGGGCTGGCAGTTGCTGGGCGTGGACCCGGCCGCGCCGATGCTGGCCCTGGCCGAGCAGACACTGGGCACATTGAACGCACGCGTTGAGCTGCTGGAAGGCTACATCGACGATGCCCCGGATGTGCGCTTCGATGGTGCCAGCTGCCTGCTGACCCTGCACTTCCTCGACGCCACGCAACGCCTGCATACGTTGCGTGAACTACACAAGCGACTGCGCCAGGGTGCCCCTCTGGTTGTCGCCCACCACAGCGTGCCGCAGGATCCGGTCGGCAAGCTGCGCTGGTTGCAGCGCTACGCGGCGTTCGCCGAAGCCTCGGGGGTTGCCCACGCCGAGGCGCAGCGCGCGATCGAAGCAATTGCGGAGCGGCTGCCGCTGCTGGCGCCCGAGCAGGAAGTCGCGCTGCTGCAGGAGGCCGGCTTCAACGACGTGGAGCTGTTCTATGCCGGCTTCAGCTTCAAGGGCTGGGTGGCGTACGCCGGATGATGTCTACGGCACCACGGTAATGCCGATGCGCTGCATCAACAGCGCCACCTGCTGCACATCCAGCGTGGCGCCGCGCAGATTGGTGCTGCGCAGGTCCAGCTCGCCCAGCTCCGAGTTGGTCAGGTTGCAGTCGGTGAAGTTGGCGCTGTTCCAGTCGATACCCTCGAACTGGCCCCCGGACAGATCCGATCCTGCGAAACTGGCACCGCTCACGTTGGCGCCGTCCCAGCGGTTCTCCCACAGTTCGCACTTCTCCAGCGTCACCCGCGAGAAGTTCGCGTAGCGCAGGTTCGACTTCTTGATGAAGGCGCTGCAGAACCAGCTGCGCGTGGTGATCTGGTTCATGAAGCTGGCGTTGCTGAAGTCCGCGCCCTGCGCACGGCACTCGCTGATCTCCAGGCCCAGCGCCTTGATGAAACTGAAGTGGCACATGCTGATGTCGCAACTACGGAAGCTGGCTTCCTTCAATGTGGCGCCGTTGAAACGGCAACCGGCGCGGTTTTCAGCGTCATAGAAGCTGCAGTTGATGAACTCGGTGGCGGTGAGGTCAGCGCCGGAAAAGTCGCATTCGTGGAACTGCTGGTCGACCACTTTCTGGCCGGTGTACTGGTCCACGCCGATGCGCAGCTTTCGGTGAACGGTGGGGGACATCGGGGATTCCATGCCATGTGCCCCGCCATGATGCCGGGCCACGAAGGTGATCCATAGACCCGGACGCGGGCAGGTTCACCGGCAGTCCAGCCGTTCTGTGTCCACCCGGCCGAATGCACGTTGTTGCACGTTAATGCACGAACATGCAGACTTGCAGCATGAGCTCCGATCCCAGCCCCCTCCCCGCCCAGCGCACCCAGCTGATCCTCGACGAACTGCGCCAACAGGGCCGTGTGGTGGCCGCTGAACTGGCGCACCGCTATGCGGTTTCCGAGGATTCGATCCGGCGCGATCTGCGCGAGCTGGCCGCCCAAGGCCTGTGCCAGCGTGTCTACGGGGGCGCCGTGCTGCCGCCGCCAAAGGAACGCCCGCTACGCGAGCGACTGACCCGCGACCGTGGCGACAAGGCCGAACTGGCCACCCGCGTCTGCGCGCTGCTGCAGCCCGGCCAGGTCGTACTGCTCGATGCCGGCTCGACCAACCTGGCCATCGCCCAGCAGCTGCCGGCCGCCCTCGGTCTGACGGTGATCACCAACGCGCCGCAGATCGCCACCGCTGCCAGCATGCTCGAAGGCACTTCGGTGCAGCTGATCGGCGGCCGCCTCGCCAGCGGCGGCGGTGCAGTCGGTGCCGAAGCACTGGCCCAGGTGCAGCGCCTGCGCGCCGACGTGTACCTGCCCGGCCCCTGCGCGGTGGATGGCGACACCGGCGTGTGGGCGATGGATGCGGAAGAAGCCACGCTCAAGCGCGCGATGGTGGCCTGCAGCAGCCGCGTCATCGTCGCTGCCACCACAGAAAAACTCGGTGCCCGCGGCAACTGGCAGATCGCCAGCCTGGACGAGATCGACGACCTGGTGCTGACCACCACCGCACCGCCCGCACTGGCCGCGCGCTTCCGCGCCGCCGGTATCGCGGTACACCCCACCCCGCCCTGACCGTACCGCTCATGTCCCTCGCCAACCGCGCGCGTGCCGAACAGCACGCGACCCGCGCTGCATTCTTCATTCCCGGTTTCGCCACGGCGTTGTGGGCAACACTGGTGCCGTTCGCCAAGGCGCGCACCGACATCAACGACGCTACGCTGGGCCTGGTGCTGCTCTGCCTCGGTGCCGGTTCGCTGCTGGCCATGCCGCTGTCCGGTGTACTGGCCGCACGCCTGGGCTGCCGGCGGGTGATGGTGGCCAGCAGCCTGCTGATCTGCCTGACCGTACCCGGCCTGGCGCTGGCCGGTTCGGCCTGGACGCTGGGGCTGGTGCTGTTCGTGTTCGGCGCCGCCGTGGGCGCGATGGACTGCACGATGAACGTGCAGGCCGTCATCGTTGAGCGCGAATCACGACGCGTGATGATGTCCGGCTTCCATGCCTTCTTCAGCATCGGTGGTTTCCTCGGCGCGGCAACCATGACCGTGCTGCTGTCCGCACAGCTGCCGCCACTGGCATCGGTGCTGATCGGCGTGGGCGCCATGCTGCTGGTGATGCTGTTGTCGGCGGCCTACTGGCACAGCGAGCGCATGCCGCACGACACACCGATGCTGGCCATTCCGCACGGCATCGTGCTGTTCATCGGCGTGCTGGCGTTCGTCGCTTTCCTCGGCGAAGGCGCGATGCTGGACTGGAGCGCGGTCTTCCTCAGCGATGTGCGTCGCGTCGATGCCAGCATTGCCGGTATCGGCTATGTGACCTTCACCCTGACCATGACCGTCGCACGCCTGTTCGGCGATGCGCTGGTAGCGTGTGTGGGCCGTGAGCGCGCGATCGTATTTGGCGCCCTGCTCGCCGCCGCGGGCGTGCTGGTGTTGACCCTGGTCACGCCGTGGCAGGCGTCGCTGATCGGCTATGTGCTGGTCGGCCTCGGCTGCGCCAACATCGCACCGGCGCTGTTCTCACTGGCCGGCCACCAGACCCGCATGCCCGGCGCGCTGGCGATCACTGCAGTATCCACGCTGGGCTTTGCCGGCATCCTCGCCGGGCCTGCCTTGATCGGCTTCGCCGCCAATCATTTCGGCCTGATCGCTGCGTTCATCGGCGTGGCCGTGGCCTTGTTGCTGGTGGCTGTGTCCACACGTTGGCTACGGGTCTAACCAGCTGCATCAGCGCCGCCGCACCTTCATCCGCAACCGGCGATAGCCGATCACCGTGGCCGTCGCGCACAACGCCGTGCCAGCAGCGCTCAGCAGCAGCAACACAGCCAGCCGGGCACCTTCCTGGCGCAACATCGCCGGTAGGTCCCAGCTGTGCAGGAAGTAGAACAGCCAGCGCCCCACCCGTTCCCGATGCCCCATCGTCAGCAACGGGTCGCCGGTGGCCAGATCGAGATAGACACGCGTCGCCTCGGCATCGTCGAAGTCCACCACTGCCACCGGGAAGCGGCGCACCGCCGCACCATTCATGGCCTCCGGTGCACGCGGATAGAAGTACGCATCCGGCGCTTGCTGGACTGCGAAACCCTGCATCGGCACGTCGGACATCGCCCCTGCCTTCTGCTGCAGCCACTCTGCGGGCAACACGCGCGCAACCTGCAACCGCCCTTCAACCTGGGACACGATGCGGGTATCGCCTTGTCCATCCAGCAGCACCGCAAACAGTTCACCACCGATGCGCCGCCACTGGATCTCCACCGGCTTGAACCGCGTAGCGTCGGCCACCGCCAGTAGCGCCGCTGGTGCACCCAATGCGCCATCCACCGCCACCGCACCACCGCGATAGCGTCCGCTGTCGATCGCCTCGCGCGTGCTGCTGAAGACCCCCAATGGATTCATCGACATCAGCCCGCTGAAGATCCAGGTAAAAACGAAGGCGGCCGCCACCAGTCCGATCAGATGGTGCCAGCGCATCCACGGCTCGACATACGGTGTCTTCGCACCCGAGCGATAGTGCCCACGGAAACGCCAGCGCCATACCCCCACCACGATCCCGCTGACCGCCGCCACCGTGCACAGCGCGGACAGCACGATCACCACCCACGTCCACACCGGATCCACCGACTGCATGCGCAGGAAATACAGCCAGTGCAGCCAGGCCCCCACATAGTTCCAGCGCTGCTGCACATGCGGTGCGTCCAGCACCACTTCACCGGTGCGCGAGGACACATACAGGTCACCGGGCTGTGCGCCCCCCACCTCCACCCGGTACAGCGGCCGGTGCGCGTCCAGCGCGCGCGAATGCGTCCAGCGATCCTCGTCCACCCGCATCGCACCAACGAAGGCCGGACCGCCGGCGAACTGTGCCGCCGATGCTTCGGCGCGCTGTGCCGACACCGGCAGCAGGGCCTGGCCAGTGACGGCTGACCACGCCCCCACGTTGCTTCCCGCGCGCACCACATACGCCGGCTCGCCGCGCAGCGTGGTCAGTGCCACGGCCTCCGGCTCGGCCTGCACGGCGGCAGGCAGCACCGACAGCCCGTGCAGATCGTGGGCCTCCGGCAGCACCGGCAATGCCGCCAGACGTTCACCGGGCGTCAGCTTCGGGTAGCCGATGAACAACATCACCAACCCGCTGACGAACCACAACAGCATCAGCAGGCATCCGCCGATGCCCAGCCAGCGGTGCACCAGGTAGGTCCAGCGCTTGGCGGTGGATCGCAGCGACATGGTGCGCGTCCTCAGAAGCGATGATCGACGGTGAACTCGACGCGGCGATCCGCGCCCAGCAGCCACTGTGTACTGGTGTAGTACGCCGTGGCGTAGTACGCCTTGTCGAACACGTTGAACAGGCGAGCGGTCAGCCGCGTGCGCGGTGCTGCCTGCCAGGTCAGCGCCAGATCGGTGGTGCTGTAGCCGGGCAATTCCAGCGTATTGGCATTGTCGGCGTAGCGCTTGCCGACATAGCGAACGCCACCCGCCGCGCTCCAGTCCGGCGCGAACCGCCAGCTCAACCACACATTGGCCAGGCGTTCGGCCACGTTCGGCGGCACGTTGCCATCGCGCGACACCAGCATCGGCGGCGAACCGGCCGTCTCCAGGAAGTCCTCGAACTCGGCCTTCAGCACCGTGGCGTTGGCATCCAACGTCCAGTGCGGCGCGAAGTTCCAGTTCAACGACGCCTCGATACCGCGTGAGGTCTGCGCGCCCACCTGCACCCGGCGATCTGGCACCAGCGGATCGCGGCTGAGCAGCCCGGTCTTGCGGATGCGATACGCCGCCAGCGTCCACTCGCCGCCATCGAACGCCTGCTTCAGGCCCACTTCGATCTGCCTGCCCTTGGCCAGATCGAAGGCACCGTTGGCCGGGCTGATCATCAGCAGGCCACTGACAGGGTCCGCCGCCTGCGAGTACTGCGCATATAGGCTCAGCGTCGGCTGCAGCGCGAACACCGTGCCTGCACGCCAGCCGGTGCTGCTGTAGGTCTTCGAGAACGCGTTCTGGCCGCTGATCAGATCGGTACGGTCGATGCGCGCGCGGTCGTGGCGCAGCCCTCCCAGCACCGACCAGCGCTCGCTCAGCGCCAAGCGGTCTTCCACGAACAACGCGTACTGTTCGGCACGGTTGCGGTAGCGCGGCAGGTTCGGCGCATCGCTGACGAACTGGCCCGGCACCGGATCGAACGGATCGACCGGGCCCGAACTGCCAGCATAGGTGTTGTTGGTGTGCTTGAAGTGGGCGCGGTTGGCATCCAGGCCCACCGCGAAGCTGTTCTGCAGGCCACCCGCCGTTCCCTGCACACGCAGCGTCGAGGTCAGCCCGGTCTGGTCCTGGTTGTGGGTGATCTCGGTGTTGCCCGATCGATCGATCAAGCCGGTGGCGCGGTTGTAAACATAGGCCTCGGCATTGCGCCAATCGCGTTGGCTGTCGATCTGGTAGAGGCGCGTGCGCCATTCCACGTTCGCGGTCGGCGTCCACAGCGCATCGAGCTGGGTCCAGCGGTCACGGTAGCGGATCTCGCTGTCATCCACGTTGTAGTTGCGGTGGCGCAGCGCCTCCAGCTGGCGGCCCTCGACCAGCGGCGTGCCGAAGTAACGCATCGGCTGCTGGTAGCCCTGCGCATGGGTGAGGGTCAGCTGCAGGTCGGTGCGCGGCTGCCACAGCAGCGCGCCGGAGAACGTCGCATCGTTGTTGCGGCCACGGTCCACCCAACCGCCGCTGTAGTTGCCACTCACATCCAGCCGGTAGGCCAGCTCGGGCGTCAGCGCGCCACCGCTGCCGAAGCCCAGGCGCGCGGTGTCCTCGCTGCCCACGGTCACGCTGATCTCGTTTTCGATGGCACCGCGCGAGGGCTTCTTCGGCACGATGTTGATCACGCCGCCGATCGCGCCATCACCGTGGATCACCGAGGCCGGCCCGCGCAGCACTTCGATGCGCTCGATCGACCAGGTATCGAACGGGAACGTGATGCCCACGCCGCCGTACTGGCGCAGCCCGTCGTACAGGCGCATCACCGAGGCGCCATCGGTGAAGCCGCGGCTGGACAGCGCGCTCAGGCCGTTGCCGGGGTGCGGCATCGCACTGATCGCGCCTGCCCGGCTGATTGCATCGTTGAGGTTGCTGTCGCCACGCTGTTCCAGCTGTTCGCGCGAAATCACCGTCAGGCTGGCCGGTGTCTGCAGCACGCTCAGGCCCAGTGCGGATCCGGCGTTGGCGGTGGACGAGAGTTCGCCGCTGCGGGTATCGACCACCCGCACGGTATCCAGCGTGGTCGGTGGTGCCGCATCAGCGGCAAGCAGGGGCGCGGCGTGCAGGAGCAACGCGCACAGGACAGGCAGCGTCGCCCGGCGCAGGTGCGCGGAGTTGGAGTTCGTTTTCATTTGTTCACGGCATGCAAGGCCACCCCGCAATGGCAGGGCAGCAATCAGAAAGGGACAAACACGCGCGTGCGGGCACCGGCCGTGGCCGGCAACCTCATGGAAGGCAGATCAGTGCAACGCGCGTGCGGCTCAGGCGGCCATGAAGGCCGGCGGCCCACGCGCTCCCAATGTGCCGCTGATCCGTTGCGGCAGCGCCCGCACCGCACCGCGCAGCGCGCGGCACACCGGTGCCATCGGCGTCAACAGCAACAATGCCGCCACCAACAGGGTGATCAGCCGTGCAGCGATCAGGCAGTAATCGCAGTCCACACCCATCTCATGATCGGCGTGTGGATCGGCAGGTGGCTTCTTTGCGGCCTCGCCGTGCGGCATCGCCATCGCGTGGTGGTCGTGATGGCCTTCCATCGCGTGCTGCGCATGCTCTGCGTGCATCGCGTGGTCCATCGCCGCCACGGGCACTGCAGCAGCCACGTGACCGTGCGCCAGCCAGCGGCTCACCAGCGGAGCGAGCAGCACCAGCAGCATGGCGAGCCATGCCAGGGCCTGGAACCGGCGGTGGAGGACAGAACGGCGCACGTGGCCATTCTACGGGGCCGCAGCCAACCTTGGACCACGTTCAGGGTTGCTTCGCAGGTGGTGCGACGTTATGACGCAGCCTCGCTCACGTGGCGCACTGATCACCCCGGAGGGGACGGAAGGGCGCCCAGCCTGGCCGGCCCCTTCCGCCCCCGATCGGCAACGCTAGAACCGCGCCGGCTGCTGCACCGCGCGCTCCAGGAACATGACCCCCGCCTGCAGGCTGTTGCGGGCGTTCTCCAACCAGCGCTCCGGGTCGGCCACCGCGAATCGCTCCTGTGCATCCACGTCCCCCGCATCCGCCAGATCGGCCAGCTGCAGATGGATGTGGTTCTCCACCAGGCTCACCAGCATGGCGAGCTCGGCCGACAATCCGGCGATGCGTTCGGTGAAGTCAGCGTCGTTGCTGTTCAGAGACATGTCCCCTGTTCCTATGCGTTGCGGTGTTGATGGATGGCTTCGAAACGCTCGGCACAGGCAGGCCCACAGAAAAGCCTGGCCGGATCGTTGTCGAAGTCTTCGCTGCAGTCCGGGTTCTGGCATTCCCCAATGGGCGTGAGAGGGGCAACGCTGCTGGCCCGCGTTGCGTGCTGGGCCAATGCGCGTTGCAGGTGGCGCGCTTCCAGTTCCTGCGCTTCGCCGATGGTGTCCGTCATGCCAGTCGTATTTTATCGAGGGGTGGTCGCACCGATTGAGAACGTCGCAACGACCGTCAATGACGCGGATTCCGCGGCGGATCGGTGTTCGTGGTTGCAGTGGATTTCAGGCATGCAGGCTCCTTGTGCACGGGCGCCCGAAGGCGCGATGGAGAGAAACAAAGGGCCGTCGCTGACGGCGATCGCATCATGCGAAAACCGGTTCTCGCCAACTGCGACGCGTCGGCGCGACCACAGCGATCTGCAAACGCCATCGCAGATCCAACGAGTACCGGGCGATCCGATCGCGATCAGGGATGCAAGGTGCCGGAAGGTGTTGCAAATGAAGCCCCATTCCGACACCATGACCGTCACCACCTCCCATCACATCCTGACCACACTGCGTCGGTCGGCCGCTGCGTGGCCTGCGCACGCCAGGTACTGCACAGCACGTTGGCCGCCATCAGCCGCCGTGGACCGATCCACGTTCCCAGGGGCTCCGTCGAATGCACACACCGCATCCCACGCAGGACATCGTTCCCGCGTTCCTGCAGGCCATGCACGCGCACGGCATCGTGCCGGACGCGCGCGGCCGCGACGCGCTCAACGCCGATGGCACGCTGGTGCGCTTCCATGTGGAAGGCGACCGTCGTGGCACGCGCAATGGTTGGGCGGTGTTGTTTGGCGACAACGTGCCGGCCGGCGAGTTCGGCAGCTGGCGGACCGGCATCCGCCATGCCTGGTGCGCGAAATCGCCGACCACGTTGAGCGCCGCCGAGCAGCGTGCCATCCGGCAACGCCAGGAGGCGGCCCGCAGCGCGCGCGAACGGGATCAGCGCGAGCGCGAGGACGCCGCCGCCAAGGTGGCCAACGTGCTGTGGAACCGAGCCATTCCCGCGGATGCCCACCACCCCTATCTCGTACGCAAGGGCATCCACGCACATGGCCTGCGTGTGGCGCCATGGCCGGTGCGCAACAGCGATGGCCTGGTCTTCCGCCACATCGACAATGCCCTGCTGGTACCGGTGATGAACAGTGCGGGCCGGATTGTCTCGTTGCAGGCGATCTTTCCACGCATGGATCCGGCACTCGGACGCGACAAGGACTTCCTTTCCGGCGGCCGCAAGCAGGGCTGCTTCCATGTCATCGGCAAGCCGGTTCCCGGCCAGCCGATCGCCATTGCAGAAGGTTACGCCACGGCCGAATCCATCCACCAGGCCACCGGCTGGTGCGCGGTAGTGGCTTGGGATGCCGGCAACCTCGGCCCGGTCGGCCAGGCCTGGCGCGGCGCCATGCCGGACGCGTCGTTCGTGCTATGTGCCGACAACGATCAGTGGACGCGGCAGCCGCTGGACAACCCTGGCGTCACCCTGGCCACGCAGACTGCCGCAGACATCGATGCCCGCGTGGCCTGGCCCGAGTTCGCCGCGCTGCATGGCGACGATGACCGTCCAACCGACTTCAACGACCTTCATCTGCGTGAAGGGCTGGACGCCGTGCGTACCCAGCTGTTGCCCCCCGTGCCGCCCGCAGCAGGCGACGACGTGGCGCAGGACGATGCACCGTCATCGGGCAGCGCGCGCTACCAGGTGCCAGGCAACCTGTCCGCATTCGATGCCTTCACCCCGTTTCCCGACACCAGCGCGCGCGGGCGGCCGTTGCCAACGGCCCGCAACCTGGCCGAGCTGTGCCGCCGCACCGGTGTGACCGTGCGCTACAACGTCATCCGCAAGGATCTGGAGATTCTGGTCCCTGGGCTGCAGACGACCGTGGACAACGCCAAGGAAGTCGCGGCTGGCGAAGTGATGGATTGCATGCACCGCGCCGGCATGGCCACCGCCAGCTTCGAGACCAACCTGTGCCAGGTGGCCGAAGCCAATCCCTACAACCCGGTCGCCAGCTGGATCACCTCACGGCCGTGGGATGGTCAGCGCCGCCTGCAGGCGTTCTTCGACACCGTGCAGGAAGCCCAGCCCACGCGCATGGCCGACGGACGCGTGCTGAAGGAGGTTCTGATGCGGCGCTGGCTGATCTCCGGCGTGGCGGCCGCCTTTGAACCCGATGGCGTGGTCGCGCGCGGCGTGCTGACGTTCGTCTCGAAACAGAACCTGGGCAAGACGCGCTGGGCACGGCAGCTGGCGCCGGCGGAGCTGCAACTGATCGCCGATGGCGTGGTGCTCGATCCGGCCAACAAGGACAGCGTCAAGCAGGTCATCTCCAAATGGATCGTCGAGCTGGGCGAAGTCGATGCCACCTTCCGCCGTACTGATATCGCGGCGCTGAAATCATTCATCTCGCGCAGCCATGACGAGATCCGCCGCCCCTACGCGCGCACCGAATCCCGCTACGCGCGGCGCACCATCCTGTTTGCCAGTGTCAACGACGAACGCTTCCTGCGCGATGCCACCGGCAATACCCGCTGGTGGACCGTGCACGCCGTGGCATTGGGCGAACCGGCGCGGATCGACATGCAGCAGGTGTGGGCAGAGGCCCATGCGTTGTACAGCAGCGGCGAGACCTGGCACTTGAGTGCCGAGGAACTGGATGCACTGAATGCCACCAACAGCGAACACGAACCCATCTCGCCCATCGCCGAACTGATCGATCGCCATTTCGACTGGTCGCTCCCTGCCGAACACTGGAGCGCGCATTACCGCGCCACCGAAATCGTCATCGCGGTGGGCATCGACAAGCCCAACCGTCGCGAGGTGAACGAGGCCGCCGCCTACGTGGTGAAGCGGCATGGCGTACGCACCCGCGTGGTGGGCAAGGAGCGGGCCAAGGTCTGGCTGATGCCACAGCGCCGACGCAGTCTCGCCGAGCACGCGGCAGGGCCGTTCTAGATGCCACGCCTGCATGATGGTCGCGACGTTGACAGCAGCAGCGACGACTGGCGTCTGCACTGCGAAGCACGTCTCGTGTTGCAACTGGACGGCTACCGCCGCATGGGCAGCGACGGGCGCTGGACGGCGGTCAGTTCGCGCCGGCACCGCCAGCAGTATCTCGAGGGTGTCCTGGCCGCACGCGGCCCGGTTGAGCGTGAGCGCCTGGCAGCAGCGGCATTGCGGCTGTGGACCGCCAGCCCGCCCGTCCAACTGCACCATGACGTAAGTAGATGAAAGGTGTTGACTAGGGGCATCTACAGAGGCAAGATGGCTGTATCGGCCCGCCACCTTCCAGGAGCGCTTCCGCCATGCCTCATCCCCGACTGCATGCCTTCGAAGGTGAGCAGCTGACCGTGCAGCAGATCCACCAGCGGGTACCGGTGCTGTCCGAGCGGACCATCCGCGACCACCTCGCTGCCGGCCGACGTACCCGCACCGCCATGCTGTGCTTTGACCCGATCGCCGCGGCGGCCCGGGGCGGTCGCATCACCCAGCGCATCCTCCGCGCCCGCAGCCTCGCCGGTCGCGATTCCTGATCCTCCGGCACCTGCCGCATTTCTCCAGGAGTAGATTCCGCATGATTCCCGCCTCCCTCGACAGCGGTCATCGCATGATTGCCGACACACTGGCCGCGTTCCGTGCCGGCCCTGCACTGGGCAGCATCGCCCTGCGGCCGGCGCCGCGCGCACGTGTGCCGCTCTACATCGGCATCGCCGGCAGCAAGCGCTCGGGCAAGGACACACTCGCCAATGGACTGGCGTCGGCGTTGTCACTGCCACGCGACAGCTTCGCGGCCCCACTGCGGCAGTTCGTCGCCTCCCTCCTCGGTCTTTCCCTGCACGAACTGGACAGGCGCAAGGAGGATGCCATCGACTGGCTGGCCGAACTCACCCCGCGCCACCTGATGCAGACCGGCGGTACCGAATGGGGGCGTGACCGCGTCCATCCCGAGCTGTGGGTACGCTCGCTGTTCGCACGCCTGCCCGAGGGCGGGCTGGTACCCGACGTCCGCTTCGCCAATGAGGCCCGCGCGATCCGGCGTCGTGGTGGTGTCGTGATCCGCGTCAACCGCCCGGGCCATTGCAGCAGCGACCCTCATGCCAGCGAGCAGCCGCTGCCACATGAACTGGTCGACATCGAAGTCGACAACGACGGCACCCCGGCCGATCTGGTCCGCAGATCCCTGGACCAGCTGCTTTCACGCGGTGTGATCTGATCCGGAATCAGGACCCGCTACCCGCCCCATCCGCTGAACCCACCGCAGGCCCCGACCCATCATCGACGAGAATGATGTAAGGTCATCCCCCATCACCGACGACACCTGTCGTCACTCTGCATCCCCAACCCATTTCGCAAAGAGGAAACGCCATGGAGGTCGAACAGTTCACGTCGACGCGCCTGAAGGCCATCGAGTTGTTCAAGTCCCAGCCCAAGGGCAGCAAGGACAACGTGAGCCTGGATGCGATCTTCATCTCGCTGTGCACGCTGGCCACTGCCCGGACAGGCGCTGGCAGCGCCCAGCAGGCGCGTACCGTGGCCCGCCCCGGCAACCAGCAGCCGCCCGCACCGTGGTTCGTCGAAACCCTCGCTGCCTTGAAGGGCAAGGGCGAGTCGATCACCGTGGCGCGTTTCCTGATGTTCGCCAACCGCTTCCCGGTCAAGCGTATGGACCAGGTCAACGCAGCACGCTGGCTGCGCGACGCCGGTTACATCCCCCGCAAGACCGGCGGCAACCTGGTATTCGATCTTTGATCCAGCGCCTCCTGCAGTCCTGAAGCCCCGGCATCGTCCGGGGCTTTTTCGTTTCAGGCCCGTACACGGCGCATGAGGCTGTGTGGCGGGTGGCCGTCCTCACCCTGTACCTGCCCGATCCCCTTGATCTGCCTCTGTTCCTGCCAGATGAGGACAACGAGTACGGATGTACAGGAGAACATCAGCGGTCGGTGCAAGCGGATGCGGCGCACTGCAAGCAGGCGAGTCGTGCTCCTCACCCTTCCTCGCGCACGACTGAACGTCTTCAGCGCGCAGATATAAAAGTAGATGAAAGGTGTTGACTGGACGAGCGGGATGGCAACAGTGGAGATCAATGCCACTGAAGACATCCTCCATGAACGCCCTGCCCGACAGCATCCAGACCCTGGCCGAGGTCATCGGCGAATCCGCAGCCCTCACGCTGGTGCGTGCGTGGCCGCCGACCACCTCCAGCACCACCGGCCGTCACCGCGTCATCGTCTACGTCCCCTCCACCCTGCCCGACCAGCACCGGCTGATCGACATCCTTGGCCACGACGTCGCCCAGCGGCTGGTCGCGCACTTCGGCGGCGAACTGTTGTTCCTGGCGTCCTGCTTCGCTGCCGGCGCGCACGAACGCCGTGAGCAGATCGCCCGCGCGGTCGCCAGCGGCATGCCGCGCGAGCATGTCGCGCGTGAGTTCGGCGTCTCACAGACAACCATCAAGCGCGCCCTGCGCGGCGCGCGTTCCGCGCCGCCACCGGCCGTCCACCCGGCCCTGCTCAAGGGATACGCACGCGCATGAACGAGAGCGAGCTGCTGGCCGGCGTGCCAGATTGGGCCAAGTACCTGGGCGGGACCTCGGGCGTGCTGATTGCAGTGTCGTTGTGGCTGCGCCAGTGGCTGTCGTCGGCCAAGGTCGACCGCACCGCCGATGAAGCCACCAACAACACCCTGCGCACCCTGCAGGAACAACTCGCGGCCGAACGTACTCGCGCCGATGGACTGATGCACGAACGCGAGGCAATGGCCCAGGAAATCGGGCAGCTGCGCGGTGAAGTCAGCGCCCTGCGTGCACAGATCGCCCAGCAGAGCGTACAGATAGACGCCCTGCTGGCCCTGGTGCGCAAGCAACCGGGAGCGGCCGCATGACCGTCGCCGCCGCCAGTGCCCTCGGTGGCACCAACGTCGCTGCGTTCCTGGACATGCTGGCCGTGTCCGAAGGCACCGACATTCCGGGCCAGCGCTCACGTGGCCGCGGCTACGACGTCATCGTCGGCGGCCAGCTGTTCAGCGACTACCGCGACCATCCCCGCGTGCTGGTGTCGCTGCCGCGCTACGGCATCAAATCCAGCGCCGCCGGCCGCTACCAGTTCCTGCGCAGCACCTGGGACGACCTGCGCGCACGCCTGGGCCTGCCTGACTTCGGGCCAGTCTCGCAGGACCGTGCGGCGGTCGCCCTGCTGAAACAGTGCGGTGCCTACGAGCTGATCCGGTTGGGACGCTTCGATGCCGCTGTCACCGCGGCACGGCGCATCTGGGCGTCGCTGCCAGGCGCCGGCTACGGCCAGAAGGAGCACGCACTGGAAACGCTACGCGCGGCGTACCGTGCCGCCGGCGGAGCCCTGCAGTGACGCCCGGGGCACTGAGGTTGGGCATCGGACTGCTGGTCCTTGCCGGTAGCCACGCGAGCTGCGCCTGGCTGGGATGGACCTTGCGCGACCGCAGCGCGGACCTTGCCGTTGCCACCACCCGGGCAGCGCAGCAGGCGGCCCGCGCCGATGCAGCCCAGCGCGCGCACCAGCAGGCCCTCGCCAACAGCGCCGCAGGCGCGCAGGCCGAATCACAGCGCCTGGCCCACCAGGTCCGGCGCACCGAACAGTTCAACATCCTGCAACGGGACATCGAGACCCATGCCAAGACTCCTGGTCGTGATCGCGGCGACGCTGACGCTGAGTTCGTGCGCATCTGGCGCGAGGCCAACGCCGGCCACGCCCTGCCGCGCTGATCTCAGCATCGCACCCGCCCAGCTGCTGCCCCCTTCCCGCCTGCCGGACCTGCACGCGGGCAGCGATGACGCGCTGCTGCGCAATCACGTTGCCGTCGCACAGCAGTACCACGCGCTGGCCGAACAGCTGAGTGCGCTGCTGTGCAGCCTCGGCAACCAGCGCGGCATCACCATCAATGGCGGCGCGCCGGCAGCACCTGCCGACTGCGGCAGCAGCGCCACTTCCGCGCACTGAGCCTGCCGGATACGGCCACGCCTGCAATGCCACCCCACTGCGGTGATGGCAACACTGGCTGCAGACCGCGCGCGCCGCACAGGCCACGTCCTTCTTCCCTTCCTTGCATGAGCTGACATGGCGAACGATCCCTTCCCTCCCACGCTCGATCCGCTGATTGCCGCGATCGAAGCCGCAATCCGCGCACGCTTTCCGGGGTTTGCAAGCGTCGAGTTCCATCGCGACGCCAACGCTGAGGGGATGCCCCTGCCGGCCTGCCTGCTGGCGATGACCCGCTGTGACCGCAGCAGGGACAACAATGATGGCACTGGCCTTCTGCAGGCCACGCTGCGCTTCGAAGCACGCATTGTGCTGCCGGCAACCGATGCAACCACAGCGCTGCAGCTGCGCAACGCGGCCCTCGCCCTCGCGACCTGGTTGCACCAGCTCGGCCGCTTTCCCGGTGTTGCCAGCGGCGCGATCGATGTGATCGCAGCATTGCCCGAAGTCCCAGCGGCGGCACAGCCGGGCCTGCACACCTGGATCGTCGAGTGGTCGCTGCCGGTCGCGTTGGGCGACAACCCGTGGGATGACGCCGGTGGCGCGGTGCCGCAGGCGTCCTACAGCTTCGCGCCGGAGATCGGCCGTGCCCATGAGTCCCGCTACCAGCCGTTGCCGGAGCGCGCACGATGAGCGCCGAACACGCGCGGTTGATCGGCAACCTGCTGATGATCGGTGTGGTACGCGAGCTGGACGAGGCGAACGGGCGTGTTCGCGTCGATGCCGACGGCATGCTCACCGACTGGATTCCCTGGCTGGAACGCCGCGCGGGCCCGGGCGTACGCAGCTGGTGCGCCCCCGAACCCGGCGAGCAGGTCGTACTGGCCTGCCCCTATGGCGATCCCGGCCAGGCGCTGGTACTCGGCAGCCTGTACCAGGACCGCTTTCCGCCGCCGGCCGACTCGCGCCTGCGGCAACGCACCGAGTTCGCCGACGGCAGCACCGTCGAGTACGACCAGGAAACCACCACGCTCAACGTCCATGTCGGCAGCGGCAAGGTCATCGTCACCTGCGCGAATGCACAGGTGATCGCCAGCGAATCGATCGTGCTCGATACGCCCTCGATCAAGGCGACCGGCGATCTGGATGTCAGCGGCGCGATCAGCGCTGGCAAGGACATCAGCACACCGGGCGAGATCAAGGCTGGCGCCATCGGCCTGAAGGCACACAAGCACACCGCACAGGGCCCAACCGCCCCGACCACGCCGGCCCAGGCTTGAGCGGCCACGCCTGCAATGCCCTGAAAACCAGTACTCCACGACGATAGAGGCCATGCGAGGAATCGACGCCAACACCGGCAAATCACTGGATGGGCTCGCCCATCTTCACCAGTCCGTGCGTGACATTCTCACCACGCCCCTTGGCTCCCGCGTACTGCGCCGCGAATACGGTTCACGCGTGTTTGAACTGATCGATGCGCCGACCAACCGCTCGCTGCGCATGGACCTGATCGCGGCCACCGTCGACGCGCTCGCGCGATGGGAACCGCGTCTCCACGTCGAGAACGTCGACGTTTCCCTCCCCGCCCCCGGCGTGATGATCCTGGCAGTGACCGGGATCCACCTGCCGGACGGCGAGGCCATCACCATCGAAGGAATCGAGGTTCGCTAACCGTGGCATCCGGCTCGTTCACCAGTGTCAATCTGTCCCAGCTGCCCGCCCCGGCGGTCATCGAAGTGCTCGATTTCGAAGCCATGTTCGATGAATCGCTGACCGCGCTGCAGGCCCTGGACCCCACCTTCGACGCGCTGCTGCCGTCGGACCCGGCCTTCAAGATCCTGGAGGTCTGCACCTACCTGCGCCTGCTCGATCGCCAGCGCGTCAACGACGCCGCGCGTGGCGTGATGCTGGCCTATGCGGTCGGCAGCGATCTGGATCACCTCGCTGCGATCTTCGGCATCGCCCGCCAGGTACTGGACCCGGGCAAGCCGCAGCAGGGCATCGCGCCCCGCTACGAGAATGACGAGGACTTCCGCCGCCGCATCCAGCTGGGGCCGGAAGGATTCAGCGTGGCCGGGCCGGAAGGTGCCTATGTATTCCATGCGCTGAGCGCCGACCCGCGGGTGCTGGATGCGAGTGCCACCAGCCCCGCACCGGGCGAGGTGGTGGTGTCGGTGCTGTCGCGCGAGGCGGATGGAACCGCGACCCAGGGCCTGCTCGACGTCGTAGAAGCAAAACTGAGTGCGGATGACGTGCGACCGTTGACCGATCATGTCCTGGTGCGCACCGCGGCAATCGTCAACTACTCGGTCAGCGCCGCGCTGTTTACCTTTGCCGGTCCAGACTCGCAGGTGGTGCTTGCCGAAGCACGTACCCGCCTGGACCGTTACATCAGCGAGTCGCACCGGCTCGGCCGCGACGTTACCCGTTCGGGGCTTTTCGCCGCACTGCACGCCGAAGGTGTTCAACGTGTGGAAATCACCAGCCCGGCGACAGACATCGTGGTCGATCGCACCCAGGCCACGCACTGCAGCAACATCACGCTGACCCATGGCGGCAATGATGAGTGACGACACCACCCGCCTGATCAGCGCGCGCCTCCGCGGCGCCATTGATGGGCAGAACCGCACCTTCCGCCACCCGGGCGGTGCACTGGCAACGGAGCTGTCGGTCTACCGCACCGATTGGCAGGGTCGGCAGCGCCTTTTCAACCAACCACGCCGCAATCTTCAGCGCCAATCGCAGGATTTCCGCGCCACAAGCTGGTTGGGCTTTTACAGGAAGCCTGCCAGCCTGGTGGGTGGCGAGTCCGCGCCCGATGGAACCCGCACGGCATTCTCGTTCGCAGCCTCCGACGCCATCGGTGGCCCCAACCAGAACTTCACCGGCCTGGTGGACGACGATGGCTCCGCGTACTCCGACGGAGCGCCTTCGACCATCAGTGTCTGGTTGCGCGCCAGTCAGCCCTGCGCTGTCGATTTCGGCCTGCGTACACTCGGCGCAGGCCGGACGCGCCTGGCTGTAGGCACGGAATGGCAGCGCCACGCCTTCACCTACACGCCAAGCCCCAGCGACCCCGGTCGCGGGCTGGGCATCGTGTTTGATCGTTTGGCGGCCCCGAACTCCGGGCTCGCGCCAGACGCCCGCATCCACGTGTGGGGTGCCCAGGCAGAAGCCGGTAGTCGTGCAACAGGTTACATCGCCACCACCGCCTCCATCCCCGTCATCACCGACTACGTCCATACCGGCGCAGTGGTCACGCTCGGCACCGCGCCGATGCCGGGGATGGTGATAGATGGCGAGGCCAGGGTAAATGTCCCGGTCGCCGCCAACCTGCTGCCGCCCAATGCTACCCACGCCGAACGTGGCCTGGCAGGCTCCATCGTCGCTCGATCATTGCCGGTGGATATCACCGCACTGTGGGATGCCGACCGCTGTCCGGCTGCACTGCTGCCCTGGCTGGCCTGGGCGCTGTCGGTCGACGAATGGAAAGCCTACTGGCCCGAAGCTGTGAAGCGCGCCCGGGTGCGTACGGCCATCGCCATCCAGCGACGCAAGGGTACCGCCGGCAGCGTGCGTGACGTGGTGGCCGCCTTCGGTGGCTCGGTGCTGATCCGCGAGTGGTGGCAGCTGCAGCCCAAGGGCGCACCGCACACCTTCGAAGCGGTGATGACCATCGCCAACCAGGATGGCCAGTCCGCCACGGCGATGTTCGTCGAGGACGTCATCGGCGAAATCACCCGGACCAAGCCGGTGCGCTCGCATTTCACCTTTACCCAGGGCATGCAGGCCGACGCCGCCATCGGTGCACTTGCAGCCGCCCACGCCACGGCCTTCCGCCGCCTTCAACTGATCGGAGAGTAACCCCCGCATGCGCTTGAAAATCACCGATGCCGGCTTCGCCAAGCTGGTCAATCCGCCGAATACCGGCACCAACGCCGTCCTGATCACCCAGATCGGCCTGACCTCGACCGCCTTCGTGCCTTCGGCGGGGCTCACCCTGCTGCCAGGCGAGATCAAGCGTGTGGCCAGCTTCGGCGGCCAGGCAGTGGGCGATGACACCGTGCACGTCACGATCCGCGACGACAGCGCAACAGCCTACACGCTGCGCGGGTTCGGCCTGTACCTGGCTGACGGCACTCTGTTCGCCAGCTACGGCCAGGCCGATCCGATCATGGAGAAGTCGGCCGCATCGATGCTGCTGCTTGCCACCGACACCCGATTCACCGAGGTGGACACCACGCTGATCCAGTTCGGTGACGCCGGCTTCATCTATCCGCCTGCAACCACCGAGGTCGTGGGTGTGGTCGAGCTCGCCACCACAACCGAGGCGGAAGACGCAGCAGACACCCAGCGCGCAGTGACACCACGCGGCCTGCGTGCGTTCACCGACAAGCGCTTCGGCGGCCCTGCCCCTACTGCACTGGCGAAGACGCTGCTGGCTGCGTCCAGCACCGCAGCAGCCCGCACGGCTCTGGAACTGAAGAGCGCCGCGCTGAAGGACACCGGCCATGGCAATGGCCTGGACGCTGACACCCTGGATGGCAAGCACGCCTCTGCATTTGCGCTGGCCGGTGATTTCGCCACGGTGGGCCACAAGCATGTGATCGCCGACGTGACCGGGCTGCAGTCAGCGCTGGATGGCAAGGCGTCCAAGGCAGGTAATACCTTCACCGACCAGCAGTTCATCAGTGGACCCTATCCATTGCTGGGCTTTGGTGTTTCCGGTTCCGAGCAGTCCTTCATCGGTGGCTGGGGCAACTCCAGCCTGTGGCGTGTGTGGAGCTCAGACCGCAGTGCCAGCAGCGAAATCACCATCAAGCATGGGGACGCTCCTCGCTGGAACGGCTCGACGATGTGGCATGCGGGGAACTTCGTGCCCGATGCAAAGATGGACAAAACTGGTGGAATCTTCAGCGGCCATGTTGCGGTAAACGGCAACTCACTTCGCTCCTACGGCTGGAACAATGTTGCCAACGATGGTGTCTTGGTCCTGGGTGATACCAGCTCATACATCTTCAAGAATGGGCCCAATTTCACCTTCTCCAACTCCGCTGGTGGCTATGGCGCGACGCTGAACGCAGGCGGCACGATCTGGACCAGCGGAAACTTCGATCCTGCCGCCAAGGTCAACAAGGCCGGAGACGTCATGAGTGGCACGCTGAACATGTACGTGGGACAGGGCAGCACCCAGGTCGTGCACCAGCGATTTGGTTGGGCCAACAACGTGACCCGTTGGGCAACTGCGATGGAAGCTGACGCGACGTTGTCGCTCTACTCCTACGATTTCAATGGTGGATCGCCGACTCAGCGTGCGAATTTCAGCAATATCCAGTACAGGGAGAACACCTTCGTAGGGGGCATTAATTCCACTGGCGCAAGCGCAGCGTTTGTCATCAAGGATCGCGGGAACGCAAACCGAGAATTCCATATCTACAACACGGATAACGTACTCCGGATATGGTCTTCCACCGCCCAAGGCGTTGATCGACTAACGTTGACCAGTGCCGGTGCTCTGGCAACGAGTGGTGGCTACGACTTCGGATCTTCCCGCAAGCTGAAGAACATCGAGGGGGCGCTGCCCTACGGCCTGGCCGCTGTCGAGCAGATGGAACTGGCGGCCGGCCACTACAAGCCCGAGTACAACGACGACGGGCGTCGCCGCCTGTTCTTCGTCGCCGAGCAGTTGGCCGAAGTGGTCCCGGAAGCTGTCGACCTGGAAGGTGTCGAGTTCCAGGGCGAGCGCGTGGCATCGGTCAAGCTCGACCAGCTGCTGCCGGTCATGGCCAAGGCCATCCAGGAACTGGCCGCCGAAGTGCGCGCGCTGAAAGCGGAGCGCTGACATGCCCAGTGGATACCGCTCCGCAGGCGCCGATTTCGACGATCTGTTCGATCCCTACGTGGAAGGCCCCATCGCACAGGATTGCGGTCGGCGTGTAGGCGGCACCGACCTCAGTCGTCGCTATGCCCACATCCAGTACGGCAGCAAGCGTGCTGACGTAGGCCATCGCATCAATGGCATGGACGTGTCCAACCTGTGGGCGGCTCGCGGCAGCGCCACCTACAGGCTGCCGTTCCATGGCAAGGGCTACTCGGCAAGCAACGGTGCCAAGACCAACTCCACCGGCTCCGTGTCGGCAACCGTCTCAATCCTGATATACGCCGACGGTACCTATGCCATCCGCACTGGCGTTGCCGGTGGCGGCAATGGAGGCAGCTCAGTAGCAGCGTCGGGCCGGTGGCTTCCGGCAGGTGCAAGCGTTTCCGAGTACGAAGTGCAGATCACCGGCTCCTCGCCTGCTAAAGCCTCTTTCAGCACGAGTGCTCCCTCGTTCGTGCAGGCATCGGCGGCTCCGTCGGCAGGCGTGTCGATCAGCGTCCCTGCCAGGTCCGCCAGCTACGAATCGGACAGCGTCAGCATTTCCGTCGCGCTGCGCCGTGCCGGCGGGAACGCACAGGTTTCCACCTTCAGCGCCAGCGTCAGCGCCTCCGGCTGGGTCTGATCAATCAGCGGACCACCGCTGCAATTATCGCGATAACCACATTTTCCGAAGATATACCCGTCGCCTGCATCTGCAGGCACACCACCACACCGAGGAACCTCTCCGAATGACCGAATTTCTCCACGGCGTACAGGTCGTCAACATCGACACCGGTGCGCGCTCGATCGCTGTTGCATCCACCAGCGTGATCGGCATCGTCGGCACCGCACCGCTGGCTGATACCGAAGCGTTCCCCATCAACACTCCCGTCCTGGTGACCTCACCGTCGCAGGCCGCCAAGCTGTCGGCCAAGGCCGGCGCCGAAGCCGGCACCCTGCCAGGCGCACTCGATGCGATCTTCGATCAGTCCAGTGCTGTCGTCGTCGTCATCCGCGTCGAGAACGGCGCCAACGAAAGTGCCACCCTGGCCAACGTGCTCGGCGGCGTGGACGCACAGACCGGTGACTACAAGGGCGTGCATGCCCTGCTGGCGGCCAAGTCCATCGTTGGCGTCAAGCCGCGCATCCTGGTCGCACCGGGCTTCACCCATGTGCACCCCACCGATCCGGCCAAGCCGGACGCCGTACTGGCTAACCCGGTTGTGGCCGAACTGCTCGGCATCGCCGACAAACTGCGCGCGGTGATCATCAAGGACGGCCCGAACAGCACCGACGACGCTGCCAAGAGCACCACCGCCCTGACCGGTTCCAAGCGCGTCTACGTGGTCGACCCGGCGCTGCTGGTGCAGTCCGGTGAGGCCATCGTCACCCGCTACGCCTCCGGTGCCGTGGCCGGCGCCATCGCCCGCAGCGACAACGAACGCGGCTGGTGGGCGTCGCCGTCGAACCTGGAACTCAACGGCGTGGTCGGTACCGCGCGTGCCATCGACTTCGGACTGTCCGACGCGACCAGCCGCGCCAACCTGCTCAACCAGTCGAACGTGGCCACGGTCATCCGCGAAGGAGGCTTCCGCCTTTGGGGCAACCGCACCACCAGCATCGACCAGAAGTGGCAGTTCCTGTGCGTGGTCCGCACTGCCGACATCATTGCCGACAGTCTCGAGGCTGCCCATCTGTGGGCCGTCGATCGCGGCATCAGCAAGACCTACGTCGATGACGTGCGCGAGGGTGTCAACGCCTTCCTGCGCGGCCTGAAGACCCAGGGCGCGATCCTCGGCGGCAACTGCTGGATCGACCCGGAACTGAACGCAGCGGACAGCGTGGCACAGGGCCGTTTCTACTGGGACTTCGACTTCACCCCGACCTACCCGGGTGAGCAGCTGACCTTCCGCATGCACATGAACAACAACTACGTCTCGGAGATCTTCTAAGCATGGCGCGCAAGATCCGCAAAAACTTCAACTTCTACGTCGACGGCAAGGGCTATGCCGGCAGCGTGATGTCCTTCACCGCACCGAAGCTGTCGCTGAAGACCGAGGACTTCCAGGCCGGCGGCATGCTCGCCCCGACCGAGATCGTGCTCGGCCATGAAAAGCTGACCGCCGAGGTCGAGTTCGCCTCCGACGACGCGGAGATCATGAGCAAGTTCCACGTCGTTGAAAGCAAGGAATACGGCTTCACCGCCCGCGAGGCGCTGGAAGGCGATGACGGCGAAGTGACCCAGGTCGTGCACAACATGCGCGGCAAGCTGAAGCTGCTGGACCGTGGTGAAACCAAGGTCGGCGAGAAGGGCACGATCAAGGTCAGCCTGGCGCTGAGCTACTACAAGCTGACCCATGGCGCCCAGGTCGTGCAGGAGATCGACGTGGTCAACATGATCGCCCGCCAAGGTGGCGTCGACGTCCTGGCCGGCATCCGCGGCGCGCTGGGCATCTGAGCCCACGCCGCACCGAAGAACCCGGGGGCGCCTCGCGCCCCCGCATCCATCGCACTGCATCGAATTCCAGGAACGCCTCCATGTCCAGCAAGACCAAGACCCCCACCGACACCGTCATCGAGCGCGATGGCTTTGCCGAGATCACCCTCACCCGCCCGCGCCAGGTCAACGGCATGGAGACCGCCGTGCTGCGCATGCGTGAACCGACCGTGGAAGACATGGAGCGCTACCAGGACGACAAGGGCAGCGACGCCCAGCGTGAGGTGCGGATGATCGCCAACCTGTGCGAGATCTCGCCGGACGACGTGCGCAAGATGCCGCTGCGCGACTACGCCCGACTGCAGGCAGGCGTGGCACTTTTTACCACCTGACCCTGCCGCAGATCAGGCAGGGAGTGCTTGCCCTGGCCGGACATACCGGCTGGGGCCTGCGCGAGATCATGACGCTGCGGGTGTCGAAGTTCATCTGGTGGATTCAGGGGTTGCCGGTACATGGCCAATAACGTTCAAACGACAACGATCACGATCGGCGGCTCGGTGTCCAAATCGCTGAAGGACGCATTGTCCTTCGCCAACGATGGCATCAAGCGCATCGGCACCGAGTTGACACTGCTGGACCGCAGGCTTGCCCGTCTGAGCACGACGAGCAAGGAATACGCTCGCATGCGTACACAGGTCGACGCGCTGCGTGCCTCGCAGGAGGCACTGGAGAGCATCGAGGCAAAGCGTACCGCCAATCTGGAGAAGCGCGAGAAGCTCGGCTCGGCATTCGGCGAGGCACGTGGTGCGCTTGGCACGGCCGTTACCGCGCTGGCCAAGCCGGTAGAGAACGCCTCCGGCTTCGCTCGCCAGAACCAGCAGATCGGCGTGGCGGCCAACCTCAGCCGGGCCCAGGTGAGCGCACTGGGGCAGGCCATCCTGGAACAGTCGCGTGCAACCAACCAAGGCGCCGACACGCTGCAGCGCTCGATCAGGCTGATGATCGACGCCGGCATGGATGCGCAATCAGCCCAGGCCAGCCTGGGCGCGATCGGGCGGACCACCACCGTCACCGGCGCCAGCATCGATGATGTGGCCCAGGCCGCGGCCGCCCTGCAGCAGTCGTTCAATATCGATCCCTCGCGCATGCAGAGCGCGCTGGATGTGCTGGTCGTCAACAGCCGGCAGGGCGGCCTGGGCCTGAAGGACATGGCCGAAGTGCTGCCCACCCTGGGTTCGTCGTTCGAAGCGATGAAGCTGCAGGGCACCTCGGCGGCCGCCACCCTCGGCGCCGCCCTGCAGGCCACGCTGGATTCGGCCGGCGGCGCCGACAAGGCCGCCAGCAACATGAAGAACTTCATGTCGTCCGTCCTGTCGCCGGAGCTGCAGAACAAGGCGAAGAAGAGCCTCAACCTGGATCTGCGCAAGATCATCGGTGACGCACAGACCGACGGTGGCAATCCCTTCGATGCGGCCATGCAGGGAATCATCCAGGCCACCGCAGGCGACCAGAAGAAGATCGGCACCCTGTTCAGCGATGCACAGGCGAAGAACTTCGTCCAGCCGATGATCGAGAACTGGGATACCTACATCCGCGTCCGCGACAAGGCCTTGAATGGATCGGCGGGTACCACCGATGCGGCGTATGCCGATGCGATGCAGACCGATCCGCAGAAAATCGAAGGCGCCAAGATCGCTGTGGACAACCTGTCCAAGGCCTTCGGTGCGGCGCTGCTGCCGGCGGTGGGCGAGGCTGCGGTCAAACTGACCGAACTGTTGAACGGGGTCACCTCGTTCGTGCAGGAAAACCCGAAGCTGATCGCCAACGCCACGCAGATCGTGGTCGGCATGCTGGGCATGCGCACGGCGGTGCTCGGCGCACGCTACGCCTGGACGTTCCTGCAGGGCCCGATCCTGGGCGTACAGAAGGCCTTCCAGCTGTTCCGGGGTGGCAGCCTGCTGGCACAGATGGGGCGCTTCGGGCCGATGGCCATGCGCCTGGCGTCGGGCTTCCGTGTGGTTGCCACTGCGGTGGCGGCCATCGGTGGCGGGCCGATCACGATCGCCATCGCAGCGATCACCGCAGGCGCCATCCTGGTGCGCAAGTACTGGGAGCCGATCAAGGCATTCCTGGGCGGCGTCTGGGACGGCCTGAGCGGTGCAGGCACCGCGGCGATGGGTGAACTGATGCGCGCGGTTGAACCACTGCGCCCCGCCTGGGAAGTCATGAGCGGGCTGATCGGCCAGGCGTGGGACTGGCTGTCGAAGATGCTTGCACCTGCACAGTACACCGGCAACGAACTGTCACGCGTTGCCCAGATCGGCAGCTTCCTCGGTACCGTTCTGATGGAAGGCCTGAGAATGAACATCCAGCTCATCAGCGGCTTGGTGCAGTACGTCGTCTGGATGGGCAACGTGTACACGACCGTCGCGAGCGGGATCGGCAGCGTAATGAGCATGATGTGGACCGCGATCAAGTCCGGTGCCGAATCCCTGTTCAACTGGCTCGTTCCGAAGCTGGATTTCCTCATGCCCTACGTCGAGAAGCTGATGGGGTTCGTCGAAGGAGGCATTGGCAAGGTCAGTGCGCTGGTCGGCAAGGGCCTGGACTTCGGGAAGGAGGTGCTTGCCGGTGGTGCGGAAGCGATCGGCAACGGCATGGTGGGTTACACCAACATGCGGGCGGGCGGCCGAGGTGGCCTGGATGACGCCGTGGGCCTGGTCGGCGACGTCGCCACGTTGGACGCGCCGGGGGCGCGCAAGCGATGGGGAGGCATCAGCGAGGCCGCTCGGGGTCGTACCGCACCCGACATGCCATCGCCCTCCCCGCGCGGTGTCACCACCGTGCAGCAACAACAGACCAACAACATCACCATCCACCAGCAACCCGGTGAATCCAGCGAATCGGTGGCACGTCGCACGGCCGACGAACTGCAGCGCCGCAACGCGGTTGCTGCCCGTGGCGGCCTGGCAGACAGGAACTAAGCATGAAGCGCGAGTTCGTAACCGCATCCATCGACAAGCTGTTGTCCAGTTTCCAGAGCAACGACTCCGGCAACGCCCCGGTGCTGCTGATGCTGGGCGGCTTCAAGTTCAGCCTCAACACCGCCGTGTTCCAGGAGATCCAGCAGAGCAACGAATATGGCTGGGCAGCCCAGGAGCGCATCGGGCAGATGGCCGCCCTGCAGTACACCGGCCCTGGCAAGGCCAGCATGACGCTGCCCGGCATCATCCACTATCAGTTCCGGGGTGCCGGCAATGAGCTCTCGCAGCTGCGCAAGCTGGCGGCACAGGGCAAGCCCCAGCGGCTGCTGACCGGCAAGGGCGGAAACCTGGGCCTGTGGGTCATCGACAAGATCGATGCCACCGCCTCCGGATTCACCGTCGATGCGGGAATCCAGCGGCAAGAATTCACCCTCTCCCTGCGGAAGCACAGCGATGGCACGAACGTATAACACCCGCGACGGCGACGTCGTTGACCGCATCGCGTATGCGCACTATGGCGAACAATCACCGGCCATCCTGCGCGCGGTGTTCGACGCCAACCCGGGGCTTGCCGCACGCGGCGCGGTACTACCCGCGGGCATGGCGATCACCCTGCCGGATGTGCAGCGCCCAGCAAGCGAGCGCAAGGGGGTGGCCCTGTGGGACTGAACATCACACCTACCTTCCGCGTGGTGGCCAACAACCAGGACATCACCGACATCATCAGATCGCGCTTCAAGTCGCTGCGGATCACCGACGAGACCGACAACAACTCGGACATGCTGGAACTGCAACTGGCCGACCATGATCCTTCCGATCCGATCCAGCTGCCGCCGGCAGGCGCGGAGCTGGAAGCCTTCATCGGCTACGACGGTGAAGTGCGGCGCATGGGCCTGTACATCTGCGACGAAGTGGAGATTTCCGGCTACCCGGGCAGCATGACCCTGCGCGCGCGCGCCGCGCCGTTCGAGGCCAGCAAGGGTGGCAAGAATGAGCTGCAGACACAGAAGACGCGCACCTGGAAGAAGGGCACGACGATCGGTGGCATGGTGCAGCGCATGGCCGCCGAGCACGGACTGAGCGCCGCCGTGAGTGGATCGCTTGCGTCCATCGTGCTTCCGCTGACGGTGCAGTCGCAGGAATCGGACATGAACCTGCTGCTGCGCATGGCCAAGCAGCACGATGCCATCGCCAAGCCGGGCGGCGGCCGCCTGATGTTCGTCAAACGGGGCGACTCCACCAGTGCCAGCGGTGAGCGCATTCCCGACGTCACCCTGACCCCCGCCGATGGCAGCAGCTACAAAGTGAGCATCGTCTCACGCGAGAAAACCGGCACCACCATTGCCTACTACCGCGATGTACGTGGTGCCACGCGCCAGGAGGTGAAGTTGGGCAGCGGTGAACCGATCGTGCGCCTGCGCATGGCCTACGCCGACCGCGAAGCCGCCGAAGCCGCAGCGCGCGCCAAGCATCAGGAACAAGCCCGGCAGACGCGTACGCTCAGCTACACCCTGCCCGGCCGCGAGACGCTGATGGCCGAAGCCACGGTGGTGATGCAGGGCTTCCGCGATGGCGTGGATGGGCAGTGGCTGGTCAAGCGCGCCGAGCACAACATCAGCCACGATGGCTACGTGACCAGCATCGAGTGCGAACAACCCAACAGTGCCGATGCAGTGAAGGCGGCCCGCAGTGCCGCAGCCACCGAAGGCGAGCAGGTCGGCAGCGAGGTGTAGATCCACGCCATGCGTGGATGCGCTTCGCGCATCAACTCACGTACTGCGCCTGCCCATTGCCGAACGACCAGTTCTCCTTCTTCACTTCCACCAGGTTGATGAACACATCCTCGCGGCGAATGCCCACCGCCGCGTGCAGGCCATCGGCGATGCCGGCGTACAGCGCCTTCTTCTGCTCCAGCGTGCGCCCTTCGTTCCAGGTGATCTGGATGCAGATGAAGTCGTCGGTGCGGTCCACGCCCAGGTAGCCGGGATCGTAGATCAGCGTGCCCGGCGCGTGCTCCTGGAAGATCTGGAAGCGATCGTTCTCCGGCACGCCCACCGCGCGCAGGGCCTGGTAGATGGTTTCGCCGACGCGCTGCAGGTAGTCGGCGGATTTACCTTTGCGAACATCGATGCGGGCGAGCGGCATGGTGGCACTCCAGCGTGGATGGGTACGGCGACAGGCTGAGACTACGCCTGCCCGGGGCGGCGGAACAGCGCATGGATGGAACCCTCTGCCCGCATCGGTGAAGTGCGTCCCAGAGCGCGCCGCGCGGTTGCGGGAGATGGTGGATCGCGCCGTCAACGATGGCGCTGCACGGTGCCTGCTGCAGGAAAGCCGCACTGATGTCCAGGCAACAAAAAAGCCCCCATTGCTGGAGGCTTCTTTCGTTCTGCAACATGGTGGGCGGTACAGGGATCGAACCTGTGACCCTTGCCGTGTGAAGGCAATGCTCTACCGCTGAGCTAACCGCCCGGTGTTGCTGAGCCGCTCATTATAGGGGATTTTCAGGGGCCGTCAACCGTTTTTCACATTCGTGTTCACGGGTGTTTTCGAGGGCCGCAGTCGAGCATGGCTCGACTCTACAGAAGGGCGGGGTCACGGGTGTTTCGGGGCATGCAGCCGGGCATGGCCCAGCGCCACCTCACATCGTATGCGTCGGCTTGTCCGAGCTGGTCAGGCCGGCCAGCAGCGTCTCGATCTTGTGGCGCACGCCCTCGCCTTCGGCACCGTCGGCCAGCTGCACGCCGATGCCAGCGGTGCGGTTGCCCTGCGCGCCGGCCGGGGTCACCCAGATCACCTTGCCGGCCACCGGCAGGCGCTCGCTGGAATCAGGCAGGGTCAGCAGCAGGAACACCTCGTCGCCCAGGAAGTAGCGCTTGGGCGTGGGCACGAAGATGCCGCCATTCTTCACGAACGGCATGTACGCGCTGTACAGCGCGGCTTTGTCCTTCACAGCCAGGGACAGGATGCCCTGGCGGGCGTTGCTGGCACTCATCGATTTCCCCTTGCGGCAGGCCGCTCGTTCACCTTGTTCCAGGCCAGCAGCAACTCGACCACCGCAAGGTCTGCACGCACCGTGGTGCGCAGCAGGTCGCGGGTGCGGTTAGCCGCATCGAACCAGGCTGCAAGCTTGTGCAATCGCTCCGGCGTGGTCAAGGCATCGGTGCTGGCCTGGGCCAGCGCCAGGTCGGCGGCAAAGCGCAGGCGCAGCGCCGCGTTGTCATCACCGCACCACTTCTGCGCCAGCTCCACCGCGCCGGTCTTGCCGGCGGCCAGCTGCTCCAGTTCGCGGCCCACCTCACGGCGCAGGCTCAGGCCGTCTTCGCGCAGCCAGTTGTCGGCCTGGCCGGGATGGCCGCGCGCGGCGTCCAGGGCTTCGCGCGCGGATGCTTCGCTGTGCCCTTGGTGCTGCAGCCACGCCAGCGCTTCCTCACGCGGCGGCAGCTTGAATTCCAGGCGCTGGCAGCGACTGCGGATGGTCTGCGGCAGGCGCGCCGGGTCGCTGCTTATCAGCCACAGGTAGCGACCGGGCTGCGGCTCTTCCAGTGTTTTCAGCAGCGCGTTGGCCGCCGAACGGTTGATGGCATCGGCCGGGTCGACGATCACCACCTGCGCCACGCCGTACTGCGGGGTCAACGCCAGTTTGTTGGTGATCTCGCGCACCTGCTCGATGACGATCTCGGTGCGCAGCTTGTCGCCACTCTTGTTCGGAATGAAGCTGACCAGCTGCAGGTCCGGATGGGTGCCGGCGGCGATCAGCTGGCGCGTGCGCGTGGCATGCGCGGCATCGCCGCGCGCCAGCACATGGTCGGCAAGGGCCAACGCCACCTCGCGCTTACCCAGTCCGGCCGGGCCACAGATCAGCAGGCCATGGCCGAGCCGATCAGCATCGAGCGCGGCGACCGTCTGTTCGAACGCGCGCTGCTGCCACGGCGAGAACGTGCTCATGCGCCCTCCCCGTCCTGCAGCCAGCGCTCGACGCATGCGACCACATCGGCCGCCACGCGTTCCTGCACCTGTCCGGCATCGATCAACGCAAAGCGCTGCGGATCCTGCTGCGCACGACTGCGGAACACCTCGCGCACGCGCTGGAAGAAGTCGTCCTGCTCGCTTTCGATGCGGTCAGGCCACAGGTCGCGACCATTGGCACGCGCGCGGCCCACAGCAACCTCCACATCCAGCAGCAGGGTCAGGCCCGGCAGCAGGCCCACGGCGCGACGCTCCAGGTCGGCAATCCACTGCAGGTCGAGGCCACGGCCACCGCCCTGGTAGGCGTAGCTGGAATCGGTGAAGCGATCACTCAGCACATAGGCGCCGCGCTGCAGGGCCGGCTGGATCACCTGGCGCACATGCTGCGCGCGTGCAGCGAACACCAGCAGCAACTCGGCTTCGGCGCTGAGCGGCTCGGCGGCGATTTCGGCATCGGGTTTCAGCACCAGGCCGCGGATGCGCTCGGCCAACGGTGTACCACCCGGCTCGCGGGTCAGCACCACTTCGTGGCCGTGGCTGCGCAGGCAATCGCGGATGGCGTTGATGGCGGTGGTCTTGCCCGCGCCCTCGCCACCTTCCAGGCTGACGAAACGGGGATGGCGAAGCAGCGCGGGACTCATTGCGCCGGGGTCTCCTTGGTGCGTTGCTGGCGCAGCTGCTGCAGGTAGCGGGCCACTGCGGCGTTGTGCTGGTCCAGGCTGGGCGAGAACACATGCGCGCCACTGCCATCGCCGACCGCGACGAAGTACAGCGCGTCGCCCGCAGCCGGCTGTGCGGCCGCCATCAGCGCGTCGCGGCTGGGCATGGCGATCGGGGTCGGGGTCAGGCCCGCACGCGTATAGGTGTTGTAGGGCGTATCGGTGGTCAGGTCGCGGCGGCGGATGTTGCCGTCATACGCCGCGCCGATGCCGTAGATCACGGTCGGGTCGGTCTGCAGGCGCATGCCGATCTTCAGGCGGCGCATGAACACCCCGGCAATCTGCGGGCGCTCGCTGGCCAGCGCGGTTTCCTTTTCGATGATCGACGCCATCGTCAGCAGCTCGTAGGGCGTATTGATCGGCAGGTCCGGCGCACGACTTTCCCACGCCTCGTCCAGTGCCTTCTCCATCGCACCGTGGGCGCGCTTGAGCACGTCCAGGTCACTGTCGCCGCGCTGGTAGACATAGGTCTCCGGCAGGAAACGACCTTCCGGATGCTGGCCACCGAAGCCGAGGCGCTGCATCAACGCGGCGTCATCGAGGTTGTCGGTGGTGTGCAGCAGCGGCTCGGCGCGCTTGAGCGCGGCACGCAACTGGCGGATGTTCCAGCCTTCAATGATCGTGACGCGGTGCTGCAGCACCTTGCCGGCGCGCATGCGCAGCAGCAGATCACGCGGGGTCAGGTCGTTGCTGAGCGCGTACTCACCCACCTTCAGTTTGCCGGCCGCATCGAGCTGGCGCGCCAGCAGCTGCCACTGCGCGTCCTGGCCCTCGTCCACGCCGGCGTCGCGCAGCTTGCGCAGCACCGTGTTCATGCCGTCGCCACTGGCGATGACCACGCTTTCGGCGGACGGGGTGATCGGAGCGTCGGCGAACCGGGTCTGCTGGTAGAAGAACCACGCGCCCGCGCCGGCCACGACGGCGGCCAGCACCACCACCAGCGTTACCACGAACAGACACCCGCGCTTGGCTCCCGCCATGGACTACCTCTGAACTCGATTCCGTCGTGCAGGATACCGTGCCGGTGGTGTGGGGTCATGACCGGGGTGGCGCCTGCGTGCCGACCAACGGTCGGCACCCACCCAAACAATGGCTCCCACTGGTACCGGTAGTGCCGGCCGCTGGCCGGCGATCGCGCGGATCATGGGTGCATGAGGTTGCCGGCCAGCGGCCGGAACTACCCCTGCTGGCCGAGCGCGCGCAGCAGGCCGCGGGCCTTGGCGCGGGTCTCGTCCAGTTCCTTGTCCGGGTCCGAGTCGACCACGATGCCGGCGCCGGTGCGGAAGCTCACCTCGTGGCCGTCCACTTCGGCGGTGCGGATCAGGATGTTCAGGTCCAGGTCGCCATCGCGGTTCAGCCAACCGAAGGCGCCGGTGTAGGCACCGCGCGGCACCTGCTCCAGTTCGCTGATGATCTGCATACAGCGCACCTTCGGGCAGCCGGTGATGGTGCCGCCGGGGAAGGTGGCGGCGATCACTTCACCCGGGGTCACGTCTGGACGCAGATGGCCACTGACATTGCTGACGATGTGGTGCACGTGGGCGTAACTTTCCACGGTCATCAGTTCATCGACCACCACGGTACCAGGCAGGCAGATGCGGCCCAGGTCGTTGCGCTCCAGGTCGATCAGCATCACGTGCTCGGCACGCTCCTTCGGGTGGCCGACCAGCTCCTGGATGCGCGCGGCATCGTCATCGCCTTCGAAGCGCGGGCGGGTGCCGGCAATCGGCCGGGTCTGCGCATGGCCGGCGTGCACCGACACCAGCCGTTCCGGCGAGGAACTGACCACGTGGCGGCCGTGCGCGGTGAACAGGCCGGCGAACGGGGCCGGGTTGGCGCGGCGCAGCTGCGCGTACAGCGCCTGGGGACTGACCGGCGCGGCGAACTGTGCGCTCCAGCGCCGCGACAGGTTCACCTGGAACACGTCGCCGGCGCGCAGGTACTCGATCACCCGGCGCACGCCGTCGGTGAAGCGCTGCGGCGCGTCCTCGCCGACCGACTGCGGCGGCAACCAGCCCTGCCCTGCTTCGGGCAGCACGGCCGAGGCCAGTGCCACCAACGCATCCAGCAGCGCATGCTCACCGGCTTCGGCGATGACGAAGCTGGCGTCGTTGTGGTGATCGTGCAGCACCGCCGCCGGGCAGCGCAGCGCCAGCGCGGTCGGGCGACCGTCATCGCGCGCACGCGACGGCAGCACGGTTTCGATCTGGCTGGCCACTTCGTAATCCAGCATCAACGCCCAACCGCCGCGGAACGGCAGGCTGTGGCTGCCGTCATGCGGCAGGCGTTCGCGCTGCCAGGCACGGTCCAGCACCTGCAGGAAGCTGCCGGCCTGCACCACGTCGCGCTGGTCACGCACCCGGCCATCGGCATCCAGCCGCAGGCAATCGCCCTGCGCGGCCAGCAGCAGGCTCCAGCGGCCCTGGGCGGTGCCCGAGGCAGTGGATTCCATCAGCAGCGGGAAGCGCGCCGGGTCGTGCTGCTGCAGGGCCAGCAGGTCGATCGGGTGCGGCAGCGGGTGGATCAGCGGGGCGTGGGTCATGGCGGCCAGTTCGGGGTTCAGATGCACGGAAGCCGCCTTGCGGCGGCTTCTTCGTATGTAAAGTCGAGCATGGCTCGACTCTACAACGTCGGTCAGACGCGCTTGAAGATCAGCGTGCCGTTGGTGCCGCCGAAGCCGAAACCATTCGACATCACCACGTCGACCTTGGCCCGGCGTGCTTCGTTGGGCACGTAGTCCAGGTCGCAGCCTTCGCCCGGCTGCTGCAGGTTGATGGTCGGCGGGATGACGTTGTCCTGCAGCGCCATCACCGAGAAGATCGCTTCCACGCCGCCGGCAGCACCCAGCAGGTGGCCGGTCATCGACTTGGTGGAGCTGACCATCATCTTGTAGGCGTGGTCGCCGAAGGCGGTCTTCATCGCCATGGTTTCGCCCAGGTCACCCAGCGGCGTGGAGGTGCCATGCGCGTTGAGGTAACCGACCTGTTCCGGGGTCACGCCGGCGTCCTTCATGGCCATGACCATGCAGCGCGCGGCGCCTTCGCCGTTCTCGCTCGGGGCGGTCATGTGGTACGCGTCGGAGCTGGCGCCGAAGCCGGCCAGTTCGCAGTAGATCTTCGCGCCACGTGCCTTGGCGTGCTCGTACTCTTCCAGGATCAGGATGCCGGCGCCGTCGCCCAGCACGAAGCCGTCGCGGTCCTTGTCCCACGGGCGCGAGGCCTGTTCCGGAGCGTCATTGCGGGTGCTCATGGCCTTCATCGCGCAGAAGCCGCCCACTGCGGTCGGCGAGGAGCCGCGCTCGGCACCACCGACCACCATCACGTCGGCATCGCCGTACTGGATCATGCGCATCGCGGTACCGATCGAATGGTTCGAGGTCGCGCACGCCGACACCGCCGAGAACGACGGGCCCTTCAGGCCGGTGATGATGCTCAGCTGGCCCGGCAGCATGTTGATGATGGTCTTGGGCACGTAGAAGGGCGAGATCTTCTTGCCCTCGTGGAACTCGATGGTCTGCTCTTCAATGCCGAGCAGGCCGCCGATGCCGGCGCCAACGATGGCGCCCATGCGATCGGCATTGGCTTCGGTGATCTCCAGGCCCGAATCATGCAGGGCCATGAACGAGGCACCGAGGCCGTAATGGATGAACGGGTCCATCTTCTTGGCATCCTTGCCGCTGACCCGGAATTTGCCGAACAGTTCGTTGTCGGCGGTGATGTCGAATCCCTTGACTTCACCTGCAATCTTGGTGGTGAACCGATCCAGATAGGCATCAGAAACGTTGGTCAGCGGACCGATGCCCGAACGGCCATGGGTGATGCCTTCCCAGCTGCTGGCCAGATCATTGCCCAACGGCGAGACGATACCCAGGCCGGTTACGACGACGCGACGCTTCATTGCTGTTTCTCCTGACCCGGATGGTTTCTACGGGTAACTCGGTTTGCTTCGATGTGATGCTCAAACACACGGGGCCGCAACAGCGGCCCCATGGGGTGCGGTGCGCGGCGAGCGTGAGCCCGCGCGCGCACTGCCGTCTGACATCAGGCCTTGACGTGGGCCTTGACGTAGTCGATGGCGGCCTGGACGGTGCTGATCTTCTCGGCTTCTTCGTCCGGGATCTCGCACTCGAATTCTTCTTCCAGGGCCATCACCAGCTCGACGGTGTCCAGCGAGTCAGCGCCCAGGTCATCGACGAACGATGCGCTGGTGGTGACTTCTTCTTCCTTGACGCCAAGCTGTTCGACGACGATTTTCTTGACGCGTTCTTCGATGGTGCTCATGGGATCTCGCTCCAGATGGAGTTGTGGTTCAAAAGTGGTCGCCATCAAAGGCGATGGCCGTGGGATAGTGTAGTGGAAACCAGCGCGGCCTTGCATCGCAGCAAAAACCTCAGCAGATCAACCACTTGCGGCGCAATCCCTGCGCCCCTTGCTTACGGCATGTACATGCCACCGTTCACATGGAGGGTTTCGCCGGTGATGTAACCGGCAGCCGGGCCGGCCAGGAAGGCCACCGCATGGGCGATGTCCTCCGGCGAACCCAGGCGTTCGAGAGCGATGTCGTTGATCAGCGCGGTACGCGCTTCCTCCGGCAACGCCTTGGTCATGTCGGTGTCGATGAAGCCGGGAGCGACCACATTGACGGTGACACCGCGCGAACCGATTTCCTTGGCCAGCGACTTGCTGAAGCCGATGATGCCGGCCTTGGCCGCCGCGTAGTTGGCCTGGCCGGCGTTGCCGGTCACGCCCACCACCGATGCGATGTTGATGATGCGGCCCTTGCGTGCCTTCATCATGCCGCGCATGACCGCCTTGCTGGTGCGGAACACGCTGGTCAGGTTGGTGTCGATGATCGACGCCCAGTCCTCGTCCTTCATGCGCATCAGCAGGTTGTCGCGGGTGATGCCGGCATTGTTGACCAGGATCGAGATCGGGCCGAATTCCTTGGCGATGCCGTCCAGCACGCTGTCCAGCGCGGCAGCGTCGGTCACGTTCAAGGCACGGCCATGACCACCGTGGGCAGCCAGGCGCTCACCGATCGCGGCAGCGCCGGACTCTGTGGTGGCGGTACCGATGACGGTGGCGCCCTGGGCGGCCAGCAGATCGGCGATGGCGGCACCAATGCCGCGGCTGGCACCGGTGACCAGTGCGATTTCACCCTGCAGGGGCTTGCTCATGATGTTTTCCTCAGGCTGGGACGGCCGCCGCGCCCATGCCGCTTGCAGCGGCGACCGGCACGGTCGGCAGGAACAGGGGCAATCAGGCCGACCACGCCTCGTGGGCGCCTTCGAAGTCGCCCGGAGTGGCCAGCGAGCGGCCGTCAATGGCCTTGTCGATGCGCTTGACCAGGCCAGTCAGCACCTTGCCGGGGCCGCATTCGGCGATCCGGGTGACGCCGCGGCCAGCCAGCGCCTGCACGCACCCGGTCCACTGCACCGGCTGGTACAACTGCTGCACCAGCGCGGTGCGGATCGCGTCGATACCGTCATGGACCTTGGCATCGACGTTCTGCACCACCGGCAGCTGCGGTGCCTGCCAGGACAGGCCGGCCATCACTTCGGCCAGGCGGTTGGCGGCTTCACGCATCAGCGGCGTATGCGACGGCACGCTGACCGCCAGCTTGACCGCCTTGCGCACGCCCTTCTCGGCCAGCAGCGCCAGCGCACGGTCGACCGCATCGGCGTCGCCGCCGATCACGATCTGGCCGGGTGAATTGAAGTTGGCCGGCACTACCACCTGGCTGCCCGCAGCTTCGGCACAGACGTCCAGCACCAGCTGGTCCTCGGCGCCGAGCACGGCGGCCATGGCACCGACGCCCGCCGGCGCGGCTTCCTGCATCAGCTGGCCGCGCAGGCGCACCAGGTGCGCACCGTCGTGCAGGCTCAGCGCGCCAGCGGCGACAAGCGCGCTGTACTCGCCCAGGCTGTGACCGGCCAGCACCGACGGGCGCGGACCGCCCACGGCATTCCAGACGCGCCACACGCCGATGCTTGCGGCCAGCAGGGCCGGCTGGGTGTATTCGGTACGGTTGAGCATTTCCTCCGGGCCGCCCTGGGACAGCGCCCACAGGTCGACGCCGGCACCATCGGATGCCTCGGTGAAGGCTTCACGCACCTGCGGGTGCAGTTCGGCCAGCTCGGCCAGCATGCCCACAGACTGCGAGCCCTGGCCGGGGAAGACAAAAGCGAGGGTGGATACGGTCACGCGGTCATCCGCTTGTTGCAATCGAAGCGGGCCATGATAAGGGGGAACATGCCGTGTCGTCTGTACGTGCGCGTATGCACGCGTATGGTCAATGGGGGTCGCAGGGCGCTGGAGATCCGGGGGCAGATCCCTTTTCGATGGGAAAAGGGATCTGACTCCAGCCGATGATCAGCAGAACAGCTGCAGGACGTCCAGATCACCGTCGGCGAGGAAATCCACGCACAGGCCGACCAGCATCAGCACGCCGGCGGTACTGGCGCCATGGGCGATGAAGATCGAATGCGCCAGCGCGCGCGCTGAACGGCCCAGCTTCATGCAGACCCGGGCCAGATTGCGAAGGCGGCCACTGACCGCATGCACATGCTCGCGCACCGGTGCCTGAACATCGCCCATCGCCTCGGCCATCATCGCCTGCAGGTGCTCGGGGCGGTCGGCGTAGTACTTGGCGACGCCGTAGCCGAACATCAGCCAGTCGCGGGCCTGCGCTTCAGCCAGGTCCATCACTTCCAGCGGATCTTCCTCGAAGTCGATGAAGCCTACTTTCTGGCCGTCCCAGGTGAGATTGCGCGGCAGCGGCTGGCCGAAATAGGCGCCACGCGCATGCGCTTCGGCGATGGCCAGCATCGCTGCCATCACCAACCGGTCGCGACCGGCCTCGTCGGCTTCGCGCAGGCAGGTATTGAACGAACTGCCGTTGTCGCCGATCACCAGCGCGGCATGACCGGTACCCAGCACATCGGGCACGTTCACCCCCTGCGCCTGCAGTTCAGCCAGGCGACGGGCTTCGGTTTCGCGTGCAGCGTCACCGCCGCGATGCGGTGGCGGGCGCAGGGCATCGAGATGGAAACGGCGGGCAACAAAATTGAGCAGGCCCAGGGCCAGCGCCCGGCTTCCCTTGCCGTACTGCTTCAGCCAGGCACGTTGCCCTTCGATGACGATGGGCTCAACCATGACAGGTCCTCCTTAAACGCGTTACGGCCCCAGAGGGGCCGTAACGACAGACTTCACGTTGTCGTAACTTGCACTATCAATAGCGCAGCAGGGCCGAACCCCAGGTGAAGCCGCCGCCGAAGGCTTCCAGCAACAGCAGCTGGCCGCGCTCGACCTTGCCCGATCGCACTGCAGCGTCCAGCGCCAGCGGCACCGAGCCGGACGAGGTGTTGCCGTGCTGATCAACCGTGACCACGACCTGTTCCATCGACATGTCCAGGCGCTTGGCCGTGGCTTCGATGATGCGTAGGTTGGCCTGGTGCGGAATCAGCCAATCCAGGTCGGACTTGTCCAGGCCGTTCGCAGCCAAGGTCTCGTCCACGACCGAGTCCAGCGCCTTGACGGCGTACTTGAACACATCGTTGCCCTTCATGTTGATAGTGCCACCACCGTTGGCGCCGCCCTTGAAACCGGTCGAGACACCCACCGGGTTCCACAACAGCTCCTTCTTGCTGCCATCGGAATGCAGGTGGGTGCTGAGGATGCCGGTCTCTTCGTCGGCCTTGAGCACGACGGCGCCGGCACCATCACCGAACAGCACGCAGGTGGTGCGATCGTTCCAGTCAACCATGCGGGTCAGCGTTTCGGCGCCGATCACCAGCACGTACCGGCAGTCGCCGGAACGGATGAATTTGTCGGCCACGCCCAGCGCGAACACGAAACCCGAACAGGCCGCGTTGACGTCGAAGGCGGGGCATCCGGCCACACCGAGCTTGGCCTGGATCAGGCACGCGGTGGACGGGAAAATAAGGTCAGGGGTGGTCGTACCGACCACGATCATGTCGAGCTGCGAAGCGTCGATGCCGGCCGCTTCAAGTGCGCGCAGCGCGGCGTTGTAGCCGAGATCGCTGGTGGTTTCGCCTTCGGCCGCGATGTGCCGTTCACGAATGCCGGTGCGCGACTGGATCCACTCATCCGAGGTTTCGACCATTTTTTCCAGGTCGGCGTTGGTCAGGACTTTTTCCGGCAAATAGCTACCGGTGCCCGCGATCCTCGAATAGATCCGCTTGCTCATCATGTTTCCTGTTGCGCAGGCCGCCGATCACCGGCAAGCCCGGGAAAGAAGGCAAAGGCCGCTGCCCTGAGGCAGCGGCCTTCCCGGCACATCAATCTTCTTCGACGGCCGAGGTCTTGGTCTGGATGACCTTCTTGCCGCGGTAGAAACCATCGGCAGTGATGTGGTGACGCAGATGCACTTCGCCGGTGGTCGGGTCGGTCGACAGCTGCTTGGCGCTCAGGGCGTCATGCGCACGGCGCATACCGCGGCGGGACGGGGTGACACGGGATTTCTGGACAGCCATGGGATTGCTCCAAACTCGGTTCGTTTTTGCTTCGTCGTATCGTCGCGCAGGACGCCAGCGCCCAGCACACTTTCGCTTTCGCCGCAGCCGCCGACGACAATCCGGCTGCTATTGTTTCTTCAAGGCCGCCAACGCCGCAAACGGGTTGGCCTTCTTTGTTTCTTCTTCGCTCGGTGCCCAGTCCTTGTCGACTGCTTCACCGTCGGGCGACAGCGGTACCACCGGCACCGCCAGCACCAACTCGTCTTCGACCAGGTCCAGGGGACGCAGCTGGCCATCTTCCGGCACCAGCAACGCCTCGTATTCCTCCGGCAGGGACGATTCCTCGTCCTCGTCGCGGATCAGGCCAAGCCTCTGGGTCACCTTCACCGGCAACAGGAATCGCTGCATGCTGCGCTGACAGGTCAGCGGCAACGCGGTGTCGATGGTCAGTTCCACATAGGATACCCGCAAGATGTCGTCGCGACCGAATTCAAGCGAGTAGACACACTCACCGTCGGTATCGGCGACCAACCCCTGCAGGCGGGTCAATTCAGCCAGGGAGACCTGACCGTCGAAGCGCCTTCGCGCTACAACCATCCGCCAGGCATCCAGCGTTTCGGGCACGTTCGCGGACATAAGCCGCTGAATACTAAGGATCGGGGCGGCGGCTGTCAAATGCCCGCCATACAGGACTTGCCGCTGGCGTCGCGGACGGGCCAGACTGCCGCGCCCTGCCCCGGTATTGTCGCATGCCGCTGATCCTGGCCTCCACCTCCCGCTACCGCCGTGAACTGCTGCAACGGCTGGGCCTGCCCTTCGACTGCACACGCCCGGACGTGGATGAAACCCCGCTGGACGGCGAGGCCCCGCTGGCCCTGGCCACGCGCCTGGCAGCCGCCAAGGCCGCCGGGGTGGCTGCCCGTCATCCCGACGCCTGGGTGATCGGCTCCGACCAGGTGGCCGACCTGAACGGCCAGCCGCTGGGCAAGCCCGGCACGGTCGAGGCGGCCTGCGCCCAGCTGAAAGCGATGTCCGGGCACACCGTGCGCTTCCATACCGCCATCAGTCTCACGCGCAACAGAGAATCCTTCACGGCGATGGACCTGACCGAAGTGCGTTTCCGCGCGCTGGACGAGGACGAGATCGCCCGCTACGTGGCCGCAGAACAGCCACTGGACTGTGCCGGCAGTTTCAAGTGCGAGGGCCTGGGCATCAGCCTGTTCGAGGCCATCGACAACCGCGACCCGACAGCACTGGTCGGGCTGCCGCTGATCGCGCTGTGCGGGCTGCTGCGCAAGGCGGGATACGCGGTGCCCTGAACGCTTCCGCCAACCTGTAGAGCCGAGCCCATGCTCGGCTGCCCTTTTTGTAGAGTCGAGCCATGCTCGACTGTCTTTGGAGAAGCAGTCGAGCATGGCTCGACTCTACAAAAGCAGGACTCAACGAACTTCGAACGGCTGCTCCTGCCACTCTTCCACGCTGCCATCGTTGCCATGCAGGCGCAGGCCCAGCCAATGCCGGCCCGGTGCCAGAGTGGCGGTATCCAGCGACGCATCGAAGCCCACCGCCGGATGCCGCGGGTCGGTGCTGTCCGGCCAGGTGTGGCGCACGTCGAACACACGCCCGTACTGCGCGTCACCGATAGAGCGGCCATCGACCAGCACCTCGACACGCGCCAGGCCGACGCCATCCTTGAACGCCCAGCCCTTGACGGCAAGCGTGCCCGAAACCTTTTCACCGTTGGATGGCGCATCCAGCCACGCCATCGCCGGGGTCACGCACGGACCCGCCGCCCGCTGTGCCGGCAGGCGGAACAGCAGGAAACGCTGGAACCCATGGTCGCTGCTGACCACCCGCGGCGCGGGCAACGGCCCGACCTGTTCACAGATGGCGTGATAGCGCGCCAGCAGATCGCGGTAACGCTGGTCACTGGGCGACAGCACCAACAGCATCGGCGCCGCACGCTCGCCCTCGTGCAGCAACCCCCACTGCGCCAGCTGCGCGGTACGGCCATGCTTGTCGTTGAGCGGATGCGGCAGCACCTCGATATCACCATTGCCCAGCTGGAAGCCCAATTCGGCCCCGACCTTGAAGTTGCCGGCCAGCACGCGCGTGCCGGCCGGCATCTGCTGCAGCTCATCGCGCACCGCCACCGCCAGCGGCTGCCAGCCGGCGAAGTTGCGCGGGTAGTACTTGCTGCCCGCCAGCTGCTCACGCAGCGAAGGCGTGGATGCCATCAGGTAATAGCCGAATGCCAGCACCATGCCGGCGCCGGCCAGCCACCAGCCGGTACGGCGCAGCCAGCGCGGCCAGCCGTTGAGCACCACCGGCACCGCCACCAGCAGCGCCAGATAGCCCGGCAACGGCCAGTGGAAGCTGATCCGCTCGACGTCGGTGAAGAACCCCAGCAGGAAGATGCCAAGCGTTGAAACACCACCGACCAGGCCGAAGTAACGCCACTGCACCCGCGCGCCGCCACCACTGCGGGTGCCCGCCAACGCCACCTTCCACATCGCGATGCACAGGATCGGCGTGACCAGCATCGGCTGGATCAGCAGGAACCACAGCCCAGCCCATTCGAAAGTCCAGGGATGGCGCTCGACCACCTGGAACTTCAGGCCGGCATCGTGATTGTCCGCATTCCACGCCAGCAGCGGCAGCCAGGCCAGCACGCCCACTGCGAGCGCCACCCATACGCGTGGATCAGCCAGCATGCGCCGCCCCTGCGGCAACGCCAGCAACGCAATGAAGCCAACACCGATGACGCCGATGAAGCGGTAGTGGCTGAGCGCACCGATCATCAGGCCCAGCGCCAGCTTCATCGCCGAAGACGCATCGACGTTGTGCAGCAGGCGCGCGCCGGCGTGCAGGCAGATCACCGCCGCCAGTGCCATCGGCACGTCCGGCACCGCCAGCAGCCCCAGCGTGGCCGACAACGGCATCAACAGTGTCAGGCTGCCGGCCTGCCATCCGGCCACGTTGCCGAACCAGCGCGTGGCGATGCGCGCCACCAGCAGCGGCAGCAATGCACCCATGGCCAGGAACGGCAGGCGCAGCGCCAGGACGTGGTGGCCGCCGATCTCCACGCCGAGCCGTGCCAGCCATGCGGTCAACCCGGGCAGATCGGAATAGGCAGCCGCCAGATGCTGGCCTTCCTGCCAGTAGAACGCCTCATCGACAAACAGTGGCAGGCGCGCGGCCACCACCAGCTTGGCCGCTGTGACCAGCGTCCATAACCAGAGAAATATCGTTCGTGCGCGCTGTTCGCCTTGCATCGCTCTATGGATAATCAAGTGGATTCCAGAACTGAGACGATCATGCCAGCTTCGTCCCCCAACCCCAGCATGCTAACCGATCAATTGCGACAGGCCCTGCGGGAGGCACAGGATCAGGTGAACGCACTGGTGCTGGGCAAGGTGCCGGAAGTCAGGCTGGCTTTCGTCGCGCTGCTGTCCGCTGGGCACCTGCTGATCGAGGATCTGCCCGGCCTGGGCAAGACCACGCTGGCACATGCACTGGCCAGCAGCCTCGGCCTCAGCTTCCAGCGCGTGCAGTTCACCTCCGACCTGTTGCCCGCCGATGTACTGGGCGTCTCGGTGTATGAAGCGGGCAGTCGCCAGTTCCAGTTCCATCCCGGCCCGGTGTTCACCCACGTACTGCTGGCCGACGAGATCAACCGCGCACCACCGCGCACGCAGAGCGCACTGCTGGAGGCAATGGCCGAGCAACAGGTCACCCTGGATGGACAGACCCATCCGCTGCCCGATCCGTTCTTCGTGATCGCCACGCAGAATCCGGTGGACCTGTCCGGCACCTTCCCGCTGCCGGATTCGCAGCTGGATCGCTTCCTGCTGCGGCTGGCGATGGGCTACCCCAGTGCCCAGGCCGAACGCGAGCTGCTGCGTGGCAGTGATCGCCGCGACCTGATCGCACGCGCGGTACCGAAGCTGGACGATACCCAGGTGCGTGAACTGCGCGATGCGGTTGGCCAGGTGCATGCCAGCGACGCACTCATCGACTACGTGCAGGCGCTGCTGACCCGCAGCCGCCAGCACGCCGGCGTGCGCGTCGGCCTGTCACCGCGTGCAGGCCTGGCCCTGCTGCGTGCGGCCAAGGCACATGCGCTGCTGCTGGGCCGCGGCCATGTAGTGCCCGAAGACGTGCAGACCCTGTTCGTGGCAGTGGCCGGCCACCGGCTGGTGGCGGAGGCGGAATCCAGCTCGGGGCCGGCACTGGCGCGTGCGATCCTGCAGACCGTCGCGGTGGACTGAGCGTGACCACACGCTGGGCACGCATGCAGCTGTTGGCTCGGCCACGCAGGCCCGAAGCCTTGCCGCAGCGACTGGACCGTCATCGCATCTACGTGCTGCCGACCCGCTTCGGCCTGTTCGTCGCCACTCTGTTGGCGGCGATGCTGCTGGGCGCGCTGAACTACAACAACAACCCGGCGCTGCTGCTGGCCCTGCTGCTGGCGGCCGCCGCGATCGCCAGCGCCATCGCCGCTCACCTGCAGCTGTCCGGCGTGCAGATCGATGCGATCGCCGCCGAGCCGGTACCGGCCGGGCAACCGTTGCGCCTGCGCGTGGACCTGTCGCTGCGCGATCCGCGCGCGCGCCATGGCCTGCACCTGCAGCTGGGCGACAGCGAAGCCTGGACCTCACTGCCGGCACACGGTCGCGGTGAGGTGGAACTGGAGGTACCGAGCGAACGCCGCGGCTGGCTGGAGCTGCCGCGCATCCGCCTGTCCACCACCCAGCCACTGGGACTGGTGCGGGCGTGGTCGTGGGTGTGGCCGGAACAACCGCTGCTGGTCTATCCACTGGCCGAGACAACCGCACCTGCACTTCCGGAGAGTGGCAACGCCCCCCTGCACACGCGTGCCCATGCCAGTGGCGAGGAACTGCATCAGCTGCGCCCCTACCGCGCCGGCGACGCGCCACGCAGCATTTCCTGGAAGCACTCCGCGCGCCGCGACAGCCTGCTGGTGCGCGAGTATGAAAAGCCGATCGGCATCGAAGTGGTGCTGGATTGGCGCATGCTGGCACCGCTGGACCACGAAGCACGCATCGCGCGGCTGGCGCGCTGGGTCGGCATGGCCGAACGCGAGGGGCGACGCTACACCCTGCTGCTGCCGGCGCATCCACCGTTCGGCCCCGGCCAGGGTGCCAACCATCACCACCTGTGCCTGCGCGCGCTGGCGCTGATGCCCCATGGCTGATCCCCTCGATCAACTGGACCGCAGCACGCGTGCCTGGACGTTGGCCTGTGCGGCGCTGGCCCTGCTGCCACTGCTGCTGCAGTTGCCACCGCTGCTGGCGGTAGTGATCGCGATCGCTGCGATGTTGACCGCTGCGCTGTCCTGGCGACGCGTGCTGCCGATGCCGGTGCGCCTGCTGCTGGTGCTGGGCATGCTCGCCGCCATTGTCTGGCAGATGGGCATGGTGCGCCCCGGTCGCGATACCGGCTGCGCTCTGCTGGCGGCGATGCTGGCGATCAAATCCAGCGAACTGCGCAGCCTGCGCGACGCGCGCAGCCTGCTCGGCTTTGCGCTGTTTGCTCCGTTCGCCGCATTCCTGCTCGACCAGGGACCACTGACCACAACCCTGGCCGCGCTCGCCGGTGTCGGCACGCTGCTTGCGCTGCAACGCCTGGCACATGATGAGGGCCGTGCCGGCCGCCTGCCGTTGCGCGGACAGCTGCGCAGTGTCGGCCGCCTGCTGGCGATCGGCCTGCCGCTGGCTCTGGCCAGCTTCTGGCTGTTCCCGCGCCTGGCCACGCCGCTGTGGGGTGTTCCCGAACGCGCGGTGGGCACGCCGGGGCTGTCCGACAGCATGGAGCCCGACCAGTGGCTGGACCTGATGGCCGACGACACCCCGGCGCTGCGCGTGCAGTTCTTCGGCGCGGTGCCGGAACCGGCGCAGCGCTACTGGCGAGGCCCGGTGCTGACCGCCTTCGATGGCCGCCGCTGGTCGCGCGATCGCGCCAGCGCGCGAAGGCCGGCCGCCACGGTCGAAGCCAGCGCGCAGGGCTGGGATTACCAGATCGACTACGAGCCGACCGATCGCCGCCAGCTGGTGGCGCTGGACCTGCCCAGCCGCGCCCCCGAGGGCAGCACGCTGGACGCGGACATGAGCCTGAGCAGCGAGCGTCCGCTGGCGTCGCTGAGCCGATGGCGCCTGCACTCGGCCCCGCCCGCACGGTTCGACAGCACCCTGTCACCCTACCTGCGTCGTGCGGCACTGCAGCTGCCCGGCGGCTTCAACCCGCGCACCGCCACCCTGGCCCAGCAATGGCGGCAGGAGGCCGGCGCCGACGACGAGGCCATCGTCCGCCGCGCGCTGCAATGGATCACCCGCGACTTCTCCTACACGCTGGCCACGCCCCCGGCAGGGCGTGATCCGGTCGACGAGTTCCTGTTCGGCTACAAAGCCGGCTTCTGCCAGCACTTCAGCTCGGCCTTCGTGGTGCTGATGCGCAATGCCGGCATTCCGGCACGCGTGGTGACCGGCTTCGCGGGAGGTACCCGCAACCGCATCGGCGACTACTGGGTGCTGCGGCGGATGGACGCCCATGCCTGGGCCGAGGTATGGCTGCCGCAACGCGGCTGGGTGCGGGTCGACCCGACCGCTGCCGTCGCCCCCGAACGTATTCTCGACACCCTCGACGATCGCCTGCAGGCCGGCACCGACACGCCGATGCAACAGCGCTGGCTGCAACTGGGGCAGATGGGCGACTGGCTGCGCCGCGGCTGGAATGACCTGGTGCTGTCCTTCGATGCGCGCCGCCAGCAGCAGCTGCTCAAGCCGCTTGGGCTGGACGACCTGGGGCCGGCACAGCTGATAGCCGGCTTCGTGACGGCCGCGTTGATGGCGCTGGCGTGGATGGCCTGGCTGCTGGCCCGCGGCGAACGCGAACGTGATCCGCTGCTGCGCGGCTGGCACCGGCTGGGTCGCCGCTACGCCCCCCTCGGCCTGGCCCGCGAACCGCATGAAACCGCACAGGACTGGGCGCGTCGGGTACATGCCCGCCGCCCCGATCCGGCACTGCTGGCACTCAGCCAGCGTTTCGCCGACGCGCGTTACGCTGGAACTTGCACCGAGCTCGCTTCATTATTGCGGGACCTGCGCAGGCATCGCCCGACTTCCGGAGCCTCCCCATGAACACCAAGTTCCTCCTCACCGCTGTGGCCACGCTGGCCCTGTCGGCCTGCGCCACGGCCCCCAAGCCGCTGCAGGGACAGTTCAGCCTGGTCTCCCCGCGCGACTCGGTCGCCACCCAGCAGGTCGGCACGCCCGTCCGTTGGGGCGGCCGCATCATCGAAACCAAGCCCGGCCAGGGCGAGACCTGCTTCCAGATGATCTCGCGCCCGCTCAACGCCAGTGGCCGCCCGAACACCACCTCGTCCGACGCCAGCGACGGCCGCTTCATCGCCTGCCGCGCCGGCTTCTACGACCCGGCCGTGTTCGAAGCCGGCCGTGACGTGACCTTCATCGGCAAGATCGACGGCTACCAGAACACCCGCATCGGCGACTATGACTACCGCCTGCCGAAGCTGTCGGCCGATGTGATCTACCTGTGGCCGGAACAGCGCCAGGTCGATGTGGTGCCCTACCCCTATGGCCCGTGGGGCCCGAGCCCGTATGGCCCGTACTGGGGCGGCTATGGTCGCTGGGGCTGGTGGTGATCGTCACCGTACAGGCATGACGGAAAAGGCCGCCCTCGGGCGGCCTTTTTTCATCCACGCATGGCATGGATGCCGTGCGCTCAACGCCCCGGCGTACCGAAATGCCCCAGCTGCCCACCGGCCAGCAGGTGCATGTGGATATGGAACACGGTCTGCCCGGCGTCCTCGCGGCAGTTCATCACGATGCGATAGCCATCCTGCGCAAAACCCTCGCGGCGCGCGTACTCGGCAGCGGCCAGTGCCAGTTTGCCGATCAGGTGCGCCTGCGACGGCTGCAGATCGTCCAGGGTCGGAATGATTTCGTTCTTCGGAATGAACAGCACGTGCACCGGCGCCTGCGGTGCGATGTCCTTGAAGCCCAGCACCTCGTCATCCTCGTAGACGATGGTGGCCGGGATCTCGCGACGGATGATCTTGCTGAAGAGGGTTTCGTTGCTCATGGTCGGCCTCGGCGGGGATGTCTCCCGCATTGTAGGCCGGCCGCGCCGGACGATGCCCGGCCAGCGCTCAATCGCGGAATTCGCTGCGCGTCCCGAACGCGTGCGACAGCGTGCCGCGATCAACGTATTCAAGTTCGCCGCCGAGAGGCAGGCCCTGCGCAAGGCGGCTGGGCTGCACCTTGCGTGCGCGCGCCAGCTGCGCCAGGTAGTGCGCGGTGGCTTCGCCCTCGACAGTGGCGCTGGTGGCGATGATCAGCTCCTGCACCTCGCCTTCGGCCAGCCGCCGCTCCAGCTGCTCCAGGCCCAGCTCGCGCGGGCCGATGCCATCGAGCGGCGACAGCCGCCCCTGCAGCACGAAGTAGACACCGCGGAAACCGGTGGCGTTTTCGATGGCCAGGCGGTCGGCCGGCGATTCGACCACGCACAGCTGGCTGCGTTCGCGGCTGCTGTTGGCGCAGGTCGGGCACAACTCGGTTTCGCTGAAGTCGCGGCACTGCGCGCAGTGGCCAATGCGTTCCACCGCCAGCGACAGCGCTTCAGCCAGGCGCTGGCCACCTTCGCGCTCGCGCTCGAGCAGGTGGTAGGCCATGCGCTGCGCGGTCTTCTGGCCCACGCCAGGCAGCACCCGCAGTGCGTCGATCAATTGTTCAAGCAGGGGTGCGGACACGGCGGCATGCTTTGATGGCGTCGAGCGAGCTCGACGGCTACGTGTAGAGTCGAGCCATGCTCGACTGAGGGTTGCAGCGGGCGCCTGCAGCAACAGGCGCCCCGCCAAGCATCAGAACGGCAGCTTCATGCCCGGCGGCAGCTGCATGCCGGCGGTGGCCGAGCCCATCTTCGACTTCGACTCGGCATCGATCTTGTTCGAGGCATCGTTGAATGCGGCAGCGATCAGGTCTTCCAGCATCTCCGGGTCGCTGGCCAGCGACGGGTCGATGCGTACCTTGCGGCATTCCTTGGCGCCGGTCAGGGTCACGCTGACCATGCCGCCACCGGCGCTGCCGGTCACTTCGATCTTGGCGATTTCTTCCTGGGCCTTCTGCAGGTTTTCCTGCATCTTCTGGGCCTGCTGCATCAGTTGGGCGATGTTGCCGCGCATAGTGTCTTACTCGTCAAAAGAACGGATGGAATCGGAAACAACCCGGGCACCGTGCTGTTGGATCAGCACCTGCACTTCCGGATCGTCCATGAAAACAGCCTCTGCCACCTGCTGCCGTTCGCCACGCTGGCGATCGGCACGCTGATGCAGGGTCTCGGCCGGAACGTGTTCGGTTTCCACGGTCTCGACCACGATCTTCGGCGCCTGGCCGAGGGCCTTCTCCAGCATTTCGCCCAGCGCAGCCAGCGCGCGCTCCGAGCGCAGGTATTCAAATCCGGGCGAAAGGCCCAGTTTCAAGGTCCCGCGCTGGCAACTGATGAAGGCGGCGTTGGCGGCCAACTGCCGCGACGGGCCGCTCAGGCCACTGTTGGCGACCAGGTCCAGCCAGTCCTCGGCGCTGGCCAGTTCGCTGACACCGTCCTGCGGCGCGGGATCACGCACCGCAGCGGGCTCGGCCGGCGCGATGGCGATGCCCTCGGCACGGAACGGGCGCTCCAGCTCGGCAGGCTTCGCTTCGACCGGTGCTGGCACCGGGGCCGGTGGCTCATGCCAGGGCGCGACCATCGCCGCATCCGGACCCGCCAGTTCGGCGGCCAGCGCCTCGTCACGGGCCTCGGCTTCGTCGGTGGCCCACGGCGGCAGGTCGTCGGTCGCCGCTGCATCTGTGGCCGGCGTCGGCGTTGGAGCCTCCGCGGCGGCCTTCACCGGCGGCGGCGATTCGGGTTCCTGCACTGGAACCGGCTCGGGTTCCGGCGTCGGATCCGGCTCCGGTTGCGGGGCCGGCTCAGGTTCGGGTTCAGGCTCGCGTGGTGCGGCCTGCACGGGCACTGCGGCGGCGACCGGACTGGCCGAAGCAGCAGCGGCGGCAGGCGCGGACGATGCCTCCTGGCTGCCAACGCCACCACCGGCCGTGTTGCCACCCGGTGTACCGCCGGCCGCACTTTCAACTGTCTTCGGCACCGACGGCACCGCCGCGGCCGGGCGGAACGCCAGCATCCGCAGCACGGCCATTTCGAAGCCGGCGCGCGGACTCGGCGCCAGCGGCAGGTCACGACGGCCGTTCAAGGCCATCTGGTACCAGAGCTGGACCACCTCCGGACGCAGGCGCTCGGCGAACACCGTGGCGTCCAGGCCTTCGGCGGCAGCCGCAGCGCCCGGCACCAGCTGCTGCACCTGGATGCGGTGCAGGCCTTCGGCCAATGCTTCCAGCACGCCACTCCAGTCCGGCGAGAACTCGGCCAGCGCGGCCACCACCTGCAACAGGCGCGGGCCATCGCCCTCGGCCAGTGCGTCGAGCATTGCCGCCACCTGGGTACGGTCGACGGTGCCCAGCATGGTGCGCACCACATCCTCGCGCAGCGCGCCGCCGGCATAGGCAATCGCCTGGTCCAGCAGCGACAGGCCGTCGCGCAGGCTGCCATCGGCGGCCTTGGCCAGCTGCACGAGGGCGCTGCCGTCGGCCTCGATTTCCTCAGCCGCCAGAATGCGGGTCATCTGGCCCTGGATCTGATCCTCGTCCAGGCGCTTGAGGTTGAACTGCAGGCAGCGGCTGAGCACGGTGACCGGCAGCTTCTGCGGGTCGGTGGTGGCCAGCAGGAACTTCACGTGCTCCGGCGGCTCTTCCAGCGTCTTCAGCAGCGCGTTGAACGCCGCCTTGGACAGCATGTGCACTTCGTCGATCAGGTAGACCTTGTATTTGCCACGCGAGGGCATGTACTGCGCGTTCTCGATCACCTCGCGCACGTCATCCACGCCGGTGTTGGACGCGGCGTCGATTTCCAGCAGGTCGATGTAGCGGCCGGCGTCGATGTCCAGGCAGGCCGCGCACTGGCCGCATGGGTCTGCGCTGGTGCCCTGCTCGCAGTTGAGCGACTTGGCGAAGATGCGCGCGATCGTGGTCTTGCCCACGCCGCGGGTACCGGTGAACAGGAACGCATGGTGGACCCGGCCGCTGTCCAGCGCGTTGCTGAGCGCACGGACCACGTGTTCCTGGCCCACCAGCTCGGCAAAACGCTTCGGACGCCACTTGCGGGCAAGGACGAGATAGGACATCAGGCCACCGTTTTCCATCGGATGTTCCATTGTGCCATGCCTGTCCAGCCCCCTCGCCTCCGGCGCGTCCTTCGCAGGTTCCTGACTGGGGTGCTTGTGAAGTGTCGCGCAGCCCGCTAGAATCTGCGCCCCTGCTGAGGCGTTTGCCGATGGCAGGGATCCGGAGAGGTGTCCGAGTGGTTGAAGGAGCACGCCTGGAAAGTGTGTAAGCGTCTAAACCGCGCTTCGGGGGTTCGAATCCCCCTCTCTCCGCCAGATAACTGAAAAAGGCTGCCCTTAGGGGCGGCCTTTTTCAGTTATCTGGCGCGGGACGCGAAGTGCGCTGCGCGCGCTTCGCCCCAAACGTTGCTGCGCAACCTTTGGGCCCCTCCCTTTGCCGGCCTCTCCCCGCCCCTGTCGGGGCAGCCCCTCAACAGAGGGGCTTGTTCCTCCAGATACGCGACATACACGGACAGACCGCCGCAGGCGGGTCCCGGGGCGCAACGCGCGCCGGGATCGGGGCATGGATGCACCCGACAATCCCCTCTCCCCGCCCCTGTCGGGGCCCCCCTCAACAGAGGGGCTTGTTCCTCCAGCCGCATCAGTAGATCCACACCATGCGTGGATGCCTCGGCCCGGTCGAAACGACTATCCGCCCATGCCCCAGCCTACCGCTGCCCCCGTCCCCAGCACCCTCACCCTTCGCTGAACAGGTGGTTCAAGGCCGCATATCCCGGTGCGCCCTCGGGCATCGCCATCGCGCCGCCGAGAAAATCCGTGGTCGCCGCAGCCATCGCCGCCCACGCGTGCATGAACAGCGCGGGCCCTGCACTCAGCCGCCGCACGCCGGCCTGCGACAGCGCAGCAGGCGACGCAATTCCAGGCAGCCACATGAGGTTGAGGGGCAGCGGCACGGCGCTGGCAACCGCAGCAGCCTCGTCCAGCGCACGCAGCCCCGGCACAAAGCCGCCGTCGGCACCAGCACGTGCATAGGCCTGCAGCCGATCGATGCTCATCCTGACGGCCTCATCACCTTCGGCCAGGCTGCGCAGATACACATCGGTGCGTGCATTGATGAACAGCGATCGCCCGCCAAGCGCCGAGCGGATGGCAGTGATCTTGTCCACCAGCGCCGCAGGACTGCCGGCGCCGTCTTCGATGTTGATCCCGACCGCACCCGCCTCCACCAGGCGCAGCACCCGCGCAGCGACCGCATCGGGAACATCGCTGTAGCCGTCCTCGATATCGACCGTGACCGGCAACGAGATCACACGAGCGATTTCGGACACCCGCTGCAGCAGCGCGGTATCAGGCAGCGCACCGCCATCGGCATAACCGCAGGACCACGCCATCGCAGCACTCGATGTTCCCACCGCGCGGGCCCCCTGCTGCTGGACCAGGCGGGCGCCACCGGCATCCCATACGTTGGGCAGCACGTAAAAATTGGCACCTTGGTGGAGTTGTACGAAACTGGCGTGAGCGTTGGACATGGAACCTCCTGATGACGGGGACCTGCAGTCTGCGCCCGAACCGGTTTCCGGGCTCGCCATGTTCAGACATCAATGGCACGGACCTCGCGCACAATGTGCCCACAACCATGACGTTCCTTCATGACACCCCGCCCCTACTGCTGCAGCGACATGACCGCCTGCCTGTCGATCTTCGACAGCAACGTGCCCACCTACTTCGCACCGGAAGAGCGGAGCGACTTCGAACGCTTCCTGCGTGAGCAGGCAATGGGCTGTGCATTCCAGGTAATCGAACGCGATGGCAGCATCGTGGCCTGTGGCGGCCTGTCGCGCCGCGGCGATGGCAGTGCCGGTTTCTGTTGGGGCATGGTGCAGCGCGCGCTGCACCGGCATGGACTGGGCCGCGAACTGGCGCTGGCGCGCCTGCGCCAGGCCGAAGCGGATCCCTCGATCAATCGCATCACGCTCAGCACCAGCCAGCACACCCAGGGCTTCTACGCCGGCCTGGGCTTCCGGGTGACACGTGTGGTGCCCGATGGCCACGGCGCCGGGATCGACGCTGTGGAAATGGAGCGGGAGCTCTAGCGCTCCCGCCCCGGTGCCATCCACGCGGAGCGTGGATCTACCGCTGGCCCACTCCCCTCAGAAACCCACGCGCAGGTTGATCTGCCCGCCGACGTCGCGGCGACCGTCGCCGTGCTGGCCCTGCACGAACATCGACAGCTGGCTGTTGCGGCCCAGGCCGACCGCCACGCCCAGCTGGCTGACCAGCGCGTTGCGTGCCATCACCGCGCTGTACACATCGAACGCATTGCCGCCGGCCGCGAAGCGGTTGCGGCTGGCCACGTCGGTGTCGCCCGATGCATGCTGCCAGCCGAGGCCGACCGTCAGCTGCGCCGGGAAGCGCTCGCCACTGCCCACGTCCCAGCGCCCACGCACGCCCACGGTGCTGACATTGAGCGTGTCCTTGCCGCCTTCCAGCTCCAGCGCAGCACTGCCGCCCTGTTCCACCGCACGATCGCTGTCGACCCAGTGCTTGGTGAACTGCACGTACGGCTGCAGCTGGGTCCTGCCGTGGCTCCAGGTCCAGCTGCCTTCCACCTGGGCAATGGTCACATCCGAATCCTGGCGGCTGTACAGGGTCTGGCCCAGCAGCGGCACCTCACGCGTGGTGCGCGTGCGGTAGTCGCCGCGCGACACGCTGCCACCGACCGCAAAGCCGTTGTTCCACTGGCCCTGCGCATACAGGCCGAAGGTGTTGCCACGCAGGCGGGCCCGCGAGCTGCGATCGTATAGGCGCGTATCCAGCCGTTCGTTGCCGGCCGCTGCACCCAGCACCACGTGCTCCCCGAGCTGCCAGTCCACGCCGGCCATCAGCGCATTGCGGTTGGAGCGGATGTCATCGCCGTTGCCATCACCATCCTGCTTGAACACCTTGCCGCTGCCGGCCAGCCAGGCCGACGCGCGCTCGCCACGCACGGTCGGCAGCTCACTGCCCAGGCGCTGGCGGATGCCTTCTTCCAGATAGTTGTCATACAGCAGCACAGCGCGGCTGGCGGCATGCACTTCACCGGACAGCTGGTCGAATGCGCTGCGCGCGGTGGCGGCGTCATAGATCAACACCGTGTTGTACAGCCCCAGTGCCGAGCCACTCTGCGGCAGGCTGTCCAGTGCTGCGGCGGTGTTGTACTGGTTGCGCGTCTTCGCCGCCGTGGTGAAGGCTGCGGTCTGCGCCACATCGATCTGCAGATTGGCCGTGTTCGCCGTGTAGATCGGGGTGATGGTCAGGAAGGCCGACGGCGTCTTGGCCGAAGCGAACTGCCCGCTCACGCCACCACCCGCATTGACCACGGTGTACTGCTGGCCTTGTTGATAGCTGGTGCTCGGCGAGATGGTATTCACCTGCACGCTGCTGCCACCCACGTTGGCACTGCCACCCACCTGCACCGTGTCACTGCCGGTGGCACCCAGATCGATGCCCAGCGTGCTGCCCGGCGACAAGGTCAGGTTGCCACCCACCGTGATCGTGCCGGTGCCGTTGCCCGCACCGCTGCCATTGCCCGGGCCATTGCCCGGCGAGAGCACGCCGCCGCTGGATACCGTCACGCCACCGCCGGTACCCCCGATGGTGCCGGTGCCGGACAGCGTGGTGCCGCTGCCGATGGTCCACTGGCCGCCGATGTTGCCGGTGACATTCAGGCCACCGCCGGTGACCTGGCCGGTGCCGCTGAAACCACCGCTGTTGCCGCCGAGATTCAGCCCGCCCGGGCCAGCCTGCACGATGCTGCCGCCACCGCTGATGGTGCCGCCCAGCGTGGTGGTGCCACCAGTGTTGATGATCAGGCCACCATTGTTGGTGATGTTGCCGGTGACCGAACCGCTGGCCCCGCCGTTGCCGACCTGCACCGTGCCACCGGCATTGATGGTGGTGCCGCCGGTGTAGGTGTTGTTGCCGGTCAGGGTGATGGTGCCAGCGCCGGCCTGGGTCAAGCCACCGCTGCCGCTGATGGTGCCACCGACGGTGGTGTTGCCACCGACGTTGAACACCAGGCTGCCGTTGTTGCTGACGTTGCCGGCAATCGACCCGCCCGCACCGCCGTTGCCGACCTGCAGCGTGCCACCGGTGTTGATGGTGGTACCGCCGGTATAGGTGTTGTTGCCGCCCAGGATCAGCGTGCCGCTGCCGGCCTGGGTCAGGCCACCGCTGCCGCTGATGGCGCCGCCGACGGTGGTGTTGCCGCCCACGTTGAACACCAGGCTGCCGTTGTTGGTGACACTGCCGCCGATCGAACCGGTGGCGCCACCATTGCCCACCTGCAGGGTGCCACCGGTATTGATGGTGGTCGGGCCGGTGTAGGTGTTGTTGCCGGTCACGGTCAGCGTGCCACTGCCGGCCTGGGTCAGGCCACCGCTGCCGCTGATGGTGCCGCCCAGCGTGGTGTTGCCCGCGACGTTGGACACCAGCGTGCCGTTGTTGATGACGTCGCCGACGATCGAGCCGGTCGCACCACCGTTGCCCAGCTGCAGCGTGCCGCCGGTGTTGATGGTGGTGCCGCCGGTGTAGGTGTTGGTGCCGGTCAGCACCAGCGTGCCACTGCCCGCCTGGGTCAGGCCACCCGTACCACTGATGGTGCCGCCCAGCAGGGTGTTGCCCGCGACGTTGGAGATCAGCGAACCATTGTTGGTGATGTCGCCAGCGATCGAACCGGTCGCTCCACCATTGCCCACCTGCAGCGTGCCACCGGTATTGATGGTGGTGCCGCCGGTGTAGGTGTTGTTGCCGACCAGCGTCAGCACGCCGCCACCGGCCTGGGTCAGGCCACCGCTGCCACTGATCGCGCCGCCGACCGTGGTGTTGCCCGCCACGTCGAACACCAGGCTGCCGTTGTTGGCGACATTACCGGTGATCGCACCGGTCGCACCGCCATTGCCGACCTGCAGCGTGCCACCGGCATTGATGGTGGTGCCGCCGGTATAGGTGTTGTTGCCGGTCAGCACCAGCGTGCCAGCGCCGGCCTGGGTCAGGCCACCGCTGCCGCTGATGGTGCCGCCCAGCGTGGTGTTGCCCGCCACGTTGGACACCAGCGCGCCGTTGTTGGTGATGTCGCCGACGATCGCGCCGGTCGCACCGCCGTTGCCGACCTGCAGCGTGCCGCCTGCATTGATGGTGGTACCGCCGGTGTAGGTGTTGTTGCCGGTCAGCACCAGCGTGCCGCTGCCAGCCTGGGTCAGGCCACCACTGCCACTGACCACGCCGCCCACAGTTGCGGTGCTGCCCAGGTTGTAGACCAGGCTGCCGTTGTTGGTGATGTCGCCCAGCACCGAACCGGTGCTGCCACCGTTGCCGAGCTGCAGCGTGCTGCCACCGTTGATGGTGGTGCCACCGGTATAGACGTTGTCGCCGCTCAGGGTCAGCGTGCCGGTGCCACTCTGCACCAGGCCACCGCTGCCACTCAACACGCCAGCGAAGGCGGTGCTGCCGTTGTTGCCGCCGGTGGTGAGGGTTGCGCCACCCAGCACGACGCTGGAGCCGGTCACGCCGGCCAGGCCACCGATGCTCTGATTGCCACCGGCGCTGATGTCCAGCGTGCCGGCACCGGTCAGATTGACCGTGCTCGCACCCGACAGGGTGCCACCGGCACCCACTGCCAGGACGCCACTGTTGATCGTGGTGTCACCGGCATAGCTGCTGGCACCGCCGAGAGTGACGGTCGCGGCGCCATCCTTGAGCAGACCACCCGCACCACTGATCACACCATTCAGCGCGAGCGCGTTGCTGCCCGCCAGGGTCAGCGTGCCGCTGGTCAGCTGCACGTTGTTGCCCACGGTCAACGCAGTGGTGCCATCCAGCATGGCGTTGCCGCCCACCGTCAGCGTACCGGTACCCAGCGCACCACCATTGCCCAGCGTCAGGCCACCGGCATTGAGCGCCACGCCGCCGCTGAATGTATTCGCGCCGATCAGGGTCTGCACGCCCGCCCCGTTCTTCACCAGCCCGCCGGTGCCGGTGATGTCACCGGCGAAGGTGGTGTTGCCCACGCCATTGAGGGTCAGCGTGCTGCCGCCCAGCGCAACCGTGCTGCCGGCAACACCAGCCAACGACCCGATGCTCTGCGCACCCCCGGCAGAAATGTCGAACGCCGTACCGGCATTGGCCAATGTCACCGCACCATTCGATGCCAGGCTGCCACCGGCGCCAATCGCCAGCGTGCCCGCATTGATGGTGGTGCCACCGGTGAAGGTATTGTTACCGGTCAGGGTCTGGGTGCCGGTGCCTTCCTTGATCAGCCCACCGGTACCACCCACCGAACCGCTGAACGTGCCATTGGCGGGACCGCCAATGGTCAAGGTGTTTGCCCCCAGGTTCACCGTACCGTTGCCGACCAGGGTGCCGAACTGCTGCGTGCCGCTGCCCGCCGACAGATCGAAGGTCGCGCCCGAAGCCAGATTGACGATGCCACTGGCATGCAGGCTCGCGCCGGCGCCCAATGCCAGCGTACCGGCATTGATGAAGGTGCCACCGGTATAGGTATTGGTACCGTTCAAGGTCAGCGTCGCCAAACCGTCCTTGGTCAGCGCCCCGGTGCCACTCAGGTTGCCGTTGAGGGTGAGGTTGTTGCTGCCGAGCACGGTCAGCCCGGCGTTGAGGACGAAGTTGTTGGCCAGCGTCACCGCAGTGTTCGAATCGAGCGTGCCGTTGCCACCCACCGTTACCGCCCCGGTACCCAGAGCTGCATCGTTGCCGACCACCAGGCCGCCTGCATTGAGCGTTACACCACCACTGAAGGTGCTGGCGCCGTTGAGGGTCTGCACGCCCGCACCGTTCTTGATCAGGCCACCGTTGCCGGTGATCGCGCCATTGAAGGCACTGTCAACGGTGCCGCCCAGGGTCAGCGCGCTACCACCCAGCGCCACGGTGCTGCCGGCCACACCGGCAAGCGAACCGATGCTCTGGTTGCCGGCCGAGATGTCGAGGGTACCGGTACCGGCCAGGTCCACCGCACCGGTCGAGGCCAGGCTGCCACCAGCACCGATGGCCAGCGTGCCGCTGTTGATGGTGGTGCCTCCGGTGTAGGTATTCGCACCGGTCAGGGTCACGGTGGCCGCACCGTTCTTGATCAGGCCACCGGTACCGGAAACCATGCCGCCCAGGGTGAGCGCATTGCTGCCCAGCAGGTCGAGGTTGGCGCCCGATGCCAGCGCGATGTTGTTGGCCAGGTTGGCCGCGATCGAAGCATCCAGCGTAGCGTTGGCACCCACGGTCAGCGCACCGCTGCCGAGCGCGGCGTTGTTGCCGACCACCAGGCCGCCGCCATTGAGCGCCAGGCCGCCACTGAACAGGTTGGCGCCGCCCAGCGTCAGGATGCCGGTGCCGTTCTTGACCAGGCCGCCGGTACCGGAGATCGCGCCGTCGAACACGCTGTTGCCGTTGCCGCCGAGGATCAGCGACTGCGCCCCCAGACTGACCGTGGAGCCGATCACGCCGGCCAACGAACCAATGGTCTGGCTGGCACCGGACGTCGAGATGTCGAAGCCGGTTCCCGCTGCGGTGAGTGTCACTGCACCGGTGGCCGCCAGGCTGCCACCCGGACCGATCGCCAGTGTGCCGGCATTGATGAAGGTGCCGCCGGTGTAGGTGTTGGCACCGGTCAGCGTCTCGATGCCCGCACCGACCTTGGTCAGGCCACCCGTACCTGCGATAGAGCCACTGAAGGTGCCATTGGTCGCCCCGCCGACTTCGATCGAATTGGCGCCCAGGTTGACCGTACCGTTGCCGACCAGGGTGCCGAACACCTGCGTGCCACTGCCGGCCGACAGATCCAGCGTCGCGCCGGTGGCGAGGTTCACGGTACCGCTCGCCGCCAGGCTTGCACCGGCACCCAGCGCCAGTGTGCCGGTGTTGATGTTGGTACCACCGGTATAGGTGTTGATGCCGTTCAAGGTCAGCGTTGCGACGCCATCCTTGGTCAGGCTGCCGGTACCGGAAATCACCCCGTTGAGCGTCAGTGCATTGGTGCCCAGTACGGTCAGGCCTGCGTTGAGCGCGATGTTGTTGGTCAGTGCTGCCAGGCCGGTGGTGTCCAGCGTGGCCGCCCCGCCGACGGTGAGCGCGCCAGAGCCCAGCGCCGCGTCGTTGCCCAGCAGCAGGCCGCCGGCATTGAGCGTGACGCCGCCGCCGAAGGTGTTGGCAGCAGACAACGTCTGCACGCCCGCGCCCACTTTGACCAGACCACCACCGCCACTGATCACGCCGTCGAAGGCAGCATTGCCGGCCGTGCCGAAGGTCAACGAATTGCCACCCAGCGCCAGCGTGCTTCCGCCCGCACCATTGAGCGCGCCGATGGTCTGGCTGCCGCCGGCACCGGAGATATCGAAGCCAGCGCCTGCGCCCAGCGTGACATCACCCGCTGCGGCAAGGCTGCCACCCACCCCCAACGCCAGCGTGCCGGCATTGATGGTGGTGCCGCCGGTGTAGGTGTTGGCGCCGGACAGCGTCAGCGTGGCCGCACCACTCTTGACCAGGCTGCCGTTGCCTCCGATCACACCTGACAGCGTCAGCGCATTGCTGCCCGGCAGGGTCAGCGCAACACCCGAGCCCAGATTGACCGCATTGCCCAGGCTGACCGCAGCACCGGCATCCAGCGTGGTGCTCGCATTCACGGCCAGCGCGCCGGTACCCAGTGCGCCATTGGCACCGACCACCAGACCGCCGCCATTCAAGGCCAAGCCACCTCCGAAGGTATTGCTGTTGTTGAGGGTCAGCAGGCCAGTACCGTTCTTGACCAGGTTGCCGGCGCCCGCCACCACACCGCTGAGCGCGACATCGCTGCTGCCGCCCAGGGTCAGCTGGGTGCCAACGCCGAAGTTCACGGCATTGCCCAGATTCAGAGCGACCGTGCTGTCCAGGCTGACGTTGCCACCGATCCCCAGCGCGCCCGTACCCAACGCACCCGCATTGCCCAGCACCAGGCCACCCGCATTGAGTGCCACGCCACCGCTGAACGTGTTGGCGCCGGACAGGGTCTGCACGCCGGTACCGATCTTGATCAGTCCGCCGCTGCCGTCGATGACACCGGCAAATGCGCCGTTGCTGGCCCCGCCGAAGGTGAGCGATTGCGCGCCCAGGGTCACCTGGCTGCCGGCGACGCCGTTCAACGCCCCGATGGTCTGGCCCGCCCCCGCTGCGGAGATGTCCAGTGCAGCACCGGTGCCAGCAAGATTCACCGCCCCGGCCGCGGCCAGGCTGCCACCTGCACCCAGTGCAAGCGTGCCGGCATTGACCGTGGCGCCCCCGAGGAAGGTATTCGCACCGGACAGCGTCAGCGTCGAGGCGCCGTTCTTGATCAGGCCACCGGCACCACTCACCACACCGCTCAGAGTGAGATTGCTGCTGCCCGGCAGGGTCAGCGTATTGGCGCCCAGGCTCACCGCGTTGGCCAGCGAAACCGGGGCACTCGCATCCAGAGAAACATTGCCGCCGATGTTCAGCGCCCCGGTACCGAGCGCACCGTTGGCGCCCACCGACAGGCCACCTGCATTCAATGCAAGACCACCGCTGAAGGTGTTGCTGTTGTTCAACGACAGCACACCGGTGCCGGTCTTGATCAGGCTGCCGGTACCCGACACCAGCCCGCCCAGTGCGACATTCTGGTTGCTGGTCAGGCTCAGCTGCGCACCAGCGTCCAGGTCAATGGCGTTGGCCAGGTTCAATGCCACCGAACTGTCGAGGGTGGCGTTGGCGCCCACTGCAAGCAGACCGGTTCCCAGCGCGCCGGCGTTGCCCAGCATCAGGCCACCACCGTTGAGCACCAGCCCGCCACCGAAGGTATTGGCACCGTTGAGGGTAAGCGTGGTGGCACCGTTCTTGATCAGACCACCGGCGCCGGAAACCACCCCGCCAAGCGTGACCGCCTGCGTGCCCGGCAACGACAGCGAGGCCCCCGTCCCAAGCGCCACATTGTTGGTCAGGTTCAGTGCCGTGCTGCCATCGAGCGATGCATTGCCACCCACGCTCAATGCGCCGGTGCCGAGTGCACCGCTGTTGCCCAGCAGCAGGCTGCCGGCATTGAGGTTCAGGCCGCCGCTGAACGCATTGGTGCCGTTCAAGGTCAGCAGCGAGGCGCCGTTCTTGGTCAGGCTGCCGCTGCCGGTGATGTTGCCGCCCAGGGTCAGGTTCTGGCTGCCGGGCAGGGTCAGCACCGCGCCAAGGTTGATGGCATTGCCCAGATTCAGTGCTGCGGTTGCGTCGAGCGAGCCATTGCCGCTGACCGTCAACGCGCCGGTACCGAGTGCACTGCCGTTGCCCAGCAGCAGGCCACCGGCCGCCAGGTTCAGGCCACCACTGAAGGTATTGGCGCCGCTGAGCGTCTGCGTGCCCGTTCCCTGCTTGACCAGGCCACCGGTACCGCCGATCACGCCGCCGAAGGTCTGGTTGGTGGCGTCGCCAAAGGTGAGCGTGCTGCCGCCCAGCGTCACGGTGCTGCCGGCGATGCCGGACAGCGCGCCGATGGTCTGGTTGCCGCCGAGCGAGATGTCCAGCTCCGTCCCTGCATTGACCAGATTCACTGCACCGGTGGCTGCGAGACTGCCGCCACTGGCCAGCGCGACCTTGCCTGCGTTGATCGCCAATCCACCGGTGAACGCATTGGCGCCGCCCAGCGTCAACGTAGCAGCGCCGTTCTTGACCAGGCTGCCGGTGCCGCTGATGACGCCGCCCAGGGTCAGCGCATTGCTACCCAGCACGCTGAGCGAGCCGCCGGCCCCCAGGTTGATGCCATTGCCCACGCTCAGCGCCGTGCTGGCATCAAGCGTTGCCACACCACCGACACCCAGTGCACCGGTTCCCAGCGCACCGCCGTTGCCGAGGACCAGCCCACCAGCCGTGAGCGACAGCCCTCCACCAAACGTGTTGGCGTTGTTGAGGGTCAGGGTGGCCGCACCGTTCTTGACCAGGCTGCCGGTACCACCGACGACGCCGTTGAAGGTCAACGCCTGGTTCCCGGACAGATTGAGGATGCCGCCCGCGCCCAGATTGACCGCGTTGGCGAGAGCAAGTGCCCCGCCAGTGCCATCGAGAGACACGTTGCCGCCGACACCGAGTGCGCCGGTGCCCAGCGCGCCCGCATTGCCCAGCAGCAGGCCGCCGCCGTTGAGCGCGACGCCACCGGTGAAGGTATTGGCACCAGACAGGGTCTGGGTACCCGTACCGACCTTGACGAGCGCGCCACCGACACCGCCGATGACGCCGGAGAAGCTGGTGCTGGTGTTCAGGCCACCCAGGGTGAGGCTGCGCGCGCCGAGGTTGAGCGCACCGGATCCGGCAAGCGAACCGATGGTCTGGCTGGCTGCAACCGAGAGATCGAGGTTGGTACCTGCGCCCAGCGAGATCGCACTTGTCGGCGACAGGCTGCCACCGACGCCCAATGCCAGCGCACCACCGGTGACCGCGAAGGAGCCTGTAAGCAGGTTGGCACCATTCAAGGTGAGGGTACCCGGACCCGCCTTGATCAGGTTGCCGGCGCCCGAGATCGAACCGTTCAAAGACAACGCGTTGCTGCCCAGCAGGTTCAGCGAGCCCGCGCCATTGATCACCAGATTGTTGCCAAGGGTGAAGCCCGCCGTCGTATCCAGCGAAGCGCTGCCACCGACGGTCAGGTTGCCGCTGCCGAGTGCACCGGCATTGCCCAGCACCAGGCCACCGGCATTGAGGTTGACGCCACCTGAGAACAGGTTCGCGCCGCCCAGGGTGACAATGCCGGTGTTGTTGACCGTCAGCCCGCCAGTGCCTGAAAGCACGCCCCCCAGACCAAACGCATTGGTCCCGGCCAGGGACAGATTGCCACCGAGGCTGAAAGCGTTGGCCAGATTCAGGCCCGCTGTGGAGGACGCAATGGCACCGCCGTTGGCCGTGAACAACCCTGTGCCAAAGGAGTCGGTGTCGTTGAAATTGACCAGGCCATCATTGAGCGTCGTCTGCCCGGTTCCGCCCCATGCGCCCTGCAGGTTCCAGGTGCCGCTGTTGACGGTGAGCTTCTGGAAGTTGAGGTACCGGTTCCAGCCCAGCGTGGTCACTGCACCGCCAGTGCCCGCGCCTGGGCCGGCTGCGCTGTTCTGCAGCACCAGCGTGTTGTTGGCGGCGCCGCTGCCCGTACCGGCGTCGACCGTTCCCGCAGCCGCAACCTTCACCCCGGTAACACCGGTAATCACGCCGGCAAGGGCGCTGCCGCCGCCTGCCACAACGCTGGAACCCGACACTGCGGTAAAGGTATTGCCGCCAGTTGAATCACCCAGGTGAACGCTGCCACTGACAGCCCCCGCATTGAGGAACGTATTACCGCCAGAAGCACCCAGGCCGGTGCGTCCGTCGATGGTGCCTGTGTTGGTCACATTGGCTGCCGCGCCACCATAGGTCACCACCGTGGTCGCGTCGGAAACGCTGCCTGCGCCGATCAACGACGTACTGATCAGGCCGGCATTGTTGATTGTGGTAGTGCCGTTGACATTCTGTGCCACCAGCGCCTGCCCCCCGAAACCCAGCAGCGTTGCGATGTTGACGACACCCTTGATCTGTCCGCCGGAATTGTTGTTGACGACGATCGCGCTGTTGTTGGCAGAACCGTTGCCGATGACCAGTCCGGGCGACGCGAGGATGAGCGAGCTCGGATCGATCGTGCCACTGTTGTTGACCGTCACGTTGTCGCCGCTCAACGTCGCCGCATTGCCACCACCGATAACCGGAGGCGTGCGCAGCGTGGCCCCTGCCAGCACGTTCACCGTGATGCCGGAATTAGCGTTGATGTAGTTGCTGACCGAGCCAGGGTCGCACGTGACCGTTGAGCCCACCGTATTGCACGCCGCGAACGCCGAACCACTGGCCAGCGTGGCCGCCAGCGCGACCGCCAGCTGGTGCGCCCTCAATCGCGGCACCCGCCCTGCGCAGACCGCGCTTCCGCCGGGATTCTGGGCGACCTCCGAAGCAACCTGCATTACGCCGAGGGCACGATTGAAAACCAGACGGTAAATGCGGTTCATCGGTAAATCTCCATGAAAAGACCAGATGGCACTGCAGGCAGGTTTTTTGAAGACAATGCGGCCCACCCCGGCTCCCGACACGGGAACAAGGCCTGGCTTCATTAACTTCTGAAAATCTTCACATCTTCACGCGGCCGCACCTGAAACAGGCAGGCCAACGTGTCCGCCAAGGCGAAAACTCCCCGATTTCGCATGACGAATGGCGGCACTGTGCGGCCGATGGCGCCAGCGGCATGTGAATCACACGCATTATTTTCATGACGCGCGTCAAATAAAATGCGTGAAGAAAATCATCTTGCCGAAAATGCATATACCTGCTGCAGGCGGAGATTCCCTTCTCCGCCCAACCAAATGCACTCAGCTGCTCGAGAGTTTCATCAGCACCAGGCCGGAGACGATCAACAGTGCCGCGCCGATCCGCATCGGGCTGACCTGCTCGCCGAGGAAGACGATACCGACCACGAAGGCGCCGACCGCACCAATACCTGTCCAGATCGTGTAGGCGGTACCCAACGGCAGGCTGCGCATCGCCACCGCCAGCAGCCAGAAGCTGGCGATCATGCCGATGATGGTGACCACGGTGGGCGTGAGTTTGGTGAAGCCTTCGGACTGCTTCATGGACACGGCCCAGACGATTTCCAGCAGGCCGGCGAACAACAGATAGATCCAGGCCATGACAGCCCTCCTCTTGGTAGGGCCAGGCCGTCCTGGTCATTGATTCCCGATGTGGGGGAGGTCGTTCCTCCTGGCCGGCATTCTAGCAACGACGGTTGGCCCGGGCCGTTGCCGGCGGGCACGGGTTACAACCGATTCAGCGCGTGAAGCTGGCGTCGGCGTGCATGCCTGGGCTAGAATACGCCTCTGCCATCGGCCAACCGATGTGCAGTCCGGCTGTGGTCTCCGGCGCGACGCGCGCTGCTTCCCCTGATCCGCGAACTGGCCGCCTTCTGGGCGGCCAACGTCTCTATGGTGGCCCCGTCGGCCCCTCGCGACGCTAGGTCGAAAATCCCGCCAGGGCCGGAAGGCAGCAACGGTATCGATCGACGCGGGCGCCGAGGTCAGCCGGCGGGGCCACCGCCTTTTCGGGCGCTGCCCCACTTCTGGTAGCTGCCAACCGTGGTTGGCCCTTTTCGCCGGGCATGGCCCGGCGCTACCGATGCCCTCAACCCTGCCCGGCGCTACCGCGCCTCAGGCGTGCCCTGGTGGAACACCACCCGCCATTCCTGCGCATGCCGTCGCCACAGCGAACTGCGCAACACCCAGCCCTGGGCCTGGCCATCAACGTGGTAGCGGCTGCGGTAGCGCACCTGTGCCAGGCCATCGGACAGCAGCCACACGGCATAGTCGCCCGATTCAATCCCGACCTCCGAGCGCTCCTGCGGAATCTCCTGCAACGCAGCGACACGCCCATAGCAGCGGCCGGAACTGCCGATCTCGCTGAAATCCTCGTCCAGAAGTGCCGCCAGACGCTCGCGGTCACCGCGCACCTGCGGCTCGTGCAGCGCACGCTCCAGCGCTTCCAGTTCGGCGGCCAGCGCCGCATCGGCGGGCCGGCCGGCGCCGCTCACGGTGGGTCCTGGGCCAGGACGTGCGGTGCGGTCGGATTGGCCAGCGGCACGCACTGCCCTGGCTGGGCCACGCGGTGTCCACGCGCGGCCAGCGCCTGGCCGTCGGCCTCGCTGGCGTAGTGATAGAGCATCATCCGCGCCTGCAGCTCAGCGCTGTACTCGCGCTCCAGGTCTTCCACGCCGGTATGCGACGGGTTGCCGTGCAGGCCGCAGTCATGCGCGATCAGCTCGTTGTCACCGGCATAGCGCGCCAGCATCTCCGGAATCGGCCGGGTATCGCCGCTCCAGGCCAGCGCACCCTGCAGGCGCAGGCCATAGGCGGTCTCCGGCCAGTGGTGGCGTACCGGGAACACTTCCAGGCGCACGCCCTCGTGCCAGAACGCCTCGCCCACCACGATCAGCTGGAACGCGTCCCAGAAGTTGGCACCGCCCTCGGCCAGCACGTTCGGGTAATCGCCGATGCGCTTGTGCAGCAGAGGCACCACCGGCGCCGGCACGTACAGGCGCACCTTGCCGCGTCGCTGCCCGCTGAAGAAGGTGTCGACGAACAGCCGTTCGAAGCCGGCCACGTGATCCAGGTGCACATGGGTGACGAACAGCGCCTGCGGCATGTGCCCGTAGTGCGCCTTGAACGCGGTCAATCCCTCGCCACCGCAATCGATGGTCAGCCACGGCCGGCCATCGCGCTCGATCACCGACATCGGCGACCCCAGCTCAACCGCCGACGCATTGCCGACGCCAAGGAAACGCAACGACCAGTCCATCAGGTGCCCCGGTTCCAGGCCATGTCATAGGCGCGGCGCAGCCGCACGTAGTCCTTCTGCACGTCTTCCACGCTACGCTCGCCGCGCAGCTTGATCAGCGAGCGCAGCAGGCGCTTCAGGTTACGCTCGCGCCAGGCGGTGGCCGGAATGCGGATCACCCCACGGTCGAAGTCGATCAACCAGCCATGGCCATTGCCATCGAACAGGATGTTGTGCGCGTTGAGGTCGGCATGATCCAGCCCGGCCCGGTGGAAGCGGGCGATCAACCGCCCCGTCTCTTCCCACGGCGCACCACGGCCGGCGACCAGCGCGCGGTCGGCCAGCGAACGCACGCCCTCGATCCGCTCCATCAGGATCGCCGCCCGGTAGCGCAGGCCCTCGCGCATGTAGAACGCCGCCAGGGGCCGGGGTACCGGCAGCTTCTTCTCGCGCAGTGCGCGCATCAGCCGGAATTCGGCGAAGCTGCGGGTCCGGTCTGCGCCGCGCCAGAGGTACTGGTCATGGCTGATTTTCGCCGCCAGGCCGCCGCGCAGGTAGTGGCGCAGGACGCTGGCACCGAACGGCGCATCGATGAACCAGGCGCTGCCACGGCCACCCTCGCCCACCGGCCGGGCCTTGCTGCCCCAGTGCTGGGGCGAGAACAGGTCGGCCTCGGCTTGCCGCAGCCGCTCGCGGTCGAACAGAATGGCCCCGATGCCGCGACCCTCGCGGCATGGCGTCAGCGCTTCATTGGCGTCGAATGCGACCATTTCTTTGAGTCTAACAACACATGGCATCAGCGTCCTCCTCATTGTGCCTCCTGCGCCTGTCCGCACTCGGCGATGTCACCCACGTGGTGCCCTTGGTGCGCACGCTGCAGGCGGCGCGACCGGACACGCCGATCCACTGGATCATCGACAAGGCCGGCCACAAGCTGCTGGACGGCCTGCCCGGCGTGACCTTCCATGCCTACGACAAGAAGAGCGGCATGGCCGGGGTCAAGGAACTGCGCAAGCAGCTGCCACCGGGGCGTTTCGAGGCCCTGCTGCAGATGCAGGTCGCGTTCCGCGCCAACCTGCTGTCGGCGTTCATTCCGGCCGAACGCCGCATCGGCTATGACCGCAGCCGCTCCAAGGACCTGCATGGTCTCTTCATCAACGAACGCATTCCCGACCGCCCCGGCATCCACGTGCTCGACGCCATCGGCAGCTTCTGCGAGCCGATGGGCCTGCGCCAGACCGAGGTCAGCTGGGACCTGGCCGTGCCGCCGGCGGCCCGTGAGTGGGCCGCCGCGCAGTGGCAGGACGATGGCCGTCCGGTGCTGATGATCTCGCCGTGCTCCAGCCACGTGCGCCGCAACTGGTACGCCGACCGCTATGCCGCCGTCGCCAACCACGCCGCACAGCGCGGCTGGCAGGTGGTGCTGTGTGGTGGCCGCAGCGAACTGGAGCGCAGCATGGCCGACGCGATCCTGGCGCAGCTGGAAACCCCGGCGCTGGACCTGGTCGGCAAGGACACGCTCAAGCAGCTGCCTGCCCTGCTTGCCCGCGCCAACCTGGTGATGACCCCGGATTCGGGCCCGATGCACATCGCCAACGCGATGGGCGCCAAGGTACTGGGCCTGCATGCGGCCAGCAACCCGAACCGCAGCGGCCCGTATTCCGACCGCCGCTACTGCGTGGACCGCTACGACGATGCCGCGCGCAAGTACCTAGCCAAGCAGGCCTCGGATCTGAAGTGGGGCACCAAGATCGAGTTCGACGATGTGATGGAACTGATCACCGTGGAAGACGGTATCGCTGCGTTCGAGCGCTACGTCGCCGACCACCTGGGGTGAGCGGCAGGCTGCCCCGGATTACGCGCGCTGCGCGTAATCCTGGTACGACTTCTCTTCCACGTACGCCGAACCCAGCGCCAGGTTGATCGCCTTCTTGATGCGCGCGCGCTCGTCGTTGCGAAGGTAGACGCTGCGCGCCAGATCAATGAAGCCCTGGTCGAACGCCTGCGCCTTCTCCTTCAGGCGGATGTCGTCCTCGATGTCCCACAGCTGCTCGTTGACCGTCTTCAGCTCGGCCCGCAGCCGGGCGATGTCCTTCACCGCCGCCGGGTGCGCCATCCAGGTCTGCTCCAGCGCCGACAGCTCCTTGCGCACGTTGGCCAGCTTGCCTTCGTCGCTGATGCGCTCGGACTTGATCTGCAGGATCGATATCTTGTCCAGCAACTCGCCGAAAGAAACAGGAACAAGGATTTCAGCGGTCATGGGGGCACGCTCCAACAGGTGATGCGCACATGGTAACCCGCGCGGCGCGGACGCTTCGCCTCTTCGTTGCATGGGTCCTCCAGGCAGGACTGGGGGAGAACGCCCTGTCCATCCGTTAGTGATCGGGAGAGACGGCCTGCGTGCCGGACTCTCCCGGCCCGACCCTGACGGACTGGAGCGCGGCACACCCTGCGCTCACGCCGTAACGCGTTGATATCACGCGATATCAGCACGTTCATGCAGCGGGGTAGCGGCGGGACCGCACTTCACCCCTCTGCCGTGGAACTTCGCATGCACCCATTTCCCGCCCTGCCCGCCCACCGCAAAGCCATCCTCGGCAGCGCCCTTCTTGCAGCGCTCCTCGGCATGGCGGCCGCGCCCGCAGCCCGTGCCAGTGCCTTCCATGTGAATGGAGACACGCTTTACTACACCGGCAATGTGCTGGCGACCGACCCCGGTACGCTGGAGGCCTATGTCCTTGCCGCCAAGGCACGCGGCACGCCACTGCGCCAGGTGGTGTTCCGCAACTCACCCGGTGGCGCCGCCTCCGGTGGCGTGGGAATGGGCGCCATCATCCGCCAGCACGGGCTGGATACCGTGTTGGACGGCGGTTGCTACTCGGCATGCGCGGATGCTTTCGTCGCAGGCGTGAACCGGAAGGTGACGCAGTTCGGCCTGCTGCCAGCACATGGCAACTACACCCAGACCGTGCTGGGGATCCATGGTGAATCCGGCCCCAATGGACCCACGCCCTATCCGGGGCAGGACAAGTACATCAAGTATTACCGGGACATGTTCGGCCCCACCGATTTCGCAGTCATCGAAGCACGCATCATCCAGGCCCACTACGAACTGACCCAGCAATCGGGCTTCCTGCGCTATTTCGACCCCACCACCGTGGCCGTGGCCACGCGCTTCTGCCCGACCCGTGACCAGAGCGCTGCAGGCAACTGCACTGAATATCCAGGTGTCACGATGTACAGCGATCGCGTGGTGACCGAGGCCGGCTACGTGATGCCGGGCGATGTCCTCTCCGTCGAGAAGGAGGTGAGTGGGGATCTCAATCCGCATCTGGCGGTTCGCGGTCGCTACACCAACGCGGTCGCCAACCTGCGCTACTTCCAGCAGTCGGCGTCGGACATCCGGCTGGACGATGCCTTCGGGGTCATCCGCATCGGCAAGGGCGGCGTCTGGTCATTGGATACTCCTTCCGCTGCCCAGTACGTGGTCGTGGACGGTGGCACCCTGCGGCTGCAGCAGAATGGCTGGATACATCACGCCGAAGCCATCGGTGCCCGTAATGGTGGCCGGATCGAACTACAGGGCGGCGCGCTGCGCAACCTGACCCTGGTCGAACGTGGCGGTGTACTTGCCGGCCACGGCTCGTTGAATGCCACGATCGACATCAACGAAGGCGGCACGCTGGCACCGTCCGGCATCGTCATGCGCCCCTACTCGCTGGAAGCGCTGGCACCAGGCGGCGACGACGTTTTCACCAGCGAACGCTTCCGGATCGGAAAGGGCCGCTACATCAACCTCAATGACGGGGCGAACCTGGCCTTCCAGGTCGACAGCCAGCGCACCGCACCGTCACTGACGCTGGAAGAGGCCCGTTACTTCCTGGTCGAGGAGGACAGGCGATCGAGCGACTACAACCTGATCGGAAACATCAACCGCGCAGTACTGGGCATTGCGCCCACTGCCAGGCTGACGCTGGACGTGAAGCAGGCATTCTTCCCTGCAGGGCAGGAGAACCATCTGGTGGGAACCCAGGTGGATTCCGCCGCCCTGCAATTGCCTGTCGCCCCCTGCAGCCCATCCAATGGCGAGTACGCAGGCCTGTGGTGCCGAACGGCTACGCCCGCCACCCTGACCCGCCCGGCTCCGGTATCGGACTTCATCGAAGGACGCTTCCAGTACGTTGAACGCAGTGGCGAAGCGGGGAGCGCGGTTGATCTCACGGCGCCGGGCGCCGTGTTCCGTCCCCGCCACAACTCGCTGCTCAGCTTCACTGTCAACCAGACCGGCAGCGGCCTGTGGCTGACGGCCAATCCTTCCTTCGATGACACCGGCCTGTTCGCCAATGCTCGATCCGGTGATGGGTTGGGCGTTGCTCTGCAACAGGCAGCGGCACAGCGCACGGCATCGATGAGTAGCCTGCTGGGCGCTCTGCAGTTCGCCGACCGCGACGTCATCGCGCGCCAGGCGGGGGCGCTGCGCGGCGATGCGCATGCCAGCCTGCGCCTGGCCGACAACGCACTGGTCGGCAGCATCGGCAACGTGGTGCAGCAGCATCAGGCCGCATCGCGCAGCGGTGGCGATGCCGATGGCCTGGCGGCACAGGCTGCACAGGCGGCGTCGGTGCAATCGGCGATGACCGGCAATCGGCTGTTCAACCAACTGGCGATGCATCTGGTCGCACCATCGGATGCAGGCAACGATACGGACGATACGGGCCGCAACCGTGGTCTCTGGGCGCGGGGTTTCGCCAGCCATGGCCGTATCGAGGGTGACGGCGGTGTCGCCGGCCTGAGCCACACCATCGGTGGCATTGCGCTCGGTGCCGATACCCGCCTCGCAGACGACCGCGTAACACTGGGCGTAAGCCTTGCCGCGGCCGACATGTCGACAAAATCCAGCGGTGGCGCAGGCTTCACTGGCGATGTCCGTGCACTGGATATTGGCGGCTACGTGGATGCGCTCTACTCGCGCGGCTACCTGTCCGCTGCCGTCCGCTACACCGATCTTCGCCACGACACCCGCCGCAGCATCGATGGCATCGACGGCCTGCAGGCTCCCCTGCGCGCGAAATACAACAACGATGCGATCACCGCACGCGTGGAGCACGCGTTCTCCTTCACCACGGGCAAGGGTCTGGTGATCCAGCCGCTGCTGCCAGTGATCGACTACACCCGCACCTCAGCCACGCGCTTCAACGAGGGCCAGGACGCGGCCGCACTGGTCGGCCGCAGTGGCAGCCTGGAGAGCATCCGCGTAGGTGCCGGCCTGCAGTTGTTCAAGACGTTCGAAGGCAACAGCGGCGAGCGCATCACCCCGCGTGCCCGCGTGGTCTGGCAGAAGGAACTGGGCGATACCCAGGCCCGCTACAGCACCTCCTTTGCTGCCGCCCCGGACCTGTTGTTCGGCAGCAGCAGCCAGGTGGTGGGCGAACAGGTGCTGGCCTGGAACCTGGGCGTGACCAGTCGTGCCAGCGAGCGGCTGTCGATCATGGTCGACTACGTGGGCGAGCGTCGTGACGGGCAGTCCCAGAACGGCGTACAGCTGGGGCTGGGCTACAGGTTCTGAGCAGAAGTCATCAATGCCCCATCCACCACGCACGGAACCATCTGGAGCAACAAGCCCCTCTGTTGAGGGGCTGCCCCGACAGGGGCGGGGAGAGGCCGGCAAAGGGAGAGGCCCAAAGGTTGCGCAGCAACGTGTGGGGCGGCGCGCAGAGCACGTCGCGTCCCGCACCAGATATAGAAAAAGGGCTGCCGAAAGGCAGCCCTCTTCTGTTCCTGCAGAGACAAGGAAGTCATCAATGCCCCATCGACCACGCACGGAACCATCTGGAGCAACAAGCCTCTCTGTTGAGGGGCTGCCCCGACAGGGCGGGGAGAGGCAGGCAAAGGGAGGGGCCCGCAGGTTGCGCAGCAACATGTGGGGCGACGCGCAGAGCGCGTTGCGTCCCGCGCCAGATATAGAAAAAGGGCTGCCTTTCGGCAGCCCTCTTCTGTTCCTGCAGAGACAAGGAAGTCATCAATGCCCCATCCGCCACGCACGGAACCATCTGGAGCAACAAGCCCCTCTGTTGAGGGGCTGCCCCGACAGGGGCGGGGAGAGGCCGGCAAAGGGAGGGGCCCACAGGTTGCGCAGCAACGTGTGGGGCGGCGCGCAAAGCGCGGCGCGTCCCGCGCCAGATATAGAAAAAGGGCTGCCTTTCGGCAGCCCTCTTCTGTTCCTGCAGAGACAAGGAAGTCATCAATGCCCCATCGACCACGCACGGAACCATCTGGAGCAACAAGCCCCTCTGTTGAGGGGCTGCCCCGACAGGGGCGGGGAGAGGCCGGCAAAGGGAGGGGCCCACAGGTTGCGCAGCAACGTGTGGGGCGGCGCGCAGAGCGCGTCGCGTCCCGCGCCAGATATAGAAAAAGGGCTGCCTTTCGGCAGCCCTCTTCTGTTCCTGCAGAGACAAGGAAGTCATCAATGCCCCATCGACCACGCACGGAACCATCTGGAGCAACAAGCCCCTCTGTTGAGGGGCTGCCCCGACAGGGGCGGGGAGAGGCCGGCAAAGGGAGGGGCCCACAGGTTGCGCAGCAACGTGTGGGGCGGCGCGCAAAGCGCGGCGCGTCCCGCGCCAGATATAGAAAAAGGGCTGCCTTTCGGCAGCCCTCTTCTGTTCCTGCAGAGACAAGGAAGTCATCAATGCCCCATCGACCACGCACGGAACCATCTGGAGCAACAAGCCCCTCTGTTGAGGGGCTGCCCCGACAGGGGCGGGGAGAGGCCGGCAAAGGGAGGGGCCCACAGGTTGCGCAGCAACGTGTGGGGCGGCGCGCAGAGCGCGTCGCGTCCCGCGCCAGATATAGAAAAAGGGCTGCCTTTCGGCAGCCCTTTTTCTATATCTGGCGGAGAGGGGGGGATTCGAACCCCCGAGGCGCTATAAACGCCTGCCTGATTTCGAGTCAGGTACATTCAACCACTCTGCCACCTCTCCGGGTGGTCCCCGGCGGACCGGGGACGCGCATCATACGAGGAAGTGAGGCCGACGACAAGTCATTGCGGCCAACCCGATGAAAATTTCGCGGGCGCATGCCTTGCCGGATCCCGGCCGCCACCCGATGATGCCTGTCTCCCCCCGCAATACCGCGCCCGTTGCCCACCATGATCGAATTCGGACATCTCACCCATCCCGGCATGCGCCGCGAGCTCAACGAGGACACCTACTACGGTGACAGCGAGCTCGGCCTTTGGCTGGTGGCCGATGGCATGGGCGGGCACGCCTGCGGCGAGGTCGCCAGCGCGCTGGCGCGCGAAACCATCGTGCGCGAGATCCGCCGTGGGGCACCGCTGGCGCAGGCCATCCGTACAGCCGATGAAGAAATCATCCGCGCCTCGCGCCGCCGCAACGACACCCTGCCGATGGGCACCACCGTGGTCGCCGCACGCGTGCACGGCAACCGCTATGAAGTAGCGTGGGTCGGCGACAGCCGTGCCTACCTGTGGCGCGACGGCCAGCTGGCCCAGCTCAGCCAGGACCACAGCGTGGTGCAGGAACTGGTCGCCCAGGGCAACCTGACGGCCGAACAGGCACGCGCGCATCCGCATCGCAACGTGGTCACCCAGGCACTGGGCGTGACCGATCCGGCGCATCTGAACGTGGCCACCACCAGCGGCGAACTGCGCCCGGGCATGCAGCTGCTGCTGTGCAGTGACGGCCTGACCGAGGAAGTGGACGACCGCGGCATCGCGCGCACCCTCGCCTTCGACGACGCCAGCGCGCAGGAATGCGTGGATACGCTGGTCGCGGCCGCGCTCGATGGTGGTGGCCGCGACAACATCAGCGTGATCCTGGTGCGCTGCCACTAACCGGTAGATCCACGCCATGCGTGGATGCGACGCTGCCGGCCAGCGGCCGGCACTACCCCACCCCAGGCATTACGCGCTGGCAGGCTCTTCCACCTTCGGGCCATCCCACAGCGCGTGGCCGGCCTTCTTGCGCAGCCGTTCCAGGCGTGCGGTGTGCGCTTCCAGTTCCGACGGCGTAGCCACCACGCGCGGGCGCGGCAGCAGCTTGCTGGTATCGAAAGCCTGCAATGCCGCACCGGCAGCGCCTGCCTCGTCATCGCCCAACCCGAAACCGATCTCTTCCTGGCCCGAGGTCAGGGCGATGTAGACGTCGCCCAGGATCTGGGCATCGAGCAGGCCGCCGTGCAGTGCGCGGTGCGAATTGTCCACGCCCAGCCGCCTGCACAGCGCATCCAGCGAGTTGCGCTGGCCCGGGAAGCGCTCGCGCGCCATCACCAGGGTATCGATCACCGTGCAGCGGTCGGTGATCTTCCCGTACTGCGGCCCCAGCAACGAAAGCTCATTGTCGAGGAAGCCCAAGTCGAACGCCGCGTTGTGAATGATCAGTTCGGCGCCATCGATGAACGCCAGGAACTCGTCGGCGATCTGCGCGAAGTCCGGCTTGTCATCGAGGAACTCCAGGGTCAGGCCGGTGACTTCCTGCGCGCCCTGTTCAAACTCGCAGTCCGGCTTGATGTACTGGTGGTAGTTGTTGCCGGTCGGTCGGCGCTTGAACAGCTCCACGCAGCCGATTTCGACGATGCGGTTGCCCTTCTTCCACTCCAGGCCGGTGGTTTCGGTATCAAGGATGATCTGACGCATGGGCTCAGTTTACCGGGCTGGAGTCGCGGATCTGGATCGCCGCGTTGCGGGCCAGGGTATCGACCCGCTCGTTGTCCGGGTCGCCGGAGTGGCCCTTCACCCAGCGCCAGTCGATCTGGTGGCGCAGCGTGGCCGCGTGCAGGCGCTCCCACAGCTCGCGGTTCTTCACCGGATCGCCGCCGGCGGTCTTCCAGTTCTTGCGGATCCAGCCGGGCATCCACTGGGTCAGGCCCTGCCGCACGTACTGCGAATCGGTGTAGAGCACGATGTCGCACGGCTCGGTCAGCGTTTCCAGGCCGGAAATGGCCGCCATCAGCTCCATCCGGTTGTTGGTGGTGTGTGCTTCGCCACCGCTGAGCTCTCGCTCATGGCCCTTGTAGCGCAGCAACGCGGCCCAGCCGCCCGGACCGGGATTGCCGAGACAGGATCCGTCGGTATGGATTTCAATGGTTTTCAATACAACTCCAGAATCAGGTAGCAACAGTGCCGTGCCAGCGCACCGGCAGCGGTTTCGGCCCAGGCAGGGCCAGCGTGCGTTTTTCGGCATGGAACAGGCAGGCCGCGCGCAGCGGCGCCCAGCCGCCGGGACGACGGCTGCCGCCGCCCTGCCAGAGCGGGCCGAGGTAGCGCATATCCTCGCACTCCAGGCCATGGCGGCCGAGCAGCAGACGGATCCGCTGCGGCGTGCGCACCACCAGCCCATGCTGGCGCCAGCGCGTGCGGTACGGGCTGAACGGATTGAGGCTGCTCAGCCACAGGTGGCCGCCCGGCATCAACACGCGTTCGCACTCATCCAGCAGCTGGTCGGCATCGGCGGCGACCACATGCTGCAGGACGATGGCGTTGACGCTCTCATTGGCCAGCGGCAATGGCAGGGCGCAACGGGTATCGCCGGCATAGCCCTGCCCCTGCCGGAACAGGCGCAGCCCGCGTCCGCCCAGCTGCGCATCGTCCAGCCAGGCCGCACTTGGTGCGATCCACAGCCACGGCTGCGTCGGCAGCACCGACAGCTGCGGCAGCAGCAACTGCCGCTCCAGCACGCGCAATGCCACCGCCGGTTCGCTGTCGAACCACGGGGCCTGGCTCGCTTGACGGGTGCTCTGCAGCGCGGGCATGGTCCAATTCTATGCGACTGACTGCCCTGACCGCATTTGCGGACAACTACATCTGGATGCTAATCGACGACGATGGTGCGGCCGTGGTCGTCGATCCCGGCGACGCCGCGCCGGTGCTCGCGCTGGCCGACCAGGGCCTGCGCGTGGACAGCATTCTGCTCACCCACCACCACGATGACCACATTGGCGGCGTGCCCGCACTGCAGGCGCGTTTTCCCGGCGTGCGGGTGATCGCGCCGGTCGAGGAGCGCATCCCGACGGCGACCGAACGGGTGGGCGAAGGTGAACGCGTTCAGGCACTGGGCCGGATGTTCCACGTACTATCCGTGCCCGGGCATACCCGCAGCCACATCGCGTTTCACACTGCTGAACACCTTTTCAGCGGAGATTCGTTGTTCAGCCTGGGCTGTGGACGCCTGTTCGAAGGTACGCCGTCCCAGCTGCTGGCATCGATGCTGAAGCTGGGTGCCCTGCCCGCGCAACTGCTGCTGTGTTGCGCTCATGAGTACACCGTGTCAAATGCCGTCTTCGCGCGGCATGTCGACCCCGCCAACGCTGCCCTGTGGCAGCGCCAAGAGGAGGCTTTGGCCATGCGCCGCGATGACCGTTCCACCCTGCCGGTAACCCTGGCCAACGAATTCGACTGCAATCCCTTCCTGCGTGTGCACACGGCGCCGATCCGTGCGTCGGTGTCGGCACACCTGGGCCGTGACGTCGTTGACGACGTCGACGTGATGGCCGGTCTCCGGCATTGGAAAGACGGCTTCCGCGCATGATGCGCCGAAGTCTGCCGCTGGCCCTGGGGCTTGTCCTGGGGTTGGCCGGAACCGCGGGCGCGCAGTCGCTGGGCGCCGGCATCAGCCAGAACCTGACCGCCGCTGCGGCGCTGCCGCTGGATCCGTCCGCGCTGCCTGCGCCCTCGGTGCGCAATGGCCAGGAGATCTTCACCAGCTTCCGCGATGGCCTGGCCGAGCCCAGCTGCGATGCCGAGGCCACCAGCCCGCGCTGGCAGAAGCAGTTCGCCCACGCGCCTTCCCGCCTGGCCAACCAGGATGACGACGCACTGGTGCTGTTCGGTTACGTGGTTGAAGAACTGCGCAAGGCCAACCTGCCCACCGAATTCGCCCTGATTCCCTTCGTGGAAAGCGGCTACCGGCCCAATGCCCGCAACGGCAGCGGCCCGACCGGCCTGTGGCAGTTCATCGCCACCACCGCACGCAACCATCGCGTGCCGATGGCCAACGGCTATGACGGCCGCCTCTCGGCGGTCGATTCGACCCAGGCCGCGGTGCGTTACCTCAAGACCCTGCACGGCATGTTCGGTGGCGACTGGCGCCTGGCCACCATGGCCTATAACGCCGGCGAGTACCGCGTGCTGCAGTCGCTGCGCAAGGCTGGCATGAATGCGCAGAACGCCAAGCCATCGGCGCTGCCCGGCCTGTCGCCGGTCACCTATGCCTACGTCGAGAAGCTGCATGCCCTGGCCTGCGTGCTGGAAGACGTGGAAGACCAGCCCCGCGTGATGGCCTCGCTGGACCGCACCGTGCCGGTACTGAAGGACCACACCCTGCCGGCCGGCACCAGCGTGCAGCAGTGGGCCTCACAGCGTGCCCTGGACCCGGCCAGGATCGCCCGCCTCAATCCCGCCCTGGCAGGCGGTGGCCGCGCCTCCGGCACCACCCGCGTGCTGGCGCCGGTCTCGGCCGCCAATGCGACAGTGGCAGAGACTGCCACCGCGCTGGTCGCCAGCGCCGCGCCGGTCGCCGCAGCCGCGCCGACACCGCAGGTGGCCAAGACCGTCGCGGCCATCGCCGACCGTCCGCGCAGCCGTCGCCACACCGTGCGGAATGGCGAGTCGGCCTGGACCATCGCCCGCCGCTACGGCATGCCGGTCAAGGCCCTGCTGTCGCTGAACGGCCTGAGCGGCAGCAGCGTGCTGAAGCCGGGCGCGGTACTGCGCGTCGAAGACTGACGCGCCAGCCAAGCACTCCCTGTAGAGCCGAGCCCACGCTCGGCTTTTTCTTGCGCGTTGCGGCTGCTTCGACATGCTTCTCGTAGAGTCGAGCTTGCTCGACTCTGCCTCCACATGTGCAGTCGAGCAAGCTCGACTCTACGCACCCACACCAACAAAAAAAGGCCCGGCAATGCCGGGCCTTTCTCGTTCCTGCAAACCGATGAGGCTTACAGGTTCGCTTCGGTGGTCTGGATCACGAACTTCTTGCGCATCGCCTCGATGTAGGCCTTGGCTGCGGCCATGCCGTCGATCTGGCTCAGCTGGTCCTTCAGCTGCTTCTGCTGCTCGGCGGTCACTTCCTTGATGTCGCCCGGATTGACCTTGTTCACTGCGAACAGCAGCGCGTGGCCGTTGACGTCAACCTTGCCGTAGCTCGGCTTGCCTTCGGCCGGAACCGGCGCGCTGAAGATCGCGCGATTGATTTCCGGGGTCGGCACCGGCTGGCTGCGCGGCAGGCCCGGCATCGGGCTCAGCTGCAGCTTCTCGCTGGCGGCCAGCGACTGCAGGGTGGCGCCCGCCTTCAGCTTGGCCAGCACGGCGTCGGCCGCCTTGTCGCTGGCCTGGCGCTGGCGGTCGGCGCGGATCGCGGCGATTACCTGCTCGCGGGCCTTGTCCAGTGGCATCGCTTGTTCCGGGGTGTGTGCAGCCACGCGGATAACCACACTGTGGTTGGTGGCGCCCCCCAGAGCGATCGGGTCGCTGGCGGTGCCGTCCTGCACCAGCACGTCGGAGAACGCGGCACGCAGCACGGCCGGATCGGTGGCAATACCGCTGGCGGTGGCACGGGTGATCGGGCCCAGAGTCTGCAGCGGCAGGTTCACTTCCTTGGCCGCAGCGGCCAGATCGCTCGGGCTCTTGTTGATGGCGTCGACCAGGCGACCAGCCAGCTCGTTGAAGCCGCGCTCGCCGTCGGCCTTCAGCTGCTCTGCGGCGAGCGTGTCACGCACTTCCTCGAACGACTTGCCTTCGCCACCGCGCACGGCGGCGACCTTGATGATGTGGTAACCGAAGTCGGTCTTCACCGGGCCGATCACGTCACCCGCCTTGGCGGCGAACAGGGCGTCTTCGAACGGCTTGACCATTGCGCCACGCTCGACCCAGCCCAGGTCACCGCCCTGCTCCTTCGAACCCGGATCTTCCGAGTTGGCCTTGGCCAACGCGGCGAAGTCGGCGCCGGCAGCCTTGGCCTCGGCAGCGATCTTGTTCGCCTTGGCTTCGGCACCGTCACCGGTCAGCAGGATGTGCGAGGCCTGGCGCTGTTCCGGCGAGGTGAACTTCGCCTTTTCGTCTTCATAGCGCTTGCGCAGGGTGGCTTCGTCGGCCGCGGTCGGCGCCGGCAGGTTGCCACCGTTGATCTCGACGTACTCCAGCGACACGCTCTCGGCCTGGCGGAAATCCTTGCCATGGCTGTCGTACCACTGCTTGATCTGCGCGTCGGTGACCGGCGCCGTATCGGCCGGCACTTCCGGCAGCGCGGCCAGCTCCACGTCGCGGGTTTCACCCAGCAGCTTCAGCAGGCGCTCGGTTTCGGCCTGGGTGACGAAGCCGGAGTTCTGCAGGCCGGAAGGAATCACCGACTGCTGCAGGCTCTCACGCACCAGTTCCTGGAACTGGGTAGGGGTACGCGGCGGATTGCCGCCGGCCAGGGCCAGGCGGTAGTTGTTCTCGTTGAACTTGCCGTTCGAATCGAGGAAGGCCGGGATGGTGGTGATGTACTCACGCACCGCGCCATCGCCGATCACGACACCGGCCTGCTCGCCGACCAGGCGCACGACCTGCTCATCGATCAGCTGATCGAGCACGGCCATCTTGCTTTCATTGCTTTCGAACGCACGCGGGTCGAAGTTCTCACCCTGCTGCTGGCGCTCGCGCATGCGCTCCTGTTCGAAGCGGGTGCGGAAATCCTGCGCACTGATCTCATGGTGCTGCCACAGCATCCGCACCGGCCACCACGACGGGGCCGAACGCCACCAGGTCGGAGGCGCGGAAACCTTGGCCACGTTCTGTGCGCCAACGCCACCCAGGTAGCTGTTGTCGATCACGAACAGGAACGGAATCATCAGCAGCCCCAGGATCACAGTGACGATCCAGCCTGAGGTCTTGTCGCGGAGTTTCTGCAGCATGGTGAGGAATCACAAGGCCTGATTGGCGAGCCCGGCAGTGTAACCCGCTTCGCCGCAGGGACCAAAAGCAGCCCCGGCGCGGCCTGCGCCACATCCTCGCAGCAACGCGCCGCTGGCAGATGCATGCTTCGCGTCCGACCGCGCGAACGACACAAAGAAAAAGCCCCCGGCTTGCGCCGAGGGCTTTTAAAGTTGGCGGAGCGGACGGGACTCGAACCCGCGACCTCCGGCGTGACAGGCCAGCATTCTAACCAGCTGAACTACCGCTCCGCGCTGAAACTTTGCAGGCGCCCAGTATATCCGAAGAGACCCTGGAAACCCAGCCCTGTGAACACTTTTTTCAAAGTTTTTTCACAGGGACTTAAGAATTCTGCAATGGCGGAGCGGACGGGACTCGAACCCGCGACCTCCGGCGTGACAGGCCAGCATTCTAACCAGCTGAACTACCGCTCCGTTCTTGCAAAAACCTTTTCGTCTTCCTCCCGGACCTGCCGGGGAGAAGACAAGGCCCCCAGCTTTCGACCGGGGGCCTCGATGTAATGGCGGAGCGGACGGGACTCGAACCCGCGACCTCCGGCGTGACAGGCCAGCATTCTAACCAGCTGAACTACCGCTCCGCATTGTTACCCTTTTTTGTTTTCTGCCCGATCTGGACCGGGGAGAAAACAAAGCCTCCAGCTTTTGGCCGGAGGCCTCGTTGAATGGCGGAGCGGACGGGACTCGAACCCGCGACCTCCGGCGTGACAGGCCAGCATTCTAACCAGCTGAACTACCGCTCCACACTCAAACTTTTACCGCGGTGCTGTGGTGGGTGCTGAGGGTTTCGAACCCCCGACCCTCTCCGTGTAAAGGAGACGCTCTACCGCTGAGCTAAGCACCCCAGCGAGCCGCTTAGTTTACAGCATCCTTCAGGGCCTTACCAGCCTTGAACGACGGATTCTTCGAAGCAGCGATCTTGATGGTGTCGCCGGTCTTCGGGTTGCGGCCGGTGCGGGCAGCACGGTCGCGAACCTGGAAGGTACCGAAGCCAACCAGGGTGACCGCATCGCCGTCCTTCAGCGCCTTGGTGACGGCAGCAACGACGGCATCGACAGCGCGGCTGGACTCGGCCTTGGTCAGGTCGGCAGCTTCAGCAACGGCATCGATCAATTCGGTCTTGTTCATTCTCTACAACTCCTTTGGCGGTGGGTTCCGCAGATTCGACAGGGAAGCAACCGCACGCCTTCTGCATGCGGCCGCCATGTGGAAACGGTTCGCTGATTCAGTCATCGCCGACAGCGATCACTCATTCGCGAGTGCTGCTTTTATACCAGTGGCCCTACCCCCACGCAAGCTGGAAAGCCAGCAACGACGCGGGTTTCAAGCCATTGGACAGCGCGCGTCAATGCTTGACGCGCGCGCTTCCACTCGGTTTGGCCTTGCTGCGCACCGTGACGCGTTGCGCACTCTTGCGCGCCTTCTTCGGTGCCAGCGGACGCTCCAGCGCCAGGTCCAGGACTTCTTCGATGTACTTCACCGGCACGATCTGCAGATCGCGGGTGACGTTGGCCGGGATGTCGGCCAGGTCCTTGCGGTTCTCTTCGGGGATGATGACGGTGCGGATACCGCCACGCATTGCGGCCAGCAGCTTCTCCTTCAGGCCACCGATGGCAGTGACGCGACCACGCAGGGTGATCTCGCCGGTCATCGCCACATCGGCACGCACCGGCACCTTGGTCAGCATCGACACCAGCGAGGTGACCATCGCGGCACCGGCGCTGGGGCCGTCCTTCGGCGTGGCGCCATCGGGCACGTGCACGTGCACGTCGTGCTTCTGCAGGAAGTCGCTGTCGATGCCGAAGCCGACGGCGCGTGAACGCACCACCGACAGCGCCGCCGATGCCGATTCCTTCATCACGTTGCCGAGCTGGCCGGTCAGGATCAGCTGGCCCTTGCCCGGCACCAGCGTCGATTCGATCTGCAGCAGATCACCGCCCACTTCGGTCCAGGCCAGGCCGGTGACCAGGCCGATCTCGTTCTCTTCCTCGGCGCGACCGAAGTCGAAGCGACGCACGCCCAGGTACTTGTCCAGGTTCTTGCCGGTCACGCTGACCAGCGCCTTGGACTTCTTCGCACCCTTCTTCGCCTTCACCGGCTGCGGGCCGGCCAGCGCGATCTCCTTCACCACCTTGCGGCAGATCTTGGCGATCTCGCGCTCCAGGTTGCGCACGCCCGATTCGCGCGTGTAGTAACGCACGATGTCCTGGATGGCATCGGCGCCGATTTCCAGCTCTTCCGGCTTCAGGCCGTTGGCCTTGATCTGCTTGGGCGACAGGTAACGGGTGGCGATGTTGAGCTTCTCATCCTCGGTGTAGCCGGGGATGCGGATCACTTCCATGCGGTCCAGCAGCGGGCCCGGAATGTTGAGTGAATTCGAGGTAGCCACGAACATCACTTCGGACAGGTCCAGGTCCACTTCCAGGTAGTGGTCGTTGAAGGCGTTGTTCTGCTCCGGGTCCAGCACCTCCAGCAGCGCCGACGACGGATCGCCACGGAAGTCCATCGACATCTTGTCGATCTCATCCAGCACGAACAGCGGGTTCTTGCTGCCGACCTTGTTGAGGTTCTGCACGATGCGGCCCGGCATCGAACCGACGTAGGTGCGGCGATGGCCACGGATCTCGGCTTCGTCGCGTACGCCGCCCAGCGACATGCGCACGAACTTGCGGTTGGTGGCCTTGGCGATGGACTGGCCCAGCGAGGTCTTGCCCACGCCCGGCGGACCGACCAGGCACAGGATCGGCCCCTTCATCTGCTTCACGCGTGACTGCACCGCCAGGTACTCAAGGATGCGTTCCTTGACCTTCTCCAGGCCGTAGTGATCGGCGTCGAGGGTGTCCTGCGCAGCCTTCAGGTCCTTGCGCACCTTGCTGCGCTTCTTCCACGGCACGCCCAGCAGCCACTCCAGGTAGTTGCGCACCACCGCCGCCTCGGCAGACATCGGCGACATCTGCTTGAGCTTGTTCAGTTCGTTGCGCGCCTTGGTTTCCACCGGCTTGGGCATGCCCGCTTCGGCGATCTTGCGGGCCAGCTCTTCCAGCTCGCCCGGCGCGTCGTCAAGGTCACCCAGTTCCTTCTGGATGGCCTTCATCTGTTCGTTGAGGTAGTACTCGCGCTGGCTCTTTTCCATCTGCGACTTCACGCGGCCGCGGATGCGCTTTTCCATCTGCTGCACGTCGATCTCGCCGTCGACCAGGCCGACCAGCATCTCCAGGCGGTCACCCACCGCCAGCGTTTCCAGCAGGCGCTGCTTGTCGGACAGGCGCACGCTGATGTGCGCGGCGATGGTGTCGGCCAGGCGCGCCGGCTCATCGATGCCGGACAGGGTCTGCAGCAGTTCCGGCGGCAGCTTGCGGTTGGTCTTCACGTACTGCTCGAACAGCGACATCAGCGAGCGGGCGATGGCCTCGACCTCGCGTGCTTCGCGTTCGTCGGTCGCGTCGATTTCCACGGCCTGGCCGTGCAGCGAGCCGTTGCGCTCGTCGACGTGGGTCACCTGCACTCGCGACAGGCCTTCGACCAGCACCTTGATGGTGCCGTCGGGCAGCTTCAGCAGCTGCAGCACCTGCGCCAGCGTACCGACCTGGTAGAGGTCGGCCGCATGCGGGTCATCGGTCTCGGCCGACTTCTGCGCCAGCAGCAGGATGCGCTTGTCCGCTTCCATTGCCTGTTCGAGTGCGTGCATGGACTTGTCACGACCGACGAACAGCGGGATGACCATGTGCGGGAACACCACTACGTCGCGCAGCGGCAGGACCGGCAGGTCGAGGGTTTCACTTGGGGAACGGGCCATGGGGGCTCCAGGGAAGGGGAAAACCGCCTCCGGGAGGGCATCTTCCGGAGACAAAAAAAGCCGATGGCCCCGTTATGGGGCCATCGGCTTTCAGATGCAAGGCGTTCGTTTAAAATCCTTTCAAATCAAAAACTTGAAAGGATCACTCGGCGCCTGCGGCTTTCTGTTCAGGGGCCGCCGGGGTCTGGTAGATCAGGTACGGCTCGGACTTGTGCTCGATCACCGACTCGTCCACCACCACCTTGCTGACGTTTTCCTGCGACGGCAGGTCGTACATGGTGTCCAGCAGGACCGATTCGACGATGGTGCGCAGGCCACGGGCGCCGGTCTTGCGCTTGAGCGCCTTCCTGGCAATGGCCGACAGCGCGTCCGGACGGAACTCCAGCTCGACGTTCTCCATCTCGAACAGCTTCTTGAACTGCTTGGTGATGGCGTTCTTCGGCTCGGTCAGGATCTTGATCAGGGCCGGCTCGTCCAGCTCCTCCAGGGTTGCCACCACCGGCAGGCGGCCGACGAACTCGGGGATCAGGCCGAACTTGATCAGGTCTTCCGGCTCGACTTCAGCCAGCACCTTGCCCACTTCCTGCTTGCGCTCGGCGCTCTTCACCTTGGCGCCGAAGCCGATGCTGCCGACGTCGGTGGAACGGGCCTGGATCACCTTGTCCAGCCCGGCGAACGCGCCGCCGCAGATGAACAGGATGTTCTTGGTGTCCACCTGCAGGAATTCCTGCTGCGGGTGCTTGCGGCCGCCCTGCGGCGGAACGCTGGCCACGGTGCCTTCGATCAGCTTCAGCAGGGCCTGCTGCACGCCTTCGCCGGACACATCGCGGGTGATCGACGGGTTCTCGCTCTTGCGCGAGATCTTGTCGATTTCATCGATGTAGACGATGCCCTGCTGCGCCTTCTCGACGTCGTAGTCGCACTTCTGCAGCAGCTTCTGGATGATGTTCTCCACGTCCTCGCCCACGTAACCGGCTTCGGTCAGCGTGGTGGCGTCGGCCATGGTGAACGGCACGTTGAGCAGGCGGGCCAGGGTCTCGGCCAGCAGCGTCTTGCCCGAACCGGTCGGGCCGACCAGCAGGATGTTCGACTTGGCCAGTTCGACCTCGTCGTTCTTCTGCCGGCTCTCGATGCGCTTGTAGTGGTTGTACACGGCCACGGCCAAGGTGCGCTTGGCACGGTTCTGGCCAATCACGTACTGGTCGAGGACCTCGAGGATCTCGCGCGGCTTGGGCAGCGAGCTGCGCGCCGACTGCGCCTTTTCCTCAAGTTCCTCACGGATGATGTCGTTGCACAGCTCCACGCATTCATCGCAGATGAACACGCTCGGACCCGCAATCAGCTTGCGCACTTCATGCTGGCTCTTGCCGCAGAAAGAGCAGTAGAGGATCTTGCCGGTGTCCGTGGAACGACCTTGGCGGTCTTCGCTCATGCTTCGCTTACCCAGTTACCCCACCCGCTGAACGGGGGTTCGATTCGAGAATAGCACAGGGCCGGAGGGACACCAGTCCCGCCCGACCCTGCAGGAACGGGGCCTCCAGGGCCCCGTGATGATGGCTCAGCCGGCCTGGATCGACTCATCCGGACGACGCTCCAGGACCTGGTCGACCAGACCATAGGCCTGTGCCTCGAACGCGCTCTTGAAGTTGTCGCGCTCGGTGTCGCGGGCGATCGTCTCCAGCGACTGGCCGGTGTGCTTGGCCAACACTTCGTTCAGGCGCGAACGCAGGGTCAGGATCTCACGCGCGTGGATGTCGATGTCGGTGGCCTGGCCCTGATAGCCACCCAGCGGCTGGTGGATCATCACGCGCGAATTCGGCAGCGCATAGCGCTTGCCAGCTTCGCCCGCTGCCAGCAGCAGGGCGCCCATCGAGGCGGCCTGACCGATGCAGGTGGTGCTCACATTCGGCTTGATGTACTGCATGGTGTCGTAGATCGCCATGCCGGCGGTGACCACGCCACCCGGCGAGTTGATGTAGATGTTGATGTCCTTTTCCGGGTTTTCCGATTCCAGGAACAGCAACTGCGCCACCACCACGTTGGCCATGTGATCGTCGATCGGGCCCACCAGGAAGATCAGGCGCTCCTTCAACAGGCGCGAATAGATGTCGTAGGCACGCTCGCCGCGGCTGGTCTGCTCGACCACCATCGGAACCAGGTTCAGGGCTTTGGTTCGGTTGTCCATTACGTGAGGTACCTATCTTGGGGGAAAACAACCCCGCGCCGGGACAGGCGCGGGGCATCCGGTGATCCGCCCCGGCTTACTGGCGGATCGCGTCCTGGAACGACAGCTTCTCTTCGGTGTGCTGGGCACGCTCGGCGATCCAGTCGATCACCTGCTCTTCCATCACGCGGTTCTGCAGGCCAGACATCAGCTGGGGGTCATTGCGGTACATCTCAATGACCTGCTCCGGCTCTTCGTAGGTCGAGGCGATCAGGCGCATCGTTTCGTTCAGGCGCTTGGCTTCCAGGCGCAGGTCGTTGACGCGGGCCACTTCGCCGACCAGCAGGCCGACCAGCACGCGCTTGGCAGCAGCGTCCTTGAAGCCTTCATGGGCATCGGCCGGAATCTCACCAACATTCTGGCCGTTGCGGCGGATCTGCTCGACCTGCTGGGCCAGCATGGCGCGGGCTTCGTTCTCGACCAGGCGCGGCGGCATTTCCACCGAGGCGTAGGCCGCGATCAGCTGCTCGCCCACTTCGCGGCGCAGGCGGTTCATCAGCGCACCCTTCAGCTCGCGCTCGAGGTTGGCGCGGATGTCGCTACGGAACTGCTCGACGTCGCCGCCCTTCACGCCGAAGCTCTTGATGAAGGCTTCGTCGACCGCCGGCACGACCGGCTCGGACACTTCGGCAACCTTCACGGTGACCTGCACGGTCTTGCCGGCCAGCACCGGCACGCGCCAGTCAGCCGGGAACTCGACATCCAGGGTCTTCTCTTCACCCTTGGCCAGGCCGACCAGACCCTTCTCGATGGTCTCGAACATCATGCCCTGGCCGAGCACGATCGAACCCTTCTCGGTGCCTTCGGCCGGCAGGCGCTCTTCGCCGGCCTGCGACCAGGTTTCCACCGCGACCAGGTCGCCATCCTGCGCGCCACGGCTGACCGGGGCCCAGGTACGACGCTGGTTCTGCAGGTTCTCGATCATCTGGTCGATGTCGGCATCGCTGATCTCGGCGCTGTGGCGCACGACGGTCAGCTTGCTGACGTCGATATCGCCGAAGTCCGGCACCACTTCGACGGTGGCCACGAAGGAGAACTCACCCTCCTCGCCCTTGTCGATGCGCGGGCTGCCGACGATGCGCAGGTCGTGCTCGCGCACGGCCGCATCGAAGGTTTCGCGCAGCAGGCCATCCAGCGCCTCACCACGGACCTGCGCGCCGAAGCGCTGCTCGATCACCTTGGCCGGCACCTTGCCCGGACGGAAACCCTTGATGCGGGTGGTACGGGCGATTTCGCCCAGGCGGCCGACGATGTGGCTCTGCAGACGGTCTTCCGGCAGCGAGAAGCTCAGGCGGCGTTCCAGGTTGCCGGTGGATTCGATCGAAGCTTGCATGTTGACTCCTGCCACCGGTGGCCCAGGCCCCCGGCTCGATGATTGGGATGAAACGGTTGTAAGGACACGACGTCTGGGACGCGCCTGCTTGCCGCAGCCCTTTAGTTTCGCCCAATTTGGCCTGCACTGCCAGCGCGTGCCGGTCAAGGGGGCGCAGATGGCCCAATCAGGGCGGGGACAGGCCGGCACTGGTGCGAAAGGGGGGACTCGAACCCCCACGCCTTGCGACACTGGAACCTAAATCCAGGGCGTCTACCAATTCCGCCACTTTCGCGTGGCCGGCACAGGGGCTCATTGTCGCAGGCGGGAGCGATGAGCGAAAGGCCTGCACAAAGCTGAATCCACCGCTCCAAAGCTGAAGCGGATCTGGCGGCCGCCGCGGACGGCGCTTTGCCGCCCGCGACGTCGACGCCTCAGTGTTGCGGTTCGGCGCGGGCCGGTGCGGCCTCGGCACTGGCGCCCGCCGCCGCATCCACCTTGCGGATCTCCACGCCGCCGTCGGCGGTGCGACGCAGGGCCACCGCTGCCGGCTCAGCCTTGCGGACATCCACCGAGCCGTCCGCGTTGCGCTGCACGTCCACCGCTTCGGGCAGGACTTCCGCCTCCGCCGGTCGCGCCGGCTGCATCTGCATGGCGTCGCCGGCCTGCTGTGCTGGAACACTCTGAGCATCAGCATCACGCTCGACGGTCTGCGCCGGATCACCGTCCGGCGTACAGGCGGTCAACGCCCCCAGCGCAAGCGGGCACAACACCATCAGGCGCAGTCGATTGATAGCGGCCATCAACATCTTCCTTCGTGCATGCGCCATCGGCGCGGAAGATCCATTGGGAGCGATACAGGACACGCCGCGGTGAGAAGCAGCGCACAGCATTGAAAACACCGATGACGCGTATGCCCCTGATTTCAGCACCGCTTCAGTAGATCCACGCCATGCGTGGATGAAGCGCAGCCCGGCCCGGCGCACAGGCAAGAAAAAAGCCACTTGGCGGACCAAGTGGCTTTCGTCTGGTGGGCTGTCAAGGATTCGAACCTTGGACCTATTGATTAAGAGTCAACTGCTCTACCAACTGAGCTAACAGCCCGAAATCGGGGCGCGAATTATGACCCGATCCGCTCGGTGGGCGCAAGCACTTTTTTCAACGCCGTTGAAAGCAGCACTGCGATCCCGCTCCCGCAGAAGACCCGCACCAGCCGGGCTTTCGCAGCATGTCCGCCGTCGAATCGAAGGGGTCACACTTATAAGAAAAAAGCCACCTGGCATGCCAGATGGCTTCTGTCTTGGTGGGCCGTCAAGGATTCGAACCTTGGACCTATTGATTAAGAGTCAACTGCTCTACCAACTGAGCTAACGGCCCGTGAAACTCAGACGCACATTGTAACGTGCCTTCTGTTTATTGCAATACCGTGTCGGCTGCGCCGATGCGGTTGAATCAGTGGGGTGGCTGAGGGGATTCGAACCCCCGACCACCGGAATCACAATCCGGTACTCTAACCAACTGAGCTACAGCCACCACTGAAACTTTTGCTCCCGCGCCGGTGCAACTGGCGCTGGTGCTTCAAACGTCTGCCTGGGGACTGTCACCGAAGTTCCGGTCCGCCGAAGCGAGTCCGATATTCTGGTGGAGACTTCAGGCTTTTGCAAGCACTTCTTCACATCCGCAGATGCGACCCCGGTGCCTCGCCGATGGCGCGCCCGACAGGAATCGAACCTGTAACCGCCGGCTTAGAAGGCCGGTGCTCTATCCAGTTGAGCTACGGGCGCCCAGACCGAACGGTGTCCAATCCGACGTGGCGTGGGATTGGTCGGGGTAGAGGGATTCGAACCCCCGACATCCTGCTCCCAAAGCAGGCGCGCTACCAGACTGCGCTATACCCCGGTCTTGCAATCCCCTCGGGCCAGGCCCGGGGAGCTGGTCATTGTGGCCAAGCGCATCGCGAACTGTCAACGCAGGATGTGCAGGCCTGACGCCTGCCACAGCGCCGGAAGCAGTCATCGGCTATGCTCGCGACCATCGGCCGGATGGCCGTCCTGACCTTCATTCGCACGGAGAACGCGCATGCGCAGCGGCAACCCGGCTCTTTCCGAGTCCACCTTCCTCGACCTCGCCAGCGGCTCGGTGGTGACCAGCCCCGACCAGGCCATGACCCTCAACGGCACCGTCAACAAGACCGGCTTCCTGCTGCTGCTGACCGTGCTGACCGCCGCCTTCGCCTGGAACCAGACCATCGATGATTACGGCCAGGTCATGGCCGGCGCCAAGCTGTATGCCATGGGCGGCGCCATCGGCGGCCTGGTGCTGGCGCTGATCACCGTGTTCAAGAAGGAGTGGTCGCCGGTCACCGCACCGATGTACGCGCTGGTGGAAGGCCTGTTCCTGGGCGCCATATCGGCGGTGTTCAACGCCAAGTTCCCGGGCATCGTGTTCCAGGCGGTGCTGCTGACTTTCGGCACCCTGTTCGCGCTGCTGTTCGCTTATCGCAGCGGCCTGATCAAGGCCACCGAGAACTTCAAGATGGGCGTGGTCGCAGCGACCGGCGGCATCGCCCTGCTCTACCTGGCCTCGTTCGTGCTGGGCTTCTTCAACATCAACGTGCCTGTGATCCACGACTCCAGCTGGCTGGGCATCGCCTTCAGCCTGTTCGTGGTAGTCGTGGCCGCGCTGAACCTGGTGCTGGACTTCGACTTCATCGAGACCGGTGTCGCCCAGCGTGCACCGAAGTACATGGAGTGGTATGGCGCATTCGGCCTGATGGTGACCCTGGTGTGGCTGTATGTGGAGTTCCTGCGCCTGCTGTCGAAGATCCAGCAGCGCTGAGTCACCCCATGCCGTAAACGACAAGCCGCGATCCGCGAGGGTCGCGGCTTTTTTGTGGGTCGCGCCTGCTCGACTGTTTCAGGCGGTAGAGTCGAGCTTGCTCGACGGATGCCGATCCAGTCGAGCAAGCTCGACTCTACGGAACAACACCCCCATGCCCGACACCTTCCACAGCTACCGCCCGGCCGACGGCCATCGCCTGCCACACGACCCATTCAACGCCATCATCGGCCCGCGCCCGATCGGCTGGATTTCCAGCTGCAATGCCAAGGGCACACTGAACCTGGCGCCCTACAGTTTCTTCAACGCCTTCAACTACACCCCTCCGATCATCGGCTTCTCCAGCCAGGGCCGCAAAGACTCGTTGCGCAACATCGAAGCCACGGGGGAATTCGTCTGGAACCTGGCCACCTTCGACCTGGCCGAGGCAATGAACGAAAGCTGCCGCGCGGTCGCGGCGGAGGTCGATGAGTTCGCCCTGGCCGGGCTGACCCCGCTGGCGTCCACGCAGGTAGCGCCGCCCCGTGTGGCACAGAGCCCGGTGAGCATGGAATGCCGCTGCACCCAGATCGTGCGCCTGCGCGATGCCGCCGGTCAGGACACCAACGGCTGGCTGGTGCTGGGTGAAGTGGTTGCAGTGCATATCGAAGCACGGCTGCTGGTCGATGGCATCTACGACACTGCGGCAGCGGCCCCCATCCTGCGCGGTGGCGGCCCCGCCGATTACTTCCGGATCGGCGCCGAACAGCGCTTCCGCATGTTCCGCCCGGCCTGAACCTCAGCCGGTAACGGGGCGCGCCAGCAGCACCGGAAGCGACGAGGCCAGCAGCGCGATGCCTGACGCGGTGAGCAGGCCCAGCACGACCTGCCGGAAGCGCGCCTCGCTGATGCCGATGTAGACCCGCGCACCCAGCAGCGTGGGCACCAGCATGGCCGGTGCCACGATGGCGAAGTACGGCAGCATCCGGCGGTCTACCAGACCACTGCCAACGTAGGTGGCCATGGTCACCGCCAGCATCGCCAGATTGAAGTTCTGGATGACCGCGCGCTGCTCGTCCTTGCCGAAGCCGCGCAGCGTGCTCCACAGCGTCGGTACCGGGCCGGCAAAGCCACCGATGCCACTGAGCACGCCACCGGCCATGCCGGCGATCGCGTCCCCGAAACGGCCTCCGACGGTGATCGGCGGCAGCGAGCGCGCCATCAGCATCACCGGGCACCACAGCGCCAGGAAGCCACCCAGCAGCGCCTTGAACCAGTTCATATCGAGCTGCGGCAGCACCATCACGCCCAGCGGAATACCAGCCAATCCACCGAGTACGAACGGCAGCAGCAGGCGCAGGTTGAAGCCGCGGCGCACGGTGAACACCGCTACCAGCTGGCCAACCAGTGCACCGAACACCGACAGCGTGGCCGCCAATCGCGGCTCCAGTCCCCATGCCCAGAACGACATCGCCACCATGCCGAAGGCGAAGCCGGACAGCCCCTGCACGAATCCGGCGACAATCGCGCCCAGCGCGACCAGCAGATACACCGACTCCATCACCACCTCGGTTGCAGCTGCGCGGCTAGCCTGCCGCGCCAACCTGTGCAGCGTAGTGCGCGGCGAGGTGCTCGACCAGCGCACGCACCTTGGGGGCGAGTGCCCTGGCATGCGGGTACAGCGCGAAGTAGTGTCGCTGCCCGGCATGCCAGGCGGGCAGCACGCGGATCAATCGACCGGCGCGCAGGTCTTCCTGCACGGTGAGCGCAGTGAACAGGCTGATGCCCATGCCGGCCAACGCGGCGGCGTACAACGCGGGCGTAGCGTCCACGCGCAGCCGTTGGCCCGCTTCGATGCTCGCGGTGGCACCGCGCGGCCCCTGCAGCTGCCAGGGCAGCATTGACGGCGTGGGGCTGAAGCCGAGCAGCGTGTGCTGCGCGAGATCCGAAGCCTGGCGGGGTAGACCGTGCCGCGCCAGATAGGCCGGTGCAGCGACCAGGATGCGCGGGCAGCTGGCCAGTTCGCGCGCGACCAGCTGGCTGTCCGGCAACGAAGCCGCGATGCGCAGCGCCAGGTCGAAACCACCGCCCACCACATCGACCAGCTGGTCGTCGGCAGAAAGATCCAGCGTCACCTGCGGGTAGCGCTGCAGGAACGACGGCAGCCAATGCGGCAACTCCTGGCTGGCCACGACCTGCGGCACGCTGATGCGTACCGTGCCGCTGGGCTGTGCCTGCCCGGCACGCGCACGATCGTCGGCTTCCTGCAGGCGATCCAGCAGCGCTGCCGCCTCGCGGTAGTAATCGCGACCGGCCTCGGTCAGTGACAGCCGGCGACTGTTGCGATCGAGCAGTCGAACCTGCAGGTGCTCTTCCAACTGCCGCAGTTGCCGCGACATCGCCGAATGGGTGGTTCCCAGGCGTTCAGCGGCAGCAGTGAAACTGCCCGCGTCGACGATGGCGCGCAGCGCACGCAGGGCGGCGAAGTGATCCATCGGCGGGCAGCTCCAGGTGGCGGGGCCCGCGGCATGCGGGCCCCGCCAGCTTATCAAGCGGCTTCGCAACAGCGGCGTGCGGCTTACTTGCCGGCTACCACCGGCAAGGCCAGGATCGCATCGGTGCTCAGGACATCACCGAAGGTGTCTTCGATCTGCGCCAGCGAGGCCTCATGCAGCGCGCGATGATCGATGCGCTGGCCACCGGCCAGGTCCAGATCGCGACTGGCAGTTGCATCGGATGCCACGATCACCCGGTAACCACGCGGTGCGGCTGCGGCATCGCGGGCGGCACCGGCCACGCAGGCATGGGTCTGCAGGCCAGTGACGATCAAGGTGTCGATGCCCGCATCCTTCAGTACCTTGTCGAGCACGGCGGCCGAGTTGCCAGCGAACACGCTGACGTTGTCCTTCTGCACCACGGTCTCACCCTTGCGCGGCTGCAGGTCGCGATGGAAGGCGGCATTGACGCTGCCCTGCGCGAACAGCGGCGCGCCGGCCGGCAACACATGCTGCACATGGATGACGCGGATGCCGTGGGCATCGGCGAACTCGACCACCCGCTTCGCCTGCCGCAGCGCGGCCACGCCATCGGGGATGACCATGCGGCCACCGGCAAAGCCCGGAGCAGCGTTGCCGTCGAAGTACTCGTTCTGGAAGTCGATCACCAGCACGGCGGTCTTCGCCGCATCCAGCGAAGCCGCAACAGGCGCGCCAGCCATGTGGCGGATGGTGGGATGGGCAGGTTCGGCAGCGGTGACGGGGGTAGCGGCGGCCATGCCGATCAGGCTGGCCAGACCAAAGGCGGTGAGGTTCATGTTCAAGCTCCTGTGCGGTGGAAAGCGGGCACATGATGCAGAGCGAATGGCGCACGAACCAGCCATGTAAAAGCACATCATCTGTGCGAATCTTGCACAGACTGGCATTGTAGAGTCGAGCCATGCTCGACTGCTTTTGCCTTTCGTCTGGGGCCCCTGAAAGAGCAGTCGAGCATGGCTCGACGCTACACAGGCGTCCAAACGCAGCGGGGCGCCCGAAGGCGCCCCGCTGTGGATCCAACCGAGGTCTGGCGGCCGCTTACAGGCGGGTAGCGATGGCCTTGGCGAAGCTCATGGTGGTGCCGCTGCCGCCCAGGTCGCCGGTCAGCGAATCCTTGGCTTCCATGGTGGCCACGATGGCCTTGCGCAGGCGCTCGGCGTTTTCCGGCTGGCCGACATGGTCCAGCATCTGTGCCGCTGCCAGCAGCAGCGCGCACGGATTGGCCTTGCCCTGGCCGGCGATGTCCGGCGCGGTGCCGTGCACGGCCTCGAAGATCGCCGCGTCCTTGCCGATGTTGGCACCCGGGGCCAGGCCCAGGCCGCCCACCAGACCGGCGCACAGGTCGGAGATGATGTCGCCGAACAAGTTGGTGGTGACGATCACGTCGAACTGTTCCGGACGCATCACCAGCTGCATGCAGCAGTTGTCGACGATCATTTCCTGGAACTCGATGTCCGGGTACTGTGCGGCCACTTCACGGGCGACATTCAGGAACAGGCCCGAGGTCGACTTGATGATGTTGGCCTTGTGCACCGCGGTGACCTTCTTGCGGCCGACACTGCGGGCCAGCTCGAAGGCGTAGCGCACGATGCGCTCGGAGCCCTTGCGGGTGATGCGGGTGCCGGAGAAGGCGGTCTCGCCGTCGGCCGACACTTCCTGGCCTTCGGCCAGGTAGGCGCCTTCGGTGTTCTCGCGAACGGTGATCAGGTCGACGTTGTCGAAACGCGACTTGGTGTTCGGGAAGGTGTGGGCCGGACGCACATTGGCGTACAGGTCGAAGTGGCGACGCAGGCTGACGTTGATCGAGGTGAAGCCACCACCGACCGGGGTGGTCAGCGGGCTCTTCAGCGCGACCTTGTTGCGCGCGATCGATTCCAGGGTCACCGCCGGCATCAGGTCGCCGTGCTTTTCCAGGGCCACCAGGCCGGCGTCGGCGTCTTCGTACTCCAGGCCAGTCTTGAGCTGGTCGAGCACGAACAGGGTAGCGTCCATGATTTCCGGGCCAATGCCGTCGCCGCGGATGACCGTAATTTTCTGCGTCATTGATCGATGTTCCGAACAGGGGGAAAAACGCCGTCCGGACGTGCCCGGAAACGCCGGCGCAAAGGAAGTTTCACCCGCAATTATGCCTTAGCCGGGCCCGGCTACCCAAGTAGACCATGGTCCTGACCCCGGCAAAGGCATAATTGCCCGCGCATTCCTCCTCTACCCCCGCCTGTCGGCGCGCCCCTTCAACAAGAAGGGGCTCCTGGGCTGTTGGATCGCGGGGAGGGCGCCTCGCACGTCCGGTGGTGCCGGCCGCTGGCCGGCAACCTCGACCATGTCGGGTTAACGGGATGCCGGCCAGCGGCCGGCACTACCGGGAGGGCCACAGGGCCCGGTTCCCGGAGCCCGCCAGGTTCAGTGCGCGTGCGCTTCGGGGGCGGCGGCGCCGCCTTCGAGCTGGTCGAGGAAGTCGACCGCGCGGCGCAGGTGCGGGATGACGATGGAACCGCCGACCACCAGCCCGACCGAGAAGGTCTCGAAGAACTCTTCGCGGGTCACCCCGGCGTCCTTGCACTGGGCCACGTGGTAGCTGATGCAGTCGTCGCAGCGCAGAACCATCGAGGCCACCAGTCCCAGCAGCTCCTTGGTCTTCACGTCCAGCGCGCCGGCCTGGTAGGTCTGCGTGTCCAGCGCGAAGAAGCGCCGCACCACCTGGTTCGGCTCGCCCAGGATGCGCTCGTTCATGCGCTTGCGGAAATCGGTGAACTCGGCGATGCGGTCCTTGCTGCCGTCGTCGGCCGCGCTCATGCCTGGCCCTGCCCGGCCAGCAGTGGCTCGAGCTTGCCTTCACGGTGCAGGGCCATCATGTCGTCGTAGCCGCCCACGTGGACGTCGCCGACGAAGATCTGCGGCACGCTGGTACGGCGGGTCCTGGCCATCATCTTCTCGCGCTCGACCGGGTCCAGGTCGATGCGGACCTCGGTCCATTGCTGGCCCTTGCTCTTCAGGAAGTTCTTGGCGGCCACGCAGTACGGGCAGACGGCGGTGGAATAGATGGTGATGGCGGGGGCACCGCCGGCGGTCTGGGCTGTCACGGGAAACTCCACGATGGATCGACGGTCTACATATGGTACCGGTGCGCTGGAATTTCCACGCCACGGCCGCAACACTGTGGATTAACGAATGGTTGCCCCCCGCCCTGCCACGCTTGGCACGCCCTGCCCGAGGACCCTCTGCTTGCGAGCCCTGCTGCTGACTACCGCCGTCACCCTGGCCCTGGCCATGCCGTTGGCCCAGGCCCAGGAGAAGCTGCCCGACATCGGCTCCTCGGCCGGCGAGCTGCTGACCCCGGCCCGCCAGGCCGAGTACGGCGCGATGATGCTGCGCGAGCTGCGCAACTACGGCTACCTGCTGGATGACCCGCTGGTCAACGACTGGCTGCAGACCATGGGTACCCGGCTCGGCTCCAACAGTGACCAGCCACGCCAGCCCTACACCTTCTTCGTGATGAAGGACCGGCAGATCAATGCCTTCGCCACCTTGGGCGGCTACATCGGGGTCAATGCCGGCCTGGTGCTGACCGCCGAACGCGAGGACGAAGTGGCCGCCGTGCTGTCGCACGAAATCGCCCACGTCACCCAGCAGCACGTGCTGCGCGGGGTCGAGCGCGCCCAGCGCGACCAGATTCCGATCCTGCTCGGCATGCTGGCAGCCGTGGTGGCCGCCCAGGCCAGCAACAGCACCTCCTCGGGCAACGCAACCATGGCCGCGATCAGCTCGGGCATGGGCCTGATGCAGCAACGCCAGATCAACTACACCCGCTCCAACGAGTCCGAGGCCGACCGCCTCGGCATCCGCACGCTGGCGCGCAGCGGCTACGACGTGGATGCGATGGCCGGCTTCTTCGAGCGGATGTCGGCGGCGATGCGCGGCAACGAGGGCGGCTACAGCGTCCCCGAGTTCCTGCGCACGCACCCGGTCAACATCACCCGCATCAGCGAAGCCAAGGCCCGCGCCGACCAGATGAAGAAGGACACGGTGCTACTGACCACCAGCACCCCCAGCGGTGAGCGCAAGGAACGGGTGGACCCGGCAGACCCCAGCCTGGCCGAACCGCTGCTGCGTGGAAACAACCCGTTGCTGCCCAGCAGCGTGCTGCGTATTCCGATGGGCCAGCTCAGCCGTGGCGCCAGCGGCGACTTCGATTGGGCACGCGAGCGCCTGCGCGTGCTCAGCGCGGATTCCACCGCCGAGCTGGAGCGCGAGTATGCGGACATGGCCAAGCGCCAGAAGGACGGTCTCAACGACGCCCAGCGCTATGGCCAGGCCCTGGCCATGATGCGGAGCGGTCGCAACGGCGCCACGCAGGCCCGGCAGACGCTGGCGGGCCTGCTGCAGACCCGCCGGGACAACCTGTGGCTGGCACTGGCCCTGGGGGAGGCCGAACTGCGTGCCGGGCAGGCCGCCCAGGCCAACAGCCGCTTCGAGCAGCTGCTGCGTGAGCACCCCAGCAGCCGCCCGGTGGCGCTGACGTATGCCGAAATCCTGAACGAACAGGGCAACCGCGAGGCCGGCCAGCGCGCGCAGGCCATGCTGCGCCCCCTGCTGTCGCAAAGTGGTAACGATCCGGTCTTCCAGCAGCGTTATGCCCGCGCCAGCGAACTGGCTGGTGACAGCGTGCGGGCCAGCGAGGCCTATGCCGAGGCGGCGTTCCTCAGCGGCCGCCCGGAACAGTCGCTGATGCAGCTGCAGGCGCTCAAGCGCAATCCGGCGCTGGACTATGTGGGCCGGGCCCGGGTGGACGCTCGCATCGAGGCGATCACCCCCACCGTGCTGGAACTACGCCGGCAGGGCGTGCAGGACCCGGACCTGGACCGCCGCTGAGCGCTGCATGACCGGCCGATGGCAATCCGCGCGGGTTCCGGCCGGTTTGTCACAAACATGTCATCAAACCGTAGTCTACTGGCACCACTCCAGTAACCGAGCCCTACGGTGTCCTCGTGCAGAAACGCATCCTGATCGTCGACGACGAGCCCGCGATCCGTGAAATGGTCGCCTTCGCCCTTCGCAAGGGCGATTACGAACCGGTCCACGCCGGCGACGCCCGCGAGGCCCAGACCGCGATCGCCGACCGCGTTCCGGACCTGATCCTGCTGGACTGGATGCTGCCCGGCACCAGCGGCCTGGACCTTGCCCGCCGTTGGCGCAAGGAAACCCTGACCCGCGAAGTGCCGATCATCATGCTGACCGCACGCGGCGAAGAGAACGACCGCGTCGGTGGCCTCGAAGCCGGCGTTGACGACTACGTGGTCAAGCCGTTCTCGGCGCGCGAACTGCTGGCCCGCATCCGCGCGGTCATGCGCCGTGCCCGCGAGGACGACGAGGACGGCAGCGTTGCGGTTGGCCCGATCCGCATCGACGGCGCCGCCCACCGCGTGTTCGCCAACGACCAGCCGGTGCCGATCGGCCCGACCGAATACCGCCTGCTGCACTTCTTCATGACCCACCCGGAGCGCGTCTACACCCGCGCCCAGCTGCTGGACCATGTGTGGGGCGGCAGCGTGTACGTGGAAGAACGCACCATCGACGTGCACATCCGCCGCCTGCGCAAGACGCTGGAACCGTTCAACGCCGAGAACATGGTGCAGACCGTGCGCGGCGCCGGCTACCGCTTCTCCACCTCCACCTGAGTCTCGTCGTGCCGGCACCGCGCACCCGCGGGTGCCGGCGCCGGCAACTCTGCTATAACCCTCGGTTCACCCCAGTGAACCGCCGCACCTCAACGACGAGATCGCAATGCCCCGCCACATCCGCTCTGCCTGGTTGAAGACCCTGGCCACTGTCGCCGCGGTACTGCTGTTCTCCGGACTGGTGGGGTGGTTCACGGGTCATCTGTGGTTGTGCATCGCACTGGGCGCACTGGCGACCCTCACCTGGCATTACTGGCGGCTGCGCAGCGTGCTGCGCCGGCTGACCGCGCGCCAGCGCTGGGATACCGCCGAAGAAGGCACCGGCGTCTGGAACGAGTTGGACCGCCTGCTGTACCGCAACCAGGTGGAGATGCGCGTGCGCAAGCGCCGCCTGCTGGACATGCTGCGCAGTTATCGCGCCGCGGCCGCCGCACTTCCCGATGCGGTGGTGGTGCTGGATCGCAACAGCCAGCGCGTGCAGTGGTTCAACGAGGCAGCCACCGCCCTGCTCGGCCTGCATCACCCCGGCGATCTCGGCGAGGCACTGGTCGAGCGCCTGCAGCCGATGCCGCTGGCGCACTGGCTGGCCGGCGGCCGCAACGCCGAACCGATCCTGGACGTGCCCTCGCCGGTCGACCCTGCAATCCGCCTCAACCTGCGCCTGATTCCCTATTCGTCGGACTACTGGCTGCTGATCGCCCGCGACGTCAGCAAGCTGCTGCGCCTGGAACAGGTGCGCCGCGATTTCGTGGCCAACGTTTCACATGAGCTGCGCACGCCACTCACCGTGGTCCACGGCTACCTGGACATGATGGACCCGGAAGACTTCCCGGGAACCGGACCGATGCTGGAAGAGATGCGCAAGCAGAGCCAGCGCATGGCCCAGCTGGTGGAAGACCTGCTGACCCTGTCACGGCTGGAATCGCAGGAGCACAGCGAGGAAGAGACCGTGGCGATGCAGCCGATGCTGGCGACGCTGCGCCGCGAGGCCGAAGCGCACAGCCAGGGCCGCCACCAGATCAGCATCGACGACCTCGCCGGCGTCGACCTGCAGGGCTCGACCAAGGAACTGCACAGTGCGTTCTCCAACCTGGTCACCAATGCGGTGCGCTACACCCCGGCCGAGGGCCGCATCGCGGTCGAGTTCCGTCGCGAAGGCGATGGCGCGGTGCTGGCGGTACGCGACTCCGGCTATGGCATCCCGGCCAACCATCTGCCGCGCCTGACCGAACGTTTCTACCGTGTCTCCAGCAGCCGTTCGCGCGAGAGCGGTGGTACCGGCCTGGGCCTGTCCATCGTCAAGCACATCCTCGGCCTGCATCACGCACGGCTGGAGATTGAAAGCGAAGTCGGCAAGGGCTCGGTGTTCTCCTGCCATTTCGATGCCGACCACGTGCGCCCGCGCGAGTCCGCCCCCCTGACCTCCATCGAAGAATGACGCCATGAGCAGCCTCGGATCCCTCCCCCTCCCCGTGAGCCCGGACAACGATCCGTTGCGCGACCCGGCGCTGTACATCAACCGCGAGCTGTCGCAGCTGGATTTCAACTTCCGCGTGCTGGCCCAAGCGATGGACCCGCAGGTGCCGCTGCTGGAGCGCCTGCGCTTCATGTGCATCTCCTGCACCAACCTCGACGAGTTCTTCGAGATCCGTGCCGCTGCCGTGCGCCACGCGCAGGAATTCGGCCTGCCACCGGCGCCGGATGGAATGAGCCCGCAGGCCATCCTCAACGCCATCCACGACCGCGCCGCGGAACTGGTCGACCAGCAATACCGCTGCTGGAACGAGACACTGCGCCCGGCATTGATGGACGCCGGCATCGGCGTGCTCGGCCGCCACTCCTGGACGCACCGCCAGAAACGCTGGCTGCGTGCCTACTTCCGCAACGAGATCATGCCGGTGCTGTCACCACTGGGCCTGGATCCGGTGCACCCGTTCCCGAAGATCCTCAACAAGTCGCTGAACATCGTGGTGGTGCTGAAGGGTACCGATGCGTTCGGCCGCACCGGCCACCTGGCCATCGTGCGTGCGCCGCGCTCGCTGCCGCGCATCATCCAGCTGCCGGAGAAGCTCGGCGGGCCGCAGAACTTCGTGTTCCTGTCCTCGGTGCTGTCCACCTTCGTCGACGAGCTGTTCCCGGGCCTGGAAGTCCAGGGCGCCTACCAGTTCCGCGTCACCCGCAACTCCGAACTGGTGGTGGACGAGGAGGAAGTAGAGAACCTGGCACTGGCCCTGCGCGACGAGCTGGTCGACCGTGGCTACCGGCCGGCGGTGCGGCTGGAGATCGCCCACGACATGCCGCGCGAGATCGTGCGTACCCTGCTGCAGAATTTCGGCCTGACCGAGAACGCGGTGTACCGCATCGACGGCCCGGTCAACCTCAACCGCATCATCCAGCTGTACGACCTGATCGCGCAGCCCGACCTGAAGTACCCGCCGATGACCCCGCGCACCTTGCGCGACAGCGACGGCATCTTCGAGACCACGGCCCGTCAGGACCTGCTGCTGCATCACCCGTTCGATGCCTTCACCGCCGTGCTGGACCTGATCCGGCAGGCGGCAGTCGACCCCAACGTGTTGGCGATCAAGCAGACCCTGTACCGCACCGGCAAGGACTCGCTGATCGTCGACGCACTGATCCAGGCCGCACGCAACGGCAAGGACGTGACCGTGGTGGTCGAGCTGCGCGCCCGTTTCGACGAAGAGGCCAACCTCGGCCTGGCCGATCGCCTGCAGGAAGCCGGCGTGCAGGTGGTGTATGGCGTGGTCGGCTACAAGACCCACGCCAAGATGCTGCTGATCGTGCGCCGCGAGGGCCGCAAGCTGCGCCGCTACGTGCACCTGGGTACCGGCAACTATCACAGCGGTACCGCCCGCGCGTACACCGACATCAGCCTGATCACCGCCGATCCGGACATCGGCAACGACGTGCACCTGCTGTTCCAGCAGCTGTCCGGGCTGGCCTCGAAGATGAAGCTCAAGCGCCTGCTGCAATCACCCTTCACCCTGCACACCGGAATCCTCGGCCGCATCGAGCGCGAAACGCGCATCGCCGCCGCTGGCCGCCCGGCGCGGATCATCGCCAAGATGAACGCCCTGAACGAACCGCAGGTGGTGCGCGCGCTGTACGCCGCCTCGCAGGCCGGCGTGCAGATCGACCTGATCATCCGCGGTGCCTGCACCCTGCGTCCCGGCGTGCCGGGCGTGTCGGACAACATCCGCGTGCGCTCGATCGTCGGCCGCTTCCTTGAGCACAGCCGTGTGTACTGGTTCGGCAACGACGGCGCACCGGAGCTGTACTGCGCCAGCGCCGACTGGCTGGAACGCAACCTGCTGCGCCGGGTCGAAACCTGCTTCCCGATCCTCGACCCGGGACTGGCCAAGCGGGTTTACCGCGAGGTCCTGCAGAACTACCTCGATGACAATCTCAACGCCTGGGACCTGGACGCCGACGGCATCTACCACAAGCGTGCCCCGGCCCACGACGAGGCACCGCATTCTGCGCAGATGGCACTGATGCAGGGTCTCTGACACGGTGTGTCGACCAAGGGCGACACCTACCAAGAGCGGTAGGCACCGATTTTGGTCGGGATTGGATCAGTGCCGACCAACGGTCGGCACCCACCATCAGATCGCGGAATTCTGTCGAAGGCGGGGTGGGTCCGGTTGAGGGGGCGTGAGCCGCATGGATGCGGCGACCAAGCCCCCATGGACGGGTTTACAGCGTCCCCCTCAACCGGACCTACCCCGCCATCCCACGGATAGCCAGCTCTTGACGTTGACGTTGCCTCTGCAGGTGCAGGGCGCAGCCCTGCCGCACTCCCCTCTTCCAAAATGTGAAGGTCGCGCGGTGACGAGCACACCGCCCCTTCGGCTAACATTCGTCCATGCCGCATACCACCACGACTCCGCCCGCATTGCAGGATGGCGACCTGCTGGCCGCCATCGACCTTGGCTCCAATAGTTTCCACATGGTCATCGCGCGCTACACGCTCGGCCAGCTGCGGGTGATCGACCGCCTGCGCGAAACGGTGCGCATGGCCGATGGCCTGGATGGCAAGGGTGGACTTTCCGCCGCCGCGCGACAGCGCGCGCTGGAGTGCCTGGCCCGTTTCGGCCAACGCATCCGCAATGTGCCGCCGCACCAGGTACGCGCGCTGGCCACCAATACCGTGCGTCAGCTGCGCTCGCCGCAATCGTTCCTGGTTCCGGCCGAGACCGCGCTCGGGCATGCGATCGAAGTGGTCAGCGGCCGCGAAGAGGCGCGCCTGATCTATCTGGGCGTGGCCCACGCGCAGCCACCCAAGCCCGGCCAGCGCCGGCTGGTGATCGACATCGGCGGCGGCTCCACCGAATTCATCATCGGCATGGGCATGCAGACCCTGGAGCGCGAAAGCCTGCAGGCCGGCTGCATCGCCAGCACCCGTCGTTTCTTCCCGGGTGGCAAGCTGAGCAAGAAACGCTGGAAAGATGCACTGGCCGAGATCGGCCGCGAGTTCCAGCCCTTCGCCAGCAAGTACCGGGCGCTGGGCTGGCAGGAAGCACTGGGTTCATCGGGAACGCACAAGGCGATCAGCGAAATCTGCGCGACCATGAAGCTGAGCAAGGGCGCGATCACCGCCGAAGCCCTGCCGCAGCTGCGCGACGAACTGCTGAAAGCCAAGAAGATCGACGACATCGAACTGCCGGGCCTGTCCAGCGACCGCCGCCCGATCATCGCCGGCGGCATCCTGGTGCTGGAGGCCGCCTTCCAGGCACTGGGCCTGCAGAAGCTGCTGGTCAGCAAGGCGGCGATGCGCGAAGGCATCCTCTACGACATCGTCGGCCGCGCCGGCGAAAACGACCTGCGTGACGAATCGGTCACTGCGCTGACCCAGCGTTATGGCATCGACACCGTGCAGGCCGACCGCGTGCAGGACACCGCGCTGTCGCTGCTGGAGCAGGTGCAGGAACGCTGGAAGCTCGACGCCGACGACGCACGCATGCTCGGCTGGGCCGCGCGCCTGCACGAGCTGGGGCTGATGATCGCCCACAGCGGCTACCACGTGCATGGCAGCTACGTGCTGGAGAACTCGGATATCGCCGGCTTCTCGCGGCAGGAACAGCAGATGCTGGCCGCGCTGGTGCGCAGCCACCGCCGCAGCGTGACCAAGACCGCCTTCGATGCCCTGCCCGAACGCCTGCTGCAGACCGCGCGCAGGCTGGCCGCGCTGCTGCGCCTGGCGGTGCTGCTCAACCGCGCCCACGAGGACGACCCGATGCCGGGGCTGGAGCTGACCGCGGACGACAACCGGCTGTCGCTGATCGTGCCGCAGGCGTTCATCGATGCCCGCCCGCTGCTGCGGGCCGACCTGATCGGCGAAACCGACGGCATCGCCGGCCTGGGCATCCAGTTCCGTCCGTTCGTGGCCTGACCCCCCACACCCCAGGACAGGCGCGTCATTACGCGCCGCGTTCTGCGCGTTTTTCGCGCAATTCCTGCTGCATCGCAGCAGTTGAAAGCGACCTGCACGCCCACGTCAACAACTTAAGCATCTGCTTTTGTTCATTTTTCGTGAAATGACGTGATGAGAAACGACAAATTTCGACACGTTCTCTTTACAGGACATTAACCAACGAGACTACTATCGGTCGTCGGTCTGATTAACGACCGGCTTCATCGACGCCCGGAGTGGCGTCTCGTGTACGACCTGAGAGAGAGATCGTTAATGACTTCACGTACCACCGCGCTGGGCCAGGCCATCCGTTACGCCCTGGCGACCACCGCAACGCTGGCTGCCCTGCCCGCCTTCGCCCAGAGCAGCAACGCTGCACCGACCACCCTGGATCGCATCGAGATCACCGGTTCGCGCATCCGCCAGGTCGACGTCGAAACCGCCCAGCCGGTGCTGGCCCTGTCCCGCCTGGACATCGAACGCCAGGGCTTCAGCTCGGTATCGGACATCCTGCAGAACGTCACCGCAATGGGCAGCCCGACCATCAGCCGCGCCAACGTGCTGTCGGCTGGTGAAGACGCCGGTGGTACCTACGTCAACATGCGCAACCTCGGCACCCAGCGCACGCTGGTGCTGGTCAACGGCAAGCGCTTGGGCATCAGCACCTCCGGCTTCCAGGACGTGTCGACCCTGCCGGTGTCGGCAGTGGAGCGCATTGAAGTCCTGAAGGACGGCGCCTCGGCCATCTACGGCTCCGACGCGATGGCCGGCGTGATCAACATCATCACCCGCACCAACGTCACTGGCATCACCGCCAACGTCTACCATGGCCAGTACGGCGAAGGCGACGGCGCACGTGATCGCTTCGACGTGGTTGCCGGCTGGTCCAACGACCGCTTCTCGGCCACCTTCGCCGCCGAACACTCCGAAGAAAAGGGCGTGTGGGCGCGTGACCGTGGCTTCAGCCGCTACAGCAACACCGACCGCCACCCGACCGACGGCTGGACCACCAACAGCCAGTGGGGCCAGTTCTTTGGCGTGAAGGGTGGCCCGGGCTGCACCAATGCGAAGGAAGGCTGCAACTACGCACTCAACCGCGGCAGCGACCCGACCAACCCGGCCAACTACCACTTCACCGATCCGACCGCGTTCACCGGTGACGTCAGCAACACCAATGATCAGATGCACCTGAGCTATCCGATCAAGCGTGATTCGCTGTACTTCTCGGGCCAGGCCAACATCACCGACAACGTGCGCTTCAAGGCCGAACTGGGCTACAACAAGCGCAGCTCGACCCGCGTCACCGCCGGCTATCCGTTCGATGTCGACGTCGCCAAGATCAACCCGATGTCGATCGACAGCTACTTCAACCCGTTCGGCAACCAGCATGGCTATGCCACGCCGACCGAAGTGAAGTGGAACCGTCGCCTGTGGGAGCTGCCGCGCACCAGCACCAGCGAACTGAAGACCTACCGCGCGGTGGCCGCGTTCGACGGCTCGTTCGAGATCGGTGAGCGCTACTTCGACTGGGAAGTGGGCTACCAGTACAACAAGAACGAGCTGCGCCAGCACACCACCGGCAACCTGCACAAGGGCCGCGTACAGGCCGCCACCGGTCCGTCGTACTACAACGCCAGCACCGGCAAGGTCGAATGCGGCAAGCCGGGTGCGCCGATCGCCGGCTGCCTGCCGTGGAATCCGCTGGTTCCGTACGGCGTGGACAGCCCGTATGGCATGACCAACAACCAGGCCCTGCAGGACTGGCTGTTCCCGGCCGAGAACGCGACTGGCCGCACCACCTCCAAGAACGCCTTCGCCACCATCAGCGGCAGCCTGTTCACCCTGCCTGCCGGTGACCTGGGCTTTGCCTTCGGCGTGGAAAACCGCGAAGAAACCGGCAAGTTCGTGCCGGACGCGCTGGCCCAGACCGGTGCCACCACCAACCTGGCCGCTGGCCCGACCGGTGGCTCGTACAAGGTGAAGGAAGCCTACCTGGAGTTGAATGTTCCGGTGCTGGCCGACCTGCCGGGCGCACGTGAGCTGAGCCTCAACGCCGCGACCCGCTTCTCGGACTACAACACCTTCGGCAACACCCTCAACAGCAAGTTCGGCTTCAAATGGAAGCCGATCGACCAGCTGCTGGTGCGCGGTACCTGGGCGCAGGGCTTCCGTGCCCCGACCATCTCCGACCTGTACGGCGGTGGTTCGGAAACCTTCGCCAACTTCTCGGATCCGTGTGACAGCAAGTACGGTTCGGCCAAGAGCAGCGCCGAAGTGCGTGCCCGCTGCGCGAGGGACATCGCCGATGTCGCCAACTTCCGCCAGCTGGACAGCAGCAACAAGCCGACGGAAGGCTCGGTCGCCGCTACGCCGACCCCGTTCATCGGTGGTTCGAACCCGAACCTGAAGCCGGAAACCTCGACCAGCCGCACCCTGGGCGTGGTCTGGAGCCCGACCTTCGTCAGCAACCTCAATGTCTCGCTGGACTGGTGGAAGATCCGCATCGACGACACCATCGTCGATGACAGCCCGAACCAGATCCTGATCGACTGCTACGAGCAGGGCCTGGCCGATCGTTGCGCGCGCTTCACCCGCAATCCGTCCAACGGCATCGTCACCGGCCTGAAGTTCGGCGGCCGCAATGCCGGCTTCGCCGAGGTCGAAGGCTACGACATGGACCTGTCGTACCGCCTGGAAACCGACTACGGCAAGCTGAGCACCTCGTGGTCGACCACTTACGTGGCCAAGGACATCTCGCGCTCGTCGAACGACAGCACGATCGTGCCTACCGTCAGCAACGGCATCGTGACCAACACGGGCATCGGCTTCCGCGTACGTTCCAACCTGACCGTGGGCTGGGATCTGGAGAACTTCGGCGTGAGCTGGACCGCGCGCTACTACTCCAGCGTCAAGGAACAGTGCGTCAACCCGACCAAGTACGCCGACGAGTGCTCGGATCCGGGCGTGATCGCGCCGTGGTACAAGGGCGCACGCAACTACAACGAGCGTGGCGCGGTGACCTTCCATGACGTGCAGTTCCGCTACAACCTGCCGTGGGACGCCACCGTCTCCGTCGGCGCCAACAACGTGTTCGACAAGCAGGGCCCGGTCATGTACACCAAGCCGCGCTCGGTGTTCTCGTACTACGGCGGCTACGACATCGGTCGTTTCATCTACATGAAGTACACCCAGCGCTTCTGATCCATCCGCGCTGTTGACGCTCCACGACCACGGCCCTTCGGGGCCGTGGTTTTTTTCGGCCCGCGCAGTCTGACGTTATCTGCATCGCCATTGACGTTTCCAAACCCGAGGACAGATGCATGTTCCTCTGCCTCGGTCATCGCAGACTCCTCGGCAATCGACTGATTCCATGTCGATTTGTGCAGAAGCGACATAACCACCCGGCGCATTTTCATCGGTTTCCCATACCTCTCCCGACAGACCTTCACTAGGTTCGAACGTCCACCGCCTGCGGTGGTATTGGCGCCGTCCGGCTTGGCAGCGCACCGAAGACTTCGAAGAGAGAGAGACCCATGATCATCCGTATTCCCGAACTGGGGTTGGCGATCCGCCGCGTGCTGGCGATGACCGCAACCACCGCATTGGCCGCTCCTGCACTCGCCCAGCAGGCCCCGGAAGCCACCACGCTGGACCGCATCGAGATCACCGGCTCACGCATCCGCCAGGTCGACCTGGAAACCGCGCAACCGGTGCTGACCATCAGCCGTGCCGACATCGAGCGACAGGGCTTCAACTCGGTTGCCGACATCCTGCAGAACCTGACCGCGACCGGCAGCCCTGCCCTCAGCCGTGCCAGCCCGCTCAGCGCGGGCGAGGCCTCTGGTGGCAGCTACGTGGACATGCGCGGCCTCGGCCCGCAGCGCACCCTGGTGCTGGTCAATGGCAAGCGCCTGGGCATGACCACCTCTGGCTACCAGGACATCTCCAGCATTCCTGCCGCTGCCGTGGAGCGCATAGAAGTCCTCAAGGATGGCGCCTCGGCCATCTACGGTTCCGATGCGATGGCCGGCGTGGTCAACATCATCACCCGCCGCAACGTCGAGGGCGTGACCGCCAGCGTCTACCACGGCCAGTACAGCGAGGGCGACGGCGCCCGCACCCAGTACGACGTGGTGGCCGGCTGGTCGAACGAACGCGCTTCGATCAGCATCGCCGCCGAGCATGTCGAAGAAAAGGGCGTGTGGGCGAAGGACCGTGGCTTCAGCGCCTACACCTACACCGACGGTCATCCGGCCGATGGCTGGACGACGGTCGGCCAGTGGGGCCGCATCACCGGTTTCAAGGGCCCAGGCTGCAGCAACAGCCGCGGCTGCAGCTATTCGCTCGACCGTGGCAGCCAGCCGGGAGGCCCGGACAGTTTCCACCTCAGCGACAATACGCCATTCACCGGTGATGTCAGCAACAGCAACGAGCAGATGCATCTGCAGACGCCGATCAAGCGCGACTCGATCTTCGTCGACGCACGCATGGATCTCAATGAGCAGGTCCGCTTCAACACCCAGCTGGCCTACAACCGGCGCACCACCACCCGCCAGATCGCGGGCTATCCGTTCCAGTCCGCTGTCGCCGGCATCACGCCGATGTCCGCCGACAGCTGGTTCAACCCGTTCGGCAGCCACCATGGCCATGAAAGCCCCAGCGACGTGCACTGGAACCGCCGCACCTGGGAGATCCCACGCGTCAGCGTCAGCGAACTGACCACCTGGCAGGGTGTTGCTGCATTCGAAGGCAGCTTCGCGTTCGGCGGTCGTGACTTCGATTGGGAAGCAGGCTACCAGTACAACCGCAGCGAACTGATCCAGCGCGCTACCGGCAACCTGCACAAGCAGCGCGTTGCCGATGCCACCGGCCCCTCGTTCTACAACCCGGCAACCGGCAAGGTCGAATGCGGTACGCCGGAGGCGCCAATCGCCGGCTGCAAGCCCTGGAACCCGCTGGTTCCGTATGGCCAGGATGATCCCTATGGCCTGACCGGCAATCCGGAACTGCAGGACTGGCTGTTCCCGGAAGAACTCACCCGTGGCCGTACCACCACCCGCAACCTGTTCGCCAGCCTCAGCGGCAGCCTCGCCACGTTGCCGGCCGGTGAGCTGGGCTTCGCCGTCGGTGCCGAGAGCCGTCGCGAAGATGGACGTTTCATCCCCGATGCACTGGCACAGACCGGCGCCACCACCAACCTGGCCGCAGGTCCTACCGGCGGCGGCTATCGTGTCGACGAGGCGTACCTGGAGCTGAGCGTGCCGGTGCTGCGTGACCTGGCCGGTGCACGTGAGCTGAGCCTGAGCGCTGCGACCCGCTACTCGGACTACACCACCTTCGGCGGTACCCTCAACAGCAAGTTCGGCTTCACCTGGAAGCCGATCGACCAGTTGCTGGTCCGCGGCACCTGGGCCCAGGGCTTCCGCGCACCGACCATTTCCAACCTGTACGGCGGTGGTTCGGAGACCTTCACCACCGGCTTCCGTGACCCTTGCGACACCGTCTACGGCGCTGCGGCCAGCAGTCCGGAAGTGCGTGCACGCTGCGCCGCCGACATTGCCAATGCGGACAGCTACCGCCAGCTCGGCCAGGGCAATGAACCGATCACCGGCAGCAGCGGGCAGACCCCCCTGCCCTTCACCAACGGCTCCAATCCCGACCTGCAGCCGGAAACCTCAACCAGCCGCACATTGGGCCTGGTCTGGAGCCCCTCGTTCGCCCAAGGGCTGAACATCGCGCTGGATTGGTGGAAGATCCGCATCGACAACACCATCGTCGCCGACCACCCCAACGACATCCTTCGTGACTGCTACGAGTTGGGCATTGCCGAGCGCTGCGGCAGTTTCACCCGCGATCCGGAACTGGGCATCGTCAACAAGCTCAACTATGGCAGCCGCAACAGCGGCTTCCGCCAGGCCGAAGGCTATGACCTGGAAGTCGGCCACAAGATCGAAACGTCCTGGGGCACGCTGAGCGCGGACTGGAAGACCACCTATGTGGTTGCTGCGGAAGAACGGACTACCAACGAGGCGGATGTACCGCCGATTCCCAGCAATGGCATCGCCACCAACGATGGAATCGGCTTCCGTGTTCGCTCCAACGCATCATTGGGCTGGGAGCGTGGCGACTTCGGCCTCACATGGAGCCTGCGCTATTTCTCCGCAGTGAAGGAACGCTGCCTGGGCCTGGCGGACTATCCGAACGAATGCTCGCACACGGACCAGCGCGCACCGTGGTTCAGTGGTACGCGTGACTACAACCGTCGCGGATCGGTCACTTTCCACGACGTGCAGGCACGCTACAACCTGCCGTGGGATGCCACGGTTTCGGTCGGCGCCAACAACGTGTTCGGCCGCCAGGGTCCGGTCATGTACAGCCAGCCGAGTGCCAATTTCTCCTACTACGGCGGCTTTGACATCGGCCGTTTCATCTACATGAAATACCAGCAGCGCTTCTGATCCACTGCACAGCATGAGCGTTTACGCCACGGCCCTTCGGGGCCGTGGTTTCATGCTCCCAGGGCTACGTCATCTGGCGGTCGCAAAGCGGTCATATCGGCTACATCGCCAGGCCCGAGCATGCCGGAAACCCGGAGGCCCGCCATGCGCTATGCCATCGTCACCGAGACCTATCCGCCGGAAGTGAACGGCGTTGCCCTCACCGTGCAGGGCCTGGAACAGGGACTGCGCGCATCGGGGCATGACATCGACCTGATCCGGCCACGCCAGGCCAGCGAAGCGCTGGATTCGGCACCCGGCACCCTGCTGGTCCCGGGCGCTGCACTACCGCGCTACCCCGGCCTGCGCTTCGGCCTGCCAGCACCGATCCGGCTTGGCCGCCACTGGCAGCAGCAGCGCCCGGATGCGGTCTACGTCGCCACCGAGGGCCCGCTGGGCTGGTCGGCACTGCGCACCGCGCGCCGCCTCGGCATCCCGGTCGCCAGCGGCTTCCACACCCGCTTCGACGAGTACCTGCCCGACTACGGCGTGGCCTGGCTGCAGGCAGCGGCAATGCGCTGGATGCGCCGCTTCCACAACCAGGCCGATGCGACCCTGGTGCCGACCCGCGAGCTGCAGCAGTTCCTGGGCGAGCAGGGATTCGAACGCGTGCGCCTGCTGGCGCGCGCAGTCGACAGCCAGCAGTTCGATCCGAGCCGTCGTGACCCTGCGCTGCGCGAGGAATGGGGCGTGGACGGCAATGGCCTGGTAGCGATCTACGTCGGGCGGATCGCCGCGGAAAAGAACCTCGGGCTGGCCGTGAAGGCGTTCCGCCGGCTGCAGCAGATCCGGCCGAAGGCGCGTTTCGTGTGGGTCGGTGACGGCCCGGCCCGCGAAAAACTGGCGCATGAAAACCCCGACTTCATCTTCTGCGGCATCCAGCGCGGCGATGCCCTGGCACAACACTTCGCCAGCGGCGATCTGTTCCTGTTCCCCAGCCGCAGCGAGACTTTTGGCAACGTGACCCTGGAAAGCATGGCCAGCGGCCTGGCAACCGTGGCCTTCGACTACGGCGCCGCGCGCGAGTACCTGCGCAACGGCGAGAACGGCGCAGCGGTGGACAACGACGAGCAGTTCATTGAAGCGGCGGTGCAACTGGCCGCTGATGATGCGCGGCGCCACGCACTGGGCAGCAACGCCGCGCAGGCGATGAAACGCCTGCATCCGCAGCAGGTGGTGGCCGAGTTCGATGCCCTGCTGGCCGAGCTGGCCCAGTCACGGAGGAGCGGCCATGCGCACCACGCCGCTTGAGCTGCTGGCCGGCCGCGAAGCACGGCTGTGCCGGCGGGCCAACCACTACTGCCGGCGCCGCCGCGTGCGCCGCCTGTTCTCGGTCATCAGCCGGCTCGGCGATGGCGTGTTCTGGTATGTCCTGATGGGCGCGCTGGTGGTGTTGGACGGCTTCGACGGCCTGCGCGCCTCGGTGCACATGGCCGCCACCGGCCTGGCCGCGCTGCTGCTGTACAAGAGCCTGAAGCGCTGGACCCGGCGCCCGCGCCCGTATGCCGCCGACCTGCGCATCCGCGCCTGGGTGGCACCGCTGGACGAATTCAGCTTCCCCTCCGGGCACACCCTGCACGCGGTGTCCTTCACCATCGTCGCACTGGCCTACTACCCGTGGCTGGCGCCGCTGTTGGTGCCGTTCACCGTCGGTGTGGCGCTGTCGCGGGTGGTGCTGGGCCTGCACTACCCCAGCGACGTCCTCGCTGCCACCGGCATCGCCGCGTTGCTGGCCGCGGCCAGCCTGGCCTGGTTGCCACTGCCGGTGTGAGGTGCTTTCCGCCGGGCATGGCCCGGCGCTACCGGTCAGCATACGATTCCCGGGCAACGCCGGGCCAGGCCCAGCGAGCGCAGCGGTCCCTTGGTAGCGCCGGGCCGCGCCCGGCGAGCGCAGCGGCATCCCCGGCGGGCGGATGCCCTAGAATGCAGGCATGACCACGCTGTTCATTTCCGACCTGCACCTGGACCCCAGCCGTCCGGAGATCACCGACCTGTTCCTGCGCTTCCTGCGCGAGCAGGCGCCCACCGCCGATGCGCTGTACATCCTCGGCGACCTGTTCGAAGCCTGGATCGGCGACGACACCCCCTCGCCCGCCGCCGATGCGGTGGCCGATGCGTTGAAGGTGCTGACCGACAGCGGCGTGCCTGCATACTTCATCCGAGGCAACCGCGATTTCCTGCTCGGCGAGGACTACGCACGCCGCGCCGGCCTGCGCATCCTGCCCGACCCGTGCGTGATCGAGCTGTACGGCCGCCCGGTGCTGCTGCAGCACGGCGACCTGCTGTGCACCGATGACATTCCCTACCAGCAGTTCCGCGCACAGACACGCGATCCCGCGTTCCAGGCGCAGTTCCTGTCGCAGCCGCTGGCCGCGCGCATCGCGTTCGCACAGAAGGCCCGCGAAACCAGCCAGGCCCGCCAGTCGGAAATGAAGCAGGGTGATCGTGCGACGTTCGAGAACGTGACCGACGTGGCCCCGGCCGAAGTCGATGCCACCTTCGTGCGCCACGGCGTGGACACCATGATCCACGGCCACACCCATCGCCCGGCCATCCATGCACTGCAGGCCGGTGGCCGTGCCTGCACCCGTATCGTGCTGGGCGACTGGTACGAACAGGGTTCGGTGCTGCGCGTGGACGCCAATGGCTGGACCCTGGATACGCTCAGCCGCGAATGATGGATCGCAGGGTGCCAACCAAGGTTGGCATCTACCAGAGCAGGTGCACGCGCCCTGGTAGACGCCGACCCTGGTCGGCGCCTGGACTCAGCGGAAGGCCGCGATGGTGGCCTTGGTGTTGACCAGCACGCGCTGGTTGTCGGCACTGCTGGCGATGCCCATCGGCACACCGTTGTAACTGATGTTCGGATTGGACCAGTAGTTCAGCCGCGGGCAGCCGGCCGAGCAGTCATAGGCCATGATCGTGCGCCAGCGCGATCCGCTCGCCGGCTCATAACGATAGCCGTGGCCATAGGCGTAGGGCGAGGTGCTGGGATCACTGGCGATGTCGTGCCGTGCACTCTGCAGGTGGCCGATTTCATGGGCGAACGAGTAGTAGCCGGTGGCGCAATCCCAGTACACCGCGGCAAACGCGGTCGATGCGGTGGAACCGATGCCCGAGGCCAACCCGCAATAGCTGGTGTTGTTAATCAGCAGTACGCCGACGTCGGCAGCGGTGTTGTTACGGCTGGTATGGATGCTGTCCATGTAGCCGTCGCTGGTGTTGCGGAAGCGGGTCAGGTCGGTGGTGAAGTTGCCCGACTCGGTGTAGCTGGTGGTCTCGTAGCCGGCCAGCTGCAGGGTGATGCCAACGTTGCTGTTGACGTAGCCCTGGTTGGATTCGGCTACCGCCAGTTGCACCAGCGACTGCATGTTGCCGCCATAGGCCGCCACGGCAGCGTTGGTCGCCACTACCAGCACGCGGATGGTCGCCGGCGTACCGGACGAGGCCTGTGCGATGCCGATGCGATCGTTGTTGCCCATCGGAATCTTCGGCAGCTGGTTGTAGTCGGCCGGATGGTCGGCCGGCATCCGCGACTCGTCCACTTCCACCAGCACATGGCGATTGCCCAGCGGACGCAGGCGATACAGCTTGCCATCCTTGCGGATCGAACCGGTGACGGTGTTGCCCGAACGTACCAGGATCACTGAATTACCAGGATCATCCTGGCCGTTCGAAGTGGCAGCGGTCAGCCGATCGGACGGCGAACGGAACTGGCCATACCAGATGCTGCCGCCATCGGGCAGCGACTCGACCTTGCTGCGCACCGCCTGTACGCGCTGGCCTAGCAGCTCGAACTCCAGCTGTGGCTGCGCGGTGGCCGCCGCATCCACACGTACTTCCTGCACCGTCGCCGTGGACGGCGTCGCCAGCAGTTTCCCCAGGGCGGGTTCACTGCCTGCCGCTGCACGGCTGAGTACCGTCACCGGCTCGAACAACGGTGCGGCATGCGCAGCCGCCGCCACCGACAACCCCAACACCAGGCCACCTGCCGCTTTGCCAATCGATCTGGACAACATTGCGTCGCTCCTTGAATGATGTGAACAGCGTTGATGCAGCACGCCCGGGTTTGCCGGGTCTGGCCATCTGGCCTGCGCGGGTCGTGTGAATTCAATAGAAGATGGGAATGAAAATCAGGAACTGTGATCGACCGCATCTGCGTTCAGTCAGGTCAAAAGCGTCACTACACTTCGCCAACACACCGCTTTCGCGCTACCGTGACGCAGCCACGACGGGGAATGCACATGGCACCACCGCAGGACACGGACGAAGATGTCGGCTTGCTGCGGATCGGCCTGTTCTTCGATGGCACCCGCAACAACGCACACAATCTGGAACGCGGTCGCCCGCAGCTGCCACAGCCACGCCCGGCCCAGCTGCGCGCCGACGACGATTCGACCTACCAGAGCCGGCTGACCAGCAGCTACGACAACGGCCTGACCAACATCGCCCGTCTGCAGCAGCTGTACCCGGATAGCCGCCGCGATACGCTGGCGACTGCATCGCTGTCGATCTATGTGGAAGGCGTCGGCACCCGCGACGATGCAGACGACGACCTGATCGGCCTGGCCTTCGGTATCGGCGCCAGCGGCGTGCGGGCGAAAGTGCAACGCGCGCTGCAGGTGCTGCTGCCGGTCGCGCTGACCGAGCTGTCCACACGCTGGCGGCAACCGCTGCGGCGCGTGCAGCTGGACCTGTTCGGCTATTCGCGCGGTGCCGCCGCTGCACGCGATATCGCCAACCAGTTGCAGGCCTGGGACAACGCACGCTGGCGACAACTGCTGCAGTCATCCGGCCTGGCCTGTGCTGGTGATTTCACTGCGGCAACACCGGCACTGCGCTTCATCGGCCTGTTCGACACCGTGGTTGCGGTCAATGGCGGCCGCGCCGATGAGCAGCCACGGCTGGCACTGCGTACCGGTATCGCCGGCCAGGTGCTGCAGCTGACTGCACGCGACGAACACCGCCAGCACTATCCACTCACCAGCGTGGCGCCTCCCTTCACTGAAATCGCACTGCCGGGCGTGCACGCCAACATCGGCGGTGGCTACAACCAGATCGAAGAAGGCCCCAAGCTGCTCAGTCGTCCACGTCGGCAGCAGCTGCGTCGCACGGCCGTTGCCGATTACCAGATTCCGCCCCTGACGGTGCTGCAGGCGACCACGGCCTATGCCGAAGCGCAGGCCGATGCCGAGCGCTGGCGGCAACAGCTGGGCGCGGACCAGAAGGAAGTGTGGGTCGATGTCTGGCACCAGTGGCAACAGCAGCGTCGTGCAGGCAGCCGCAGCGTCCTGCTGTCACCGGTGCTGTACGTGACTGCTGCGGTGGTGCTGCGCCGGCGCATCGACTGGCGGTACCAGCTGATTGCCCTGCAGGTGATGCAGCAGCACGCACGCGATGCCGGCGTGCAGTGGCGTGCCGATGCAGCCGATGTTCCAGGCTGGGCGCTCCCCTCCGCGCTGCTGCCGATCGCACGGCGACTGGTGGCCGGACAGGCGCTGACCCCGACCCAGGAGGCACTGCTGCGACGGCGCTACCTGATGCAGTCGGCGCACTGGAACTTCGATGCACTGGGCGATACCGCACTGACCTATGCCGCCGATGCCGGGGTGAGCGAACTGCCCTACCGGCCAGGGCCCGGCCTGTTCTACATCAACCGGCCGACCGTGGATGGCAGACGCGTGGTGCTGCCAAACGGGTGAAGCAAAAAAGGGACGGAGGGGATTAAGTCGTTTGAGGCACAAACGACTTAATCCCCTCCGTCCCTTTTCAGCCGGCCTGCTCGACCAGGTTGGCCAGTTCGTCAGCATCGAAGCCGGCCAGCAGGCGCGCTTCCAGATTGAAGGGGCCATACAGATAGCCGCCAGCGTATTCGACCAGCAGCTCCTTGAAGCGTGCGCGCGGCTCGATACCGGCACGGTCGCAATGCCAGCGGAACCAGCGCGAACCCGCAGCGACGTGCGCCACTTCCTCACGCAGGATCACCTCCAGCACGTCGGCGGTTTCAGCGTCACCGACATTGCGCAGTTTCTCGATCATGCCCGGAGTCACGTCCAGGCCACGTGCTTCCAGTACCCGCGGCACCAATGCCATGCGTGCCAGACCGTCATGCGCAGTCTTTTCGCACATTTCCCACAGGCCGTTGTGCGCGGGGAAATCGGCGTAATCATGGCCGTGTGCCTGCAGGCGTTCGCGCAGCAGCATGAAGTGCCGCGATTCGTCGTCGGCACAACTCACCCAATCGGCATGGAACGCCGACGGCAGGCCACGGAAGCGATACACCGCATCCCAGGCCAGGTCGATCGCGTTGAGTTCGATATGGGCGATGGCGTGGATGAAGGCGGCACGCCCTTCCACCCCGCCCAGTCCGCGCCGCGGCACTTCGCGCGGATGCACCAGCACCAGCTTCGCCGGCCGGCCCGGCATGCGGATCGGCTCCGGCGACGGCGCATCGGCCGCCACCTTCAGGCGGCCGGCACGGAACGCGGCCGCATAAGCCTGGGTCAGCGCGACCTTGCGCAGCGGGTCGGCTTCCGCCAGGCACTGCTGCGCGGCGCGCAGCAGATCGCCTCCGACGTCGGGCACGTCAACCACGCCTGGACCTCAGGCGCGGCGCTTGTGCTTGGCGTCATCCGAACGCAGTTGCTGGATGCGCTCGAAGTAGCCCGGCTCGATGCCGGTCGGGTAATGGCCATTGAAGCAGGACGAATCGAAGTTGCGCAGCGCCGGATTGCCCTCGCTCACCGCCGCTTCCATGTCTTCCAGGTCCTGGTAGATCAGCCAGTCACAGCCGAGGTGGGCTTCGATCTCTTCCACGGTGCGGTTGTGCGCGACCAGCTCTTCGGCCGCTGGCATGTCGATGCCGTAGATGTTCGGGTAACGCACCGGCGGCGCGGCGCTGGCCAGGTAGACCTTGCGCGCGCCCGCATCGCGGGCCATCTGCACGATCTGCTGGCTGGTGGTGCCACGCACGATCGAGTCGTCCACCAGCAGCACCACGCGGTTGCGGAACTCCAGGTGGATCGGGTTGAGCTTCCGGCGCACCGACTTCACCCGTTCGCCCTGGCCCGGCATGATGAAGGTGCGGCCGATGTAGCGGTTCTTGATGAAGCCTTCGCGGTACTTCACCCCGAGCACGTTGGAGATCTCCAGCGCGGCATCGCGCGAGGTATCCGGAATCGGGATGATGGTGTCGATGTCGTGGTCCGGGCGCAGGCGCAGGATCTTCTCGCCCAGCTTGATGCCCATGCGCATGCGCGCCTTGTGCACCGAGACGTTGTCGATCATCGAATCCGGGCGCGCGAAGTACACGTATTCGAAGATGCACGGGGTGTGCTCGGCCGGCTCGGCGCAGATCTCCGAGAACAGCTCGCCACGCGCGGTGATCACCAGCGCTTCGCCCGGCTGCACGTCGCGCACGCGCTGGAAGCCCAGCACGTCCAGCGCGGCCGATTCGGAAGCCACGATGTACTCATCGCCTTCGGCGTGGCTGCGCTTGCCCAGCACCAGCGGACGGATGCCATGCGGGTCGCGGAAGGCGACCAGGCCCAGGCCCAGCACCACGCTGACCACCGCATAGCCGCCCTTGCAGCGACGGTGCACGCCGGCCACCGCGCGGATCGCGGCTTCCGGGCTGAGCTGGCGCTGCTGCTCCAGTTCGTAGGCGAACACGTTCAGCAGCACTTCGCTGTCCGAATCGGTGTTGACGTTGCGGCGGTCCTGCTCGAACACCTGCTGGCGCAGCGCCTCGGTGTTGATCAGGTTGCCGTTGTGGGCCAGCGCGATGCCGTACGGCGAATTGACATAGAACGGCTGTGCCTCGTCCATGCCTTCCGAGCCCGCGGTCGGGTAACGCACATGGGCGATGCCGACGCTGCCTTCCAGGGTGGACATGGTGCGTGCATCGAACACATCGCGGACCAGGCCCGTGGCCTTCTGCACCCGCAGGCGGCTGCCATTGACGGTGGCGATGCCCGCCGCATCCTGGCCGCGATGCTGGAGAACGGTCAAGCCGTCATACAACTGCCCGGCGACGTTCTGGTTGCCGACGATTCCGACGATGCCACACATGGTGCGAGGTCTCCGCTGGGCTGTGCCCAGTTACAAGGAAGGTGGCCGTACCTGGCCGCGGTGGTCGCCGCGCGCGCGGTCGACATTGGCCGGATCGCCCGGCTCGATACTGTCCGGCAGTGCTGGGGCGTCCGGACGCACTTCGGCCGGATCGTAGGAATCGCCCTGTTCCGCTTTCGCAGGCCGCAGCCATCCGCTGCCTGCCACTACCTGGTTGAGGATGCCATTATCGCCTGCCGCGCCCGGCTTTCCCAACCCGGCGCCTGCGTTCTTGCCCAACTCCATCAATGCAGATGGGGACAGCGCGTCGGTCGGCAAGGCCTTGGGCAGCAGATCGGCCCCGGGAACCTGCCAGTGCGGCAGCTTGCTGTTCATCCAGGCCACGGTGGGGTTCAGCAGTGGGCGCACCGCCGAACGCTGCCAGGACGGCTCGGCGGTCAGCGGGGTGAAACTGCCCAGCAGCAGCAGGATCGCGGCGATCAGGCCGCCACGGACAACGCCCAGCACCCCGCCCAGCAGGCGGTCCAGGCTGGTCAGCATGCTGCGATGGACCAGGGCCTTGATGACCATGCCGATCACCGCGACCACGATCATCACGCCGATGCCGACCCCCAGGTAGCCACCGACGAAGTGCTCGCCACCCGGTGCAGCCGGTGCGGCCCACCAGTGGGCCGCGTCATTGCCGAAGGCGAAGGCGGCCCACGCGGCCAGCAGCCACGACAGGGTGCCGATGACGATGCCGACGAAGCCGCGCAGCATCCCAAGCAGGGCCGAGGCGGCGATCACGATCAGCAGCACCACGTCGATCATGGCGCCCCGCTCCTTCGGCGGCGCTGGCAACGGGGCTGCGCGTGGGTCATGGGTGCGGTCGCACCATGCCGGCCACGCCGACCTTGGCGGCGACCTGCGCCTTCAGCTGTTCGGCGTCGGCGCGGTTGGCCACCGGTCCGACGCGGACACGATGCAGGGTGCCCTTGTCGGTACGCACCTGCTCGACGAAGGCGCTGAAGCCTGCGGCGCGGACCTTGTCGCGCAGGGCATTGGCATCGTTGGCCTGACCGAACGCGCCCAGCTGTACGGCAAAGCCGACGCCGCTGGCGGCAGGTGCTGCCGGTGTGGTCGGCGCCGTCGCCGGCTTGCTGGCCGCGGTTTCCGGCTTGGGCTCAGGCTTGGCTTCCGGCTTCGGTGCCGGCTTCGGCGGTTCCGGCTTGGCCACCGGGGTGGTGGTGGCGGTCGGCGTGCTCGGCGGCAGGCTTTCGCTGCGCACCGGATTGCCAGTGGCCGACGGCGCGGTGGCCGCCGCCGGGGTGCTCGCACTCGCCGGCGCAGGCGCCGGGGTGGCGGCAACTGCGGCGTTGCTGCCCGTCGCCGCATCCAGGGCAATGACCTCAGCCTTCACATCGGCACGGATCTTCACCGCCTGCAGCCGGGCCGCCTCGGCCTGGGCGCGGTCAGCATACGGCCCGACCCGCACGCGCCATGCCTGGCGGCCGTTGATGGTGGCGCTCTCAGCGAAGCCCGGCAGCTGCGAACGCTTCAGGTAGGCGATCACCGCCTCGGCGTCGGCCTTGCTGCCGTACGCGCCGAAGGTGACCGCGTAGTTGCCGGCGGCCACCGCAGGCGAGGTGTCCACGGTCGGCGGCGTGGCCGGCGCGGCAGCATCCGGCACCGGCTTGGCCTGGCCGGTCTGCAGGCCGGTGGCACCGCCCGCCGGCGCAACCAGCGGCAGTTCGCGGGTTTCGAACTGGCCATCGGCTGGCGCATCCGGCGCGGCGATCGGCACATTGGCCACGCCACTGTCCGGGGCCGGCCCCTTGACCAGCATCGGCAGGAAAATCACGGCCAGCGCTACCAGCACGATGGCACCAATCAGACGCTGTTTCAGAGGCGTATCCACGTGAGGCAGGCAACTGTCCGGGGGTTGCGGTCGATTATACGGGTGCCGGACCGGACGGCGTCGGCGTTGGCTGAACGTGGATCAGGCCGGGTCCCGCAGCCACTGCAGGGCCGCGGCGGCGGTATGGAACGAGCCGAACACCAGCACCCGGTCGCCACGCCGGGCCTGGGCCAGCACCTGCACCAGGGCCTGTTCGACGCTGTCGGACAGCTGTGCGGTGGCGGCAGCGGTATCGGCCAGACGTGCCTGCAGCTGCGCCGCGCTCTGCCCGCGCGGGCCATCCAGGCTTGCCAGGGTCCACTCGCCCACTACGTCCTGCAGCGCCTGCACCACGCCCGCCGCGTCCTTGTCCTGCAGCGCGGCGTACACCGCCAGGGTACGGCCAGGTACCGCCTCGGCCTTCAGCGCACGCGCCAGCTGGCCGGCCGCCTGCGGGTTGTGGCCGACGTCGACGCGGATCTGCACGCCATCGCGCTCGAACGCCTGCAGGCGGCCGGCGATGCGGGCGGCGGCCACGCCTTCGGCCCACGCCGCGCGCGGCACCGGCTTGTCCAGCGCACGCAGTGCAGCGATCGCGGCACCAGCATTGGCCAGCTGGATCGGCCCGGCCAGCGCCGGGGTCGGCAGCTCCAGGCGGGTACCGACATCGCGCCAGCGCCAGCGCTGGGCATCGATCGGTTCGTAGAAGTAGTCGCTGCCGCCGCGGATCGCGTTGGCACCCACCAGGTAGGCACGCGCCAGCACGCTTGATGGCGGATCGGTCTCGCCCAGGATCACCGGCTTCCAGCCGCGGATGATGCCGGCCTTCTCGGTACCGATGGCTTCGCGGTCATCGCCCAGCCACTCGGCATGGTCGATGTCCACGGTGGTGATCACCGATACATCGGCGTCGACGATGTTGACCGCATCCAGGCGGCCGCCCAGGCCCACTTCCAGCACCGCCAGGTCCAGCCCGGCGTCGGCGAACAGCTGCAAAGCAGCGAGCGTGCCGTACTCGAAATAAGTCAGCGTGGTGTCGCCGCGTGCCGCTTCGACGGCATTGAACGCAGCAACCAGCGCCGCATCGTCGACATCCTGGCCATCGATGCGCACGCGCTCGTTGTAGCGCAGCAGGTGCGGCGACGTGTACGCGCCGACCTTCCAGCCGGCAGCACGCGCGATGGCCTCGATGAAGGCCACGGTGGAGCCTTTGCCGTTGGTGCCACCGACCACGATGGTGCGCCCGGCCGGTGCACCCAGGCCCATCGCGGTGGCGACGGTGCGCACGCGCTCCAGTCCCATGTCGATAGTCGCCGGGTGCTGGCGTTCAATGTAATCCAGCCAATCGGCCAGGGTGGTCGGGGTGTTCGTCACGGCAGCGGTTCCAGCAGAAACAGGTGGTTCGATGGGATGGATCAGAGAGCGCGGTGCTTGGCTTCGCCGAAGAACGGCGTGTGGTGGGCGCAGTCGTTCAGGCGCACCACTTCCAGGCTGTCCAGGTCGGCGCCTTCGAGCAGGTTGAGCGTGGTCGGCGCCTGGCGGAAGGTCCACAGGCGGGAGATCGGCAGGCCCAGCACCTTGCACAGGATCACGCGGTTGACCGCATCGTGCGCAACCACCAGCAGCGTGTCGTGCTCGCCGAGGCCTTCGGTGGCACGGGCCAGGCCACGCCAGCTGCGTTCCAGCACCAGGCGCAGCGATTCGCCACCGGGCATCAGCACGGTATCGGGCTCCTCGCGCCAGGCCTGCAGGCGCGACGGATCCTTTTCGTTGATCTCGCTGGCGAGCAGGCCTTCCCACTCACCGTGGGCGATTTCCTGCAGCTCCGGCTCGGTCAGCAGCATGTCGGCACGCACGGCGCCAAGCGCCAGCTGTGCGGTGCGCTGGGCGCGCGACAGCGGCGAGGCGACGGCACGAGTGATGTCCACCGAGGCCAGGCGGGCACCCAGTGCCTGGGCCTGGGCTTCACCGATCGGCGAAAGCGGAATATCGATCTGGCCCTGGTAGCGGCCTTCGGCGTTCCACGGCGTTTCGCCGTGGCGGGCAAGCAGGATGCGCATGCGTGCAAGGGGTCCTGGGGGAGGAGGTTTCCGCGTTTCGTTCACATCCCGTGAAGTACGCGGAACAGGGATGATACCTGTTCGGCGCACCGGGCCGGGCCGGGCATGAAAAAACCCCGCGACGTGGGTCGCGGGGTTTCGGAAACTCCGGTTGTCTGGTCGAGGTTGCCGGCCAGCGGCCGGCACTACCGCAACCGGTTTATTTCGCCAGGTTCAGTTCCTTCAGCAGCTGCGGCGCCGGCGCCACTTCCTGCATGATCCACTGCATGTAGCGGCTGTCGACGGCGATCATGCGGGTCATCACCGGGTCGAACACCCAGTTGGAGCTGACCGATTCCCAGTTGCCGTCGAAGGCCAGGCCCACCAGCTTACCGTTGGCGTCCAGCACCGGCGAACCGGAGTTGCCACCGGTGATGTCCAGGTTGGACAGGAAGTTCACCGGCACCGAACCAAGGCGCTTGTCTTCCAGGCCGCCGTAACGCTTGGCCTTGACCGCATCGAGCAGCGCCTTCGGCGAATCGAACGGATCTTCACCGGTTTCCTTCGCCGCCACGCCTTCCAGGGTGGTGAACGGGGTGTACTTCACGCCGTCCTTGCCATAGCCCATGACGTTGCCGAAGGTGATGCGCAGCGACAGGTTGGCATCCGGATAGACGAACTCGCCCTGGCTCTTCTTGTAGTCGGCCACGGCCTGCAGGTACAGCGGGCGAGCGGTCAGCGATTCGCCTTCGCGGATCTTCTTCTGCTCTTCCTGCTTCAGCAGTGCCGGCATGACCGCAACGGCGTACTGGATGGCCGGATCGTTGCTGGCTTCGAACGCAGCGCGGTCGGCCTTGAACCACTTCAGGCGGGTGTCCAGGCTGCCCAGCTCGGTGCCGCCCAGCTTGTTCACCAGCGACTTCACCGCAGCGGCATCGCTGCCGGCCAGCCACTTGTTCAGCACTTCGTTGTCACGCTGCGCGGCCGGCAGGGCCACGTACTGGTCCAGCCAGTAGGTCTGCAGCTGCTGGTCCATCTTTGCCACGTAGCGACGGTCCATCTGCTTCAGGCCACCTTCGATGGTGGTCAGGTCGCGTTCCTGGTAACCGGCTTCGCGCTCGGCATCCGGCTTGCTGCGCTCGATCGACAGGCGGTACAGGGTGATCGCCGCGCCAACGGCCGAGGTGTTGTTGAACTGGCCGACGAACAGGTCGCGTTCGCGGGTCGACTTGCTGGTATCCAGATGCTTGAGCAGCTGCGCGTGGGCGGCCAGGGCCGGCTTGCCGGCAGCGCCCTGCTTCTTCAGCCAGGCCAGCACGGCGGCTTCTTCAGCCTGCTTCTGGCCTGCGGCGTCGATGCGCTTGAAGCCTTCCAGCTGGCCCAGATAGTTCTTGGCCACGTTGTTCATGCTGGCGGCGGTCGCTGCGTACTTCACCTTGACGTCGGCGTCGGCCTTGCCAGCGTCAGCGATCATCTTCAGCACTGCGTTGTAGTGCTTGGCGATGGTCGGGTAGGTGAAGCTGGCGGTTTCGTTGAACTCACCGGCCAGTGCATAGCGGTTGGTGCGGCCCGGGTAGCCGGCCACCATCACGAAGTCGTCAGCGCCCAGCGGCTGGTCGGCGAACTTCAGGAAGTGCTTGGGCTGGTACGGCACGTTGTCGGCGGCGAAGGCGGCCGGCTTGCCATCCTTGCCCACGTAGGCGCGGTAGAACGAGAAGTCGCCGGTGTGGCGCGGCCACATCCAGTTGTCGACGTCGCCACCGAACTTGCCGACGCTGCCCGGGGGGGCGTAGACCAGGCGCACGTCCTTGATTTCCATGTTGCGGAACAGGCGATAGGTGTTGCCGCCGGAGAAGCTGTACAGGCGGCAGCGGAAGCCGGCATCGGCTTCACAGGCGGCGACCTGGGCCTTGTCGAACGCGTCCAGCGCGCGGCTGCGGGCCAGCGGATCGTTGCCGGCGCCAGCAATGGCGGCCTTGGCCTGGGCGGTGACGTCGGTGATCTGGTCGAGCACGAACACGCGGGCGTTCGGGCCGGCACTCAGTTCGTCCTTCAGGGTCGGCGCATTGAAGCCGTCCTTGATCAGGTTCTTCTGCGCGGTCGAATTCAGCTGGATGGCGCCGTAGGCGCAGTGGTGGTTGGTGACCACCAGGCCCTGCGGCGAGACGAAGCTGGCGGTGCAGCCGCCGAGGGCGACGACCGCGCCCATCGGGTCGCCGGTCAGGTTGGCCAGCTGTTCCGGGGACAGCTTCAGGCCGGCCTTCTGCAGCGGGCCGGCGATTTCCGGCAGCTGCTGCGGCACCCACATGCCTTCAGCGGCATGGGCGACCTGGGCCAGCCCGAGGCTGGCGACGATGGAGAATGCAAGCAGGTTCGAGCGCATGGAGCGGCCCCTGGTAGTGGAACCTTCGATTGTAGCCCGCCACCCTGCCCCGACCCGAACCCCGGAAGTCATGGGCCAGGCGCACCGATGCCCTCCGCCGGGCATGGCCCGGCGCTACCGCTTGCGCGCACCCTCCCCGGTAGCGCCGGGCCATGCCCGGCGAGCGCAGCGGCGTTGTTCGAAACGCCCGTCGGCGCACGCCTTTCGTTCCGCCACTGCACCCGCAGCGCAACATGGGAATTCCGCGCGGGCCTCTATAATCCGCGTTTTCCCCCTGATGAGTTCCACCCCGATGGCGCAGCAAACGATGAAGGCCCTGGTCAAGCGCGAAGCAGCCAAGGGCATCTGGATGGAAGAGGTTCCGGTGCCGACCCCGGGCCCCAACCAGGTGTTGATCAAGCTGGAAAAGACCGCGATCTGCGGCACCGACCTGCACATCTACCTGTGGGACGAATGGAGCCAGCGCACGATCAAGCCGGGCCTGACCATCGGCCATGAGTTCGTCGGCCGCATCGCAGAGATCGGCCCGGGCGTGACCGGCTACGAGATCGGCCAGCGCGTCTCGGCCGAAGGCCACATCGTCTGCGGCCATTGCCGCAACTGCCGTGGCGGTCGCCCGCACCTGTGCCCGAACACCGTCGGCATCGGCGTCAACGTCAACGGTGCGTTCGCCGAATACATGGTGATGCCGGCCAGCAACCTGTGGCCGATCCCGGACCAGATTCCGTCCGAGCTGGCCGCGTTCTTCGATCCGTACGGCAACGCCGCGCACTGCGCGCTGGAGTTCAACGTGATCGGTGAGGACGTGCTGATCACCGGCGCCGGCCCGATCGGCATCATCGCCGCCGGCATCTGCAAGCACATCGGTGCGCGCAACGTGGTGGTCACCGACGTCAACGACTTCCGCCTGAAGCTGGCCGCCGACATGGGTGCCACCCGCGTGGTCAACGTCGCCAACACCTCGCTGAAGGACGTGATGAAGGAACTGCACATGGAGGGCTTCGACGTGGGCCTGGAAATGAGCGGCAACCCGCGCGCGTTCAACGACATGCTCGACTGCATGTACCACGGCGGCAAGATCGCCATGCTCGGCATCATGCCCAAGGGCGCCGGCTGCGACTGGGACAAGATCATCTTCAAGGGCCTGACCGTGCAGGGCATCTACGGCCGCAAGATGTACGAGACCTGGTACAAGATGACCCAGCTGGTGCTGTCCGGCTTCCCGCTCGGCAAGGTGATGACCCACCAGCTGCCGATCGACGACTTCCAGAAGGGCTTCGACCTGATGGAAGAAGGCAAGGCCGGCAAGGTGGTGCTCAGCTGGAATTGACCCTTCGGGTCAATTCCCCCGCAGGTTTCCTTATCCCCGCGCCGTCGGCGCGCCCCCTTGAACAACAAGGGGGCTCTCCCCCAGCCGGGGTGAGGCATGCTGCTGGAATTGAAAAAGGCGCCCATTGGGCGCCTTTTTCGTGGACATCAGCGAAGGCGCATCAGTTACCGATCGCGACGCTCAGCATCACCCGGCTGTGGGCCAGCTTGCCGGAGTTGTCGCGGCCGTTGCCGTCGGTGCCGTAGTAGCCCAGGCCGACCTTGGCCATCCCGAACTGGCGCTCAACGCCGACATTCCAGTCGGTGTAATCCTTGGCGATGCCGTCTTCAAACGTGCTGCGGCCGACGTTGGCATTCAACGTGAACTCCTTCGGCAGGCCCCAGCTGCCGCCCAGGCCGAAGTACCAGCCATCGGTGCTGCTGTTCCATACATCGTTGGTGTAGGCCACCGTCAGCTTGTAGGTGTCATCCAGCGTGGTGGTGGTGATCAGCTCGTTGTAGTTCTGGCGGCTGGACTTCAGGTAGGTGTAGCGATTCAGCAGCACGTCGAAGTTGACGCGCTCGGTGACGTCCACGCCGTAGCCGATCAGGTAGTCGACTTCGGTCTTGGGATCGCCGGCACCGAAGTCCACGCCCGAGCCCCAGACGCCGGCATACAGGCCAACCGGGCTGGTGTAGGTGAAGCCAGCCTGCAGGGTCGGATCCTCATCGGTCTGCGACACACCGCGGAACAGGTAATCGGAAACAGCGGTGACGTTCCAGCTGTACGGCGATTCGTTTTCCTGGGCGCTGGCGGCGAACGGGGTGGCCAGGGTCAGGGCAGCGGCAATGGCGAGGCAGGCACGGGCGTGCTTCATGAGCGTCTCCGGTGGGGTCGGTGGCGTGGAAGGCGGGAGCGGGCGTAGCGGCCGGAGCGGGACAGCTCCGGTTCACGAATTCTTAACCAGTTTGCTATTGCGATGCAACATGTGCCGGCCGTGGCGATGCCCCAACCAAGCCGGTTGGTGAGCGGCGATGCCCGGTAGAATCAGTGGTTTCCCCGTTCAGAACCGTGCCCACGCCATGACCGACGCCTCCTCCGCCCTGACCCGCCACTATGCCGAGGAACTGGACGCCATCCGCGCCCAGGGCCTGTTCAAGTCCGAGCGGATCATCACCAGCCCGCAGTCGGCCGAGATCACCCTCGATGACGGCCGCACGGTGCTGAACTTCTGCGCCAACAACTACCTGGGCCTGGCCGACCATCCGGACCTGATCCAGGCGGCCAAGGACGCACTGGACAGCCATGGCTTCGGCATGGCCTCGGTGCGCTTCATCTGCGGCACCCAGGACCTGCACAAGCAGCTGGAAGCCCAGATCGCCAGCTTCTTCGGCAAGCAGGACACCATCCTGTACGCGGCCTGCTTCGACGCCAACGGCGGCCTGTTCGAGCCGCTGCTCGGCGAGAACGACGCGATCATTTCCGACGCGCTGAACCATGCCTCGATCATCGACGGCGTGCGCCTGTGCAAGGCCAAGCGCTTCCGCTATGCCAACTGCGACATGGCCGACCTGGAAGCGCAGCTGCAGGCCGCCGATGCCGCCGGCTGCAAGACCAAGCTGATCACCACCGACGGCGTGTTCTCGATGGACGGCTTCATCGCCCCGCTGGACGAGATCACCGCGCTGGCGAAGAAGTACAACGCGCTGGTGCACATCGACGAGTGCCATGCCACCGGCTTCCTTGGCGCCACCGGCCGCGGTTCGGCCGAGGTGAAGGGCGTGCTGGAAAAGATCGACATCATCACCGGCACCCTGGGCAAGGCGATGGGCGGTGCGCTGGGCGGCTTCACCTGCGCCAGCGCCGAAGTGATCGAACTGCTGCGCCAGCGCTCGCGCCCCTACCTGTTCTCCAACTCGCTGCCGCCGCACGTGGTTGCTGCCGGCATCAAGGCCTTCGAGATGCTGGCTGCCGCTGACGACCTGCGCAGCACCCTTGCCGAGAACACCACCTACTTCCGCGAGAAGATGACCGCCGCCGGTTTCGACGTGAAGCCGGGTGTGCACCCGATCAGCCCGGTGATGCTGTACGACGCACCGCTGGCGCAGAAGTTCGCCGAGCGCCTGCTTGAGGAAGGCATCTATGCGATCGGCTTCTTCTTCCCGGTGGTGCCCAAGGGCCAGGCCCGCATCCGCACCCAGATCAGCGCCGCGCATACGCGTGCGCACCTGGACCGCGCCATCGATGCATTCACCCGCATCGGTGTCGAGCTGGGCGTGATCAAGGGTTGAACAACGGTAGCGCCGGGCCATGCCCGGCGGCTTCCTGATATCCGCGCTGCGCGCTCGCCGGGCATGGCCCGGCGCTACCGAAATGACGCGCTCTGCGCGTCATTTCTTTTTCTTCTTGCCCTTCGGTTCGTCCTTGCTGGCCACCACCACCGGCTTGGCAGCAGAGTCCTGGCCGTTGCCCTTGGCAACGCGGATGCCGTTGGCCTTCATCCAGGCATCGAATTCGTCGGCGGTCATCTTCTTGTCGCCGTTGCTCATCAGGAAGCGGTAGCTGCCGCGACCATCCAGTTCCGGGGTCTTCACTTCCACCACCGGGGTCTCGGCCGGCCTTTCCGCCTTGGCCACTTTCTTGTGGCCGCCACAGGCCGTGAGCAGCACCATCGGCAGCAGCAGGCCTGCGCAGCGCAGGGTTTTGTTGAGGGTCGGGTGGTACATGGCAGGCTCCGTTCGGGAAATTCAACAACCAGGCGCCCCCTACGCCTGGAACGGTGGCCGGCAGTTGCCGGCCGCAGGCGATGATCAGCCTGTTGCAGCGGCCCCCAGCCGCTGCTGGTCGCTGACCTCAAGCACCCGCCACTGGCCCTTGCCGAGATCGCCGAGCGTGAGCTCGCCGATCGCAACCCGGACCAGGCGCAGCACCTGCAGGTCGAAGGCCGCCAACAGGCGACGGATATGGCGGTTGCGACCCTCGTCGAGGACCACCTCCAGCCACGCGGTCTTGTCGCCGCTGCGCAGCACGCGCACGGCCAGGGCGACCAGGAATTCGCCCTCGTCTTCGACACCGGCGCGCAGCGCGGCCAGGGTGTCCTCGTCGGGCAGGCGGTCCACCTGCACGTGATAGGTCTTCTGCGGCCCGGTCTCCGGATCGGTCAGATGCGCGGCCCACTGCGGATCATTGCTGAACAACAGCAGGCCTTCACTGGCCTTGTCCAGGCGCCCGACCGGTGCGATCCACGGCAGGCCGGCACCATCGAAACAACGGTAAACCGTGTCACGTCCACGCTCGTCCTGAGCAGTAGTGACCACCCCGCGCGGTTTGTTGAGCATCAGGTACAGGCGCTGCGGCGCAGCCATCGGCTGGCCGTCGACCTCGATCGGCGGTGCCGGGCTGGCAATTGGAAATTCAGGATCACGGACGATGCGACCAGAGACGCGTACGCGCCCTTCGGCGATCCAGCGCGCGGCCTCGCTGCGCGAGCACACGCCGGCCTTGGACAGCACGCGCGCCAGGCCATGGCGCACACCACTGGAGGCGTTCGGGTTCGCACGCCCACGCGGGGCGTGGGAGCGGGCGGCGGGGGCGGCAGGTGGGCGGCGCGTGCGCAAGCCTCTGCTCCCCGCGTCGCTTACTTCTTGTCGACCGGCTTGGTCTCAGCCGGTGCTTCGGCTGGGGCCGGAGTGGCGGCCGGAGCCGGACGCGCCTTGACCACGCGCACGCCACGCGCCTTCATCCAGGCGTCGAACTCCTCGGCGGTCATGCGCTTGCCGTTCTGGCTCATGTCGAAGCGCCAGGGCGTGTTGTCGAATTCGGTCTGCGGCTTGTAGGCCGCCGGATCGTTCGGCTTCACCGCCGGTGCACTGGGAATGGCCTTGGCGATGTTCTGGCAGCCATCGATGCGCAGTCGCTGCAGCACCTGGTCCAACGACTGCGACGGGTCGTAATTGCCGCTCAGCACGCCGGCCGGCATGCCCAGCTGGTTGCCGCGGATGTACAGCTCGTCAGCCACCGGTGCAATGGTCGTGGCCGGCAACGGCAGCGGCGAGGCGCTGGTATTGACCGAGCAATCGACCGCAGCGTGGGCGGCGGGAACCAGGGCCAGGGCCAGGACGGCGGCCGATGCAGAGCGCAGCATGAAGGGCATCCAGGAAAGGAAGTAACGCGGCGAGTTTAGCAATGCCGCGACAGCTTTCAAGCGCCACTTTCAATGAATACGGCAACTCATTGGTTTTATAAGAAAATTACCGACGAACGGTCGACCACTGACGGGCGATTCCGGGGGTTCTGGACATTCCGGGCCGCAGAAACAACAAGACCCGGCCGAAGCCGGGTCCTGCTGTGTCCTACTGGCAGAGCGTCAGAACTTAGTTCTGGACGTTCAGCTCGGTACGACGGTTCTTGGCGCGACCTTCCGGGTTGTCCGAACCATCCGGGTTGGTGTTCGGAGCAATCGGACGGCTCTCACCGTAGCCGATCGGGCCGACCAGACGACCGGCGTCAACGCCGTTCTTGGTCAGGTAGTTGTACACGGCGGTAGCGCGACGCTCCGACAGCTTCTGGTTGTAAGCGTCGGTACCCTTCGAGTCGGTGTGACCGGCAACTTCAACGCGCAGATCCGGGTAACGCTTCAGGATCTCGGTGGCTTCGCTCAGGATCGCCACGGCGTCCGGACGCAGGTTCGACTTGTCGAAGTCGAAGTTGACGCCCTTCAGGTCGATGGAGACCGGCACCGGGCAACCGTCCGGACCGATGGTCTGACCCGGCTGCGAGTTCGGGCACTTGTCGTCGCAGTTGTTGACGCCGTCACCGTCGTCATCCAGGTCGGCGCAGCTCGGGGCAACCGGAGCCGGAGCCGGAGCAGCCGCGACCGGAGCCGGGCCCAGCGGGATCACGACGCCGACCGAAGCCAGCACGTCGCCGAACCAGCTTTCGTCCTTGGCAGCGACGCTCTGGTCGTCGAAGTCAGCGCGGTAGGCCACTTCGGCGCGCACAGCAACGCGCTTCTCGAAGGTGGTCTGCAGGCCGACGCCGAGCTTGGCGGCAACGTTGCCGTCCTTGCGGTCAGCCAGGCCACCGCCGATCGGGTTGTACTCTTCTTCCGACTTCTGGTAGCCCAGGCCACCGACGATGTACGGGTTCCAGCCGCGGCCTTCCTTGATGAAGTGGCGACGCAGATCCAGCGAGACGCCGTACTGCGACCAGTTCTTGTCCTTGTTCGAATCGAAGTTCGGGTTCTGATAGTTCAGCTCACCGTCCAGCGACCAGTTCGGGCTGATGAACTTGCCCAGACCCAGGGTCACGAACGGAGCGTCATTGGTCAGACGGTCGCTGTCCTGGAAGTTGAAGCCGGCCGAACCGGTCAGGTACCAGCGGTCATCGAACTCCTGCGCGGAAGCAGCCTGGGCAAAAGCCAGACCACCCAGCAGCGCGGCAGTAAGGATCTTCTTGTTCATTGAGTACAGCTCCTATTTCGGGGGTATGAAACCGGTAGAGGCATGGGCCAGCACTACTGCGTCGAAGCTCGACAGCCGATTCAGCACGCCACCGCCGCGAACATTATGCTCAGGCGGGTGAAGGTCATGTTAACAGTCCCGTAACATGTGAAGTGTTGTGCCCGACCCTCCACCGGTCCGACGTTGAAACCCTATACAGGATGATGAAAATCCGCAAGACCCTCGCGCTGCAAGGGTTTGACGGGGTTTAAGTGCGAAAAGCGACATTCTTCGCCACACATTGCATCACGCGATTCAGCGCGTTCGCGGAAAGGTGAGGAACCTTATGATGCAGACACGAACCCAGCCGGAGCCGAGATGAAAGCCGTCGCCCTGAGTCGTGAATCCGCCCCTGCCCTGCACGATATCCATCTGCCTCCACCGCTGCCTCCGGGCGGCCGCGACCTGCTGATCCGGGTCGAGGCGATCTCGGTCAACCCCGTCGACAGCAAACAGCGCGCCGCCACCGATCCGGCCACGCTCGACGCCCCCCGCGTACTCGGCTGGGACGCCGCTGGCGTGGTCGAGGCGATCGGCGACGAGGCCAGCCTGTTCGCCTCTGGTGATGAGGTCTACTACGCCGGCGATGTCACCCGCCCAGGCTGCAACGCGCAGTATCAGCTGGTGGACGAGCGCCTGGTGGCACGCAAACCGACCACCCTCGACTTCGCCGAGGCCGCTGCGTTGCCATTGACCACCCTTACTGCGTGGGAACTGCTGTTCGAGCGGATGCCCCTGCGGCTGGATGACCGTCGCCAGTCCGGCCAGCACCTGCTGGTGATCGGCGGCGCAGGGGGCGTCGGCTCGATGGCGATCCAGCTGGCCCGTCACGCCGGCTTCGAGGTAATCGCCACCGCATCCCGCGAGGCCTCGATCGACTGGTGCAGGCGCATGGGCGCCCAGCACGTGATCGACCACCGGCATCCGCTGCTGCCACAACTGCAATCGCTGGGCATCGATGCGGTGCAGGTCGCACTCAACCTGGCCGACACCGACCACTACTGGGACGAATTGGGTCTGCTGCTGGCGCCGCAGGGACATGTCGGCCTGATCGTCGAACCACGTGGCCCGCTGCGCATCGGCGATCCCTACAAGGCCAAGTGCATCGGCATCCACTGGGAATTCATGTTCGCGCGCTCGCGTTTCGCCACGGCCGACCGCATCGAGCAGCACCGTATCCTCAGTCGTGCGGCCAGCATGATCGATGCCGGCCAGTTGCGCGGCACCCTGAGCGAAACGCTGGGCACGATCAATGCGGCGAATCTGGACATCGCGCATCAGCGTCTGGCCAGCGGACGCACGCTTGGCAAGCTGGCGCTGGCCGGCTGGGGCGAGTGAGCGGTCGGGTAGAAACGCGTCCACACTCGGCTGGGCTCGAATGCTGATGTAGAGCCGAGCCCATGCTCGGCTGGCGGGTGCCAGGCAAAAGCAGCCGAGCGCAGGCTCGGCTCTACAGAACAGCCCCACATGCAGGCTCGACGCTACCTGTGGCGGCGGATTGACCTGCATCTGTATCTATGGAAGTTGCTGATCCGGGATTACGGTGGAAACAGACTCTCCTCCCCCGAGCCTCCCATGCCCACCGCCCTGCCCCTGCGCCTGCTGCAACTGATCGTCGGCCTGTTCCTCTATGGCTTCGGTGCCTCGCTGATGATCCGTGCCGCCATCGGCGTGGCGCCGTGGGATGTGCTGTCGCAGGGCATCGCCGCGCAGACGCCGCTGTCCTTCGGCCTGGCCACCAACGTGATCGGCGCACTGGTGCTGCTGCTGTGGTGGCCATTGCGACAGAAGCCAGGCGCGGGAACCGTGCTCAACGTGATGCTGATCGGCCCGTCCGCGCAGTTCGGCCTGTGGCTGCTGCCGCCAGCAGTCGGCCTCGGCTGGCAGCTGGCGATGTTCTGCGCCGGCATGCTGCTGGTCGCGCTGGCCACCGGCCTGTACATCGGCGCCAGGCTCGGCCCGGGCCCGCGCGATGGCCTGATGACCGGACTGCACGCCCGTACGGGCTGGCCGATCTGGAAGGTGCGCAGCCTGATCGAAGGCAGCGTGCTGCTGCTGGGCTGGTGGCTGGGCGGTGATGTCGGCCTGGGCACGCTGGCCTTCGCCCTGCTGATCGGCCCGCTGTGCGGCGTGACGCTGGGCTGGTTCGGGATTGGTCGTCCCGCGGTGGGTAGCGCCCGGCCACGCCCGGCGAGCGCGCAGCGCGGCCAGGGGTAGCCGATTCGCCAGCCCTTGCCCCGGCCGCCATTTCGCGGCACGCTTCGCGCTTCCGTACGCAAGCGTATCGACCATGTCGCCAGCCAACGAAAGCGCCTATCCCCACCTGTTCGCCCCGCTGGACCTGGGCTTCACCCAGCTGCGCAACCGCGTATTGATGGGCTCGATGCACACCGGCCTGGAAGATCGCGCCCGCGACTTCCCGCGCCTGGCCGCCTACTTCGCCGAGCGCGCCGAGGGCGGTGTCGGCCTGATCGTGACCGGTGGCTTCGCCCCGAACGTGGTCGGCTGGCTGAAGCCGTTCGGCGGCAAGCTGTCCTGGCCATGGGAGGTGCGCCCGCATCGACAGCTGACCGCCGCCGCGCACCAGCACGGCGCGAAGATCTGCCTGCAGCTGCTGCATGCCGGCCGCTATGCCTACCACCCGCTGTCGGTGGCGCCGTCGAAGCTGAAGGCGCCGATCAACCCGTTCACCCCGCGCGCGCTGTCGGCCGGTGGCGTCGAACGTCATATCGCCGACTACGCACGCAGCGCGAAGCTGGCCCGCGAGGCCGGCTACGACGGCGTCGAAGTGATGGGCTCGGAGGGTTACCTCATCAACGAGTTCATCGCACCACGCACCAACAAGCGCGCTGACCAATGGGGCGGCGACGCCCGCCAGCGCATGCGCTTCGCAGTGGAGATCGTGCGCCGCATCCGCGAGGCCTGCGGTCCGGACTTCATCATCATCTACCGCCTGTCGCTGGTCGACCTGGTGGAAGACGGCAGCAACTGGGAGGAGATCGTGCAGCAGGCGCAGGCCATCGAGGCTGCCGGCGCGACCATCATCAACTCGGGCATCGGCTGGCATGAAGCGCGCATTCCGACCATCGCCACCTCGGTACCGCGCGCGGCCTTTGCCGGGGTTACCTCCAAGCTCAAGCCGCACGTCAAGGTGCCGCTGGTGGCGACCAACCGCATCAACATGCCCGACGTGGCCGAGCGCATCCTGGCCGGCGGCGGCGCCGACATGGTGTCGCTGGCGCGGCCGCTGCTGGCCGACCCGCAATGGCCGAACAAGGCCCGCGCCGGCCGTGCCGAGGCGATCAACACCTGTATCGCCTGCAACCAGGCCTGCCTGGACCATGTGTTCGAGAACAAGCTGGCCAGCTGCCTGGTCAACCCGCGTGCCGCACACGAGACCGAGCTGGTCTACCACCCCACCGCCGCGCCGAAGAAGATCGCCGTGGTCGGCGCCGGCCCGGCCGGCCTGGCCTGCGCCACCGTCGCTGCCCAGCGTGGCCACCAGGTGACCCTGTTCGATGCCAACGACGAGATCGGCGGCCAGTTCAACGTGGCCAAGCGCATCCCGGGCAAGGAAGAATTCCACGAGACCCTGCGCTACTTCCGCCACACGCTGGCCGAGACCGGCGTGCAGCTGCGCCTCGGCACCCGCGCCGATGCCGCCAATCTGGCCGGCTTCGACGAGGTGGTGCTGGCCACGGGAATCACCCCGCGCAAGGTCGACTTCCCCGGTGCCGACCACGCCAAGGTGGTGAACTACCTGGACGTGCTGCTGGGCCGTGTCGAAGTCGGCGCCAATGCAGCGATCATCGGCGCCGGCGGCATCGGCTTCGACGTGGGCGAGTTCCTCAGCCATTCGGGCGAGTCGCCGTCGCTGGACCCGCAGCGCTGGATGGCCGAATGGGGCGTAGACGCCACCTTCGAGGCCCGCGGCTCGCTGGCGCGGCCGCAGGCCGAGGCGTCGCCGCGCCGGTTGTGGCTGCTGCAGCGCAGCCCAGGCAAGCCCGGCGCGCGGTTGGGCAAGACCACCGGCTGGATTCACCGAGCCACACTGAAGGCCAAGGGCGTACGCATGCTCGGCGGCGTCGAGTACCTGGGCGTGGACGACGAAGGCCTGCGCATCCGCGTTGAAGGCAGCGAACAGCTGCTGCCGGTCGATCACGTGGTGATCTGCGCCGGCCAGGAGCCGAACCGCACGCTGCAGGCCGAACTGCAGGCCGCCGGCATCAACGCGCAGTTGATCGGCGGCGCCGATGTGGCCGCCGAACTGGATGCGAAGCGGGCCATCGACCAGGGCAGCCGGATCGCCGCTGCGCTTTGATGAGCACCTGAATGGGGGGCGGAATGTGATTTCCGTCACCCCTGCCGAACCTGAATGTCAAGCCGGGCGATTCACGATGCGTTCGGCTATCCCCCCCTACCTTGCGCCATCTTTCCGCTCACCAGCCAGTTTCCGGTGAGCCGGCGCGGCCCCCTCGATCGGTACTGATCGTTCTTTTGGGGCTGCCCACGGGGCGGCCCCGATGGCCGCCTCCCCATGACGCCAAGTCGTACCCCGCCTCCTGTCGCCCCCGCGGCCGGAACCGGAGCGTGCGGCCCATACGGAGCAAGGAGTTATATGAAACTGGCCTGGATTCTCTGGCTGTCGCAGTTGTTGCCGCAGCCGGCCGCTGATTCATTGTGTTTGAGCACCACCGTGTACCTGGAAGCCCGCGACCAGACCCTGCGTGGCCAACAGGCCGTGGCCGAGGTTGCCCTGCGCCGCCTCGACAGCGGCCTGTGGGGTGACTCGATGTGCCAGGTGGTCACCGCGCGCAAGCAGTTCGCACCGACCATCGTCTCCCCCGGCACCCAGCTGGGCAACGACGCGGCCTGGAGCGAGGCGATGAACGTGGCCTTCGACGCCGAGCGCAACTGGGCGCTGCCGGCCGGCGAGCGCCGCGAGATCGTGCCCGGTGCCAGCCACTTCGCCGCGCTGGCCATCGCCAGCCCGAACTGGCGCAACGCTTACCAGGTGGCCACCATCGGCGATCACACCTTCTATAAGGTGCAGAACCTCAAGCCACGGCAGTCGTAACGATCCGTGCTGGCGGCAGCGTTGCCGCCCGCCAGCAAGCTCTGGGATAGTGGGGGTTTCCCGCCCGCATCACCTGGAGTTCCCATGAAGCTGTACAGCAAGCCCGGTGCCTGTTCCACCGCCGACCACATCGCCCTGCAGTGGACCGGCCAGCCGTTCGAGGTTGAACTGCTGAACAAGGACACCCTGAAGGGCCCGGAATTCCTCAAGATCAATCCGGCCGGTGCCGTTCCCGCACTGGTCGATGGCGACTTCGTGCTGCTGCAGAACGCCGCGATCATGGGCTACATCGCCGACAGCTTCCCGCAGGCCGGCCTTGGCGGCGACGGCAGCCCGCGCCAGCGCGCCGAAGCCACCCGCTGGCTGGCCTTCGTCAATTCCGATGTGCATCCGGCATTCTCGCCGCTGTTCGCGCCGGGCAAGTTCATTGCCGACGAAAGCCAGTTCGATGCGATCCGCGCCGCCGCACACAAGCGCCTGCGCGGCCTGTTCGAGACCGCCGACAAACAGCTGGCCGATAAGGCCTGGCTCGCCGGCTTCCGCAGCTTCGCCGATCCGTACTTCTACATCACCCTGCGCTGGGCCGCCGGCACCAAGGTCGACCTGTCCGGCCTGGACAACCTGGCCGCCTACAAGGCGCGCATGGACGCCGACGCTGGCGTGCAGGCCGCGCTGAAGGCCGAAGGCCTGGCCTGACCTGCCCCCGGGTTTGAGTCGGGGTCGGATCCGTCTGCGCAGCAGGCGGCTCTGACCCCATCAGTCCCATCGATCCGCTCAGCCGATCTGGCGGATCACCTCGCCCTTGGCATCGCGCAGGTAGGTCGGCACCACTTCGATGCGCAGCGCCGCCGCCACCGGGTAGATGCCGCGCTCGGCACGCACGCCCGCCAGGGCCTGCAGTCCCGCCTCGTCCAGTGCCCAGCGCGCGCTGTCGGCGGACACGTCGCCGGCTTCACCGCGCCCGGCTGGGATGAACTCCCACTGCCGCTCGCGGCTGACCAGTTCCAGCGATTTGCCGTGGCGCAGGCGCAATGGCAGCAGCTCGCACACGCTGGCCACCTGGCCCGCACCGAGCACCAGGGTGGTGACGCCCGCCTCCTGGCGCCAGTCCAGCGTCTCGATGAACAACATGCCGGTGCTGGAGCCTTCGCGCTCGCTGCCGGCCTGCACCTGTGCAGCCAGTACCGGATCCTCCAGCAGGTTGCCGCGATGCAGGTCGCTGATCCACAGCGGCATCGCCGGCTGCAGCACCTGCAGCACGCCGCGCGTCGACCAGCGTTTGACCGCCTCCACTTCTTCATCAGTCAACCCGACCAGCTGCAGGAACTGCAGATGACCGTTGGCGGTATCACGCGCGGGAAGCTGCGGGTCGGCGATGAAGGCGAGGTGGCACAACCGCGTGTCGGTCTCCAGCGCGATCGGGCCATTGGCATTGAGGTGGTGACCGTCCTCGAACACGTTGCCGCTGCCGAACACATAGCGCGCCAGGTTCTGCAGCAGGTTCATCGGCCACACCGGCGGCTCACTGCCTGCGCTCTCGCCGGCGCTCGCAGCCAAGCGGAACGTCAGTTCGAAGCCATAACCGCTGGTAGCGGCATCGCTGCTTTCCTTGGCGTACAGCTCGGAGAAGCCATAGGTGATGTAGTGCCAGTGCCGGACCGGCGCATCCGCCCAGTACACACTGATGCCATCCAGGGGATCCTGACCGCCCAGCGTGTAGGGCAATGCAGTGCCGTAATGGCGCGGTTCCTGGCCGGCATGCAACGGCGCAAGCGCGGCGTTGATCGCGTCCCAGCCGGGGGTATCGGTGTCGTCGTGGTCGTCCTGCACGGGAGACTCCTTGTGGGAAGTAAACCGATCACTTTACGCGGTGGCTGAGGCCTGTACGACCTCGCTGCTGCCACTCGCCAGTGCCGCCTGGGTTTCCTGCCACCAGCGCTGCGCAAGCGCCGGGCTGCGCGCCTTGCCGACGGCCGCCAGCAGCTCCGGGCACAGGCGCTCCAGTGCCAGCGCATCGGTGCAGCGTTCGATCTTCAACTGCATGAAATAGCCCTTCAGGCCCAGATGGCGGCGTACCGCCTCGCTCATCGCGTCGTACAGCTGCTGGTACAGCGCCGGATCCTGTTCGCGCCCGGTACTGATGCCACTCAGCGGTGTCACCTCTGCACTTCCGCCGATCACTTCGATCAGGCCCTGCGCTGACAATTGCTCCAGTGCATCGGGGGGTGCACGCAGGCCTTCGAACAGGCCGCGCAATTCAGTGTCATCGCGATGGCCATCGACCATCAGCAGGATCGAACGCAGTGCCGCCGGCAGGCGCCGGCCACGGTCCTCGATTTCCTGGCGGCCAGCGGCCGTCTTGGCGTGCAGCAATGCCATTGCTCCCCCTTCCCTCGATGCGCGATGCCTGCGCGCCCTGGTGGGCACGCTCCCCTGTGTGACATCCCCGGACGGCACGCGCCTTCCCCGGCGCGCGCCGCGTGTTGCAGGTCGATGACAGGCCGAGCTTAGCGCAAGTGCTGGACACAGAGGGTAGTGCCGGCCGCTGGCCGGCAATCCCATCAATCCCGAGGTTGCCGGCCAGCGGCCGGCACTACCAGATCAGCGGCCCAGCGCGCGGCGGATCTCCTCCAGCGCGCTGGGATCATCCAGCGTCGACAGGTCGCCCGGGTCACGCTGCTCGGCCAGCGCCTGCAGCGAACGCCGCAGCAGCTTGCCCGAGCGGGTCTTGGGCAACGCGTTGACCACGTGCACGTGCGCCGGGCGCGCAACCGCACCGAGCGATGCGGTCACCGTGGCCATCATCTCGGCCACCACCGGCGCCGGATCCTCGCCATCGAGCCCCTGCTTGAGGGTGACGAACACCAGCGGCACCTGCCCCTTCAGTTCATCCTTGACCCCGATCACGGCAGCCTCGGCCACGCGCGGATGGCTGGAGATGGCTTCTTCAATCTCGCGCGTACCCAGGCGGTGCCCGGCCACGTTGATCACATCATCGGTGCGACCGAGGATGAAGGTGTAGCCATCATCGTCGCGGATCGCCCAGTCCAGCGAGCTGTACAGCAGTTCCTTGAAGTGGCTGAAGTAGCTCTGCAGGAAACGGCTGTCGTCGTTCCACACCGTGCTCATGCAGCCCGGCGGCAATGGAGGGGTCATCACCAGCACGCCCTTCTGCCCCGCTGCGACTTCCTCGCCGGTGTTCTCGTCGATCACCTTCATCCGGTAACCGAGGTTGGGGAAGCCCGGCGAACCGAACCGCACCGGCTTCATCTCCAGGCCCGGCAGCAGGGTCAGCGCCGGCCAGCCGGTTTCGGTCTGCCAGTAATTGTCGATGATCGGCTTGCCGAGCGCTTCACTGATCCAGTGCGCGGTCGGCTCGTCCAGCGGCTCGCCGGCCAGGAACAGGTACTTCAGCGCGCCCAGGTCGTGGCGATGGATGAAGTCCGCGTCGTGCTTCTTCAGCACGCGGATGGCGGTGGGCGACGAGAACATCGTGCGCACGTTGTACTGCTCGCACAGCGCCCACCAGATGCCCGGGTCCGGGTTGGTCGGCAGCCCTTCGTAGAGCAGCGAGGTGCAGCCGCCGATCAGCGGGCCGTACACGTTGTAGGAATGGCCGACCGCCCAGCCGACATCGGAGGTGGAGAACATCACCTGCCCTGGCCGGCAGTCGAACACGGTCTCCATCGACTGCGCCATCGCCACCGCATAGCCGCCGACATCGCGTTGCACGCCCTTCGGCTTGCCGGTGGTGCCGGAGGTGTACAGCAGGTAGCTCGGCTCGCTTGATTCCAGCCACTGCACCGGCACATCGGTTTCGCCGATCTGCGCACGCAGGGTGGCGTATTCCACATCGCGCCCCGCCACACGGGGCTCGGCCGGGTCCAACCCACGCGACACGATCAACACATGTGGCGGCGGATTACTGGCCTCTGCGCAGGCCGCGTCGACCATCGCCTTGTACGGAATCAGCTTGCCGCCGCGCATGCCGGCATCGGCGGCGATCAGCAGTTTGGGCTTGGCATCGTCGATGCGCAGCGCCAGGTTGTGCGCGGCGAAGCCGCCGAACACCACCGAGTGCACCGCACCGATGCGCGCGCAGGCGAGCATCGCGAACACGGCTTCGGCCATGTTCGGCATGTAGATCACCACGCGGTCACCGTGGCCGACACCGAGGTGCTTGAGCACGGCGGCGAAGTCGTTCACTTCGCGATACAGCTGGCGATAGGTGATCTCGCGGGTGCTGTTGGTTTCGGTGGAGATGGCGACCAACGCCAGCTGGTCGGCGCGCTCAGCCAGGTGGCGGTCGACCGCGTTGTAGCAGAGATTGGTTTCGCCGCCGACGAACCAGCGCCGGAACGGCGGGTTGCTGTAGTCGAGCACCTGCTGCGGCGGTTTGTGCCAATGGATGCGCTTGGCTTCCTCGCCCCAGAAGGCCTCCGGCTCGTCGATCGAGCGACGGTAGGTTTCCTCGTAGTTCATGACGCAGCCCTCCCAGACAAAGTCATGGGTTCGAGGATAGTCCGGCGCTGGCGCGCGGGCCGCCCTACCTTGGTAGGGGGTGGGTTTGTTCTGCAGGGCTTGCAGCCCTGCACCTGCAGAGGCCAAAGCCTAAGCAACAGCAGAAGCTGGTTTCCTGAGGGATGGCGGGGTGGGTCCGGTTGCGGGAGACGCCGTAAACCCATCCATGGGGGCTTGGCCGCGGCATCCATGCCGCGGACACTCCCGCAACCGGACCCACCCCGCCTTCGACAGTTGGCCGCGATCTGTCGGAACGGCGTATTGCCCTGAGGGGTGTCGACCTTGGTCGACTGCTCTGGTAGGTGTCGACCTTGGTCGACACGGTAGATCCACGCCATGCGTGGATGATTCATTCGATATCTGAAAGAAAAATGGTGTCGACCAAGGTCGACACCTACCAACAGCCGCGCGGAACAACGGCCGCAGTTACCAACAGCCGCGGGAATCTGTCAGAGGCGGGGCACTGTGGGTTTGCGGGGTGTGAGCGGCATGGATGCCGCGACCAAGCCCCCATGGACGGGTTTACGGCGTCCCCGCACACCCACAGTGCCCCGCCATCCCACGGAATGCCGCTTTGGTTTTTGACGTTGCCGTTGCTTGAAAGCTTCGGCAGGTGCAGGGCTGCAAGCCCTGCCGAACCCCTAAAACGGAGTCGCGGACTCGAACGCGAGCGCCTCGCCCGTCACCGGGTGGGTGAACTGCAGGCTGCGCGCATGCAGGTGCACGCGCTGCGCCGGTGCTGCGCCATACAGCACGTCACCAACGATGGGATGGCCGAGACTGGCCATGTGCAGGCGCAGCTGATGGCTGCGGCCAGTGATCGGTTCCAACGCCACGCGCGTGCGCTGCGCTTCAACATCACGCGCCATTACGCGCCAGCGCGTCAGCGCCGGCTTGCCGCGTTCGTGGTCGACCATCTGCTTCGGCCGGTTCGGCCAGTCCACGATCAACGGCAGATCCACTTCGCCGGCATCGCCTTCAAGCAGCCCCTCCACGATCGCTTCATAACGCTTGCCAACCTGGCGCTGCTCGAACTGCATCGACAACGCTGCCTGCATGTCCTTGCCACGCGCATGCAGCAGCAGACCCGAGGTCACCTGGTCCAGGCGGTGCACGGTCAACGCATCCGGGTACCGCGCCTGCAGGCGCGCGACCACGCAGTCCTGGTTCTCGGCGCTGCGGCCGGGCACGGACAGCAGGCCGGCCGGCTTCTCGGCCACCAGCAGCGCGTCGTCGATGTAATGCAGGTGGATCATGCGGTTCCAGGAACTCCAAATGAAAACGGGGAAGCCGAAGCCTCCCCGTTTTCTGCGTACCGACCAGCGGTCGGTACCTACCTTGATGGAAGACGTACCGGCTCGCGCCGGTACCGCCTGCCTCAACCCAGCAGGTGGGCGACGCCGGAGCGCTCTTCTTCCAGCTCGGCCAGGGTCTTGTCGATGTACTTCTGGCTGAAGTCGTCGACCGGCAGATCCTTGACCAGGGTGTACTTGCCGTTCTCGGTGGTCACCGCGAAGCCGAAGATCACGCCTTCCGGAATGCCATAGGAACCGTCGGACGGCACGCCCATGGTGACCCACTTGCCGTTGCTGCCCAGCACCCAGTCACGCACGTGGTCGATGGCTGCGTTGGCCGCCGAAGCCGCCGAGGACGAGCCACGGGCTTCGATGATCGCCGCGCCGCGCTTGCCGACGGTCGGGATGAAGGTGTTGGCGTTCCACTCCTGGTCGTTGATCGCATCGGCGATCGACGCACCATCGGCGGTGGCGAAACGGTAGTCCGGGTACATCGTCGGGCTGTGGTTGCCCCACACGACCAGCTTCTCCATGCCACCGACCGGCTTGCCGAGCTTGGCCGACAGCTGGCTCAGGGCGCGGTTGTGGTCCAGGCGCAGCATGGCGGTGAAGTTCTCCGGCTTCAGGTCCGGGGCCGACTTCATCGCGATGTAGGCGTTGGTGTTGGCCGGGTTGCCGACCACCAGCACCTTCACGTCACGGCTGGCGACCTTGTTCAGCGCCGCGCCCTGAGCGGTGAAGATCTTGGCGTTTTCCAGCAGCAGGTCCTTGCGCTCCATGCCCGGGCCGCGCGGACGCGCGCCGACCAGCAGGGCGATGTCGGCGTCCTTGAAGGCCACTTCGGCGTCGTCGGTGCCGACCATGCCGGCCAGCAGCGGGAAGGCGCAGTCTTCCAGTTCCATCATCACGCCCTTCAGGGCGGCCTGGGCCTTGTCGACCGGCAGTTCCAGCAGCTGCAGGATGACCGGCTGGTCCTTGCCCAGCATTTCGCCGGAGGCGATGCGGAACAGCAGGGCATAACCGATCTGGCCGGCGGCGCCGGTCACGGCAACACGAACGGGTGCTTTCATGGGGGTTTCCTCTTGCTTGCAAGCGTTTGATGGGACGCCGCGGGCGTGGCCACGCAGGCCGGGCGGGCGGCGGGGAACAGGGAAACGGCCACCCGAGGGTGGCCGTTTCGAAGGGAAATCAGGCGGCGAGGAGCTTGTTCCACTCCGCCACGCGCTCGGCCTGGGCGGCCAGCACGGCGTCGGTATCGCCTTCCAGGGTGATCGAATGGATCACATCGCCCTGCTTGACCGAATCGACGATGGCCTGGCCGTCCAGCACCTGGCCGAACACGGTGTGCTTGCCATCCAGCCAATCGGTCTTGATGTGGGTGATGAAGAACTGGCTGCCGTTGGTGTTCGGACCGGCATTGGCCATCGACAGCGAGCCGACCTGGTGCTTCACACCATTCTTCTCGTCTTCGAACTTGTAGCCCGGGCCACCGGTGCCCTGACCCTTGGGGCAGCCGCCCTGGATCATGAAGTCGGCGATCACGCGGTGGAAGATCAGGCCGTCATAGAAGCCGTGCTTGACCAGGTTCACGAAGTTGGCCACGGTCAGCGGCGCCTTGTCAGCGAACAGCTCGACCTTGATCGGGCCCTGGGTGGTGTCGAAAGTGGCGATGAGGGACATGAAGATCCTTGGGATGCGGGGTGTGTAATCAGCCCCATAAGGATACACCTCCCCTGCCGTATGGGCGCCTTCGACCATCGGTGCAGGCGGGGTCTTCAGCACCCGGACGGTGGGCCCTGGACGGGTAGCTGAACGGGGCACCCGGGCGGTGTGAAATGGAGGTTTTCGCCAATCGTCAACTTCGACGTATAATGTTGGACTTCTTTTTCCAAATCCGGCGCCGACTGGCCCCCTTTCGTATGTCCATCGAAAATCTTCGCAACATCGCCATCGTCGCCCACGTCGACCATGGCAAGACCACCCTGGTCGACCAGCTGCTGAAGCAGTCCGGCACCCTGTCCGAGCGTACCGTCCTCGCCGAGCGCGTGATGGACAGCAACGACCAGGAAAAGGAACGCGGCATCACCATCCTGGCCAAGAACACGGCCATCACCTGGGAAGACAAGAAGACCGGTATCAAGAACCGGATCAACATCGTCGACACCCCCGGACACGCCGACTTCGGTGGTGAGGTCGAGCGCGTGCTGTCGATGGTCGACACCGTGCTGATCCTCGTCGACGCGATGGACGGCCCCATGCCGCAGACCCGCTTCGTCACCCAGAAGGCCTTCGCGATGGGCTTCAAGCCGATCGTCGTGGTCAACAAGGTCGACCGCCCGGGCTCGCGTCCGGAGTGGGTGATCGACCAGGTGTTCGACCTGTTCGACAAGCTCGGCGCCACCAATGAGCAGCTCGACTTCCCGATCGTCTACGCCTCGGCCCTGAACGGCTACGCTGGCCTGGAAGACACCGTGCGCGACGGCGACATGACCCCGCTGTACGAAGCGATCATGCAGCACGCGCCGAAGCCGGAAGTCGATCCGGAAGGCCCGTTCCAGATGCGCATCAGCCAGCTGGACTACAACAACTTCGTGGGCGTGATCGGCATCGGCCGCATCCAGCGCGGCACCCTGAAGAAGAACATGCAGGTCGCGGTCATCGACCGTGAAGGCAAGAAGCGCAACGGCAAGGTGCTGCAGGTGCTGGGCTTCCTGGGCCTGGAGCGCATCGAGCAGGATTCGGCCGAGGCCGGTGACATCGTCGCCATCTCGGGCATCCAGGAGCTGACCATCTCCGACACCCTGTGCGCCCCGGACACCCCGGAAGCGCTGCCGGCACTGACCGTCGACGAGCCGACCATCTCGATGACCTTCCAGGTCAACAACTCGCCGTTCGCCGGCAACAAGGACCTGTCCGGTGGCAAGTTCCTGACCAGCCGCCAGATCAAGGACCGCCTGGACCGTGAAAAGGTCCACAACGTCGCGTTGAAGGTTGAACAGCTGGAAGACGCCGACAAGTTCCTGGTCTCCGGCCGTGGCGAGCTGCACCTGTCGGTGCTGATCGAGAACATGCGTCGTGAAGGCTACGAGCTGGCCGTGTCGCGCCCGGAAGTGATCATCAAGCAGATCGACGGCCAGGCCATGGAGCCGATCGAGCAGCTGGTGGTGGACATCGAAGAAATCCACCAGGGCGGCGTGATGGAAAAGCTGGGCACCCGCAAGGGCCAGCTGAAGAACATGGAATCGGACGGCAAGGGCCGCGTGCGCCTTGAGTACCAGATCCCGGCCCGTGGCCTGATCGGTTTCCAGAACGAGTTCAAGACCCTCACCCAGGGTTCGGGCCTGCTGTTCCATGTCTTCGACCACTACGGTCCGAAGGAGCAGGGCGCGATCGCCAAGCGCATCAACGGCGTGATGATCGCCAATGCACCGGGCGCCACGCCGGCCTACTCGCTGGGCCCGCTGCAGGAGCGCGGCAAGCTGTTCGCTGCTGAAGGCGACAACGTGTATGAAGGTCAGCTGGTCGGTATCCACTCCAAGGACAACGACCTGACCGTCAACGCGATCAAGACCAAGCCGCTGACCAACATGCGCGCTTCGGGCAAGGACGATGCGATCCAGCTGACCCCGGCGATCAAGTACTCGCTGGAGCAGGCCCTGGACTTCATCGAAGACGACGAGCTGGTCGAGATCACCCCGAAGGAGATCCGCCTGCGCAAGAAGTTCCTGACCGAAAGCGACCGCAAGAAGGCTTCGCGCGGCGGCTGAGCCAGCACCCCGTGAACCAGAGCGGCTACAACCCGGATCCACACCGGCATCCGGGTCTGCACGTCATCGCCTTGCTCGAAGCGAGCAAGGCGATGCTGGCGCTGTTGGCCGCCACCGGGCTGGAAGTGCTCGGACCGCAGCCGCTGCGGCACGGCATCATGGCCCTGATCCGGCGCTTCAGCTTGGATCCGGACCATGGCACCCTGCCCTCGCTGCTGCACATGATCAGCCCCGACGCGGTGCACCTGGCCGCGGCGGGGATGATCGGTTACGGCCTGCTGCACCTGGTCGAAGCCTGGGGCCTGTGGCGTGCCAAGGCCTGGGCCTCCTGGCTGGGCTGCCTGACCGCTTCGCTGTACCTGCCGTTCGATATCTTCGCGATCATCCGCCACCCTGGCTGGCCCTCGTGGACGATCCTGGCGATCAACCTGATCGTGGTCTACGTGCTGGCCCGCGACCTGCGCAAGCGCCGCCGCTGAGCAGCGGCTACACTGGGGATTGGAGCCGACCAAGCCGCCCCATGCGCCCGTCCTTGCCGCCCCTCCTGATCTGCCTGCTCGCTGCGCTGCCTGCGCTGCTTGTCGCTGCCTGCAGCCCGGCCACGCCCAGCGCCCACGCCGCCGAACCTGCCAGCCGCAACGTGCCGTTCCCCTACGCCGAAACCGATGTCGCCGACCTGCAGGCGCGGATGACCGCCGGTGAACTGGACAGCACCACCCTGACCCAGGCCTACCTGCAGCGCATCGCCGCACTGGACCGTGCCGGTCCCCGCCTGCGCGCGGTGATCGAACTCAACCCGGATGCACTGAAGGAAGCCGCCGAGCGCGACCGCGAACGTCGTGACGGCCGCCTGCGTGGCCCGCTGCACGGCATCCCGATCGTGCTGAAGGACAACATCAACGCCGCGCCGATGGCCACCACGGCCGGCTCGCTGGCGCTGCAGGGCTTCCGCCCGGACGACGCCTACCTGGTACGCCGCCTGCGCGAGGCCGGTGCCGTGGTGCTGGGCAAGACCAACCTCAGCGAATGGGCCAATTTCCGCGGCAATGATTCGGTGTCCGGATGGAGCGCGCGCGGCGGCCAGACCCGCAATCCCTATCGCCTCAGCCATTCGCCCTGCGGCTCCAGCAGCGGCAGCGCAGTCGCCGTAGCCGCCAACCTGGCCAGCGTGGCGATCGGCACCGAGACCGACGGCAGCATCGTCTGCCCGGCCGCGGTCAATGGCGTGGTCGGCCTGAAGCCGACGGTCGGCCTGGTCAGCCGCGACGGCATCATCCCGATTTCCTTCAGCCAGGACACCGCCGGGCCGATGACGCGCAGCGTCGCCGATGCCGCCGCCGTGCTGACCGCCATTGCCGGCCGCGATGACGCCGACCCAGCCACCGCAACCATGCCCGGCCGCGCGGTCTACGACTACACCGCGCGCCTGGACCCGCAGGGCCTGCGCGGCAAGCGCATCGGCCTGCTGCAGACGCCCCTGCTGAAGTACCGCGGCATGCCGCCACTGATCGAACAGGCCGCCACCGAGCTGCGCCGCGCCGGCGCGGTGGTGGTGCCGGTGGAACTGCCCAACCAGGGCGTCTGGGCCGAGGCCGAACGCAGCGTGCTGCTGTACGAGTTCAAGGCCGGCCTGGAGCGCTACCTCAGCACCCATCGCGCACCGCTGCGCAGCCTGGCCGAACTGATCGCCTTCAACCAGGCACACAGCAAGCAGGAACTGGGCCTGTTCGGCCAGGAACTGCTGGTGGAGGCCGATGCGACTGCCGGCCTGGCCGATCCCGCCTACATCCGCGCGCGCACCGATGCGCGCCGCCTGGCCGGCCCGGAAGGCATCGATGCCGCCCTCGCCGCCCATCAGCTTGATGCGCTGGTGGCACCGACCACGGGTGTAGCCTGGCCGATCCGCAGTGACGGCGACGACTTCCCCGGCGAGAGCTACAGCGTTGCCGCCGTGGCCGGCTATCCCAGCCTCAGCGTGCCAATGGGGCAGATCGACGGCCTGCCGGTCGGCCTGCTGTTCATGGGCACCGCCTGGAGCGAACCGAAGCTGATCGAGATGGCCTACGCCTACGAACAGCGCACCCGCGCACGACGACCGCCGCACTTTGATACCGATGCGCTGATCGACGCTGGCGAACCTTGATCGGCCCCCCAGGTAGCGCCGGGCCATGCCCGGCGGATAGAGCGACGCCGCTGCGCTCGCCGGGCATGGCCCGGCGCTACCGTTCGGGTTCCGGCTCCACCGGCACGATCGCTGCCTCTCCATCCTCCGCACCCGGCGACCGTACATCCGCGGTGCGCGCGCGAGGTCCTCGCGGCATGTCCAGTTCGTCTTCGTGCTGCACGCGCGCACGCACCTGCGGCAACGACTGCGGATGCTCGCGCGCCAGGAAATCCAGCATCCGCTCGCGTACCAGGCAGCGCAGGTCGAAGGCATCACCGGAACTGCGTGCGCTGACCAGCAGGCGCACCTGGATTGCGCGTTCGCTGGTTTCGGTCACCTGGGTCACGCAGACCCGGCCATCCCACAGCGCCTCACCACGGCAGATGCGCTCCAGCTCGGTGCGGATCGCCGTGATCGGGGCGCGGTAGTCCAGCCACAGGAACGCCGTGCCGAGCAGATCGGCGCTGCGCCGCGTCCAGTTCTGGAACGGGTTCTCGATGAACCAGGTCAGCGGCACCACCATGCGTCGCTCATCCCAGATGCGGACCACGACGTAGCTGCTGCCGATCTCCTCGATACGGCCCCACTCGCCTTCGACGATCACCACGTCATCCAGCCGGATCGGCTGCGTCACCGCAATCTGCAGGCCAGCGATCAGGTTGCCGAACACCGGCTTGGCCGCGATACCGGCCACCAGGCCGATCAGGCCTGCCGATGCCAGCAGCGCGGTACCGATCTTCTGCACCATCGGGAACGTCAGCAGTACCAGCGACGCGCCCAGCACGATGATGGCGCCCATCAGTACGCGGCTGAGCACCCGGGTCTGGGTCTGGATGCGGCGCGCCTCCAGGTTGTCGGAGACATCGATTGGATGGCTGCGCAGGATCGCGCGCTCGCCCGCCGCCACCGCGCGTACCAGCAACCAGATGAAACACGCGGTCAGCGCGATGTGCAGCATGTGCTGCAGGTTGCCCAGGGCCGGATCCTGCAGCGGCGTGGCCTGCAGCGCAGGAATCAACAGCAGCAACGGCCATGCGGTGGCCAGCGGTAATCCCAGCACACGCCCGATGCGCGCACGCCGGCGATCACGCCCTTTCAGCCGATGGTAGATCCACAGGATCAACCACGCGCCGATGCCACCCACCAATGCTGCCACTCCCAACGGCCATGCGTACGCCTGTGCGCTTTCCCAGTGCACCGTTGCCACCTCCACTCGAACAGCCGAACGGACAGCCTCGCGCATGGCGCATGAGCGTCACGTCAGCCGTTCGTAAGAAGGGTGTTGGTCGGCAGGGCTTGCAGCCCTGCACCTGCTGTAGTGCCGGCCGCTGGCCGACAATCTAAACAGCAACAGCAGAAGCGGGCATTCCGTGGGATGGCGGGGTGGGTCCGGTTGCGGGGGGCGCTGCAAGTACGTCCATGTAAGCTCGGTCGCCGCATCCATGCGGCTCACGCCCCCGCAACCGGACCCACCCCGCCTTCGACAGTTTCCCGCGATCTGACGGTACGGCACAGGGTCGGATCCCGTTGATGCGTAACGGGCTCTGACCCCTGATGAAATTCGATATCTGACAGAAAAATCGTGTCGACCAAGGTCGACACCTACCAACAGCCACACGTACCGATAGCCGCAGTTGCCAGTAGATCCACGCCATGCGTGGATGAATTCATTCGATATCTGACAGATGTGCCGACCAACGGTCGGCCCCCACCTACAGCGGCGGGGAACTGTCGAAGGTGGGGCGGTGTCGGAGTGCGGGGTGTCAGCCGCATGGGCCCGAGGCATGCCTCGGGCGGGTTGGGCAGGATGCCCAACCCTGGTCTTGCCGTGTGCGCAGGACAGCGCACACGAGCAAGCGGCGACCGAGCCTACAGGGACGTACTTGCGGCGTCGCCGCACTCCGACACCGCCCCGCCAACCCACGGAATACCCGCTTCTGCCGTTGCTGTTGAGGTTGCCGGCCAGCGGCCGGCACTACCGCAGGTGCAGGGCTGCAAGCCCTGCCGAAAAACCCTTACCGAACCTGTTCCTGCTTGCGCACGATCGCCATCGCGATTTCCAGCGACTGCTCGTAGTTCAACCGCGGGTCCACCGTCGAACGGTAGGCGCGCTCCAGGTCACGTTCGGTCAGCTCACGCGCGCCACCGGTGCACTCGGTCACGTCTTCGCCGGTCAGTTCCAGGTGCACGCCGCCCAGGCGCGTGCCTGCGGCCGCATGCAGATCGAACGACATCTCCACTTCGCCACGCACGTTGTCGAAGCGGCGCGTCTTGAAACCATTGGCGGTGCTTTCGGTATTGCCATGCATCGCATCGCACACCCACAGCACGCGGCGGCCATCGCGCTTGACCGCGTCCAGCAGCGGCGGCAGCTTCTCGGCGATCTGCGCGGCACCCATGCGATGGATGAAGCTCAGGCGGCCCGGCTCGTCATGCGGATTGAGCACATCGATCAGGCGCAGCAGCTGGTCCGGCGTCACCGACGGGCCGACCTTGATCGCAATCGGGTTGCGCACGCCACGCAGGTACTCCACGTGCGCGCCGTCGAGCGCGGCCGTGCGCATGCCGATCCACGGGTAGTGCGTGCTCAGGTTCAACCAGCCCTGCTGGCGCGGCACCTGCCGGGTCAACGCCTGCTCGTAGGGCAACAGCAGCGCTTCATGCGAGGTGTAGAAATCGATGCGGTTGAGGTTGTGCACGCGGGCCCCGGCCAGGGTCTCCATGAAATGCACCGCATCGCCGATCGAGGCCACCATCTTCTGGTAGTCGGCGGCCAACGGCGAATGGCTCACCCATTCCAGGTTCCAGTACTCGGGGTGGTGCAGGTCGGCGAAACCACCGTCAATCAGCGCACGCACGAAGTTCATGGTCATCGCCGAGTGCGCGTGGGCCTGCAGCATCCGCTTCGGATCCGGCAGCCGTGCCGCTTCGGTGAAGGCCGGCGCGTTGATGACATCACCGCGGTAGCTGGGCAGGGTTACGCCGTCACGGGTTTCGGTATCGGCCGAACGCGGCTTGGCGTACTGGCCGGCAAAGCGCCCAACGCGGATCACCGGCTGGCGCAGGCCGTGCACCAGTACCAGGCTCATCTGCAGCAGCACTTTCAACCGGTTGGAAATGGTGCCTGATTCGCAGTCGCTGAAATTCTCCGCGCAGTCACCGCCCTGTAGCAGGAAGCGCTTGCCTTCCTGGGCCTCGGCCAGCTGCTGCTTCAGCGCCAGGATTTCCCACGACGTGACCAGCGGCGGCAGTCGCTTCAGCTCGTGCAGGGCGGCGTCCAGCGCCACCGGATCGGGATAGGTCGGCATCTGCAGCGCGGTCTTGCCACGCCAGCTCTCCGGCGACCAGGCAGCGCCAGCGGCGGTCGCAGCGGGTTCGGGGACGGGCGGAACGGCGGACAGGCTCATTGCAGACTTCCGGGATGGGGGGCGGTCATGGTCGCATCGCCAGCCGCTGCCGCAAAGGGCCGGCGCTCCCGGGCCGCCCTGCTGAACGGAAGGGAAAGGCCGAAGCGAGCGGCCAGATCCAGCATGGTCAGCCGCCTGGGGCGGGCGCATGATTTGTTACGGAGTAACACTCACACGTCACGGAACGGCCCCTTCCACGCCCTGCCATCACTCTTCCCATCATGAAGCCCTCGCCCCTCGCTACCGGCATCACCTTCGCCCTGGCCCTGGCCAGCCTGCCCGCCTTCGCGGCCACCACCGATGACGGCAGAACCACGGTCAAGGACCTGGATACGGTCACCGTCAGTGCCCAGCTCGATCAGGCCCGCAACGCGCTGTCGCCGGACATCGGCAGCAGCCAGTACCAGATCACCGCCGATGACATCCAGAAGCAGCCGCTGGGCGCCTCTGCGCCGCTCAGCCAGGTGCTGCTGCAGGCGCCGGGCGTGGTCCAGGACTCTTACGGCGGCGTGCACGTACGCGGCGACCACGCCAACCTGCAGTACCGCATCAACGGCGTGCTGCTGCCCGAATCGATCTCCGGCTTCGGCCAGACCCTGGACGCGCGCACCATCAAGAGCATCCGCCTGATGGACGGCGCGCTGCCGGCGCAGTTTGGTGAGCGTACTGCTGCGGTGGTCGACATCACCACCCGCAGCGGTGCCGAGCTCGGCAACGGCGGCAGCGCTGGCCTGACCGCCGGCTCATTCGGCAAGGTCAATCCGAATGCCTCGTGGTGGGGCAACCAGGGCCGCTGGAGCTGGTTCCTGACCGGCAACTACGACCAGAACGAGGTCGGCCTGGAGAACCCGACCAACTCACGCAGGCCGCTCCACGACGACACCCACCAGGGCAAGGCGTTCGCCGACCTCACCTACCTGGTCAACGAGAACACCCGCCTGAGCGTGTTCGCCGGCTTCGCCAACAACCGCTTCCAGATCCCGGTCAACTCCGGGCAGACGCCACAGTTCGGCTACCTGGACACCACCACCTTCGACTCCAGCCAGCTGGATGAGACCCAACGCGAGACCACCCGCTTCGGCATGCTGGTGCTGCAGGGCACGCTGGGCAGCACTGCCTACCAGCTCTCGGCCGGGCAGCGCTACAGCGATGTGGCGTTCAATCCCGACGTGATCGGCGACCTGGTGTTCAGCGGCGTCGCCTCCCAGGTCCAGCGCAGCAACCGCGCCAACACCCTGCAGGCAGACTTCTCCACGCCGCTGGGCAACGACCACACGCTGCGCTACGGCCTGTACGGCAACTACGAGAACGCGCAGGCCAGCAACGACAGCTGGGTGTTTCCGGTCGGCGCCGACGGCCAGCAGTCCAGCACCACGCCACAGCTGATTCCCGATCGCAGCGCGTTCCACGCCAGCACGCTGGCGCTGTACGTGCAGGACGAATGGAAGATCGGCGACGACTGGACCGTGAACTACGGGCTGCGTGGCGACCGCTACAAGGCCTTTGGCCACACCGAGGGCCAGCTCAGCCCGCGCGTGGGCGTGGTCTGGAATGCCAGCGACAGCACTACCGTGCACGCGGGCTACTCACGCTACTTCACGCCACCGGCCAGCGAACTGATCGCCAGCAGCGACATCGCCCTGTACGACGGCACCAGCAACCAGCAGTCCAACGCCGGCAACAGTACAGCGCTGGCCGAACGCAGCGACTACTACGACATCGGCGTCTCGCAGCAGCTGGGTGAGCACCTGACCCTGGGCCTGGATGCCTATGATCGCCGCGTCTCACGCCTGCAGGACGAAGGCCAGTTCGGCGCCGCGTACATCTATTCGACGTTCAACTACCGCCGCGGCCACATCCGTGGCCTGGAGTTCAGTGCCGACTACAGCAACGGCCCGTTCAGCGCCTACGTCAATGCCGCCCTGAACAAGGCCATCGGCACCGACGTCATCACCGGCCAGTACAACCTTGATCCCGAGGCGCTGGCCTACGTGGCCGACCACTGGATCCACCTGGACCACGACCAGAAGCTGACCTCATCAGGCGGCTTCAGCTACGCCTTCGCCGGCCACAACCGGATCGGGGCCAACTACGTGTTCGGCAGCGGGTTGCGATCGGATGTCGAGGGCGTCCCCAACGGTGGAGAGCTGCCGTCGTACCTGCAGGTGAACCTCAGTGCAGGACATGACTTCAATGCCAACAGCGGCCATCCGCTGCACGTACAGCTGGCGGTGATCAACGCGCTGGACCGCAGCTACCAGCTGCGCGATGGCGGCGGTGTCGGCGTCTTCGCACCGCAGTGGGGACCGCGCCGCGGCGCTTACCTGAGCCTGCAGCAGGACTTCTGAGGAGACAGGGGTCGGATCCCTTTCCGCAGGAAAGGGCTCTGACCCCGCACCGGGAATGGGGTCAGAGCCCTTTGCGATGCAAAGGGATCCGACCCCATTTCGCTTTCAGCGCTTGACCTTGCGCAACGACACCACCAGCGCCCACAGCGCCAGCAGCAGGAACCACACGCCCGACCACATCGGCATGGTCAGGCCCAGGAAGGTCCAGTCGATGTTGCCGCAGTTGCCGGTACCGGTCAGCACCGTGCGGAACACTTCCAGCGGCCCCATGGTCTCGCTCAGGAAGGCCAGCGGCGGACCACAGGTGGCGCCCATTTCCGGCGGCAGCATCTGCACGTAGACGTGGCGCGCGGCGATGCCAACACCCACGGCTGCGGCAATGAAAGCAAGCACACCGTAAGTGGCCCGGCCCGGGCGGTTGGACGGCCCGTGCAGTGCACCGATCAGGAACAGCAGGCCGAGCGCGGCGAACGCCAGGCGCTGGAAGATGCACAACGGACACGGCTCCAGGCCCATTTTCAGCTGCAGGAAGATCGCGTAGCCAAGCAGGCCCGCGCAGATCAGGAAGCCCAGGAAGAACTGGGCGCGGAACGGCCAGCGCAGTGGATTCATCGTCAACGCTCAAATGGATCAGGCGCCAAGCGTAACCGAGAGTGCGCGCCATTCGAACCGCTGCGGGTGACGCCTGTCGGAACGGTGTGGGTCAGCGCCAGCTGCAGGTAGCGCCGGGCCATGCCCGGCGAGCGCAGCGGAAACGGAAACGGAAACGCCGGGCATGGCCCGGCGCTACCAGAACGCAAAAGCCCGGCAGAGGCCGGGCTTTCGCTGTGTCGCGTTGGAGCGGTCCGATTACTCGGCCACTGCCTCGGCCACGACCGGACGGTCAACCAGCTCGACGTAGGCCATCGGCGCGTTGTCGCCGGCGCGGAAGCCGCACTTCAGCAGGCGCAGGTAGCCGCCCGGACGGTTCGCGTAGCGCGGGCCCAGGATGGTGAACAGGTTGCCCACGGCTTCGTTGTCGCGCAGACGGGCGAAGGCCAGACGGCGGTTGGCGACGGAGTCGACCTTGGCCAGGGTGATCAGCGGCTCGGCAACGCGGCGCAGTTCCTTGGCCTTCGGCAGGGTGGTCTTGATCAGCTCGTGCTTGAACAGCGAGGCGGCCATGTTCTTGAACATCGCTTCGCGGTGGGCGCTGGTGCGGCTGAACTTACGGCCAGACTTCTGGTGACGCATGGTGATATTCCTTGGTTAATGATGTGGCTGTGCGGATCGTTGTCGCCTTCATGGCGTTGCTGCGCGGACTGCGGTTGGTCCTGGCCATCCATCCTGGACGACCTGCCCGCGAACCTTCGTTCGTCGTGGCGGTGTTGCCTGGGTGCAATGGCCCCGCCGTTGCCGACGGGGCCATGCGGTCTTGCAGAAAGGCGATATCAGCCCAGCATGCCGTGGCTGGCGACGCCGGCCGGCGGCCAGTTCTCCAGCTTCATGCCGAGTGACAGGCCACGCTGGGCCAGCACTTCCTTGATCTCGGTGAGCGACTTCTTGCCCAGGTTCGGGGTCTTCAGCAGCTCCACTTCGGTCTTCTGGATCAGATCGCCGATGTAGTAGATGCTTTCGGCCTTCAGGCAGTTCGCCGAACGCACGGTCAGCTCCAGATCGTCGATCGGGCGCAGCAGCACCGGATCCACGCCGTTGTTGGCCGGCTTGGCCGCACCGCGGTCGCGGTGGGTGAAGTCACCGAACACCGACAGCTGGTCGCTGAGGATGTCGGCGGCGGTGCGCACGGCTTCCTCGGCATCGATGGTGCCGTTGGTCTCGATATCGATGACCAGCTTGTCCAGGTCGGTACGCTGCTCGACGCGGGCCGCTTCCACGGCATAGGCGACGCGGCGGACCGGCGAGAACGAGGCATCCAGGACCAGACGGCCGATGGCACGGGTTTCTTCGTCCGGACGACGACGCGCGGCAGCCGGCTGGTAGCCGAAACCACGTTCGATCTTCAGACGCATGTTGACTGCCGTGTCCTTGGTCAGGTGGCAGATGACATGGTCGCCGTTCAGGATCTCCACATTGTGGTCGACCTTGATATCGGCAGCGGTGACAACGCCCGGGCCCTGCTTGGACAGGGACAGGGTGGCGCTGTCGCCGGAGTGCATACGGATGGCCACGTCCTTCAGGTTCAGCAGGACTTCCAGCACGTCCTCCTGCAGACCTTCGACCGTGGTGTACTCATGCAACACGCCGTCGATTTCGACTTCCGTGATGGCGAAGCCCGGGATGGACGACAGCAGCACGCGACGCAGGGCATTACCCAGCGTATGCCCGTAACCCCGCTCCAAAGGTTCGATAACGACCTTTGCACGGGTGTCGGTAAGGCGTTCGATCTGCGGACCGCGAGGACGCAGAACCTGGTTGGCGGTAACCGTCATGTTGCGGGTTCTCCTAGTGAACCCCCGGCCGTCGCCGGGGGCTCTCCAATGTGAATTACTTCGAATACAGCTCGACGATCAGCGCTTCGTTGATGTCCGCAGGCAGATCCGAACGATCCGGAACAGCCTTGAAGATGCCGGTGAACTTACCGGAATCCACTTCAACCCACGACGGGCTCAGGTCATGCTGGGCGGCGACGGTCAGGGCTTCCTGGACGCGCAGCTGCTTGGCAGCCTTTTCAGACAGGGCGATGGCGTCGCCAGCCTTGACCTGGTACGAAGCCAGGTTGACCGACTTGCCATTCACGGTGACGCCGCGGTGCGACACCAGCTGACGGGCAGCCGGACGGGTCACGGCGAAGCCCATGCGGTAGACGACGTTGTCCAGGCGGGTTTCCAGCAGCTGCAGGAGGTTCTCGCCGGTGTTGCCCTTCTTGGTCGAGGCCTTCTTGTAGTAGTTGCGGAACTGACGCTCCAGCAGGCCGTAGATACGCTTGACCTTCTGCTTTTCACGCAGCTGGGTGGCGTAGTCGGACAGCTTGCCCTTACGGGCAGTGGCGCCGTGCTGGCCGGGCTTCTGCTCCAGCTTGCACTTGGAGTCCAGCGCACGCGCCGGGCTCTTCAGGGACAGGTCGGCGCCTTCGCGACGGGCGAGCTTACAGGTAGGACCGATATAACGAGCCATTTCTTATCGCTCCCTTTAGACGCGACGCTTCTTCGGCGGACGGCACCCGTTGTGCGGGATGGGCGTCACGTCGATGATGTTGGTGATCTTGTAGCCGACGTTGTTCAACGAACGCACGGCCGACTCACGGCCCGGACCCGGACCCTTGATGCGGACTTCCAGCGACTTCACGCCGTAGTCCAGCGCAGCACGACCGGCCTTTTCGGCAGCCACCTGGGCAGCGAACGGGGTCGACTTGCGCGAACCGCGGAAGCCAGCGCCACCGGAGGTCGCCCACGACAGAGCGTTGCCCTGGCGGTCGGTGATGGTCACGATGGTGTTGTTGAACGAAGCGTGGACGTGGGCGACGCCGTCGGTGACGACGCGCTTGATCTTCTTCTTGGTTTTAGCAGCGGGCTTAGCCATTTATAGGTCCCTTACTTCCTGATCGCCTTGCGCGGGCCCTTGCGGGTGCGGGCGTTGGTACGGGTGCGCTGGCCACGCAGCGGCAGGCCGCGACGGTGACGCAGGCCGCGGTAGCAGCCCAGGTCCATCAGGCGCTTGATCGCGATGCCGATTTCACGGCGCAGATCGCCTTCCACGATGTACTTGCCGACTTCGGCGCGCAGGCGCTCGATTTCCGGCTCCGACAGGTCGCGGATCTTGGTGGTCGAAGCAACGCCTGCGACTTCGCAGACCTTCTTCGAACGGGTACGGCCGATGCCGTAAATGCTTTGCAACCCGACCCAGACGTGCTTCTGGGCTGGCAGGTTGACGCCTGCAATACGCGCCATGACGCGGTTCTCCAGCTGAGTGATGGCCGACAGCGCGCCTCGGGCACGCCAATCCGGCAGGATGGATCAAAAAAGTGAACTAGCGATACTAACAAGGTTCCGGTTTACATGGAAGCCCGTGAAACCATTGGTTTCATGAACCCGGCCTGGGGAGTGTGCCCAGGCTCCGGCGCCGGATGGGGTTGATCCTGGGGTTTCCCCCGGGGTCGCCCGCGCTACTCCAGCGCGGGACCACCTCATCACACCCCCACCCGGAACCGCTGCGGGGGCCGCCCTTCGTTTGTGTGGCCGGAGTCCGCGAAGCGGAGGGACCATCACGTCAGGAAGACGAAAGTATAACAGGCCTATCAGCCGCGGGCAAAGCCGCCGCGGTTGCCGCCCTTCAGGTTGGCCTTCTTCAGCAGGCTCTCGTACTGGTGCGACATCAGGTGCGCCTGCACCTGGGCGATGAAGTCCATCACCACCACCACCACGATCAGCAGCGAAGTACCGCCGAAGTAGAACGAGGCGTTCAGCTGCGTGCGCATCAGTTCCGGCAGCAGGCAGACGATCACCAGGTAGGCCGAGCCGGCCGCGGTCAGGCGGGTCAGCACGCCATCGATGTAATCAGCAGTGGCCTTGCCCGGACGAATGCCCGGAATCAGCGCACCCGACTTCTTCAGGTTGTCGGCGGTTTCCTGCGAGTTGAACACCAGCGCGGTGTAGAAGAACGCGAAACCGGTGATCAGCGCGGCGAACACGATCATGTGCAGCGGCTCGCCCGGACCGAGGGCGTTGGCCACCTTCTGCAGGATCTGGCCGGTGCTGCTCTGGTTCGCAGCCTGGCCGGACCACATCGCCAGGGTGGCCGGGAAGGCCAGCAGGCTCGAGGCGAAGATCGCCGGGATGACGCCGGCCATGTTGAGCTTCAGCGGCAGGAACGAGGTCTGGTTCATGTACGCGTTGCGACCGCCCTGGCGGCGCGCGTAGTTCACCGTGATCCGGCGCTGGCCACGCTCGACGAACACCACGAAGAAGGTGAAGGCCAGCACGACGATGGCGATCAGCAGCAGCTGGATGAACTGGATATTGCCGTCGCGGTAGGCGTCGAAGGTGTGGATGACCGCACCCGGGAGGCCGGCCACGATACCGGCGAAGATGATCAGCGACACGCCGTTGCCGATGCCGCGCTCGGTGACCTGCTCACCGACCCACATCAGGAACATGGTGCCGGCGGTCAGCGCGACCACGGCGGTGAGCACGAAGCCCATGCCCGGTGCGTACACGACCGGAGCGCCCGACGGCGAGACCTGGCCCTGCAGGGCCAGCGCGATCGAACCGCCCTGCACCACTGCCAGCAGCACGGCGCCGATGCGCGAATACTGGGTGATCTTGCGGCGACCGGACTCACCTTCCTTCTGCATCGCCTTCAGGGCGGGGAAGATGTGCACGGCCAGCTGCATCACGATCGATGCCGAGATGTACGGCATCACGTTCAGCGCGAAGATGCTGAAACGGTGCAGGGCGCCGCCCGAGAACATGTTGAACATGTCCACGATGCCGCCGCCCTGCTGTTGCATCATGGCAAGCATGGCATCGGGATTGACGCCCGGCACCGGCACATAGCAGCCGATGCGATAGACGATCAAAGCCCCGACGACGAACAGCAAACGTTGGCGAAGTTCAGTGAACTTGCCCATTCCGCCCGCGAGGTTACCGATGCCAGCTTGCGCCATGATTCTCTTACTCCGTTACGCTGCCGCCGGCAGCTTCGATCGCAGCCTTGGCACCAGCCGTGGCAGCGATACCCTTCAGGGTGAACGCCTTGGTCACTTCGCCCTTGACGACGACCTTGGCCTTCTTTGCAGTGCTCGGGACCAGCTTGGCAGCACGCAGGGCGGCGAAGTCGATCTCACCGGCCGGCAGCTTGTCCAGCGCGTACAGCAGCACTTCAGCGGTGTCCTTGGCGATCGGCGAACGGAAGCCGATCTTCGGCAGACGACGCTGCATGGGGGTCTGGCCGCCTTCGAAGCCAGCCTTGATCTTGCCGCCACCCTTACGGGCGAACGAACCCTTGTGGCCGCGGCCGGCAGTCTTGCCCAGGCCCGAGCCGATACCGCGACCGACGCGGGTGCGCTCGGTGCGGGCGCCCGGTGCCGGGCTCAGTTCATTGAGACGCAGAGTCATGATCGATTACTCCTCAACCTTGACGAGGTAGTGAACGGTGTTGATCAGGCCGCGAACCTGCGGGCTGTCCTTCAGTTCACGCACATCGTTCAGCTTGTTCAGGCCCAGAGCACGCACCGACAGGCGGTGACGCGACTGAGCACCACGCAGGCCACGCACCAGGCGCACCTTCACAGTCTTGTTGGACTCATTAGCCATGGTTGAGTTCCTCCACCTTCTTGCCGCGCTTGGCCGCGATGCGAGCCGGCGACTGCGCAGCAGACAGGCCCTTCACGGTGGCACGCACCAGGTTGATCGGGTTGCGCGAACCGGTGGCCTTGGCCAGCACGTTCTTCACGCCAACCGCTTCCAGCACGGCGCGCATGGCACCGCCGGCGATGACGCCGGTACCTTCGGAAGCCGGCTGCATGAACACGCGGGCTGCGCCGTGACCATCCTTGATGGTGTGCCACAGGGTGCCGTTGTTCAGGTCAACGCTGACCAGGTTCTTGCGAGCCTGTTCCATCGACTTCTGGATGGCGACCGGCACTTCGCGGGCCTTGCCATAACCGAAACCGACCTTGCCTTCGCCGTCGCCGACAACAGTCAGGGCGGTGAAGGTGAACTGGCGGCCACCCTTGACGGTCTTGCTGACGCGGTTGACCGCGACCAGCTTTTCGATCATGCCGTCGTCGACTTTCTCTTCGCGGTTACGGTCGCGATCGCGACCCCGCTGCTGACGTTCTTCTGCCATCTTGATTCCTTGGTTGTTTGGGTATGTACGGCTCGAGGCCGCTTATGGTTGTGGAGTGACGCGTTGACCCGGTGGGCCGCTGCAGAAGAGCGGCGCCGTCCAGCCTCACTCAGGCTGGCGAGCAGGCGGGCAGGAGACCAGAGGTCCCCTGCCCTTGTCCCTTAGAACTGCAGGCCGGCTTCGCGGGCGGCTTCTGCCAGGGCCTTGATGCGGCCGTGGTAGCGGTAGCCCGAACGATCGAAGGCAACCTTCTCGACGCCGGCGGCCTTGGCGCGCTCGGCAACGATACGGCCAACCTTGGCAGCAGCATCAGCGTTCTTGCCGTTCTTCAGGCCGTCCTTGATGTCGGCCTGGGTGGTGTTGGCAGCAGCCAGCACCTTGGAGCCGTCGGCGGTGAAGACCTGGGCGTACAGGTGCTGACCGGTGCGCAGCACCGACAGGCGGGCGACACCGAGCTCACGGATGTGGGCGCGGGTCGACTTGGCGCGACGCAGGCGGGCGATGTTCTTGTTCATTTTGATTATTCCTTGAAAGCTGAAGGATGGGCTTTTCCCTGAGGAGTCCGCACAGGGATGTGCGGGCTCTTGCGAGGGACTCGCACTTACGCCTTCTTGGCTTCCTTACGGATGATGACTTCGTCGGAGTACTTCACGCCCTTGCCCTTGTACGGTTCCGGCTTGCGGAACGCACGGATCTTGGCGGCGACTTCACCGACGACCTGCTTGTCAGCGCCCTGCACCAGGATTTCGGTCTGGGTCGGGGTGGTGATGGTGATGCCTTCCGGCGCCACGAACACGATCGGGTGCGAGAAGCCCAGCGACAGGCTGAGGTCCTTGCCCTGCATGGCGGCACGGTAACCCACGCCGACCAGCTCCAGCTTGCGCTCGAAGCCTTCGGAAACACCCTTGACCATGTTGGACAGGATGGCGCGGACGGTACCGGTCAGCGGGATCAGATCGACGCTTTCGGTGCTCAGGGTGGCAACGCCGTTCTCGACGTTGATGGCAATACCAGCCGGCTTGGCCAGCGACAGGGTGCCCTTCGGGCCCTTGGCGGTGACGTTGTCGTTCTGGACGTTCAGTTCAACCTTACCCAGGTCGATCGGCTTCTTGGCTACGCGGGACATAGTTCTACTCCTTTCGCCTTAGGCCACGAAGCACAGGACTTCGCCGCCGACGCCCAGCTGGCGCGCCTGCGCATCAGTCATGATGCCCTTGGAGGTGGAAATGATGGAGATACCCAGGCCGTTCATGACCTTCGGCAGCTCGCTCTTGCCGCGGTACTGGCGCAGGCCCGAACGCGAGAAGCGCTTCAGGGTCGCGATGACCGGCTTGCCTTCGAAATACTTCAGCACGATTTCCAGCTCGGACTTGTTGTTCTCGAGCGCGGTAACGCGCAGGTCGGTGATGTAACCCTCGTCCTTCAGGACCTGGGCGATCGCAACCTTGATCTTGGACGACGGGGCTTTCACCGTCTGCTTGCCAACCGCGGCCGCATTCTTGATGCGGACCAGCAGGTCGGCGATGGGATCAGTCATGCTCATATGAGTACCTTTGAGTGCACCGATATCCGCTTTCGCGAAAATCTGTTGTCTCCTGGAAACGGGCCAGGTCCCTTCATGCAGTGAGCCGGAAGCCCACTCCTACATCCCCGTTTGCACAGGGCAAGACGCGGGAGTATACGCCAAAAGAGCCCGACTTGCGTCGGGCTCTTCGGGTTTTTTCGCAGAGGGAAAGCTGAACGCCTCCCCTGCCCGGTTCAGGAGCCCCGGAGGGGGCTCCTGAACGCAGGGCCGGCTGGGATTACCAGCTGGCCTTGCGCAGGCCCGGAACGTCGCCACGCATGGTGGCTTCGCGCAGCTTGTTGCGACCCAGGCCGAACTTGCTGTACACGCCACGCGGGCGGCCAGACAGTTCGCAGCGGCTGCGGTGGCGGCTCGGCGACGAATCGCGCGGCAGCTTCGACAGCTTGGTGGCGGCCTCGATCTTCTCTTCGTAGGTCGCGTCCTGCGAGGACACGATCTTCTTCAGAGCCGCACGCTTGACAGCGTACTTTTCAGCCAGCTTCTTCCGCTTGATGTCGCGGTTGACCATGGAGGTCTTTGCCATTTCGGTTTCCTCGACGGATCAGTTACGGAACGGGAACTTGAACGCTGCCAGCAGCGCCTTCGCTTCCGCGTCGGTCTTCGCAGTGGTGGTGATGGCGATATCCATGCCGCGGATCGCGTCGACAGCGTCGAAGTCGATTTCCGGGAAGATGATCTGTTCCTTCACACCCATGTTGAAGTTGCCGCGACCGTCGAAGGAACGACCGGAAACACCACGGAAGTCGCGCACGCGCGGCAGCGAGATGTTGATCAGGCGGTCCAGGAACTCGTACATCTTGTGGCGACGCAGCGTGGTCTTGCAGCCGATCGGCCAACCATCACGAATCTTGAACGACGCAACCGAGATACGCGACTTGGTGACAACCGGCTTCTGGCCGGAAATCTTGGTCATGTCGCCGACGGCGTTTTCCAGGATCTTCTTGTTGGTGGCCGCTTCGCCGACACCCATGTTCAGGGTGACCTTGACCAGCTTCGGCACTTCCATCGGATTGGTGTAGCCGAACTGCTTCATCAGCGCCGGCACCACTTCTTCCTTGTAAAACTTTTCGAGACGGGAAGTCATCTTCACATTCCTCAGGCGTCGAGCGCCTCACCGCTGGAGCGGAACACACGCAGTTTGCGTCCATCCTCCAGCACCTTGAAGCCAACGCGTTCGCCCTTGCCCGAAGCCGGGTTCAGCACATTCACGTTGGAGATATGGATCGACGCTTCACGCTCGACCACGCCGCCGGCAACACCTGCCTGCGGGTTCGGCTTGGTGTGGCGCTTGACGATGTTCACGTTGGCGACGACCACACGGTCGCCGTCGACGCGGACGATTTCGCCCTGCTTGCCCTTGTCCTTGCCGGCGTTGACGACAACCTGGTCGCCCTTCTTGATACGGTTAGCCATGATTATCTCCTGTCGCTCACAGCACTTCGGGAGCGAGCGAGACGATCTTCATGAACTTCTCCGAACGAAGTTCACGCGTCACCGGCCCGAAGATACGGGTACCGATCGGCTCCTGCTTGCTGTTCAGCAGAACGGCAGCGTTGCCGTCGAAGCGGATCAGCGAGCCATCGGCGCGACGCACACCCTTGCGGGTACGCACCACGACGGCGTCATACACTTCACCCTTCTTGACCTTGCCGCGCGGAATTGCATCCTTCACGGTGACCTTGATGATGTCGCCGATACCGGCGTAACGGCGCTTGGAACCACCCAGCACCTTGAAGCACATCACCTGCTTGGCACCCGAATTGTCCGCGACGTCAAGGTAGCTCTGCATCTGGATCATGATTCAGACTCCTTATTCAGCCGCACGCGTGATGACTTCCACCACGCGCCAGTTCTTGGTCTTGGACATCGGAGCAATCTCGGTCACGCGGACGACATCGCCTTCCTTGCAGGCGTTGTCGGCATCGTGGGCGTGCAGCTTGGTCGAGCGCTTGATGTACTTGCCGTACAGCGCGTGCTTGACCTGACGCTCAACCAGGACGGTAACCGTCTTGTCCATCTTATTGCTGACGACACGGCCTTCGACCGTGCGCAGCGCCTTGTTTTCAGTATTGTCGCTCATAGCGGCCATCCTTACTTCGTGCTGCCGAGCAGGGTCTTGACGCGAGCAATCTCGCGACGGACCCGGCGGATGTCGTGTGTCTTCGGCAGCTGGCCGGTGACCTGCTGCATACGGACAGAGAACTGTTCCTTACGCAGGTCGATCAGGTGGGCCTTGAGTTCGTCAGCCGACTTTTCACGGAGAGTTTTGAGTTCCATCAGCGCACCGTCCGGGTCACGAAAGTGGTGGTGACCGAGAGCTTGGCGGCGGCCAGGCGGAATGCCTCGCGTGCCACGTCTTCGGTAACACCCTCGATTTCATAGATCATGCGGCCGGGCTGGATCTGGGCCACCCAGTATTCCACGTTGCCCTTACCCGAACCCATTCGAACTTCGATGGGCTTCTTGGTGATGGGCTTGTCGGGGAACACGCGGATCCACATCTTGCCGCCGCGCTTCACGTAGCGGCTGATCGAGCGGCGGGCCGCTTCGATCTGACGCGCGGTCAGCTGACCGTGGGCGGTTGCCTTCAGGCCGTATTCGCCGAAGCTGACAGCGTTGGCGCTCCAGCTCAGGCCTTCGTTACGGCCCTTGTGTACCTTGCGGTACTTGGTTCGCTTGGGTTGCAACATTGTCGTTACCTCGCTTCACGGGCCGGGCGCTGACGGTCACCACGGTCGCCGCGATCGTGACGATCGTTGCGCGACGGGGTGTCGTCCTGCTTTTCCTGGCCAACCTGAGAGAAATCGAAGACTTCGCCCTTGTAGATCCAGACCTTGATGCCGATGATGCCGTAGGTCGTCTTGGCTTCAGCGAAGCCATAGTCGATGTCGGCACGCAGGGTGTGCAGCGGCACGCGACCTTCGCGGTACCACTCGGAACGGGCGATTTCTGCACCGTTGAGGCGGCCACCGACGTTGACCTTGATGCCCAGGGCACCCAGGCGCATCGCGTTGCCCACCGAGCGCTTCATGGCGCGGCGGAACATGATGCGACGCTCCAGCTGCTGCGCGATCGATTCGGCAACCAGCTGTGCGTCCAGCTCCGGCTTGCGCACTTCGGTGACGTTGATGTGCGCCGGGACGCCCATCATCTCGCTCACTTCCTTGCGCAGCTTCTCGATGTCCTCACCGCGCTTGCCGATCACCACGCCCGGACGGGCGGTGTGGATCGTCACGCGAGCGGTCTTGGCCGGACGCTCGATCAGGATCTTGCTGATGCCGGCCTGAGCCAGCTTCTTGCGCAGCATTTCGCGAACTTTCAGGTCGGCTGCCAGGTAACCAGCGAACTCGGCCTTGTTGGCGTACCACTTGGAGTTCCAGTCCTTGGAAATGCCGAGGCGGATACCAATCGGATGAACTTTATGACCCATGGTCTTTTCCTTATCCGCTTACTTGGCGGCGCCCACAACCACAGTGATGTGGCTGGTGCGCTTGAGGATGCGGGTACCGCGGCCTTTCGCCCGCGCCATGAAACGCTTCAGGGTCGGACCTTCATCAACCATGATGGTCTGGACCTTCAGCTCGTCGACGTCGGCGCCCTGGTTGTTCTCGGCATTTGCAATAGCCGACTCCACCACCTTCTTGATCAGGTGGGCAGCCTTCTTGTCAGAGAACTTCAGCAGGTTGACCGCACGCTCGGCCGGCAGACCGCGCACCTGGTCAGCGACCAGACGAGCCTTCTGCGGGGAGATGCGCGCAGTGCGCAGGATGGCTTTCGCTTCCATTGTCATCTCTCCTTACTTGCCCGACTTCTTGTCACCACCGTGACCCTTGAAGGTCCGGGTGATGGCAAATTCGCCGAGCTTGTGGCCGACCATGTTCTCGTTGACGAGAACCGGGATGTGGTTCTTGCCGTTATGCACGGCAATGGTGACGCCTACCATGTCAGGCAGGATCATCGAACGACGCGACCAGGTCTTGATCGGACGCTTGCTACCCGCAGCGGCAGCCACCTTAGCAACCAGGTGGTGATCGACAAACGGGCCCTTCTTGAGTGAACGTGCCATGGTCGATTAGCCCCTACGATCGCGGACGATGAACTGCTGAGTGCGCTTGTTATGGCGCGTCTTGTAACCCTTGGTCGGGACACCCCACGGGGTGACCGGATGCGGGTTACCCTGGCCGGCCTTCGCCTCACCACCACCGTGCGGGTGGTCAACCGGGTTCATGGCTGCACCACGAACGGTCGGGCGGACGCCGCGCCAGCGCTTGGCACCGGCCTTGCCCAGCTTTTCCAGGCTGTGCTCGTCGTTGCCGACTTCGCCGATGGTTGCGCAGCACTCGACCGGAACCTTGCGCATTTCACCCGAGCGCAGGCGCAGGGTGGCGTAGATGCCTTCACGAGCCACCAGCTGCACGGCCGCACCCGCGGCGCGGGCGATCTGAGCGCCCTTGCCGGGCTTCAGTTCGATGCAGTGGATGGTGGTACCAACCGGGATGTTGCGCAGCGGCAGGGTGTTGCCCGCCTTGATCGGGGCGTCCGAACCGGCGATCACCTGATCACCCGCCTTCAGACCCTTCGGGGCGATGATGTAGCGACGCTCGCCGTCGACGTAGCACAGCAGGGCGATGTGGGCGGTGCGGTTCGGATCGTATTCGATGCGTTCCACGCGCGCCGGGATGCCCAGCTTGTTGCGCTTGAAGTCGATGATGCGGTAGTGCTGCTTGGCACCACCACCGACGTGACGCACGGTGATGCGGCCATGGTGGTTACGACCACCCGAGCGGCTCTGCGACTCGACCAGCGCGGCGTGCGGAGCACCCTTGTGCAGGTCGGGAGTGACCACGCGCACGGCCGAACGGCGGCCGGGGGAAGTGGGCTTGAATTTCATCAATGGCATGGGATGTACCTCAGGCCTTGGCCGTTACATCGATCGACTGGCCGTCGGCCAGGCGAACGTACGCCTTGCGCCAATCGCCGCGGCGGCCAGCACGGTTACGGAAGGACTTGTTCTTGCCCTTGACGTTGACCACGTTGACTGCTTCGACCTTGACGTCGAACAGCTGCTCAACCGCGGCCTTTACATCGGCCTTGGTGGCTTCGTTCGAAACTTCGAAGACATACTGGTTGGAGAGTTCCTGCAGGCGCGCGGTCTTTTCGGAGACACGCGGGGCACGCAGCACGCTGAAGATTTTTTCGTTGCTGTTCATGCCAGCCACTCCTCGACCTTCTTGACCGCGTCAGCGGTGATGACGACCGTGTCGGCACCGACCAGCGACACCGGATCCAGGCCCTGGACGTCACGCACCTGCACGTACGGCAGATTGCGGGCGGACAGGTACAGGTGCTCGGAGGCTTCTTCAGTGACGATCAGCGGGCGCTTGCCCACTTCCAGGCCGGCCAGCTTGGCGATCAGACCCTTCGTGTTGGTCACTTCGACATCGAAGGACTCCACGATGGTCAGACGGCCCTGACGGTTCAGCTCGGACAGGATCGCGCACATGGCGGCACGGTACTGCTTACGATTGACCTTCTGCTCGAAGCTGCGCGGCTTTGCCGCGAAGGTGACACCGCCGCCGACGAAGATCGGAGCCGTCAGTGCGCCATGACGCGCGCCGCCGCCCTTCTGCTTCTTCGACTTCTTGGTGGTACCTGCCACTTCGGAGCGAGTCTTCTGCGCCTTGGTGCCGGCGCGACCGGCGTTGCGGTAAGCAACGACGACCTGGTGGACCAGATCTTCGCTGAAATCGCGACCGAACACGGCGTCGGAGACCGAGACCTTGTTGTTGCTACCCGTGATAACGAGTTCCATCGTCATCTCTCCTTATGCCTTGCTCGCCGGACGGACGATTACATCGCCACCCGCCGCGCCCGGAACGGCGCCGCGAACCGCGATCAGACCGCGCTCCACGTCGACCTTGACCACTTCCAGGTTCTGGGTGCTCTGCTGCACCGCGCCCATGTGGCCCGACATCTTCTTGCCCGGGAAAACGCGACCCGGGGTCTGGCGCTGACCCAGCGAACCCGGCGCGCGATGCGACAGCGAGTTACCGTGGGTTGCATCGCCCATACGGAAGTTGTGGCGCTTGATGGTGCCCTGGAAACCCTTACCCTTGGTGACACCCTGGACGTCGACGATCTGGCCGACTTCGAAGATGTCCGCCTTGACTTCGCCGCCAACGGCGAAATCGCCGAGCTGCGCGTCTTCAACGCGGAATTCCCACAGGCCACGACCCGCTTCCACCTTCGCCTTGGCGAAGTGGCCGGCTTCCGGCTTGTTGACCAGGGCAGCGCGACGCGCGCCGACGGTCACCTGCACGGCGCTGTAGCCGTCGGTTTCGACGGTCTTGATCTGCGCGATGCGGTTCGGGGTTGCTTCGATCAGGGTCACCGGGATGGAACGACCATCTTCGGTGAACACGCGGCTCATGCCAGCCTTGCGGCCCACGAAGCCCAACGAATACTTCTTCGTCATGGTCGTAGTCCTCAGGTCAGCTTGATCTGAACGTCGACGCCGGCAGCCAGTTCGAGCTTCATCAGCGCGTCCACGGTCTTGTCATTCGGGTCAACGATATCGAGCACGCGCTTGTGCGTGCGGGTCTCGTACTGGTCACGCGCGTCCTTGTCGACGTGCGGGGAGACGAGAACGGTATAACGCTCGATCTTGGTCGGCAGCGGGATCGGGCCACGCACTTGCGCGCCGGTCCGCTTGGCCGTCTCAACGATCTCGCTGGCCGAACGGTCGATCAGACGATGATCGAACGCTTTCAGCCGGATCCGGATCTTTTGGTCCGCCATGGCGGTAGGTTCCTTCGTTAAAAGAGCGACAGACAAAGCCTCTGGGTTGCTTTGTCCCATGAAATTCCTGAATACAGACGGCCCGCACTCCTGCAGGCCGACAAGGTCAATCCATGGACCTCAAAAACGTAGGCAGACCCGTTTCCCGGTCTGCCCAGACGTAGAAGCATAATGGCACGCAAGGCAGCTGTCAACAGTCTCCTGTTGACGCCGCCTGAATGGCATTGACCCTTCCTGGTCCGGGGAACACAAGGCACATCCTGTGCCTGCTTTCCCATTTTGATACGCCCCGATGCCCTACCCAGGCAACATCGGGGCGCAGATACTACCAGATTACTCGATGATCTTCGAGACCACGCCGGCGCCGACGGTACGGCCGCCTTCGCGGATGGCGAAGCGCAGGCCTTCGTCCATTGCCACCGGGTTGATCAGGGTGACGACCATCTTGACGTTGTCACCCGGCATCACCATTTCGACGCCTTCCGGCAGCTGGGCTGCACCGGTGATGTCGGTGGTGCGGAAGTAGAACTGCGGGCGGTAGCCGTTGAAGAACGGGGTGTGACGGCCGCCCTCATCCTTCGACAGCACGTACACTTCGCCTTCAAACTTGGTGTGCGGCTTGATCGAACCCGGCTTGGCCAGAACCTGGCCACGCTCGACGTCGTCACGCTTGGTGCCGCGCAGCAGCAGGCCAGCGTTGTCGCCTGCCTGACCCTGGTCCAGCAGCTTGCGGAACATTTCAACGCCGGTCACGGTGGTCTTCTGCACCGGACGGATACCGACGATTTCGATTTCGTCGCCGACCTTGATGATGCCGCGCTCGATACGACCGGTCACCACGGTGCCGCGGCCCGAGATCGAGAACACGTCTTCCACCGGCATCAGGAACGGCTTGTCGATCGCACGCTCCGGCTCCGGAATCCAGCTGTCCAGGGCATCGACCAGCTTCAGGATGGCCGGCACGCCGATGTCGCTCTGGTCGCCTTCCAGCGCCAGACGGGCCGAACCGGCGATGATCGGGGTGTCGTCGCCCGGGAAGTCGTACTTGCTCAGCAGCTCACGCACTTCCATTTCGACCAGCTCGAGCAGCTCGGCGTCGTCGACCATGTCGGCCTTGTTCAGGAACACGACGATGTACGGCACGCCGACCTGACGCGACAGCAGGATGTGCTCGCGGGTCTGCGGCATCGGGCCGTCAGCGGCCGAGCAGACCAGGATCGCGCCGTCCATCTGGGCAGCACCGGTGATCATGTTCTTGACGTAGTCAGCGTGGCCCGGGCAATCGACGTGGGCGTAGTGACGCTTCTCGGATTCGTATTCGACGTGCGCGGTCGAGATCGTGATACCACGAGCCTTTTCTTCCGGCGCGGCGTCGATCGAGGAGTAGTCCTTGAACTCGCCACCGAAGCGCTCGGCACCGATCTTGGTCAGTGCGGCGGTCAGCGTGGTCTTGCCGTGATCGACGTGACCGATGGTGCCGACGTTGACGTGCGGCTTGGTGCGCTCGAACTTACCCTTTGCCATTGTTGTATACCTTGATTTTGTAAGTGGTTTTCAGGAGAGGCTGAGCGAGGCTCAGCCCTTCTTCATGACGGCTTCGGCGATGTTGTTCGGCGCCGGCTCGTAGTGATCGAATTCCATGGTGAAGGTGGCACGGCCCTGGGTCTGCGAACGCAGCGCAGTGGCGTAGCCGAACATTTCACCCAGCGGGATCATCGCGTTGATGATGCTGGCCGAACCGTCACCGGTGGTGTCGGAACCCTGCAGCACGCCGCGACGACGGCTGACGTCGCCCATCACGTCACCCTGGTAATCCTCCGGGGTCACGATCTCGACCTTCATGATCGGCTCCAGCAGAACCGGCTTGGCCTTGGCGAAGCCCTGCTTGAAGGCCATCGACGAAGCGAGCTTGAACGCCATTTCCGAGGAGTCGACGTCATGGTACGAGCCGAACACCAGCTTGACCTTGACATCCACCACCGGGAAGCCAGCCAGCGGACCGCTGGTGATGGTTTCGCGCAGGCCCTTTTCGATCGAAGGAATGAATTCCTTCGGGATCACGCCGCCGGTGATGTCATTGACGAACAGGAAGTCGTCCTTGATCGCCGGGGCCAGCTTGGCATCGGCACGGTCTGCAGCGGTCAGCGGCGACAGCTCGATCACGACGTGACCGTACTGACCCTTACCACCGGACTGCTTGGCGTGCTTGTAGTCCGACTTGACGTCGGCCAGGGTGATGGTTTCGCGGTAGGCCACCTGCGGCGCGCCGACGTTGGCTTCAACGTTGAACTCGCGCTTCAGGCGGTCGACGATGATGTCCAGGTGCAGCTCACCCATGCCCGAGATGATGGTCTGGCCGGATTCTTCGTCGGTCTTGACGCGGAACGACGGATCTTCCTGCGCCAGACGACCCAGAGCCAGACCCATCTTTTCCTGGTCCGACTTGGTCTTCGGCTCGACAGCCATCGAGATCACCGGCTCCGGGAACGTCATGCGCTCCAGGATGATCGGCTGGTCGATCGAGCACAGGGTGTCACCGGTGGTGGTGTCCTTCAGGCCCACGGCAGCGGCGATGTCACCGGCCAGAACTTCCTTGATCTCTTCGCGGTTGTTCGAATGCATCTGCAGGATGCGGCCGATGCGCTCCTTCTTGCCCTTCACCGAGTTCAGCACGGTGTCGCCACCGTTCAGGGTGCCCGAGTAGACGCGGAAGAAGGTCAGCGCGCCGACGAACGGATCGGTGATGATCTTGAAGGCCAGCGACGAGAACGGAGCCTTGTCGTCCGACTTGCGGCTCATGGCGAGGTTTTCGTCGTCCACGTCGGTACCGGTCACGTCCGGCACGTCGACCGGCGACGGCAGCAGCTGGATCACGCCGTCGAGCATGGCCTGCACGCCCTTGTTCTTGAACGCCGAGCCGCAGTACATCGGCACGATCTCGGTGGCCAGGGTACGGGTACGCAGCGCGTTGATGATTTCAGCCTCGGCCAGCTCTTCGCCGCCCAGGTACTTTTCCATCAGCTCTTCGTTGGCTTCAGCCGCGGCTTCGATCATGAAGGTACGGGCTTCTTCAGCCTTTTCCTGCAGGTCGGCCGGGATGTCGCCGTACTCGAACTTCATGCCCTGCGAGGCTTCATCCCAATGGATGGCCTTCATCTTCAGCAGGTCGACAACGCCCTTGAAGCCTTCTTCAGCGCCGATCGGCAGCTGCATCGGCACGGCGACGGCGCCGAGCTTTGCCTTCAGCTGGTCACGGACCTTGTAGAAGTTGGCACCGGTGCGGTCCATCTTGTTGACGAACGCGATGCGCGGCACCTTGTAACGGTTGGCCTGGCGCCACACGGTTTCCGACTGCGGCTGCACGCCACCGACGGCACACAGCACGAACACCGCACCGTCGAGCACGCGCAGCGAACGCTCGACTTCGATGGTGAAGTCAACGTGCCCGGGGGTGTCGATGATGTTGAAGCGGTGCTCCGGCAGGGACTTGTCCATGCCCTTCCAGAACGCGGTGGTCGCAGCGGACTGGATCGTGATGCCACGCTCCTGCTCCTGCTCCATCCAGTCCATGGTGGCGGCGCCGTCGTGCACTTCACCGATCTTGTGGCTCTTGCCGGTGTAGAACAGGATGCGCTCGGACGTGGTGGTCTTGCCGGCATCGATGTGGGCCATGATGCCGAAGTTACGGTAACGCTCGATGGGAGTGGAACGGGCCACGGGGAGCCTCTCAGATTTCTTGGATTTCGGATGGCCGAACGCCGCCTTGCGGCGGCCTTCGGATTGGCGCAGCCCTTCCGGGGCCGCGAGGCAGCACCGTAATGGTGCTGCCCTGCCTGTTTTACAAGGCCGTCAAACTCACCAGCGGTAGTGGGCGAATGCCTTGTTGGCTTCGGCCATGCGGTGGGTTTCTTCGCGCTTCTTGATGGCGCCGCCACGGTTTTCCGAGGCGTCGATCAGTTCGGCAGCCAGCTTCTTCGGCATGGTATTCTCACCACGCTTGCGCGCGGAGTCGATCAGCCAGCGCATGGCCAGGGCCATCTTGCGCGACGAACGCACTTCGACCGGCACCTGGTAGGTGGCACCACCGACGCGGCGCGACTTGACTTCGACCGCCGGAGCGACGTTGTCCAGCGCCTTCTGCACCAGTTCAATGGCGTTGGCGCTGCTGTTCTTCTCGGTGATCACGTCCATGGCGCCATACACGATCTTTTCGGCGACGGACTTCTTGCCGCTCTGCATGACCATGTTGATGAAGCGGGCGATGGTTTCGCTTCCGTGCTTCGGATCGGGCAGGACGGAACGCTGCGGAGTATTACCCTTACGCGACATAGTGGTCTCTCCTTATGCCTTCGGACGCTTGGCGCCGTACTTGGAACGGGCCTGGCGACGCTTGGCAACGCCGGCGGCGTCGAGCGAACCACGGACGGTGTGGTAACGCACGCCCGGCAGATCCTTGACGCGACCGCCACGGATCAGGACCACGGAGTGCTCCTGCAGGTTGTGGCCTTCACCACCGATGTAGGAGATCACCTCTTCCTGGTTGGTCAGGCGGACCTTGGCAACCTTGCGCAGAGCCGAGTTCGGCTTCTTCGGAGTGGTGGTGTAAACGCGGGTGCAGACGCCACGGCGCTGCGGGCACTTGTCGAGCGCCGGCGAGGCACTCTTGTACGTAGTAGCTTGCCGCGGCTTGCGGACCAGCTGGTTGATCGTCGCCATCAGTAGGTTCTTCTGATTGGTGGCCGGAAATCCGGCCAGAGATGCGGAAATGTTAAAGCAGGCCAAAATTCTGGCCTGCTGAGACAGACGATTGTAGCAACCTGCCAGGAACGCAGTCAAACGCGTCCTGTCAAGCCCGTCCCTGATCCCGGGACGTTACTGGGGGGCCTCCATGTACCCCGTTCAGGTTGGCCAGGTCGATCGCGGACGATCTCCCCTGCCCTTTCCCAATCCCATCGATGGACCGATGGGGTGGTCCGGCCTTGCGGCCGGACCGGTTACCTCATTCTTCGCCCGAAGCCTGTTCAGTCTCGGCTTCGACAGCCGGCGCCTCGACCACGGCCGGGGTACCGGACAGGGTCTGCATTTCCGACTCGGTGAGACCGGAAGCGCCGCGACGGCGATTGCTGTGGTACGACAGACCGGTACCGGCCGGGATCAGGCGGCCGACGATCACGTTTTCCTTCAGGCCGCGCAGGTTGTCCTTGGTGCCGCGGACGGCAGCTTCGGTCAGCACGCGGGTGGTCTCCTGGAAGGAGGCCGCCGAGATGAACGACTCGGTCGCCAGCGAGGCCTTGGTGATACCCAGCAGCACCGGATCGAAGCGGGCGATCAGCTCGTTGCGGGCACCGAGGCGTGCATTCTCCTCGATAACGCGCTGGCGTTCGACCTGTTCGCCGTTCAGGAACTTGCTGCTGCCCTGATCGGTGATCTCGACCTTGCGCAGCATCTGGCGGGTGATCACCTCGATGTGCTTGTCGTTGATCTTCACGCCCTGCAGGCGGTACACGTCCTGGATTTCCTTGACCAGGTAGGCAGCCAGCGGCTCGACACCCAGCAGGCGCAGGATGTCCTGCGGGCTCGGCTCGCCGTCCACGATGGTTTCGCCCTTGGTCACGTGTTCACCTTCGAACACGATCACCTGGCGGTACTTCGGAATCAGCTCTTCGTGTTCCGAACCATCGGTGTCCTTGATGATCAGGCGCTGCTTGCCCTTGGTGTCCTTGCCGAAGCTGATGATGCCCGAACGCTCGGCCAGCACTGCCGGATCCTTCGGCTTGCGCGCTTCGAACAGATCGGCCACGCGCGGCAGACCACCGGTGATGTCGCGGGTCTTGGACGCTTCCTGCGGGATCTTGGCGACCACGTCGCCCACGCCGACAGCGGCGCCGTCCTGCAGGTTGACGATCGAACGCGGCGGCAGCAGGTACTGCGCCGGCAGATCGGTACCCGGGATGGTCAGGTCGTTGCCCTTGGCGTCGACGATGCGGACGATCGGGCGCAGATCCTTGGCCTGGGCGCCGCGGCGCTTCGGGTCGGTGATCTCGCGCGAGGCCAGGCCGGTCAGCTCGTCGGTCTTCTCGATGACGGTGACGCCGTCGATGAAGTCGATGAAGCGGATGAAACCGGCCACTTCCGAAACGATCGGGTGGTTATGCGGATCCCAGTTGGCCACGGTCTGGCCAGCCTTCACTGCATCGCCATCCTTGGAGGCGATCATCGAGCCGTACGGCAGCTTGTAGCGCTCACGCTCACGGCCGTGAGCATCGAGCACCGAGATTTCGCCCGAACGCGACACTGCCACCAGCGAGCCATTGGCATGCTCGACCGACTTGAGGTTGCTGAACTTGACCGAGCCGGTGGTCTTGACGGTGATGTTGTCGACCGCAGCCGCACGCGACGCCGCACCACCGATGTGGAACGTACGCATGGTCAGCTGGGTACCCGGCTCACCGATGGACTGCGCGGCGATGACGCCGACCGCTTCACCGATGTTAACGATGTGGCCACGGGCCAGATCGCGGCCGTAGCAGCGACCGCAGACGCCGAAGGCCGATTCGCAGGAGATGGTCGAGCGGACCTTGATGGTCTGCACGCCGGCATCTTCCAGCTTGGCCACCCAGGCTTCGTCGAGCAGGGTGTTGCGGGTGACGATCGGATCTTCGTCGTTGCCCGGCAGGAACACGTCCTCGGCAACCACGCGACCCAGCACGCGATCCTTCAACGGCTCGACCACGTCGCCGCCTTCAACGATCGGGGTCATGATCAGGCCTTCGGTGGTACCGCAATCCACCTCGGTGATCACCACGTCCTGCGCCACGTCGACCAGACGACGGGTCAGGTAACCCGAGTTCGCGGTCTTCAGCGCGGTATCGGCCAAACCCTTACGGGCACCGTGGGTGGAGTTGAAGTACTCCTGCACGTTCAGGCCTTCGCGGAAGTTCGCCTTGATGGGCGTCTCGATGATCGAGCCATCCGGACGCGCCATCAGGCCGCGCATACCGGCCAGCTGACGGATCTGCGCCTGGCTACCACGGGCACCGGAGTCGGCCATGATGTACAGCGAGTTCATCGACTTCTGGTCGATGGTCTCACCCTTGGCATTGACGACCTTCTCGGTACCGATGGTGTCCATCATCGCCTTGGCGATGCGCTCATTGGTGCGCGACCAGATGTCGACCACCTTGTTGTAGCGCTCGCCGGCGGTGACCAGGCCCGACTGGTACTGCTCCTGGATTTCCAGCACTTCGGCTTCGGCCTCGGTGAGGATGCCCTTCTTCTCGTCCGGGATCAGCATGTCGTCGATGCCGATCGAGACGCCGGCGCGGGTCGCGTAGGCGAAGCCGGTGTACATCAGCTTGTCGGCGAACACGACCGTGTCCTTCAGACCCAGCTGGCGGTAGCTGGAGTTGATCAGGCGGCTGATGTTCTTCTTGGTCAGCTCGGTGTTGGCCAGCGCGAACGGCAGGCCTTCCGGCAGGATTTCAGCCAGCAGGGCGCGACCGATCGTGGTGTCCACGATCGAGGTCTTGTTCTGCTTGATGCCGTCTTCGTCGGTCACCACCTCGGTGATGCGGACCTTGACGCGTGCGTGCAGTTCCACCACGCGGTTGTCGTAGGCGCGCTTGACTTCGGCGATGTTGGCGAAGGCCATGCCCTCGCCCTTCTTGTTTTCCAGCGAGCGGGTCATGTAGTACAGACCCAGCACGACGTCCTGCGACGGCACGATGATCGGCTCGCCGTTGGCCGGCGACAGGATGTTGTTGGTCGACATCATCAGCGCACGCGCTTCCAGCTGGGCTTCCAGCGAGAGCGGCACGTGGACGGCCATCTGGTCACCGTCGAAGTCGGCGTTGAACGCGGTGCAGACCAGCGGGTGCAGCTGGATGGCCTTGCCTTCGATCAGCACCGGCTCGAACGCCTGGATGCCCAGACGGTGCAGGGTCGGCGCACGGTTCAGCATCACTGGATGCTCGCGGATGACCTCTTCCAGGATGTCCCAGACTTCGGCTTCTTCGCGCTCGACCAGCTTCTTGGCGGCCTTGATGGTGGTGGCCAGGCCACGACGCTGCAGCTTGGCGAACACGAACGGCTTGAACAGTTCGAGCGCCATCTTCTTCGGCAGGCCGCACTGGTGCAGGCGCAGGTACGGACCGACCACGATGACCGAACGGCCCGAGTAGTCGACGCGCTTGCCGAGCAGGTTCTGGCGGAAACGACCCTGCTTGCCCTTGATCATGTCGGCCAGCGACTTCAGCGGGCGCTTGTTGGTGCCGGTGATGGCACGGCCGCGACGGCCGTTGTCCAGCAGCGCATCGACCGATTCCTGCAGCATGCGCTTTTCATTGCGCACGATGATGTCCGGCGCGCTCAGTTCGAGCAGGCGGCGCAGGCGGTTGTTGCGGTTGATGACGCGGCGGTACAGGTCGTTCAGGTCGGAGGTCGCGAAGCGGCCGCCATCCAGCGGCACCAGCGGACGCAGGTCCGGCGGCAGCACCGGCAGCACGGTCATGACCATCCACTCCGGACGGTTGCCCGATTCCAGGAAGGCTTCGATCAGCTTGATGCGCTTGGTGAGGCGCTTGAGCTTGGTTTCCGAACCGGTGCTGGCGATCTCTTCGCGCAGGCGGGTCATTTCCGACTGCAGGTCGATGGTGCGCAGCAGCTCGTACACGGCCTCGGCGCCCATGGCGGCGTCGAAGTCGTCACCGTGCTCCTGGCGGGCCTGCAGGTACTGTTCTTCGGTCAGCAGCTGGCGGCGCTCCAGGGCGGTCAGGCCCGGCTCGGTCACCACATACGCTTCGAAGTACAGCACGCGCTCGATGTCGCGCAGGGTCATGTCCAGCATCAGGCCGATGCGCGACGGCAGCGACTTCAGGAACCAGATGTGCGCGACCGGCGAAGCCAGGTCGATGTGGCCCATGCGCTCGCGGCGCACCTTGGCCAGGGTCACTTCGGTGCCGCACTTCTCGCACACGACACCACGGTGCTTCATGCGCTTGTACTTGCCGCACAGGCACTCGTAGTCCTTCACCGGGCCGAAGATGGCGGCGCAGAACAGGCCGTCACGTTCCGGCTTGAAGGTACGGTAGTTGATGGTTTCCGGCTTCTTCACTTCGCCGAAGGACCACGAACGGATCAGGTCCGGCGAAGCCAGCGCGATCTTGATCGCGTCGAAGTCCAGCGTCTGGCGCTGCTGGTTGAAGAGGTTGAGCAGGTCTTTCATGGTGTTCTCCAGAAGGAGGAATGCTGTGTCGATGGGCTTTCAGTTGACTGCCAGCGGCGCGGCGGCGGACCGCCGCGCCGGCATGGATCAGTTGTCTTCCAGTTCCATGTTGATGGCCAGCGAGCGGATTTCCTTCACGAGCACGTTGAAGGATTCCGGCATGCCCGCGACCATCTCGTGCTCACCGTCGACGATGTTCTTGTACATCTGGTTGCGGCCCTGCACGTCATCGGACTTCACCGTCAGCATTTCCTGCAGGGTGTAGGCCGCGCCGTAGGCTTCCAGCGCCCAGACTTCCATTTCACCGAAGCGCTGGCCGCCGAACTGCGCCTTGCCGCCCAGCGGCTGCTGGGTGACGAGCGAGTACGGACCGGTCGAACGGGCGTGCATCTTGTCGTCGACCAGGTGGTTCAGCTTCAGGTAGTGCATGTAACCGACGGTGGTGTGGCGATCGAACGCTTCACCGGTGCGGCCGTCGTACAGCTGGGTCTGGCCACTGCTCGGCAGGTCGGCCAGTTCCAGCATGCGCTTGATTTCCGCTTCGGTGGCGCCGTCGAACACCGGGGTGGCCATCGGCACGCCGTCGGTGAGGTTACGCGCCAGACGCAGCAGCTCCTCGTCGCTGAACTGCGACAGGTCGACACGGTTGGCCACGTTGGTGTCATCGTGGTTGTAGATGTCGTCCAGGAACTTGCGCAGGTCGGCAACCGCCGCCTGGGCTTCCATCATCGCCTGGATCTTGCGGCCCAGGCCCTTGGCCGCCCAGCCCAGATGCACTTCCAGGATCTGGCCGATGTTCATACGCGACGGCACGCCCAGCGGGTTCAGCACGATGTCCACGGTCTCGCCCGAGGCCATGTACGGCATGTCCTCGACCGGCACCACGTTGGACACCACACCCTTGTTGCCGTGGCGGCCTGCCATCTTGTCGCCCGGCTGGATGCGGCGCTTCACGGCCAGGAACACCTTGACCATCTTCAGCACGCCCGGGGCGAGGTCATCGCCGGCGGTGATCTTGCCGCGCTTGTCGGCGAAGCGACGCTCGAATTCCTTCTCGTGCGCCTGGATCTGCTTCTGCGCGCGCTCGATGGCTTCCGAAGCGTCCTCGTCCTTCATGCGCAGGGCGAACCAGTCAGCCTTCTTCAGGCCGTCCAGGAACGCGTCGCTGATGACGTCGCCCTTCTTCAGGCCAGCGCCACCGTTGACCACCTTGCCCACGATCTGCGAGCGCAGACGCATGTAGATGGCCGCTTCCAGGATGCGGAACTGGTCGTCGAAGTCCTTTTTGACGCGCTTGATTTCAGACTCTTCGATCTGACGGGCGCGCTTGTCCTTCTCGATGCCGTCGCGGGTGAAGACCTGCACATCGATGACGGTGCCGTCCATGCCCGGCGGCACGCGCAGCGAGCTGTCCTTCACGTCCGACGCCTTCTCGCCGAAGATCGCGCGCAGCAGCTTCTCTTCCGGGGTCAGCTGGCTTTCGCCCTTCGGGGTGACCTTGCCGACCATGATGTCGCCGGCGCGGACTTCGGCACCGATGTACACCACGCCGCTTTCGTCCAGGCGGTTCAGCGCCTGCTCGGAAACGTTCGGGATGTCGGCGGAGATTTCCTCCGGCCCCAGCTTGGTATCACGCGCGACGCAGGTCAGCTCTTCGATGTGGATCGTGGTGTAGCGATCCTCTTCCACCACGCGCTCGGAAAGCAGGATGGAGTCTTCGAAGTTGTAGCCGTTCCACGGCATGAACGCGATCAGCATGTTCTGGCCCAGGGCCAGTTCGCCGATGTCGGTGGACGGACCGTCGGCCAGCACGTCGCCGCGGGCGATGATGTCACCCACCTGGACCAGCGGACGCTGGTTGATGCAGGTGTTCTGGTTCGAACGGGTGTACTTGACCAGGTTGTAGATGTCGACGCCGGCGTCGGTGGCACCGACGATTTCTTCCTCGACCACCTTGACCACGATGCGGGCGGCATCGATCTGCACGATCTCGCCACCACGACGGGCATTCACGGTCACACCGGAGTCACGCGCCACGGCACGCTCGATGCCGGTACCGACCAGCGGCTTCTGCGCACGCAGGGTCGGCACGGCCTGACGCTGCATGTTGGCGCCCATCAGTGCGCGGTTGGCGTCATCGTGCTCCAGGAACGGAACCAGCGCGGCCGCGATCGACACGGTCTGCATCGGCGAGACGTCCATGAAGTGGACTTCCGCCGGCGGCTTCAGCAGCGATTCGCCCTGGAAGCGGCAAGGAACGAACTGTTCGGTCAGCACGCTGTCGGCATTGGTCAGCGCGTTGGCCTGCGCAATGACGTACTCGTTTTCTTCGATCGCCGACAGGAACTCGACTTCGTCATAGACCTTGCCGTCCACGACCTTGCGGTACGGGGTCTCGAGGAAACCGTACTGGTTGGTGCGGGCGTACACGGCCAGCGAGTTGATCAGGCCGATGTTCGGGCCTTCCGGGGTTTCGATGGTGCAGACGCGGCCGTAATGGGTCGGGTGCACGTCGCGCACTTCGAAGCCGGCGCGCTCACGGGTCAGACCGCCCGGGCCCAGGGCCGAGACGCGACGCTTGTGGGTCACTTCCGACAGCGGGTTGTTCTGGTCCATGAACTGCGACAGCTGCGAGGAGCCGAAGAACTCCTTGATGGCAGCGGCGACCGGCTTGGCGTTGATCAGCTCCTGCGGGGTCAGGCCTTCGGACTCGGCCATCGACAGGCGCTCCTTGACCGCGCGCTCGACGCGGACCAGGCCCACGCGGAACACGTTCTCGGCCATTTCGCCGACCGAACGCACGCGACGGTTGCCCAGGTGATCGATGTCATCGACCACGCCACGACCGTTGCGGATCTCGGTCAGGACCTTGATCACGTCCAGGATGTCGGAGCTGTCGCCATGGGCGGCAACCAGGCGCTTGGACTCTTCGTCGTTGCGCTCGCCGTAGTACTTGCGGTCGTACAGCACGGCTTCGCCGGTGGTTTCCTTGCGGCCCACGCGACGGTTGAACTTCATGCGGCCGACCGCGGACAGGTCGTAGCGCTCGAAGGTGAAGAACAGGTTGTGGAACAGGTTCTGCGCGGCGTCCTTGGTCGGCGGTTCGCCCGGACGCATCATGCGGTAGATCTCGACCAGGGCTTCCAGCTGGGTCTTGGTCGGGTCGATGCGCAGGGTGTTGGACAGGTACGGGCCACGATCCAGGTCGTTCACCCACAGGGTGCCCACGGCATCCACGCCGGCCTTGCGGAAGGCCTGCAGCTGCTCGTCGGTGATCTCGTCGTTGGCCTGGGCCAGCAGTTCGCCGGTCGAAGCATCGACCACGTCGTGCGACAGGATGCGGCCGACGATGTAGTCGTCCGGCACGGCCAGGGCGGCGATGCCCGAGGCTTCCAGCTGCTTGATGTGGCGCGCGGTGATGCGCTTGCCGGCTTCCACGATGACCTTGTCGCCGTCGGCGAGGTCAAAGCCCAGGGTTTCGCCGCGCAGGCGCTCCGGCACCAGCTCCAGCTGGACGCCTTCATCCGGGTTGATGTGGAAGGTGTTGATCTCGAAGAACTCGGCCAGCATCTCTTCGTTGCTGTAGCCAAGCGCGCGCAGCAGGATCGACACCGGCAGCTTGCGGCGACGGTCGATACGGGTGAACAGCGCGTCCTTCGGGTCGAACTCGAAGTCCAGCCAGGAACCGCGGTAAGGAATGATGCGGGCGCTGTACAGAAGCTTGCCCGAGCTGTGGGTCTTGCCACGGTCGTGGTCGAAGAACACGCCCGGCGAACGGTGCAGCTGCGAGACGATGACGCGCTCGGTGCCGTTGACGATGAAGGTGCCGTTCTCGGTCATCAGCGGGATTTCGCCCAGATAGACCTCCTGCTCCTTCACGTACTTGATGGCCTTGGTCGACGACTCACGGTCGTAGATCACCAGGCGCACGGTCACGCGCAGAGGGGCGCCGTAGCTCATGCCACGCTGGCGGCACTCACGCTCGTCGAAGACCGGTTCGCCCAGCTTGTAGCCGACGTATTCCAGGGCAGCGTTGCCGCTGTAGCTGGCGATCGGGAAGACCGACTTCAGCGCAGCGTGCAGGCCGTGGTCCGTGCGCTTGGCCGGATCGACGTTTTCCTGCAGGAATTCACGGTAGGAATCCACCTGGATGGCGAGCAGGAACGGCACTTCGAGAATCGAACGCTGCTTGCCGAAATCCTTGCGGATACGCTTTTTTTCGGTGAACGAATAGGACGTCATGAGGTCTTCCACCTTGTTGTGCGGATCGTGCGCCCACGATCCGAAGGGAACTTGAAATTGTCAGTTGGAAGTCGCTGGTATTGCCGGCACCAGCACGCCTTCTCCCGCTACTTCCAACTGCCAACTCGTCTGCTACCACGCCCCTGCTGCCGCGCTCTGCGCTGGCCGGCCGGGGTTTGACTGCAGCCCGTGTTGGGCTTTTTTCTGCATCTGGAACGGTAGAGCCGACTGTTAGTCGACTTTTTTCACAGCAGTCGACTAACAGTCGACTCTACCCGTACCGCAACAACGACCAAAGGCCGGGGGCTTACGCCCCCAGCCTTGGCTGCATCGCCGTGAATCGATGACGATGCAAAGGAAGTGCTTACTTGACTTCGACAGTCGCGCCAGCAGCTTCCAGGTCCTTCTTCATCTTCTCGGCTTCGTCCTTCGAAGCGGCATCCTTCAGGACGCCACCGGCTTCGGCCAGGTCCTTCGCTTCCTTCAGGCCCAGGCCGGTGATGGCGCGGACGGCCTTGATGACTTCGACCTTCTTGTCGCCGGCCGACTTCAGGGTGACGGTGAACTCGGTCTGCTCTTCAACAGCAGCGGCCGGGCCAGCGGCAGCAGCCACGGCAACCGGAGCAGCGGCGGAGACGCCGAACTTCTCTTCGATGGCCTTGACCAGCTCCATCACTTCCATCAGGGACTTCTCGGCGATGGCGTCGACGATCTGTTCGTTGGTAAGGGACATGATAAATACCTTTGGATGATTTTCTGGGTTGAGGTTCCGTCAGGAACCACGGTAAGTCGAAACTCAGGCGGTCTCGGCGGCCGGCTCAGCAGCGTCGGCGGCGACGTCGCCACCATTCTGCTTGTCGCCGATTGCCTTGATGGCGCGGGCGAACATCGTGACCGGCTCGGTCAGGACGCGGGCCAGCATTGCCAGGGCCTGGTCGCGGGTCGGCAGCGAGGCCAGCACGTCGACATGGCTTGCCGGGAACACTTCACCACCGATGGCGACGACCTTAGCCTTCAGCTTGTCGTTGCCCTTGGCAGCTTCCTTGATCAGGCGACCGGCTGCGCCGGGCTCCTCAAGCGAGAACGCGTACAGCAGCGGACCAACCATCTGGTCCTGGGCGACTGCGAACTCGGTGCCTTCAACGGCGCGCGAAGCCAGGGTGTTCTTGACAACTTTCAAGAAAACACCGGTTTCACGAGCCTGCTTGCGCATCGCGGTCATCTGGGCGACCGTGGTGCCAGCGTATTCGGCTGCGATCAAGGAGTGGGCCTTGGCGGCGATGTCTGCCAGCTCGGCGACTACTTCTTGCTTCTGGGACAGATTGAGAGCCATTGCACTCCTCCTATTGAACTCCGCTTACGGCTCCTGCCGTGTGCGGTCCTGTGCAGCATCCGTCCTGGACGCCGGGAACATCGGAATGATGTTCCGGGGGGTGGGCCGTTCCAGACCTGGAGGCAATCAGGGAAATCCCAGACATGCGTGAACCAGAAAACTCCAGAAGGGCACCATCTACGCAGGGTGATTCCGGGGAATCGATTAAGCGCTCATGACTGCTCCGGCGGCGACTCCCTGCCAGTTCGAGCTTCCGTGCCCGTCGCCGGTATTGCCATGACCGCGCCTGCGGTCTTTGACGGCTACCACCGGCGATGTACTGCCGGCGATGCCTTCAAATGTCACGGTCACGGCACCCAGGGCACCGTGACCGCTTGAAACAATTACTTCAGGGTCAGCGACGACTGGTCGACGGTGACGCCCGGGCCCATCGTCGAGCTGACCGAAACCTTCTGCAGGTAGGTGCCCTTCGAGGTGGCCGGCTTGGCCTTGATCAGGTCCAGCAGCAGCGCGGTCAGGTTCGACTTCAGCGCGTCTTCGGCGAAGTCGGCCTTGCCGATGGTGCAGTGGATGATGCCGGCCTTGTCGGTGCGGTAGCGCACCTGACCCGACTTGGCATTCTTCACGGCTTCACCCGGGTTCGGGGAAACGGTGCCGACCTTCGGGTTCGGCATCAGGCCGCGCGGGCCCAGCACGGTGCCCAGCTTACCGACGACGCGCATGGCGTCCGGGGTCGCGATGACGACGTCGTAGTTCAGATCGCCGGCCTGCATCTTCTCGGCCAGATCGTCCATACCGACGGCTTCGGCGCCAGCGGCCAGAGCTTCGTCAGCCTTGGCACCGGCCGGAGCGAACACGGCGACGCGGACCGACTTGCCGGTACCGGCCGGCAGCACGGTGGAGCCGCGGACCTGCTGGTCGGACTTCTTCGCATCGACGCCCAGGCGCACGGACACGTCGATCGACTCGACGAACTTGGCCTTGGTGGCGGTCTTCAGGATGTTGATCGCGTCCTCGAAGGCGTATGCCTTGCCCGGAACGACGGCGGCCTTGATGGCCTTCTCACGCTTGGTCTGTGCCATCTTCTTAACCCTCCACCACGAGGCCCATGGAACGGGCAGAGCCAGCGATGGTACGCACGGCGGCGTCCAGGTCGGCGGCAGTCAGATCCGGTTCCTTCGCCTTGGCGATCTCTTCCAGCTGCTTACGGGTGACCTTGCCGACCTTCTCGGTGTTCGGGCGCTTGGAGCCCGACGAGATGCCAGCGGCCTTCTTCAGCAGGGTGGTGGCCGGGGTGCTCTTGGTGATGAAGGTGAACGTACGGTCCGAGTAGGCCGTGATGATCACCGGAACCGGCAGACCCGGCTCGAGCTTCTGCGTGGCAGCGTTGAACGCCTTGCAGAATTCCATGATGTTCAGGCCGCGCTGACCCAGCGCAGGACCGACCGGCGGCGAGGGGTTGGCCTGACCGGCCTTCACCTGCAGCTTGATGTAACCGACAACTTTCTTTGCCATGAGTATGCTCTCCGGGTGCTAGCGCCTTGCGACAACAGGCTCCCCATCGGACCGGGAATCACGCGTCCCGGCATCGCGTTTTGAAACCATGCTGAAGGCCACCTTGCGGCGGCCTCGTCCTGCTGGCTTCCCAGCGGGGAGCCGCGCACTATATCAGGTTTTTTCTTCACATGCCTGAAGCAGCACATAAACGAAGGAAACCGGGCCAAGCCCGGTTCCCCTTGTAGAGTCGAGCCATGCTCGACCGCACCGCCATCCGGCGCCAGGAGTCGAGCACGGCTCGACTCTACAGCCGGATCAGACGGCCTTTTCGACCTGGCCGAACTCGAGCTCGACCGGAGTGGCACGACCGAAGATCAGCACCGAGACGCGCAGACGGCTCTTCTCGTAATTGACTTCTTCGACGACGCCATTGAAATCGTTGAACGGACCGTCGGTAACGCGGACCATCTGGCCCGGCTCGAACAGCACCTTCGGACGCGGCTTCTCGACACCTTCCTGAACGCGGTTCAGGATGGCTTCGGCCTCGGAATCAGCGATCGGCAGCGGACGATCGGCGGTACCGCCAATGAAGCCCATGACGCGCGGAGTTTCCTTGACCAGGTGCCAGCTTTCGTTATCGATGCGCGGAATGCCCGCTTCTTCGTGGGTCTCGATCTGGACCAGCACGTAACCCGGGAAGAACTTGCGCTCGGAGCGGCGCTTCTGGCCGGCGCGCATCTCGATCACTTCCTCGGTCGGAACCAGGACGTCGCCGAAGCGCTCTTCCATGCCGTCACGGACGATGCGATCGCGCAGAGCCTGCGCCACCGACTTCTCGAAGCCCGAATAGGCGTGAACGACGTACCAACGCTTCATGCAATTCTCCTTAGCGGCTCAGGAACCACTGAGTCAGTTTCTGGATCAGGAAGTCGAAGCCACCCAGCAGCAGGCTGAGGATGAGCACCACGACGATCACGACCCAGGTCATGCGGACGGCTTCCTGGCGCGTCGGCCAGACCACCTTGCGCAGTTCAAAGCGCGACTCGGAGAGGAATTCGCGGGTGTCGCGCCCCTTGCCGGTCAGCATGAACACGCCGATACCGCCAACCAGACCGACCACAACCGCCAACGCACGCAGCTGACCCGCCCACGCACCCAGCTGGGCGGCGCGACCGGAGTCGGCAGAGAACCAGAACCAGACGAACAGACCCGCCAGCACCAGCAGTGATGCGGCAACGTACTTGACGATATCCCCACCGTTGGCGGAGTTGTCTTTGGAATGTTCGATCTTGCTATTCATCCGGCTGTGTCTGCTTTAGCGGCCCAGGCCGCTGGATAAGGTGGGCAGATGGCACGCCAGGAGGGACTCGAACCCCCAACCTGCGGTTTTGGAGACCGCTGCTCTGCCAATTGAGCTACTGGCGTACGTGATAAAACTTGCCTTCCCTTAGACGGCGAAGGCGGACCGAGGTTCCCGGCCCGCCATTCGCGTAACCGGCGGCGCTATGCAACCGCCGGTACTGCAGGCTTACTCGATGATCTTCGAGACCACGCCGGCGCCGACGGTACGGCCGCCTTCGCGGATGGCGAAGCGCAGGCCTTCGTCCATTGCCACCGGGTTGATCAGGGTGACGACCATCTTGACGTTGTCACCCGGCATCACCATTTCGACGCCTTCCGGCAGCTGGGCTGCACCGGTGATGTCGGTGGTGCGGAAGTAGAACTGCGGGCGGTAGCCGTTGAAGAACGGGGTGTGACGGCCGCCCTCATCCTTCGACAGCACGTACACTTCGCCTTCGAACTTGGTGTGCGGCTTGATCGAACCCGGCTTGGCCAGAACCTGGCCACGCTCGACGTCGTCACGCTTGGTGCCGCGCAGCAGCAGGCCAGCGTTGTCGCCTGCCTGACCCTGGTCCAGCAGCTTGCGGAACATTTCAACGCCGGTCACGGTGGTCTTCTGCACCGGACGGATACCGACGATTTCGATTTCGTCGCCGACCTTGATGATGCCGCGCTCGATACGACCGGTCACCACGGTGCCGCGGCCCGAGATCGAGAACACGTCTTCCACCGGCATCAGGAACGGCTTGTCGATCGCACGCTCCGGCTCCGGAATCCAGCTGTCCAGGGCATCGACCAGCTTCAGGATGGCCGGCACGCCGATGTCGCTCTGGTCGCCTTCCAGCGCCAGACGGGCCGAACCGGCGATGATCGGGGTGTCGTCGCCCGGGAAGTCGTACTTGCTCAGCAGCTCACGCACTTCCATTTCGACCAGCTCGAGCAGCTCGGCGTCGTCGACCATGTCGGCCTTGTTCAGGAACACGACGATGTACGGCACGCCGACCTGACGCGACAGCAGGATGTGCTCGCGGGTCTGCGGCATCGGGCCGTCAGCGGCCGAGCAGACCAGGATCGCGCCGTCCATCTGGGCAGCACCGGTGATCATGTTCTTGACGTAGTCAGCGTGGCCCGGGCAATCGACGTGGGCGTAGTGACGCTTCTCGGATTCGTATTCGACGTGCGCGGTCGAGATCGTGATACCACGAGCCTTTTCTTCCGGCGCGGCGTCGATCGAGGAGTAGTCCTTGAACTCGCCACCGAAGCGCTCGGCACCGATCTTGGTCAGTGCGGCGGTCAGCGTGGTCTTGCCGTGGTCGACGTGACCGATGGTGCCGACATTGACGTGCGGCTTGGTGCGCTCGAACTTACCCTTGGCCATGGCTGCTTATCTCGAATTCGTCTGAGAGGTGATGCTTAAGATGGTGCTCACGAAAGGAATCGAACCTTCGACCTCTTCCTTACCAAGGAAGTGCTCTACCGACTGAGCTACGTGAGCCGAGTTTTGCATTATGACATGAACTCGATAATATTCAAAGTTCATTCAATGGAGCGGGAGACGGGAATCGAACCCGCACCATCAGCTTGGAAGGCTGAGGTTCTACCATTGAACTACTCCCGCGCCGGGAATGTCACAACGTGAAACTGGTGGAGGGAGGTGGATTCGAACCACCGAAGGCGTAAGCCAGCAGATTTACAGTCTGCCCCCGTTGGCCGCTTGGGTATCCCTCCTTACCACCCCATTCCGTGCCGCCGAAGCGTTGCGGTGTGTGGTGGTGAGCCCGCAATTCTGGAGATGAAGCGGGGACCTGTCAACGCTTTTTTTCACTTTTTTTCACATGCGTCGCAAAGCCATTGATACGCAAGGCTATTGCCCGGGCACCGGCAGGGGCTCGCTGGCGAAAATTGCCACATGGGGAATTCCGTCGGCCCCGATCCAGCCGCGGTACATGCCCTGGGTGTTGAACGGCGTGGCCATTTTCCCGTCTGCGGCCAGCACGATGGCACCGCCGTCACCGCCCATCTGCGGGATCGTCTCGTTGATCACGCCCTTGCCGGCCTGCTCCGGCGTCTGCCCCTGGTAGCGCATGCGCGCGCAGATCTCGTGCGCGGCCGCGGTACGGATGTAGTACTCGCCCCAACCGGTACCGGACACCGCACAGCGGGCATCGGCCCAGGTACCGGCACCAATGATCGGCGAGTCGCCGACACGGCCGTAGCGCTTGTTGGTCATGCCACCGGTGGAGGTGCCGGCGGCGAGATGGCCCTGAGCATCCAGCGCGACCGCGCCGACGGTACCAAAGTGCTTGGCAGTCTCCAGGTCGGCATGCGCCTGGCCACTGGCCTCTTCCTTCAGTGCCCGCTGCAGCTGCTGCCAGCGCTTGTCGGTCCGGAAGTACGAGGGATCGACCAGGGTCATGCCCTGCTCCACCGCGAAGGACTCGGCGCCCTGCCCGACCATCATCACGTGCCGGGACTTCTGCATCACCGTCTGCGCCAGCAGGATCGGATTGCGCACCCGCTGCACGCCGGCCACCGCACCAGCGGCCTGGGTCGCGCCATCCATCACCGCCGCGTCCAGCTCGTTGCGGCCATCGTGGGTGAACACCGCGCCCTTGCCGGCGTTGAAGGTCGGATCGTCCTCCAGCACGGTGATCGCCGCAGTGACCGCCGCCAGCGCCGGACGACCGGCGGCCAGTTCCGCATGGCCCTTGCGCAGGGCGGCGCTCAATGCGTCACGTGCGGCCTTCTCTTCAGCCGGTGACAGGTCCTTGCGCTCGACGCCGGCGCCGCCGTGGATGACCAACAGCGGTGAAGCTGCCGGTGCGGCCTGGGCAAGCATGGGCAGGGACAACAGAGTGGACAGCGCCAGGCGCAGTTTCATCGGGTACGTCTCCAGGGAGTGTTCGGTAGCGCCGGGCCATGCCCGGCGGAAAGAGCGATGCGGCAAGGCCGCGATGCGGCAAGGCCGCCGGGCATGGCCCGGCGCTACCGTCGCACGACTTCGATCTCGCCGTCGCTGACGTCGGCCATGGCCTGGTAATCGGCCTCGGCCTGGAAGTCGTCCAGGCGCATGCGGCTGCCGCTGGCGACCACGGTCACCGGCACGGCGTGGAAGCGCAGCGGCTCGCCTTCGACCAGGCGATCGGCATCACGGCCGGGGCTGACCACCCAGACCTTGCCTTCGCCGTCAGCGCTGTAGACCTGCGCCTGGCCATCCGGCTCCACGCACAGGGCGGTGTCCTCGTCGACGCCGATGCCGACGATGTCCGGATCGCCACTGTCCTGCACGGCACGGGCGACGAACACGATCAGGCGGCCGAGGCGGTCGCGCTTGTCGAAGTGGGTGTCGGTGACCACGCGCTGCAGATAGGGCATCTGCAGGAAGCCGCTGTCCATGGTCACCGCGCTGCCCATCGGGTCGGCCAGCGCCCCGGCGGAGCTGATGCTGCCGCCGTCCAACGCGCCATAGGCATAGCCGCCCAGGATCGCCAGCCCGGCGCTGGTGCCGGCAATCGGCTTGCCGGCACGCACGTGGGCATTGAGTGCACGGTTCAGCGCGGTGCCTTTCCAGAAGCGGATGTAGCGCGACTGGTCGCCGCCGGCAATGAAGATGGCGTCGGCCGCCGCGACCACGCGCAGTACCGCCGGATCGTCGGCGCCACGGCGATTGTCGAAGACCAGGGTCTGCACGGCAGTGGTGCCGCCGATGTCCCGGTACAGGCGGTCCTGCAACTCATCGCTGCCCGACGCGCGCAGGATCAGCACACGGCCGTTGCCGGCCTGCTTCAGCCACCACTGGAAGGCCTCGGGCACCCACTCGCCGCCCCCCATCAGCATCATCGCTGGCGCGCGCGGACCAGGCCGGGGGGCTTCCAGATCACCGACTTCGTAATAGGCGAAACCGGGGCCCTGCAGGTCCTGCGCAGGCGCCGCCAGCGGCCAGGCCAGGGCCAGCAGCGCCAGCCAGGCAAAGGGGCCGTGCAGGGTTCTGTGGAGGCGTCGCATCTTGATCTCCCTGAACAAAATCGACTTGCAAGCGTTTTCACTCTTTGCCAGATAGGAACCCAGTAGTCAAGGACATAAAAAAGGCGTTAAATGCGCGCGCCCATTCCGGAAATCTGAATGGGGGATAGGGCCCCACCTCTGCGGGCCGGCTTCATTTCTGAGAATTCCTCATGCGTAGAAAGGCGATGGCGTGGTCGATCCAGCTGGCGTTGATGGGCGTGGCTGCTTCCGCGGCGGCCCAGGCTCCGGCTTCCTCTTCGGTTCAACAGCTGGACGCGGTGCAGGTCACCGGTTCGCGCATTCCGCGCGCCCAGGTTGAAGGCCCCGCCCCGATCACGGTGATCAGCGCCGAGCAGATCCGCTCCAGCGGCTTCACCACCGTGCCCGACGTACTGCGGTCGATGACCCAGAACGGCGGCGAGACGCAGAGCCAGCAGTCGTCCAGCGGCGCCGACTTCTCGCCGGGCGCCCAGCAGGTGGACCTGCGCGGCCTGGGCCCGAACCACACGCTGGTGCTGGTCAACGGCCGCCGCATCGCCGATTTCCCGATGCCGTTCAAGGGCCGGAGCAACTTCACCGACGTCTCCAACATCCCGCTGGGCATGATCGAGCGCATCGAAGTGCTGACCGGCAGCGCCTCGGCCATCTACGGCTCGGATGCGATCGCCGGCGTGGTCAACTTCATCCTGAAGAAGAAGGCCGACGGCACCACCGTCGACATGCGCATGGGCACCACCAGCGAAGGCGGTGGCGAGTCGTTCGACGTGAGCATCGCCAGCGGCTTCAGCCACGGCAACTTCAATGCCGTGTACAGCGTTGAACTGCAATCGCAGACCCCGCTGTGGGCCTACGAGCGCGACATCCAGGATTCGACCCAGGACGGCCCCACCGAAGGCTCGCGCATCGCCCGCCGCGCGTATCTGCGCACCGACTACAACGATGACTACCTGGATCCGGGCGCGGCCACCTGCGAAGCGCTGGCCGGGCAGAACCAGGGCAGCACCTACCGTGCCTATCGGCCGAAGTACGGTTACTACTGCGGCAGCGACAGCTCGATCGGCTACGGCACCATCCTCAGCAAGCGCCGCGGCGCCAATGGCTACGCCTCGCTGAGCTACGACTTCGACAACGGCCAGCAGTGGTTCGCCGATGTGCAGCTGGGCTACCACACGATGTCGCTGATGCGCGACGTCACCAAGTGGGGCCGCATGGATGCCAATGGCGATGAGTCGGGCTACTTCAACAACCAGGCCACCGGCGAGATCGAGTTCTGGCAGCGCCAGTTCTCGCCTGAAGAAATGGGCGGCCTGCGCAATGCGATGGTGCGCAGCACGCAGAAGACCCTCAGCGTGACCACCGGCTTCAAGGGCAATCTGACCGGCAACTGGGATTACGAAGCGGCCCTGAGCCACTCGCAGTACCAGTCGCGGATCAGCTGGGCGCAGATCATCGCCGCCAAGGCCAATGACCTGTTCCTGGGCCCGCAGCTGGGCGTGGACGATGATGGCTTCCCGATCTACAACGCCGACCCATCACGCCTCTACCGGCCGCTGACCCGCGCCGAGTACGATTCGATCGCTGCACGCACCTCCTATTCGCCGAAATCGCGCACCGAAACAGCTGCCTTCACCGTGACCAACTCGGCGCTGTTCGGCCTGCCGGGCGGCGATGCCGGTTTCGCAGCGACGGTGGAAGTGGGCCAGCAGGCGTATTCGCTGAACCCCGATCCGCTGGCCACCCAGTACTACTACTACAGCTGGAAGGATTCGGACGGCAAGGGCTCACGCAACCGCTGGGCCACCGCCGCCGAGCTGCGCATGCCGCTGCACGAAACGGTCAACCTGAGCGTGGCCGGCCGCTACGACCAGTACCGCTATTCCGGCAACACCATCGGCAAGGCGACCTGGAGCGGCGGCCTGGAATGGCGCCCGATCGACACCCTGCTGGTGCGTGGTTCGTACGGCACCGCCTTCCGCGCGCCGGACCTGCACTATGTTTTCGCCGGCCCAGGCAATGACGAGACCAGCGCCGAGGACCTGTACAGCTGCCGCGCCGACGGCGCCACCGACTGTTCGGACTACGAGCGCAACCTGATCCGCAGCCGCACCGGCAACCGCCAGCTCGACCCGGAAACCAGCACCTCATGGAGTGCCGGCTTCGTCTGGTCGCCGGCGATCGGCCTGGACCTGTCGGTGGACTGGTTCGACATCGACATGCGCAAGCAGGTGCAGGACATGGACGTGCGCACGATCCTGGCCAGCGAAGCGAACTGCCGCCTCGGCAGTGCCGACATCAACTCGCCGACCTGCGTGGACGCGCTCGACCGCATCACCCGCACCAGTGATGGCCGCCTGTACGGCGTGCGCGTCGCCCCGATCAACGTCGCCCGCGAATCGACCTCCGGCATCGACATCGGCCTGCGCTACCGCCTGCAGACCGGCATTGGTGACTTCATCCTCAACGGCACCCACACCTGGGTGAAGAAGCACGACTTCCAGCGCTACCCCGGTGATCCGATCCAGGACCAGTTCGCGGTCAACAGCAACTTCGACATCCCGCGCACCAAGACCAGCCTGAGCGTGACCTGGGAGAAGGCTGCATGGTCGGCCACGGTCTACGGTTCGCGCCTGGGCAAGCTGCCGACCTCGGACAGCTACGACCAGGTGTTCAAGTGGGACAGCGGTGACAGCCCGTACATCAAGGCAACCTACCGCTACAACGCGTCGCTGCAGTACCGCTTCGACGACCACTCGCGCCTGTCGCTGTCGGTGGTCAACGTGTTCAACAAAATGCCGCCGAAGGACGCCTCGTACACCGCGTATCCGTACTACGACGTGTCCTGGTTCGACAGCATCGGCCGCACGATCAACCTGCAGTACACGCACAAGTTCGGCGGCAGTGCGCTGTAAGCTGCCGCAGGTACCGTTCCGGAAGATCCCCGCTTCGGCGGGGTTTCTTTTTTGCGCTGCCTGAATGGAGCCAGCGCGGGAGCGCGGCCAGGGCCGGCCCGCTGGGGATTTTAGGAAACAGCTGATTCCGTCACTTCGGCAGCGATCTCTAGCATCGGTCCATGTTCCGGATTCCCCGCCCTTCGCTGCCGCCCGTTGCGCCGCCAACCACCGCATCCGTGCTGCTGCGCTGCCTGACCGTGTGCGTGTTCATCTGCCTGGCGGCTGCAGCGGGCTTCTATCTGCTTACAGCGTTCACCGAGGACATCTCGACTCATCGCCGTGAAATGAACGCTGCCGCCTACAAGGCGCAGATCTATTTCGACCAGCGCGAAGCCCTGCTGCGCTACCTCGGCGATTCCGTAGTGAAGGGCGCCCCGGCCGCGCAGACGGCAGCAGGCGAAGGCGAAGGCGTGCGCCGGATTCCGTTGGATGGGCCTGGAGGCCAGCCGGGCCAATGCATGCTGCTTTCAGCACGCGCGGAGAACACGCTGCAGGCGCTGCAGACACGGCTGTTGCTGATCGATGCAGACGGCGCTCACGGGTTGGCCGGTGCAGCGATCGATGTAGAGCTCGCCCAGCTGCCGTCACTGCGCGCGTTGCAGGCCCGCGGCGGCAGCCTCGACGGCGCAGACCCCGTGTACTGGATGCGCCCGGGCGAAACCGGCGTGGCGCTGGCCCAGCCGGTACAGGCGGGCCCGCGCCCGATGCAGTGGTTGCTGCTCCTGCTCGACGATGCCGCCGCCGCAGGCATGATCGATGGCCAGGGCATCGGTGGCTATGCACTGCTCGACCGGGAAGGGTCTCCGGCCTTGTCCAGCCAGGCGCCCCGTCTGGACAGTGCAGGCTGGGACACACTGCGGCAACGCCAGGACGACAGCTTCGGCACGCTATGGAGCGGTGGGCTGCCGCGCGGCGTGGCCCTGGTGAAGAGCGTTGGCAATGATGGCTGGCGGCTGGTCTACCATCTGCCGCCGCCACTGCTGCTGGGTGACCTGGCGGTGCCGCTGCTGGTCTGCACGTTGTTGCTGCTGCTTGCGGGTGTCGCCCTGCGCCTGCTGCGGCATCGGGTCGACCGTCAGCTCATCCAGCCGGCGCTGCAGCAGCACCGTCGCCTGCTGGAGAACCTGGACTTCAGTTCAACGGTGATCGACATGGCGCCGGCCGGTATCTGCGTCCTCCGTCGCAGCGACCGCCATCTGCTGCTCTGCAACCAGGTGCTGCGCGACTGGCTGGGCGAGGAAGGCGCAGACAGCGACTGGCAGGCACCGTGGCGCGGGCATGCCGGTGAGCGTGGTCATGGCCTGGAATTCACTGCCCGCGATGGCCGCCAGCTGCAGGTGCTGCACGCCGCCTGCCGTTACCAGGGCGACGACGTACTGCTGTGCGTCTTCCACGACATCTCACGCCATCGCCAGGCGCAGGCCGCACTCTCCTCCGCACGCCAGGCCGCTGATGCAGCCAACCAGGCCAAGAGCGCTTTCCTGGCCACCATGAGCCATGAGATCCGCACTCCGTTGTACGGCGTCCTCGGCACGCTTGAGCTGCTCGGCCATACCACGCTGGATCCGCGCCAGTCACAGTACCTGCGCACCATCGAAAGCTCGTCGTCGGTGCTGCTGCAGCTGATCAGCGATGTGCTGGATGTTTCGAAGATCGAGTCCGGCCAGCTCAGCCTGGAACCGGCGGCGTTCTCACCGCGCGAACTGACTGAAAGCGTGCTGCGCAGCTTCGCGGCCTCGGCCACCTGCAAGGGGCTGCAGATCCTGGTGTGCACCGACCCCCGCCTGCCGACACGCGTGCTCGGCGATGCCGATCGGATCCGCCAGGTGCTCGGCAACCTGCTCAGCAACGCCATCAAGTTCACCGAGCACGGCCGGGTGGTACTGCGCGTGCGCCAGGTGCAGCGCGAAGCTGAATCGAGCGTACTGGTCTGGCAGGTCACCGATACCGGCGTGGGCATCGCTGCGGAAGAGCAGGCGCGCCTGTTCGAACCATTCCGCCAGGTGCGGGGTGCGGCCAGTGCACAGGGCACTGGCCTTGGGCTGTCCATCAGTGACCGCCTGGTACGCCTGATGAGTGGCGAACTGCAGGTGGTCAGCGAGCCGGGGTTGGGCAGCAGCTTCAGCGTGCGCCTGCCGTTGCCGGTGTTGGCCGCTGCAGAGGACGGGCCCGTACTCAACCCCGAGCCTCCGGTGCTGGTACGCGGCCGCGACCGCGAACTGGTCGACAGCGCGTGCGGCTGGCTGCGCCGCTGGGGTGCCAATGCGCAGCCATTGCAGGGCGACCCCACCCTGCTCGACCATGACGGCGCGATCCTGATGGATGGCGAAGCCGCAATGCCACTGGCCTGGACGGGCCCTCGCGTGGTGGCGTCGATCGAGGGTGGTGAACAGCCCAGCGAAGCGGCCGACGGCAGCCTGGTGGTGACCCTGCATGGCATGACTGCGATCGGCAATGCCCTCGCCCGCTTGCAGCAACAGCGTGCGGCCTTGCCGCAAGCCGAGCGCGCGACACTACCGATCCCGCTGGACCTGCGCGTACTCGTGGTCGAGGACAATCCGATCAACCGGGTGATCCTGGCCGAGCAGCTGCGCACCCTGGGATGCACGGTGGCGCTGTCCCAGGACGGCGTGGAAGCGTTGTCGCTGTGCCGCGAGCAGGCCTTCGACCTGGTGGTGACCGACATCAACATGCCGCGCATGGATGGCCATGCGCTTGCACGCCAGCTGCGTGAGGACGGCAATCCAGTGCCGGTGATCGGCGCCACCGCCAATGCCACCGCCGAGGAACGCGAGCGCTGCCTGGCCAGCGGCATGCAGGGCTACCTGAGCAAACCCATCGACATCGCCCGCCTGCGCAAGGCACTCACCGCACTGCGCCAAGGAGACCCCGCATGACCCAGCGTGTCCTGATCCTGGAGGACCAGCCGTTCCAACGCGGCTTCCTTGCCAATCTGTTCGGCAACCGCGCGGGAGTGCAGGTCGACGCCTGCGAAGACGTGGACGCCGCCATCGCGCTGTGTGCGTGCCAGCCCTACGATCTGGTGGTGAGCGACCTGCTGATGCCCGGCCAGGACGGCATTCAGTTCATCCAGGCACTGGCGGCCCAGCCGCGCCCACCCCGCCTTGCGGTGGTCAGCGCCGCACCACGGCGGATGATGACTTCGGCACGGTTGATGGCCGAATCGCTGGGGTTGGATGTGATCGGCCTGCTGCCCAAGCCTGTCGCAGCCGCCGACGTGGATACCCTGTTCGAAGCGCTGGCACAGGCGCGACCGTCGCTGGATGCCTCATCCATGCAGGCAACCGTGCGGCCCGAACCCGACGCACGGGAACTGCGCCAGGCGATGGCCGATGGCAGTCTCACGGCCTGGTTCCAACCGAAGAAGTCGCTGCAGTCCGGGCGGGTGGTCGCTGCCGAGGCGCTGGTGCGCTGGCGCCATCCCGTGTTGGGAACGCTGGCAGCGGGCAGCTTCCTGCCAGCGATGTGCCGCCATGGGCTGGAAGGCGAGCTGTTGCGGATGATGCTCACGGCCAGTATCAAAGCGCAGGCGCGCTGGCGCAGGCAGGGCTTCCGGGTGCCGGTTTCCATCAACCTGCCGCCCCATCTGCTCGAGCAGTCCGATCTGCCCGATGAGCTGCTGGCGCTGACCCTGGCACTGGGTGGCACGCCGGGCGAACTGTGCTTCGAATTGATGGAGAACAGCACCACGCGACACGTCAGTGACTTCTATGCCGGTGCCTGCCGCCTGCGCATGAAGGGCTTCGGCCTGGCCCAGGATGATTTCGGGCAGGGCTTGAGTTCGGTCCACAACCTGGTCAACACGCCTTTTACCGAGGTCAAGATCGACCGCGCGCTGGTCAGCGGCTGCGCCCGCGATCCGGCCCTGCACCTGACCCTGTCAACGATCATCGCGCTGGCCAACCAGCTGGGATTGACCATTGTGGCCGAGGGGGTGGAAAGCGATGCCGACCTGGCCGTGCTGCGTCGGCTCGGCTGCAGCCAGGTGCAGGGCTTCCTGATTTCGCAGGCGCTGCCTTCGGACGAGTTCACCCGGCTGCTGGACGACGATGCGCCGCACGCGGATGAAACGCCACGGGCCGTCCTGCGTTGAAGCCTGCTCCACAACGGCTTCACAATTCCATCAAGCGGCATTGATGATCCTGTCTGTGCAGTAGCGTCAGGCACTCGCCCGTCGCCTCGCGTTGCCGCTGACCGCCCACTGCTCCGAGACCTGCCATGCCGGCCGAGGCCGCTCCCGTACGCCGACTCGCTCGCCGTTCCCTGCGTGTCCATGCCCTGCTGATCGGCGTGGTGGTGCTGGCCACCCTGCAGGCCGGGTTGCTGCTGTCCACCGGCACGCAGCTGCTGCGCGAAGAGCGCAGCAAGATCGAGTACCACTTCCGCCGTCTCGACGGCACGCTGCTTGAACAGGAACGCTTCCTGCGCCAGTGGCGGCTGCATGATGTCGGTGCACGCGGGCAACCGATACCCGATGCCAGCGTGGAGCTGCAACGCGGGCCCCTGTTCGCCGATTTCGCCCTGATCGGCGACGAAGGCACCCGCTCCCCGGCACCCACCGAGCTGGGCGACCGCTTCCTGCGCTTCTACGGATCCTTCTGGTCGGCCTCGCACTACCCTCCGCCACAGTGCCTGCTGGTCGATGGACAGGGTACGCGTGGGCTGCTGGCGCCGGTACAGATGACCGGCGCAGACGCAAGCCAGAACAGCCCGCATCACCTGCGCCCGGCAATTGCCGACATCCACCGTGTACTGGGTGCCCAACCGAGCCTGCAGCGCGGCGGCATCGCCTGGGTTGCGGTGCCTTGGCGAGATCGGCAGACCCGGCTGCTGGCCATCGCCCATGCCCCGCAGGACGCACGCCTGTGGGGACAGACGGAGGAAGGCTCACTGGCCGCGCTGGCCTGCCTGCTCGACCCCGGGCGCGTTGACGACTATCGGCAGGTGCTGGGCGTCCCGGTATTCCAGCGACTGTCGCTGTTCGATGCCAGCGGCCGGCGGCTGCTGGGGGACGGTGCTGACATCAGCGACGCCGGCACCTCCTGGCAGGCGGGCCTGGATGGGTTGCGCTTTCTCATGCGCAGCGAACGCGGCTGGCTGGCGGTCTACCACGTAAGCTGGCGCCAGATCTTCCAGCATCCGCAGGGCCCGTTGCTGGGGGCTGTGCTGGTCGCCCTGCTGCTGGCGCTGGGCGGCACGCTGGTACTGCGTGCATATCGCCGATCGGTCATCGAGCCATTGCGCAGCAACCACGCGCGCCTGCTGGAAAGCGAGGCCTTCAGCCGCACCATCCTGGACAATGCACCGATCGGGCTGTGCCTGCTGCGGCGCGCCGACGGCAACGTGCTGCTGGACAACGCGCTGGCCCGCAGCTGGCTGGGTGAAGATCACCTCGGCGGCGGGTGGCATGGCCCCTGGCGACGCAGCGTGATGGCTGCCGGCGGCACCACGCTTGGTGATGGCCTGGCCTACAACACGCCCGACGGCCGTCACCTGCTGGTGAAAGCGACACCAGCGCGCTATCGCGGTGAGCCGGCGGTGCTCTGCCTGTTCATCGATCTCAGCAGCCAGCATGAAGCCGAGCAGGTGCTGCAGCAGGCGCGGCGCGCCGCCGACCAGGCCAACCGCGCCAAGAGCCAGTTCCTGGCGACGATGAGCCATGAGATCCGCACCCCGCTGTATGGCGTGCTGGGCACCCTCGAACTGCTCGGGTTGACACCGTTGGACGCGCGGCAGCAGCACTATCTGGCCACCATCCAGCGCTCGTCTTCGACCCTGATGCAGCTGATCAGCGACATCCTCGACGTCAGCAAGGCCGAGGCCGGGCAACTCAGCCTGGAGCCAAGCCCGTTCGATCCGGTACGGCTGACAGAGGACGCACTGGACTCCTATGCCGCTGCGGCAGCGAACAAGGGACTGCAGTTCTATGCCTGCATCGATGCCGACGTGCCAGCGTCGGTGTGCGGGGACGCCGCACGGATCCGCCAGATACTCAACAACCTGATCAGCAATGCACTGAAGTTCACCGACAGTGGACGCGTCGTTGTACGCGGATCGGTGCGTTGGCAGGACCAGCGCTGCTGGCTGCAGTGGCAGGTGACCGATACCGGTATCGGCATCGCCAGCGAACACCAGTCGCATCTGTTCGAGCCATTCTTCCAGGCCAATCCCGGCACCGATGCCATGCGGGGGACCGGCCTGGGCCTGGCCATCTGCGCCCATCTTGCCGAACTGATGGATGGTCACCTGCGCGTGGTCAGCGAAAGCGGCCTGGGCAGCAGCTTCAGTGTGGAACTGCCATTGCCGACGGCGCCACCGGATCCGCAGCAGTCGCCCGCACCCCAGTTGCCCCCCACCCTGCAGGTGCAGGTCCGTGGCAGCGTCCGCGAACTGGTGCAGTCACTGTGCGAGCGCCTGCAGCAACGTGGCGCGCATGCGAACGTGTACCGGGAGGAGCGTGCAGCTGGTGAGGCATCGGCCTCCGTCCTGCTCGATGTGGTACTGGATGGAGCCTTGCCGGACGCTGGCGGTGGCCCACATGTGATCGCCTGCCGCGAAGGCAGTGTGCGACCTCAGCTGTTGGCCGGCGCATGGCAGGTGGGCCTGCATCGGTTCGATGCGATCGTGATCGCACTGGCGGCCGCCAGCGGTCAGCCATTGGCGGCCAGTGCCGAAGGCCGCCTGCCGGCACCACGGCGCTTCGACCTGCAGGTGCTGGTGGCCGAGGACAATCCCATCAACCAGGCGATCCTGCGCGATCAGCTGGAACGGCTCGGCTGCCGCGCCGTGGTCGCCAGTGATGGCCACGAAGCACTGGGCTACTGGCAGCAAGGGGCATTCGGGCTGGTACTGACCGATCTGAACATGCCCGGGCTGGATGGGTATGGCCTGGCACGCGCGCTTCGCACCCGTAATGTCGATGTGCCGATCTACGGCGCCACGGCCAATGCCGACCCTGCCGAACGCCAGCGCTGCCAGGAATCCGGCATGCAGGGCGTACTGGTGAAACCGATCACCCTCGAAGCGCTGCAGCGCCTGTTGCTCCGGATCACGACCGAACAGACGCAGCCATCGCCGATCGACGCTCCTGCGCCGGCCACGACAGGCGAAGATGATCCTCCCCTGCAGGTTCCCACGAAGATGCAGGTGCTGTTCGTGCAGACCATGCAGGCCGATCTGGACAGCCTGCGCCAGGCGATCACCGAGGCCGATCCCGGACGCGTGGCGCAGGTACTGCACCGCATCCGTGGCGCGCTGGTCATCGTCGGCGCACCTGCGCTGGTGGACAGCGGGCTGCTGATCGAACAGCGCATCGCGCAGGGCAGTGGCCTGGCAGAGCTGGCTGGACCGCTGGCCGCGTTCCAGCGGCGGCTGCAGCTGCTGCTGCAGCCCCTGCTGGGCACCCCCTCTCCCTCCCCTCCTGACACCCCGAGTTCGCCATGACCACACGGATCCTCATCGCCGACGACCATCCGATCGTGCTTGCCGGCATCCGCGACGTCCTTGCCGCCGAGCTGGACCTGGAAGTGGTGGGCGAAGCCGCCGACCCTGCCACGTTGATCGACCTGATGACACGCACCCGGCCGCAGGCGGTGATCACCGACTACAGCATGCCCGGTGCTGACCATTTCGGCGACGGCATCAAGCTGATCTCGTTCCTGCGGCGCAGCTTCCCGGACACCCGCCTGCTGGTGCTGACGATGGTGTCCAACCCGTCATTGGTGGCGGCAATGTATGCCGCTGGCGCCGGCGGCGTGGTGCTCAAGAGCCATGGCCTGGGCAGCCTGGTGCGGGCACTGCGGGTGGTACTGGCCGACCGCGTCTACCGGCCATCGGGCCTGCTGCCGATCGCGGCCGGCGATCCGGCCGATGCCGATACCCTGCGGGCCCGGCTGTCGCCGCGCGAACTGGAAGTAATCCGGCTGTTCACTGGCGGCATGAGCGTCAGCGACATCGCCCGGCAGTTGCAGCGCAGCGCCAAGACCGTCAGCACGCAGAAGATCAGCGCGATGCGCAAGCTCGGCGTGGACAGCGACCAGGCGCTGATCGAGTACTGCCTGCAGGCCTCGCTGTTCGCCTGAGGCCTGCTCCCGGCTGAACCCTGCAGGTCTTGGGCCGGGACCTGCAATGGCTTTAGGAAACGCCTGATTCCATCGGACAGCGCCGATTTCTAGGCTGGAGACATCCCGCCACGGTGCGCTCGCAGGCAGTTGCTGCATCGCCGTGGGGGGCGGAAGCCTGATGGCGCCTGCAGGCGCCGTCACGTGTGGCTTCCGCAGCGACGCGGCTTCGCCGCGCCCGTCCGCGCAGCCGCGCTGCGCCCTGCCACAGGAAATCCATCAGCATGAATGCCTCCCCCACACGGCAGCGCCGTGCGCCTGACTGCGCGCGCGTGGCGCGCCATCCCCTGATTCCCAGCCTGCTTGCCACTGCGTTGTGGGCGGCGTTGCCCGTGCAGGCAGCGGAGCTGCAAGGCCCGCTGAAGGTCGTCAATGGCGAATCGCTGCAGCTGGGTGCGGACGACCGCCTGCTGCACTCGGGTGGCGGCTTCGCACTGGATGTCAATGGAGCCGGCAGCACTGCCACGATCGATGGCAGCCGCATCGACATCACCCACGGGGGCAGTGGCATCCAGGCCATGGCGGGCGGTACCGTGCTGATTGAAGGCGGCCACATCCAGCTCGGCAATGTCACCGACAACGCTGGCTATGCACTCAATGCAAGTGGGGCAGGCAGTGTCATCCGGGCCAACAACCTGGTCATCGATGCCTATCGCAACAGCTCCGGCTACGGCACGGTCAATGCCACCAACGGCGGCAAGCTCTGGTTGAATGGCGGCAGCGTGAGCAGCGAGGGGCATGCCCTTTACTCCAGTGGCCGCGGCAGTGAGCTGCACGTGTCGGGCACCACGATCAGCAATGGTGCCAACCGTGGTGTCTACGCCGAGGGCGGCGCATTGCTGTCGCTGGACGCGCTGTCCATGACCTTCGCCGAAGCCAGCAACGGTTCCAGTGGCCGCCTGTCGGCCAGCGGCAGCGGCAGCGTGCTGTCACTGCGCGACGTGGACACGAGCAATGGCTACTTCGACATCTACAACGGCGGCACGCTGCAGATTGAAGGTGGCCGTGCCACTGCCAATGGCGGCAGCATCCGTCTGCTGGGAAACAGTGCGAACCGGGTGTACTCCAGCGGTGACATCACTGGCGGCCGCTTCGAGACCGTTGGCGGTTACGGTGTCAACGTCAACAGCTGGGGCAAGCTGACCACCCACGGCGCCCACTTCACCGTGCGCGATGGCAACTCCGGCGTGTGGCTGTCGGGCGCCGACTCGCTGGCCGACATGACCGATACGGTGATCAGCACCTTCGGTGACAATGGCTACGGCCATGGCGTGGACGTCTGGGGTGGAACCGCGACGATCACCGGGGGCAGCATCGACACCCATGGCGCGGGCGTGTACGGCCTGCGCGCTTCAGGCAGCAATCCGCCAACACCGTATTCGCGGATCCGGGCCAAAGACCTGGACATCACCACGTACGGCAACGGCGGCGGTGGCGTGTTCCTGGGTGGCAGCACGGCGGATGCAGAACTGCAGGGAGGTTCGATCACCACGCGCGGCACCTCCTCGTTCGGCATCGTGCAGATGAACACCGCAAAGCTCACTGCCGATGGCCTGCGCATCCATGCGCAGGGCGCGAACTCTGGAGCCTACCGCTCCTACCTCACTGCGTTCGGGCCGTACTGGAACCGCCTGGTATTCAACAACAGCCAGCTGCAGACCGAGGACGGCCCCGCGCTGTGGCTGCAGGGCAGCAACCACGAACTGACACTCAACAACACCGATGTCGTCGCCCGCCAGCAAGGCGAACTCGACGATGGCCGCCTGCTGCGGGTCAGCGATACGGTGTTCACCGACGGAAGCTCGGTCGCCACCGCGGACATTCTGTTCACCGCTGACAACAGTCGCCTGACCGGCGATGTGGTCGTCGATAGCGCGACCGCCAACGTGCGGATGACGCTGCGCAACGGCACCCGGTTCAGCGGCGCGCTGCGCAATGCATCGGGCTACCAGGTCGCGCAGCTGGCGATCGATGGCAGCAGCCAGTGGGACGTGCGCGCCGACTCCAGCGTCGCCACCCTGGACCACGCTGGCACCATCGCCTTCGTTGCACCCGGGGCCGACGGCTTCAAGACCGTGACCGTAACCGGCGACTACGTCGGCAACGGTGGGCAGTGGCTGTTCAACCGCGCACTGGGTGACGATGCATCGCTGGGCGACCAGCTCGTGATCGAGGGCGACAGCCGTGGCACAGCCACCGTGAGCGTACGCAACGCCGGCGGTGCAGGCGCGCTCACCCGCGAAGGCATCCGCCTGATCAGCGTCAGCGGCCAGTCCGATGCGCAGTTCACTCTGCACGGGCGTGCAGTCGCGGGGGCCTACGACTACTTCCTGTTCAAGGGCGGCATCTCCACCCCCGATGATGGCAACTGGTACCTGCGCTCGGAATATGTGCCGCCGGTCGACCCGCCGTTGCCACCCGATCCGCCGATCGACCCGCCGACCCCGCCAATCGATCCGCCAGTGGATCCGCCGCGCCCCCCCATCGATCCGCCGGTGCAGCCGCCGATCGACCCGCCGCTGCCTCCTGAACCACCGCGCGTGGAGCGCCCTGAACCCGCTGCATACCTGGCCAACCAGAACGCCGCGCAGGGCATGTTCCGGCACAGCCTGCATGACCGTAGCGGCGATCCCGCCACTGCAGCCGACGATGACGGCAACGCCATCGCATGGGCCCAGGTGCGCAGCAGCCAACCCGACAGCCATGGCCGCGGCCAGCAGGTGCATGTGGACAGCAGACTGAGCAGCGTCCTGCTGGGCGTCGGTCGCCGCTTCGAGGCCAATGCCGGTGGCCAACTGCAGCTGGGCGTCATGGCGGGCCAGGGCCGGGCACGCAATGACAGCCGGTCTCAGGTAACCGGCTACACAGCACGGGGCGAGGTCATTGGCAGCAGCATCGGCCTGTATGCAACGTGGCTGCAGGATGCGCGCATGGACGGCGGCGCCTATGTGGATGGCTGGCTGCAGTACGGCCGCTTCCGCAACAGCGTGCAGGGCGAAGGCCTGCAGAAGGAACGCTACCGATCGCACAGCTGGACAGCCTCGGCCGAGGCCGGCTATGTGCTGCCGCTGCAGCGCAGCGCAGCGCGTGGCATCTACCTGGAACCACAGCTGCAGGTGCTGCACAGCCGCTACGATGCGGACGCCGTGGTCGAAGCCAATGGTACGGTCGTTGAAGGCCGCGACAAGGACAGCACCACCACGCGCGTCGGCATGCGCCTGTACACGCGTTCACTGACACAGGGTGAAGGACAGGTGCAGCCGTTCGTTGCGGTGAACTGGTGGTCCGGAGGCAACGGTGCGGGCCTGGCGATGGACGGCGAGCGGTTGCAGCGGCAGCTGCCGCGCGACATCTACGAAGCCAAGGCCGGTGTGCAGCTGAATCTTTCCGGTGGCTGGCGGGGCTGGGGCGAGATCAGCCGGCAGAGCGGTGGCATGGGCTTCCGCGATATCGGCGCGCAGCTCGGCGTGTCCTATCGCTGGTAGCGGGTTGCACCACAGCCTCTGGTGTTGAAGGGACGCGGTACAGGGAAGCACCGGGCAGGGATGCCCGGACAGCGGTCCGGATTGGTGCACAGCAAAGAGCCCCCATACAATCCTGCAGATGGCAGCGCTCTTTGGCCATTTACCGCAAGGCAGCCCGCAGGAGCAGCACATGCAAGGACCGCGCATCAGATGCTTTGCAAGGCTTCTGGCCTGCCTCATGCTTCCGGCCTTCGTCTCAGGGTGCTTCAGCTGTTCGGGCTCTGGCGGTTGGGAGCGCGTGGTGAATCCCGTCTGCCGCGAGGGATACCTGCCTTCGGTTGCGACCGCGACGGTCGCCGCCCCCAGCGCAGCCTCTGCGCCGGCAGAGGGCGCTGCCGACGGCAACGCACCTCGATGAGAGGCCGGGCGCTGATCGCTTTGCGACTGTCTGTACGCATCGCCGTTGCCAGATGCACGGCCGCTCTACCACAGCGTCCGATTCTTGAACCCACACCTCCAGGAATGCCATGAACATCAGGATTGGAACCATCGCCGCTGCACTGCTGGCCCTGTCTGCGCCTGCCCTCACCCAGGCTCAGGAAAGCACGGCATCCACGCTGTCGCGCCTGATCGAGTGCAAGCTCTCCGCTGAGGAAGTGAGCAGCTTTGTAGAACGGATCAACGCCGAACAGGTGCAGGACTTCGTGCACAGTGAGGTCGGCGGAGATTCCGCACTCATCCTGTGGAACAGCGAGACGCCCGTCAGGGCCTGGGGCGAAACCTCGGATCTGGTCAACATGTCCAGCACGACCGAGATGCACCTGGCATTCCGTGTTCCACTCGGCGAAGAACTGGCGCACGGCAGGAAGATCGTCGATCGCATCGGCGGCATGTCCGCGCGCCCCGACCAGGCGGCGATGGAAGCCACATACGGCTGGAAAGGCATGGACTACCGCAAAGCGTTGAGCAACAACCGCAACGTCCGCGTGCTGGTGGACCTCAGCTACTCTCCCGGCTGGGTCGCGGTCGGTTGTTCGTACGGGGATATCCAGTAACTGGCCGGGAATCCGGCAGTGACGGGTGCCGCCATCGCAGCACCCGTGCTGCGCGCGCTCTAGGCCAGGTCTCCACGATGGACGATGTGGCATTTGTTGCCATCTGGATCGCGCAGATACGCACCGTAGTAGCCAGCACCGTAGTGCGGCCGCAATCCTGGCGCGCCCTCGTCGGTGCCGCCGGCAGCGAGGCCTGCCGCATGGGCGGCATCCACCGCGTCCGCGGAGGGCGCGAGGAACGCCACCATGCTGCCGTTTCCATGGCTTGCCGGTTCACGGTCATAAGGCGCGTAGACGTAGAAGCGCGGCAGCGCAGCGTGCGCCGTCACCCAGCATGCCGCGGCCGGGCCACCATCAGGCGTGACCGGACGGCGGCGCATGCCGAGCGGAGTCAGCAGGGCATCGTAGAAGATGGCCGCTGTATCAAGATCGTTGGTACCGACGGTGATGTGACTGAACATGGGATTCTGCCGAGTATCCTTGCGCGGTTGCCGCGTGAGTATTGCGAGGCGATGTTGATCCATCGTACGACAGTGCCGCATGCGAGCAACCATTCGCGCGCCCAATGCGCCCGGTTCCGGCGCCACCTTGCGGTGGAGGCTGGACATTCGGCGCAACCTACAACGACCTCCACACCGGAAGAATCCAATGAAGCTCATCACCGCTGTACTGCTGCTGGCCACCTGCCTGTCCGTTGTTGGATGCTCGCTGCTGTCGGGCCGTTCCATTGCGCACCCCTCGGCGCGCTATGCCGAGCGGGTACAAATCACCGTCAATGCAGACGCCGTGGCAAGCGCGCAGCCGACCGTTCCGCCCGCCACCCGGCGTTGAGCCAGGCGTAGCTCCGCAGGTTTTCCACATCGCGCGTGGAAAGCGATGGGGGTTTGGTGTGGATAAGCGGGCGCGAGCCATGCACGGCAATCGTTTCAAGGCATGGTGCTTTTTTGTCCAGGCATTGCCGCGGTTTTCCACACAGCACGTGTAAAGCCATGGGAACTTGATGTGGACAAGTGGGCGCGAGTGTTGCGCTGCAGGCGTTTCGGAGCGTGGTGAAAATTTGTCCACGCCACACGGGCAAGCCTTGTAGAGCCGAGCCCATGCTCGGCTGATGCCAACCTGAGCCGAGCGTGGGCTCGGCTCTACAGGCCGCCGCGCGGTTTTCCACATCCGACGTGGAAAGCGATGGGAGTTTGCTGTGGACAAGTGCCGGCGAACATCACACCGCAAGCGTTTCGCAACGTGGTGTTTTTTTGTCCATCTCCAGAAACGCGAACGCCCCGCACAAGGCGGGGCGTCCGGGATCGATCCGTTACCGCTGGATCAGACGTTGAAGCGGAAGTGCAGGATGTCGCCTTCCTGCACGCGGTATTCCTTGCCTTCCAGGCGCAGGCGACCGGCTTCCTTGGCGCCGGCTTCGCCCTTGTACTTGATGAAGTCGTCATACGCGATGGTTTCAGCGCGGATGAAGCCCTTCTCGAAGTCGGTGTGGATGACAGCGGCAGCCTGCGGGGCGGTGGCGCCCTTGCGCACGGTCCAAGCACGCACTTCCTTCACGCCAGCGGTGAAGTAGGTCTGCAGGCCGAGCAGGCTGTAGGCCGCGTTGATCACGCGGTTCAGGCCCGGCTCGCTCAGGCCCAGGTCGGCCAGGAAGGTATCGCGGTCTTCGTCGTCGAGCTGGGACAGCTCTTCTTCGATCGCGGCCGACACCGGCACCACCTGCGCGCCTTCAGCGGCGGCATGCGCGCGCACGGCATCCAGGTGCGGGTTGTTCTCGAAACCGTCTTCCAGCACGTTGGCGATGTACATCACCGGCTTCAGGGTCAGCAGGAACAGATCGCGCACCAGCGCCTTCTCTTCCTCGTCCAGGCCGACCGAACGACCGGACTTGCCGTCGGACAGCGCCGCCTGCAGCTTGGCCAGCACCGGCTTGCGCGCCGCCGCGTCCTTGTCACCCCCCTTGGCGGCGCGCTCGGCACGGTTCAGTGCCTTCTCGACGCTGTCCAGGTCGGCCAGCGCCAGTTCGGTATCGATGGTTTCGATATCCGAGATCGGGTCGACCTTGTTGTTGACGTGGATGACGTCGGCGTTCTCGAAGCAGCGCACCACGTGGGTGATCGCATCGACTTCGCGGATGTGCGCCAGGAACTTGTTGCCCAAGCCTTCACCGCTAGCGGCACCGGCGACCAGGCCGGCGATGTCGACGAACTCGACCGCAGTCGGGATGACCTTCTGCGGGTTGATGATCGCTGCCAGCTCGTTCAGGCGCGGATCCGGCACCGGCACGATGCCGACGTTCGGCTCGATGGTGCAGAACGGGAAGTTGGCCGCGGCGATGCCCGCCTTGGTCAGCGCGTTGAACAGGGTCGACTTGCCGACGTTGGGCAGGCCGACGATGCCGCATTTGATACCCATGGGTGACAGCTCTCTGGGGTGAAAGTGATTGGGGAAGCAGCAACATGGGCGCTGCTTTTCCAATCATTCTCCGTACCGACCAACGGTCGGTACCTACCGGGCCAATTATTTCGGGGTGTGCAGCCGCTTCATCGCTTCGCTGAAATCGCCCTGCACCGCCAGCGGCAGCACGTCGATCGCATCGTCGATGGCGCGCGAAATCAGCACTTCGTCGTCTTTGGAGGGACGGCCGAGCACCCAGCCCACCACGCGGTCCTTGTGGCCGGGATGGCCGATGCCCACGCGCAGGCGGTGGAACTTGCCGTGGCCGAGAAGGCGGATGGTGTCGCGCAGGCCATTCTGGCCACCGTGGCCACCGTCGAACTTCAGCCGCGCCACGCCGGGCGCCAGGTCCAGTTCGTCATGGGCCAGCAGGGTTTCTTCCGGCTCGATCTTCCAGAACCGCTGTGCGGCGGTGACCGACTTGCCACTGAGGTTCATGAAGGTGGCGGGCTTGAGCAGCCACACCGTCTGCCCGGCGATCTCGACCTTGGCAGTCTCCCCGAACAGCTTGCTGTCCACGTTCCAGCGCGCGCCGGCTTTTTCAGCCAAGGCCTCAACGAAATGAAACCCGGCATTGTGCCGGGTCCGGGCGTGCTCCGATCCGGGGTTGCCCAGACCGACGATCAGTCGCAATCCTGCCATTGGATCTTCCTGGTACATGCCAGTACGGCGCCTGCCCGAAGGCAGGCGCCGCGAAGGCATTACTCGGCAGCCGCTGCTTCTTCAGCGTCGGCAGCTTCGCCCTTGCCGTGCTTGGCAGTGACGATGGCGTCGTCGTGGTCCTTGCCCAGCGCCAGCGCCGGGATTTCCACGCCCTTCGGCAGCTTGATGTCCGACAGGTACACGATGTCGCCAGCCTTCAGCTCGCCCAGGTCGACTTCGATCGACTCCGGCAGGTCCTTCGGCAGGCAGCTGATGGACACTTCCTTCAGTTCGTGGGCGACCACGACGTCGGCAGCCTTGCCAGCCGGCGAGGTGTCTTCGTTGATGAAGTGCAGCGGAACCGAAGCGGTCAGCTTCTCGTTCTCGTTCACGCGCAGGAAGTCCAGGTGCATGATCAGCTGCTTGTACGGATGGCGCTGCATGTCACGCAGCAGCACCTTCTGCACCTGGCCGTCCAGGTTCAGGTCCAGGATCGAGGCATAGAACCACTCGTTCTGCTGGGCCAGCCAGATTTCGTTGTGGTCCAGGCTGACGGCGACCGGCTCGGCGTTGCCGCCGTACACGATCGCCGGGATCACACCAGCGTGACGCAGGCGGCGGCTCGCACCCTTACGCTGCAGTTCACGCTTGGTGACCTTGATTTCATGGGTCTTCGACATTTTCGACTACTCAGTTGTTGCCTTGCCTTGCGGCTTGGCGGTTGAAGGCACTTCCGCGACCAGAAGCGCCCGGTGTGTCCCTGCCGTTGCCGGCGGGGACGAAAAATCAGTCGACGTACAGCGAGCTGACCGACTCACCGAAGGCGATGCGGCGCATCGTCTCGGCCAGCATTTCCGCCACGCTCAGCTGGCGGATCTTGCTGCACACCCGCGCTGCGTCCTTCAGCGGGATGGTATCGGTCACCACCAGCTCGTCGAGCTGGGAATTGGTGATGTTGTCCACCGCCGGGCCCGACAGCACCGCGTGGGTGCAGTAGGCGGCGACCTTGAGCGCACCGCGCGCCTTCAAGGCAGCGGCAGCGGCGCACAGGGTGCCGGCGGTATCGACGATGTCATCGACCATCACGCAGGTCTTGCCTTCGACATCACCGATGATGTTCATCACGGTGGAGACGTTGGCGCGCGGGCGGCGCTTGTCGATGATCGCCAGGTCGGCATCGTCGAGGCGCTTGGCCACTGCACGGGCACGGACCACGCCGCCCACGTCCGGCGACACCACGATCAGGTTCTCGGTGCCGTAGGCACGCCAGATGTCGGCCAGCAGCAGCGGGGACGCATACACGTTGTCCACCGGGATATCGAAGAAGCCCTGGATCTGGTCGGCGTGCAGGTCAACGGTCAGCACGCGATCAGCGCCAGCGGTGCTGAACATCTTCGCCGCCAGCTTGGCGGTGATCGGCACGCGCGAGGAACGCATGCGGCGATCCTGGCGCGAGTAGCCGAAGTACGGCACCACGGCGGTCACGCTGGCCACCGATGCGCGCTTCAGCGCGTCGATCAGCACCAGCAGTTCCATCAGGTTTTCCGCGCTCGGCGCACAGGTCGGCTGGATCACGAACACGTCCTGCTTGCGGACGTTCTCTTCGATTTCCACCTGCACTTCACCATCGGAGAAGTGCGAGACCAGCGCCTTGCCCGGGCGTACTCCCAGTTCCTTGCAGATGTTCTGCGCCAGACGTTTGTTGGCGTTGCCGGAAAAGACCAGCAGGTTCGGGGACTCTTGCATCATGATTGTCTCGGGCGGGGACGAGTGGCGGGGATCCGGTAGCGGCAAGGACCGCTTCGGCCCCTGCTGCTGACAACACCGCGGTTGTTTCCACGTCCCGCGCGGTCGATGCGCTGGATGGCGCGGACACAGCCGCATTGGCAGGGGCGGGAGGATTCGAACCTCCGAATGCCAGGATCAAAACCTGGTGCCTTGGGCCTCTTGGCGACGCCCCTGCATTGATGAATCAGTGTTGCTCGAGTGCATCCAGCAGTGGCGAACGTGCAACGCCCGCAGCCACCCTTGCCCGCAACTCCTTCGGCAACTCCGCTCGCCCCTGCTCTGCGGCAGCCTGCGAATCGAACTCGACGAAACAACCACTTCCGGACCCGGTCAAACGTGCCCGGCCAATACCGCTCAACGCGGCAAGCACCGCCTCTACGGCAGGCTCGCGGCGGCGCAGCACCGGCTCGAACACGTTCCCGACCAGAGCGCCGGAAGCGAAGTCGTCTATTTTCGCCTGTGGGCAGTCGCGCGTCAAATCCGGATCAGCAAACAGGGCCGGGGTGGGAACATGAACCCCGGGTTCGGCGATGACATACCAGGCCGGCGTCAGCTCGATCGGCTGCAGGCGTTCGCCCACCCCTTCGGCCCAGGCATTGCGCCCGCGCACGAACACCGGCACATCGGCACCCAGGCGCAGGCCCAGCGCGGCAAGCGCGTCCTCGTCCAGACCGGCCTGCCACAGGCGGTTCAGCACCACCAGCACGGTGGCGGCATCGGACGAACCGCCGCCAAAGCCACCGCCCGCCGAAACGTGCTTTTCAACGATGATGTCCGCACCTTGCGCGACATTCGCCACATCTTTTAGCAGGCGCGCGGCACGCACTGCCAGATCATCGGCCTCGGCCACGCCGGCCAGGCCCTCGCCTTCACGGCGCACCTGACCGTCTTCACGCAGGCGCAGGCCGATACGGTCGCCCCAGTCCAGCAGGCGGAACACGGTCTGCAGCTCGTGGTAACCGTCGGCACGGCGGCCAGTGATGTGCAGGAACAGGTTCAGCTTGGCCGGGGCCGGCCACCAGGACCAGCCCGCGTCGTCGCGCCCGGCACTCATGGCGTGCCCTGCGCCCACTGGTCCACCAGCAGGCGCACCTTGGCGTCGCCATTGCTGGCCTCGATCCGGCGCGGCACGGCCGGGCGCCCGGCATCAGCCGGGTACCAGTCCAGGTACTGCACCTGCCAACCCATCTGCAGCATGCGGCGCGGACGGCCCTCGCCGTCACGCTCGACCTTTTCGGGGCCGGCAGCGTCGCCTGCCACCAGGCCGCGGATCCAGTCCGGCAGCTGGTTGACCGGGATATCCCAGCCGGTAGCCTCCAGCAGCAGCTGCTGGGCGTCCTCGCCGTCACGCGGGCCACCGGCCAACCCTTCCAGGCGGCCGGCCTCGGAATGGGTATCGCCGGTCAGCTTCCAGCTCTGCCGGGTCACCGGTGCGCTCAACTCGACCACGTAGCGGCGGCCGTCCTGCTTCCAGTCGATGCGGCCGCTGCCGCCATCCTTGCCCTTGCTTACCGCGACCCGGCCCTGGAAGGCCCAGTCCGGCTGCGCATGCAGCGCGGCCACGCGCGCGGCCTCGGCCTGCGCGGCTTCGGCGGACACGAACTCGACCACGGCCGGCGCCGGGGTCTTCTGGGTGCCCACGGTGGTGCAGGCGGTGACCGCCAGGGTCGCGGCCGCCAACAGCAGCGGCCGGATCAGGGAAACACTCATGGATTGAATTTCTCGCGGGCGCGCAGCAGCGCGCGGTTTTCAGGGTCGAGCTTGGCCGCTTCCTCGAAGAAATGACGGGCCTCATCGTGCTTGCCCAGCACCCACAGCACTTCGCCAACGTGCGAAGCGATCTCCGGGTCCTTGGCCAGGGTCCAGGCCCGGCGCAGCTGCACCAGTGCCTCTTCCTTGCGGCCCAGGCGATACAGCACCCAGCCGTAGCTGTCGACGATGGCGGCGTTGTCCGGTTCGGCCACGCGGGCGCGGTCGATCAGCTCCAGTGCTTCCTGCAGGCGGCCGGTGCGATCGGCCAGGGTGTAACCCAGCGCGTTCAAAGCCGGCACGTTCTCCGGCTCGGTCACCAGGATCTTGCGCAGATCGGCCTCGGCACGCGGAATGTCGTCGCGACGCTCCCAGGTAAGCGCACGGGCGTACAGCAGGCCGTTGTCATCCGGGTAGGCCGCCAGGCCGCGGGCCAGCGCATCCAGCTCGCCGGCACTGTCGTCGGCGCGCTGGCGCAGCTCGGCTTCCAGCAGGTAGGCGTCGCGGCGCACGTCGTCGTCGACCACCGCATCGGACTGGATCGCATGCACTTCGTCCAGCGCCAGTGGCAGACGCCCGGCCAGGGCCTGGGCATTGGCCGCGCGCAGGCGCGCCTCGCTCAGCTCATCGCCACCGGGCACGCTGTGGTACCACTGCACCGCCTCGGGATAACGCTTCAGGTACTCGGCGATCTTGCCCAGCAGCAGGCGCTGCGCCGGGTCCGGCTTGGCCGCCTGCCGCGACAGTTCGTTGTAGAGATTGGAAAGCGCGGCCTTGTCGCCCTGCTTGGCCAGCAGCGAGGCGCGCATGCCCCAGGTCTGCACGTCCTGCGGGCCGAACGCCAGCACGCGCTCGGCGGCGGACGGCTGGCCGAGACTGTCGTAGGCAATGGCCACCGCATTGCGCAGTTCCGGGTCCTGGCGGGTCTTCGGCTCCACATCGTGCAGCAGCGACAACGCCTTGCCGGTCTCGCCCGCCTGCTGCAGCTGGCTGGCACGCAGCAGCGCCACACGTGGCTCTTCCGGGAAGCGCTTGACCACTTCATCGATCATGCGCCGGGCCAGCTCGGGCTTTTCCATGCGCAGGGCAAGGCGGCCAAACTCCTGCCAGGCTTCGATCTTCGGCGGAATGGCATTGGCGTCGACCAGCTCACCCAGCACCTGCGCGGGCACCGCCGGATCACGGCCGCCACCGATCAGTGCGGCCAGGGCGAACTTCCAGCCGCGCTCGTCGGGGTCGGCCAGCAGGCCCTGCAGTTCGGTGCGGGCCGCCTTCACATCGCCCTGGCGCATGGCCAGCGCACCGGCCGCACTGCGCATGGTCAACGAACGCGGGGCGCGCTGCTGCCACAGGGCCAGGCCCTTTGCCGCGCTGGCATCATCGTTGGCAAGCATGGAAATACGGGTCGCACGCTCGGCCAGGCCGGCGTCGCCGTCGGTCTGCTGGGCGGCCTGCAGGTACCAGCGCGCGGCCTCGGCCAGCTTGCCGGCCTGCAGCGCGAATTCACCGGCCATCACCGGTTCCAGTGCCAGTTCCTCAGTGGCCGGGGCCCGCACGGGGGCCTTGGCCGGCACCGCCGCCAGGGCCTGGCCGCAGGCCAGGGACAGCAGCAGAACACTGGGGATGCGAATCAATGCGGGCATCGTCGGCATCGGGGCCTTAAAATGTCGTCCAATGGCCAGCAGCTTATCGCAAGCAACTGAACAATGACCCTGTGGGTGCTCGGACTGAATCACCAGACCGCACCGGTGGAACTGCGCGAACGCGCAGCCTTCGCCGGTGAGGCGTTGCCGCGCGCGCTCGGTTCGCTGCGCGATACCCCGCAGATCGCCGAGGCGGTGCTGCTGTCCACCTGCAACCGCACCGAGCTGTACGCGGTGGCCGACTCTGCACAGGCGCTGGACCAATGGCTGCATACCCAGGCCGGCGACCTGCAGGGCTACCTGTACCAGCATGCCGATGCCGAAGCGGTACGCCACCTGTTCCGGGTCGCCACCGGGCTGGACTCGATGGTGCTGGGCGAACCGCAGATCCTCGGCCAGGTGAAGGATGCCTGGTCGACCGCGCGCGACCACGGCCTGCTTGGCCAGCGCCTGGACCGGCTGTTCCAGCAGACCTTCTCGGTGGCCAAGCGCGCACGCACCGATACCCAGGTCGGCGCCAACCCGGTGTCGGTGGCATCGGCCGCAGTGCGGCTGGCACAGAACGCGTTCGCGCGCCTGGACGATTCCACCGTGCTGCTGGTCGGCGCCGGCGAGACCATCGAGCTGGCTGCACGCCACCTGAGTGAGGGCAAGGTGCGGCGGCTGCTGATCGCCAACCGCACCCTCGCCCATGCGCAGGAGCTGGCCAGCCGCCACGGCGGCGTGGCCCTGCCGCTGACCGAACTGGACCGCCACCTGGGTGAGGCCGACGTGGTGTTCTCGGCCACTGCCGCACGCGAGCCGGTGATCCATCGCGAGATGGTGGCCAAGGCGCTGCGCACGCGCCGGCACAAGCCGATGCTGCTGTTCGACCTGGCCGTGCCGCGTGACATCGAAGCCGACGTCGCCACGCTCAACGATGCCTTTCTGTACACCGTGGACGATCTCGAGCGGGCGGTGGAAGACAACCGCCGTGGCCGCCGCGAGGCTGCCGCCGAGGCCGAGGCGATCATCGACCTGCAGGTGTCGCGCTTCGTCGAAACGCAGCAGGCCAGCGCCCACCAGGCGCCATTGCGGCAGCTGCGCGCGTTTGGCGAAGCCACCCGCACCGAACTGCTGGAGCGCGCACGCCAGCAGCTGGCCAACGGCAAGCCGGCTGACGAAGTACTGGAACTGCTTGCCCATGGCCTGACCAACCGCCTGCTGCATCCGCCGACCGCTGCGCTGCGCGCGGCCGCGCTGAGCGGCGACGCCGACCTGACCCGCGCCGCCGAGCGCCTGTTCCCGGCCACGCCGGGTTACCGCCACCCACCCGTGAGACCTGATGACGCCGACCCTGCGCCGTAAGCTGGAAGCGCTGGCCGAGCGCCGCGAAGAACTGGAACGCCTGCTCGCCGAACCCGATGTGGTCGCCGACAACACCCGTTTCCGCGACCTTTCGCGCGAATTCGCCCAACTTGAGCCGATCGCCACCGCCCTGGCCGATGAAACCCGTGCCAAGGCCGACCTGGCCGCGGCCGAAGGCATGCGTGCCGACCCCGACCTGCGCGAGCTGGCCGACGAGGAAATCGCGGCCGCGCAGGCGCGCCTGCAGGAGCTGGAGCAGGAACTGGCATTGCTGCTGGTGCCGCGCGACCCACGCGACGACGGCAACCTGTTCCTGGAAGTGCGTGCCGGTACCGGTGGCGACGAAGCAGCGATCTTCGCCGGCGACCTGTTCCGCATGTACGCCCGCTATGCCGAACGCCAGGGCTGGAAGGTCGAGATCGAATCGGACAACCCCGGCGAACATGGCGGCTACAAGGAAGTGGTGGCGCGCGTGGTCGGCCGTGGTGCGTTCTCACGCCTGAAATTCGAATCGGGCACGCATCGCGTACAGCGTGTTCCGGCTACCGAATCGCAGGGCCGCATCCACACCTCGGCGGCGACCGTGGCGATCATTCCCGAGGCCGATGAAGTCGATGACATCGTCATCAATCCGGCCGACCTGAGGGTGGATACGTTCCGCTCGTCCGGCGCCGGTGGCCAGCACGTCAACAAGACCGAGTCGGCCATCCGCATCACCCACGTGCCAACCGGTGTGGTGGTGGAATGCCAGACCGAGCGCAGCCAACACGCCAACCGCGACAAGGCGATGAAGCGCCTGAAGGCGCAGCTGCTGGACGCCGAGCGCCAGCGCCAGGACGCCGCGCAGGCCGAGTCGCGTCGCCTGCAGGTCGGCAGCGGCGACCGCAGCCAGCGCATCCGCACCTACAACTTCCCGCAGGGCCGGATCACCGACCACCGCGTGGAAGGCCTGACCCTGTATGACCTGCCGAACATCCTCGCCGGCGATCTCGATCCGCTGCTGCAGCGGCTCAGCCACGAACACCAGGTCGACGCCCTGGCCCAGCTGTCGGCGGGCTGAGCACGATGACCGCCTGGCAGCAGCGGCAACAACTGCAACAGGCGATCGCTCGCCAGCCCGGCGACTTCGTCGCCTGGGTGATGCTGGCCGACCTGGAACTGGAAGCCGGCGACATCGCTGCTGGCGAGCAGGCGGCACGTCGGGCGCTGCAGCTGCGCCCGAACCATCCCGAAGCGTTGGCGCGGTTGGGCCGCGTGGCGTGGATGGCCGGCGCGCATGGTGATGCGGCAAAACTGCTCGGCCAGGCCTCGGCGCTAGCACCGCAGCACCCGGGCATCGCGCTGTGGCTGGGTCACGCACTGGAAGATGCCGATGACGCCGAGGGCGCGTCGGCCGCCTATCGGCGCGCACACACCCTGATGCCGGACGAGCCCTACATCGCCGCACAGCGGCTGGCCTGGCAACGCCGCCTGTGCGACTGGCAGGACGTGGATGCGCTGGCGGCACAGGTGCGCGGCGCCCTGGCCTCCGGACAGGGTGTGGTCGAACCGTTCGCCTTCCTCAGCGAAGACGCCAACGCCGCCGAACAACTGGCCTGCGCGCGCACGCGTGCATCTGCCGTAACCGCCTCGGTGCGGCCGTTGCCTTCGGCAGCGCTGCGTACGCGTGGCCCACTACGGGTTGGCTTCCTCTCCAACGGCTTCGGTGCGCATCCCACCGGGCTGCTGACCGTAGCCCTGTTCGAGCAGTTGCGCCTTGACCCGGCGCTGCAACTGCATCTGTTCGCACTGAACCGCGACGACGGCAGCCGCATCCGCCAACGCCTGCAGGCGGCGACCCAGCTGCACGATGTGGCCGGCCTGCGCCATGCCGACACCGCCACCCGCATCCGTGCGCAGGGCATCGACCTGCTGTTCGACCTGCGTGGCTGGGGCGGCGGTGGCACGCCCGAAGTGCTGGCGATGCACCCCGCTCCGCTGCAGCTGAACTGGCTGGCCTACCCCGGCACATCCGGTGCGCCGTGGATGGATGCGGTGATTGGCGACGACTTCGCGCTACCGCCATCGCTGGAACCGCATTACAGCGAACGCGTGCTGCGCCTGCCGCGTGCGTTCCAGCCCTCGGACAACACACGCGTGCTGGAGCCCGCGCCGACGCGTGCAGACTGTGGATTGCCCGAGCACGGCGTGGTGTTCTGCTGCTTCAACAACAGCTACAAGCTCAACCCGCGCAGCATGGGCCGCGCTTTCGCGGTGCTGCAGGCGGTACCCGGCAGCGTGCTGTGGCTGCTGTCCGGACCCGGCCAGGCCGATGCGCGGCTGCGTGCCGCCGCACAGTCTGCAGGCCTCGATCCGATGCGGCTGGTGTTCATGCCCAAGCTGCCGCATCCGCAGTACCTGGCACGTTATCAGCTGGCCGACCTGTTCCTCGACACCAACCCGTACAACGCCCACACCACGGCATCGGACGCACTGTGGGCCGGCTGCCCGGTGCTGACCTGCCCCGGCGCTACCTTCGCCGCACGCGTGGCCGGCAGCCTCAACCATCACCTGGGCCTGGCACGGATGAACGCCGCCGACGATGCAGCGTTCATTGCCACGGCCAGCGTGCTGGGCAACGATCCAGCGGCACTGACCGCGTTGCGCGCCGAACTGGCACAGGCGCGCGAACACAGCGGCCTGTTCGACATGGCCGGGTTTGCCCACGACCTTTCAGCGCTGCTGCAGAAGCTGGCGAGCGCACATGGGTGGCAGGGCACAGCGGAGCTGGCGAGGTAGAGTCGACTGTTAGTTGTGTAAACCCACTACGTTGTTCAGCCGTACTCTTGAGATAGGTGGCTGGCCGCCGATCGCCATATGGGGACGGTGCCAGTTGTAGTGGTGCAGCCATTGGTTCAACACGGAATTGCGCTGGTCCGAGGATGCGTACTCGCAGGCGTAAGCCCACTCGCGCAGGCTGGTCTGGATGAAGCGCTCGGCTTTGCCATTGGTCCGCGGCGTGTAGGGCTTGGTTCTGATGTGCTTGATCCCAAGGGATTTGAGCAGCTTGGCAAAGGCGGTAGAGCGATAGCAGGCACCGTTGTCGGTCAGGATCCGCTTGAAGGTGATTCCCAGGCTGGCGTAGTACTCCAGAGCGCCCAGCAACGCCTGACAGGCGGTTTCGCCCTGTTCGTTGGGGTGGACGCTGCTGAAGGCGACCCGGGAGTGATCGTCGATGGCCACGTGGACGTAGCCCCAGCCACCGCCGGCGGCGTTTCCCCTGCGCTTGGCATCGGTTCTGTGCCCTGGCCGCTGGAAGTTGCCCAGCTTCTTGATGTCCAGATGCAGCAGCCCTCCGGGCTGATCGTATTCGTATCGGATGACCTCCTTGGGCGGATCAAGCCGACACAACCGATTGAGGCCGTGGGCGCGCATCAGCCTTGAAATCGTACTGTGGCCGACCCCCAGCGCCTTGGAGATGGTCAGGTAGGTCTGCCGCTTACGGCGGTGCTCCTTGATTTGCTCGACTACCGGAGCAGGTGTGGCATGCGGCGTCTGGTGAGGCCGTGAGCTGCGGTTTTCCAGGCCCGGTGCCCCGAACTGGCGGAATCGGGCCAGCCACTTGTAGGCCGTACGCACACTTACGCCACACGCTTGAGCTGCTTCTTCCGGGCGTAGGCCCTCGTGGAGGATGCGGCGGACCAGAAGCGCTCGACTAAACGGCGTCAAACGGGCATTTTTATGATTGTTCATCCGGGCTCTTTGGGGACTGGAACGGTGTGGTAACCACCATTTTCCAAAGATGTCCCGGATGAACAACCTACAGAGAGATCACAGTTAGTCGACTAACGCGCGCAGCGCGGGGTTTTCAGTTTCCTGCCGAGAGCAGTCAACGTTACCCAGTCGGCGCTCGCCCGGCCTCTACACACCATGACGCGAGCCTGCGCTAGGCTGGGATTTCTCTCCCGCAGGGTGTGACGATGGCCAAGCTCAAGCGCAAGGAATACGACGAACTGCTGCAGCCACTGCAGCTGGAGCTGACGGCGATGGCGCGCTGGGTGCAGCACAGCGGTCAGCGCCTGCTGGTGTTGTTCGAAGGCCGCGACACCGCCGGCAAGGGCGGCGCGATCCAGGCCATCAGCCAGCACCTGAACCCGCGCCAGTGCCGCGTCGTGGCACTACCCAAACCCACCGACCGCGAAGCCACGCAGTGGTACTTCCAGCGTTATGCCTCGCATCTTCCGGCGGCCGGCGAGATCGTGCTGATGGACCGCAGCTGGTACAACCGCGCTGGCGTCGAACGGGTGATGGGGTATTGCAGCGAGGCCGAGTACCAGCAATTCCTGCGCCAGGCACCGGTGTTCGAACAGTTGCTGGTGGATGACGGCATCCTGCTGTTCAAGTACTGGCTGTGCGTGGACCAGGAGCAGCAGGAGAAGCGCTTCGCCGAGCGCCATGTCGATCCACTGAAGGGCTGGAAGCTGTCGCCGGTGGATCTGAAATCGCGCAGCAAATACAGCGCGTACACCGAAGCGCGCGAGGCGATGCTGCGCGCGACCCATCGCGCGGATGCGCCGTGGACGCTGGTGGATTTCAACGACCAGCGGCTGGGGCGGTTGACGCTGGTGCGCAACCTGCTGGACCGGTTGCCGGACACGCGGGTGGATGCACCGTTGCCGGAACTGCCGAAGCTGAAGGGCAAGCTGCATCGAGAGCACTACGATGTGCTGAAGCCGATCGAGGAGTTCCCGGTCGAGGAATAGGGTTGGTCGGCAGGGCTGCGCCCTGCACCTGCCGAAGCCAGAGCAGCAGCAACGGCAACAGCGGGTATTTCGTGGGATGGCGGGGCGGTGTCGGAGTGCGGGGACGCCGCAAGTACGTCCCTGTAGGCTTGGCAGCCGCATCCATGCGGCTGACACCCCGCACTCCGACACCACCCCACCTCTGACAGATCTCCGCGGCTGTTGGATCCACGTCATGCGTGGATGAATTCCCATCGGAATCGAATATTTCGATATCGGAATGATTTGAGCCGAGCATGGCTCGGCTCTACAGAAATGCCGGCAGATCGCGGAAATCTGTCGAAGGCGGGGTGGGTCCGGTTGCGGGAGTGTCCGCGGCATGGATGCCGCGGCCAAGCCCCCATGGACGGGTTTACGGCGTCTCCCGCAACCGGACCCACCCCGCCATCCCACAGGAAACCCGCTTCTGCTGTTGCTGTTGCTGTTGTTGTTGCTCCAGCTCGCAGCAGGTGCAGGGCCGCAGGCCCTGCCGACCAACCCACTACTTGGCAGCAGCGATCTGCTTTTCGATGTCGGCGGCAGTCACCGGCCCGAGGAAGCTGTGCGCCAGCTTGCCCTGTGGGTCCAGCAGATGCGTCAACGGCAGGCCTCGCGGCGTGGCGAAGTCCGCCGGCGGATCGAACGGGTCCACGATCACGATCGGATAGGTCACCGGGTGCTTGGCCAGGAACGACTGCATCTCCGGCACCTCGATATCCTCATAGGCCAGGCCAACCACCTCGATGTTGCTGCGCATCGCATGCAGCGCCGACAGCTCCGGCATCTCCTTGCGGCACGGGGCACACCAGGTCGCCCAGAAATTCACGATCACCCACTTGCCGCGGTGCGCGGCCAGGTCGTAGTCGCTGCCATCCACCGCCTTCATCCTCAGCGTCGGGAACTCGGCAGTGGTGCGCTCGGCCGGGGTCTCTTCGACCGGTGCCGGTGTGGTCGGCGTCGGTGCCTGTGCCGGTGGCTGGCTGCTGGCCGGGGTCGGCTCCTGCGCCGGCTTGCAGGCCGACAGCGCCAGCAGCAGGGCCAGCGGGAGCAGCAGCGGCAACGGGGTCTTGCGGGTCATGGCGTGTCTCCAGAATCGGTGTAGATGTCGCTGACCTTGCGCTTGAGGCGCTCGCGCAGGGGCAGTCGCAGGTCGTCCAGGGCCGCCAGTGCGACGCGGCCCAGGGTGTCGTCGCGGTACGGCAGGTGCTGCTCGGCCACTGGAATGCGCAGCTGGGTGCATTCGTACAGATCAGACAGGCTGACCTGCTCCAGATCGCGCGCGAGCAGCCATTCACCGCGCTCATCACGGCGCAGCAGGCCGATTTCCTGCAGGTTGCAGGCCAGGTCCTGCAGCAGCGAATCGGTCAGCATCGGCTCCAGCCGCAGGATCTCGTCGTCGGCCAGGCCTTTGCCCTTCGCGCGTGCATGGTGGAAGCGTCCCAGCAGGCGCAGCAGGCCGTAGAACTCGTAGCCCTGCGGCAGGCGCAGCTCGACCGGCTGGTACCGGAACGCTGCCATCGACGAGGACAACGACGCGCCCAGCAGCACCGCCACCCAGCACAGATAGATCCACAGCAGCAGGATCGGCACGAAGGCCACCGTGCCATAGAGCTTCTGATAGGACTGGAAGCTGCCCAGGTAAGCACCAATGCCCCACTTCACCAGTTCGAGGATGACTGCGGCGAGGATCGCACCGGGCACCGCATGCCGCCATTTCACCGTGTGGTGCGGCACCACCCGGAACATCAGCGTGATGCAGACGAATTCGATCAGGATCGGCGCCAGCCGCAGCGCCAGGTCGGCCAGCCAACGGCCCTCCTGGGTGCCGAACAATGGCATCGCAAAGACCCGCGCCGACACTGCCAGCGAGGCCGCGGCAAGCATCGCGCCCAGGGTCAGTACGGTCCAGTAGACCAGGAAGCGGGTCAGCTTGGGCCGGGTCGAGCCGACCCGCCAGATCTGGTTGAAGGTCTCTTCGACGCTGTTGAGGGTGATCAGCAACGAGACCACCAGTGCGATGAAGCCGGCGGCGGTGAGCTGACCGGCACTGGCCGAGAACTGCCGCAGGTAGCCCTCGGCGGCGCGCGCGGCGTTGGGCACGAAGTTGGAGAAGACGTAATCGCTGAGCTGGTCGCTCCAGCGGTCGAAGACGGGGAAGGCCGAGAGCACGCCGAACACCACGATCGCCAGCGGCACCAACGCGAACACCGTGGTGTACGCCAGCGCCGCCGCTGCCTGGAACAGGCGGTCGTCGAGGAAGCGATGCCACAGGAAGCGGCCGAAGCTGATGGCGCGTGCGCGATCCCGCGCGCGCTCCATCCACAGGTTGAGCGTATCCAAAGGTTCCATCGGCGAAAGGGTACCCGATGCGGAATGTTCGCAGGATAGCCATACTGGTGGCCACACGACGAGGAGAAGCGGTCACGATGGGCGAGATTCTGGTGCTGTACTACAGCCGGGGCGGTTCAGTGGCACGGCTGGCGCGCCAGATCGCGCGGGGCATCGGCGAAGTGCCGGGCATGACCGCGCGCCTGCGCACAGTGCCGCCGGTGGCCGCCGTGACCCAGACCGCACAACCGCCGGTACCCGACGATGGCGCCCCCTACGTGAGCGTGCAGGACCTGGTCGAATGCCAGGGCCTGCTGCTGGGCAGCCCGACCCGCTTCGGCAACATGGCCGCGCCGGTGAAGCACTTCCTGGATGGGCTGGGCGCCGAATGGGTCAATGGCACCCTGTCCGGCAAGCCGGCCGGCGTGTTCACCTCCACCGCCTCGATGCATGGTGGCCAGGAATCGACCCTGCTGTCGATGCAGGTGCCGCTGCTGCACCACGGCTGCGTGATCGTCGGCATCCCGTTCACCGAACCGGCGCTGAGCCATACCACCAGCGGCGGCACGCCCTATGGCGCCAGCCACGTGGCCGGTGCCGCCGATGACCCGCAGCCGACCGACGACGAGGCCGTGCTGGCCCGCGCGCTGGGCCGCCGCGTGGCCGACATCGCACAGCGGTTGGCCCGATGAACCGCCCGCCGCGCACGGTCCTGCTGCTGGCCCTGATGGGGCTGGCGGCGCTGTTCGCCGGCTGGTTCATCAATGACAAGCACTGGCTGGCCACCCAGCTGGTGTTCACCGCGCCGCCGCTGGCGTTGGCCGTTGCCCTGCGACTGGGCTGGCGCAAGGCCGGTTTCTGGGCCTCGGTGCTGGCCTTGGGCTGGTTCAGCCACGGCGTGATGAGCGCCTGGAGCCACCCAGAGACGCGCTGGCTGGCGCTGATCGAGATCGCGCTGGCCCTGCTGGTGATCTTCAGCGCCAGCCTGCCGGGGCTGCGCGCCCGCTTCGGCAAGCGACGCTGACGCTGCGGCCGCCGGGCCGTATCATCTGTGTTCCTGGCCCCGCGCCGCTGTACCTGTCCTGGTTTCGCGCATGCACATGATGGAAGAGCTCCTGGTCGTCACCACCGGTGGCACGATCGACAAGATCTACTTCGACGACAAGTCGGACTACCAGATCGGCGACCCCCAGATCGGCATGATCCTGCGCGAGCTGGGCGTGACGTTCCGCTTCAACGTGATTCCGATCCTGCGCAAGGATTCGCTGCACATCAACGATGAGGACCGCGAGCTGATCCGCGCCACCATCGCCGCGCAGCCGACCCGCCACGTGCTGGTGACCCACGGCACCGATTCGATGGTGCAGACCGGCCAGGTGCTGGCCACGATCCCGGAAAAGACCATCGTGATGACCGGTGCGCTGAGCCCGGCACGTTTCCGCGGGTCGGATGCCGAGTTCAACATCGGCTGTGCGATCGGTGCGGTGCAGTCGCTGCCGAGCGGCGTGTACATCGCGATGAACGGGCGGATTTTCGACCCGCAGCACGTGCGCAAGAACGTGGCCGCGAACCGCTTCGAATCGGTCTGAGGAACAGCGTGCCGACCAAGGTCGGCACCTACCCAAACAAAAACGCCCCGGCCAGAGCCGGGGCGTGCCCATGGAGAGGGGCTTGGGCTCAGTACTGGGCGTTGAGGGTCAGGCCCGAGAAGGTGCTGTAGGCCTTCACCCGCACATACCACGTGCCGGCAGCCGGACTGTTGATGGTGCAGGTCTCGCTGTTGCCGCTCAGGTACGGGCGGCAGGTGTAGGCGGTATCAGTCGGAGCACTGCCCTGGCGAACGTACAGGTCGGCATCACCGCTGCCGCCACTGATCGCCACGCGCAGCTGGGTGCTGCCAGCCGGAACGTTGACCGTGTAGCTCAATGAAGCGCCACTGGCAGCGCCAAGGCCGGTCACCGGGACGTTGTTCTGCAGCACGTTGCCGCCCGGGTTCGGGCCACCGCCGTTGATCGCCGCAGCCACGGCCGCGTCGGCGTCGATGATGCCGGCGCCGCAGCCGCCCGAGCAGGCGCCCGGCAGCGGACGTGCAGTGCTCTTGATGATGCTCTCCACCTGCGCCGGGCTCAGCGGGCTCGGGGCTACGGACTGCATCAGCGCGACTACGCCGGCCACGTGCGGTGCCGCCATCGAGGTGCCGTTGTACGAAGCGTAGCTGGCGCTGCCCGGGGTGGTGGTGCCGCTGTTGAGGGTGGACAGGATGCCCTGGCCCGGTGCCGAGATGTCGATGCCGTTGCCATAGTTGGAGAAGCTGGCACGCGCACCGGCCGAGGTGGTGGCCGCCACTGCGATCACGTTCGGGCAGTTGGCGGGAACCGACGAGGACACGTTGGTGTTGCTGTTGCCGGCAGCGACCACCACGGTGGTGCCACGCCCGACAGCGCCATTGATCGCGTTCTGGTAGGTGCTCGAGCAGCTGCCGCCACCGCCGAGCGAGAGATTGATGACCTCGGCCGGATTGGCATTGGCCGGCACGCCGCTGACGCTGCCGCCGGACGCCCACACGATCGCGTCGGCGATGTCGGAGGTGTAACCGCCGCACTTGCCGAGCACACGCACCGGCACGACCTTGGCGTTGAACGCGGTACCGGCCACGCCGGTGCTGTTGTTGGTCACCGCCGCCACCGTGCCGGCCACGTGGGTACCGTGCCAGCTGGAGTTGGAACCCGGGTAGCCTGCCTGGCACTCGTTGTCGCCGTACCAGTCACCCTCATCGTTCGGGTTGTTGTCGCGGCCGTTGCCGTCGCGCGCCATCGCCGCATCACTGATGAAGTCGTAGCCCGGCAGGATGTTGGCATTGAGGTCGGCGTGGTTGGTGATGCCGGTGTCGATCACCGCCACGACCACGCCGGTGCCGGTGGCCTTGTCCCAGGCCGGCCGGATGTTGATGCCGGCATTGGAGGTACCGAAGCCCCATTGCTCGCTGAAGCGGGTGTCGTTCGGGGTCAGCGTGGCACGCATGATCTGGTCGACTTCAACGTATTCCACGTTCGGGTCGGCGGCCAGCTTGCGCATCAGCTGCTCGGATTCGGCCTGGTCGAGCGGACGATCGGTCTTGACCAGGGTGGGGCCGACGGCCAGCTTGCGGACCTGCTGCAGGCCCAGCGCGCGGCTCTGGCTGCTGGCCAGGCCGGCGGCGGCACTCTTCAGAGAAGAGGCCAGTGCGGTGGTGTTGGCCACCGGCGCGCTGCCGTCGCGGTACTTCACGATGAAACGCTGGTGGGTCTGTGCGGACTGCAGGCCGCTGAGCTGGACATCACCGGCCAGCGCAGGCGTGGCCAGCAGCAGCGATGACAGAACGGACGCACCAAGGACCACCCACACTCGACGCACACGCGGTTGCGTTACCTGGGACATCGTATTTCCCTTTCTTGTGGTGTGAATGCCGGAATCGGCAGAAGCACCGGCCCGAACCCTGGGCTGGCTTGCGTTGGCGAGGTTCGAAGTCCGGCGAGCCAGCGGATCCCCCTAACGATCCGCCGTGCAGATGACGCTAATGACCAAAACCGAACACCACAAGATTTTCAGCGTCTTTTCAGCAAGATGAAATGTTCGTTCTGAGACTTTTCGGGTCGAGGGTTTGTGAAGGTGAAGGAACTTTCTCGTGCCCTGCACGCACCTGACTGGGTCATCACATGTCCTGCGATGACTTTGCCGACATCGGCGTCCACGGCTCACACCGACGACCGCGCGGCGCACCTGCCCGCCGCGTCGGACGCGCTGACTACTTGGCCCGCGGAACGCCCGCTGGCCGGATGCGCTGCCCTTTGACCGGCTCGCCGCGTGCAACCGGCTGGCCATCGGCGATGTAATCGGAGAACTGTGCCGGCAACGCTTCGCCGACACCGAACACGGGCCCGGCCTGCAGCTGGTAGTGCAGGTGCGGCTCGGAGGAGTTGCCGCTGTTGCCACAGTCACCGAGGTGCGCGCCGCTGCGGACAGCCTGTCCCTGCGCCACACGCACACTGCCCTGGCGCAGGTGCGCCAGCACCGAGTATTCCTCGTTGCCGTGGTCGAGGATGACGCGGTTGCCGGTGAGCTGGGCGGCATTCATCTGGCCCGGCACGTTGTCGGCGACACCCTCGATCACCTCCACCACCGTGCCGTCGGCGGGCGCGAGGATCGGGCGACCGAAGCAGTAGTAGTCATCGTTGCGCAGGCCATCGCCACGGTGCGAGCGGCCATCGCGGACCACCAGCAGATCCAGCGCGAAGCGCTGGCCGGCATGGGCCGCATGGTAGTTCTGTTCGACGGTACGCCCGCCCCAGAACACGTAGTACTCATCGTTGAACGGCAGTTGCAGCCGTGTGCGGGTCTGGTAGTCGAGGAACCCGCTCCTGGCGGCCTGCGGTGGCGTGGTCTGGAGCGGGCGGATGTAGAAACCGCCAATCCGCCCGTCGGCGTCGATGGCCCACAGCACCTGGATGATGGCCGGGCTCCTGGCGAAACGCGCCTGCCGCAGATAGGTGTCGAATCCATCAACCTTCTCGACCTTCTCACTGACCAGCTCGGTTTCTGCGCCCCAGCCCGCCAGCACCTGCTCGCGCAGCGCCACCAGGTTCTGCGGGGACTGCAGCCCCGCCTGCATCTGCGGCGTCATCCGTTCCCACAGTGCGTCGATGTGCCCTTCGTAGAACTGCGTGGTCAGCGCAGCTCCCTGTTGGCGCGGATCTGCAGCCGCAGCCGCGCCGATGAGGGCAGAGAAGGAAACAACCAGAACTGCAAACAGGCGCGGGAGCAATGTCATGTCAGGCGTCCTTTCGATCCGGATCGGGAATGCCGGCAACGATCGCCGCCAGCTGTGTGCGGTACTCGGCCAGGGCAGTGCGGCCCATCGGCGTCAACTGCAGGGTGGTCAGCGGGCGCTTGCCGCGGAACGACTTGTCGATGGCGACCAGTCCAGCAGCCTCCAGCTTGCTCAGATGGCTGGACAGGTTGCCCTTGCTCAACCCGCTGAGATGTTCGACAAAGCCGAACTCGGCGGATTCGGCACCTGCCAGGATCGACAGGATCAGCAGGCGTGCCGGCTCGTGGATCAAGCGGTCGAGCTGGAGCAGCGCTCTGGAGTCAGGCAGCTGGGTCATTCGACGTTCGTCCGCGCCGCCATGAACGCGCGCATCTCTACCTGCAGCCGCTGGAAGCGCTGGTGGTCACGCCAGCCGACCACGATCAGTGCGATGGATGCCAGCGGGAACACCGCCGTGCTCGGGCCGAAGCCATACGCCTGCCCGGTGAAGGCCAGCGCGGCCTGGCACAGCAGGAACACGCCCACGATGAACTCCAGCGGCGTACGCAGCCAGCGCCACACCACCCAGGGCAGCAGCGCCACCACGGCCAGATAACCGATGGCGCGCAGGTCCCAGGGCAGCTCGCCCATCGGTGCCAGCCGGGTCAGCACGCTGCCGATCACCAGCACGCTCACCAGCGCGGTGAAGGCGATGAAGAAGCGCTGGAAGTTGCGTTCTGCCGGCGTGACCTGCTCCTCGACCTGGCCCAGCCGCTGGTAGTAGCGGCGTGCCAGCCATTGCTTGCCGACGATCCACAGCACCGGCACGGCAATCAGCACGATGCGCAGCGCCAAGGTGGTCGGCAACAGGGCGCCGGCAAGGAACGAGGCCAGGCAGGCAATGCCGCCTGCCATGGCCGACAGGCCCCCGGCACTTCGCGAGTACCGCGAGTATTCACGGGTCAGCGCCTGCAGGCGCGAGGAAGGATCAATGACGGACGGCTGCTGCATGACACGCTCCATCGGGGTCGCTTGAATTTAGTTTGCAGTGCAAACCTATTTGCGTCAAGCACCCGCCTGCTGCGATCGACGGGCGGGTCCACAACGCAGAAAGCCCGTCACTGGGACGGGCTTTCAAGAAGAGCCGCCGGGCATGGCCCGGCGCTAACGGTTCAACGCGGGCGATCAGCCCAGCTTGACCAGCCAGTTGTGGCGGTCCGGCAGGCGGCCGTACTGGATGTCGGTCAGCTCCTTGCGCAGCGACATGGTCACTTCGCCGGCCGGGGCGTTGATGTCGCCGACCGAGAAGCCCTCGCCCTTCAGCTGGCCGATCGGGGTGACCACCGCGGCGGTGCCGCAGGCGAACACTTCGGCGATCTCGCCCGAGGTCACACCCTGCTTCCACTCATCGATGGTGACCTTGCGCTCTTCCACCTTCATGCCACGGTCGCGGGCCAGCTGCAGGATGCTCTCGCGGGTGATGCCCTCGAGGATGCTGCCCGAGAGCTGCGGGGTGACCAGGGTGCCGTCCTTGTAGACCAGGAACACGTTCATGCCGCCCAGTTCTTCCAGGTACTTGCCTTCGACCGGGTCGAGGAACAGCACCTGCGAGCAGCCCTGCGCCTGCGCCTTCTGCTGCGGCAGCAGCGAGGCGGCGTAGTTGCCACCGCACTTGGCGGCACCGGTGCCACCCTTGGCCGCACGTGCGTACTCGGTCGACAGCCAGATCGACACCGGGGCGACACCCTTGGCGAAGTACGGGCCGGCCGGGCTGGCGATGACGTAGTAGCCGGCCTTGTGCGCGCCGCGCACGCCGAGGAAGGCTTCGTCGCCGATCATGAACGGACGGAAGTACAGGCTCGACTCATCGGCCGACGGCACCCAGGCGCTGTCGACGGCGATCAACTGCTTCAGCGATTCAATGAAAATCTCCACCGGCAGCTCCGGCAGCGCCAGGCGCTGCGCCGAACGCTGCAGGCGACGGCCGTTGGCGTCCGGGCGGAAGGTCCAGATCGAACCGTCGGCGTGGCGGTAGGCCTTGATGCCTTCGAAGATTTCCTGGCCGTAATGCAGCACTGCGGCGGCCGGGTCCAGCTGCAGCGGACCGTAGGCACGCACGTTGGCGTTGTGCCAGCCAGTGTCCTTGTCCCAACGCACTTCCACCATGTGGTCGGTGAAGTGCAGGCCAAAGCCCGGCTTCTCCAGGATCTGGGCGCGCTCTTCAGCGCTGCGCGGGTGGTCCGAACGGGTGACGGCGAAGCTGGGAATGGACTGGGACACCGGAGATTTCCTGTTCTGGTTGCGGGTAGTACCGGGCCCGCGTCACTGCGGGCCGTGGGTCAAAGCATGCCGGTCTCGAGCCGGGCCGCCTCGGACATCATGTGCTGGTTCCACGGCGGGTCGAACACCAGCTCGACGTCGGCCTCGGCCACCGTCGGGATCATTTCAAGCTTGCTGCGTACGTCGTCGACCAGGATGTCGCCCATGCCGCAGGCCGGCGCGGTCAACGTCATCTTCACGTCGATCTCGCGCTGTCCTTCGTCCAGATGCTTGATCTCGACCTCGTAGACCAGGCCCAGCTCGACGATGTTCACCGGAATTTCCGGATCGAAGCAGGTGCGCAGCTGCTGCCACACCAACTGCTCCACCTGCTCGTCGGTCGCATCGGCCGGCAGCTCCAGCGGTGCCGGGGCCTCCTTGCCGATGGCGTCACCGTCCTTGCCGGCGATACGGAACAGGTTGCCTTCCACGAATACCGAATAGCTGCCGCCCAGCGCCTGGGTGATGTACCCATAGCTGCCGGCGGGCAGGGTCACGGTGTCGCCCTGCGGGACCATCACGGCCTCGCAATCGCGTTCGAAGTGGACAGGTTCGCTGCTACGGGAATACATGGGGACCGATATGGGGCCGTGGCCAAGGCCACGCAAGACGGCATTCTAGCCCAGCCGCCCTACCCTCGCCGGTGCACTGCCGCAAACCACAGTATCCTGTGGATGACTTTCAGGGAGCTTCGATGTCCTCCAATGCCGCGCGTGCCAGGACCGTGACCTGGCTCTGGCCCCTCATGCTGCTGCTGGGCCTGCTTGTTGCTCCCCTCGCCTGGATGGTGCTGGCCCTGATGACCGGCCGGCAGGTCGGCTGGATGGCCGTGGTGACCGCACTGGAACTCGTGTTCATGCTGCGCATGGGCACCCTGGGGCCGGGCCGGCTGCGCATCACCCTGGTGGTGCTGGGCACGTTGCTGGTGGCAGCGGTGGCCAACTGGACCATCGCCAGCGCGTGGATGGGCGGCTCGATCGGGCTGGACCTGTGGGATGCAACCACGCGGATGGGGCCGCACCTGGCCTGGACGCTGATCACCCTCGCCAATGGCGCGATGGAATGGCTGTGGCTGGCCGTGGGTGTGACTGTGGGCGCCTGGCTGGCGCGCTGAGCGCACCGGATGTGGGTAGCGCCGGGCCATGCCCGGCGGATTGTTGGAACAGCCGCGCTGCGCGCTCGCCGGGCATGGCCCGGCGCTACCGGTACGGCATCAATGCCCGCCGTCGAGCCCCTTCAGCTCACTGACCAGCGAGGCCGCAGCTTCGGCACCATCGCCGTACAGCATGCGGGTGTTGTCAGCGTAGAACAGCGCATTTTCGATGCCGGCGAAGCCAGTGCCCTTGCCACGCTTGATCACCACCACGTTGCGGGCGTTGACCACGTCCAGCACCGGCATGCCGTAGATGGGGCTGGCCGGGTCGGTACGCGCGACCGGATTGACCACGTCGTTGGCGCCGATCACCAGCACCACGTCGGTGTTGGCGAATTCCGGGTTGATGTCATCCATGTCGGCGATCAGGTCGTAGGGCACGCCGGCCTCGGCCAGCAGCACGTTCATGTGCCCCGGCATGCGTCCGGCCACCGGGTGGATCGCGAACTTCACCTTCACCCCGCGTGCGATCAGCCGCTGTGCCAGCTCCCAGATCTTGTGCTGGGCCTGGGCCACGGCCATGCCGTAGCCAGGCACGATCACCACGCGTTCGGCGAAGGCCATCATCGCCGCCACGTCAGCTGCTTCGATCGGCTTCTGCGAACCTGAAATCGCCTGCGCCTCGCCCGCCGCAGCGCCGCCGAAATTGGAGAACAGCACATTGCGGATCGGCCTGTTCATCGCCTTGGCCATCAACCGGGTCAGCAGGATGCCCGCGGCGCCGACCATCATGCCGGCGATGATGAGTGCCTCGTTGCCGAGCACATAGCCCTCGAAGGACACCGCCAGGCCGGTGAACGCGTTGTACAGCGAGATCACCACCGGCATGTCGGCACCACCGATCGGCAGCGTCATCAGCACGCCCAGCGCCAGCGCCAGCACGAAGAAGGCGACGATCGCCCAGGTGTTGAGCGTGCTGGCCGCGATGATCGCCAGCACTACCACCGCCAGTGCCACCAGCAGGTTCATCACCTGCTGGCCCGGCCAGGTCACCCGCTTGTCGAGGCGGCCATCGAGCTTGGCCCAGGCAATCACCGAGCCGGACAGCGACACCGCACCAATGGCCGCACCGACCACCGCCAGCAGCAGCACCGTGCCCGAGGGTTGGCGTGCAGCGAGGTCGGCCAGCGCCTGCGCGCTCCAGTGTGTGGTATCGCGGTTGGCCAGGAAGGCGTAGCGCAGCAGTTCCACTGCACCGATGGCTGCGGCCGAGCCGCCGCCCATGCCGTTGTACAGCGCCACCATCTGCGGCATGTCGGTGACCGCGACCTTGCCGGCCGACCACCACGCCAGGCCCGCACCCAGCAGCAGCGCCACCAGGATCAACGGCACGTTGTGCAGTTCGGGCAGGAAGAAGGTGGCCGCCGTGGCCAGCAGCATGCCCAGCCCGGCCCAGCGGATGCCGCTGCGTGCGGTCAGCGGCGAGGCCATGCGTTGCAGGCCGAGCAGGAACAGCGTGGCGGCGACCAGGTAGCTGGCCTTGACCAGCCAATCGAGCAGTTCGACGGTGCTGATGTTCAAGCCTGCGGCTCCTTCGGTTCGTCCTTGCCGCGCTTGGGCGCACTCGGCTTGAACATTTCCAGCATGCGCGCGGTGACCACGTAGCCACCGGCGGCATTGCCGGCACCGAGCACCACGGCGAGGAAGCCCAGCGCCTTTTCCAACGGCGTCTGCGCGTGACCCAGCACCACCATCGCGCCGATCAGCACGATGCCGTGGATGAAGTTGGAACCCGACATCAGCGGGGTATGCAGGATCACCGGCACCCGCGAAATGATCACGTGGCCGGCAATGGCCGCCAGCATGAAGATGTACAGCGCTACGAACCCGTCACTCACTGGCAACGCTCCCGCTCTGTCTTCGTCGCCCCATCATAACCATGGGCTGAACCCGGCGCGCGCCCGGCGTCAACCAAAGCCGCGCTCACGCGTTGTCGATGGTGACCCCGAGCGAGGAACCGTACCCTGTGCTGGTGAGCAGCCCCCTCCCCCCGAGCGCCGAGACCGATGCCCTGCCGGCATCGCTGGAGGCGTTCCTGGCCAGCGTCGGCCCGCGTGCGTTCCGCTTTGCCGAGGCCGGCCTGCGCCAGCGCGAGGATGCGCTGGACGCGGTGCAGGATGCCCTGCTGCGCATGCTGGACTACGCCGACAAGCCGGCCGTCGAATGGGCACCGCTGTTCTGGAGCATCCTGCGCCGGCGGGTGATCGACCTGCAGCGCCGGCGTCGCTTCCGCCTGCCGTTCTGGCGTGACAACCAGGACGCCGACGGCGGCGAGATCGACTGGGCCGACCCCGGCCCCGACCCGTCGCAGGCGCATGAGCAGCATCAGCAGTACCAGCAGCTGGTGCAGGCACTGCGCACCCTGCCCGCCCGTCAGCGCGAGGCGTTCACCCTGCGCGTGCTGCAGGACCTGGACGGAGCCACCACCGCCCGCGCCATGGGCTGCAGCGAAGGCGCGGTAAAAACCCATCTGGCACGCGCCCGGCAGGCGCTGCAGGACTACCTGGAGACCCACCCGTGAACCGCTCCCTGCCCTCCGATGACACCCTGCGCAGCCTGCACGCGCAGTCGCTGCAGGCGTTGTCGCCGGCGACGATGGCACGGCTGCGCCAGGCCCGCCATGGCGCCGGCGCGGCCCATCGCGGGCGCTGGCGCTGGTGGCTGGCCAGCGCCTGTTCGCTGGTGGTGGCACTGGGTATCGGCCTGCAGTTCACCGGCCATGGCACGCTGACGGGCCCTGCGCCGGCACCGGTGCTTGCGGCAGTGGAAGACAACAGCGCGCTGTACGACGAGAATCCCGATCTGTACCTGTGGCTGGGCGACAACGACCTGGCGATGGAGTGAACCCATGTCCCGACTGCATACCCTGCCACTCTTGCTGGCCCTGTCGCTGTTACCAGCCGTCCCAGCGCTGGCACAGAGCGCCGCACCCGCCCCTGCCACGCGTCCCATGCCGACCGCACCGCTGCCGGCATGGGAACAACTGAGCGACGCCCAGCGCGAATCCCTGCTGGCGCCGCTGCGCGACCGCTGGAACAGCGCCGACGCTGGCCAGCGCCAACGCATGCTCTCGCATGGCCAGCGTTGGCAATCGATGAGTCCGGAGGAACGCGACAAGGCCCGCCGTGGGCTACGCCGCTTCGAACACATGAGCCCGGAGCAGCGCGAGCAGGCACGTGCCCTGTTCGGTCAGATGCGTGACTTGCCACCCGCACAGCGCGACGCCCTGCGCGAGCGCTGGTCACAGATGACGCCGGAACAGCGCAAGGACTGGGTGCGGGAAAATCCGCCGCCGGCAAAGCCGCGATAACACGGTAGCGCCGGGCCATGCCCGGCGGATCCAATGCCTGCCGCTGCGCTCGCCGGGCATGGCCCGGCGCTACCGGCTCACGCCTGCCAGCGCGTCTTCGCCAACAGCTCGTCGTCCCAGTCGAAGGCGAGCTGGCCCTCGCGCACGAACAGCGCGACGAAGTTGAGCAGGTTGCGCGCGTACATCTCGCTGGCCTGGGTCGCGCCGCGGCTGGCCAGGCCAAGCGGGCCATCGATGGTCACACCCCGGTGCTCGATGCACTCGCCCGGCCGGGTCAGCGCGCAGTTGCCGCCACTTTCGGCGGCCAGATCAACGATCGCGCTGCCGGTGGCCATGCCTTCCACCATCGCCGCGGTCACGATCGTCGGTGCCGGGCGCCCCGGTACCGCCGCCGTACAGATCACCACGTCCACGCTGCGCAGGTGGTCGGCCAGCCGGCGCTGCTGCTCGGCGCGTTCCTCATCGGTCAACGCACGCGCATAGCCGCCTTCGCCGGCCGCGCTGACGCCCAGGTCGAGGAAGCGCGCGCCCAGCGACTGGATCTGCTCGCGGGTTTCCGGACGCACGTCGAAACCTTCCACCTGCGCGCCAAGGCGGCGCGCGGTGGCGATGGCCTGCAGGCCGGCCACGCCGGCACCGATTACCAGCACCTTGGCCGGACGCACGGTTCCGGCGGCGGTGGTCAGCATCGGGAAGAAGCGCGGTGCGCGCTCGGCCGCGATCAGCGCGGCCTTGTAACCGGCCATGCCGGCCTGCGAGCTGAGCACGTCCATCGCTTGCGCGCGGGTGGTGCGTGGCAGCTGCTGCAGGGGGAACAGGTACAGACGGTCGTCACTGGCCAACGCGGCCAGGGCCGGGTCGCTGGCCGGGGCCAGCAGGCCGACCACGCTGGCAGCGGGCTTGAGCTGCCCCAGCACCGCCGCCGGCGGCGCCTGCACGCACAGCAGGATGTCGATCTCGCCCCAGCGGCTGGCGTCGAAGACCCGCGCGCCGGCATCGTCATAGGCAGCATCGGTGAAGCCTGCGGCAAGGCCGGCACCGGCTTCGTACCAGACGCTGACGCCCAGCGCACCGAGCTTGCGCGCGGTTTCCGGCGTCAGTGCCACGCGCCGCTCGCCCGGCGCGGTCTCCTTGATCCCCAGCAACGCCACGGCCATGCAGGTCCCCGCTGATCGGTGTGTTTTCCCGATCCTAGCAGGCCGCCACTGCTCAGTGCAGGGTGGCGCTGCCCGGGTCCAGCCGATCGATCACGCCCTGCATGGCGCTGTCGAAGGCGCCATCGTCAACATGGGCGCGCAGGCGGCCCAACCGCACCATCACCGCCAGTTCCTCCGGCGAAGCCACGCAGAAACGCACGCCACGGCGGTTGACGAACAGCAGGCGCGAGGAAATCGGGCTGATCCAGGACAGCTTGCCGGCCTGGACCTTGCCATCCTTGTCGACGAAGTCCAGCCAGTTGCCGATCTCCATGCGACGGAAGCGATCGGCGTCGACGTTGTCGAAATCATCAGCATTGATCTGGCCACTCAACTCCACCGCCGGCGACTCGGCCACCGGCGGCGTCGGCAGCGCGACCTGCGGCAGCTCCGGCAGCGCGCGCTGCAGTTCCGGCCGCGATTCAGCAATGCCCTGCAGGGTGTCATGCAGCGCATCGATGGCGGCGGTGGCCGCATCGCCATGCACGCCGACGCTGGCGAATACTTTGGCCAGTACCGGCTGCCAGGCCTGCAGCCACGGCTTGCCGACGATCTGGCGGCGCGCTTCGGCTACTTCTTCCAGCAGGCCATCGCCCAAGCTCAACGCTTCGGCCACCGATGCCCCGTCCTCGCCCTCGCGCAGCAGCGCCAGGGTCAGGTGGTGCTGCCATGGCTGGCGCAGGAACTCGGCAATGGCCGACGGCAGGGTGGCATCGCCGATGCGGCGGTCCAGTTCGGCGCCGGCACGGCTGCGGGCCATTTCCAGCTTTTCCTGGCCGCGCTGCGTTTCGGCGGCGCGACGCTCGGCAATTTCCACACGGCGACGATGCTGCACCAGGAATTCGCGGAATTCTTCTTCCAGGGTCAGGAAGATCGCCAGGTTCTCGTTGAACTCGGCCACCAGGCGCTCGATGATCTCCTCGACCTTGGCCATCAGCATGCGCTCGGCCTGGCTCTCGCCGGTGTTGCCTTCGCAGGCCTCGGCTAGTGAGTTGAGCAGCTTGCGCGCCGGGTGGGTCTTCTGCACGAACATGCGGCGATCGAGCATGGCGACCTTGACGAAGGGCACTACCAGGCGACCGATCAGTTCGCGCGAGCGGCCTTCCAGTTCGCGTTCGTCCAGCATCACGTCGAACAACATGCCGACCAGGTCGATCGCATCTTCGTCCTGCGGATCCAGCCGGCTCTGGCCGGGGTCGACGCCAAGCCGGGTGGCGCTGGACAGCACTTCGCTCTTCAGCCGCTGCGCCAGCGATTCGCCGTCCTCGCCAATGGCTGCGCGCAGAGTTGCGCTGGGCGTGGCCTGCAGCAGCGACAGCACCGACATCATCTCGCGCTGGCTCAAGGGGCGATGCTGGCCAACAGCGACCTGTGCAGCCGACGTCGCGTCCTCGCGCACGTGGCGGGTCTGCTGCAGCAGTTCGTGCAGCGCCTCCAGCAGCATGCCCTGCTGGCCCGTGTAGGCCTCGCCGGTGCCGCCGTCTTCGCCATCCAGGTGCTGCTGCATGTGGCCGCGGCGCTCGGACCAGCGTGCGGCAAAGCGCTGCGCCCAGGCCGGTGCGGCCTGTTCGTCGTCGCCGGATTCAGTATCGAAACCCCCGCCCTGACGCTGCTCGACCAGGTCGTCCAGGCCCGAAGGCATCCGCGGCTCGGGCGCAGCCGACAGCGGACGTCGCGGCGCCCCCATCTGCGACATCACCCCGGCGGCAGCCAGTTGTTCGTCCAGCTTCTCGTAGATACGGCCGACCGGCGCGCGCAGGTCGCGCTCGCACAGCTTGATCAGCACCAGGTGCACTTCCGGCGCCAGCTCGCAACCGGCAAAGGCCTCATGGATGGCCACGCCCAGGTGTTCGGGGCTGACCGGGTTGTGGTCGGCATCCAGCTCGGCGCCGCCGATCAAGCGGCCCAGGCGGCGGTCCAGCCGCGCCAGCACCGGCTTGAAGTCGCGCAGCAGCACGGTCGCGAAATTGCGCACCGCCAGCCGCGACTCCAGTACATGCTCATCCAGCAGGCTGAGACCATCCTCGGCCGGGCCCGACAGGGTCGCCTCGGCCGACAACGGCTCCCCGCTGGCCAGCGCATCCCAGGCCCGCTGCAGGTGGCCGGCGAAGGCGGCGGCGATGTCCTCACGGCGGCGGCGCAGCTCGCGCATCGCATCCAGGAACAGCAGCTGCGACGAGCCAGCATTGCCGGCGCGGTCGAACAGGGCATCGTCGAAACGCGCCAGTGCGGCCCCGAAGGCCTGGCACAGGGCAGGCAGGACCACCTCCCGGGCACGCTGGAGCTGTGCCGGGTCACGGCCCGGCGATCCCATCGGTGTGGGCGCGCTCATCATTCGGGAAGGCTCCCCACCTTCTCTGGTACGACAGACAACATGGACATCACGACGACCGGTACACCCCATGTACCGGTACGTCGATGGTAGGCCGGCCAGCCCGTCACGGACAGTGAAACAGTCCTCACTTCAAACCTCATGACCGGCGGCCCGGCAAGACAGATATCGTAAGCGGTGCAAGGCCCATGAGGCGAGGGGAAGCGGTCGTCCGTTTCCCGCCAGTGGCATGATGTTCATCACAGTTTGATATTCAGGGTCCGGACGCGACACAGACGGTGCCATTGGCCGCCCCGACTATAATCAAACACCCGTGACGACCGGTTAATACTCCATGCCCGACCCCGCTGCCCTGCTTGCCCTGGATGCCCGCCGCTCAGTGCCTTCGCGGCAACTGGGCGAGCCCGGACCAGATCCGGCCACCCTGCAGCGGATGCTGGCTTCAGCAGTACGCGTGCCCGATCACGGCAAGCGCGTGCCGTTCCGCTTCCTAAAGATCGCCGGCGATGCACGTCACACTCTGGGCGACTTTCTGGCCGAGCGCAGCCGCCAGCGCGACCCGCATGCCGGCGAGGCGGTATTCGAGAAGGACCGCCAGCGTTTCAGCCACGCCCCGCTGGTGATCGTGGTGGTGGCCAGCCCGCGCCCGGACCCGAAGGTGCCCGAACAGGAACAGCTGATGACCGCCGGCTGCGTCTGCTTCGCCCTGCTGCAGGCCGCGCAGGCGCTGGGCTTCGGCGCGCAGTGGCTGACCGCCTGGATGGCCTTCGATCCGGTCGTGCAGGCCCATCTGGGCCTGGTCGAGGGCGAGGGCATCGCCGGTTTCATCCACATTGGTACGCCCAAGGCCGATGTTCCCGAGCGCGAGCGCCCCGACCCGGCGGCCCTGCTGCGCGACTGGACGCCGCCGGCATGACCCTGCCGGCTCCGCCGCCGTCGCTGTACCTGGTCGATGCCAGCATCTATGTGTTCCGCGCCTGGCATTCGCTGCCGGACGAGTTCCAGGACAGCCAGGGCTGGCCGACCAATGCCGTGCACGGCTTCGCCCGCTTCCTGCTCGATCTGCTGGAGCGCGAGCGCCCGCGGCACATCGCCATCGCCTTCGACGAAGCGCTCGACAGCGGCTTCCGCCATCGGCTGTATCCGGCCTACAAGGCCAACCGTGATCCGGCTCCTGAAGCGCTGAAGCGCCAGTTCGTGCATTGCAAGGCGCTGTGCGCGGCGTTGGGCCTGGCCGTGCTGGCCCACCACGAATACGAGGCCGACGACCTGATCGGCAGCGCCCTGCACGTGCACCGCGGCAGCCATCGCGGGGTGATCATCTCCGCCGACAAGGACCTGTCGCAGCTGCTGGTCGACCACGACGAACAGTGGGACTACGCCCGCAACCAGCGCTGGGACGTGGCCGGCGTGAAGGCACGGCACGGCGTGCACGCGCACCAGATCGCCGACTACCTGGCGCTGTGCGGCGATGCGGTGGACAACATTCCCGGCGTCAGCGGCGTCGGCAGCAAGTCCGCTGCGGTGCTGCTGGCCCATTTCGGCAGCATGGACGTGCTCTACGAACGTCTGGACGAAGTGCCGTTCCTGCGCCTGCGCGGCGCCGCACAGATGGCGGTGCGCCTGCGCGAGCAGCGCGAGCACGCCCTGCTCTGGCGCCAGCTGACCACCATCGCGCTGGACGCGCCGCTGGAGGGCAGCCAACCCGGCCTGCTGCGCCAGTCGGCCGACCCGGAGCTGCTCGCTGGCCTGTGCCAGACCCTGCGCTTTGGTCCGACGACCCGCCGCCGGCTGTTCGATGCCGCAGGCGTGGCCGACCCCGTTCCCACTCCATCTTTTTCCAATTCCGGCGAGCCCGCATGAGCCAGCGCAACACCGAAGCCCCGCGTGTCGTCTACGAAGGCAAGTACCAGCGCATGCTGGTGCGCGGCACCTGGGAATACAGCGAACGCACCCATGCTGGCGGCCTGGCGGCGATCATCATCGCCGTCACCCCCGAGGACAAGGTGCTGTTCGTCGAACAGTTCCGCGTGCCGCTGCAGGCCCCCACCATCGAAATGCCGGCCGGCCTGGTTGGCGACATCGATGCCGGCGAGTCGATCGAAGTCTCGGCCGTGCGCGAACTGGAAGAAGAGACCGGCTGGACCGCCGATCACGCCGAAGTGCTGATGATCGGCCCGACCTCCTCCGGCGCGAGCGCCGAGAAGATCGCCTTCGTCCGTGCCACCGGCCTGCGCCGGATCGGCGAAGGTGGCGGCGACGACAGCGAGGACATCACCGTGCACGAAATTCCGCGCGCACAAGCGGCGGCGTGGCTGGTGCAGAAGATGGGCGAAGGCTACGAGCTGGATGCCAAGCTGTGGGCCGGACTGTGGATGATCGAGCATCACCTGGACGGGCGCCCGCGTGGCTGACGCCGACCTGCACGCACTGCCGGCGCTGCTTTGCGCCGATGATCCGGCAATCTACGCGATCCACCGGGCTCAAGGCGCGTCACCGTACCTGCTGCTGGCCGACCACGCCGGCCAGCACGTGCCGCGTGCCCTCGCCGGCCTGGGCTTGCCACAGGCCGAACTGGACCGCCACATCGGCTGGGACATCGGCATTGCCGGCACCACCCGCGCACTGGCCGAACGGCTGGATGCCTGGGCAATCGAACAGACCTATTCGCGGCTGCTGATCGACTGCAACCGCCCGCTGGCCTCGCCCACACTGATTCCGGAAGTGAGCGACCACACCGTGGTGCCGGGCAATGCAGGTCTGTCGGCGGCGCAGCGGCAACAGCGCATTGATGCGATCCATGCGCCGTACCACGCACGCATCGACGCCGAACTGGACGCACGCCGCGATGCCCGTCGCCCCACCCTGCTGGTGATGATGCACAGCTTCACCCCGGCGATGAACGGCGCGCAGCGGCCGTGGCATGCCGGCGTGCTGTACCACCAGGACACGCGCTTTGCGCATGCACTGCTGCAGGCACTGCGCGACGAAGGCGACCTGGTGGTGGGCGACAACGAACCGTATTCGGTCAGCAGTACCAGCGACTACGCGGTGCCGGTGCACGGCGAAGGCCGCGGCCTGGTGCACGTGGAACTGGAAATCCGCCAGGACCTGATCGCCGATGCCGCCGGGCAGCAGGCATGGGCGGAGCGGCTGGCGCGGATTTTCAGCGCGCTGCAGCCGCAGTTGCTGGCCGCCGGGTGATTTACCCAGGCTTGGTAGTGCCGGCCGCTGGCCGGCAACTGCAATGATCCAACGGACCTTGGGGTTGCCGGCCAGCGGCCGGCACTACCGCAATACGGGCGCATCCATCCACGGGAACGACTTGAACCCGTGCACCTGCAAGGTCGCACCGATGGCGTCGAAGTCATCCTTGGGAGCGGCTGGCGCGGATTTTCAGCGCGCTGCAACCGCAGTTGCTGGCCGCCGGGTGATTTACCCAGGCTTGGTAGCGCCGGCCGCTGGCCGGCAACTGCAATGATCCAACGGACCTTGGGGTTGCCGGCCAGCGGCCGGCACTACCGCAATACGGGCGCGTCCATCCACGGGAACGGCTTGAACCCGTGCACCTGCACGGTCGCACCGATGGCGTCGAAGTCATCCTTGATCGCCTGCGCACGGTTGCGATCCAGTCCTTCACCGAGCGCCAACGGCAACGAGCGGCAGCGCGCCAATGCTTCGCCTACCGGGATTTCCAGCACGTGCGCCACGCGCTGCGCAGCGGCCTTCAGCTGGTCTACCGGGCACGCCACCATGCACAGGTCGAACGAAGCGAAGATGCCTTCGCCCACCCCTGCCTCGCGCGCAGCCGCCTGTTCCTCAGCACCCGCTTCGCCCAGGGCCTCGTCGATGCCATCGACCTGCTGGAACGCGTCGTACTCGGCGTAGTACGCCAGCGCCTGCGCATAATCGGCCAGTGTGGACAGTGGGCGTTGCCGCTTCTGCACGTCGAGCACGTCGGCGAAGGTCGCCGGTTCAAGATAGCTGGACAGGCCCAGCGCGCGCGCGCGGGCAGGAACATCGCTGTCGTCGTCGAACGCTGCTTCTTCATCGGCCGGCAACCAGAAACGCGCCTGCAGCAGATCGCCATCGGTGGCGTGCACCCAACCGAAGGAGGCATACACCGCATCCTCATCGTTGCAGGCGGCGAAGGCATGCAGGGTCTGTTGCAGGTCCAGCAGTTCGATCATGCGTCGGTGCTCAGGCAGGCAGTCGCTGCCGAGTCTACCGGCGCCCGGCGCAGGCCCAGCGCGATCACCACGCCGAGCGCGGCGAACAGCGCGGCGCCGTACTGTGCATTGACCATGCCCTGCAGCGCATCAGGGCTGGTTGCCGCCTGCGTGCCGCGCGCGGCGTTGGCGACCATCACCAGTACCGCCAATCCCAAGGCGCCGCCGATCTGCTGGGCGGTGGCCGCCATGCCGGACGCGACGCCTTGCTGCGGACCCGGCACGCCCTGCCCGGCCACGATCCACATCGCCGTCCAGCTCATGCCCTGGCCGAGGCTGAGCACCACGATGCCCGGCAACAGCGGCCAGTAGCTGGCGCCATGCGGCATCGCCAGCGCCACCGCGGCGATGCCGACGGCACCGGCGGCGAAGCCCCAGGCCAGTACCTGCCGTGGCGAACGGTGCCGCAGCATGCGTTCGGCAATACGGATGCCGAAGGTACACACCAATGTCGGCAGCAGGAAGGCCATGCCCGCCTGCAGCGGACTCCAGCCATAGCCATCCTGGAAGTAGAGCGCCAGGAAGTAGTACTGCACGCCATAGCTGCTCATGAAGGCAAATGTCAGGCCGAGCGCCGCGCGCAGGCCGGGCAGGCGCAGCAGCGAAAACTGCATCAGCGGATCGCGGCTGCGCTTTTCGATCTGTACGAACACCGTCAACAGTACGGCGGAAAGCAGCAGGCAGATGAGCGTGGCCGGCGCCGTCCAGCCCCACTCCGGCCCTTGCACCAGGGTGGTGACCAGCAGACTGCCGCCAGCCGTGACGGTGAGGCAACCGGCCAGATCGAATGAACGGCCCTGCACGCGTGGACCATCGGCCGGCAACCACACACCGGCCGCGACCGCGCAGGCCGTGGCCAGCGGAACGATCACCGCCAGCACCGCCGGCCAGCCGAACGCCTGGGTCAGCACGCCACCGAGCAGCGTGCCCAGCGCCAGGCCCACCGCGCTGGCCATGCTCCAGATCGCCAGCGCACGGTTGCGCACCGGGCCTTCGGCGTACAGCGTGTTGATCAGCGCCAGCGTGGCGGGGAACAGCAACGCCGCGCCGATGCCCTGTGCCGCACGCGCGATGATCAACAGCGTGGCATTCGGCGCCAGCGCACCGAGCAGCGAGGCCAGCGCGAACAGCAGCATGCCCAGCCGGTAGAAGCGGCGGCGGCCGATCAGGTCGGCGGCACGGCCACCCAGCAGCAGGCTGCCGCCGAAGGCCACGGTGTAGGCACTGACCACCCATTGCAGCTGCTGCGCGTTGATCTGCAGCGCGCGGCCCATGTCATGCAGGGCAACGAAGATGATGGTGGCATCCAGGGCGATGATCAGCTGGGCGGTGGCCAGCAGGGTCAGCGCCCAGCGCGGGTATTTGAGGGGAGGCATCGGCGGTCTGGCGCGGTGGGGGAGCGCAGTCTCATTGATGCGAGCCAATCAATAAACCCCTCCCCAACCATATCTGTCATGATTTTCGGCATGAATGCAGCCTCGATGGACCTCAATGCAGTGCGCATGCTGGTGCAGGTGGCCGAAGCGCGCAGTTTCACCGTGGCCGCCGGCCAGCTCGGCCTGAGCCAATCCGGCCTGTCGCGCGCGATCGGACGGCTGGAGGCCACCCTCGGTGTAAAGCTGCTGCAGCGGAACACCCGCAACGTGGCGCTGACGACGGACGGCCGCCAATTCGTCGAACAGGTGTCGCCGCTGCTGGCCGGCCTCGACGATGCCGAGCGGCAGTTAGCCGACCGTCCGTGCACGCCCTCGGGCACCTTGAAGATCAGCGCGCCGTCAATGTTCGGGCGCAGGGTGCTGGTGCCTTTGCTTGGGCCGTTGCTGCAGCAGCATCCGCAGCTGCAGGTGGAAGCCGTGCTCAGCGACCGTCTGGTCGATCTGGTCGAGGAAGGCTTCGATGCCGCGCTGCGCACCGGCACCATCGCTGACCAGCGCATGGTGGCGCGCCCGTTGAAGCCACTACGCTGGGTGACGGTGGCCAGCCCGGAATATCTGGACCGCTGTGGCACACCGGACGATGTGGCCGCGCTGCAGGATCATGCCTGCCTGGCGGTGCGCAACCTGCGCAGTGGCCGGCTGGTGGACTGGCAGTTCCTGCAGGACGGGCAACTGCGGGAGGTCACGCCGCCGGCGCGGATGGTGTTTGACTGCGGCGACCCGCTGGTGGAGGCAGCAATTTCTGGCATCGGCATCGTGCAGGTGATGGATTTCGCGGTGGCCGACGCGCTGGCCGATGGCCGCCTGCAACGCGTGCTGCAGCCATTCGAAGGCCGCAGCCGCGCGCTGTCGTTGATCTATCCGCCTTCGCGCCAGCATTCGCCGAAGCTGCAGGTGCTGGCCGACGCGTTGCTGGCCGGGGATTGGTAGCGCCGGCCGCTGGCCGGCGTCTGCGTGGATGCAATCGTTTCCGGGTTGCCGGCCAGCGGCCGGCACTACCGGGCTGCGGTAGATCCACGCCGTGCGTGGATGGGGTTGCCGCTCGGGGTCAGAGCCCTTTCCGCAGGAAAGGGATCCGACCCCTGGGCAATCAACGATCAGGCGAAGCTATCCGTCGCGCGCACCAGCGCGTCCACGTTCTCGGCTTCGAACGCCGAATGCCCCGAGGCCGGCGTGATTTCCAGCTTGGCCTTCGGCCACACCTTGGTCAGGTCCCAGGCGTTGGCCAGCGGGCAGACCACGTCGTAGCGGCCGTGCACGATCACGCCCGGGATATCGACGATGCGATGTGCGTCGCGCAGCAGCTGGTCTTCCACCTCGAAGAAGCCGCCGTTGACGAAGTAATGGTTCTCGATGCGCGCGAAGGCCAGCGCGAAGTGCGGGTCTTCGTGGCTGTTGATGAAGTCATCATCGACGTGCAGGAAGCTGGTCGCGCCTTCCCACACCGCCCAGGCCTTGGCGGCGTCCAGGCGGGTGGTTTCGTCGTCACTGGTCAGGCGGCGGTGGAAGGCCGAGATCAGGTCGTGGCGCTCCACCGACGGGATCGGCTTCAGGTAGTGCTCCCACGCATCCGGGAACAGGCGGTTGGCGCCTTCCTGGTAGAACCACTCCAGCTCCCAGCGGCGCAGCATGAAGATGCCGCGCAGGACCAGTTCGGTCACGCGCTGCGGGTGGGTTTCGGCATAGGCCAGTGCCAGGGTAGAGCCCCAGCTGCCGCCGAACACCTGCCAGCGATCAACCTTCAGGTGCTCGCGCAGCTTCTCGATATCGGCGACGAGGTCCCAGGTGGTGTTGTCCACCAGGTCGGCGTGCGGCGTGGAACGGCCGGCACCGCGCTGGTCGAACAGGATGATGCGGTACTTGGACGGGTCGTGGAACTGGCGCATCTTGTCGCTGCAACCACCGCCCGGGCCACCGTGCAGCATCACCACCGGCTTGCCATCCGGGTTGCCGCACTGTTCGAAGTACAGCGTGTGGCGGTCGTCGACCTTCAGGGTGCCAACGTCGTAGGGGGTGATGGCGGGGTACAGCGTACGCATGCTTGCAGCTCCAGGGTGATGCCCTGCCGGGGCAGGAGAACCTCCATTCTAGGCCGGACGCCGGCCCAGGGTGATGCGGTCGCGCTGCTCCAGGTCCTGCACGGTCTGCACCTCCGCAAAACCGGCGGCGTCGAACAGCGCGCGGATCGCCGCGCCCTGGTCCCAACCGTGCTCGATCAGCAGCCAACCGCCGGGCAGCAGGTGGGCCTGGCCGCCGTCGACGATGCGACGGATGTCGTCCAGGCCATCCACGCCGGAGGCCAGCGCGGTAGCCGGTTCAAAACGCAGGTCGCCCTGCTCCAGATGCGGGTCGTCGCTGGCGATGTATGGCGGGTTGCTGGCGATCAGGTCGAAGCGTGCACCCTGCAGCGGCGCATACCAGTCGTGCCCGCCCTCGGCGAAGCGGACGTTGCCCAGTTCATGGCGGGCGGCATTGCGCGCAGCCACGGTCAGTGCACCCGGGCTGGCATCGGTGGCCAGCACCTGCGCTTGGGGCCGTTCGCTGGCCAGTGCCAAGGCGATCGCGCCGCTGCCAGTGCCGAGGTCGGCCAGCTGCAGCGCGCGGTCCTGTGGCAGGCGCTCCAATGCCAGCTCGACCAGCAGCTCGGTTTCCGGACGCGGGATCAGCGTGGCCGGATCGACTTCCAGGTCCAGCGTCCAGAAACCGCGGCGGCCGGTCAGGTAGGCGACCGGCTCACCGGCCACGCGGCGGGCCAGCAACGCCTCGAAGGCGGCCTGGTCATTGGCGTCCAGCGGATCGGTGGCATGCGCGAACAGCCAGCTGCGCGGGCAATCCAGCACGTGCAACAACAGCAGTTCGGCCTCGTGGCGAGCCTCGACGCCGCCCAGGCGGGCACTGGCCTCGGCCACGACCTGGCGCAGGGTGGGTTCGGTTTGGAAATACATGCCGCAATTGTAGAGCCGAGCCCATGCTCGGCTGCTTCTGCCGCAGTCGAGCTACACATCCACAGGCCCGCACTCGAGCATGGCTCGACTCTACAAAAGGCTGCAATCCGTTCAGGTTCTGCCCGACGGGATAAGGAGGGACTATTGGCCCTATTCAGCCGTTCCGGAAGATTTTCCTTGTCACACAGGCAGTTGCAGGATGAAAGCGTCCGGGTTCAGTGCCTGCTCAGTACATTTTGATAGACTTCATCTATCAAATAGATGCAATCAATGGATTGTTCTTATCGATAGCGAGTCGGTAATCTAGGTCCTGTCGATTCACCCACTCCCCTTCACCCAGAGGAATAACGATGTCCCTGATCAACACCCAGATCCAGCCGTTCGAAGCCAATGCTTACCTGAATGGCGAGTTCATCAAGGTTTCCGACAGCACCCTGAAGGGCCAGTGGTCGGTCCTGATCTTCATGCCGGCCGCCTTCACCTTCAACTGCCCGACCGAGATCGAAGACGCCGCTGACCATTACGCCGAGTTCAAGAAGGCCGGCGCCGAGGTCTATATCGTCACCACCGACACCCACTTCTCGCACAAGGTGTGGCACGAAACCTCGCCGGCCGTCGGCAAGGCCCAGTTCCCGCTGGTCGGCGACCCGACCCACCAGCTGACCAACGCCTTCGGCGTGCACATTCCGGAAGAAGGCCTGGCCCTGCGCGGCACCTTCATCATCAACCCGGAAGGCGTGATCAAGACCCTGGAGATCCACTCCAACGAGATCGCCCGTGACGTCTCCGAGACCCTGCGCAAGCTGAAGGCTGCCCAGTTCACCGCCGCCAACCCGAACCAGGTGTGCCCGGCCAAGTGGAAGGAAGGCGAGAAGACCCTGACCCCGTCGCTGGACCTGGTCGGCAAGATCTAAAGCAGTACCGGCCTGCCGTGGCCCCACGCCACGGCGCGCCCTTCATCCCCGTGCCGGCCCCCCCCGCCGGCGTGGGGGTGAACCCAAGACAGCCAACGCTCGCCCGCCTTGGCCAGCCAGCCCCTTCCACGGTCGCTGTCTTGGGTTCACCCCTACCCCCTGTTGGTCCGCTACCTTCTACAGCGGTGCCACGCCCCCTGTTTGCCTGAAGCCAGGAGATGACCCGATGTTGGACGCCAACCTGCAGTCGCAGCTGAAGACCTATCTGGAGCGCGTGACCCGCCCGATCCAGATCACCGCGCACGCCGACGACGGCGCCAAGTCGCAGGAAATGCTGGAACTGCTGCAGACCCTGGACAGCCTGTCGGACAAGATCACGCTGCAGGTCCTGCGCGATGGCCAGGGCCGCGTGCCGTCCTTCGACCTGGGTACCCCGGGCCAGGATATCCACCTGACCTTCGCCGGCCTGCCGATGGGCCACGAGTTCACCTCGCTGGTGCTGGCGCTACTGCAGGTGGGCGGTCATCCGTCCAAGGCCACCGCCGAGCTGATCGAGCAGGTGCAGAACCTGGAAGGCGAATACAAGTTCGAAACCTACTTCTCGCTTTCCTGCCAGAACTGCCCGGACGTGGTGCAGGCGCTGAACCTGGCCGCGGTGCTCAACCCGCGCATCCAGCACGTGGCCATCGACGGTGCCCTGTTCCAGGACGAAGTCGAGAAGCGCGAGATCATGTCGGTGCCGACCGTGTACCTCAACGGTGAAGTGTTCGACCAGGGCCGCATGACCCTCGAGCAGATCGTGGCCAAGCTGGATACCAATGCCAGCAAGCGCGATGCCGAGAAGATCGCCGCCAAGGACGCCTTCGACGTGCTGGTGGTGGGCGGTGGCCCGGCCGGCGCGGCAGCAGCGATCTACGCTGCACGCAAGGGTATCCGCACCGGCATCGCCGCCGAGCGTTTCGGTGGCCAGGTGCTGGACACGATGGCGATCGAGAACTTCATTTCGGTGAAGGAGACCGAAGGCCCGAAGCTGGCCACGGCGCTGGAACAGCACGTGCGCGAGTACGAGGTGGACATCATGGACCTGCAGCGCGCCAGCGCGCTGGTGCCGGCCGGTGAAGACGGCCTGGTGCAGGTGCAGCTGGAGAACGGCGCGGTACTGAAGTCGCGCTCGGTGATCCTGTCCACCGGCGCGCGCTGGCGGCAGATGAATGTGCCGGGCGAAGACCAGTACCGCAACAAGGGCGTGGCCTACTGCCCGCACTGCGATGGTCCGCTGTTCAAGGGCAAGCGCGTGGCGGTGATCGGCGGCGGCAACTCCGGCGTGGAAGCGGCCATCGATCTGGCCGGCATCGTGTCGCATGTAACCCTGCTGGAGTTCGATTCCAGCCTGCGCGCCGACGAAGTGCTGCAGAAGAAGCTGCGCAGCCTGGCCAACGTCACCGTGCTGACCAGCGCACAGACCACCGAAGTGCTGGGCGACGGCAGCCGTGTCACCGGCCTGGTCTACAAGGACCGTGTCGGCGGCGACGCCCACCGCGTCGAGCTGGAAGGCATCTTCGTGCAGATCGGCCTGCTGCCCAACACCGAGTGGCTGAAGGACACCGTGGCGCTGTCGCCGCGTGGCGAGGTCGTCATCGATGACCGCGGCCAGACCAACCTGCCGGGCGTGTTCGCTGCTGGCGATTGCACGACGGTACCCTACAAGCAGATCATCATTGCCATGGGTGCCGGTTCGACCGCCGCATTGAGTGCGTTCGACCACCTGATCCGCTCGTCGGTGAGCAGCAGCAGTGGTGCTGTTGCTGAAGCTGCCTGATCCATCGTTCCCAGATCACCGGGAACATTGTCTGCCTGTCGGGTAACCATGCCGTCAGCCGGTCCGTTACCCCTGGGGTGTAAGGATGAACCTACGTGATCTGAAGTACCTGGTAGCCCTGGCCGACCACAAGCATTTCGGCCGGGCTGCCGCCTCTTGTTTCGTCAGCCAGCCGACGCTGTCCACGCAGATCCGCAAGCTGGAAGAAGAGCTGGGCCTGCCGCTGGTGGAACGCGCGCCGCGCAAGGTGATGCTGACCCCGGCCGGCCAGGAAGCAGCAGCACGGGCACGGGTGATCGTGTCCGAAGTGGAACAACTGAAGGAAGCGGCGCGACGCAGCCGCGATCCGGAAGCCGGTACGGTGCGCCTGGGGATCTTCCCGACCCTCGGCCCGTACCTGCTGCCGCATGTGATCCCGCGCATCCGCGAGCGTTTCCCGGAACTGGAGCTGCTGCTGGTCGAGGAAAAGAGCGATGTGCTGCTGGACCGCCTGCGCGAAGGCAAGCTCGACGCCGCGCTGCTGGCACTGCCGGTGATCGACGACCAGCTGCATGCCGAGTTCCTGTTCGAGGAGCCGTTCCTGCTGGCCGTATCCGGGCGCCACCCGCTGGCCCGCCGCGAGCATCTGGACGTGCAGGAGCTGGCCACGCAGAAGCTGCTGCTGCTGGAAGACGGCCATTGCCTGCGCGACCAGGCACTGGAAGTGTGCCGGCTGTTCGGCGCCAACGAGAAGTCCGAGTTCCGCGCCACCAGCCTGGAGACGCTGCGGCAGATGGTCGCCGCCGACGTCGGCATCACCCTGCTGCCGAGCCTGTCGGTGCAACCGCCGGTGCCGCGCTCGAGCAACATCCGCCTGCTCGACTTCACCGGCGAGGGCCGTCCCAGCCGCCGCATCGCCATGATCTGGCGCCGCAGCTCGGCGATGAACGATTTCCTGACGGAGTTGGCCGATCAGTTCAAGCGCCTGCCGGAGGCACTGTTCACCCTCGAGGCGGTCAATGCCGGCGGCGACGCCAGCACCCTGCCCGGCCCCGTGCTGAACGGCTGAGCCTACGCAGCACCGGCCCGGAATCGGTGGGAGTCGATTCCGGTCGCATTTGTCCCCACAATACAGACAGGCGGCGCCAGCAGGTGCCGCCTTTTGCATGGCTTTCAACCAAGGAGCTTCACCATGAACACCGCCAGCGGCCTGCCGCCGTCGATCACCGTTTCTACCTTCGACATGGACCGCCTGGACGCCATGCTCGAATCCCCTGCGCTGAGCCAGACGCCTGCCGCGCTCACGCTTGCTGAAGAACTCAACCGTGCCACCGTGCTGGCACCGGACCAGATTCCCGAAGGCATCGTCATGATGCATTCGCGCGTGGAGTGCGAAGATGAAGTGTCGGGCGAAAAGCACGTCCTGACCCTGGTCTTCCCCCGCGAAGCCAACGTCGATGAAGGCAAGGTTTCCGTGCTGGCCCCGGTCGGCAGTGCCCTGCTTGGCCTTTCCATCGGCCAGAGCATCGACTGGAATGCGCCCGGCGGCCGCAAGCTGCGCCTGCGCGTGACCGCGGTCCACAACGACCGCCCCTGATTACCGCTGCGCACAGCGCGCGATTCGATCCCCCTGCACCAGGAGCCGTAATGAGTACCCCGTCCAAACTGTCCCAGCTGCGCGAACTGTCCGTGGTCGTTGCCGATACCGGTGACTACGAGGCAATCAAGCGCCTGCAGCCGGTGGACTGCACCACCAACCCGACCCTGGTGAAGAAGGCGCTGGACCTGCCGGTGTACGCCGAGCTGATCGAACGCGAACTGGCCTGGGGCCGCCAGCAGACGGGCGACCGCGAAGCCGTGGTGCACGCCGTGGCCGACCGCCTGACCATCGGCGTCGGCGCGCTGCTGAGCACGCTGGTGCCGGGCCGCGTGTCCACCGAAGTGGACGCCGACCAGGCCCACGACACCGCTGCCACCGTGGCCAAGGCCCGCCAGTTCATCCAGATGTACGCCGATGCCGGCGTGCCGCGCGAGAAGATCCTGATCAAGATCGCCGCGACCTGGGAAGGCGTGGAAGCCGCGCGCATCCTGCAGGCCGAGGGCATCGACTGCAACCTGACCCTGATCTTCAACCCGACCCAGGCCCTGGCCTGCAGCGAAGCCGGCGCGTTCCTGATCTCGCCGTTCGTCGGCCGCATCCTGGACTGGTACGTTGCCAACGGCCAGACCCCGGCCAGCATCGATGAAGACCCCGGCGTCGTGTTCGTGCGCGGCGTGTACGCCGAATTCAAGCGCCGCGGTTCGCCGACGGTGGTGATGGGCGCCTCGTTCCGTTCGACCGCGCAGATCGAAGCGCTGGCCGGCTGCGACCGCCTGACGATTTCGCCGGACCTGCTGGAGAAGCTGGACGCCGACCACGGCGAGCTGCCGCGCAAGCTGGTGGCCGGTGCGGCCGACGGCGTGGCCGTGACCCCGATCGACGCGGCGAAGTTCGCGGCGGATCTGGCGGCCGATCCGATGGCGACCGAGAAGCTGGCAACCGGTATCGATGCATTTGCCAAGGATCTGCAGGCGCTGCGCGAGCGCATTCGCTCGGAACTGTGAGGATTTCGGCCAACGGCTGAGCCCCTCGTGGCGGATCGATTTGTAGAGTCGAGCTTGCTCGACTGACTGCTAAAGCAAAAGCCGCGCTGGGTCGGGCGGGTTGGGTTCGCGGGAGACGCCGTGAATCCGTCCCTGGAGGCTTGGCCGCCGCTTGCTCGTGTGCGCTGTCCTGCGCACACGGCAAGACCGGGGTTGGGCGTCCTGCCCAACCCGCCCGAGGCATGCCTCGGGCCCATGCGGCTCACGCCCCTGCACAGCCTGCCCACCCTGCCTTCGACAGATTCCGGCGGCCGCCCGCCACGGATGAAAGAAAGAAGAGCAAAGCGGGTCGCGCGCTTCGCTTGCTCTGAGCCGAGCATGGCTCCGCTCTACAGAAAGCACTGCAGGATCAAACAAAAAGGACGCGGCGAAGGCCGCGTCCTTTTTGTTTTCTTTCAGTTCGTCAGTAACCCATGCTCTTGCCCACCGTCACCGGGAAACTGTCGGGGGTGGGGCGGTGTGGGTTGGCAGGACCGTTGGCGCCATGGATGGCGCCATCGAGCCCCCAGGGACGGGTTTACGGCGTGTCCTGCCAACCCACACCGCCCCGCCCAACCCGCAGAAACGCAGAGCCGCTTTGGCTTTGGCTTCTGCCGTAGATTCTGCCCGCCGCAGGCGGACCACCGCGCGTCAGCGCGGCGCCTCCACATCCAACCCGATCGGGCAGCTCACGCCGGTGCCGCCGATGCCGCAGTAGCCGTTCGGATTCTTCGCCAGGTACTGCTGGTGATAGTCCTCGGCGTAGTAGTACTCCGGCGCCGGGTACACGATCTCGGTGGTGATCGGGCCGTAGCCCGCCGCATCCAGCTGGGCCTGGTAGGCCTCGCGGCTGGCCAGCGCAGCGGCGTACTGTGCCTCGTCGGTGGCGTGGATCGCCGAACGGTACTGGGTGCCGGTGTCGTTGCCCTGGCGCATGCCCTGGGTCGGGTCGTGGCTTTCCCAGAACAATTGCAGTAGCCGCTCCAGGCTCACCACGGCCGGATCGAACACCACCTGCACCACTTCGGTGTGGCCGGTCAGGCCCGAGCAGACCTCTTCGTAGGTCGGGTTCGGGGTGATGCCACCGGCATAGCCCACGGAGGTGCTGTACACGCCCGGTTCGGTCCAGAACTTGCGCTCGGCGCCCCAGAAGCAGCCCAGCGCGAAACGGATCTGCTGCAGGCCGGCAAAACGGTCCTTCAGCGGATGGCTGTTCACGAAGTGCTGGTTGCTGTGCAGCGGCAGCGGTTGGTCACGCCCCGGCAGAGCTTCTTCCGGGCGCGGCAGGCGCTGCTTGAAGGCGCCGATGCCGAGGATGCCCTGGCCAATTCCCAACATGATGCGCTCCTACGCCGGAAGGCCGGCTACGTCGTCTGCATCTGAAATGGGGACGTCCGGCGCGTGGCCCAAGTCCAGCGCGGCCACGATGTCCTCGGCCTGCGGCCGTGCCGCATCAGGGATGCCCACCCGCAGCACGCCGAACAGCGGCAGCTCGCCCATGCCGCCCAGCAACGACTCGCCAAACACAAAGGCCGGGATGCCGGCATCCTCCAGCGCGTGCTTGACCAGGTGGGCGTCGAACAGATTGTCGGCCTTGTACACGATGTGCATGCGGCGGCTCCTCGGGGCAGAGCTCCAGCATACGCCTGCCCCATCCCGGTAGCGCCGGGCCATGCCCGGCGGATTACCGCTGCGCTCGCCGGGCATGGCCCGGCGCTACCGACCCGGACCGGGCAGCCCCGCCCCTTACGCGCTAAACTGTTGGTCTTTCTGCCTTTCTCTTCGCCGACTCATGTCCGAGCACACCCCCGCCAGCCCCGAGACCCCCGCCGACAGCCACGAAAAGCGCGATTTCATCCGCCAGATCGTGCGCGAGGACCTGGCCAGCGGAAAGCACCAGGCGATCAAGACCCGCTTCCCGCCAGAACCGAACGGCTACCTGCACATCGGCCATGCCAAGTCGATCTGCCTGAACTTCGGCATCGCCGGCGAGTTCAGCGGCGTCTGCAACCTGCGCTTCGACGACACCAACCCGGCCAAGGAAGATCCGGAATACGTGGCCGCGATCCAGGATGACGTGCGCTGGCTGGGCTTCGAGTGGAACGAGCTGCGCCACGCCTCGGACTATTTCCAGACCTACTACCTGGCCGCCGAGAAGCTGATCGAACAGGGCAAGGCCTATGTCTGCGACCTGTCGGCCGAGGAAGTGCGCGCCTACCGCGGCACCCTGACCGAGCCGGGCCGTCCGTCGCCATGGCGCGACCGCAGCGTCGAGGAAAACCTCGACCTGTTCCGCCGCATGCGTGCCGGTGAGTTCCCCGATGGCGCGCGCACCGTGCGCGCCAAGATCGACATGGCCAGCGGCAACATCAACCTGCGCGATCCGGCGCTGTACCGCATCAAGCACGTCGAGCACCAGAACACCGGCAACGCGTGGCCGATCTACCCGATGTACGACTTCGCCCATGCACTGGGCGATTCCATCGAAGGCATCACCCACTCGCTGTGCACGCTGGAATTTGAAGACCACCGCCCGCTGTACGACTGGTGCGTGGACAACGTCGATTTCGCCCATGACGACGCGCTGACCCAGCCGCTGGTCGATGCCGGCCTGCCGCGCGAAGCGGCCAAGCCGCGCCAGATCGAGTTCTCGCGCCTGAACATCAATTACACGGTGATGAGCAAGCGCAAGCTGATGGCGCTGGTCACCGAACAGCTGGTAGACGGCTGGGAAGACCCGCGCATGCCGACCCTGCAGGGCCTGCGCCGCCGTGGCTATACCCCGGCGGCGATGCGCCTGTTCGCCGAGCGCGTGGGCATCAGCAAGCAGAATTCGCTGATCGACTTCAGCGTGCTGGAAGGCGCACTGCGCGAAGACCTGGACAGCGCCGCGCCGCGCCGCATGGCGGTGGTCGATCCGGTCAAGCTGGTGCTGACCAACCTGCCGGAAGGCCACGAAGAGCAGCTCACCTTCAGCAACCACCCGAAGGACGAGAGCTTCGGCAGCCGCGAAGTGCCGTTCGCACGCGAGGTGTGGATCGACCGCGAGGACTTCGCCGAAGTGCCGCCGAAGGGCTGGAAGCGCCTGGTCCCGGGTGGCGAAGTGCGCCTGCGCGGCGCCGGCATCATCCGCTGCGATGAAGTGATCAAGGATGCCGACGGCACCATCACCGAACTGCGCGGCTGGCTGGATCCGGAATCGCGTCCGGGCATGGAAGGCGCCAACCGCAAGGTAAAGGGCACCATCCATTGGGTCAGCGCCGTGCATGGCGTACCGGCCGAGATCCGCCTGTACGACCGCCTGTTCTCGGTGCCGAACCCGGACGACGAGTCGGAAGGCAAGACCTACCGCGATTATCTCAACCCGGAATCGCGCCGCACTGTCACCGGCTATGTCGAGCCGGCCGCGGCCAGCGCTGCGCCGGAGCAGTCGTTCCAGTTCGAACGCACCGGCTACTTCGTGGCCGACCGCCGCGACCACACCGATGCCAAGCCGGTGTTCAACCGCAGCGTGACCCTGCGCGACACCTGGTCGGCCTGAGGACCTGCGCGGGCGCCGGGAAGGCGCCCGCACGAATCCGACGATGATCACCGCCCTCTCCGTCCTGCTCTGGTTCATCTCGCAGCATCCGCTGCTGACGTTCTTTGCAGCGATGGTGCTGGCCGGGCTGGTCTCGTGGTGGCGGCGCTTTCCGGGCTACGCCATCGTGGTGTTCCCGCTGGCGATGCTCAACATGTTCCTCGGCCACTTCCTCAACGCCGCCTTCCTCAACGTGGTGGGCGAGCGTGGTGAAGCGGTGGTCGTCAAGGCCGAGGAAACCAACTCCACGCTCAACGAGCAGTACATCTGGCGCTACGAAGCGGTGCTTCGCACCGCCGAGGGCCGCGACGTGGAGGTGGTGTTCCACACCAATACCGCTTCGTTGTGGCCGCTGGAAAACGCCATCCGCATCCCTGCACGCGACCAGCCGTTCGTAGTGAAGTACACGCCGGGCTTCCCGCGCAACTTCGTCATCCTCACCAACGAATCACCGCACGGCATCGCCCAGGCCCGGGCCAGCGCGCGCGAGCGCGTGGAGGTGGCGGCACGCAAGCTGCATTTCAGCCCGGGCAATGCCGATTTCCGCGCGGACTATCGCCGCGAGCTGGAAACCTGGCTGCGCGACCACGGCAACGATCCGCAGCAGCAGCCCGACGCGCAGCGATACCGCGCCGAACTCGAAGCGCTCGAGCGCTAGTTCCAGGCCCTGCCTGGATGTTCCCCCCCATCCACCCACAGGCCTGACATGACCACGACCTCTACCGCCCTCCTCCCGCTGCTGCAGCAGGTCCTGCAAGGCGCCGATATCGCCAGCCGCGCCGACGGTGGCGCGCTGCTGCTGGACAGCGGCCTGCGCCTGACCCCGCATGCGATGGCCGCGCAGGAGCGCGACAACGGCGGCTGGCAGACCTCCACCGTCATCGAGAGCCAGCATCCGGTGCTGTTCGCCGATGGCCTGTTCGAGTACCAGCACGCCAACGGTGCCGATGAGCAGGCATCGCTGCTGTCTGGTTTCCAGACCTGGGTGCGGGTGGACCTGGCCACGCTGCAGACCGCGATCGGCGCCGAAGACGCGCAGGGCCTGCCGATGATGGGCCTGACCTATCCGGCCGGCGATGACGGCGAGGAACACCAGCGCACCGTGGTGCTGGGGCCGCTGGCGCACTACCGCGCGCAGGAGGTGGATGCATCCACCTGCAGCGAGGACGACCACGGCTCCTGCCCATGCTGCCTGTTCACCCGCAGCATGGAGGCCTTCGATGAGCTGCTGAAAGCCCGCCAATTCCTCGCCATCCGCCTGTTCGCCTCGCGCGATGCCGACGGCCTGTGCGAAGCCGATTGCCGGGTCAACGGCCACGACTTCGGTGCCGCTCTGCCCCTGCTGCGCGCCTACGCCGCCAGCTGGCCGCAGGCCGGGCTGGAGTTCCGCAAGCAGTACGTGGTGATCCGCACCGGTTCGCCGGGCTGACCCGCCGCCACACCCGATACAGGCCGGTGCAGCTACACTGCGCGCCGGTTTCCAAAGCAACCGCACCTTCTTCCATTCCCTAAGAGGCACCCCCGCGATGCTGTACGCGCAAGTCCACCTGACCCTTCCCGCCTGGATTCACGACCAGATCGACCTGGATCGTCGATATCCGGGCGATGAGGCCAAGGTCGCGCTGGCGATCGAGCTGTCGCGGTTGAACGTCGAGCACGCCAGTGGCGGCCCGTTCGGCGCGGTGGTGTTCGGCCCTGAAGACAAGGTCATCGCCGCCGGCGTGAACCGGGTCATGCCGCACTCGACCTCGCTGGCGCATGCCGAGAACATGGCCTACATGCTGGCCCAGCAGCGCCTGCAGACGCCGCGTCTGAACGCGGTACTGTCACCGGTCACCCTGGCCACCAGTTCGCAGCCGTGCTGCCAGTGCTACGGCGCCACCGTGTGGGCCGGCATCGACCGCCTGCTGATCGGTGCCAACTCGGCCGACGTCGAAGAGCTGACCCCGTTCGATGAAGGTCCGCTGCCGGCCGACTGGGTGGGTGAACTCAACAAGCGCGGCATCGAAGTGGTGCAGGGCCTGAACCGCGACGCCGCACGCAGTGTGCTGCGTGCCTATGGGGAAAGCGATGGCGCCCGTTACTGAAACCGGCATCGGCCTGCTGTGCCTGTGCCGGCAGGGCTTCGAGCCCGAGCTGGCCGGCGAGCTGCAGTTCCGCGCCAGTGAAGCCGGTTTCGCCGGCTATGCGCGCACCCAGCGCAATGACGGCTACGTGTTGTTCATGTGCGACGAAGCCGCCGCGCTGGCACCACGGCTGCGCTGGCGCGAACTGATCTTCGCGCGGCAGAAGCTGGTGGTGCTGGCCGAGCTGCCGCAGCTGGACCCGGCTGACCGCATCACCCCGATGCTGGAGGTGCTGGCCGATGCGCCGCGCTTCGGCGACCTGTGGGTGGAGCATCCCGATTCGGACGCCGGCAAGCCACTGTCCGGGCTGGCCCGTGCCTTCGGCAATGCGCTGCGCCCGGCGCTGCGCAAGGCCGGCAAGCTCACTGACAAGCCAAACAATCGCCTGCCGCGCCTGCACGTGGTGTTTGTCGACGGCACCCACGCCTTCGTCTGCGTGGCCGACCCGGCCGACAGCGCACCGTGGGCACTGGGCATCCCGCGCCTGAAGCTGCTGCCGGAAGCGCCGTCGCGTTCGGCGCTGAAGCTGGACGAAGCGCTGCTGACCCTGCTGACCCCGGAAGAACGCGAGGCACTGGCCAAGCCCGGCATGCGCGCGGCTGACCTGGGCGCCGCACCGGGCGGCTGGACCTGGGTGCTGACCCGCCAGCACATGCACGTGCTGAGCATCGACAACGGCCCGCTGCGCCAGCACGTGCTGGACACCGGCCTGGTCGAGCACCTGCGCGCCGACGGCTTCCACTGGCACCCGGAACAGCCGCTGGACTGGATGGTCTGCGACATGGTCGAGCAACCGCGGCGCGTGGCCGAACGCATGGCCACCTGGTTCCGCGAAGGCTGGTGCAGGCACGCGATCTTCAACCTGAAGCTGCCGATGAAGAAGCGCTGGGACGAAACCCGCTTGTGCCTGGACCTGTTCCAGGAGCAGGCCGGCAAGCCGCTGGTGGTACGTGCCAAGCAGCTGTATCACGACCGTGAAGAGATCACGGTGCTGGCCTCGCCGCTGCGCTGAGGCCATCGCGCCCGCCGGGCATGGCCCGGCGCTACCGAGGAAGGGAACCATGCGATACCACCCGCTCGCCTTGCTGATCACCGTACTGGCAGCCGCACCGGCCATTGCACAGCAGTTGCCACCCATGCCGGCGCAGAGCCAGCCGTTGGGCCCGACCGGCGGCGCGATCCGCCAGCAGCCGCTGGATGCCGGCCGGGTCAGCGGCAGCGTCGAGATTGCACGGCCGGCCGGCGAGGCACAGGTGACCGTGCGTTCGCTGGAACCGAGCAGCGTGGTCGGCCAGTACCGCATCCACTTCGCTGCGCTGGATGTGAACGGTGATGGCTTCATCAGCCGCGAGGAAGCGCAGGCGAATCCGGCGTTGGCCGATGAATTCAATGCGCTGGACGTGAAGCGCCGCGGCAAGCTGGATCGTGCCGACCTGGCCGGTTGGTTGGTTGATTGAAAAAGGGGACGGAGGGGATTAAGTCGTATGTGCACATACGACTTAATCCCCTCCGTCCCCTTTTTGCATCAGACCCCGGCGGCGCGCTTCCAGAATGCCTGCACCAGCGGCGGCCACTTGCCGACGCAGCCCAGCGCGCGGCCGCGGGCCAGGGTCAGGTGCATCTCGTCGTTGGAGAACAGGCGGTTGATCGCATCGAAGCTGTAAGCGGCGATGTGGTTGTCGCTGCGCCGTTCGCGTGCCCAGCGCTGCAGGCGCTGCGGCGACAGCCGCGGCTGGCCGCGGCGTTCGGCCGACGGCGCCAGCCACTGCTGCAGGGCGGCGACATCGCGCAGCCCCAGGTTCACGCCCTGCCCGGCCAGTGGATGCACTACGTGCGCGGCATCGCCCAACGCCAGCACGCGGCCGGCCACGTAGTGACGGGCCAGCTGCCGACGCAGCGGGAACGCCGCACGCGGTGATGCCAGCCGCAGTTCGCCCAGGCGCGCGGCGAACGCACGCGTCAGTTCGCGGTTGAAGGCGTCCTCGTCCAAGGCCAGCACGCGAGCCGCTTCATCCTCGGGCAGGGTCCAGACGATCGAACTGCGGCGCTCGGCCACCGGCAGCAGCGCCAGCGGCCCGGTCGGCAGGAAGCGTTGCCATGCGGTGGCCTGGTTGGGAAGATCGCTGTCCACATAGGCCACCACGCCACGCTGGTGGTAGTCATGCCGCTCCACCTCGATCCCGGCCAGCTGGCGCAAGGTCGACTCGGCGCCATCGGCCGCCACTGCCAGCGCCGCTTCCAGACGACGACCGTCGTCCAGGCGCAGGCGAACACCGTCATCATCCTGTTCCAGCGCTTCCACCCGTGCCGGGCAGTGCAGCTGCACGCCCGCCGCTGGCAGTGCCGCCCACAGGCGATCCTGCAACAAGCCATTCTCGACGATGTAGCCCAGCTCGCGACGACCGAAGCGGTCGGCGTCGAACAGCAGATCCTCGCCACCGGCCGCATCCCACACCTGCATGCGCCGGTAAGGGCAGGCGCGGGCCTGCGCGATCGCCGGCCACACGCCCAGGCGGTTCAACAGTTGTACGTTATCAGCGGCGAAGGCGAACACGCGCAGGTCCGGCTGTGCGGCCTGCCACGGTGCTGGTTCGCGGCCTTCCACCAGCGCAACCGACAGGCCGGCATCGGCCAGCGCCAGCGCACACGCGGCACCGACGACGCCACCACCAACGATGGCTACATCAAGACGCGTGCGCCGGCTCATGCGGCTTCTCCGCGGCACAGGCGCGGCACTTCACCACGGAAGCCCATCGCGCCACCGACCAGCATCGACTGCACCGACGCGCGCTGTGCGGCGACCAGGCCAAGGCTGCGCAGCGGCCGCATCAGCGGCGCCGGGTTGCTGGTCAGGCGCGCCAGGCCACCGGAGAACGCCACCGTCTGCCGGCGATCTTCCTCGCGGCGCGCGACATAGGCCTGCAGCAATGCATCACTGCCGGCATCCTCATGCGCATCCTCCAGCAGTTCGGCCAGGGTCAGCGCATCGCGCAGGCCCAGGTTGAAGCCCTGCGCGCCCAGCGGATGGATGGTCTGCGCGGCATTGCCGAGCAGCACCGTGCGCTCACCGGCCAGCGCGCGCGCCAGCACCTGGATGAGCGGGTAGGCACTACGCGGGCCGGATTCAAGCAGGCGGCCGGCACGCCAGCCGATCGCGCTCTGCAGGCGTTGCAGCCAGGCCGCATCGTCCAACGCCAACACCGCATCGGCCTGGTCGCGCGCGACACCGTGCACGGTGCCGAAGTGGCGATCGCCACGCGGCAGCAGGGCAGTCGGGCCGGTATCGGTGAAGCGCTCCCAGGCGGTGCCATCCGGCGCGCGCTGGCTGCGCACGCGGGCCACGAACAGGGTCTGCTGGAAATCGTGGCGGTCGGCCTCGATGCCCAGTGCGCCACGCACGCCGCTGCTGGTGCCATCGGCACCGACCACCAGCCGTGCCAGCAGCACGCGTTCGCCGGCCTCATCGGCCACCCGCACCTGGCGGTAGCCATCGACCACCTCGCCCAGCCCCAGGAACCGCATCGGCCGGTAGCGACGCAGTCGTGGCAGCTCCTGCAGACGCGATTCCAGCGCCTGGCCGAAATCACGCGCGACCACCACCTGGCCGAACCACGGCCGGTCGTAATCGGCCGCTTCGAGCTGCACACGGCCGAAATCGCCGGCACGACTGACATGGATGCGCCGGATCGGGCCCGGTACCATCGCCAGCTTCTGCATCACCCCCAGCGCGGTCAGCGCATTGACGGTGGCAGCGGCGAAACTGAGATTGCGCTGGTCGAACACCGCCGGCAGCTCTCCGGCCGGACTGGCCTCGAGCAGGCCCACGTCGCGGCCCAGGCGGTCCAGGGCAATGGCCAGGCTGGCACCGACCAGGCCACCACCGACGATCAGCACGTCATGTCGTTCACTCATGGGCTCATGATACGCGCTCGCCCCCACTGCAAGCCCAATGCATCCCACCTGCGCCAACCCGCGCGGCGGGCTAGAATGAAACCTGAATCCGCTCCGGGCCCGCCGCCATGTCCGACACCGCCAACCGCGCCTTCGTCCTGTCAGTACTCGTACTGCTGCTGGCGGCGACCCGCGTCAACCACTTCGCGGCGATCCCCGATGCCTCCTGGGCCGTGTTCTTCATCGGCGGCTTCTACCTGGCGCGCTGGACGCGCTGGGCGTTCCCGCTGCTGATGGTGTTCGCGGTGCTGGTGGACTGGATCGTGATCCGCAGCAGTGGCCTGGATTTCTGGCAGCACTACTGCGTGTCGCCGGGCTACTGGCTGCTGCTGCCGGCGTACTTCTCGCTGTGGGCTGGCGGCATGCTGCTGGGCCGCAACTACCAGAGCGCGCGCTGGTCGGTGCTGGCCAAGGGCGCGCTGCTGCTGGTTGCCTCGGTGGCGGTCTGCCATCTGCTGGCACAGGGCGGCTTCTACTGGAGCAGCCGCAACGTGGCCGAGCCGACCCTGGCCGGCTGGGCACAGAACTACGCGCAGTGGTTCGGGCCGTACCTGCGCACCACGGCGATCTACGTGGCGCTGGCCGCCGCCCTGCAGCTGGCCGTGGAGCAGGTGCTGAAGCTGCAGCAGGCCCGCCGCGACATCCGCCACTGAGCCGCACCATGGGTCATCGCCTCTCGCGCATTTACACCCGCACCGGCGACGACGGCAGCACCGGCCTCGGTGACGGCCAGCGCGTGGCCAAAGATGACGCCCGGGTCGCCTCCTACGGCACCGTCGACGAGGCCAATGCCGCACTCGGCCTGCTGCTGGCGGCCCCGTTGCCCGAGGACGTGCGCGCGCTGGTCGTGCATCTGCAACACCAGCTGTTCGACCTCGGCGCCGAGCTGTGCATCCCCGGCCACGCCGCGATCCACGCCGCCGATGTCTCCGCGCTGGAGCAGCAGCTGGACCACTACAACGCAGGCCTGCCAATGCTGAAGGAGTTCATCCTGCCGGCCGGCGGCGAGGCCGCTGCACGCTGCCACCTGGCGCGCACCATCGTCCGCCGCGCCGAGCGCGAGACGGTCACCCTGGCCCGCCACGAGGCTGTGCGCAGCGAGGCGCTGCAGTACCTCAACCGTTTGTCGGACCTGCTGTTCGTGCTGGCCCGGGTGCTGGCCCGTGCCGATGGCCACGGCGAAGCGCTGTGGCAGCCACAGCAGCGCCAGCGCTGAGTCGGCACGATGCTGGTCTACTCCCATCCGTCCTGCCTGCTGCATGACCCCGGCCCCGGCCATCCGGAGTGCCCGCAGCGCCTGCAGTACGTACTCGACGCACTGCACGCCGCCTTCCCTGATCAGCTGGACTGGCGCGAGGCGCCGCCGGCCAAGTTCGGCGAACTGACCCGGGTCCACGACAGCGCCCTGCTCGACTTCGTGCTGCAGCCGCAGACCGCGCCGTTGCGCCAGCTGGACATGGACACCTGGACCTCGCCCGGCTCGGCCAGCGCCGCCGTGCACGCCGCCGGTGCCGGCGTGGCCGCGGTCGATGCGGTGATGCTGGGCGAGGACCCGCTGGCCTTCTGCGCGGTACGCCCGCCGGGCCACCACGCCACCAGCAGCACGGCGATGGGCTTCTGCCTGCTGAACAACATCGCCATCGCTGCCGCCTATGCCCGCGACCGCCACGGACTGGAGCGTATCGCGGTGGTCGACTTCGACGTCCACCACGGCAATGGCACCCAGGACATCTTCCAGCACGACGCCCGGGTCTCGTACTACAGCACCCACCAGGCCGGGCTGTTTCCCAATTCCGGCCTGCGCCGTGATCGCGGTGCCGGCAACCTGATGAACATCCTGCTGCCCCCCGGCAGTGGCGGTTTCCGCTTCCGCAATGTCTGGGCCGACGAGATGCTGCCGGCCATCGACGACTTCCGTCCGCAACTCCTGCTGATCTCCGCCGGCTTCGACGCCCACCTGCGCGACCCGCAGGCCGATCTGATGCTGGAGACCGACGATTTCGCCTGGATCACCCGTGAACTGCACGCGCTGGCACGCCGCCATGCGGCCGGCCGGGTGGTCTCGATGCTGGAGGGCGGCTACGACCTGCAGGCCCTGGCCGAGTGCAGCGTGGCCCATGTCCAGGCCCTGATGTCAGCGGCCACCGGTGACGGCGCCGGATGAACCCGAACCGGCAGGATCGGCCCCCCTTCATTGCCCCTATGCAAGGGATGGGGCAAGCTACCGTCCGTTTTCGCCCGAATCCGAACCGCGTGCGCCGAGCCCTCCGCCTGCTTCCCCTGCCTCTGAGCATCGCCATCTGCCTGCCGGCAATGGCCGATGAAAAGCCGCTCAACTGGGGCCTGTGCCCGGCCACCGACGTCATTCCCGCGTTCACCGACGCCCCGACCCCGGTCCCCGGCCAGGACAAGGCCACTGCCGCCGCCGCGCGCGAACAGCAGCCGACCGACATCGAAGGCGACCAGCTGCTGGGCACCACCACCGTGCCGCAGTACGAGGGCAACGTGGCGCTGCGCCGGGGTGACCAGTTCGTCGGTACCGACAAGCTCAGCTTCGATACCGAGACCGGCAACTACATCGCCGACGGCAATGTCCGCTACCAGGACGGGTCGATCCGGATGGTCGCCAAGCGCGCCGAGGGCAACCAGGAAAGCGACACCCACAAGATCACCGACATCCAGTACCAGCTGGTGTCGCGCCGGGGCAATGGCGATGCCGAGTCGGTCGACCTGCAGGGCGCGGTCGGCCAGATGCACCGCTCCACCTACACCACCTGCGACCCGTCGCAGCCGGTGTGGAAGCTGTCGGCGCCGCAGATCGAAGTGGACAACGACGAAGGCTTCGGCACGGCCCGCAACGCCGTGCTGCGCATCGGCAAGGTGCCGGTGCTGTGGGCGCCCTACTTCAAGTTCCCGATCGATGACCGCCGCAAGACCGGCCTGCTGTTCCCGCAGCTGGGCATGTCCGGGCGCAATGGCTTCGATTATGCGCAGCCGATCTATTTCAACCTGGCGCCGAACTACGACGATACCCTGACCCCGCGCTACATGAGCCGGCGCGGCCTGCTGCTCGACAACGAGTTCCGCTATCTCTACAACGGCGGCCGCGGCGAGGTGCTGACCTCCTTCATGCCCAACGACAAGCTGCGCGATCGTGATCGCGGCCGGGTGATGTTCACCGGTTATCACAACGTGAACAGCAACTGGCAGGCCCGCGCCAACCTGGCCTGGGTCAGCGACGAACGTTATGTCGAGGACTTCGCCAACCGCCTGGTGGGGGTGACCGCCTCCAACCTGCAGAGCACGGTCGGCCTGTACGGTACCGGCCAGAACTGGACGGCGGGCATCATGGCCGACCGTTGGCAGCTGACCGACTACACCCTCAACGAGAGCGCTCTGGCCTACAACCGGCAGCCGCGCCTGTACTTCACCTGGGACAAGCCGGTCCTGCCGTGGCTGGAAACCGGCATCTACACCGAAGCGGTGCGCTTCACCCACGACGACATCAACCTCAAGTACGGTGCCGAGGCTGGCCCTGACCTGCAGTACACCCGCACGGGTCAGGTGCAGCGCATGTACGGTGGTTCGCGCCTGGACGTGAAGCCCTACGTGTCGTTCCCGATCAGTGGCGCGGCCTGGTATGTCACCCCGACCCTGGCCTACCGCTATACCGGTTACGAGCTGGATCGCGGCCTGGCAGACCAGGTGCGCGCCAACGTCCTGCGCTCGCAGGGCATCGACCCGAACACCGCCACGCCCGAGCAGCTGCGTGGCAACACTTCGCCCAGCCGCAGCCTGCCGATCGGCAGCATCGACGCCGGCCTGTTCTTCGATCGCGAGACCCGCATCGGTGGCAAGTCGTTCCTGCAGACCCTGGAGCCGCGCCTGTTCTACCTGCGCACGCCCTATCGCAACCAGGACGATCTGCCGATCTTCGATACGCGTGACTTCACCTTCAGCTGGGGCCAGCTGTTCCGCGACTCGCGCTATACCGGCGCCGACCGGCAGAACGATGCCAACCAGTTGACCCTGGCGCTGGGAACCCGCTTCATCGACCAGACCACCGGCAAGGAACGGTTCTCGGCCGCGATCGGCCAGATCCAGTACTTCGACGAGTCGCGGGTCAGCACCACCCCGGGCGGCGCGCCGGTGGAGAAGGGCAAGTCGGCCTGGATCGCCGACGGCAACTACATGATCAACGACCGCTGGACACTGGGCGCCACCTACCAGTGGGACCCGAAGTACAAGCGCGAGGATCTGGCCAGCGTCCGTGCCCGCTACCTGATGCCGAACGACGGCGTGGTCAACCTGAGCTACCGCTACCGCATCAATGCCGGTGCGGCCCCGGGCGCCAACAAGCATGACCGGACCCTGCTGGAGCAGGCCGACCTGTCCTTCCTGTACCCGCTGAATGCGCGGTGGAGCCTGGTTGGCCGCTATTACTACTCGCTGCAGGACAAGGAGCCGCTGGAAATCATCGCCGGCGTGCAGTGGGACAGCTGCTGTCTGGCCGTGCGTGCGGTCGCCCGCCGCTACGTCCGCAACCGCGAAGGTGAGATGAACAACGCCTTCCAGCTCGAGTTCGTACTCAAGGGCTTGAGCTCCATCGGCCAGGACACGGACCGCACTCTGCGCCGTGCTATCCTCGGCTACAACCGCGACGACCTCTATCTTGTGCCGCCCAGCAACACCGGAGCGGCCCGCGATGACTACGATCCGAATCTGATCCCATGACCAAGCGCTTCCCCGTTCTTCTCGCCTCGCTGCTGGCGGTGTCCAGCGTGTCCGCCCCCCTGCAGGTGCTTGCCCAGGAGGCGCAGCCGCTTGACCGCATCGCCGCCGTCGTCGATGAGGACGTGATCCTGCAGAGCGAGCTCCAGCGTGCGATCGCCAACATCAAGGCGCAGTACGTCGGCCGTGAAAACCAGCTGCCACCGGAAGACGTGCTCAGCCGGCAGGTGCTTGAGCGCCTGGTGCTGGTCAAGCTGCAGGTGGCCCGTGCCCAGGGCAGCGGCATCCGGGTCGGCGACCAGGAGCTGAACCAGGCGATGAATGCCATCGCCCAGCAGAATGGTTCGACGCTGGACGCCCTGCGCCAGCGCCTGGCCCATGACGGCATCGATTTCAACGATTTCCGCGCTTCGGTGCGTGATGAGATCACCGTGCAGCGCCTGCGCCAGAGCTTCGCGCAGAGCCGCATCAGCGTCAGCGAGGGCGAAGTCGATGCCGCCCTGAAGCAGCAGGCCACGGTTGGCAACCAGTACCACCTGGCACACATCCTGATCGCCGTGCCCGATGGTGCCAACGCCGACCAGATCGCTACCGGCCAGAAGAAGGCCGATGGCGTGAAGGCGCTGCTGGACAAGGGCGAGCTGGACTTCAATGCCGCTGCCGTCCGCTATTCTGATAGCCCGAACGCGCTGGAAGGCGGCGACCTGGGCTGGCGCAGCCTGGATGAAATCCCTCAGGCTTTCGCGCAGATGATGGAAAAGATGAAGGCCGGTGAAGTGGTCGGCCCGATCCGTGGCCCCAGCGGCTTCCAGCTGCTGAAACTGGTGGAAGTACGTGATGCCAGTGCCGCAGCCGGCGCGAACACCGTCACCGAGTATCACGGCCGCCACATCCTGGTGCGGGTGGACGACCACCAGACCGACGCTGCCGCCAAGGCCAAGATCGATACCCTGCGCGCTCGTATCGCCGGCGGTGCCGACTTCCAGACCGTGGCCAAGGAGTCCTCCGAGGACAGCAACAGCAAGGGCCAGGGCGGCGATCTCGGCTGGTTCCCGGCTGACGCATTCGGCCCGGCCTTTGGCCAGCAGGTCGCCGGCATCCAGGACGGTGGCGTCAGCCAGCCGTTCCGCACCGATGCCGGTTGGCACATCCTGCAGCGCGTGGCCACCCGCCAGACCGACGTGACCAACGACAACCAGCGTGCCCAGGTCCGCGAGACCATCGGCCGCCGCAAGCTGGAAGACGAGTACAACCGCTTCCTGCAGGAACTGCGTGGCGAAGCCTACGTCAGCTTCCGCAGCGGTGACCGCGCGGAAAACACCGCGACCCCGCCGCAGTCCTGACCGATGCGCCCCGAGCTCGCTCTGGTACCGGGCGAGCCCGCCGGGATCGGCCCGGAGCTGTGCGTCCGCCTTGTCCAGCAGCCGCGTGAAGATTGCCGGCTGCTGGCCTTCGCCGACCCGGACACCCTGCGCGCGGCCGCGGCCGCGCTGAACCTGCCACTGCAGCTGCTGCCCGAGGACGCCGAAGCGCGTGTCCCTGGTGACCTGCGCGTGCGTGCCGTCCCCAACGCCGTACCCAGCCATTTCGGCCACGCCGATCCGGCCAATGCCGGCGCGGTCATCGGCGCCCTGCTCGGTGCCGGCCAGGCCTGTCTGTCCGGCGAACTGCACGGGGTGGTCACCGGCCCGGTGCACAAAGCGGTCATCAACGAGGGCGGCATCGCCTACAGCGGCACCACCGAACTGCTGGCCGACCAGGCCGGGGTAAAGGTGGTGATGATGCTGGCCAACCACATCGTGCGCGTGGCGTTGGCCACCACCCACCTGCCGCTGCGCGACGTCGCCGATGCGATCACCGCTCCCGGCCTGGAGCACACCCTGCGTACCGTGCATGCCGCGCTGCGCCGCGAGTTCGGCCTGGCTGCGCCTCGCATCGCCGTGCTCGGCCTGAACCCGCATGCCGGCGAAGACGGCCATCTGGGCCGCGAGGAGCTGGACCTGGTCATCCCCCTGCTGCAGCGCCTGCGCGCAGAGGGCATGGATCTGGTCGGGCCGCTTCCGGCCGACACCGCCTTCCTGCCCGCCAAGCTGGCCGGCTTCGACACCGTGCTGGCGATGTACCACGACCAGGGCCTGCCGGTGCTGAAGTACTCAGGCTTCGAGCAGGCAGTGAACCTGACCCTGGGCCTGCCCTACCCGCGCGTGGCCGTGGACCATGGCACCGCGCTGGATCTTGCCGGCCGCGGCATCGCCGATCCCTCCAGCCTGCAGGCGGCAACGACGCTGTGTGCGCAGCTTGCGCGGCAACGTACACTGAGCGCATGAATTCCCCGCATTCCCCCTCCGGCCCGGTGTTCACCGCACCGGCCAAGAAGCAGCTTGGCCAGCATTTCCTGGCCGACCGCCACTACATCGACAAGATCGTGATGGCAGTCAACCCGAAAGACGGTGACCGCCTGGTCGAGATCGGCCCGGGCCAGGGTGCGATCACCCTGCCGCTGCTGCGCGTGCACCCGAAGCTGACGGTGATCGAGTTCGACCGCGACCTGATCGCGCCGCTGACCGCGGCCGCCGAACCGTTGGGCGAGCTGACCATCGTCCACCGCGATGTGCTGCGCGTGGACTTCACCGAACTGGCCGACGGCCAGCCGATCCGCCTGGTCGGCAACCTGCCCTACAACATCTCCTCGCCCATCCTGTTCCATGCGCTGGAACATGCCGCGGTGATCCGCGACATGCACTTCATGCTGCAGAAGGAAGTGGTCGACCGCATGGCCGCCGGCCCCGGCAGCAAGGTGTTCGGCCGTCTCAGCGTGATGCTGCAGGCGTACTGCGAGGTGACCTCGCTGTTCGTGGTGCCGCCGGGCGCGTTCCGGCCGCCGCCGAAGGTCGATTCGGCCGTGGTGCGACTGGTACCGCGCGACCCGGCCACGATCAACATCCGCGATCACAAGCGCTTTGCCGAAGTGGTCAAGGCCGCTTTCGGCCAGCGCCGCAAGACGCTGCGCAATGCCCTGAACAACGTGGTGTCCGCCGAGCAGTTCGCTGCCGCCGGCGTGCGTCCCGATGCCCGTGCCGAACAGCTGGACGTGGCCGAATTCATCGCTTTGGCCAATGCCTCCTGATTACACTGCCGGTATGGAAGACGCTGACGTTTATGCCATCTCCGTCGAAGTCGCCCCGCGCTTCCTCGACGATCAATCCGCGCCGGAAGACGGCCGCTATGCGTTCGCCTATACGATCCGCATCCACAACCAGGGGCAGGTCGCCGCGCGCCTGATCGCACGCCATTGGCGCATCACCGATGCCAACGGCCGTGTCGAGCACGTCGATGGCGATGGCGTGATCGGCGAGCAGCCACGCCTGCGCCCCGGTGAAGACTTCCGTTACACCTCCGGTGTCATGCTGGGGACCGATCACGGGACCATGCAGGGGCACTACGACATGGTTGCCGACGATGGCACCGAATTCGCTGCGGCGGTCGCACCTTTCGTGCTGGCCATCCCGCGCACCCTGCACTGACACGGAGGCCGAACGATGAGTGTGTGGGCGATCGGCGACCTGCAGGGCTGCTATGACGTCACCCAGCGATTGCTGGAGAAGATCCGCTTCGACCCCGCGCAGGACACCCTGTGGTTCTGTGGCGACCTGGTCAACCGCGGCGGCCAGTCGCTGGAAACGCTGCGGCTGGTGCACTCGCTGCGCGAGCACAGCGTGGTGGTGCTGGGCAACCACGACCTTTCGCTGCTGGCCGTGGGTGCGCGCACCGAAGAGGAACAGCGCAAGGTCAATCCGGACCTGCTGCGCATCGTGCAGGCCGAGGATCGCGACGAACTGCTGGACTGGCTGCGCCTGCAGAAGCTGGTGCATGTGGACCGCGAGCTGGGCTGGATGATGGTGCACGCCGGCCTGGCGCCGAAGTGGACCACGCAGATGGCCGAGCGGCATGCCGCTGAAGTCGAAGTGCAGCTGCACGGCGCCGGCTACCGCAAGCTGTTCCGCAACATGTACGGCGACAAGCCGAGCTGGGCACCGAACCTGTCCGGCTACGACCGTTCGCGCGCGATCATCAACGTGCTCACCCGCATGCGCTACTGCACCCCGCGTGGGCGCATCGGCATCGAGGACAAGGGCACGCCGGGCACGCAGGAACAGGGGCTGTACCCCTGGTTCGAAGTGCCGGGCCGGGTCGAGCGTGACCTCAAGGTCGTCTGTGGCCACTGGTCGGCGCTGGGCCTGACCATCACCCAGGGCGTGCACGCCATCGACACCGGTGCGGTGTGGGGCGGCAAGCTCACCGCGATCCAGCTCGATACCGATGAACTGCGCGTGGTGCAGGTGCCAGGCCGCGATGTACCGGCACCCGTGCCCAACGCCCGCCCGCCAGCGCGCCCGGCGCACGAGCGGCCTGCCGCCGCAGCGCCGGGCAAGGAACAAGGCAAGGAACACGGCGGCGGCACTACGCCCGCTGCCAACCCGGGCAACCGCGGCCCGCGTCGTCGCCGCCGTCGTGGTGGCGCTGGCGGCAACGGTGGTGGTGGCAACAACAACGGCGCACCACCGCAGGCATGACACGACAGGGCTGGGCACCATGGACGGTGCTGCTGCTGACGCTGGCTCTGGCCAGCGGCTGCCAGCCCGGCTCGCCGCCTGCTCCTACGGCTGCGGACAGCGCTGAACGCGCACCGACGCAAGCGCAGGCCGCCTCACCGCCGCTGGTGGCTGCGGCACGCGCGCAGATCGGCGTCACCACCCGCTACGACCCTGCTTACCAGGTGCTGGCCTATCCCGGCGGCGACGTGCCACTGGATCGCGGCGTATGCACTGACGTGGTGGTGCGTGCCCTGCGCAGCCAGGGCCTGGACCTGCAGGCCCGCGTGCACGAAGACATGCGCGGCAACTTCAACGCCTATCCGGCGATCTGGGGCCTGTCACGGCCGGACCGCAACATCGATCATCGTCGCGTCCCGAACCTGATGCGCTGGTTCGAGCGACAGCGCTGGCAGCAGCCGATCAGCACCGCCGCCGCCGACTACGCAGCCGGCGACATCGTCGCCTGGAAACTCAACGGCAACGGCCTGCTGCATGTGGGCATCGTCTCCGACCGGCGCTTGGCCGATGGCACGCCGCTGGTGCTGCACAACATCGCGCGCGGCACGCGGGAAGAGAACCTGTTGTTCCAGCACACGATCATCGGGCATTACCGGATGCCGTAGGCAATCCTGTAGAGCCGAGCCATGCTCGGCTACGGGAGGTGTCCGCGGAAAGCAGCCGAGCATGGCTCGGCTCTACAGATGCGCGGCGGTCAGCGGCGCACGTAGTGCACGAAGCGGAACGCGTAGGCGTGGCGTTCATCGGCCGGGTGCGGCTCGCTGCTCACTTCCTGCCAGTCATCCGCGTCCACCTCAGGGAAATGCGTGTCGGCGGGGACTTCTGCATCGACCCAGGTCAGGTACAGGTCGCTGGCCTGGTCCAGCAGCTGGTGGAAGATCTCGCCGCCGCCGATGATGCACAGTTCGCTGGCGCCCTCGCCTTCGGCAATCGCCTTCGCCTCGTCCAGTGACGCCACCGCGCGCATGCCCTCGAATGGCACCTGGCCGCTGCGGGTCAGCACCAGGTTGGTCCGCCCCGGCAGCACGCGGCCGATCGACTCGGCGGTCTTGCGCCCCATCAGGATCGGCTTGCCCAGGGTGAGCGCCTTGAAATGCTTGAAATCATCCGGCAGGTGCCAGGGCATGGCATTGCCCTGGCCGATGCCACGATTGCGGTCCAGCGCCACGATCATCGACAGCTTCATTGCTACCACCTCCTCAGCTGGCATCGATCTGCAGGCGTTCGCAGGCAGCGTTCGCGGCACTGGCGGCCTGCAATGCCGCAGCCAGCGCAGGGCTGGACGTGGTCTGCTCATCCAGGCCAGCGAGGATCTTCTGCTTCTGCGCCTCTTCGATCTCCTTCAGGCCCGGTCCCGACAGGATCTCTGCCGACAGCGCAGCGATATCGTCACTGGCGCCGCGCGCCAGGAACGCCTTCAGCTGGTCGTTGGAATAGACGGTGGCCAGACCCTGTTCAAGCTCACGCTGATACGCCGGGTTCTCGACGCCCGCCTTCAGGTGCTCGGTCATCGCCGTGTACATGCCGGTCACCGCCTCACTCATCTGTGCCCGGCAGCCTTCCGGCACATCCTGGGGCATCATCGTGCTGCCGTTGAATGCCCCGGCGAACGCCTGCACTTCCTCGCGCATGTGCTTGTGCACGATCTGCTCATTGACCTGCCTGGCCAGCGACAGCGTATCCGACGGTGCGGCCTGGGCCATGCCCAGAGGCAGCGCGGCACACAGCGCCAACAGGCAGCGGGAAAGCATGCGCGCGCTCATACCGCCACCGGCGCCTTGATCGCCGGATGCGGATCGTAGCCGTCGATGCGGATGTCGTCGAACTGGAAGCCGAACAGGTCGGTTACCTCCGGGTTCAACCACAGCTTCGGCAGCGCGCGCGGCTCACGCGACAGCTGCTCGCGGGCCTGCTCGAAGTGGTTCGAATACAGGTGCGCATCGCCCAGCGTGTGCACGAAGTCACCCACGCCCAGGCCGGTGGCCTGCGCCACCATGTGGGTCAGCAGCGCGTAACTGGCGATGTTGAACGGCACACCGAGGAAAATGTCGCCGCTGCGCTGGTACAGCTGGCAGCTGAGCTTGCCGTCCACCACGTAGAACTGGAACAGGTTGTGGCACGGCATCAGCGCCATCTGCGAGAGCTCGCCCACGTTCCAGGCGCTGACCACCAGCCGCCGCGAATCGGGGTTGCGCTTGATCTCGTCCACCAGCCACTGCATCTGGTCGATCTCACCGCCATCGGCAGTGGCCCAGCTGCGCCACTGCTTGCCGTAGACCGGGCCGAGGTCGCCGTTCTCGTCGGCCCACTCGTCCCAGATCCGCACCTGGTTGTCCTTCAGGTAGCCGATGTTGGTGTCGCCCTTCAGGAACCACAACAGCTCGTGGATGATCGAGCGCAGGTGCAGCTTCTTGGTGGTGACCAGCGGGAAGCCGTCGGCCAGGTTGAAACGCATCTGCCAGCCGAACACGCTGCGGGTGCCGGTACCGGTGCGGTCGCTCTTCTCGGCACCGTGTTCCAGCACGTGCGAGAGCAGGTCCAGGTAAGCCTTCATGCCTTGCCCTCGGCAGCCACCGGCAGCTGCGGCTGCAGTACCGGCGCGCGGCGCGACATCACCAGCAGCACCAGGCCGAAGGCGATCAGCGGCAGGCTGAGGATCTGGCCACGGGTCAGCCAGTCGAAGGCCACGTAGACGCCGTTGTCGGGCATGCGCACGAACTCCACCGCGAAGCGGAACAGACCGTACATCAGCGCGAACAGGCCACCCACCAGGTAGCGGTGGCGTGGCTTGGCCGATACCGCCCACAGCACCACGAACATCACCAGGCCTTCCAGCAACGCTTCATACAGCTGCGAGGGATGGCGGGCGAACTGGTTCAACGCGCCGGTCGCGAACTGCGCCTGCAGGGTGGCGTGGTCGAGCTGGTTCAGCGGTGCCGGCAGGCCGGACGGGAACACCACGCCCCAGCTGCCGTCGGTGTACTTGCCCCACAGCTCGGCACCAATGAAATTGCCGATACGGCCGAAGCCCAGGCCCAGCGGCACCAGCGGCGCCATGAAATCCATGGTGTCGAAGAAATGCAGCTTGTGCTTGCGCGACCACCACCAGCAGGCGGCAATCACGCCCAACAGGCCGCCGTGGAAACTCATGCCGCCATCCCACACCTTGAACAGCAGCAGCGGGTTGTGCAGGAAATCGCCCAGCGCGTAGAACAGCATGTAGCCGATGCGCCCGCCCAGCACCACGCCGAGCATGGCGTAGAACAGCAGGTCGGAGAAGCCGTTGGCATCGACGCCCGGCAGGCGCCCATCGGCGATGCGCTTGCGGCCCAGCAGCCAGGCTGCGGTGAAGCCGAGCAGGTACATGATGCCGTACCAGTGCACCTTGATCGGCCCCAGCGAGAGGGCGATGGGGTCGATGTCGTGGAAATAGATCATGGAAGGTGCCTTGCGGTTGAACGCCTATTCTCGGGCCAGTGCCGCCCCGGCTCAACCAAGGAGCTGGGGCGAGTTCGGCAACGCGTCATCGTTCGACCGCGTCGAGGCTGGAAAGTGCCCTTCGATCAGGCTGGAGACCTCGTCGATGGCATCCTGCAGCGCTTCCACCGGATTGGAACCACGCAGGCCCTCGCGCAGGTGGGTGCAGACCCGCTGCCACTGCGCCGGGCTGACCCGGCCGTGCAGGCCGCGGTCGGCGACGATCTCGATCGCGTGATCGGCCAGCAGCAGGTAGATCAGCACGCCGTTGTTGTGGGCCGTGTCCCAGGTACGCAGGCGGGCGAAGGCGTGTTCGGCGGCCTGGCGCGGGGTCACTTTGTGCCACAACGCGGCCCACGGCAGGTCGGCTTCGACCGCGAACATCACCTGGCCACCGTGGCGTTGCTCACCGGCCGCGATGGCCTCGGTGATCGCCTGCAGCGTGGCCGGCGGGAACGCACGCCGCACCGACGGCGAAAATACATGGCGACACAGACGTTGGATCATCACCAGCCTCCCGAAGCACCGCCGCCGCCGGAACGGCCACCGCCGCCGCCCCAGCCGCCGCCACCACCAAATCCACCGCCCCCGCCGAAGCCGCCTCCGCCGCCCCAACTGCCACCGCCCCAGCCTCCACCACCGGCAAAGCGCCCGGGATGGCCGGACAGCATGGCCACGATCAGGCCGACGATGCCCGCCAGGCCACTGGCCAGCAGGGTGGAGGTGAACAGGAACGCCGCCAGTGCGGCACCGGCACCGCCGAGCAGGCCACGCAACGGTCGCGGCACGCGCGAGAACACGCCGCGCAGGATGCTGCCGGCGAATACACCGATGAACAGGGCCAGGAACCAGGTATCGCCGCCACCGTCGGGCTCGCGGCCCCGCTGGCCGCTGACCGGCGCCGGCAGTGCCTCGCCATCGACGATCTTCACCAGCACCGCGGTGGCATCGGTGATGCCACCGGCGTAGTCGCCGGCTCGGAAGCGCGGCACCAGATATTCCTGGATGACCCGGTTGGCGATGGCATCGGGAATGGCGCCCTCCAGGCCGTAGCCCGGTTCGATGCGCACGCGCCGGTCGTCCTTCGCCACCACCAGCAGCACACCGTCATCCACGCCCTTGCGGCCGACCTGCCATTGGTCGAAGACCCGCGTGGTGTACTGCGCGATGTCCTCAGGCTGGGTGCTGGGCACCACCAGCACCTGCAGCTGGCTACCCTTGCGCTGCTGCAGGTCCAGTGCCTGCTGCACCAGCGCCTGCTTCTGCGCGGCATCCAGCGTTCCGGTGGTATCGACCACCGGCGAGTCCAGCGCCGGAATCGGCGCCAGCTGCTGGGCCTGCGACGCCAACGGCAGCCACAGCAGCAGGGCCAGCAGCGCAGTGGCCAGGCGCATGGGTCAATGGCCCGGCTGCGGAGCCGGCTGCTGCTGCGGCGCGCTGCCGAAATCCACCGCCGGCGCGTTGGAGATCTGCGCTTCGTTGTCCACGGTGAAGTTCGGCTTGGTCTTGTAGCCGAAGATCTTGGCGGTGATCACCTGCGGGAACGAGCGGATGTAGGTGTTGTAGTCCTGCACCTGCTGGATGTAGCGACCGCGGGCGACGGTGATGCGGTTCTCGGTACCTTCCAGCTGCGCCTGCAGATCGCGGAAGTTCTGGTCGGACTTGAGCACCGGATAATTCTCGGTGACCACCAGCAGCCGCGACAACGCGCTGCCGAGTTCGCCCTGGGCCTGCTGGAACTGCTTGAGCGAGGCTTCGTCGTCGGCGTTGACGTTGATCTGACCGACCCGCGAGCGGGCGTTGGTGACTTCGGTCAGCACGCGCTCTTCCTGGCTGGCAAAGCCTTTCACGGTCTGCACCAGGTTGGGTACCAGGTCGGCACGGCGCTTGTACTGGTTGAGCACTTCGGACCAGCTGGCCTTGACCGCTTCATCCTTCTGCTGGATGGCGTTGTAGCCACAGCCGGAGAGCAGTGAAGCCAGCAGCATCAAGGGCAGGACGCGGGTGAACAGGCGCATGGCGAAGGTTCCGGGTGGGCTTGGCGCCGAGCATGCCATGGTTCGGGTGAAAGACCGGCCATCGGGCGCCGCCCCCTCCGCGGTGGCCATGCTCATGGATCGCCTGAATAGTCCGGGCGGGTGGGCATGGCGGGGGACGCCGTGAATCCGTCCCTGGAGGCTTGGCCGCGGCATCCATGCCGCGGACACCCCCGCCACGCCCACCCGCCCGGCCTCATACGGTTTCCTGCGCACCGCGGGAAGATCAAAAGAAAAAAATAAAAGCAAAAGCCGGTTCTTCAGGCATTCGTGTCGACCAAGGTCGACACCTACCAAAGCAGAACGCCTTTCCGACCGATCGCGGCAATCTGTCGGAGGTGGGGCGGTGTGGGTTGGCAGGACCGTTGGCGCCATGGATGGCGCCATCGAGCCCCCATGGATGGGTTCACGGCGTGTCCTGCCAACCCACACCACCCCGCCCAACCCTCAGAAAACCAGCGCCGGCTTTTGCCGTTGACGTTGATTGCAGCGGGTGCAGGGCTGCAAGCCCTGCCGGAATCCAACACTCCTCAGCAGGCCTCAGCCACCGCAGCGCGCGGACGCCCCAGCCATGCCAGCAGCAACCCTGAGGCCGCCAGCAGGCCACCGGCCACCGGAATCGCGGCGTAGCCCAGGCCCGAACTGATCACCGCACCACCCAGTGCTGCACCGAGCGCATTGCCGAGATTGAACGCACCGACGTTGATCGACGACGCCAGGCCTGGCGCCTCGCTGGCCGCCTGCATCACCCGGATCTGCAGCGGCGGCACGATCGCGAAGGTCGCGGCACCGAACAGCAGCACGCCCAGCGCCGCCGTGGCGTGATTCATGAAGGCCAGCGGCAGCACGAACATCAACACGGCCAGTACCGCCAGCAGGATGCGGGTGGCACCATCCAGCGACCAGTCGGCCATGCGCCCGCCGATGCCATTGCCGAAGGTGAAGCCGATGCCGATCAGGGCCAGCGACATCGCGATGAAGGCGTTGGAGGCGCCGGTCAGCTCGGTCAGCACCGGCGCCACGTAGGTGTAGAGGGTGAACATCGCGCCGGCGCCGAGCACTGTGGTGGCCATGGCCAGCAGCACCTGCGGCTGCAGGATCGCCTTCAGTTCGCGGCGCACGTCCGGACGCGCATCGGGCGCGGATGCCGGCAGGGCCAGGCCCAGCGCGGTGATCGCGACCAGGCCCAGCACCGCCGTGCCGGCGAAGGACAGGCGCCAGCCCAGCTGCTGCCCCACCCAGGTGGCCAGCGGCACACCGCCGATGTTGGCGATGGTGAGGCCCATGAACATGGTCGCCACGGCGGCCGCCTGCTTTTCCTTCGGTACCAGGCTGGCGGCGACCACCGCACCGATGCCGAAGAAGGCACCGTGATTGAGGCTGGTGACCAGGCGCGACAACAGCAGCAGGCCGTAGTTCGGGGCCAGTGCCGACAGCAGGTTGCCGACCACGAAGATCGACATCAGCAGCATCAGCGCAGTGCGCTTGCCGAAGCGTCCCATCAGCAGGGTCATCACAGGTGCACCCAGCATGACGCCCACGGCGTAGGCCGTGATCAACATGCCGGCGGTGGGGATGTTCACGCCTACGCCGTCGGCAATGACCGGCAGCAGGCCCATCGGCGCGAATTCGGTAGTGCCGATGGCGAAAGCGCCAACAGCGAGGGCCAACAAGGCGGCTCTGGAGTTCATGGGGTCATCCTGCGTGGGGGCAGGTCCTGGGAAAGAGCGCGTAGCCTGCGCGCTTTACCGGCCCGGATTAAGCCTCGCCCCGGGAAAACACTGTTGATCTCAATTCACAGCTGGCGGGAACCTCCCCGCCGGGCATGGCGCGGCGCTACCAGACCACGCCACGAACGGTAGCGCCGGGCCATGCCCGGCGGGCGCAGCGGCCCCGAAACGAAGAACCCCCGGCAGGGCCGGGGGTTCGGGGTGACACGCTTGCCTGTGAGCCGCTTACCAGTCGCCGGCGCCCGGCACGTGGTGTTCGCGTGCGCGGCGGCGCATCAGCAGGTTCAGCCACTCCACCAGCACCGAGAAGCCCATCGCCGCGTAGATGTAGGGCTTGGGCACGTGCACGTCCAGGCCATCCAGGATCAGCACCGCACCGATCAGCAGGATGAAGGCCAGGGCCAGCATCTTCACGGTCGGGTTGGCATCGATGAAGCGGCCCAGCGGGTTGGCGGCCAGCAGCATCACCGCCACCGACAGCAGGATCGCGGCGACCATCACCGGCACGTGGTCGGCGATGCCGACGGCAGTGATCACCGAATCCAGCGAGAACACGATGTCGATGATCGCGATCTGCGCGATCACGTAGCCGAACACAGCCGAGGTCTTGGTCGTGCTCGGGTCCTCATCCTCGCCACCGGTGATCATTTCCTTGATCTCCATCCAGCCCTTGATGATCAGGAACAGGCCACCGACGATCAGCACCAGGTCGCGGATGGAAATGCCCATGCCGGCCACGGTGAACAGGTTCGCCTGCATGTGCGCCAGGTATGCCAGGGACACCAGCAGGCCGATACGGGTGATGCAGGCCACGGCGATGCCGAGCCGGCGTGCGAACGGGCGGCGGTGCTCGGGCAGCTTGCTGACCGCGATGGAAATGAACACCAGGTTGTCGATGCCGAGCACGATTTCCAGCGCACTAAGGGTGAACAGGGTCAACCAGACGTTCGGATCGGCGAGAAACTCAAGGGACATGGGAAGTCTTCAACAAGGGGGAGGAAGAAGGATCAGCCGGCGCTGGCCGGGAACAGGCGCGGCACCAGTACCAGGCCCCAGCACAGCAGCACGTTCATCATCAGCATGAACACCGCCGCCGAGCCCATGTCCTTGGCGCGCCCGGCCAGCTCATGGATCTCGCTGCCGTAGCGCTCGATCACCGCCTCGATGGCCGAGTTGGCCAGTTCCATCGCCAGCACCAGCAGCATCGAGCCGATCAGCAGCGCGCGCTCGACCGGGGTCTGGCCCAGCCAGACCGCGACCGGGGTCAGCAGGATCAGCAGGTAGACCTCCAGCCGGAACGAGGACTCATGCAGCCAGGCGGCGCGCAGGCCCTGCCAGGACCAGCGGGCGGCCTGGAAGATGCGGCGCGGGCCGCGGGGCAGATGGCCGAACTGATCAGCCACGGGTGGAACATCCAGCAACAGGGGCGCGGCGCAGCGACCGCTCAGACGCACGGCAGGGAATCATGGGTGCACAGGGATAGGCAGATGGCCGCCATTTTGCCACAAGGCCGCCAGCCGTACGCCGGGCGGCCCTGGCCAATGGCCTGCCAGGGGCAAGCCCCGGCCCGGCCCAGCTTCTATGATGGCTTTCCCCTTCCCTGCTGGAGCGCCTGATGTCCCGTCGCCGTACCTGCCTGCTGATGCTGGGCCTGCTGACCGCCGCACCGCTGGCTCAGGCGCTGAGCCCGGCCAAGCCGCCGCGCGTGCCCGAGCAGGTCTCCAACGTGGCCTGGGCCGGCGACATGGCCCACTTCGCCAGCACCGACCAGACCAGCCCACCGCCACGGGGCGGCATCGAGTTCATCGGCAGCTCCTCGATCCGCATGTGGGAAGGCCTGGCAGCCGACTTCCCCGGCCAGCCGGTGTTCAACCGTGGTTTCGGCGGTTCGGAAGTGCGCGACAGCACCTGGTATGCCGGCCAGATCGTGGTGCCGTATGCACCGTGCAAGGTGTTCTTCTACGCCGGTGACAACGACCTCAACAGCGGCCGCAGCGCCGTGCAGGTGCGCGACGATGTGGTTGCCTTCGTGCAGCGCGTGCATCGCGACCTGCCGAAGACGAAGGTGGAGTACCTGTCGATTAAGCCAAGCCCGTCGCGCGCGCACCTGCTGCCGGCGATCAACGAGGCCAACACGCTGATCAAGGCGGCCCTGGCCAAGCTGCCCAACACCGGCTTCACCGACGTCTACACGCCGATGCTCGGCACCGACGGCCAGCCGGATGCGTCGCTGTTCCGCGAGGACATGCTGCACATGACCCCGGCCGGCTATGCGATCTGGACCAGGGCACTGGCGCCGAAGGTCAACTGCAACTGAGCCATTGCCGACGCCGGGCATGGCCCGGCGCTACCGCCGCCCATCCACGCATGGCGTGGATCTACCGGGATCGGGCGTGGGGTCAGAGCCCGTTGCGTGGCAACGGGATCCGACCCCGGCCAAGCACCGTGGTAGCGCCGGGCCATGCCCGGCGTGGCGTCAGCGGAAAATCACCGTGGCTTCGGTGCCCTTGCCCGGCTCACTGGCCAGGCTGACCTTCCAGCCGAAGCGATCACACAGCCGACGCACGATCGACAGGCCCAGGCCGGTACCCTGCGGGCGGCTCGGCTCGGCGCGGTAGAACGGCTCGAACGCGCGCGACAGCGCCTCGGCGGACATGCCGATGCCGGTGTCGCGCACCACCACCCGGTCGTTGTGCACGTGCACGTCGATGCGCCCTTCGTCGGTATAGCTGCAGGCGTTGCGCACCAGATTGCTGACCACCACCTGCAGCACCCGTGGCGGCGCATGCAGCTGCACCGGACCATCGCTGTGCAGGTGCACCGATACCGGACGCGTACCCAGCAGCTCGTTGGCGTTGTCCACCTCGTAGCGGACGATGTCGTTGACGTCGAACAGCTCGATCTGCGGCTCGACATCGGCCTCGCGGGCCAGGATCAGGAACGCATCGATCACTGCCTCCATGTCACGCCCGGCGCGCTGGATACGCTGGAGGCTGCGGCGCAGGCGCGGCTGCAGACTGTCATCGCCCAGCGCCATGTCGCTGGCCACGCGGATCACGGTCAGCGGTGTGCGCAGCTCATGGCTGGCATCGCGGGTGAAGTTGCGCTCACGGGCCACGTGCGCGCTGACCCGGTTGGCCAGTGAATGCAGTGCGGCGGCCAGCTGCCGGGTCTCGCCCTGCATGTCCGCCGGCAGCTTGTTCGGCTCCAGGTCGGCCGCCTCGGGATGGCCCGGGTCCCAGCGCGAGACACGGCGCGCCAGCCAGTTCACCGGCGACACCAGCCGCTTGGAGGCGCGATAGGTCACCCAGCTGGCGCCATACACCGCCAGCAGGGTCAGCAGCACCGGCACGATGCCGAACCAGAACGCCAGCATTTCCGCGCGCGAACGCAGGAACACCAGGTACAGGCGGCCGGCCGGGCGCACATCGACCAGTACCAGCTGGTCGTCCTTGCGCAGTTCGTGGAAGCCCGGCTCCAGATTGCGCAGGTTGGCCGGCAACGACAACGCCGACTGCCCGCTTTCCAGCAGGTAGCCACGGATGTTCTGGGTGTTGGGTGGCGGCTGCACCGGCGAGGCCTCGTGCAGGGTCCAGAAGTACGCCGCTTCCTCGCGCAGGGCGGCGCCGACCAGGCTGTGCTTGATCACCAGCGATACCAGCCAGGCACCGAGCAGGATGCCCAGGCTGGCCAGCACTGCCTGCAGGATGAAAGCGATACGGATCTTGCGCGGCAGGCCGTGCGGCATTGCGGGGTCCCGGTCGGAGCGCTGCGATTATAGGCAGCGCACCGCGCCGTAGTCGTGCATGGGCGCTGACCGGCGGTACCGCCTGCCGGTCATGCCCTGCCCTGGTGCGTGGCCGTTGCCCGGCCGGGCTTGCTGCTGCACCGGCGATGGCCCTGCTCAGGCCATCGGCTGGGCGATATCGGCAATGCGGTAACCGGCGCTCTGTACGGTGTGCAGCAGCGGGCGGTCGAACGGCTTGTCGATGATCTTGCGCAGGTTGTACAGATGGCTGCGCAGGGTGTCCGAATCCGGCAGCCCGTTGCCCCAGATCTCGCGCTCGATCTCCTGGCGGGTGACCACGCGCGGCGATTCGCGCATCAGGATGGTCAGCAGGCGCAGGCCGATCGGCGACAGCTGCAGCTCGGTGCCGGCACGGGTGGCACGCATGCTGACCGGATCGAGCACCAGGTCGGCGACCTTGAGCACTTCCGAACCGACCTGACGGCGTTCGCGACGGATCAGCGCGCGCAGGCGTGCTTCCAGCTCCTGGATCGCGAACGGCTTGGTCAGATAGTCATCGGCGCCGAAACCGAGCCCGGTGAGCTTGTCATCCAGCGTGTCGCGTGCCGTGAGCATCAGCACCGGGGTGGACTTGCGCGCATCGTTGCGCAGGCGACGGCACACTTCGATGCCATCCAGGCGCGGCAACATCAAGTCGAGCACCACGACGTCATAGCTGTTCTCCGCCGCAAGGCGGTAGCCATCCAGGCCGTCCTGTGCATAGTCGACTTCGAAGCCGCGACCTTCCAGGTATTCCCCGATCATCTCGGAGATGTTGCGGTTGTCTTCGACCACCAGCACCAAGCCGGAGGTCTCCTTCGTCTGACGCATGTGATTCCCTCTAACTTCAGCTTTGTGAAACATGCCGGATCGACGGTGGACGCGATGTGAAGTTCCGTCAAGAGGGATGTAAATCGTTCAGAGCAGGGGCCGCAGCAATGGCCAGACGTTGTCCAGCACCTTCGGCTGCGCCTGCGCGGTCGGGTGCAGGCCATCAGCCTGCATCAGCCCGGGCTGCAGTGCCACACCTTCCAGCAGGAACGGCAGCAGCGGCACCTTGTACTGCGTGGCCAGTGCCTTGTAGGCCGCCGCCAGCCGCTGGCGATAACCCGCCCCATAGTTGGGTGGTACATCGATGCCCAGCAGCAGCACCTTGGCACCAGCCTTCTGGCTGGCCTGCACCATCTTTTCCAGGTTGCCCTGCACCTGCGCCGGGGTCAGCCCGCGCAGTGCGTCATTGCCGCCGAGGGCAATCACCACCACAGTCGGTTTCTCCTTGGCCAGCAGGCCCGGCAGGCGGGTCAGAGCGCCGGCGGTGGTCTCACCGCTCATGCTGGCATTGACGATGCGCGCCGGGGTTTTCGACTGCTGCCTGACCCGCTGCTGCAGCAGGCTGACCCAGCCGGCGTCGGCAGGGATATTGTGGGCAGCACTGAGGCTGTCGCCGAGCACCAGCACCGTGCCGGCCGGACCTTTGGCAGAGGCCAGCCCGGGCAGCAGCAGTAACCCCAGCAACAGCACCATCATCGCGCCGGCTCGCCGGCTCCATCCCGTCTTGCGCATTGGAGTCTCCTCATCGACAGCCTGTCCCCCCGCAGCGCGCCCGTCGCCATCGCCGTCGAACAGGTCGGCAAATCCGTGCAGGGCCCGGAGGGTGAAGTCCACATACTGGACAACATCACCCTGACCGTCCATGAAGGCACCAGCGTGGCCATCGTCGGCGCGTCCGGTTCCGGCAAGACCACCCTGCTCGGCCTGCTGGCCGGGCTTGACCTGCCCAGCCGCGGCAGCATCGCGCTGGCCGGCCAGGATCTGGCGGCGCTGGACGAGGAAGCCCGCGCCCAGCTGCGCGCACGCGAGGTCGGCTTCGTGTTCCAGAGCTTCCACCTGCTGCCGGCGCTGACCGCCGCCGAGAACGTCGCGTTGCCGCTGGAGCTGGCCGGGCGCGAGGACCGCGCACGCGTCGACGAGGTACTGGCGCAGGTCGGCCTGGGCCATCGTGCCCGCCACTACCCACGCCAGTTGTCGGGCGGCGAGCAGCAGCGCGTGGCGCTGGCACGTGCCTTCGTCACCCGCCCGCGCATCCTGTTCGCCGACGAACCGACCGGTTCGCTGGACCACGCCACCGGCCAGCACATCAGCGACCTGCTGTTCGAACTCAACGCCGGCAGCGGCACCACCCTGGTGCTGGTCACTCACGACCTGCGCCTGGCCCAGCGTTGCCAGTACATCCACCGCATCGACGACGGCCGCCTGCTGCCGGTCGAGCGTGGGGCGCAGGCATGAACCTGCTGCGGCACGCGTGGCGCGCGCTGCGCCGCGAGGCGCTGGCCGGCGACCTGCTGACAGTGTTCGCCGCGCTGGTGCTGGGCGTGGCGGTGATGACCGCGGTCGGCACGCTGGTGAACCGGGTCAACCTGGCACTGACCGGCAGCGCAGCGGAAATGCTTGGCGGCGACCTCGGCATCGCCGGGCGCGATGACCCGCCGCAGGCGTTCGCCGACGAGGCGCAGCGACGCGGTCTGGCGCATACCCGCATCGCCAGCTTCGGCAGCGTGCTGTTCAACGGTGATGCCAGCCAGATGGCCAGCATCAAAGCGGTGCAGGCGGGCTATCCGCTGCGTGGCACGCTGCGGGTGCGAGCCACGCCCGGGGGCGCCCTGATCGACAACGCCGGCATGCCGGCCAAGGGCCAGGCCTATGCCGACCCACGCCTGCTGCAGGGGCTGGGACTGAAGGCCGGTGACGACCTTGAATTCGGCGCTGGCACGCTGCGCATCGCCGGCATCATCGAGGCCGAGCCGGATACCGGCGGCGACCTGCTTACGCTTTCCCCCACCCTGCTGGTCAACCGCGCCGATGTGGAAGGCACCGGCCTGCTCGGTCCGGGCAGCCGCATCAACTACCGGCTGATGTTCGCCGGGCCGGCCGACCAGGTTGCTGCGCTGCGCCAGTGGCTACTGCCGCAGATCAAGGGCCTGCGCCTGCTGAGCGTGGACGACACCCAGCGTGGCGTACGCCAGGCCTTCGACCTGGCCGGGCGCTTCCTCGGCCTGAGCGCGCTGCTGGCGGTGCTGTTGGCCGGCGTGGCCACGGCACTGGCGGCCAACCGCTTCGCCCTGCGCCGCATCGACCAGGTGGCGATCCTGCGCTGCCTGGGTGCGCGCCAGCGCGACATCCTGTCCGGCCTGGCACTGCAGCTGCTGATGCTGGCGGTGCCGGCCTGTGCACTCGGCATTGCCCTCGGCATGGCTGCGCAGGAAGGCCTGGTGCAGGTGCTGGGCAGCCTGGTGCCGCAGCGCCTGCCGTTGCCGGAAGCGATGCCCGCGCTGACCGGCGCCGGCATCGGGCTGTTGCTGCTGTTCGGCTTCGGCCTGCCGCCGCTGCTGCGCCTGCGCGGGGTGCCGCCGATGCGGGTGCTCAACCGTTCCTTCGCCGCCCTGCCGCCGGCTTCGCTGCTGGCCTACGTGGCGGCGTTGGCGGCCAGTCTGCTGCTGGCGGTGCAGGTCACCGGTGATCTCAAGCTGGCGTTGTGGGTGCTGGGCGGCCTGGCCGCGCTGGCGGTGGCGGCCGGCGTGGTCGGCTTCGTGCTGCTGCAGCTGCTGCGCGGCCTGCAGCACCGTCTGCATGGCAACTGGCGACTGGGCCTGGCGGCGCTGACCCGGCGCCGGATGCTGGCGGTGATGCAGCTGGTGGGGCTGTCGCTGTCGCTGTGCGCGCTGTTGCTGCTGGCGGTGACCGGTCCCGGCCTGCTGCAGCAGTGGCGCGAGCGACTGCCCGCGGATACGCCGAACTACTTCCTGATCAACATCCAGCCCGAGCAGCGCGACAACGTGCTGGCCGCGCTGCGTGGACTGGGCGCCAACGACGCCAGCATCGAACCGATGGCCACCGGCCGCCTGATCGCGATCAACGGCAAGCCGCCGCTGCGCGTGGACCGCTCGCCGGAACAGAGCGGGCAGCCGGCGTCCGGCGAAGGCCAGCGCGATGACGATGACGAAAACCGGCCGTTGAACTTCAGCTGGCGCAGCAGCTTCCCGCCAGCCAACACGCTGGTCAACGGTACGTTCTGGAAGGCAGACAGCACCGCCGCCGAAGCCTCGGTCGAAATCGGCTGGGCCAAGCGCTACGGCGTGTATCCGGGCGACCGCATCACCATTGCGGTGGGCGAGCAGGAGCGCGAGTTCACTGTCACCAGCGTGCGCAAGGCGGACTGGAACACCTTCCGTCCGAACTTCTTCGTGCTGCTGAACCCGAACGCGGTGGGCGATACGCCACACAACCTGCTGTCGGCATTCCATCTACCGGCCGGCAAGGCCGCCGGACTGGGCGAGCTGGTACGCGCGCAGCCGAACCTGTCGCTGCTGGACGTGGACGCGGTGATCTCGCAGGTGCGCGATGTGATGGAACGGGTGGCGCAGGCGGTGCAGCTGGTGATGGTGTTCAGCCTGCTCGCCGGCGTGCTGGTGCTGCTGGCCGCACTGCAGGCCACGGCGGGCGAGCGGCGCTACGACAGCGCAGTGCTGCGCACGCTGGGCGCGACCCGGCGCCAGCTGCGTGGCGCGGTACTGGTGGAATTCGGTGCGCTGGGCACGCTGGCCGCGTTGCTGGCGGTGGGCGCGGCCGCTGCGATCGGTGTGGCGGTCTCGCAGAAGGTGTTCGAGCTGCCGTTGCTGCCGCCGTGGCCGGGCCTGCTGATCGGCGGCGTGGTCGGCATCGGCTTGAGCCTGCTGGCAGGCTGGTGGGGCACGCGCGCGATCCTGCATACGCCACCGGCACTGGCCCTGCGCGAAGCCTGACGCGATCGTGACACGCTCGGGTGGGGCGCTATGCTGCGCGCCCCACCCGATCAGATCGTCCGGAAGCGGAACCTCGTTCACCGCGCTCCCGATGTTCAAGGAATGAAAATGAAATACGGCGTCTGTCTGCGCATCCTTCTCGCCAGTTCCCCGCTGCTCACCGCGGTGCTACCCGCAGGCGCCCGCGCGGCGGAGGGCTATGTTCCTGACGCGGTGCAGGCTTTCGTGCTGGAAACGGTGCTGGCCGATGAAGCGCAAGCCTTCCACGAGGGCCACCCGACCTATCTGGTTCCGGCCAGCGTGTCACGCACGCGCAGCGATGCCGACGTGGTGGCCGACCTGCGTACTGAGTTCGACCGGTTCTACCGGGGCCAACCGAAACCGAGAAAGGAAGTGGCGCACATGGCGATCCTCGTCGCACAGACCGCGCTGCTGCTGCCGGACCGGAGCGCCTGCAGCACGGATCGAGTGCGTTGCCACCAAGCTGTCATGGGCGTCCGCACCCGCGATGACGAGGCCAGCCTGCAGGCCACCCTGCGTGCCTTCCAGGACGCCGGGCTGGACCTGACCACCTTGGGCGAGAAGGCGTCTTGAGTGCATCGCATCCACTCATGGCGTGGATGCGGTGTGCGATCACCGATGGAGAGCGTGCCGAGCAAGCTCGGCACCTACCAGGAGCGGATATCCGGCACAGCACATCCACACCACGCGTGGATGCTGCCGTGGAGTCGAGCATGGCTCGACTTACTGGGCCTTTTCCACGTACTTGGCGAACACGTCGTCGATCTGCTTGTCCTTCACCTTCTTGCCGGCCTGGATCTCTTCGGCCTGGGTGAACATCGGGATGATCATCGCCATGCCGTCGATCTTGGTCTTCAGGTGCACGCCCGGCGCCTGGCCGAGGAAGCCATCCCAGCGCTGGCGCACCTTGGCCCAGTAACCGGCAGTGGCCTTCCAGTAGTTGCGCGCCGGGGTGAAATCGACCTCGGTGGTCTTCACGTAGTCGTTGAAGCCGAACTCGCGTGCGATCTCCACCTGGCTGCCGTCGGCGTTGCGCTGCACCTTGGTGTTGAACTGCTCGTGGGTCCAGCCGTTCGGGGTCAGCGTGTGGCGGTTGATCACGGCCAGTGCGTTGTAGTCGCTGCGCTTGGTGTACTCACGGCGCGGCAGCGGACGCCAGCTCAGGTCGCTGCTCCAGCTCGGCACGTTGTTGGTGTAGGTCCACGTGCCGGTGCCGCAGTAGCGCGGTGCGTCGCTCACTTCGTACACGCACTGGGTCCAGGCGCCCTGGTTCACCGCCGCCGGAATGCTGCGCACCTTCCAGGTCTGGTCGGCACTGAACTCGAAACGGTTCGGCGCTTCGTAGACCCAGTCCTGGCGCCAGTGTTTGGTGATGTGGCCGCTCTTCTCGTCCAGCAGCAGGTGCTGCAGCACGATGCGCTTCGGGGTGTCTTCGACCACGATGACCACTTCGTTGCCGCCACTGCGCATCGCCGGTGCGCGCTCGTAGCCCGGCTTCAGCAGCACGGTCTCGTCAAAGGCGAAGTCCACGGTGTACTCACCCTGCATGGCAAGGATGCTGTCGTGGTCACGGGCGATATCGGAGGGCTGCGCGCTGGCCACGCCGCTGGCGGCGAGCAGCAGCATGACGCTGGCTGTCTGGAGCTTCATCGGGGTCTTCCTTCGGGGTTGCAGATGCGTTGAGAGGCCGTCCGTGGCCGACAGGCGTTCCATCAGGAGTGGGTCACAGGCGGATCAGCGGCAGGTCGCCGGGAATCCGTGGCGCCGGACGCCGCGCGGCATCGGCACAGCAGCAATCGTCGATTGCCAGCTCGCCTTCGGCACCTTCCAGCCGTGCAATGCGGCGCGCGGTGGCTGCGCCCAGCGAGGACAGGGTCGACAGGCTGGCGGCCAGGGTGCGGCCATCGTCGGCGGCATGCAGGCGCAGCGCGCACAGGCGCCAGCGCTGCCCCCCCAGATGGCCGGCCAGGCGCCGCCACAGGCGTTCGCCGACGCTGGCATCGCTGTCGTGTTCCGGGCCCGGCGGCAGCGCGGCGACCAGCCGGTCCCAGGCCAGGAAGTCGCTGTCCGGCAGCAGGTACAGGCGCCACACGCAGCGGCCGCGGCCATCGAGGAAGCACAGGCTTTCGCGCAGGCCTTCGCTGTCCACGCCCTGGCAGGCATGCACGCGTACGGCCTGGCGCCAGCCGCCCAGCTCGTTGCCGTCGGCGTGGTACAGGCACAGCACGGTGCCGAGCGTGGCCAGCTGTGCCGGGGTCGGCCAGGCCGCGCTGTACGGAGCGGCGATGGAGTCATTCCTGCGTGCGGACAGTGCTCGGCTCATGAGGTCACCAGGAAACGGCAAGGCTGGCGGAGAAGGTGCGGCCCGGGCTGCTGAAACGATCGCTCAGTGCGCGATTGGTGATCAGGCTCGGGGTGATGGACGACCATTCGATGTAGCGCTTGTCGGCCAGGTTGAACACGCCGACATTGAAGGTCGCACCCGGTGCGAAGTTCCAGTGCGCCATCAGGTCCAGCACGCCGTAGCCGGCCGGCTGGTAGACGAACGACGCCGGTGCGTTCGGATTGGTCTGCGCCGCCGGCGGCGGCAGGCGCTTCTTGCGCTGCACGAAGGTGCCGGCCAGTTCGACGCCCCAGGTATCGGTGTCGTACATCAGGCCCAGCGTGCCACGCAACGGATCGACCGAGGCCAGCGGTTCGTCATCGGTCCGGTTGTCACCACGCGACCAGGCCAACGCACTGCGCAGCGCCCAGCCCTTCAGCGCCGGACTGAGTTCACCGAACTCGATACCGGCCTTCATTTCCGCACCATAGATGCGCGCGTCGGCGATGTTCTGCGACTGGAACACGGTCAATCCCTGTGCGTTCCTGCCGGTATCGACGTTGGATTGGATGAAATCCTTGTAATCGTTGTAGTAGCCACTGACGCTGACGTACGCAGCCGGTGCGATGAAGCGCAGGCCCAGCTCGTAGCCGTCACTGGTTTCCGGCTTCAGGTCCGGGTTGGCGATGGCGGTGTATCCGAAGGCGACGTTGGTCAGGCCGATGTTGACGTCGTTGTACGGCGGCGACCGGAAGCCGCGCGCATAGCCGGCGAACAGCGACCATTCGTCGGTGAAGCGCCAGACCATGCCCAGCTTCGGCGACACGCTGGTCTTCTTCAGCTGCGCTACGGCGGTAGTCGGATTGTCTTCGGCGAAGATGCTGTCCACTTCCGGCTTCAGCTCGTAACGGTCCACGCGTACGCCCGGCACCAGCGACAGCTTGCCGTCGGCCAGGCGCATTTCATCCTGCGCGTACAGGCCCAACTCGGTGGTCTTGCTGATCGGGAAGTCACGCACCGGGAAGGTGTCGGGGGTAACGGTGTTGCTGACCACACCGGCACGGTTGACCTGATAGCCGTCGCGCTTCTGGCGGATCTCGGTGCGCGTGCCCTCGAAGCCGTAGGTCAACGCATGTTCGACCGCACCGGTGCTGAAGGCCTTGTTGAACTGCGCCTGCAGGCCATAGGCATGCTGGTCGAAGGAAAACACGCGGTGGCGACGACTGCCGTCGGTGCGGGTCTCGTCGGTCTGCTGCCGGGTTTCGCTGTTCTGCGCATACACCTGCCAATGCAGGCTGTCGGCGAACGGCTGGTCCAGCGCATCCATTTCGTGGGCAAAGGACACGCGGTTGCGCTTCTGGGTGTCGTGGGACTTCATGCCAGTGGCCGCAGCCATCGCGCCGGGGCGCGGTGCAACGCTGGCAATCGCCGACAACACATTGGTATCGGTGGTGTCTTCGTTGCCTTCCACGGTCAGGCGGAAGCGCTGGTCTTCGCTCGGTGCGTAGACCAGCTTGCTGAGCAGGCTGCGGCCGTCGCGGTCCTGCGGATTGGACGCCGTACGGGTGTCGTTGTCGCTGCGTACCGTGCCCTTGTTGTCCGTTTCCTGGCCCTGGTGGTGGTTGACGTTGACCAGACCGCTCCAGTGCTCGCCACCGAAAGCAGCGGTGGCACCGCCAAGCAGGCCCTTCCACTCGCCGTCGTAGCCGAACTTCAGGCCGAAGTAGCTGTTCTTGCCGTCCTTGAGGTAGTCGGCCGGGTCCTTGGTGACGAACGCGACCACGCCGCCCAATGCGTCGGAGCCGTACAGCGAACTGGCCGGGCCGCGCACGATCTCCACGCGCTTGAGCGTATCGAGATCGGTGAAGTTGCGGTTGGAACTGGCGAACGAACCGATATCGAACCGGGTCGGCATGACGATACCGTCGGTCTGGATGCGCACGCGGTTGCCATCCAGGCCACGGATGCGGAAACCATCCAGGCCGAAGCGGGTGGCGCTGCGGGTGACCGACAGGCCCGGCTCGTAGCGCACCAGATCCTTGATGTCCTGTACCAGGTGCCGGTCCATCTGCTCGCGGTCAATGACGTCGACGGTGGCCGCGACGTCGCTCACGGCCCGTTCGGTGCGGGTGGCGGTGACCTGCACCCGGTCGAATTCGCGCGCATCGGGCGCGGCGGCAGCAGCAGCGTGGGCGGACAGCGGCAAGGCCATCCAGACGGCGAGACACAGGGCGGTATGGCGGGTCATCGGGTTCATTCGGTCAGGCAAGGGAACCCCCGGTTACCGGCACACCCGGAAGGTGCACGCGGTAGACCGAGGGGGAGAGAGCGGGAGCGGACGGGTCGCCCACCCTGTCGGCGCTGCCGGCAGGAGCGAGGGAGGCGGGCGACCAGGCCGCGATTACTTGGTCAGGATCAGCTTGTCGTTGCTGGTGTGACGCAGGCGATAGAAGCGGTCGCCGTGCTGGATCAGGATTTCACGACGGCCCTTGAGCAGGGCTTCGCTGTCGATGACCTCTTCCGGCGGAACGACGCGGACCGGACGATCGCGGAGGGTCAGCGTTTCGGGGCGCAGCAGTACAGGTTGAGCATTCATGAGCATCTGGACTCGTGCGAGGGACGAGTTAAATGATAATGATTCTCAGTTGACAATCAACAACCATTCTCAATTTCATTGATGAGATTAATGATCGAATTCTGAAATTCGATAGATTTCATCAATTGAAAGATGGGGCGGGCGGCTTTTGTAGAGTCGAGCCTTGCTCGACTGCCCTTCGATCCCGGCCAGGTGAAACCCGCACTGCGCGCGGAGTCGAGCGTGGCTCGACTCTACAGAGGGCTGTCAGGCAAAGACGGCTTCGACCTGGGCCCAGCCGGTGGCATCGACCTGCTCCAGCACGTCCAGTGCCTGCAGGTTCTGCAGCAGCTGGCTGACCCGGCTGGCGCCGAGGATCACGCTGGAGACGTTCGGGTTGCGCAGGCACCAGGCAATCGCCAGCGTCGCCGGGGCGTGACCGAGCGAGCGCGCGACCTCGCTGAAACGGCGCACCTGGGCCAGCCGTGCCTCGGCGTCTGCACCCAGCACCAGGTCCTGCAGCCATTCCATGCCCTCGCGGCCCAACCGTGCATCGGCCGGGATGCCCTGGTCGTACTTGCCGCTCAACAGGCCTGACGCCAACGGCGAGAAGATGGTGGTGCCCAGGCCGGCGCCGGCATACAGCGGCGCGTACTCGACCTCGACCCGCTCGCGGTGCAGCAGGTTGTACTGCGGCTGCTCCATCGACGGGCCCTGCAGGTTGTGCGCTTCGGCGATGTCCAGCGCCTGCTGGATCTGCGCCGCCGACCACTCCGAGGTACCCCAGTAGAGGATCTTGCCTTGCCGCACCAGGGTGTCCATGGCGTGCACGGTCTCGGCGATCGGTGCGTCCGGATCCGGGCGGTGGCAGTAATAAAGGTCGAGGTAATCCACCCGCAGGCGCTTGAGCGCGGCGTGGCAGGCGTCGGTCACGTGCTTGCGTGACAACCCACGCTGGGTCGGCCGAGGGTCTTTGGCGCTGCCGAAAAACACCTTGCTGGACACGCAGAAGCCATCGCGCGGCAGGCGCAGGTCGGTGATCACATCGCCCATCACCTGTTCGGCGCGGCCGTTGGCGTAGCCCTCCGCATTATCGAAGAAGTTGACGCCATGATCCCAGGCGGCGGCCACCAGGTTGCGGGCCTCGTCGCGCGGGATCTGGTCGCCGAAGGTCACCCAGGCACCGAAGGACAGGGCGGAAATCGGCAGGCCGGTGGAGCCCAGGCGACGGTATTGCATGCGAATCTCCTGCTGCGGGCCCGCATCCGGGCCGGGATCGAACCGCCATTCTACCTGCCCCTGCCGGCTGCAACCCCTTGCCGTTGCTGGCCTGATCGGTACCGATGGCCGCGCGCACGCTGCTTTTCCTTGCCCCGGCCCCTGCCCTGCACTAGGCTTCCCGTTTTTCGCGACGCCCCAGGGGAGTCACTCACATGGTCGAAGGTTTGGGCAGGATCGGCTTCGGCCTGTTCGGGTTGGCGGTGCTGATCGGCATCACCTGGTTGTTTTCCAACAACAAGCGCGCGGTTGACTGGAAGCTGGTTGCCACCGGTATCACCCTGCAGATCGCGTTCGCGGCGCTGGTGATCCTGGTGCCGGGCGGCCGCGACGTGTTCGATGCGCTGGGCCACGGCTTCGTGAAGGTGCTGAGTTTCGTCAACGAAGGTTCGAAGTTCATCTTCGGCTCGTTGATGGACGTCAAGAACTACGGCTTCATCTTCGCCTTCCAGGTGCTGCCGACCATCATCTTCTTCTCGGCGCTGATGGGGGTGATGTACCACCTCAACGTCATGCAGGGCATCGTGCGCGTGATGGCCTGGTCGATCACCAAGGTGATGCGCGTGTCCGGTGCGGAAACCACCAGCGTCTGCGCCAGCGTCTTCATCGGCCAGACCGAGGCGCCGCTGACGGTGCGCCCGTACATCGCCAAGATGACCCAGTCCGAGCTGCTGACCATGATGATCGGCGGCATGGCCCACATCGCAGGCGGCGTGCTGGCGGCCTACGTGGGCATGCTCGGCGGCGGCGACCCGGTACAGCAGGCGTTCTACGCCAAGCACCTGCTGGCGGCGAGCATCATGGCCGCGCCGGCCACGCTGGTCGTGGCCAAGCTGCTGATTCCGGAAACCGGTACCCCGCTCACCCGCGGCACGGTGAAGATGGAAGTGGAGAAGACCTCCAGCAACATCATCGATGCCGCAGCCGCTGGCGCCGGTGACGGCCTGAAGCTGGCGCTGAACATCGGCGCGATGCTGCTGGCCTTCATCGCACTGATCGCGCTGCTGAACGCCCCGCTGACCTGGATCGGTGAAGTGACCGGACTGGCCGCGCAGATCGGCAAGCCGACCAACCTGTCGACCATCTTCGGCTACGTGCTGGCCCCGATCGCCTGGGTGATCGGCACGCCGTGGGCCGACGCCACCACCGTTGGTTCGCTGATCGGCCAGAAGGTCGTGATCAACGAATTCGTCGCCTATACAGAGCTGTCGCAGATCGTGAACGGCCAGGTGGCGGGCGTGAGCCTGTCCGACGAAGGTCGCCTGATCGCCACCTACGCGCTGTGCGGCTTTGCCAACTTCAGCTCGATCGCGATCCAGATCGGCGGCATCGGCGGCCTGGCCCCGGAACGTCGCCACGATCTGGCCAAGTTCGGCCTGCGCGCGGTGCTGGGCGGTACCATTGCCACCTTCATGACGGCGACCATCGCCGGCGTGCTGACGCACTTCAGTTGAACCCTTGGTTGAGAAAAGATTCCCTATGAGCAGCAGTGTCGTTGTCGTCGGTTCCTTCAATGTCGATCACGTGTGGCGGTGCGAGTCGCTGCCGGCACCGGGTGCGACCATTGCCGGCCGCTACAGCACCGGCCCCGGTGGCAAGGGCTTCAACCAGGCCGTGGCGGCCTGCCGCGCCGGTGCCGACACGCACTTCGTGTGCGCGTTGGGCGATGACGCCGGTGGCGCCACCGCCCGCGAGCTGGCCGCACAGGATGGCTTCGGGCTGATCGCCGAAGCCAGCAGCGAACCGACTGGCACCGCTGGTATCTACGTGGATGCCCGTGGCCGCAACACCATCGTGATCGGCCCGGGTGCCAACGCCGCACTGAGCACCGACTTCCTGCAACAGCAGCACGCGCTGCTGGCCGGCGCCAAGGTGGTGCTGGTGCAGCTGGAATCGCCGGTACAGACCATCGAAGCAGCGCTGGCCACGGCCCGCGAAGCCGGCGTCACCACGGTGCTCAACACCGCACCGGCCGACGCTCCCTCGACCATCGGCCTGCTCAAGCTGGCCGATGTGATCACCCCGAACGAGACCGAGTTCGCCGCCCTGCTCGGCCGCCATGTCGGTGAGCGCGTGGATGCCAACGACGTCGCCGCGCTGGATGGCGCCAGCCTGCATGCGCTGTGCCGCAAGCTGGTCGGCAACGGTACGGTGGTGGTGACCCTGGGTTCGGTGGGCGTGTTCGTGTCGCATGCCGACGAGAACCTGCGCGGCGATACCCAGCCGTACTACCGCGTGGGTGCCGAACAGGTGCAGGCGATCGACACCACCGGTGCCGGTGACGCCTTCAATGGCGCGCTGGCCGCGTCGCTGGCGCAGGTGGCCGATGCCCCGTTCGCCCGCCACGTGCGCTTCGCCAACCAGTTCGCCGGTCGCTCGACCGAGAAGGAAGGCGCTGCTGCGGCGATGCCGCGCTTCACCCCGGCTGATTCCGAAGCAAAGTAGATCCACGCCATGCGTGGATGAACGAGCCCGGGCATGCAGATGCCCGGGCTTTTTCATGGTTCCTCCGCACGTCGCAGCAGCAGCCCGGCTGCGATTGCCAGCAGCGCCACCGCAGCGGCCACCACGCCCAGCGAATCCAGGCCCCAACGTTCGATGGCACCGCCACCGAGCAGCGCGCCCAGGCCGATACCAGCATTGGCCGCCGACACATTCAAGGTGCCGGCCAGCGCCTGCGCCTGCGGCGCCGCGCGCATCACCCGCACCTGGCACAGCGGGAACAGCGCGGTATGCGCAACACCCCACAACGCCAGTGCGATGACCACCAACCCTCCCTGCCCGGCCAGCCAGACGCTGGCCAGCACGCCGAGCGCCAGCACCGTGCAGAACGCCAGCGTCGCGCCCAGCGGTGCACGATCCACCCAACGCCCGCCCAGTGCATTGCCAAACAACCCGACCGCACCGAAACCCATCAGCCACCAGCCCACCTGCGCGGCGGGAACCTGCAACAGGCGTTCGAGCACGTCGGCCAGATAGGTGTAGGCGGCGAACATGGCAGTGAACACCAGCACCGACAGCAGCACGTTGCCCAGCAGCCACGGCTGCCGCAGCACACGCGCCTGTTCGCCCAGCGCGCGCCGTGGCTCTGCAGCGGTGCCCGGCATCCACAGTGCGAGTGCGCCCGCCATCAGCAGTGACAGCGCCGACAGCAGCCAGAAGCTGCCGCGCCAACCGATGGCCTCGGCGGCCAGCGTACCCAGCGGGATGCCGAACAGCATCGCGGCGGTGATGCCCAGATAGACCCGTGCCACCGCACGCCCGCCCTGCCCCGCCGGCGCCAGCTGCGCAGCAGTCTCGCTGGCCGTGCCCCAGAACACCGGCAGCGCCAACGCGGGCAACACCCGCGCCAGGGCCAGCAACCACGGCAGCGTGGCCACCGCCGCGAGCGCGTTGGAGGCCGCAAACAGCAGCAGGATGGCCACGAACAGGCGACGCCGGTCGAGATGCGCCAGCAGTGCGGTCAGTGGTGGTCCGGCCAGCATCACGGTGAACGCGAACAGGGTGACCAGCTGCCCGGCGCGTGCGATGCCCAGGCCGAGATCGCGCGCCAGCGCCGGCAGCAAGCCGACGATCAGGAATTCGGTGGTGACGATGACGAACGCGGAGACCGCCAACAGTGCAACGGACACGCGGGCACGGGCAGCACGGTGACCGGTGGCAACGGAACAATCGAGGGAAGACATTCAGGACCGCCAGGGACAAGGGCCGCCCAGCCTATTTCCTCCCATTGTTCCGATTGCTGCTATGTTTTCCATCCATTCCGGACAGAAATTCGCCCATGCTTCCCAACGAGCGGCTGCGCGGCATCGAGGCCTTCGTCGCCACCGCCGAAGCCGGCAGCTTCACCGCCGCCGCCGAGCGCCTGCACCTGACCAGTTCGGCAGTCGGCAAGACCGTTGCCCGACTGGAAGCGCGCCTGGGGGCACGGTTGTTCGAACGCAGCACTCGCCGCCTGCGCCTGACCGAGGCCGGTGAAGGCTTTTACCGCACGTGCGTGCGCGTGCTTGGCGAACTGGCCGATGCCGAATCGGTGCTGGCCGCGCATGCCGATGCCCCGGTGGGCCGCCTGCGGGTGGACGCTCCGGCCACCTTCGGGCGATTGAAAGTGTGGCCGCTGCTGCTGCAGCTGGCCGCCGAGTTTCCCCGGCTGCGACCACAAGTGACCTTCAGCGACCGCTTCATCGATCTGGCCGAGGACGGCGTCGATCTGGCCGTGCGCATCGGTGGCCCGGAGCCGTTGCCGGCCACCCTCGGCAGCCGCCTGCTCGGCCACGAATGCCTGCGCTTCTGTGCATCGCCGGCCTACCTGCAGCGGCACGGCCTGCCGACTTCCGGAGCGGAGCTGGCCGACCACGATGGCGTGCTGTTCGGCCGTGCCGACGGCAGTATCGGCCCGTGGCAGGTGGCCGATGGCGGGCAGCGCAGTGCACCGCTGCAGGCCCGCGCACGGCTGGTGGTCGGCAGTGCCGAAGCACAGGTGGCGGCCGTCGAGGCGGGCTTCGGTATTGCCCAGCTGGCCACCTGGCTGGTCGATGACGCGCTGGCGCGCGGCAGCCTGGTGTCGATCCTGCCGGCGCTGGACTGCCGTGGCCTGCCGTTGCGGCTGTTGTGGCCGCAGGGCCGGCAACGGCTGCCGCGCGTGGATGTGGCATTGGACCGTCTCGGCGCCGGATTGCGGATCGACCCTCCGCACTGATCCCTGCTGCGACCGCCCGTCGCATTGCCGGCACCGCGGCCCTCGCCCACCATCCGCGCAGCTTCCTTGCACGGGCAGGACATGGACGGATTCCCCTGGCTGCTGGTCGCAGCCGCTGGCAGTGCCATCGCAGCGCTGCTGCACATCGGCTGCATCGCCTTCGGCGCGGCCTGGTACCAGCGTTTCGGTGCTGGCTCGCGCGTGGTGCGGCTGGCCCAGGCCGGGCATTGGTGGCCGCCGCTGATGACCGCAGGCATCACTGCCGTGCTGGTGATCTGGACGCTGTACGCGCTGGCAGCCGCCGGCTGGCATTCGCCGCTGCCGGGCAGCCGCCAGATCCTGTCGGGCATCGCCCTGCTGTTGCTGCTGCGCGCGGGGATGGGCTTCGGGCTGGCACTGATCCGGCCGGGTTACAACGGCGCGCGATTCTGGGTGACCAGTTCACTGGCCTGCCTGGGACTGGGCCTGGCCTTCGCGCTGGGCACCCGCCAGGCCTGGCAGGCCTTGGGCTAGGCCCCGCCCAGCCGCCTACCATCGCCTGCCCCTGGGGGCGGCGGAAGCAACCGTCAAGCATCTGCTGATGCCCGTGCGGCATGAGAACGGTCCGGATAGGCCTGAACCCGGCCGTGCCGGGCACGTTCGAGTGGGTGCCTGCGCCCTACAATGGGCGCATGCAGATCGGCCCGTACTCCATTGCTCCCAACGTCGTGCTGGCGCCCATGGCCGGCGTCACCGACAAGCCCTTCCGCCTGCTGTGCAAACGGCTGGGTGCGGGCCTGGCCGCCTCGGAAATGACCATCAGCGACCCGCGCTTCTGGAACACGCGCAAGTCGATCCACCGCATGGACCACGACGGCGAACCGGCCCCGATCAGCGTGCAGATCGCCGGCACCGAGCCGCAGCAGCTGGCCGAGGCGGCACGCTACAACGTCGACCACGGCGCGCAGATCATCGACATCAACATGGGCTGCCCGGCCAAGAAGGTGTGCAATGCGTGGGCGGGGTCGGCGCTGATGCGCGACGAGCAGCTGGTGGCGCGCATCCTTGAAGCCGTGGTCAACGCGGTGGACGTACCGGTCACCCTGAAGATCCGCACCGGCTGGGACTGCGACCATCGCAACGGCCCGCTGATCGCGCGCATTGCCGAGGACAGCGGCATTGCTGCGCTGGCCGTGCACGGGCGCACCCGCGACCAGCACTACACAGGCCAGGCCGAGTACGCCACCATTGGCGAGATCAAGGCCGCGCTGCGCATCCCGGTCATCGCCAATGGCGATATCGATTCGCCGCAGAAGGCTGCCTTCGTGTTGAAGCAGACCGGCGTGGATGCAGTGATGATCGGCCGCTCGGCGCAGGGCCGGCCGTGGATCTTCCGCGAGGTGGCGCATTACCTGGCCACCGGCGAGGAACTGCCGCCGCCGTCGCTGGCCGAAGTACGCGACATCCTGCTCGGCCATCTGCACGCGCTACACGCGTTCTACGGCGAACCGCAGGGCGTGCGCATCGCGCGCAAGCACCTGGGTTGGTACGCCAAGGACCGGCCGGAAAACGCGGCGTTCCGTGCTGTGGTCAACCGTGCCGAGGATCCGGCCAGCCAGATCGCACTGACCACCGATTACTTCGACAGCCTGATCGCCGGGGAACCGGCGTTGTCTTCTGCTGCCTGAGCGAACCGCTACACCGTAGGGTCGAGCTTGCTTGATTCCTCAAACCGTAGAGTCGAGCTTGCTCGACTGAATTTCCAGAGCAGTCGAGCAAGCTCGACGCTACAAGAGCCCATCATGACCCCGCCGATCTCTTCCCCGACCTACCTGCACGGATTCTCCGGCACCGAGCAGCAGCGCCTGATGACCCAGGCTCGGCTGCTGGAATCGAGCATCTTCGGCCAGATCGACTACAGCGGCGCCCGCCGTCTGCTGGAAGTCGGCAGCGGTGTCGGTGCACAGACCGAGATCCTGCTGCGCCGCTTCCCCGAGCTGCACGTGACCGGCGTGGACCTGAGCGAGACCCAACTGCAGACCGCGCGCGAGAACCTGGCGCGCACGCCGTGGTGCAGCGACCGTTACACCCTGCAGCAGGCCGATGCCGGCGAACTGCCGTTCGAGGCCCGCAGCTTTGATTCGGCGTTCCTGTGCTGGGTGCTGGAACACGTGCCGTCACCGGCGCGCGTGCTGAGCGAAGTGCGACGGGTGCTGGCCCCGGGTTCGCCGGTGTACATCACCGAGGTGATGAACGCCTCGTTCCTGCTCGACCCTTACTCGCCGCACATCTGGCGCTACTGGATGGCCTTCAACGACTTCCAGTACGACCACGGCGGCGACCCGTTCGTCGGCGCCAAGCTGGGCAACCTGCTGCTGGCCGGCGGCTTCCGCGATGTGCATACCGAGATCAAGACCATCCACCTGGACAACCGCGAGCCGGCACGCCGCAAGACCATGATCGCGTTCTGGGAGCAGCTGTTGTTGTCGGCGGCCGACCCGCTGCTGCAGGCCGGCAGCGTGGACGAGGAGACAGTGGAGGGCATGCGCCGCGAGTTCCGCCTGGTGCAGAACGACCCGAACGCGGTGTTCTTCTACTCGTTCGTGCAGGGCCGCGCGACGGTGTATTGAACCGACGCTGCACGGCCGATTGATGCAGTAGTGCCACGCCTTGCGTGGCTGCAGCCGCCGATGTCCCCGCCATCCACGCATGGCGGGGACCTTCTGATGCGAAGCCGCACTCGTGCAAGGCCGCGCCAGCGGTGTACTGAAGCGGGCCTCGTCCCACCAGCAGCTGCGGCGGCAACCCGTTAGAATCCGCCAATCCCGGCCGAGAAAGGCGCGTGCCAGGATCCCCCTCTGCTGCCCTCGGGCATCGGTGCGCGGGCACATCGCGCATGGATGGACCCGACCTTCGAGAACGAGATGAGTGACAGCGCCCCAACGCCTTTGCCTGCCCATGACGCAAGCCTGCTGGGTGGGCTTCGGTCCAGCCAGGCACGCCTGTTCGCCGGGATCGTCGCGCTGTTGTGCATCCTCTATGTCGCGTTCGCACTGACACCATCTTCCTATGCGCTGGCCTACGAGTATCTGGGCCTGGCGCCGCAGCAACCGCTGCTCGGCACTGCGCGCTACATCCGCACCGACGAATGGATGGTGTTCACGCCTTACATCCAGATCGCCGTCGGCAACGATTTCGGCCAGGTCAACGCGCACTCGGCGTACCACGAGTCGCTGCGCACCTTCCAGGCGCTGCCACTTCTGGACTGGGGCCTGCTGTTCAAGCCCTACCATTGGGCATTCTTCCTGCTACCTGCCGCGAACGCCTATTCGTTCTTTTTCATGTTCATGGCCATGGCCTTCCTGTGCGGATGGGCCTTGTTCCTGCGCCAATTGCGGTTGCCGGCACTGGCCGCGATGCTGGTGTCAGTCACGCTGTTCTTCGCTCCTTTCGTACAGGTCTGGTGGACCAGCAACGCCGGTGCCTTTGCGCTGGCGCCCTGGGCTGCGGTGGCGTGGCTGCGCATCGGCCATCGTGGCTTGCGTATCGCGGCCAGTGCCTATGCACTGGCGGCATGGCTGGTTGCGGTGTCCTACCCGCCGTTCATCATTTCCTCGCTGCTGGCCATGGCGGTTCTGGTGCTGGCCTTCCGCCGCGACGCCATCACGCTGCGGCGGCTGTTCGACGCCGCAGTTGCCGGTGCGATCGCGTTGGCCGTATTCGTCGGCTACTTCCACGACATCATCCCGATCGTGCGCAACACGGTGTATCCGGGCCAGCGGCAAAGTGCCGGTGGTGGTGTCGGACTGACGACCCTGCTGGCGCATCTCTTTCCGAACCTGATGACCTACCGGTTCGCACCGTTGCCACTGTTCAAGGCATCCAACGATTGCGAAATCGCGGTCCTGGGCAGCCTGCTGCCATTGTTCACCGTGGTACTGGCCGATGGTGCGCGGCTCCGCGCATGGGCGGGAAGCCATCGCAGCACGCTGTTGATCCTGGCAGCAGGCCTGCTGTTGATCGCCTGCTGGATCTTCCTGCCCATTCCCGCCGTGGTCGGCAAGCTGACGGGCCTGTCGATGGTGCCGCCCGCCCGCGCACTGCTCGCCTTCGGCCTGTTGCTCAACATCGGCTGCGCCATGATCCTGGTGCGATGCGGGGTTCGCCTCGAGCGCTGGCGCCTGCTGCTGCTGGCCGCGCTGCTGGTGGCAGGCAGCCTGGCCAAGTTCCTGTTCGGCGAGGGTCAGCTCAGCCGCCTGCACAGCACCGCCGATGCACTGCCGTACCTGTGCCTGGCCGCGCTCGCCATTGCGGCAAAGCGCCCGAGGCTTTCGGTGCATGCAGCCAGCCTGGTGCTGGCCACTGCCGCACTGGCCAACCTGCTGGGCAACGGCCTGTTCAATCCGGTGCAACCCGCCGGTCCGATCTTCGCGATGGACCGCACTGCCGTCCTGCAATCGCTGCAGGCGCGAGGCGCGCGCAACAACACCGAAGGCGTACTGGTCGCCCCGGGGGGCTTCGGGGCGCTTCTGCCCGGCGCCGGGATCGCAGCCGTGAACCACGTGCTGTACCTGCCACAGCTGGATTACTTCGGCCGGTACTTCCCGGCGATGCAGGACGAAGCGTTCAATTTCACCTTCAACCGCTACCACCACATCACCGTGGCCGCCGACAGCGATATGCCGCGCGTGCTGCAGGGTGATCTGGTGGAAGTGCCGGCCAACATCCTGCTTGCGGCCCCGGCCTGCGCCACGCCCGGAACCCGGGATTGCCGCGCAGGGGCGCAACCGTGAGTCCGACGATGGGTACAGCGCAACCTGCTACGCCAACCCCGCGGATCGCCGTGGTGATCCCCTGCTACAGGGTGACCCGCCACGTGCTGGCGGTGCTGGCCGCAATCGACCCAACGGTGACGGCAATCTACTGCGTGGATGATGCCTGCCCTGATGGCAGCGGCCGGCTCATCCAGGCCGAAGCCAGCGACCCGCGCGTCACCGTGCTGTTCCATGAGCACAATCGCGGCGTCGGCGGCGCCATCAAGACCGGCTACCGCGCGGCCATTGCCGATGGCATGGACATCCTGGTCAAGGTCGATGGCGACGGACAGATGGATCCGGCACTACTCATGGATTTCGTCACCCCCATCGCGGAAGGCCACGCGGACTACACCAAGGGCAATCGTTTCTGGAATCTGACCCACATCCGTCGCATGCCGCCCGTGCGACGCCTGGGCAACCTGCTGCTGTCCTTCATGACCAAGGCATCGTCCGGATACTGGCAGGTATTCGATCCGACCAATGGCTACACCGCCATCCATGCCAGGGTCGCCAGCCACCTCAAGCTCGATGCTGTCAGCGACCGCTACTTCTTCGAGACGGACATGCTGTTCCGCCTGAACACCGTACGCGCGGTTGTCCAGGACGTGGCCATGGATGCCCACTACGGCGACGAGACCAGCAATCTCCGCATTGGCCGCATCCTCGGCGAATTCACCTTCAAGCACATGCGCAACACGCTCAAGCGCATTGCCTACAACTATTTCCTGCGCGATCTCAGCATCGCGTCGCTGGAGCTGGTCGCCGGCAGCAGCCTGCTCACCTTCGGTGGGCTGTTCGGCCTGTATCACTGGATTCGCTCGGCGCAGGCCGATGTCGCCACACCGGTAGGCACGATCATGATCACCATGGTCGCGTTGATCTCGGGCCTGCAGTTCCTGCTCGCATTCGTCGGCTTCGATATCGCCAATGTCCCGCGCCAGGTATTGAACCGATCGATCAAACTCAACCGCGCACCGCAGTAAAGCCACGCCATGCGTGGCTGCCGCCGCCAATACCCCACCTTCCACGCGTGGCGTGGCTCTACTCGGCGGCACCGGCTGAAGGTACTGCGGGCGCATGCCAGATGCGCTGCCACATCGCCGCCAGCCGGCGCCCGGCATCGGCACGCGCGGCCGGGCTGCTGTAGTCCACCCGCGGCTGCTCGGGCGTGATCGCCCGCCACTGCCCATCCACCTGCTCGGCCACGGCGAAGTTGAAGGTGTAGTCCGGCTCCAGGCCCATGCGTAGATCACTCAGCACCAGCCGGCCGTCGACCACCTGCGCACGCATGAAACCGCGGTTGAACCACTGCAGCTGCTGAACGGCCGGAATGCCCTCCGCTTCGCGCAATGCCTGCACGTTGGAGGGATGGCCTTCGAACTGCATCGGTCCATGGTCGGCCACCAGCGAACGGTCGCCCACCACGTAGCCATTCGGGGTCATCGCCACCACCCGCCACAGCAGCGTGTTGAACGGCATCGGCACCGAGAACCGCGGCGCATCGCCCAGCCCCATCGCAGCCAGGCTCTGCTGCGCGGCACGGTCGACCTGCGCCTTGGCGATCAGGCCCCAGCCCAGGTAGCCGCTGCTGAGCAGCAGTGCCACGCCCAGCACCTTGCCCGCCCAGGGACGGGCGCGGCCAAACCAGGCCAGCACGCAGCCCAGCAGCAGCCACACCGTGTAGCCGGGATCGATGATGAAGACGCTGGAACCCATGGTCGGGTGTGGCCGCAACGGCCACCACAGCTGAGTGCCGTAGACGGTGAACGCATCCAGCATGGGATGGGTGACCAGCGCCAGCTGGATCGCCCAGAACCAGCGCACAGGTGACTGGGCGACGCGGCCATTGCCGAAGCGCTTGAACAACCACCAGATCAGTGCCGCCACCCAGGGCAGCACCAGCAGCGAGTGGCTGAAGCTGCGGTGTTCGATCATGTTCGCCACCGGATCGGCAGCAGTGAAGCCCAGCCACAGGGCATCGAGATCCGGCAGGGTGCCGAGCGCGGCACCAGCCAGCAGGGCCGCGCGGCGATGGCCGGGCGGAGCGATGACAGCGGCGACGGCGCCACCGAGCACGATCTGGGTAAGGGAATCCATGGACCGATGCTAGCGGCTTGCGTGCGCGCCGTCTGGCACACCTGTTGAAGAGTGCCGCTCGCGCCTTTTTTGTAGAGTCGAGCCATGCTCGACTGTTTTTCGGTCCGACCCCGTCGCATACGGCAGTCGAGCATGGCTCGACTCTACAAGGGGACCACACATTCTGCGCTGCGCGCGATAGTCGAGCATGGCTCGACTCTACAAGAGCGGGTCAGGCGGCCTGCTTGATACGCGCCCCTGGCAGCTCCACCAGGGTCTGCCCGTTGTGGTCGAGCAGGCGCAGCGCGCCATCATGGTCTTCGGCCAGTGCGGTCAGGCTCTCCACCCAGTCGCCGTCGTTGGCATAGACCAGGCCATCGCGTTCAATCAAGGCAGCGCGGTGGATGTGGCCGCAGACGATGCCATCCAGGCCGCGCCGGCGCACGTCGTCCAGCCCGGCCTGCACGAAGCGCTCGATATAGCGCTCGGCCGCACCACTGCGCTTCTTCAGGAACTCCGACAGTGACCAGTAGCGCATCCCCAGCCGGCGTCGCACCGCGTTCAGCGCCTGGTTGCCGGTGAGGATGCGGTAGTACAACCAGTCGCCGAACTTTTCCTGCAGGCCACCGAAGTGGGTCACACCGTCGTAGTCGTCGCCGTGCGCGACCAGCAGGCGACGGCCATCGGCGGTCACATGGATGGCGCGACGGCGCACCTGCATGGCCGGCAGCATCAGCCCACATACGTGGCGCAACGATGCGTCGTGATTGCCGGGAATGTAGATGATCTCGGTCCCGGCACGGCGCAACGCGTGCAGGGCCTGGATGACTTCACTGTGCGACTGCCGCCAGTTGGCGCGGCGATGCGCCATCCACCACAGGTCGATGATGTCGCCCACCAGGTACAACCGTTCGCAGCGCAGCTGCGAGAGGAACCGCGCCAGCTCAGTGGCATGGCAGTGACGTGACCCCAGGTGCACGTCGGAGACGAACACTGCGCGCCGGTGCGGCGACAGGTTCGCCAGCGCGCTCATGCCGGCGTCCCCGCGTCGCGCAGGTAGCGTTTGCGCTTGTTGGGCCGTATCGCACACAGGTCCACTTCAATCAGGCCGTCGATCGAATCACTGAAGTCCGGGTCGACACCGAAGGCAAGGAAACGGGCGCCACCGGGTTCGCACAGATCGGTGTACTGGCGGTACAGCGTCGGCACGCCGGTACCCAGTGCGGCCAGGTTGGCCTTGAGCACATCGAACGCGGCACCTGCATCCAGCTCGCCGAAACTCGGCGGCGCGGCGAAGTACTGGAAGGGGCGGTTCGATTCGGCCAGGCCGGCGGTACCGCTGTAGTAGCGCTGGTAGTACGCCACCAGCTGCTCGCGCGCATCACGCGGCAGTGCTGCGCTGATCGACACTGCGCCGAACAGGTAGCGGATACCCGGCCGGCATTGCAGGTAGGCACCGATGCCCTGCCACAGGTAGTCCAGGCTGCGGCTGCCCCAGTAGTCGGGCACCACGAAGCTGCGGCCCAGTTCCAGGCCCTCGGCGATGTGGGTGATGGCGTCGTCGGAATAGCGGAAAAGCGATGCGCTGTAGAGCCCAGACAGGCCGTGCCGGGCCAGCGCGTGGGCACCGCGCATGATGCGGTAGGCGCCGGCGATGCGCTGCGCGGCCGCGTCCCAGATCACGATGTGCTCGTACTGCGGATCGAAGGCGTCCAGGTCGCGGCTGCGGCCGGTGCCCTCACCGACCCGGCGGAAGGTCAGCTCGCGCAGACGGCCCAGTTCCAGCAGCAGCGGAGAATCGGCCGTACAGGTCGCCAGCAGGATCTGCTTGCCGTCGGCGGTCTGGCCCAGCTGGGTGGCGGCCGCGATACCCGCGGCGACCTGCGAGGGCGGGACCGGCGCGGCCAGCGGCTCGGGGCCGCCATGAGCCGCGGCATCGGCGGTCGTGCCATTGCGGCCCAGCGCGTACAGCGCGCGACGCACCGCGAGCAGCTGTGCGCCGGGGTCACCGCCCTTGCCCAGCTGCATCGGCTCGCCGATGCACAGGCGCAGCGGGCGCCCACGACGGGTGAACATCTCGCGCGCCAACAGTGCGGTGCCGGCCGGCTTGAACAGGGTCGAGGCGCCGTAGAACAGCGCCGAGTTGCGCGCTTCCACCCGCACCGGCAGCACCGGCGCACCGGCGGCACGGGCGAAGCGGACGAAACCGCGCTGCCAGCGGCCATCACGGATGCCGCGCAGCGACAACCGCGAGACCTCACCGGCCGGGAACACGATGACGCATTGCTCGGCGGCCAGCGCCTCTTCGACCGCATGCAGACTGCCGCGCTGGGCCTTGCCACCGAGGATGCGCACCGGCAGCAGCAGGTCCTGCAGTGGCGCGATCGCCCCCAACAGGTCGTTGGCCACGATCCGCACGTCGCGGCGGATGCGGCCGACCGCGTCCAGCAGGGCCAGCGCGTCCAGCGCTCCGGAGGGGTGATTGGCGACGATCAGCAGGCGGCCGGTGGCGGGAATCTTCGCCAGCGCGGCTGGATCCACCTGGTACTGGCCGTCGATGAACTCCAGGCCGGCGGCGACGAAGCCGAATCCGCGCAATCCTGCACTGCGCTGCAGGAAGGCTTCGATCTGGTCCAGGCGCGACCAGCGTCCGACGCTGCGCAGCAAGGGCCGGGCCAGTTGGCCACGACGGCCATGGAACCAATCGGGGAAGCGTTGCTGGAGACGCTGTTCGAGTTCCTGCATGGCGTGTTCGCTCGTGCCCGGCGGCCGGATTGGCCGACAGCCTGCGCCCGGCAGGCGGCAACCAGATGGCGGTTTCGGGGCAGAACGATGACGGCCGGATGCCCCGGGGCGGGGTCGCGGACTGCGCGGCCGGGGCCAGGCAGGACCCGCGCCGTTGTCACGCTGGTGGAACACTGGGCGTCGAGGCTGGGCCTCAATCCCGCTGCAGCGGGCCCGGCGGGCCTACATGGGCTTAACCACCGGCAACCGGTACAGGTTCACAATGCACAGGCGGCGCACCCCGTGTATCATTCGCGCCCATCTTTCCATCCGAATCAAAGGATATTAAGCCTGATGTCCAGCTACCTCTTCACCTCCGAGTCGGTCTCCGAAGGCCATCCGGACAAGGTTGCCGACCAGATCTCCGATGCGGTGCTGGACGCGATCCTGACCCAGGACCAGCGCGCCCGCGTGGCCTGCGAGACCATGGTCAAGACCGGCGTTGCCATCGTGGCCGGTGAAATCACCACCAGCGCCTGGATCGACCTGGAAGCGCTGACCCGCAAGGTCATCGTGGACATCGGCTATGACAGCTCCGACGTCGGCTTCGACGGCGCCACCTGCGGCGTGCTGAACCTGATCGGCAAGCAGTCCCCGCACATCGCCCAGGGCGTGGATCGCAAGAAGCCGGAAGAAATGGGCGCTGGCGACCAGGGCCTGATGTTCGGCTATGCCACCAACGAGACCGACAGCTACATGCCGGCCGCGATCCACCTGTCGCACCGCCTGGTCGAGCAGCAGGCCAAGATCCGCAAGAAGAAGAACTCGCCGCTGTCGTGGCTGCGCCCGGACGCCAAGAGCCAGGTCACCCTGCGCTATGAAAACGGCGTGGTCTCGGCCATCGACGCGGTGGTCCTGTCGACCCAGCACGCCCCGGGCATCAAGCAGAAGGACCTCATCGAGGCTGTCCGCGAAGAGATCATCAAGCCGGTGCTGCCGGCCAAGTGGCTGCACAAGGGCACCAAGTTCCACATCAACCCGACCGGCAAGTTCGAGATCGGCGGCCCGGTGGGCGACTGCGGCCTGACCGGCCGCAAGATCATCGTCGACACCTACGGCGGCTGGGCCCGTCACGGTGGTGGCGCGTTCTCCGGCAAGGACCCGTCCAAGGTCGACCGTTCGGCGGCCTACGCGGCCCGCTACGTGGCCAAGAACGTGGTTGCCGCCGGCCTGGCCGACCGTTGCGAAGTGCAGGTCTCCTACGCCATCGGCGTGGCTGAGCCGACCTCGATCTCGGTCACCACCTTCGGCACCGGCAAGATCAGCGACGACAAGATCGAGAAGCTGATCCGCAAGCACTTCGATCTGCGCCCGTACGGCATCATCAAGATGCTGGACCTGGTGCACCCGATGTACCAGCAGACCGCGGCCTACGGCCACTTCGGCCGCAAGCCGAAGGAGTTCAGCTACCTCAACGGCGAAGGCGAGACCGTCAACGCCACGGCCTTCTCCTGGGAGAAGACCGACCGCGCCGCCGCCCTGCGCGCCGATGCGAAGCTGAAGTAAGAAACACGAAGGGCCGCTGTAGAGCCGACTGTTAGTCGGCTGTCCCTGAAGAAGGGCCGCGCAAGCGGCCCTTCTCTTTTCTGGTAGAGCCGGCCGCTGGCCGGCTTTTTCATGGCCTTCGGAAACAATCGCGTGGTTGCCGGCCAGCGGCCGGCACTACCCGGTTGCCGATACAATCTGGCCATGTCGACCGAACTGAAAACCCACCAGCTGTCCATGACCGTGCTGATGTCGCCGGAGATGGCCAATTTCTCCGGCAAGGTCCACGGCGGCGCCATCCTGCGCCTGCTCGACCAGGTCGCCTACGCCTGCGCCAGCCGCTACGCCGGCCGCTACGTGGTCACCCTGTCGGTGGACCAGGTGATGTTCCGCCAGCCGATCGCGGTGGGCGAACTGGTCACCTTCCTGGCCTCGGTGAACCACACCGGCACCTCGTCGATGGAGATCGGCGTCAAGGTGGTGGCCGAGGACATCCTCAAGCGCAGCGTGCGCCATGCCAACAGCTGTTTCTTCACCATGGTGGCGGTGGATGAGGAAGGCCGGCCGACACCGGTACCGCCGCTGCAGCCGACTACGTCCGATGAGAAGCGCCGGCAGGCCGCCGCGTTGATCCGCCGCCAGCTGCGCCAGGAAATGGAGCAGCGCCATCTGGAACTGCTGGCGTCGAACCCGCCGTCGCCTGAAGAGTGAGGTAGTGCCGGCCGCTGGCCGGCAACCTCGCGCGTGCTGCCAGACATCATGAGGTTGCCGGCCAGCGGCCGGCACTACCATTTCGAATTCGCCGGGCCATGCCCGGCGGATGCAGATCAACCGGTGTTCTGAACACCCTGCGAAACACCGTTCACGCAGGCCACCAGCGCGCGCAGCAGGTCGTCATCCTCGCCCCCGCTGGCCCGCCAGCGCTGCAGCAGGTCCACCTGCAGCACGCTGATCGGATCAACGTAGGGATTGCGCAGGCGGATCGAAAGCGACAGCCGCGCATCGTGGTCGAGCAGCGTCCGCTGGCCCATCAGCGCCAGCAACCAATGCCGGGTGAGTTCAAGCTCACGTTGCACCTGCGGGAAGAAGCGCCCGTGCAGCTCGCCGGACAGTTTCGAGAACTGCTCGGCAATGGTGATATCGCCCTTGGACAGCACCATCGCGATGTCATCCAGGAAGGTACGGAAGAACGGCCAGTCACGCGCCATCTCGCGTAGCGTCTGTTCGTGGCCAGCATCCACCGCCGCCTGCAGGCCGCTGCCCACGCCGTACCAGCCGGGAATGACGGCACGCGCCTGGCTCCAGGCGAACACCCACGGAATCGCGCGCAGATTGCCCAACGCCGCGTCTTGGCCGAGCCGGCGCGACGGCCGCGACCCCAGCGTCATCCGCTCGATCACATCGATCGGGGTCGCCGTGCGGAAGTAGTCCATGAAACCAGACTGGCCGACGAAGGCGCGGTACACCTCGCTGCTGGAGCCAGCAACCACATCCATCACCGGTCGCCAGTCATCCTCGCGCGGCTCCACTGCACGCGGGCGCAGGCTGGCGCGCAGCACGGCACCCGTGGCCTGTTCCAGCGAGCGCAGGGCCAATGCACGGATGCCGTACTTGCGGTGGATCACCTCGCCCTGCTCGGTCACCCGCAAGCGGCCATCGATGCTGCCGCGCGGCGAAGCATCCACCGCGTGCGTAGTCTTGCCGCCACCACGGCTGATCGAACCGCCACGGCCATGGAAGAAGGTCAGGCGGATGCCAGCCTCGGCGGCCACCTCCAGCAGTTCCACCTGCGCACGCTGCAGGCCCCAGCGCGATGCAGCGATGCCGCCGTCCTTGCTGCTGTCCGAATAACCGAGCATCACCATCTGCACGTCGTCGCGTGCACGCAGATGCGCACGGTACACCGGGTCGGCCAGCAGGTCGCGCAGGGTCGCGGTGCCACGCTTGAGGTCATCGACCGTCTCGAACAAGGGCGCGATATCCAGCGGTACCGCGTCGTTGTCATCCACCAGACCACCACGGCGCGCCAGTGCCAGCACCGCCAGCACGTCGCTGCGGTCGTGTGCCATCGAGATGATGTAGCTGCCCAGTGCATCACCACCATGGCGCGCACGTGCATCGGCCAACGCCGCGAACACCGCATCCAAACGCTGGTTGCCTTCGTCCTCGCCCTTCGGCAAAGGCACCTCGCCACCGGCATGCGGCGCCAGCAGGCGCGCGCGACCCAACACATCCAGGCCCTCCCACGCAGCGTCGCCACCCAGCACCGCGGCCAACGCGCGCGCGTGCACGCTCGATTCCTGGCGCACGTCCAACCGCGCAAGATGGAAGCCGAACGTTTTCACCCGCCACAGCAGGCGCTGCACCGCGAAACCGCCAGCATGTTCGCCACGATTGGCGCGCAGGCTGTCGAGGATCAGCTGCAGGTCGTCGATCAGTTCGTCCGGACCAGCGTAAGCGCCTGCACCATCATCCAGCGTGGCCTGCAGGCGCGCGCGCATGCGGTCGTTGAGCAACCGGTACGGCATGTCGGCATGGCGCGGGCGCGACTGCACCTGCGGCAGCAACTGCTGGTAATGCGCTACGCGCGCCTGCAGCGCATTGCTCACGCCCACCCGCTCGGTGGACTGGCTGAGCAGGCTGGCCAGCTGCAACAGTTCCTTCTGGTAACGCCCCAGTACCGCCTGCCGCTGCGCATCCAGCGTGTTGCGGATGGTGGTGGCATCCACGTTCGGATTGCCATCCATGTCGCCGCCCACCCAGGTGCCGAAGCGCAGCAGTCGCGGCAATGGCAGTTCTTCGCCATAGGTATCGCGCAACGCCTGCTGCAGCGATTCGTACAGCACCGGAATCACCCGGTAGAGCACCTGCACCAGATAGAAGCCGACGTGCTCGCGTTCGTCATCGACGGTGGGCCGCACCGGCGAGGAATCGGTGGTCTGCCATGAGGCAGTCAGCGCCATGCGGAAGCGCGCAGCATCGGCAGCGGCTTCGCCCGGCGTGCGCTGGCCGTCGAGGTTGTCGACCAGGCTGGCCACCATCAGCTGCTCTTTTTCAAGCAGCGCGCGGCGTACCGCTTCGGTCGGGTGTGCGGTGAACACCGGTTCGATGTCGATGCGTGGCAACCACTGCGCCAGCTCGTCCAGGCCCACGCCCTGCGCCTTCAGATGCTGCAGGGCATCCTGCAGGCCATCGGGCTGCGCACCTGCGGTACCGGCGCGCTGGTAGTCACGGCGACGGCGGATGCGATGCACGCGCTCGGCGATGTTGACCACCTGGAAGTAGGTGCTGAAGGCCCGCACCATGGTCTCGGCCTGTTGCGGCGCGCGCCCGGCCAGGCCATCGGCCAGCTCGGACAGCGGCGCCTGGTTCTCGCGGCGGGCGATGGCGCGGGTGCGCACGTCCTCGACATCGTCGAGGAACGCGGCGGATACCTGTTCAACCAGCAGGTCGCCGACCAGCGCGCCAAGGCGGCGCACATCATCGCGAAGCGGAAGATCGGGAGAAGCGAATTCGATGCTGCTGCGGTACTCGTTCATCGGCGACGCACAGGCCTCGGTCAACGGATCCAGACCCCAAGCCTAAACCAGAACGGGCATCGTGCTGCGATGCAAAAATGGTTTCATCTGGTAGTGCCGGCCGCTGGCCGGCAACCTCAGGCCGCGTGAGTCCATGAGGTTGCCGGCCAGCGACCGGCACTACCGGGTCACGTCAGCGCTTCTTCTTCGCCTTGCCCTGATCGGCCGGGCCGATGGTCTGCTCCAGCCAACGCTCGCTCTCGGCCAGCATGGTCATGATCGACTCGCGTGCGCGGTAGGCATGCGATTCGTTCGGCAGCATCACCAGGCGCGCGGTGCCACCCAGGCCCTTCACCGCAGCGAACATGCGCTCGCTCTGGATCGGGAACGTACCGGAGTTGTTGTCGTCCACACCGTGGATGAAGAGGATCGGATCCTTGATCTTGTCGGCGTAATTGAACGGCGCCATCTTCTGGTAGACGTCCTGCGCCTGCCAGTAGTTGCGCTCTTCGGCCTGGAAGCCGAACGGGGTGAGCGTGCGGTTGTAGGCGCCGCTGCGGGCGATGCCGGCCTTGAACAGGCGCGTGTGCGCCAACAGGTTGGCAGTCATGAACGCACCATAGGAATGGCCACCGATGGCGATGTGATCGCGATCGGTCACGCCACGACGCACGACTTCATCCACCGCTGCCTGCGCGTTGGCCACCAACTGTTCGATGTAGGTGTCGTTCGGCTCCTTGTCGCCCTCGCCGATGATCGGCATCGACGGGCTGGCCAGCACCACATAACCCTTGGCCAGGAACGCCTGCGGGCCCCAGTAGCTGACCGCATTGAAGCGGTACGGCGAATCGGTGACCTGGCTGGCCGCGGCCGCGCTCTTGAACTCACCCGGGTAGGCCCACATCAGCAGCGGGCGCGGACCGTCGCGCTTGGGGTCGTAGCCCGGCGGCAGCAGCAGGGTCGCGGTCAGATCCACACCGTCCTTGCGCTTGTAGCGGATCTGCTCCTTCTGCACGCCCTTCAGCTGCGGCAGAGGATGCGCAAAGTGGGTCAACGCACGCGGCGCAGCACCAGCGTCAGACAGCGACTGCACGTAGAAGTTGGCCGGCTCGTCCGGGCTCTCGCGGCTCAGCAGCAGCGAGCTGGCCTGGTTGTCCAGCAGCGCCACCGGCAGCGCGTAGCTCGGCGCCTGCGAGTGGAACAGGCGGGTGGCCTTGCCCGTAGCGACATCGAAGCGGTCCACGAACGGACGATCGCCTTCCGGCGATGCACCGGCACCGGCCAGATACAGGCTGCTGCCATCGGCGCTGGTCTGCAGCAGCGAGCGGCCGCGGTCGTCGCTGGACAACAGCGGCCGGCCCGGATCGGAATAACGGTCCTGCGCGTCACGATCCCACAACAGGCGCGGCTCGGCGCTGGCATTGTCCGGGGCGATCAGCCAGGTCTTGGTCTTGCGCGTCTTCCACCACGATTCGGTCAGCAGGGCCAGGTCGCCACGGCCCCAGCTGATGCCGGCCAGGCGGCTGCCGAGCTGGGCCAACGTGACCGGCGGCGTGTCGAACGGCGCGGCCTGCATCAGCACCGCGTCACGCACCTTGGCGTCCCTGTTCGGGTCACCACCGTCCTGCGCCTCGGCCCAGACCAGGGTGGCATCGGCATCACCTCGCCAGCTGATATCGCGTACGCCGGTCACTTCGGCATCGTTGCCGGTCGGCAGGCCTTCCACCAGCGGACGCACAGCCACGGTGTGCACCAGCTTGCCGCTGGCACGGTCGATCACTTCAATGCGGCGCGGGAAGCTGCTTACCGGCACCACGTACGAGTACGGGCGCTGCACCGGCTGGCGCAGCACGAAGCGGCCATCCGGCGACACCGCGAAGCCCATGAAGATGCCGGCCGTGCCAATCGCGCGGGTACTGCCATCCAGGCTGACTTCCATCGGCTGGGTGGTCGCGTAGTAATCGAACTGGCGCGCGTCGGCCTCGTTCTTCAGCAGATCCTGGTAGGTGCGGATCGACACCACGCCGCCACCCTGGCTGGTCTGCTGCACGGCCGGACCGGTCGGGATGCCATCGGCGGCCGGGGCCGCACCAAGGTTGGCCGGACGCGTGAACACCACCAGGCCGCGGCTGTCCGGCAGCCACTGGTAGCCACTGCCGATCACCGTGTTCAGGCCGGCGACCAGACGACGGGCGCTGCCGCCGGCCACGTCCACCAGCCACAGCTCATTGGCGCCGCTGGCGGCGTCGACCTGGTTGAAGGCCAGCCACTTCTGGTCCGGCGACCACATCACGCTGGCGATCGACAGCTTGGCCGGCAGGCCGCTGATTTGCCGTTCCTTGCCGTCGGCCACGTTCATCAGCCACAGCTTCTCGCCGAAGCTGAAGCGGCTGTCGGAGAAGGTGCGCGGGTTGATGCGCAGGCCGGCCAGCTTCAGTTCCGGCTGCGCCACTACCTGGATCGACGGCAGCGACGGCATCTGCATCATCGCGGCGACATCGCGGCGTGGCGACAGGTACAGCGAGGGCGCGCGCGGCGCGTCCACCACCGCCTGCAGCGCCGCCGAGGGCAGCTCGTAGCCGGTGGCGCCCTGGGCCTGCGTCTGGCCCTGAGCGGCCTTCGGCGCAGCGGCCAGCGCCAGCGGAGCCACCGCCAGCAGTGCCATCGACAGGACCAGGCCGGTCAAGCGCCGGTTGCGGCGCGGGTGCATGCTCATCGTTCCACCTGTGTGATGCGTGAAAACAACGACCTTAACAGGCCATGCCTGCCGGCCCACCTGCCGATGGTTGGGTCATCGGCGTGTCACACCGGAGGCGCGATATAATGGCCGTCCTCCCCTGCCGAGGGGCGCTGCGACCGGATCCCTTGAGGCCGGCCAGGCTCGGCCAGGTGGTACTGCAACAACGGCGCCCGGCCAGAAGCGAGCATCCGCTCGTCCACAACCGGAGCTATTGCATGAATGCTGTTGCCAAGACCTTCTCCACCGAAGGCGATTACAAGATCCGCGACATCACCCTGGCCGACTGGGGCCGCAAGGAACTGGACATCGCCGAGCACGAGATGCCGGGCCTGATGTCGATCCGCCGCAAGCACGCCGCCAGCCTGCCGCTGAAGGGCGTGCGCGTGACCGGTTCGCTGCACATGACCATCCAGACCGCGGTGCTGATCGAGACCCTGAAGGACATCGGCGCCGACGTGCGCTGGGCCTCGTGCAACATCTTCTCCACCCAGGACCACGCTGCTGCCGCCATCGCTGCTACCGGCACCCCGGTGTTCGCCTGGAAGGGCGAGTCGCTGGAAGAGTACTGGGACTGCACCCTGGACGCGCTGACCTTCACCTTGGCCGACGGCACCCTGACCGGTCCGGAGCTGGTGGTCGATGACGGCGGTGACGTCACACTGCTGATCCACAAGGGCTACGAACTGGAAAACGGCAGCACCTGGGTCAACGAGCCGGCTGCATCGCACGAAGAGCAGGTCATCAAGAACCTGCTCAAGCGCGTCGCCACCGAGCGCCCGGGTTACTGGGGCCGCGTGGTCAAGGACTGGAAGGGCGTCTCCGAAGAGACCACCACCGGCGTGCACCGCCTGTACCAGCTGGCCCAGGCCGGCATCCTGCTGATCCCGGCGATCAACGTCAACGACTCGGTCACCAAGAGCAAGTTCGACAACCTGTACGGCTGCCGCGAGTCGCTGGCCGACGGCCTGAAGCGCGCGATGGACGTGATGCTGGCCGGCAAGGTGGCCGTGGTCTGCGGCTACGGTGACGTCGGCAAGGGCTGCGCCGCGTCGCTGCGTGCCTACGGCGCGCGCGTGATCGTCACCGAGATCGACCCGATCTGCGCCCTGCAGGCGGCGATGGAAGGCTATGAAGTCAACACCATCGAATCGACCCTGGGCCGTGCCGACCTGTACGTCACCACCACCGGCAACAAGGACATCATCCGCATCGAGCACCTGAGCGCGATGAAGGACCAGGCCATCGTCTGCAACATCGGCCACTTCGACAACGAGATCCAGGTCGATGCGCTGGTGGGCTTCAAGGGCGTGCAGCACGTCAACATCAAGCCGCAGGTGGACAAGTACATCTTCCCGAACGGCAATGCGATCTTCCTGCTGGCCGAAGGCCGCCTGGTCAACCTGGGCTGCGCCACCGGCCACCCGAGCTTCGTGATGTCCAACTCGTTCGCCAACCAGACCCTGGCCCAGATCGACCTGTGGGCCAACAAGGACAGCTACGAGAACAAGGTGTACCTGCTGCCGAAGAAGCTGGACGAGGAAGTGGCGCGTCTGCACCTGGAAAAGATCGGCGTGAAGCTGACCACCCTGAGCCAGGAACAGGCCGACTACATCGGCGTGCCGGTGGAAGGCCCGTTCAAGCCGGACCATTACCGCTACTGATCGTGCCGGGGTCGGATCCCTTTCCAAAGGAAAGGGCTCTGACCCCAGCAACGACCCCAGCAACGGAAGCAGAAAGAACGGGCGCCTTCGGGCGCCCGTTCTGCGTTGGATATGCCGGTAGCGCCGGGCCATGCACGGCGAGCGCGCCGGCGATTTGATCTCCACGCCGCCGGGCATGGCCCGGCGCTACCGGATGGCGGCAATAGCCTCGGTCAAGGCAACGCCTCCACGCCACGCTACGATTCCCCCATGACTCCGGCCATCAACCTGCTCAAGCGCGAGAAGATCGCCCACACCGTGCGCAGCTACGTGCACGACGCCCACGCCGAATCGTATGGGGGCGAAGCCGTCGAGAAGCTCGGCCTCGACCCGGCCCAGGTGTTCAAGACCCTGCTGGCCAGCACTGAAACCCACGAACTGCTGGTGGCGATCGTGCCGGTGGCCGGCCAGCTCGACCTGAAGGCGCTGGCCGAAGCGGCCGGCTGCAAGAAGTGCGAGATGGCCGCCGCTGATTCTGCACAGCGCGCGACCGGCTACCTGGTCGGTGGCATCAGCCCGCTCGGGCAGAAGAAGCGCCTGCGCACGTTCCTGGATGCCAGTGCGCAGGTACTGCCGAGCCTGCATGTCAGCGCCGGTCGCCGCGGCCTGGAAGTGGAACTGGCGCCGGCCGACCTGCTGCGCCTGACCGCCGGCCACTTCGCTGCCATCGGCAAGGCGCGATGATGCGCTGGCCGTGGTCTGCCGCACCACTGCCCCGGCTTGAGGATGCACAGGCCGATGTAGTGCTGCAGGACCTGTTGTCGCGCGACGGCGCGCGCATCACCGATGCTGCTCGCACGGTCGCATGGCTGTTCAGCCCGTCCTCGCTGGAAGCACTGGCCACGCACGCGGACCTGATCGAACAGCGCTGCCAGGGCATCGCGCTCGGCGGCATGCTGATCAGCAATCAGGCGCACCTGAAAGCCGCACTGAAACGGTTGCGCTACTGGCGTGCGCGCGAGGGTTGCCTGTGTGCGCTCAATCCCGGCTACCCGTTCTTCGATCCCCGTCGCCTGCTTGAACAGGGGCAGATGCGGCTGCTTTCGGTGGGCGAAGCCGAAGGTGGCTGGGGCGAGTGCCACGCGGTTGCCTGCGCACAGTGTGGCCGGCACTGGCAGGCCATCGACCGCGAGTATCACTACCCTTGGTGGGAGTGGATGGCCGCCTGACGGGATGCAGCCACGCATGGGGTGGCGCTACTGCGGCAGCGCGCAGATTCACGCCGTGCGTGGATTGCCATCACTCCACCAATTCGTAGCGCATCGGCACGCGCACGATGGTCAACTCCGGCACCGTGCTCTCCGCGTCGGCGCGGACGAAACGCCAGCCGCGCAGTTCTTCCACCGCCGCTTCATCCAGCAGCGCGTAGCCGCTGGAGGTCTCCACGATCACCGCGGCAACGGCTCCTTGTGCATCGATCAGCGCCTTCAGCTGGCTGCGTCCGGAAAGTCCCTGTTGCATGGCCTCTGGTGGGTAGCGCGGCGATACGCCGCGTGGCTGCATCCACGGGATGCCCTCGCCCGCGAACAGGTCCCGAGCGCCGCGCGCCGCGCAATGCTTCGGCAGGCGCAACGTTAGGGACATCTGCGCGCCGTCCACAGTCACCTCCGCAGGCGCTGCACAGGCGTGCTGCGCCAATACACTCAGCATCTGCTGCTGCCGAAGCAGCGCCTTGCCGTCGGCTGCGGTCACCTCGACCACGCAACGACCGCCCTCGGGCCGCATCGACAACGCGGTCACGCCCCTGTCGCGCAGCCCCGGAACCGCCGCCAAAGGCGAACAGGCCGTCTCTGCAACCGGCGCTGCCGCCGGTGCTGTGATGGCCGGCAGCAGGCCAGCCAGCACCATCAGGATCATCCTTGCCCAGCTAGCCATGCTCCGCCCTCCGTGCGTTGGTCTGGCCCGATCATAGATCAGCTGGGCATGGCGCGTGCGCGTGGGGTCGAATGACCCGGTCAGCGCCCCCGCGATACGGGGATCCGAGTCAGGGACGCCAGTTGGCGTTGTTCTCCCAGAACTCGACGGAACGCCGGTAGGCCTCACGATCCAGCGGCACGCCGGAACCGCCCTCTTCCACACCCAGCGCATTGCGCATCATCGTGATCGGCGCCATCGGCACCTCTTCCGGTTCGGCGGTATAGATGCAGCCGACGATGCCCCAGTCAGCCTCGATCGGTGAACCTTCCTTCGCCAGCTGCTCGGCGCTGTACAGGATCACCACCAGGTAGCTCGCACGCGGCGACTCCACGCCCTCGAACCAGCGCACCAGCACCGGCAGCTCCTCGCGGTTGCGTGCCTCGTAGCCGCTGCGCAGCTGGTGGCGGTTGGCATCGCTGACCGGCACCGTCAGGCAGCGCGTGCTGGTCCAGTTCTCGTAGACGAACAGCTTGCAGAACGGCGCATAGCCATCGAGCACCTTCAGCGGGGCGTGCGCGTTGAGGTGTGCCTCGAACTGCTCTGCGCTGCAATCCTGGATGGTGTTGCCGCGCGGAACGCGTGGAAACAGGCGGGGGCGGGCGAAATCGGTGAGGACGATGGACATGGCGGCACAGTGCAGGAACAAGTGTTCAGGGTACCGGCCAAGCGACTTGAAGTCTGCTTCACATCTGCACGGCACAGTGCCTGCACATTCCCAGGAAACCCGAGCATGAACCGCTTCCCTCCCCTGCTGCTGGCCTGCGTGATGGCCATCCTCCACGGACCCGTGGTCGCCTCAACCGCCGATCCCACACAGCCACCGCGCGTGCTGCTGGTCGTCAGCAGCGAAGGTCGCGATCAGGGCCGTATCCGACCAGGCTTCGAGATGGACGAGTTCGCCCAGGCCTGGCTGATACTTCGGCGCAACGGCTTCGAAATCGATGTGGCCAGCCCACGCGGCGGCGCCGTGGAAGCCGACAAGTACAACGCCGCGGAACCCTTCAACGCTGCGGTTCTGGCTGATCCCCTGGCCGTCCGCGCACTGGCCGCTACGCTGCCAACGGCGCAACTGCGGGCAGGCGACTATCGCGGCGTGCTGGTGATCGGCGGCAAGGGCGCCATGTTCGATCTGCCGGCTGACAGCGCGCTGCAGCGCACGATTGCCACCATATGGGAACAAGGCGGCGTAGTCGCAGCGGTCTGTCATGGTCCGGCGGCGCTGGCAGGCATCCGCCTTGGCAATGGTCGCGCACTGGTGGAAGGCCGCTCCATGACCGGTTTCAGCGAGGAGGAGGAGGCACTGTTCGGCAAGCGCTGGGCGAAGGAATTTGCCTTCCAGCTGGAGCCACGCATGCGTGAACTCGGGGCCCGTTGGCAGGAAGCGCCACTGATGATGCCAAAGGTGGTGGTGGATGGACGCCTCGTAACCGGACAGAATCCTTATTCCACTCCCGTGCTGGCCGAGGCCTTCGTGCGTGCCAGCGGACAGGTACCGGTGGCCCGTGAACCCTGGCGCGACGAGCGCAGCATGGCGCTGGTGGAGCGGCACCTGAAGCTGCGCGACGAGCAGGCCGTCCAGCAGCTGGCTCGGCACCCCGTGGATTACCACGTCGAACTGATCGGCATCCTTGGCTTCTACCAGCTGCAGGCTGCACAGACGCCGGCAGCGATCGCCGATGCGTTGGCGATCATGCAGTTGGCCCGTCCACACATGGACGAACCGCGCCTCGACGTGGCGATGGCCGAAGCGCACTGGCGTCTGGGCGATGCCACGCACGCCCGCACGCAACTGCAGGCCGTGCTGGAAAAACAACCTGCACTGGAAGAAGCTAAGGCACTTCTGGCCCGCATGCAGCCTTGACCATGAACGCCGAACGCCTGCGCCTGCTGTTGATCGAAGACAACCTGCCCTTGGCCTCGGCCATCGTCGACATGCTGCAGGCGCAGGGCCACCAGGTGGATTTCGCCGCCGACGGCGAGCTCGGCCTGCGGATGGCCCTGGCCAATCCGCCGGACGTCGTGCTGCTCGACCTGGGCCTTCCGGGAATCGATGGGACCACTGTGTGCCGTCGCCTGCGCGATGGCTGCGACCGCCACGTGCCTGTGCTGATGCTGACCGCACGCGACGCGCTGGTCGACAAACTGCAGGGCTTCGCCGCCGGCGCAGATGACTACCTCATCAAGCCGTTCGACGATGCCGAGCTGCTGGCGCGCTGTCTCGCGCTGGCGCGCCGCCATCGCCTCAACCAGCCCCATCGGTTGCAGATCGGCCCACTGTGCATCGATCGCCGCACTGGCCAGGCGTGGCGTGATGGCGTTGCGCTGGAGATGCCACAGCTGGCTCAGCGCATCCTGCTCGAACTGGCCGAAGCGTGGCCGTGCACCGTGACCCGCAGTGAACTGGTACAGCGCTTGTGGGGCGATGAAGCGCCACCGTCGGACCCGCTACGCTCGCATCTGTACCTGTTGCGGCAGGTACTGGATCGACCCTTCGACAGCGAGATGCTGCGTACCGTACATGGTGTCGGTTTCCGTCTGGAAGCATCACCATGAGGCCACGCCCGGTCCATCGCCTGCGCCGGCGCCTGGTGGTGGCGTTCACCGTCTTCGCGCTGCTGATTGCCTCGGTCTTCGGAGTGTATTCGCTGGTCTTCATGTATGCGGTGGAGGACAGCATCTTCAACGCCCAGCTGGACCGTGAAGCGCAGGCGCAGCGTGCCTACCATGCCCGCACGGGGCACTGGGGCCTGCCCGCCGATGCAGCGGTCCAGCTGCATGACTCACCTGCCACATTTCCCGCCGACCTGCGGACCGTGTTCGCGGAGGAGCCCTGGCGCTCGGAGTTCGGCGGCGAGCAGGGCCGCCACTACCACGTCAAGCGATTGCAGGCCTCCCCGTCCATGCCTCCCGCGTGGCTGGTGTATGAAGTCAGCGAACAGCTGGTGGTCCGTCCGGTCCGCGATAGAGTAGTGCTGCTGCTGGGCGGTACGGCGCTGGGCATGATCCTGGTCGCGATCCTGCTCGGGCTTTGGCTGGCGCGCCGCGCCACACGCCCCCTGTATGCGCTGGTCCATGAGGTTGAAGCGCTGCAACCACCGTCTGGACAGCGCACTCACCTGGCAGACCGTTTCGGCGATGACGAAATCGGGGTACTTGCGCGCGCGCTGGATGGCTTGTCGGAGCGGGTTGCCGCGTTCATCGAACGGGAGCATGCCTTCACCCGTGATGCCAGCCACGAGCTGCGTACGCCGTTGAGCGTCATCTCCAGCGCGGCCGGCCAGTTGCTCGGTGAGGCTGGACTGTCCGCACGCGGGCAACAGCATCTGCAGCACATCCGCCTGTCGGCGCTGCAGCTGCAGCAAGCCATGACCGCATTGCTGGCGCTGGCTCGCGAAGAACCTGCAGACGCATGTTGCGGGCCGGTCAGACTCGTTCCGCTACTTGAGAGAGTGATCGTCGAGCAGTCACCGCTGTTGGCCTCGCGGCCGGTGGACGTGCAACTCTCTGTGCCCCGCGGCGCAGCACTGCGCGCGCCAGAGGCTGCGCTGCAGGTGGTGCTGGCCAATCTGATCGGCAACGCCTTCGCGCACACGCCGCAGGGCACGGTATCGATCACGTTCGAAACAGGCGTTCTGCAGGTCTACAACACCGCTTCCTCCACACCGTCGCTGGGCAGCTGGCCCACGCCCCGCCCCTTCCAGAAGCGCGCAGACAGCAGCGGCAGCGGATTGGGGCTGGAGATCATGCGCCGGCTTTGCGACCACCACGGCCTGCATCTGGACATACAGGCCAATGACGGTGGTGTTCATGCGCAGCTTCGAGGTCAGCAATGCGGCCCATGAAACGCTTACTGAAGGTGCTGGCTGTCGTCCTGCTGGCGCCGCCATTGCTGTTCACCGCCGCCCTGCTCTGGCCGCTGCGTGCACCGCCGTTGCCCGAGCCGGGCAACAGCCGCGTGATCGTCAACGCGCGGGTGGTGGACGTCGCGCGCGGCCAGGTCAGCGAACCCACGACAGTGACAGTGCGCAGCGGCACGATCACCGCCATTGGCGAAACGCCACGGGACACCACATTGCCAGTGCTCGATGCCGGCGGCCGCTGGCTGCTGCCCGGCTTCTGGGACATGCATACCCACGCCCTGCAGCTGTCGCCGCAGCTGCAGTTCCCGCTGATGCTGGCCAACGGCATCACCGGTACCCGCGACATGATGGACTGCCCGCAGGCTACCGATCCGCTGATCGCCTGCGTGGCCGACAAGCGCCGCTGGACCTCACAGGCCGTTGCCGGCCAGCAGGTCGCACCGCGCTTCGTGCAGATCGCCAGCTTCTATTTCGAAGATCCAGCGTTGGCGCCGGACACCGCGGCACAGCGTGCGCGCACGTACAGCGCGCGCGGCGTCGACGCGTTGAAGGTCTACAACCGGCTGCGTGCGGATACCTACCAGCGGCTGGCCACCGAGGCGCAGCAGCTACGCCGTCCGCTGGTCGGCCACCTGCCCAGGGCCGTGCCTCTGGAAGACGCGGTGCAGGCAGGCCAACGCAGCTTCGAACACGCCCATCTGTTCGTGCGTCATTGCTTCGACAACGCCGCCGCGTGGCGCGGCGGTACGCTGGATGGCGAAGACCCGACCGCACTGGCCGAACGCATGGTCGGCGGCTACCAGCCTTCCGTGTGCAATGAGGCGTTCGGCTTGATGCAGGCCAGCGGCGCCGCGTTCGTACCCACCCATGTCACCCGCGAAGAGGATGCGCGTGCGCGCGACCCCGCCTTCATCAACGATCCACGCCTGGCCTATCTCGATCCACTTTCGCGCTGGGCATGGCGCGATGATCTGATGGCCACCACCGAACGCTATCCTGGCCTGCGCGGCGAAGACGCGTTGAAGGTGTACTTCGCGCATGGACTGGTCCTGACCGGTGCCGCGCACCGTGCCGGCGTCAGTGTGCTGGTCGGCACCGATACCGGGCTGGGCGGCTTCCGCTACCACGATGAACTGCGGTGGCTGCGGCAGGCCGGCTTGAGCCAGGCCGACGTGCTGCGCGCGGCAACGCTGCACGCGGCGCGTCATCTGGAGCTGCAGGCATCGCATGGCAGTGTCGAGGTCGGCAAAGCCGCCGACCTGGTATTGCTCGATGGCAACCCGCTGCAGGACACCACCAATACCCGTCGTGTGCACGCGGTGCTTCTGGCCGGGCACCTCTACAACCGCCCGCGGCTGGATGCACTGCTCGCCTACGCCCGCGCGCAGGCACGTTCACCGGCGGTGATGGCGCGCCTGCTATGGGGCTTCATCACCAGCCCGGTCAGCGCCGAGCTGTAGCGGCAGCTACAACGCCATCCGCTCGCGCAATTCACGCGCCTGCCGCCGCGAAACCTCCACCTCGCTGCCGTCATCCAGTGCCAGGTCGTAGCCGTCGCCGATGCTGGGCGTCACACCACGGATGCGCCGCAGGTTGACCAGCGTGTTGCGGTTGGCACGGAAGAACAGCTCCGTGGGCAGGCGTGCTTCCAGCGCACTCAGGCTGCGGGTCAGCAGCGCGTTCTGGTCGCGGAACCACAACCGCGTGTAGTTGCCATCCACCACCAGCCGGCGGATCTCGGAGACCGCCACGAACCAGCAGCGCTCACCCTCGCGCACGAACACCTGGTCCTGCGCGCCCAGCGTGCCGCGCGATTCCGGCACTTCTGCCGCCACGACCTCCCGCTCACGCGCCCGCTGCAGCGCCTCCAGCAGCCGCGGCGCTTCCACCGGCTTCACCAGGTAATCCAGCGCATTGGCCTGGAACGCGCGCACTGCGTAGGTGTCATAGGCGGTGACGAACACCACGGCGGGTACCGTCTCCAGACCATCCAGCACATCGAAGCCGCTGCCCGAGGGCATCTGCACGTCCAGCAGCACCAGATCCGGTGCCAGCGTGGCGATCGCATCGCGTGCGGCAGGCACATCGTCGGCTTCGCCCACGCACTGCACCCACGGCAGCGCCGACAACAGCGTGCGCAGCTCCTGCCGCGCCAGCCGCGCGTCATCGACAATCAGTACGCGCAGCGCACCACTCATTGCGGAATCTCCAGCAGGGCCTGCATGCGGTCACCGACCGGCTGCAGGATGAAACGACCACGCGAACCGAGCTGCGCACGCAGATAGGCCAGGCCGACGCCATGGCCATGCGTGGGCTCGCTGACGCTGCCCAGTGGGTTGTCCACCTGCAGGCGCAGCACATCATTGTCCAGCGTGGCACGGATCTGCACGTCACCACCACCCGGGCGACTGGCGATGCCGTGCTTGATCGCGTTCTCCACCAGCAGCTGCAACGCCATCGCCGGCAACTGTGCCTGGGTGGCATCGGCATCGATGTGCTGCTGCACCTGCAGGCGCTGTTCGAAGTGGATCGCCTCGATGGCGAGATAGTCGTCGACCACTGCCAGTTCCTCGGCCAGAGTCACCTGCTCGCTGCGGTTGTGTGCCAGCGCCTGGCGCAGCGTGCGCGACAAGCGGGTGACCATGTCGCGTGCGCGCTCGGGATCTTCCAGGATCAAGGCACGCAGGTTGTTCAACGCGTTGAACATGAAGTGCGGATTGAGCCGTGCGCGCAGCGCATCGCGTTCCAGCGCACTGCGCTCGGCTTCGGCACGCAGGCGGGCCAGCTCACTGTGGCGTGCGCGGCGCAGGCCATGCAAGCCTGCCCACAGGCCGGTCCACATCAGCAGGAACAGCGCGGTGTTCATCCAGTACACCAGCAGCGAGGACCATTGGTAGTCGGCGTGCCCTCCGGGCAACCGCACCCAGTCCAGTGCCAGCGACGGCAGCAGAAGTGCAGCCGTCACCGCCTGTGCAACGCTGGCGCCGATCATCACGCCGGCAGCCAGCTTCAACACCAGCAGGCCCAGCCCGCCGTCCCACCAGCGCTGGCGCAGCGCGACCGAACGCAATGCACCGCTGCACAGCCAGAGCGAGACCGCGATGCTGACGCTGATCAAGGCCACGCCGCTGAACAGTACGCCGCCCCCGATCCGCATCCCGACCCAAAGGCTGTACATCGCATAGCCGGCCCACGCCAATGCGTTGAGTGTCCAGAAACGATGGGATGAGGTGGTGGCGTCCATGCGGGCTCTCGGCGGTGGCAGGAGGGCGGACAACGGTCAGGGATGTGCGGCGAGGAAACGCTGCACCTGCTCCTGCAACCAGCGCGGATCATCCCACATCAGGAAGTGGAAGCCCTGCGCACTCATCGCGATCTGCACGCCGTGCAGCTTCGCGTACTGGGTCTGGAACACCGCCCGGGTGCTGTCCTCGGTAGCGCCCATCGGCTGATAGCCGGCCCAGCTGCCCAGGACCAGTGTCGGCGCGCTGATCGAGGCGATGCTGTCGCGCAGGTCGGTGGTCATCACCGCATGCATGGCATCAGCCGTGGTCTGGCGGTCGCTGCCTTCGCCCCAGCGGCCTAGTTCGGCCTGGCGCTGCGGATCGCGGGTCATCCCCGGCAGGCCCGCCTTCAACTGCGCCTGCCATTGCGCGGCGTCAGCAGCCAGCATGCCCTTGCGCAGCTGGCCGGCCATCGGCCGCACGCTGTCAGCCGAGGCGTTCGGGTCACGCGCGGCCGGCAGGAACGGCAACGCATCGACCACCACCAGAGCACTGACCGCCTTCGGCTCAGCTTGCGCCATCTGCAGGCCCAGCAGGCCACCGAGGCTGTGGCCGACCACAACCACCGGCCCCAGGTGCTGGTCATGCAGGTAGGCCAGCAGCTGCCCGCGCATCGCCGGCAGGAATTCGACCGGGCGCGGATCGGCAGCTGCCGCGCCTGCAAAGCCCGGCAGCTGCACCAGGTGGCACTGCACATCCTTCAGGGCCAGGCAGGTCTCGCGCCAGACCTCGGCGCTGCTGTTGAGGCCGGGGATCATCAGCAGCGGGCGGCCCTTGCCGACCACCTCGACCTGCACCTTGCCGGCTGTGATGGCAGTGGCCGCATGGGCCGGACCGGAACCCAGCACGGCCATCGCCATGCCGATCATCACCAGCCGGGCCAGGGCCTTCATCGCGTACCAGAGTGCCAGGAAGATCTTCATCGTCTGCTCCTTCATCGGGTGGGTATTGCCGGGTCTGGGGTCAGCGTGGCCCCAGCGGCAGCAGCCCGGTTGCGATTCCGGAGCAACGGCCGGGCGCCGGGGCGAACGGTCGCCAGTGACGGACGGCCTGCCCTCACACATCCAATGCACATCCATCTTGATGAAGCGATATACTGATCCGCACCCGCCGCTGCCGCCCGTGCCATGACCGCCATCAGCTTCGAGTTCTATCCGCCCAAGACCGACGAACAGCGCAGCCAGCTGGACCGCGCCGCCGCCAAGCTGAAGGACTACGGTCCCGAGTACGTGTCGTGCACCTTCGGTGCCGGTGGCTCGACCCTGAGCTATACCTCGGAGACCGTGCGCCACCTCAACCAGCACCATGGCTTCGATGCCGCACCACATCTGTCCTGCGTCGGCGGCACCCGTCAGGAAATCCGCGAGCTGCTCAAGCTGTACCGCGCGATCGGTTGCCGGCGTCTGGTCGCGCTGCGCGGCGACCTGCCCTCGGGCATGGGTTTCCCCGGCGACATGCGCTATGCCGCCGAACTGATCGACTTCATCCGTGCCGAGCACGGCGATGCGTTCCACATCGAAGTGGGCGCCTATCCGGAAACGCACCCGCAGGCTTCCGACGCACTGGCCGACCTGAAGCACTTCAAGGCCAAGATCGACGCCGGTGCCGATGCGGCGATCACCCAGTACTTCTTCAACCCTGACGCCTACTTCCATTTCGTCGATGAAGTGCGGCGGCTGGGCGTGCAGGTGCCGATCACCCCCGGCATCATGCCGATTGCCAACTTCAGCCAGCTGCGCCGCTTCTCCGAACAGTGCGGTGCGGAGATTCCGCGCTGGATCAGCCGCAAGATGCAGGCCTATGGCGATGACGCCGAATCGGTGCGTGCATTCGGCACCGAAGTGGTGGCCCGGCTGTGCCAACGGCTGATCGAAGACGGCGCGCCCGGCCTGCACTTCTACACCCTGAATCTGGCCAAGCCGACCACCTCGGTGCTGAAGCTGCTGCAGGGCTGAAAGCACGCCACGTCGCCTTGAACGGCGCTACCCTGCGTCGATGAACCGGCTTTTCTTCCTGCTGCTGTTGCCACTGTGGTCAGCAACGAGCGCTGCCCATGCGCAGTCCACGCGCCTGAACCGCTGCACCGATGCGCAGGGCCAGAGTGTCTACACCGACCGGCCCTGCGACAGCCTGGGTGCGAGGTCGCGGTTGCCACCGCCTGCGCCCACCGGCAACACGATGCCGCGCGACACCCTCGGCGCGCGCTGTCCGCGACGGTTGAGTGAGCTGGTGGAAGCGCTGCGCACCGGCATCGTCAGCAATGATGTGAACCGGCTGTCCTCGCTGTACCTGTGGAGCGCAGTCTCCGACGCAGGCGCACAGCGCATCCTCGGCCAGTTGGAATCATTGGCGCGGCGGCCGTTGGTCGACGTGGTGCCGGTGTATCCGTCACAGGCGCTGGCGTCCTCGCAGGAGGAGGGTCAGAGCCCTGCTGCGCAGGGATCCGACCCTGAGTCTCCTGCCGCGCGGCATCCGATCGGTCTGCGCCTGGAGCAGACGCTGCCCGGCAGCGCGTCGCGCGCTTCGACGGTGCTGGGGTTGCGGCGACAGTACGGGTGCTTCTGGATCACGCTGTGATCGGTGGGGGTCGGATCCCTTTCCTGCGGAAAGGACTCCGCCCCCGGATTCCAGCGATGGGGTCAGAGCCCCGCGTTGCGGGGATCCGACCCTGTCACGCCGGCCACAACGCACGGATGGCGGCGATGCCCTGCCCGCCATGGCGGCGCGCCTCGGCGATGTGGCCGCTGCCCATGCCACCCAGTGCATAGATCGGCAGCGATACCTGCGCGCGCAATGCGGCGAAGGCATCCCAGCCCATCGGTGTGGCAGCGGGATGGCTGGCCGTGGCCTGCACGGGGCCCAGCACGGCGAAGTCACAGCCCAGCCGCTGTGCAGCCTGCAGCTGTCGCAGGTCATGGCAGGACGCGGCAACCAGCTGTCCCTCTGGCAGCGGGCGCTTCTCCAGTTCCAGCAGCTGCTCGCTGCCCAGGTGCACGCCTACGCCCAGTGCGCGCGCCAGTTCAATATCGCGGTTGAGCAGCCACTGCACGCCGCTGCGCCGATGCGTGCGCAGGGCCTGTTCCAGCATCGCCTGCCGCTGTGGATGCGTCGGAGGCAGGCGCAACTGGATGCGCTGCTGGCCCGCGCCTACCGCGCGCTGCAGCTGCTCATGCCAGTGCTGTATGCCGCTGTCATCGTCGGCCGGCGCCGGCGTGATCAGGTAACTGTCGGGCTGGCGCAGGGCGGCCACCACCGGCAGGTCGGCCGGCGGCATCGAGTAGCGGCCCAGCTTGTCCGGCGCCACCCAGGTGATGGCCTGGCCCTCGCGCCCGCGCGGGGTACCCTTCCAGCTGCGCACATGGCGCACTTCCAGGGTCAGGTGCTTGTCCGGGTAGCGCTGTGGCACGTCCATCAGCCACTCGCCGACATCCGCCTCGATACCCAGTTCCTCGCGCAGCTCGCGCACCAGCGCCTGTTCGGAGGTTTCGCCGGATTCGCGCTTGCCGCCGGGGAATTCCCACAGGCCGGCCATGTCGCGGTTCTCGGTACGGCGGTTGAGCAGCACGCGGCCACGGGCGTCGGTGATGACGGCGGCCACGACGTGGATCGATCGGGTGGGGGAAGGCATGGGGGAAGCATGCCCAGAACAGGGCGGGCCGCGCAATCTCGGATCCGGCCGGATCAGCCCAGCGAAACAGCCGCCATGAAAGAAAAGCCCCGCTTTCGCGGGGCTCTTCGGGTCAGCTCAGCTGGCCGTGGCAGTGCTTGTACTTCTTGCCACTGCCGCAGGGGCACGGATCGTTGCGGCCGATCTTCGGCTCGTCACGCTGCACCTGTGCGATGCCCTGCTGGGCGGCCTGCACCTGCGCGGCTTCCTCGTCGGCGCTGTAGCTGCCAACGTCCTGGTGCTGGAACTGCGACTGGCTCAGGCGGGCTTCGACCTGCTGGCGCTCGGCTGCTTCCAGGGCCTGCACTTCCTCGTCGCTGCGGATGCGCACGCGCGACAGCAGGGTCACCACTTCGCGCTTGACGTTCTCCAGCATGTCCGAGAACAGCTCGAAGGCTTCCTTCTTGTACTCCTGCTTCGGCTGCTTCTGCGCATAACCACGCAGGTAGATGCCCTGGCGCAGGTAATCCATGCGGGCCAGGTGCTCCTTCCAGCTCTGGTCCAGCACGGTCAACATCACGTGCTTCTCCAGCGCGCGCATGGTCTCTTCGCCAACACCAGCTTCCTTCTCGGCGAAGTGCTGGTTGACGCGCTCCTGCACCTTGGCGGCGATGGCTTCGGCGTCCAGCTCCTCGTGTTCCTTGACCAGACCGGTCAGCGACATCTGCAGGCCGAAGTCCGACTCCAGGGTCGCTTCCAGGCCACGCAGGTCCCACTGCTCGTCGATGGAGTTCGGCGGCACGAAGCGGGCGACGATGTCGAAGATCACGTCGTCGCGGATGCCATCGACGTTGTCCTTCACCGACTCGGCGTCCAGCAGCTCGTCGCGCTGGGCGTAGATCACCTTGCGCTGGTCGTTGTTGACGTCGTCGAAGTCCAGCAGGTTCTTGCGGATGTCGAAGTTGTGGGCCTCGACCTTGCGCTGCGCCTTCTCGATCTGGCGGCTGACCAGGCGGTCCTCGATGACGTCATCTTCCTTCATGCCCATCATGCGCATGGCCTTCTGCACCCAGTCGGAGGCGAAGATGCGCATCAGGTTGTCTTCCAGCGACAGGTAGAAGCGGGACGAACCCGGGTCACCCTGGCGGCCCGAACGGCCACGCAGCTGGTTGTCGATACGGCGCGATTCGTGGCGCTCGGTGCCGACGATGTGCAGGCCGCCGGCAGCCTTCACTGCGTCATGGCGCTGCTGCCATTCGGCCTTGACCGCCGCCTTCTGCGCGTCGGTTGCATCCTCGCCCAGTTCGTGGATTTCCGCTTCCAGTGAACCGCCCAGCACGATGTCGGTACCACGGCCGGCCATGTTGGTAGCGATGGTGACCGCGGCCGGACGGCCGGCATTGGCGACGATGGTCGCTTCGCGGTCATGCTGCTTGGCGTTCAGCACTTCGTGCTTCACGCCGGCCTTGGCCAGATGCTCGGACAGCATTTCCGAGGTTTCGATCGAGGTGGTACCCACCAGCACCGGCTGGCCGCGCTTGGCGCACTCTTCGATGTCGGCCAGCACCGCGTTGAACTTGCCCTTGCGGTTGAGGAACACCTGGTCCGGGCTGTCCTTGCGGATGGTCGGGCGGTTGGTCGGGATCACCACCACTTCCAGGCCATAGATGCTCTGGAATTCGAAGGCTTCGGTATCGGCCGTACCGGTCATGCCGGACAGCTTCTTGTACATGCGGAACAGGTTCTGGAAGGTGATGCTGGCCAGCGTCTGGTTCTCGCGCTGGACCGGCACGCCTTCCTTCGCTTCCACCGCCTGGTGCAGGCCATCGGACCAGCGACGGCCGGACAGGGTGCGGCCGGTGAACTCATCGACGATGACCACTTCGCCATCGCGCACGATGTAGTCCACGTCACGCTGGTAGATCGCGTGCGCGCGCAGCGCGGCGTTGAGGTGGTGGACCACCGTCAGGTTCTGCGGCGCGTACAGGCCCTCGGTCTCGCCGTCGAGGATGCCGGCCTCGACCAGCAGCTGCTCGGCGTGCTCCATGCCCGCTTCGGACAGGTGCACCTGCTTGCCCTTCTCGTCGACCCAGAAGTCGCCTTCGCCGTCTTCCGCTTCCTGCTTGACCAGGTTCGGCACGACGCGGTTGACCCGGATGTACAGCTCCGGGGAGTCGTCGGCCGGGCCGGAGATGATCAGCGGGGTACGCGCTTCGTCGATCAGGATGGAGTCGACTTCGTCGACGATGGCGTAGTGCAGGCCGCGCTGGTAGCGGTCGGCCTTGGACAGCGCCATGTTGTCGCGCAGGTAGTCGAAACCGAATTCGTTGTTGGTGCCGTAGGTGATGTCCGAGGCGTAGGCTTCGCGCTTGTCGCTGTGCGGCATGCCCGGGTACACCACGCCCACGCTCAGGCCCAGCCAGTTGTACAGCTTGCCCATCTGCGCGGCGTCGCGGCGGGCCAGGTAGTCGTTCACGGTGACCACGTGCACGCCCTTGCCTTCCAGTGCGTTGAGGTACACCGGCAGGGTCGCCACCAGGGTCTTGCCTTCACCGGTGCGCATTTCTGCGATCTTGCCCAGGTGAAGCACCATGCCGCCGATCAGCTGCACGTCGTAGTGGCGCATGCCCAGCACGCGGCGACCGGCTTCGCGGCAGACCGCGAACGCTTCCGGCAGCACCTTGTCCAGGGCTTCACCATCGGCGATGCGCTGCTTGAACTCCGGCGTCTTGGCCTGAAGCTGCTCGTCGGAAAGCTTCTCGATCTCCGGCTCCAGCGCATTGATCTTGGCGACGATGCGGTTGAGCTGGCGCAGCTGTCGTTCGTTACGACTGCCAAATACGCGGGTAAGCAGGCTGTTGATCATTGAAGGAACCGGGTTGGATGGACACGACGCCCGGCCTCCCCCTTGGGATCCGTCCGTCGCAAACGAAACAGGGCGCCTGGCGCCCTGTCGATGGCAACACCCATTGTAGCTTGGGACGGCCGCAAGGGGTTTCAACCCTTTGGCGGCAATGGCATCCGAACGTTCCCGGTAGTGCCGGCTGCTGGCCGGCAGCCTCGCTCGGCCACCTCAAGGAATTGCCGGCCAGCGGCCGGCACTACCAGATCAACCACATCGGGTCAGAGCCCTCCCGCGGCGCGGAAGGGATCCGACCCGGGCATCAGCCGCGGCTGATGCGGCCGACCGGCGTGTTGCCGCCGTCGCCGAGGAACTTGCGCGGGTTGACCACGTTGCCGTTCTCCCACACCTCGAAGTGCACGTGGGCACCGGTCGAACGGCCGGTGGAACCGGCCTTGGCCACTTCCTGGCCGGCACGGACCAGGTCGCCGACCTTCACCACCAGGCGCGAATTGTGCGCGTAGCGGGTGACATAGCCATTGCCGTGGTCGACGTCGACGACGTTGCCGTAGCCGCCCTTCACACCGGAGAAGCTGACCACGCCTTCGGCCACGGCCATCACCGGGTCACCGACCCTGGCGTGGAAGTCCATGCCCTTGTGGGTGGCGGCACCGCGGCCGAACGGGTCGGCACGGGTGCCGAAGCCGGAGGTCACGTAGCTGTTGCGGATCGGCATGCGCGACGGCACGGCGTTCTGCTGCAGCTGGTGGTCGAACATCAGCGATTCCATCACCGACAGCTGGCGGCCTGAAGCAGCGAAGCGCTGCTCCAGCACCTGTAAGTCGGCGTTGACGTCCTTGACCGGGATGTCGGTGGTCGGGCCACCAGCATCGCCGTCACCGAGGCCGGGGGTCTCGTTGAAGTCGAACTCGCCGTCTTCCAGCTTGCCCATCTGGGTCAGCCGTTCGCCGAGGGCGTTGAGGCGGGTGGCCTGGGCCTGCAGCTCGCCGAGGCGGGCTGCCAGCGCGTTGACCTGGGTCTGCGCGTCGCGCCGGACCTTGGCCAGCTCCGCGTCCTGGCGCTCGACCTTGGCCTGCAGCCGGGAATCATTCAGCGCGCTGGCGCCAATGCCGCCAGCAAGGCCGATAATGCAGCCTACCCCGAGCACGCTGCCCAGCAGGGCACGGGGGCGGTCCTCGAAATAGAACCGCAAACGCGCGATGGGCGACGATTTGGCCTGTCCTTCACGCGTTTTGATTACGATCTTTTTGAATGCCATCAGTGAGTTTTCATGTCTGAGCCGAAATCCAGCGTTCGCCCCGCCTCCAAGCCGAAACCGGCGCTGGATGCGGTGATGGCTGACAAAAGCGGGAACCCGCTGCGGCGTGCCTTGTGGCTCGACGCGCTGGACCGTCAGTTGCGCCCCCAGTTGCCGCCACCTCTGCGCAGCCGTTGCCGGCTGGCCAATGTGGACGGGGAACACCTCGTTTTTCTCGTCGAATCCCCGGTCTGGCATGCCAAGTTGCGGCTTGCCGAAGCCCAGTTGCTCGACGCGGCCCGGTCCATCGGGCTGAAGGCCACCAAGGTGACCATCAAGACTGCGTCCTCCACTCCCACGCGCTCCCCAGCGCTCGACAACCGGAATGGACCCCACGCAGTTTCAGCCGCCACGCACAAAGGGCTACGCGACGCCTTGGCTTGCCTGCAGGACGTTCCTTCGAAGCCGAAGAAGCGGTCCTGATGACAGCGGAGCATCCGGCTCCACTCCCCGTCGCGCGTGTCACCACGGCGTGAAACATTTCGGGGGCCGGGTCGCATCCTAGCTGCCATCCGGAGCCCTGTCGTTAGATTGTTGTTAAAACTGCGTTAAATTCAGGCTTCCGATCCAACAGGTTCACAAAACCGTGACCTCGAACCGGCCTTGACGCGCCTCAAGCGCGCTGAATGCGCGGCATGCGTCTGAAACGACAACGCCGCCCTTGAAGGCGGCGCTTTTTTCTTTTAATTCAAAAACTTATGCGAATCAGGCGTAAGCCGGCGTCGCATACTCGACCGGGTCCGGGGTGGCCGGCGAGTCGAAGCTGACCCACTCCCAGGCGGTGGCATCGGCCATCAGCGCCCGCACCAGCTTGTTGTTGAGCGCGTGGCCGGACTTGAAGCCCTCGTAGGCGCCCAGCACCTGGCCACCGGCCAGATAGAGGTCGCCGATCGCATCGAGGATCTTGTGGCGCACGAATTCGTCGGCATAGCGCAGGCCGTCTTCGTTGAGCACGCGGAACTCATCCAGCACGATGGCGTTGTCCATCGAACCGCCCAGGCCCAGGTTGCGCTCGCGCATGTACTCCAGGTCGCGCATGAAGCCGAAGGTGCGCGCGCGGGAGATTTCCTTGGTGTAGGCCAGCGTCGAGAACTCGATTTCCTGGCGCGACTGCTTGGCCGGGATCATCGGGTGGTCGAACTGGATGGTGAAGCCCAGCTTGTAGCCCTCATACGGGGTGAAGCGGGCCACCTTGTCGCCTTCGGTCACTTCCACGGTCTTCAGCACGCGGATGAAGCGCTTGGGCGCATCCTGTTCCACGATGCCTGCCGACTGCAGCAGGAACACGAAGGGACCGGCCGAACCGTCCATGATCGGCAGCTCGGCCGAAGACAGTTCGACGATGATGTTGTCCACACCCAGGCCGGCCAACGCCGACATCAGGTGTTCGACGGTCTGGATCTTGGCGTCGTTGCAGGTCAGGCCGGTGCACAGGGTCACTTCGGTGACCAGTTCGGCCTTGGCCGGCACTTCCACCACCGGGTCCAGGTCCACGCGGCGGAACACGATTCCATGGTTGACCGGTGCCGGGCGCAGGGTCATGTAGACCTTGTCACCGCTGTGCAGGCCAACGCCGGTGGCGCGGATCGTGTTCTTGAGGGTGCGTTGCTGGATCATGGGGGGTGGACCGGAAGTGACACATTAGATTAACACGCAGGGTCCCCTACCCCGACTGAAACGCCGGCAGGACACACCGGCGCGCCGGTAGGACGCGCGTGAAGCAGGGCGGCCGGGCCCATCCTGGCCCGGCGCCCGCGTTTTCAGGACATGGTGGCGCAACCCGGGGAGGACAAGCCCCGGGCCGCCCCGCTTAGTCCGCCTGGCGGCGCAGGAAGGCCGGGATGTCCAGGTAATCGTTCGGCAGTTCCGCCGCAGCCGGGGCCGAAGCGGCCGGGGCCGACGGAGCGGAGGCTGCCGCGGTATCGCTGCTGGCGCGACGCAGGCCCAGGCCCATGCCACCCACCGCCTTCGACACGGCGTCGCCGCCATTGTCGAACTCGCCGAACTCCGGCTGGCCGGTGGTGGCGTTGCGGACCAGCTTGATCGGCGCACGTTCGCCCGGACGCTGGGACTTGCTGGCCGAGACGCGGTTCAGGCCGGTGGCGACCACGGTCACGCGCACTTCATCCTGCATGTCCGGGTCGAGCACGGTACCGACCACCACGGTGGCGTCTTCGGAAGCGAAGCCGTCGATGGTGCGGCCGATCTCGTCGAACTCGGCCATGGTGAAGTCGGCGCCGGCGGTGATGTTGACCAGGATGCCGTTGGCACCGGCCAGGTTCACGTCGTCCAGCAGCGGGTTCTGGATCGCCGATTCGGCAGCGGCCTGCGCGCGGTCATCGCCGCGGGCGGTACCGGTACCCATCATTGCCAGGCCCATTTCGGACATGACGGTGCGCACGTCGGCAAAGTCGACGTTGATCAGGCCCGGACGCACGATCAGGTCGGCGATGCCCTGCACGGCGCCCTGCAGCACGTCGTTGGCGGCACGGAAGGCCTGGATCATGGTCGCGTTGCGACCCAGCACGGTGATCAGCTTCTCGTTCGGGATGGTGATCAGCGAGTCGCAGTGCTGGCTCAGTTCTTCGATGCCCTTCAGCGCGACCTGCATGCGGCGACGGCCTTCGAACGGGAACGGCTTGGTGACCACGGCCACGGTCAGGATGCCCATTTCCTTGGCCAGCTGTGCCACCACCGGCGCCGCACCGGTGCCGGTGCCGCCGCCCATGCCGGCGGTGATGAACACCATGTCCGCACCCTGCAGCGCGTCCATGATGCGCTCACGATCTTCCAGAGCAGCCTGGCGGCCGACTTCCGGGTTCGCGCCTGCGCCCAGGCCCTTGGTCACGTTGGTACCCAGCTGCAGCTGCAGCTTGGCACCGCAATTCTTGATGGCCTGCGAGTCGGTGTTGGCCGTGATGAATTCCACGCCATCCACCGCCGAGTTGACCATGTGCGCCACGGCATTGCCGCCGCCGCCGCCCACGCCAACCACCTTGATCACCGCATTGGGTGCCATCTTTTCGATCAGTTCAAAATGCGCCATGTCCGTGTCCTCGTTGTATCCGCTTCGGCTGGCATGGGCATTCGGGCGTCCTGCCTTCCTGCTGCATGCCGGCGTTGCGGCTGTGTGGGTTGTGTGTTGCAGGTGCTGCGTTGTGTTGCGGGTACTGCAGGTGTTGCGCCCGGGCGATGCCGGGGTTTACCGGTTCCGCGTCAGAACTCGCCGCGGAACCACGTCTTGAGTTTCTTGAACATGCTTCCCGCGCGCCCGGTCGGCAGCGACGGCCGGCGCGGGTGCTCGATCTGGCTCCCCATCAGCAGCAGGCCCACGCCGGTGGCATGCACCGGGTTGCCGACCACTTCACCGAGGCCGGTGACGTGCTGCGGGATGCCCACGCGCACCGGCATCTGCAGCATTTCCTCGGCCAGCTCGACCACGCCTTCCATCTTCGACGCACCACCGGTCAGCACCATGCCGGCGCGCACCAGTTCCTCGAAGCCGGAGCGGCGCAGTTCGGCCTGCACCATCTCGAAGATTTCCTCGTAGCGGCCCTGCACGGCCTGCGCCAGCGAGTGGCGCGGCATGCGGCGCGGCGGACGATCGCCCACCGACGGCACCTGGATGCTTTCCTCGGCGGTGGCCAGCTGGGCCAGGGCGCAGGCGTAGCGCACCTTGATCTGCTCGGCTTCCGGGGTCGGCGTGCGCAGCATGTGCGCGATGTCGTTGGTGACGTGGTCGCCGGCGATCGGCAGCGAGGCGGTATGGCAGATCGCACCCTGCACGAACACCGCGATGTCGGTGGTGCCGGCGCCCATGTCGACCAGCACCACGCCCAGCTCGCGCTCGTCGGCGGTCAGCACCGCCACGCTGGAGGCCAGCGAGGACAGCACCAGGTCGTCCACCTGCAGGCCGCAGCGCTGCACGCACTTGCTGATGTTGGCCGCGGCCGACTGCGCGCACACCACCAGGTGTGCATGCACTTCCAGGCGCACGCCGGTCATGCCGACCGGGTTGCGGATGCCTTCCTGCGAATCGTCCAGCACGTACTCGCGCGGAATCGCGTGCAGGATCTTCTGGTCGGCCGGGATCGCCACCGCCTTGGCCGCATCGAGCACGCGATCCAGGTCGCCCCAGGTCACTTCGCCGTCGCGGATCGGCACGATGCCGGGCGAGTTCTTGCACTGCACGTGGTTGCCGGAGATCGAGGCATACACCGAGCGGATCTCGCAGCCGGCCATCAGCTCGGCTTCTTCCACCGCGCGCTGGATCGACTGCACGGTCGATTCGATGTCCACCACCACGCCGCGCTTGAGCCCACGCGATTCATGCGAGCCGATACCGATCACTTCGATCGGATTGCCCGGCGAATACTCACCCACCAGCGCCACCACCTTGGAGGTGCCGATGTCCAGGCCAACGATCAGCGATTTGTCACCCTTGCGATTCATGTTCTTTCCTGCGTGCTTCTGGCCGGGGTCGCCGGCGTTTTCGCCGACGTGGCCGGGGTACCCCAGCTCAGCGTGAAACCATTGGTGTAACGGAGGTCGGCGCGCTCGATCGGCGCGTCCTGACGATTGAGCTGCGGCAGCACCTTGACGAAGCGCTGCATGCGCGAGCGCGCGTCATCGCGGCCGACCACCACTTCGGTGCCATTGCTGAGCACCAGCGACCAGCTGCCGCGCGCATCCATCGTCACCCGGCGCACGTCGACGCCGGCCGGTGCGAACAATGCACGCGAGTCGCTGTACAGCTTCATCACTTCTTCGGTCTGGCTGTCCGGGCCGTCCAGTTCGGGCAGCGCCAGGTCGGCCAGTTTCTTCGGCGTGGGGAACAGCTTGCCCTGCTCGGAAACCAGGCGATCGTTGCCCCAGCGCGCGAACGGCTTGTGCTCGACCAGAGTCACTTCCAGCACATCCGGCCACTGCTTGCGCACCCGCGCGCTTTCCACCCACGGCAGCTTTTCCAGCGCGTCCTGCGCGTCCTGCAGCTTGACTGCGAAGAAACCAGATCGCGCATAAGGCATCAGCACCTGCTGCAACTGCTCGGCCGGCACCCGCTTGAACTCACCGTGCACGCGCAGCTTCGCCAGCGGCCAGCGCTCTGCGCCGACCCAGCCATTGACCACGGCCACCACCGGCAGAGCAACCACCGACAAGGCCAACAGCCAGACGAAGATGCGCAGCAGCGCGTTCATGCGTGCGATGCCTCCAGGGTCTGTTCCAGCACGCGCCACACCAGTTCCTCGAAACCGATGCCGGCCTGGCGTGCGGCCTTGGGCACCAGCGAATGGCTGGTCATGCCCGGCGCGGTGTTCACTTCCAGCAGGAAGAAGCGGCCGCTGTCGCGGTCGCGCATCACGTCCACGCGGCCCCAGCCACGGCAGCCGGCAGCACGGAATGCAGCCAGCGCAATGCGGCGGATTTCATCTTCGGCATCCCCGTCCAGGCCCGGGCACAGGTACTGGGTGTCTTCGGCGATGTACTTGGCGTTGTAGTCGTACCACTGGCCCTTGGGCACGATGCGGATCGACGGCAGCGCGACATCGCCGAGGATGGCCACGGTCAGTTCGTCGCCGATCACCATCTGTTCCATCAGCAGCTGGCCGTCGTAGCGCGCGGCCAGGGCCACCGCTTCGTCCAGGCCGGCGTCATCGGTGACCCGGCTGATGCCCACGCTGGAGCCTTCGTTGGCCGGCTTCACCACCACCGGCAAGCCCAGCGCGGCGGCATTGGCGTGCACGTCCTCGGCAGTGACCTTGCGGTACTGCGGGGTCGGCAGGCCCAGCGACAGCCACACCTGCTTGGTGCGGATCTTGTCCATGCTCAGCGCCGAACCCAGCACGTTCGAGCCGGTATACGGCACGCCGAAGGCGTCCATCAGGCCCTGCACGATGCCGTCCTCACCGCCACCGTTGTGGCCGTGCAGGATGTTGAACACGCGATCGATGCCACCGGCGGCGAGCGCCTTGGCCAGCGCCGGGATGCCGTCCACGGCGAACGCATCGACGCCACGCGACTGCAGGGCTTCGAGCACGTTGCGGCCGGAGTCCAGCGACACCTCGCGTTCGCTGGAGCTGCCGCCCAGCAGCACGGCGACGCGGCCGAACACGGCCGGGTCGGTCACTCGCAGCGGCGGGAAGGTCAGCGCGCTCACGCCTCGCCCTCCCCCTTGAAGCCTTCCACCGCGATATGGGTGGCTACGGCACCGATGTCGCCGGCGCCCATCATCAGCAGCAGGTCACCGTCCTGCAGCACGTCCGGCAGCACGCTGGCCAGCTCGGCGGCCTTGCCCACCACCACCGGTTCGCTGCGGCCGCGCGCGCGGATGGCGCGGGCCAGCGCATGCGAATCGGCACCGGCAATCGGTTCCTCGCCGGCCGGGTAGACCTCGCTCAGCACCAGTGCATCGACGCTGGACAGCACCGCGGCGAACTTGTCGAACTGGTCGCGGGTACGGCTGTAGCGGTGCGGCTGGAAGGCCACCACCAGACGCTTGTCAGCCCAGCCACCACGGGCGGCGGCGAACACCGCCTCCAGCTCGCTCGGGTGATGACCGTAGTCGTCGATGATGCGGACCTTGGCACCGCTGGCGGTGGTCACTTCGCCCAGATCGTTGAAGCGACGGCCAACACCGGCGAAACCTTCCAGCGCACGCGCGATCGCGTCCGGCGCCACGCCCAGCTGCCAGCCCACCGCAGCGGCGGCCAGCGCGTTGAGTACGTTGTGCTTGCCCGGCAGCGCCAGCACCACTTCCTGGCTGGTGCCCTGCGGCAGGCGCAGGGTGAAGCGCATGCGCGAACCTTCCTGCACCACGTTCTCGGCGCGTACGTCGGCCTGCGGGCTCATGCCGTAGCTCATCACGTGGCGCGGGGTCTTGGCGGCCAGTGCCGCCACTTCCGGATCATCGATGCACAGCACCGCCAGGCCGTAGAACGGCAGGCGCTGCAGGAACTCGGCGAACGCCGCCTGCACGCGGGCGAAGTCGTTGCCGTAGTTTTCCAGATGATCCGCATCAATGTTGGTGATGATCGACATCAGCGGATTCAGGCGCAGGAAGCTGCCATCGCTTTCGTCGGCCTCGGCCACCAGCCACTGGCCACCACCCAGCTTGGCGTTGGCACCGGCGGCCAGCAGCTGGCCACCGATCACGAAGGTCGGGTCCAGCCCACCTTCGCTCAGCACCGCAGCGGTGAGGCTGGTGGTGGTGGTCTTGCCATGGGTACCGGCCACCGCGATGCCGCGGCGGAAGCGCATCAGCTCGGCCAGCATCGCCGCACGCGGCATGATCGGAATGCGCTGGCTGCGCGCTTCCATCAGTTCCGGGTTGTCTTCGCGGATGGCACTGGAGACCACCACGCAGTCGGTGCCCAGCACGTTGGCAGCGGAATGGCCGCGCATGATGCGCGCACCCAGGCTGGCCAGGCGGCGGGTCGCCACGTTGTCGGCGTTGTCCGAGCCGGACACTTCATAGCCCAGCGTCAGCATCACTTCAGCGATACCGCTCATGCCGGTGCCGCCGATGCCGACGAAATGCACGCGCGGGAACGCGCGCACCAGGTCGTTGGTGTCGTGCAGGCGACGGATCATGCGCGGCCTCGCGCAGGGCAGGCGCGGTGGCATGCCTTCTTCATACAGCTTCCTCGAGAATGATATCGGCGATGCGCTCGGCGGCATCGACCTTGGCCAGGGCACGCGCGGCTTGCGCCATCTGCATGCGGCGGGCGGGATTTTCGGACAGATCGCGCAGCAGTGCGGCAATGCCGTCAGCCAGCGTTCCGTCCTGCTTCAGCAAAACCGCCGCGCCGCGCTCGACCAGGTACTCCGCGTTGCGGGTCTGGTGATCGTCGACGGCGGCCGGGAATGGCACCAGCACGCTGCCGACACCGACCGCGCACAGCTCGGCCAGAGTGGAAGCGCCGGCACGGCACACCACCAGATCGGCCCAGGCAAAGGCCTCGGCCATGTCGGCGATGAACGGCGTGATTTCAGCCTGCACGCCGGCCTTGGCATATGCCTCGACCGCTTCGGCATGCATTTTTTCGCCACTCTGGTGGCGTACCTGCACCGGCACCGTGGCACCCAGCGCAGCGATGGCCTGCGGCACGCCGGTGTTGAGCGCACGCGCGCCCTGGCTGCCACCGACCACCAGCACGCGCAGCGGACCCTGGCGGTCGGCGAAGCGCTGTTCCGGCGGTGCGATGGCGGCGATTTCGGCACGCACCGGGTTGCCGATGAACTCCTCGCGCTTGGCGAAGGTGCCCGGGAAACCGGTCAACAGGCGGCGCGCATAACGCGACAGGATGCGGTTGGTCAGGCCCGGCGCACGGTTCTGCTCATGCACGATCAACGGCAGCCCGTGCAGGCGCGTGGCCATGCCGCCCGGACCGGAGGCAAAGCCACCGAAGGCAATCACCGCGCGCGGCTGGCGCTTGCGGATGATCATGCCGGCGGCGCGCAGCGCGCGCATCAACCGCCACGGTGCACCGAGCAGGGCCAGCTTGCCCTTGCCGCGCAGGCCGGTGATGGCCAGGGTGTCGATCGGAATGTCGTGCTGCGGCACCAGACGGGTTTCCATCGCACCATCGGCGCCCATCCAGGTGACCGGCACGCCACGCTCGCGCAGCACGCGGGCCACGGCCAGGCCGGGGAAGATGTGACCGCCGGTGCCACCGGCCAGGATCATCACCGGGCGCACGCTATGGGTGGCTGCGCTCATGACAGCCTCCCGAAGGTCGGTTCGATGCGCGACTGCAGGCGGCTGGTGCCACGTGCGGCGGCCGGCCCGGCAGCGGCGGCCACCGGTTCGGCGCTCATCGGCACGCTGGCCGCAGCCGGTGCGGCCGGCGCGTCCACGGGCGCATCGGCCACGGCCTCGTCGCCACCACCGATACGCACGGCCTGGCGACGCTCGGCACGCTTGAGTTCATAGGACACGCGCAGCAGCAGGCCCATCGCCACGCAGGTCATCAGCACCGACGAACCGCCGGAGGAGATCAGCGGCAGGGTCAGGCCCTTGGTCGGCAGGATGCCCAGGTTCACGCCGATCGAGACGAAGGTCTGCATGCTGATCCACAGGCCGATGCCGAAGGCAATGTAGCCGGAGAAGTGACGCTTCATTTCCACGCAGCGCATGCCCAGCCAGAAGGTGCGGCCGACCAGCAGCGCGTACAGGGCCACGATCACGCAGGTGCCAAGGAAGCCGAACTCCTCGGCGGTGACCGAGAAGATGAAGTCGGTATGTGCTTCCGGCAGGTAGTACAGCTTCTGCACCGAGTTGCCCAGGCCAACGCCGGTCCACTCGCCGCGGCCCACGGCCATCAGCGCGTTGGACAGCTGGTAGCCGTCGCCCTGCTGGTCGGCCCACGGGTCGAGGAAGGAGGTGATGCGGCGCATGCGGTACGGCTCGATGATCGCCAGCGCGCTCATGCCGACCAGGCCGATGATCACCGGCATCGACATGCGCGGCATGTTCACCCCGCCCAGCACCAGCATGCCGGCGGTGATCGCCAGCAGCAGGGTGGACGAACCGAAGTCCGGCTGCAGCAGCAGCAACAGCACCAGCGCACCGGCCACGCCCAGCGGCTTGAGCATCGCCGGCCAGGTCGCGTTGACCTCGTCGCGGAAGCGCACCAGGTAGCTGGACAGCCAGACGATGTAGAGCACCTTCACCGCTTCGACCGTCTGGAACTTGGAGATGCCCAGGTTGATCCAGCGGCGCGCGCCGTTGACGGTGCTGCCCAGGCCCGGCGCGAACACCGCCAGCAGCAGCACGAAGCAGCCCAGCAGCAGCATCTGGTTGTACTGCTCGATGGACTTCAGCTCGGTGCGGGCGGCAACGACCGCCAGCACGATGCCTACCGCCAGGAAGATCAGGTGGCGGTTGAGGTAGTAGAACGGGCTGCTCATCAGGGCGATCGAGCTGGACGCCACCATCACCACGCCGATGCCCGTGAGCGCGATGATCGCGCCCAGCAGCCACTTGTCGTAGCTGCCTTCGATGGCTTCAAGGCGTGTTGCCTGGCGGGACAGGTCGTTCATCTCAGCGCACCTTCAACGTGGCCAGGCCGATCAGCACGAGCACGACGGAGATGATCCAGAAGCGCACGATCACGCGCGGCTCGGGCCAGCCCTTCAGTTCGAAGTGGTGATGGATCGGCGCCATGCGGAACACGCGCTTGCCGGTCAGCTTGAACGAGGCGACCTGGATCATCACCGACAGCGTTTCGATGACGAACACGCCGCCCATGATCACCAGCACCAGCTCCTGGCGGGTGATCACCGCGATCGTGCCCAGCACCGCACCCAGCGCCAGTGCGCCGATGTCGCCCATGAACACCATCGCCGGATAGGTGTTGAACCACAGGAAGCCCAGGCCTGCGCCAGCGATGGCCGCGCAGATGATGACCAGCTCACCGGCGCCCGGGATCTGCGGGATCTGCAGGTAGTTGGCGAACACCACGTTGCCCGAGGCATAGGCGAACACGCCCAGCGCGCAGGCCACCAGCACCGTCGGCATGATCGCCAGGCCGTCCAGGCCGTCGGTCAGGTTCACCGCGTTGGAGAAGCCGACGATCCAGAAGTAGGCGATGGTCACGAAGCCGATGCCGGCCAGCGGCAGCGCCACCGACTTGAACATCGGGATATAGAAGGTCAGCGCCGCCGGCACATCGGCCGTATAGAACAGGAACAGACCAGCGGCCAGGCCGAAGATCGACTGCAGCAGGTACTTCCAGCGCGACTTCAGGCCGTTCGGGTCGCGGCGGACGATCTTGATCCAGTCGTCGTACCAGCCGATGGCGCCGAAGCACAGCATGACCGCCAGCACCAGCCACACGTAGCGGTTACGCAGGTCGGCCCACATCAGCACCGACAGGGTGATGGTGAGCAGGATCAGCGAACCGCCCATGGTCGGCGTACCGGCCTTGGAGAAATGGGTCTGCGGACCGTCCTTGCGGATCGGCTGGCCGCCCTTGAACTGGGCAAGCTTGCGGATCATCGCCGGGCCGAGCCACAGCGACAGGAACAGGGCCGTCAACGCGGCAAGGATGGCGCGGAACGTCTGGTAGTTGAACAGCCCGAACAGGCTCTCCAACTGCTGCAACCATCGAGCCAGTTCATACAACATGCGGGGATTCCTCTCCTTGCGCCAGCAGCGCTTTGACAATCGTGTCCATGGCGCTGCCACGGGAACCCTTGACCAGGCAGCGCACGCCAGCGTGCAGCTCGTCCTTCAGCGCCTGCGACAGCGCGTCATGGGTGGCGAAATGACGGCCGCCTTCGCCGAAGGCGGTGGCGGCAGCGGCGCTGAGCGGACCCAGCGCATACAGGCGCTTCAGGCCAGCCGCGCGGGCGCGCAGGCCGGCCTGCGCATGCAGCGCTTCGGCATCCGGGCCCAGCTCGCGCATGTCGCCAAGCACCAGCCAGCCTTCTTCCGGAGCCGCCGCCAGGGCATCGATGGCCGCAGCCAGCGAACCCGGGTTGGCGTTGTAGCTGTCGTCCACCAGCACCGCACCGTTGTGCAGCTGATGCGCGATCTGACGGCCCGGCACCGGCTGCGCATCGGCCAGGCCGGCTGCGACCAGCGCCAGCTCGATACCGGCGGCCAGTGCCAGGCTGGCCGCGGCCAGCGCGTTGCTGACGTTGTGGCGGCCCGGCAGACCCAGCACCACGCGGGCTTCGCCCATCGGCGACACCAGGGTGAACTGGCTGCCCTGCGCACCGGCGCGGATATCACGCGCGGTGACATCGGCGGTGTGCTCCAGCCCATAGCGCAGTACGCGGCAGCGCGCCGGGGTGCCGACGAAATGCTGTTCGAACCAGCGGCCGTAGGCATCGTCGACGTTGATCACGGCTACACCATCGGCGGGCAGCGCGGCATAGATCGCGCCCTTGGTGACGGCGACGCCGAGCAGGCTGCCCATCCGCTCCAGGTGTGCCGGGGCGATGTTGTTGACCAGCGCATAACGCGGGCGGGCGATATCGGTCAGGTAGGCGATGTCACCCGGCTTGCCCGCGCCCATCTCGTAGACAGCGTAGTCGGCATCTTCCGGGGCATCGATCACCGCCAGCGGCAGGCCGATCTCGTTGTTGCGGTTGCCCGGGTTGGCGTAGACCACCTTGTGCGCATGACGGGCCACCTGCTGCAGGATCGACAGCAGCAGGCTCTTCACGCTGGTCTTGCCGTTGCTGCCGGTGATCGCGAACACCTCGGTATCACGGTCACGCTGCATGCCGGTGGCGATCTTCGCCAGCGCCAGTTCGCTGTCGGCCACCAGCACCTGCGGCAGTTCGATCGGCAGCAGGCGCTCGACCAGCAGCGCGCTGGCACCGCGCGCCTGCGCGTCGGCGGCAAAGTCATGGCCATCGAAACGCTCGCCGCGCAGCGCCACATACAGGCTGCCCGGGCCGAGATTGCGGGTGTCATTGCTGACCGCATCGATGGCGACGTCATCGCCGTGGATCTCGCCGCCGGCCCAGTGTGCGATCAGCGAAAGCAGGGTGCGCTTCATGCGATGCCCTCCCCGGCCTGGGCCGCCAGCACACCGGCCTTGGCCGCCAGTGCAGCCGCAGCCACTTCGGTGTCATCGAAGTCATGGCGCACGCCATTCACTTCCTGGTACGGCTCGTGGCCCTTGCCGGCAATCAGGATGATGTCGCCTGCATTGGCGCGCTTCACCGCCAGGCCGATCGCACGCGCGCGGCTGCGCTGCACGGTCACGGCGGAGGCATCGGTAAATCCGGCCAGGATGTCGGCCACGATCACGTCGCCATCTTCGCCACGCGGATTGTCGTCGGTAACGATGACCTGGTTGGCCAGGCGCTCGGCGATCGCGGCCATCTGCGGGCGCTTGCCGGTATCACGCTCGCCACCGCAGCCGAACACGCAGAACAGCGTGCCCTGCAGGTGGCCATGCAGGCTGTCCAGCGCCTGTTCCAGTGCGTCCGGGGTGTGGGCGTAATCCACCACCACGGTCGGCAGGCCATCCTCGCCACCGAGGCGGTTCATGCGGCCGCGGATCGGCTGCAGCGCCGACAGCACCTCGGCAATGCGCGCCAGCGGCTGGCCCTGCGCATGCAGGGTACCGGCCACGGCCAGCAGGTTGTCCACATTGAAGCGGCCCAGCAAAGGCGACTGCACCGCCGCGCGCTGGCCGTCGATGGCCAGTTCGAAGGCAATGCCACGGCCGTCCAGTTGCAGCGCCTCGGCGCGCACGATGGCATCGGTGGCACCGCGCGAGCTCAGGCCGATCGGCTGCACGCCCGCCGGCAGGCCGGCGAACAGCTGGCGACCGAATGCGTCGTCAAGATTGATCACAGCGGCCTTCAGGCCCGGACGATGGAACAACCGCGCCTTGGCCGCGCCGTAGCTGGCCATGTCGCCGTGGTAGTCCAGGTGATCGCGGGTGAGGTTGGTGAACACCGCCACGTCGTAGTGCACCGCATCCACGCGGCCCTGGTCCAGCGCATGCGAGCTGACTTCCATCGCCACCGCGCGCGCGCCGGCGTCACGCAGCTGCGCCAGCAGCGCATGCATCTGCAGCACCAGCGGCGTGGTGAAACCGGTCGGTTCAACCGCACCATAAAGTCCGGCGCCCAACGTGCCGATACTGCCACTGGGCGTTCCGAGCAGGTGCCAGGCCTGGGCCAGCAGCTGCACGGTGGAGGTCTTGCCGTTGGTGCCGGTCACGCCGACCATCGCCATCGCCCGCGACGGTGCGCCATGGAACTGGTCGGCCATCGCACCCATGCGCGCGCGCAGGCCCGGCACGGCGATTGCATCAACCGGTGCCGGCAGCTCGGCCGGTGCCGGCGGTTCGAACAGGATGGCGCCGGCGCCCGCCGCACGGGCCTGCTCGACAAAGCCCAGGCCATGCGCGCCGAAACCGGCGATGGCGACGAAGGCATTGCCGGGGCGCACGGCGCGGCTGTCCAGCACCAGGCCGGTCAGAACGGGGTCGTGCCCTGCAAGAGCAACGTCCGGAAGCAACTGCGAAAGCAACATCGAAGGACTCATTGCGTGCCTCCCGTAGCGGGCGGCGTCTGGGCATGCGCGCTGGGCAGCGCAGCATCGAATTCAGCGGCGGCATCGACCGGCAGCGCGGCCTCGGCCGGTGGCGCCGGCAGGATCGAGGCCGAATGGCCGACCTTGCCGGACTGCTGTGCGGCCAGCCACGACTGCAGGTCGTCCAGCGGCACGTCCATCAGGCGCAGGGTGCCTTCCATCACGTTGTGGTAGACCGGCGCCGATACCAGGCCACCGTAGAACTTGCCGGCCTGCGGGTCGTTGATGACGATGACGGTGGCAAAACGCGGGTTGGTGGCCGGCACCACGCCGGCAAACAGCGCGTTGTAGTGGCCGCGCTCGTAACCGCCAGGACCGGTCTTGCGCGCGGTACCGGTCTTGCCGGCCACGCGGTAGCCCAGCACCGCTGCCTGCTTGGCACCACCCTGGGTGACCACCGTTTCCATCATCGCCACAACCTGCCTGGCGACGCTCTCATCGATGATCTGATGCGCCTCGTTGCGCTGGCCTTTGACGAAGGTCGGCGCGATCAGCTTGCCGCCGTTGGCCAACGCCGAATAGGCGGTGGCGATCTGCAGCGGCGTCACGTTCAGGCCATAGCCGTAGGACATGGTGGTCTTGGTGGCACCGTCCCAGTTCGCAGGGCGTCGCACCACACCACCGGATTCACCCGGGAAACCGCTGTGCGGCACCGAGCCGTAGCCGAAGCGGCGCACGCCGTCGTAGAACACCTGGTCCGGCATCTTCGCCGCCACCTTGGCCGCACCGATGTTGGAACTGCGGGTGATCACACCGGTCACGTTCAGCACGCCGTTGTTGCGCGGCACGTCGCGGATGGTGAAGCGGGCCACCTGCATGTAGCCCGGATTGGTGTCGATGACGGTGTCCTTGGTCACCGCACCGGCCTGCAGCGCGGTGGCGATGGTCAGCGGCTTCATCGTCGAACCCGGCTCGACCAGGTCGGTCACCGCGCGGTTGCGGCGGGTATCCGGGGCCGCGCCACCCACCGAATTCGGGTTGTAGGTCGGCAGGTTGACCATGGCCAGGATCTCGCCGGTGGTCACGTCCATGATCACCATCGAACCGCCGGCCGCCTTGTTGGCCACCAGCGCGTTGCGCAGTTCCTTGAACGCCAGGTACTGGATGCGGCGGTCGATGCTGAGGGTCAGGTCCTTGCCCGGTTCGGCGGCGCGCAGCAGATCGCTCTCGACGGTCTCGCCCTTGCGGTTGCGGATCACCCGCTTGGCGCCGGCCTTGCCACGCAGCCATTCGTCGAATGCCAACTCCAGGCCTTCCTGGCCGCGGTCGTCGATGTTGGTGAAACCCAGCACGTGCGCCATCGCCTCACCCTGCGGGTAGAAGCGACGGAACTCGCGCTGCGCGGCCACGCCTGGAATCTTCAGCGCGACCACCTTCTCTGCCTCGTCCGGATTGATCCGGCGACGCAGGTACATGAATTCCTTGTCCGACTTCTGCGACAGGCGGCTGCTCAGCTCGTCCACCGACATGCCGACTGCCTGGGCCAGCTCAGGGATGCGCTCGGGCGAACGCAGCAGGTCCTGCGGATTGACCCAGATCGAGGCGACCGGGGTCGATACCGCCAACGGCTCGCCGTTGCGGTCGGTGATCATGCCGCGCGAGGTCTTGATCGGCAGCTCGCGCAGGTAGCGGGCCTCGCCCTGGCGCTGGTAGAAATCGCTGTTGATGATCTGCACGTAGGCCGCACGGCCCACCAGCGACACCGAACACAGGCCGAGCGCCAACGCCACCCAGCGCAGGCGCTGGCGCAGGTTGAAGGCGTTGCGCGGGCGGTTGCGGCCGGTCTTGCTCATGGGCGCACCACCACGATGTCGGCGGCCTCGGGGAACTTCATGCCGAGCTTCTCGCGGGCGATGCGATCCACACGGTTGGCTTCGGCCAGCGTTGCCTGTTCCAGCTGCAGACGACCGAATTCCAGATTGATGTCATCGCGCTTGCGCTCGGCGCGCGACAGCTCGATGAACGTCTGCCGGTGACGGTGACGCACGAACACGACGCCGATCGCCGAGGCCACGGTCGAGGCCAACAGGATGATCAGCAGCAGCCGGCTCATGCATCGGCCTCCCGCTTCTGGGCCACGCGCAGCACGGCGCTGCGGGCACGCGGGTTGGCCGCCAGTTCTTCGTCGGTGGCCTTGATGGCACCGCCGATCAGATCCAGCGTCGGTACGAACACCTCCGCCTCGGGCAGGCGGCGGTTGGCCGGCGGCGCCTTGGCCAGGCGGTTCATGTACTGCTTGACGATGCGGTCTTCCAGCGAGTGGAAGCTGATGATCGCCAGGCGGCCGCCGGGCTTGAGCCGTTCCACGGCCGCATCAAGCCCGGCTTCCAGGTCGGCCAGCTCGCGGTTGATGTGGATGCGGATGGCCTGGAAGCTGCGCGTGGCCGGGTGGATCTTGTCTTTTCCGCGCGGCATCACCGAGGCGATCAACTCGGCCAGTTCGGCGGTACGGGAGAACGGCTGCTTCTCGCGGCGGGCGACGATGGCACGGGCGATACGGCGGCTCTGGCGCTCTTCGCCGTAGGTCCACAGCACGTCGGCAATCTCGCGGTCTTCGACGCGGTTGATCCACTGCGCTGCACTTTCACCGCTGTCCGGGTCCATGCGCATGTCCAGCGGGCCGTCCTTGCCGAAGCTGAAGCCACGTTCGGCCACGTCCAGCTGCGGCGACGACACGCCCAGGTCGAACAGCACGCCGTCCAGGCCTTCGGCCGTCGCATCCCACTGCAGCAGCTGTGCGAAGCTGCCACGGAAGATGGACACGCGCGGGTCCGGCGCGAAATCGCGCTCGGCAACGGCGATGGCTTCCGGATCCTTGTCCATGACCAGCAGGCGCCCCTCGGGACCGAGCTGGGTGAGCACGCCACGTGCATGACCGCCACGACCGAACGTGCCATCCAGATAACGTCCGTTTTCGATCACCCTCAGGCCTTCAAGGACCTGGGTGTACAGGACCGGCAGATGCACCGCCGGCGACTGCGACACCGGAAGGTGACCGGCCTGCGCTTCTGGGCGCATCCGGGCACCCCGGCTCACAACTTCAGGTCGAGCAACCCATCACCCAGATCCTCGTCAGACAACGTCTGCTGGATCAGGGCCCGATGCGCCTGCTCGCTCCACAATTCGAACTTGTCGCCCATACCGAGCAATACCGCCTTCTTCTCAATGCCCACCGCACCGCGGTGGCTGGCGGGGATGCTGATGCGACCGTTGCCGTCCAGCTCGAGATGGGCGGCCGAACCGACCAGCTTCTGCTGCAACAGGCGCACGACGCGCTGGGTGTTGGGCTTGGACATCACATCGTCGCGGACCCGCTCCCATTCCGACTCTGCGTACAGCCACAGGCAGCCGGCTTCGAACGGGTTGTAGGTCAGCACGAGACGGTTGTTGCTGGCGCGCGCGACGAGGTCGCGGTAAGCGGTGGGAACCGCCATGCGCCCTTTATCGTCAACTGTGATGGCCGTCTCGCCCTGGAACACGACGCGTGCACCTATCCTTCGCCCGGTGAAACATTGAACCACGAAAACCCACAAAACACCCGGATTTCCCTCTGATGCCCACCTTAGCAGCGGGCCGAAGGTTGTCAACAACTTTTCAGCGGGGAAATCGCCAGCCGCATCAATGGCTTGCAACAACCTTTAGAGAATTGTTCAAGGCTTATCCACAAGTTGCTGATCCGTCTCATTTTTTGAGATTGAACGGAAGTTCAGGGCTGTGGACGGCGCGTGAAACATCGGCCGCGCATTCATCCAAAACGGGTCGGAAGCGGCGCCAGACTGCGCAAACCGTGCACAATGAGGCCATGTGCCTGCTCGCTCTCGGCTGGATGCACCACCCGCGCTGGCGGCTGGTGATGACCGGCAACCGTGATGAGTTCCACGCCCGTCCCACGGCGGCGCTGGCCGCCTGGCAAGATGAGACCTCCGTCATCGGCGGACGCGACCTGCGCTCCGGCGGCGGCTGGGCCGGCGTCGGCGCCTCGGGCCGGATGGCGGTGGTCACCAATGTGCGTGATCCGCTGGCCGCCCAGACCGGTCCTTCACGGGGCGCGCTGGTGGCCGACTTCCTGCGCGGCCGCGACCCGGCCGCCGTGCATATCGACCGATTGGGAACGGTGGCCGGCGCCTACGCGCCGTTCAACCTGTTGCTGGCCGACGGCCACAGCCTGGAGTTCCTGGGCAACCACCCCGCCGAGCGGCAGAGCCTGGGCCCGGGCGTGCATGGCATGTCCAACGGTGCGCTGGACGCGCCCTGGCCGAAGACCCGGCGGCTGATGGCCGCGCTGTCGGCGTGGCTGCAGTCCGGCGACGACGAGCTGGCCCCGCTCTGGGCCGCGCTGGCCGACGAACACCGCCCTGCCGACAGCGACCTGCCCGACACCGGCATCGGCCTGGAACGCGAGCGCTGGCTGAGCCCGGCCTTCATCCGCGGCGACGACTACGGCACCCGTGCCAGCACCGTACTGCTGATCGACGCCGACGGCCATGGCGAGATCCACGAGCGCCGCTTCGGCCCACAGGGCGCAGCCAACGGACAGAGTCACGTCATTTTCTGACCGGGTCGTGCCGGCCGCTGGCGGGAATTCCTTTCCAGCAGGGTAGTGCCGGCCGCTGGCCGGCAACCTCTGGATCTTTGGATGCGCCATGAAGCTGCCGGCCGGCGGCCGGCACTACCGGGCATCGCGTTGTCGCGATCCACGCGACGGCAGTCGTCATCGCAACGGGCTCGAAACGTCATTCAGCTTCCAACCGCGACCGCGATCCGCCCACGCCACAGGGGCTCCGGCGTCGCAGTCCGCCCACTGTGCCCTTTTCGCAATCGGCACTGTGTCTATAAATGTCGCCCCTGACCTCCCAGGGTGGTGGCGCCCGGCACCCCGCCGCGCGATCGACCGCAACCCCCATGGAGGCCCCATGCGCCGCATCCTCATCCTGATCGTCACCCACCTGCTCACCCTCGGCCTTGGCTTCGGCTTGGGCGTGTACTTCCTGCCGATCCTGATTGCCCCCGATGACCCGCCGGTCGCACAGGTGCAGGCCGCCATGACTGATGCCCCCTACCGCACCACCTTTCGCCGCGACCTCAAGGGCAGCGATGCAGTGCATTGGGCGGAAGGCAAAGTCAGCGTCAGCCCGCGCCAGGTCGCCTTCGACGGCAAGATGGGGCCGGGCCCGGATTACAAGGTGTACCTGGTCCGCGACTTCGTCGACAACAAGGCCGACTTCCTGAAGATCAAGGCACAGGCCCGGCGCATCGGCGAGGTGAAGACCTTCAACCGCTTCCTGGTCGATGTACCCGATGACGTCAACGTGGACGACTACACCACGGTCGTGGTGTGGTGCGAGCGCTTCTCGCAGTTCATCTCCGCCGGGCAGTACCGCACGCCGGGTTGAGGAACACGCGGCGTCGAGGTAGTGCCGGCCGCTGGCCGGCACTCTGTCCGCCCTGCAGGCATCGTGACGCTGCCGACCAGCGGCCGGCACTACCGATGCGCGGTTCACGCATATGGAAGAAGGAGGCGGAGCCGGCCGATAAGCCGGGTTCTGTCGTGGACAGTCATTCCTCTAGGCGTTACGTCACCGCAACGCTCAAGCAACCTACCCGGATCCAACGCGGGCCGCGCCAAAGGATCCCTATTTGGTCTTGCTCCAGGTGGGGTTTGCCGTGCCGGTCTGTTGCCAGACTCGCGGTGCGCTCTTACCGCACCATTTCACCCTTACCGGCCTTCCGAAGAAGACGTAGGCGGTATCTTTCTGTTGCACTTTCCGTCGGCTTGCGCCGCCCAGGCGTTACCTGGCACCTTGCCCTATGGAGCCCGGACTTTCCTCGGCACCCCCGAAGGGATGACGCGACTGTCTGGCCGGCTCCGCCAGCGCGTATTCTAGCGTACATGGGCACTTCCTGCCCGTCGCGTTCTGGTAGCGCCGGGCCATGCCCGGCGGCTGTTCGATGCCGCGCTACGCGCTCGCCGGGCATGGCCCGGCGCTACCGATCAGGACCCGTACAATGCCTTGCGCGGTGCGCCGGTCAACTCGGCGGCCAGCTTGGCAGCGGTCGACGGCGGCAGGTGCTCGCTGAGCTTGGCGTAGACCTGGCGGCCATGGGCCAGCTGCGCTTCCTCGTCATCACCGGCGCCCTGCACCATCACCACGAACTCGCCCTTGCGCTGGTTGTCATCGGCCTCAACCTTGGCCAACAGACCGGCCAGGTCACCATCGAGCACGGTCTCGAACAGCTTGGTCAGCTCTCGGGCCAGCACCGCCGGGCGCTCGCCGCCGAAGATCGCCGCCATGTCAGCCAACGACTCGGTGATCCGGTGCGAGGATTCGTAGAAAACCATCGTGCGCACTTCACCGGCCAGCGCCTGCAGGCGGTCGCGGCGACCGCTGGCCTTGGCCGGCAGGAAGCCCTCGAAGCTGAAGCGGTCGCTGGGCAGGCCGGCCACGCTCAGCGCGGCGATGGCGGCGCAGGCGCCGGGAATCGGGCTGACCTTGATGCCTGCCGCACGCGCGGCACGCACCAGGCGGAAACCGGGATCGCTGACCAGCGGGGTGCCGGCATCGCTGACCAGTGCCAGCGATTCGCCGGCCTGCAGGCGCGAGACCAGGCGCTGGGCCAGGGCTTCCTCATTGTGTTCATGCAGGGCCACCAGCGGCTGCTGGATGCCGAAACGGGACAACAGCTGGCCGCTGCGACGAGTGTCTTCGGCACAGATGGCCGCCACCGAACGCAGCACCTCCTGCGCGCGCGGGCTCAGATCGGCCAGGTTGCCGATCGGGGTGGCGACGACGTACAGGGTTGGGACACTCATTTCAGCGGTACTCACGGGGCAAGGGTAGAATCGTAGCGTGTACCCGGCCAAGGCCGCTGCCCTCATCGCATGGACCCGATCATGAACAAGCCCGCCGCACGGATCTCCGCCCTGTCGTTGTCGCTGATGCTGCTGGCCGGCTGTGCCACCACCAGCCTGACCAGTGCACCCGAATCGCCGGCCCAGAGCCAGGCGCTGGCGCTGATCGAACAGGGCAAGCCGCGCGACGCCGCACTGCAGCTGGAAGGCCTGGCCGCCACCCTGCGCGGCGGTGCCCGCAGCAACGCGCTGGCCGACGCGGCCTGGGCCTGGCACCTGGCTGGCGACAGCGCGCGCGCGCGCAGCCTGCTGGGCCAGCTCACCGCCCGCCAGCTGTCCGGCGCCAGCCTGCAGCGTTACCAGTTGACCGGCGCCGAGCTGGCGCTGGCCGACAAGCAACCGGCGCAGGCACTGGCACTGCTGAAGGATCATGCCGACAGTGTTGCGGTCGGCCTGCGCACCCGCTGGCTGCTGGCCCGCGCCCAGGCCCTGCAGGGCACCGGCGATGCATTCGGCGCTGCCAACGAGCGTGCCCGCGCCCATGCCGGCCTGACCGGCAGCGCGCGCAGCGAGAACCAGGCTGCAATCTCCGGCCTGCTCGGCACCCTCGACGATGCCACCCTGCGCAGCCGTGCCGCCGCCCTGCCAGCCAATGACCCGCTGTACAACTTCGCAGGCCGCGCGCTGATCGCACGTGGCCTGCCGCTGCCGCGCCCGTTCGACCGCGACGGCGCAGCCCAGTTCGATACCAGCAAGCGCCCGCCGGCGATGAGCGACGGCTATCGCCCGCCGGCCAAGCTGGCGGTGCTGCTGCCGCTCAGTGGTCGCCTGGCCACCGCCGCGCAGCCGGTGCGCGATGGCCTGCTGAGCGCCTACTACGGTGAAAGCCGTCGCCGCCCGGACATCAATTTCTTCGACACCGCCGGCACCCCGGCCGGTGCCCTCGCTGCCTACGACAAGGCCGTCGCCTCCGGTGTCGACTTCGTGGTCGGTCCGCTGGGCCGCGACGAGGTGGACGCGGTGTATGGCCGCCAGCAGTTGCAGGTACCGGTGCTGGCGCTGAACCGCGGCAAGGATGCACCGCCGGCCGGCAGCGCTGGTTTCTCGCTGGCACCGGAAGACGACGGCATCGTCGCCGCCGAGTACCTGCGTGGCCGCGAACGCAACCGCGCGCTGGTGATCAGCAGCAATGACGACACCGGCCGTCGTTCCGCCGCTGCCTTCGCACAGCGTTTTGCCCAGCGCGGTGGCCAGGTCGTGGCTACCTTCAACGTCAGCGATGCCGTCGGTGATGTCGGCGCGCAGGTGCGCAATGCCGGCCAGGTCGACGCCGTGTTCCTTGCCGTGCGCGCGCCGCAGGCCCGCCTGCTGGCGCCGCAGCTGGCGCTGGCCGGCGCCGGTGGCGCCACCCGCGTCGGCACCTCGCAGTTGACGGTCGGCAGCGGCAAGGCGGAAGAAGACGTGGCGCTGGACGGCATCGTCTACCCGAACGAAGCCTGGAACGTGCGCAGCGTGTCCGGCCTGCCCTCGGCCAGCCAGGTGGCCAGCACCCTGCCGAGCGCACGCGGTGCGGCCGGCCGCCTGTTCGCCTTCGGTGCGGATGCCTGGAAGATCACCGCCTACCTGGACAAGCTGTCCAACGAAGGCGGCCTGGACGGTGCCACCGGCACCCTGTTCCTGGACAGCAACGGCAACATCCTGCGCCAGCCGGCATGGTCGACCTTCAATGGCGGCCGGCCGATGCCGATCGTCGGTGGTCGCTGAGCGCAGCCAACGTGGCTCGGCGGTGGAAGCCGCCGCCGAGCAGCATCTGCAACAGGCCGGGCTGCAGCCGCGTGCGCGCAACGTGCGTTATCGCGGCGGTGAACTGGACCTGGTGATGGACGATGCCGGCACCGTGGTGTTCGTGGAAGTGCGCTACCGCGCACGCTCCGATTTCGGTGGCGGCGCCGCTTCGGTGGATGCGCGCAAATGCCGGCGCCTGGCGCATGCCGCGCAGCTGTACCTGCAGGACAACCCGGCACTGGCCAATGCGCCCTGCCGTTTCGATGTGGTTGAAGCCAGTGGTGAACCGCCGCAGCTGCGGTGGCTGCGTGATGCATTCCGGCTGGATGACTGCTGATGGTTACCGTCCGCTCTGGTAGAGGCCGACCTTGGTCGGCGCTTCTGTGCCAACCAAGGTTGGCACCTGCCAGAGCGCAGCCTGGCCGGCACTACCACGGTGCGTGACTGATGCCTTCGATCATCACCCATGCCGCTGTGCCGTTGGCACTGTGGTGCGCCGCTGATCGTGGCCGCATCCCGCCGCGCCTGCTCGTGGCCGGCGTGATCGCAGCGATGCTGCCCGATGCCGATGTGCTGGCCTTTGCACTGCACATTCCCTATGCCGATGCGTTCGGACATCGCGGTGCCAGCCATTCGTTGCTGTTTGCCTGCGTGCTGGCGACATTGGCCGCAGTGTTGGCGTTCTTTGGTAGCAGCCGACCTTGGTCGGCGGTTCCGTGCCAACCAAGGTTGGCACCTACCTTGCAAGCAGCGACACTCGTCTTCGTCTGTGCCGCCAGCCATCCGCTGCTGGATGCGATGACCTCCGGTGGCCTCGGCGTTGCGCTGGCCTGGCCGTGGAGTGAACAACGCTTCTTCGCACCGTGGCGACCGATCCGCGTTTCACCGTTCGCGCCGCAGTTCTTCAGCGCGCGTGGCGTGGCCACCCTGCTCTCTGAACTGCGCTGGGTGTGGCTGCCGCTGGCCACAGCCGTCGTCGCCTGGAAACTGATCCAACCCGCTCCTGCTACCCCACGAGACCCGTCATGAGTCCTGTCCTGCCTGCTGCCCTGATTGCCGAACTGTCCGCCCTGCTGGGCGCGGAGGGCTGGCGCATGGATGACAGCGCGCTGGAGGCCAACGCGCAGGACAACTCATGGCGTCACCAGCGTCCCGCAGCGGTGGCGCTGCCGGCCGACATCGAACAGGTGCAGGCATTGGTGCGTGCCTGCCGCGCGCATGGCGTGGCGCTGGTCGCGCGCGGTGCCGGTACCGGCACTACCGGTGCCGCCGTCCCACAGCCGGGCAGCATCGTGCTGTCGTTCACCCGCATGAATCGCATCGTCGAGATCCGCGCCGGTGATCGTTGCGCGGTCGTGCAGCCGGGTGTGCTCAATGGCACCCTGCAGCAGGCGCTGGCCCCGCATGGCCTGTTCTGGGCACCGGACCCTTCCAGCGCCGAGATCTGCAGCATCGGCGGCAACCTCGCCTGCAACGCCGGTGGCCCACGCGCGGTGAAGTACGGCACCAGCCGCGACAACGTGCTGGGCCTGGTGGCAGTGACCGGCACCGGCGACGTGATCCGCTGCGGCGGCGCCTACACCAAGGACGCCACTGGCTACGACCTCACGCACCTGCTGGTGGGCAGCGAAGGCACGCTGGCATTGATCGTGGAAGCCACCCTGAAACTGACCCCGCTGCCGGTCAGCCAGGCTGGTCTGCGCGTGCTGTACCGCGATGCCGATGCCGCCGCTGCCGCAGTGTCGCGGTTGATGTCACAGCCTGTGGTACCGACCCGCCTCGAGTTCATGGACGCGCGCAGCCTGGAGCTGCTGCGCCTCAACGGCGCCGATGTTCCCCAGGCCGGTGCGATGCTGCTGGTCGAAGCCGATGGTGACCACGACACCCTGCCCTACCTGCTGCAGGCGCTGGCCAGCGCTGCGGAAGGCGACGGCATGATCGAGCTGGACGTGGCGATGGAAGGCCGCGCACGCGACCAGCTGTGGGCCGCACGCAAGGCGCTGTCGCCCGCACTGCGCAGCGTCGCGCCGGGCAAGATCAACGAAGACGTGGTGGTACCGGTGTCGCGCATTCCGGAACTGGTGGCCGGCGTGCAGGCACTGGCACGTGACTACGCACTCACCATCGTCACCTTCGGCCATGCCGGCAACGGCAACCTGCACGTCAACATCCTCTACCACCCGGATGATGCCGACGAGAACGCGCGCGCGCATGCAGCGCTGCCAAAGATCTTCGAGCTGACGCTGGCGTTGGGCGGCACGCTGTCGGGGGAACACGGCATTGGCCTGGCCAAGCGAGATTTCATGGCGAAGGCCTTCACCGCAGAAACGCTGGCGACGATGCGAGCGATCAAGGCCGCGCTGGACCCGGACGGCATCCTCAACCCCGGCAAGGTGCTGCCGCCGGTGTAGTGCCACTGCCAATGTGTTGACGACGACCCGCAGGAGCCCTCCCCTGCTGGAGGCGTCGCACTGTGCCCGCTACGGACCTTCACGCTGCCAGCCGTCAACTGAAGCTCCATCCGGTGTCCAGTGTGCTTTGCAACTTGTTGCATGGGAAAACTGCGCCTTTGCCAGGAACATATCGCCAACAGCACCACACAGCTCTGACCCACGCCCGCCGTGAGCGCCAGCTGCCTGGTCCAGCGAGCCTGCAGTGACAGCACCATCGGCATCTCTGTGAGCCGTTGGCAACCGCCGAACGGGTTGGGTCGAAGCAACAGCGCCCACGCCCTGCGAACAAGGATGCCGAGATGTACAAGCCTCTCTATCCCCATGTCATCACCACTCTTGGCGAAGCCGCTGCGCGCCTGCCACATGACCTCGCGCCGATCCTGGAGCAGGCCCTGGCCGCGGCCAACGATGCGCGGTCGCTGGCAACGGTCACGTGTGAGTCCTGCCTGCAGCAGCGTCGCGGCAGGCAGCCGCAGGCTGACTGAGTACTGGGTGTGCAGTTGCAGGCAGCTTAGCGACATTTGTAGAGCCGAGCCCATGCTCGGCTGCCCTTGAGCCACATCGCGATGAAAGCCGCGCTTCGCGCGTGAGCCGAGCGTAGGCTCGGCTCTGCAGCGTCGATGTCATCCAGCAACCGCGCACCGATACGGCAGCACCCGATCATGCCCGGCGGTTTCAGTCGCGTGGCAGCGCCGGGCCATGTCCGGCGTTCCGGATCAGGCGAAGTGCTGGTAACCGCCGTTGGCGGCTTCGCCATCCAAGTGCACGCCCTGCCCTTCGGCGATGCGGCCGATGCGGGTGAGCGGCACGTCCAGCGATTCGGCCAGGTAGTGCAGCGCGTCGCGCTGGTCGGCGGCGGCGGTGAAGCACAGTTCGTAGTCGTCGCCACCGCGCAGTGCGCAGTCGCGCGCATCGTCGCGGCCGAGCAGCTCACGCAGCGCGTGCGAGATCGGCAACGAGTCGGCATCCACATGCGCGGCCACGCTGCTGCGCGTGGCGATATGGCCCAGATCGGCCAGCAGGCCGTCGGACACATCCACCGCTGCATGCGCGAAGGCACGCAGGCGCAGGCCGAGGGTGACCCGCGGCGTCGGCCGCAGCAGGCGCAGGCGCAGGCTTTCGTAGTCGGCCAGCAACGTGGCGGTGGCGACGCTCAATGCGGCCTGCTGCCAGAGGCGCAGCGCACCGGCGGCATCGCCGAGTGTGCCGCTCACCCAGATGTCATCGCCAAGCTGCGCGCGGTCGCGACGCAGGGCCTGGCCACGACCGACCTGGCCCATCGCGGTCACCGACAACGACAGTGGGCCACGTGTGGTGTCGCCACCGATCAGCGCGATGTCGTGCTGGTCGGCCAGTGCGAAGAAGCCATCGGCGAACGCATCGATCCAGTCTTCAGACGCTTCCGGCAACGACAGCGCCAGCGTGCACCAGGCCGGGCGTGCACCCATCGCTGCGAGATCGGAGAGGTTGACCGCCAGCGTCTTCCAACCGATATCGAACGCAGGGGTCTCGACTGGGAAGTGCACCCCGCTGTTGAGCGTATCGGCGGTGACCACCAGTTGCTCATTGGCGCGCGGCTGCAGCAACGCAGCGTCGTCGCCGATGCCGAGCAGGATGTCGTCGCGCTCGAGGGTGCGGGCGCGGATGCGGTCGATGAGGGCGAATTCGGCCAGGGACATGGGGCGTTCCCGCTGTTGTACGTGCCGCGCAGGGCGCGGTGGGCGGTAGTGCCGGCCGCTGGCCGGCAACCTCAGGATCCCTGCAGCTGCCGGCCAACGGCCGGCACTACCGCAGGCGGGTCAGTGACCCGATTCGACCTTGCGCAATTCCACGGCGGCACGATCCAGCACGCCGTTGACGTAGGTATGGCCGTGTTCGGAACCAAAACGCTTGGCCGATTCGATGGCTTCGTTGATCACTACGCGGTACGGCACGTCCAGGCGGTAGCGCAGCTCATAACCGGCCAGGCGCAGCACGGCGCGTTCGATCGCATCCACTTCTTCAATGCCACGGTCCAGGTACGGGCCGAGGGCCTCGTCGATGTCGCGGCGGTTGTCGAGCACGCCATGCATCAGCGCTTCGAAGTACGCCAGATCGGCGATTTCGCGCGCCTGCTCGTGGGCGAACTGGGCGATCAGCGACTGTGCGTTGCCGCCGGAGATCTGCCAGGCGTAGATGGCCTGTACGGCACGACGGCGCGCGCGCGAGCGCAGCACCGGGTCGACGCCATCGCGGCGGACGGGCTTACCGGAGGGCTTGCCCTGGGTGTTCTTGTTCATGGCAGTTGCTCCAGCAGGTTGACCATTTCCAATGCGGCGAGTGCGACTTCCTCGCCCTTGTTGCCATGGCTGCCGCCTGCGCGGGCCTCGGCGTCTTCGGCGCGTTCAACCGCCAGCACGCCGTTCAGTACCGGCACGCCGAAGTCCAGCTGCACGCGCATCAGACCTTCGGCGCAGCGGTCGGCCACGTGTTCGTAGTGGCGGGTATCGCCACGGATCACGCAGCCCAGGGTGAGGATGGCGGCGTGCTCATGGGCGGCGGCCAGACGCGCGGCGACCAGCGGCAGTTCCCAGGCACCCGGTACGCGGATCACGTCGATGTTGGCTTCGGCAATGCCGTTGCCGGCCAGGCTCTGGCGTGCGCCAGCGACCAGCGTGTCGGTGATGCGGGCATTCCAGCGGCTGGCCAGGATGGCGAAGCGCGCCGATTCGGGAGTGCGAAGATCGCCTTCGTAGTGGCTCATATGCGGCTTGGGGGACTCGATAAGGGGGTAATTCTAGCGTGGATGGGCCCCGGCCGTGGTTGGCGGGGGCCTGCAGGGTGTGCCGACCAACGGTCGGCACCCACCTTTGGCGGAGGTGTGGTAGTGCCGGCCGCTGGCCAGCAATCCCGGGGATGCAGTTGCCGGCCAGCGGCCGGCACTACCCATTACAGGGTAACCGTCTCCACCACTTCCAGGCCGTACCCGGCCAGCCCGATCTGGCGACGCGGGGTGCCCAGTACCCGCAGCTTGCCCAAGCCCAGGTCGGACAGGATCTGCGCGCCGGCACCATTGCGGCGCCACTGGCTCACATCCTTGTCCTTGCCCGGTACCACCGGCGCCGGCTGCTGGCGCAGGCGGGCCAGCAGGGCCTCGCCGTCGCGCGGGGCCGACAGCACCACCATCACGCCCGCGCCCTCGGCATCGATGGCGCGCAGGGCATCGGTAGCAGCCACGCCGAAATCATCACGGCGCCAGTGCAGCAGGTCGGCCAGCGGGTTTTCCACCTGCACGCGGACCAGGGTCGGGGTGTCCGCATCCGGGGTGCCGCGCACCAGGGCGAAATGCACGTCGTGGGCGATGCGGTCGCGGTAGGTCACCAGCTTGAACGGGCCGAACTCGGTCTCGATCTCGCGCTCGTCCACGCGCTCGACGGTCTTTTCGGTGGCCAGGCGGTAGGCGATCAGGTCGGCGATGGAGCCCATCTTCAGGCCGTGCTCGCGGGCGAACACTTCCAGTTCCGGGCGGCGCGCCATGCTGCCATCCGGGTTCAGGATCTCCACAAGCACTCCGGCCGGTTCCAACCCGGCCAGCATGGCCATGTCCACGGCCGCCTCGGTGTGGCCGGCGCGGGTCAGCACGCCGCCCGGCTGGGCGATCAGCGGGAAGATGTGGCCCGGCTGGTGCAGGTCCGACGGCTTGGCATTGGGCTTCACCGCAGTACGGATGGTATGCGCGCGGTCATGCGCCGAGATGCCGGTGGTGACACCCTCGGCGGCCTCGATGCTGACCGTGAAATTGGTCTGGAACTGCGCGGTATTGGCCTGCACCATCGGCGCCAGGCCGAGATCGGCGGCGCGGGTACGGTTCAGCGGCAGGCACACCAGGCCACGGCCATGGGTGACCATGAAGTTGATGTCGCTGGCCTTGACCAGCTCGGCGGCCATGATCAGGTCGCCTTCGTTCTCGCGGTCTTCGTCATCGACGATGACGACCATGCGGCCCAGGCGGATGTCTTCCAGGATCTCCGGAATCGGGGCGAAATTCATGCTGCATCTCCATGCGGGTGCTGACCGTTGGCCGGCACACTGATCAGGCGCTCCACGTATCGGGCGACCAGGTCGATTTCAAGGTTGACCGCACTGCCCACGCCCGCGGCGGAGAAGGCGGTGTTGGCCACGGTGTGCGGGATCAGGGCGACTTCGAAGCCCTCATCATCCACTTCGTTGACGGTGAGGCTGACGCCGTCCACGCAGATCGAGCCCTTCTTGGCGATGTAGCGGCGCAGCGAGGCCGGCGCGGCGAAACGCCAACGCTGGGCACGCGCGTCTTCGTGGATGGACAGCACCTGGCCGAGACCGTCCACGTGGCCGCTGACCAGATGGCCGCCGAGGCGGTCGGTCGGGCGCATGGCGCGCTCCAGGTTGATGACCGCCCCTTCGGACAGCTGGCCGAGCGTGGTCAGGCCCAGGGTCTCGGTGGACGCATCGGCCTGGAAGCTGCTGGCGTCGAACGCAATGACGGTAAGGCAGACGCCGTTGATGGCGATGCTCTCGCCCATCTGCACGTTGTCGAACGGCAGGTTCCCGACGTTGAAGGTGAAGCGGACATCGCCGCCGATGGATTCGCGTGCGGCCAGACGGCCGACGCCTTCGATGATTCCAGTAAACAAGAAACGTTCTCCGCGAAAAGTGAGCGAAAAACGCCGCAAGGCAAACAGGCGGGCGCAGGGCCACAAAGGCCCTGTAGCACCGTCTTCTTTCATCCGGACTATACCGTCGGCTCCGGCATTGGACCGGATCTGCTGACCCCCGGCGGTAAGGCCGGAGCGCTCGCGGGCTCGTGCTTGCGCACCTACCGCCGGTGGGGAATCGCACCCCGCCCTGAAGACGTTTGTGTACCGGCGAACCGGCCGGCGTAGTGTACCAGCCCCCGCTGAACAGGGTGGATGACGGGGTCGGATCCCTTTCCGCAGGAAAGGGCTCTGACCCCCAATGGGTCCGTGGCAGCGCAGGGGGTCAGAGCCGTTCTCCTCTGGAAAACGGATCCGACCCCGGCCAAATCTGCCGCAGGCTGTGACGGCCGTCGCTCGCAATCTGTAAAAATTTCATTAACATGCGCACCGGACGACATGAGGTCGCCACGGGCCGCCCGCTGGGCAGGTCCGCCAATGGACTGAAATTCACAGGAATTCCCATGCGCAAGATCCTGATCGTGGCCGCTCTGCTGGCCGCCGCTCCGTTCACGGCTTCGGCTGACGCCCTGAGCTACACCTACGTCGAAGGCGGCTGGACGCAGGTCAAGGTTGACGACAACGCACTGGACGACCCGAAGGTTGACGGTGGCTACCTGCGTGGCTCGGTCGCCGTGGCCGAGCAGGTCTACGTGTTCGGTGGCTGGTCGCGCACCAGCAAGACCTACCACTACAGCGACGGTTCGCTGAAGGTTGAACTGAATCAGCCGGAGCTGGGCATCGGCTACCACATGCCGTGGACCGATCGCGTCGACTTCACCGCCGACATTGCCTGGGTGCGCCAGAACGCTGAACTGACCGATCGTTACGACGGCTACAGCGACCGCTACAAGGACCACACCAACCTGGCCCGCGCCACCATGGGCATCCGCGGCAAGCCGTCGCGCATGACCGAAGCCTGGGCCAAGGCCGGTTACATGGACGGCGGCAACAACTACAAGGGCACCTGGGTCGGCACCATCGGTGGCCAGATCAACTTCACCAAGACCTGGGGTCTGGTGGGCGAGATCTCCGGCTACCGCGACGTCACCCAGTACTCGGCCGGCATCCGCGCCAGCTTCTGATCCAACGATCGCTCCTCGTCGTGCGATCGAACGGGCCCCGCAAGGGGCCCGTTTTTTTGGCCGACATACACGACCTCGTGACCCCATCGCGCCATCGAAAGCCCACGCAGATGCGCTAGGCTTGCGCGCCTCTGGAACAGGAAAACACCGTCATGAAGACCCCCACCCGTACTCTGCTGGCCAGCATGCTGCTGTGCGCGCCGCTGATCGCCACGGCCGCCCCGGCCACGCTGTCGCCCGAACAGGCGTTCGACCTGTATGCACGCACCCTGCTGGAAGACGACGCGGCCGCCACGCGCACGCTCAACGACGCACTGAAACCGGCATTCGAAGGCCAGGACGCTGTGACCCCGAACCCGGGTGCGCTGGCCAAGGCATTGGCCGAACCCTGGCAGACCGTACTGGCCAGCACCGGCGCCAAGGTCGACGCTGCAGCCACCGAAGCGCTGTATGCCAAAGCGCTGCGTGATTCGAAGTGCCGCGCGACCAAGAGCGTAATCGAAGACAACGATTACGTTGAAGACCAGAAGCTGGCGCGGATCACCTACAGCTGCCAGCTGCCCGACCTGGGCAAGGTGCGCCCGCTGTTCGCTGCCAGCCTTGCATCCGACGCCAGCCCGGCCTCGCGCAAGCAGTTCACCGATGCCTACACCCAAGCGCTGCAGAGTGGCGCGCGCGTGCCGGTCAGCGGCACCTTCACCCTGTACCCGGCCAAGGACAACGGCTACTGGTACAGCGGTAACTTCGATGATCTGGTGGGCACCGTGACCGGCGCGCTGGCACCGTTCGAGGACTGGATGCAGGACGCGCAGGCGGCCAACGCGCCGAAGGTGACCGGCGTACCGGGCTGCGACCTGCTGCTGCAGCAGCATCGTGCCTGCGTGGCGAAGATCGCACCGGACCAGATCAGCGGTGTGGACGCCATGGCCGAGGAACTGAAGGCCAAGGCCCAGGTGCAGTCGGCCGATGAGATGACGCAGGAGTGCAAGGCACTGCGCCCGATCGCCGAGATGATGTGGACCGACGAGTGCGCGTAAGCCACGTGTAGAGCCGAGCCCACGCTCGGCTCGTGGTCACGGATGACGACTGCATCCGCACTTTCAGAACCATTGCATGGCCCTGTGCGACCTGCATGGTCAATGCTGTTGCCCTCTTCCATCGGGGCAACCGCATGAAACACCGCACGACGTCGACCATGGTCATGCTGATGGCGCTGCTGGCGTTGACGGCGTGCGGGCAAGCCAAAGTACCCAAGTCCAGGATTACGACCTTCTCGGTCATCCCAGCGGTTGCCTTCGAGTCAACCCTGCTGAGCGACAGGCAGCTGGATGCGTGGATGAGCGAAGACGACGACTGCCACGCGTTCCTGATGTATCACGATCAGTGCGCAGTGCTGGTATTGCCGCATGAGTACGACGACGGTTTTACCCGTCACCAGCTGCGATTGAAGGCGAAGAACCTGCCGGGCGAGGTACTGGGCGCGTACTGCCGCAACCTGCATGCGCTGTGGAAGCAGCAGTGGAAGGGCCAGTGCCCCATCGGCGAAGAAGACGACGAGGATGCCTGACGACAAGGGCGTCGCCCCTGCTTCGCGTCATTCCCTTACGGGCGCAGCAGCAGCCTGATGTCCTCACCGACCTGACGCTGGTCAACCACACGCAGGCGACGCTGCTGGTCCATGGCATCGATACCGAGACCGGCCAGCAGCGGACGACCGTTATCGCCCAGCAGCGTGGGCGCCTGATACAGCAGCAGTTCGTCCACCCAGCCGCCGCGCAGCAAGGCACCGGCCAGCGTCGCACCGGCTTCGGTATGCACCTCGTTGATGCCGCGTTCGGCCAGCAGTGCCAGCACCGCGCCAAGATCGAGACGGCCGTCAGCACTGGGCACGCTGGCAAATTCTGCGTCGGCCGCATCCGGTGCGCTCACTGCAGCAGCGTGCAGATACAGCGTCGGTGCCCCGCCCTCGCGCACACGGCTGCATTCGAGCGAACGCAGGCGCGAATCCAGCACCACGCGCAGTGGTGGCATCACCTCGGTATCGGCCAGGCGCACGGTCAGCATCGGATCATCAGCCAGCACCGTGTCGGCGCCGGTGAGGATCGCACCCGCACGCGCGCGCCAGTGCTGCACGTCTTCGCGCGCGGCCGGCCCGGTGATCCACTTGGAGCTGCCATCGGCCATCGCGGTACGGCCATCGAGGCTGGCGGCCAGCTTCACCCGCAACCACGGTCGGTTGCGCTCCACGCGCGACAGGAAGCCCTTGTTGAGCTCACGCGCCTGCGCCGCCATCAGCCCTTCGGCGACCTCGATGCCGGCATTGCGCAGCAGATCGAAGCCACCACCATCGACCTTCGGGAACGGATCGCGCATCGCGGCAACGACGCGCGACACGCCCGCTTCGATCAGGGCCAGCGCACACGGCGGCGTACGACCGTAGTGTGCGCAGGGTTCCAGCGTGACGTAGGCGGTGGCACCACGAGCCTCGCTGCCGGCCTCGCGCAGCGCGAACACTTCGGCGTGCGGTCCACCGGCGCGCTGGTGCCAGCCCTGCCCGACCACACGTTCGCCGTGGGCGATCACGCAGCCGACCATCGGGTTGGGGCGGGTGGTGTAGGCGGCACGCTCGGCCAGACGCAGTGCGTTGGCCATGTGCAGGTGGTCAAGGACGGAGAACGGGTTGGTCATGCGGCCATGGTAACGCCGCCGGTGTGGATGCACGCCATCAGTGCCAACCAACGGTTGGCACCCACCAAGGCAGAGGCGGTCAGCCCTTCTTCTTCTTGGTCAGGGCAATCACATCGCCCAGCAGCTGCAGCTGTTCGGTACTGGAGGGCAGATCGCGCTCCAGCTTCTCGATCTCCTCGCGGAAATCGGCCACGTCCTCGAAGCTGCGGTACACCGAGGCAAAGCGCACATAGCCGACATGATCCAGCTTGCGCAGTTCGTTCATGACGAACTCGCCGACCTTGATCGAGGGTACTTCGCGCTCGCCGCTGATGCGCAGCTGGTGGACCACCGCACGCACCGCCGCTTCGATCTTGTCTTCGGCCACGGCACGCTTCTGCAGCGCGCGGTCGAAGCCAGCGCGGACCTTGCGCTGGTCGAACGCCTCGCGGGTGCCATCGCTCTTGACGATGGCCGGCAGCTTCAGCTCCACCGTCTCCATGGTGCTGAAGCGCTCGCCACAGGCTTCGCATTCACGCCGACGACGGATCGTCGCGCCGTCTTCGGAGACGCGCGAGTCGATGACCCGGGTATCGGCATGTTGGCAGAAGGGGCAATGCATGGAACGCCTGGCTCAGGGAGTACCTATTGCCACGGTCATGGCAGCGTCGCAAAGGTACCTGAGAAAGGGCGTAGCAGCAAATGCTGTCTGCGCGGAAGCGCCTGCGTTTCAGCCAATCAGAGCGTCCAACGAGGTCTGGACTACCCGCTCAACCGGGTGCGGGCGGCACCGAGGCCGCGCGAGCCCAACGCAACCACGCCAGATGCCCCCCCATCACCAGCAGCGGTGGGCCAAAGCCGAGGAAGGCCAATGTCGAGATTTCCCCCCGCTTGAAGGTGAAGTACAGCGTGGCGGCGACCACGCCCAGCGCAGCCAGGGCCCCAAGCGCCAGACCCACCCAGGCGACAACCGGCGATTGGCGCAGGCCGGCAAGACCACGCCACAGGAAGAGTCCGCTCAGCCACAGCCAGGACAGCAGGCCAAGAATTCCGGCCGACGACCACAGCAGCAGGATCCTGTGCTCGTCGCCGGTCAGGTACTTGCCATCCCATACGACCATCAGCCCCAGCACGGCACCCGTGCCTCCGGCGGCTACGGTGGGCAGGCCCACCAGCAGGCCGGCGATCGCCATCCAGCGTTTGTGCAGACGCTCATCCATGCAGTCGATTTCCTTCCATGGGCCGTGTCATTCGCGGCGCTTGAGCCATACCAGCATCGCGGCCGGTACCAGCATCGATGGGCCCAGCAGCAACAGGCTGATGCCTTCGGCGTGCACGGTGGCGCTCCACCACAGCGCCAGCCCCAGCGGCGGCAAGGCGGCGAGACCTCCGGCCAGCAACATCCACCACCAGACCGGCCGCACCCGCAGACCCGCACGTCCGTGCATCAGGTAACCGGCACTGAGCCACAGCCAAGCCAGACAGCCGGCAATGCCGGCCAGGCCCCACAGCGGCATCAGCGTCACCGATGTCAGGGTGCCGTGACCAAACTGGCCCAGGCCCATCAACAGCAGCATCATCGCCGCCGCGCCGCCCATCGCCAGGCTGGGCAGGCCAAACAGCACCGCCAGCGCGGTGTAGAGGTACTTGAGGTGGCGCTCATCCATGCGCGGTTACTCCAATGCAGGGGTCAGAGCCCTTCCCTGCGGGAAGGGATCTGACCCCTGCTTCGATCCGGGTTTAGGGGTCGGATCCCTTTCCGTCAGGAAAGGGCTCTGACCCCTGCTTCGATCAACCGTAGACCGGGTACTTGCGGCACTGCGCGCTGACGGCGTCGCGCACGCGGGCGATGACGGCGTCATCGCTCGGCGCGTCGAGCACGTCGGCGATCCAGTTGGCCAGGTCCACGCAGTCCTGTTCGACGTAGCCACGGGTGGTCACCGCCGGGGTGCCCAGGCGCAGGCCCGAAGTGACGAACGGCGAACGCGGGTCGTTCGGCACCGAGTTCTTGTTGACGGTGATGTGGGCCTTGCCCAGCGCGGCTTCCGCGTCCTTGCCGGACACGTCCTTGCCGATCATGTCGACCAGCATCAGGTGGTTCTGGGTGCCACCGGAGACGATCTTGTAGCCGCGCGCAATGAGCGTGTTGGCCATCGCCTGGGCGTTCTTCACCACCTGCTGCTGGTAGGCCTTGAAGCCCGGTTCCAGCGCTTCCTTGAAGGCCACGGCCTTGCCGGCGATGACGTGCATCAGCGGACCACCCTGGATGCCCGGGAACACGATCGACTGCAGCTTCTTGACCAGGTCTTCGCCGGCGCCCTTGGCGACGATGATGCCGCCGCGCGGGCCGCGCAGGGTCTTGTGGGTGGTCGAGGTGACCACGTGCGCATGTTCCAGCGGGCTCGGGTAGACGCCAGCAGCAACCAGGCCGGCGACGTGTGCCATGTCGACGAACAGGTAGGCACCGACCTTGTCGGCGATGGCGCGGAAGCGCGCCCAGTCGATCACCTGCGAGTAGGCCGAGAAGCCGGCCACGACCATCTTCGGCTTGTGCTCCAGGGCCAGGCGCTCGACTTCGTCGTAGTCGATCAGGCCCTGGTCGTTCACGCCGTACTGCACGGCGTTGAACAGCTTGCCCGAGGCGTTCACCTTGGCACCGTGGGTGAGGTGGCCGCCGTGGGCCAGGCTCATGCCGAGGATGGTGTCACCCGGCTGCAGCAGGGCGAAGTACACGGCCTGGTTGGCCTGCGAACCACTGTGCGGCTGCACGTTGGCGTAGTCGGCGCCGAACAGCTGCTTCAGACGGTCGATCGCCAGCTGCTCGGCGATGTCCACGTATTCGCAGCCACCGTAGTAGCGCTTGCCCGGGTAGCCTTCGGCGTACTTGTTGGTCAGCTGGCTGCCCTGGGCTTCCATCACCGCCGGGCTGGTGTAGTTCTCGCTGGCGATCAGCTCGACGTGGTCTTCCTGGCGCTGGGTCTCAGCGGCGATGGCCTTGGCCAGTTCGGGATCGTAGGATTCGATGCGGACGTCACGCGGGAACATCGGGTACTCCAGCAGGCAGGGAAAAGGGGTACGGCTCAGCCCCCGATTGTAGCCCCGCACCGGCCTGCCGGGGCCGAAACGGACGGGGCCGGCATCCCCGAAGGAATTCGGCCCCGTATGGTTTCGAGTGGCGTTGCGGGGGCAGAGCCCTTTGCGTTGCAAAGGGATCCGACCCCGAGCGCGATCTTCAGCGGCTGCTGAGCACGTACTGGGCGATCACGCCGGTCGCGATGGCCACCAGCAGCATGTTGCCGCGGTCATCGCGGATCCACTGGTGCCCGTAAGGCGGGCGGCGCAGCTGGTAGCGCGGGTAATCGTTCACCACGTAGACCGGGCCGCGGTAGTAATCGCGGTAGCGGTGGCCGACCTTCCAGCCATAGCCCGGGCCATAGGCCGGGCGGTACACCACCCGCGGCGGCGCCGGGCGGTAGTAGCGATCATGGTCGCGGTGCCATTCACGGCGATCCTGGCGATAGTCGCGCCGGGCCTCGCGACGATCACGTTCCCACTCACGACGGTCCTGGCGCCATTCGCGGCGATCCTCGCGCCACTCACGGCGGTCGTGGTCATGGCGATGGTCGTTGTCGGCGAAGGCCGGGGCCACCGCGCCGAGCGCCAGCACAGAGGCCACGGCGCCGGCCATTACTCGATTGATGCGCATGTCAGACCTCTGCTTGGGTGGGTGGTGAGCCCATATTGCGCACCCGATCTGAACCGCTTCCAGCTGGAAACGCTTCCTGCTGCGGGACTGTGACGCAGTATTCAGGCCGCAGCCAGCCCGGCAGCCCCTGCCCGGGCGCGGTGCGGAAGCGGTTCCGGCTATAATTGGCGGTATTCCTTTTCAGTCTGTGCCCGCTGCCGCAACGGGAAGCTCCCCGTGACGGATCGGGCGCAGGGCCGCGCCTACGGAGACCTCATGTCCTCGCAATACATCTACACCATGAACCGCGTGTCCAAGGTGGTCCCGCCCAAGCGGCAGATCATCAAGGACATCTCGCTGTCGTTCTTCCCGGGCGCGAAGATCGGCCTGCTGGGCCTGAACGGCGCCGGCAAGTCCACCGTGCTGAAGATCATGGCCGGCGTGGACACCGATTTCGAGGGCGAAGCCCGCCCGCAGGCTGGCATCAAGGTCGGCTACCTGGCGCAGGAACCGGAGCTGGACCCGACCAAGACCGTGCGTGAAGCGGTCGAGGAAGGCGTGGGCGAAGTGCTGCAGGCGCAGGCTGCGCTGGAAGCGGTGTACGCGGCCTATGCCGAAGAAGGTGCCGACTTCGACGCCCTGGCCAAGGAACAGGAGCGCCTGGAGGCGATCCTCGCCGCGGGCGATGCGCACACCCTGGAAAACCAGCTGGACGTAGCCGCCGATGCGCTGCGCCTGCCGCCGTGGGAGGCCATCGTCGGCAAGCTGTCCGGTGGTGAGAAGCGCCGTGTTGCGCTGTGCCGCCTGCTGCTGCAGAAGCCGGACATGCTGCTGCTCGACGAACCGACCAACCACCTCGACGCCGAGTCGGTGGAATGGCTGGAGCAGTTCCTGGCGCGTTACACCGGAACCGTCGTGGCCGTCACCCATGATCGCTACTTCCTGGACAACGCCGCCGAGTGGATCCTGGAACTGGACCGCGGTCGCGGCATTCCGTGGAAGGGCAACTACACCGACTGGCTGACCCAGAAGGATGAGCGCCTGAAGCAGGAAGACAACCAGGAAAAGGCCCGCCAGAAGGCGATCCAGAAGGAACTGGAGTGGTCGCGCCAGAACGCCAAGGGCGGCCGCACCAAGGGCAAGGCCCGTCTGGCCCGCCTGGAAGAGCTGCAGTCGGTCGATTACCAGAAGCGCAACGAGACCAATGAAATCTTCATCCCGCCGGGCGAGCGCCTGGGCAACGCGGTGATGGAGTTCAAGAACGTCTCCAAGAAGTTCGGCGACCGCCTGCTGTTCGACAACCTGAGCTTCCTGGTGCCGGGCGGCGCCATCGTCGGCATCATCGGCCCCAACGGTGCCGGTAAGTCGACTCTGTTCAAGATGATCACCGGTCAGGAAAAGCCGGACACCGGCGAGATCGTGGTCGGCCCGACCGTGCAGCTGTCCTATGTCGACCAGAGCCGTGATGCGCTGGAAGGCAACCACAGCGTGTTCCAGGAAATCGCTGGCGGCCTGGACATCCTCAACATCAACGGCATCGAGATCCAGTCGCGCGCCTACATCGGCCGCTTCAACTTCAAGGGCCAGGACCAGCAGAAGATGGTCGGTTCGCTGTCCGGTGGTGAGCGTGGCCGCCTGCACATGGCCAAGACCCTGCTGCAGGGTGGCAACGTGCTGCTGCTCGACGAACCGTCCAACGATCTGGATATCGAAACCCTGCGTGCGCTGGAAGATGCGCTGCTGGAGTTCCCGGGCAACACCTTCGTCATCTCGCATGATCGCTGGTTCCTGGATCGCATCGCGACCCACATCCTGGCGTTCGAAGGCGACTCGCACGTGGAGTTCTTCCAGGGCAACTACCGCGAGTACGAAGAAGACAAGCGCCGCCGCATGGGCGACGACGCGGCGCCGAAGCGCCTGCGCTTCAAGGCGCTGAAGTAAGGCAACCGGAAAGGCCGCGCTCGCGCGGCCTTTCTCATTTCGGTAGGTCACCACCGTTGGTGGTGGCGCTTTGAAGCGTACCGACCAACGGTCGGTACCCACCACCAACGGTCGGTACCCACGTTCTGCATTCGGGTAGGTCACGACCGTTGGTCGTGACACCTTATTGTCGCGAGATTCCCCATGTCACTGCTCGAACGCCTGTTCCAGCTGCAGCAGCACGGCACCACCGTGCGCACCGAGCTGCTGGCCGGTGTCACCACCTTCCTGACGATGTCCTACATCGTCTTCGTCAATCCCGAGATCCTCGGCACCACCGGCATGGACGCCGGCGCGGTGTTCGTGGCCACCTGCCTGGCCGCTGCACTGGGTTCGGCGGTGATGGCGCTGGCCGCCAATTTCCCGGTCGGCATGGCTCCGGGCATGGGCCTGAACGCGTTCTTCGCCTTCACCGTGGTCGGTGCCGCTGGCCTGCCCTGGCAGCAGGCACTGGGTGCGGTGTTCATCTCCGGCCTGGTGTTCCTGGTGCTGTCGCTGACTGGCGTGCGGGCGTGGCTGGTGTCGGGCATTCCTTCGTCGCTGCGCTCGGCCATCGTGGCCGGCATCGGCCTGTTCCTGGCGATCATTGCGCTGCAGAAATCCGGCGTGATCGTCGGCAATGAAGACACGCTGGTGGCACTGGGCCCGTTGAACACGGCACCGCCGCTGTTGGCGCTGGCCGGCTTCCTCCTGATCGCGGTGCTGGAAGCGCGCCGCATCCGCGGTGCGATCCTGATCGGCATCCTGGCCGTGACCGGCGCTGGCTGGGCATTGGGCGACGTGCAGTACCAGGGCCTGGTGTCGCTGCCGCCGAGCCTGGCACCCACCTTCCTGCAGCTGGACCTGCCGGGCCTGCTGCACCATGACGGCGGCGCGCCGATTGCGGTGCTGCTGCAGGTGGTGCTGGTGTTCGTGCTGGTGGAAGTGTTCGATGCCACCGGCACGCTGTACGGCGTGGTCGGCCGCGCCGGCCTGCTGAAACTTCCGGGTGCGCAGAAGCGCTTCGGCCGTGCGCTGCTGGCCGACAGCACGGCGATCGTGGCCGGTTCGATGCTCGGCACCAGCAGCACCACCGCTTTTGCCGAAAGCGCCTCGGGCGTGCAGGTCGGTGGCCGTACCGGTCTGACCGCGCTGGTGGTGTCGGCGCTGTTCCTGGCTGCGCTGCTGTTCTCGCCGCTGGCGGCGATGGTGCCCAGCTATGCCACCGCACCGGCGCTGCTGTTCGTGGCCGGGCTGATGCTGCGTGAACTGGTGGAAGTGGACTGGAGCGACCTGACCGAATCGGTGCCGGCCGCGCTGTGTGCGCTGGCGATGCCGTTCACCTATTCGATCGCCAATGGCCTGGCGTTCGGCTTCATCGCCTATGCCGCGCTGAAGGCCGGCACCGGCCGCTGGCGCGAAGTGCATCCGGCGGTGTGGCTGGTGGCGGTGCTGTTTACCCTGCGCTACGCATTGGAGTAAGCGTTGGGCGGTGCCGGCCAGCGGCCGGCACTACCGGGCGGTGGTTCACCTGCCGCGCACGGTGCTTTGGGATGATGCGGGCATGCCACCGCCAGTCCTTCCTGCTGATCCGTCCTCGCCGTTGCGCCGCCGGCTGCTGCGTGCGGCAGTACTGGCGCCGTTGGCCGGTACGCTCGCCACCCTGCCCGGCTGCTCGCTGCCGGTGCAGGTGGATGGCTCCTTCCTGCAGCCCTGGCGCAGCCACCTGCAGTGGGGCCTGGCCGACTGGCAGCGATCCTTGAAGCTTGCACGTACGCTGGGCTGCAGGCAGCTGGTGCTGCAATGGACCGGCATCGTCGGTGGCAGTGACGGCGACTGGTCATTGCCCGACGGCAGCCTGCAGCAGCTGTTCACCGCTGCCAGCGAGAACGACATCCGCATCCGCGTCGGCCTGCCCTTCCAGCAACGCTGGTGGCAGGCCATCGGCGCAGACGATGCCACGCTGCAGGCCTTCCTGGCCGAGAGCCTGGGGCATGCACGCAGCTGGTTGGCACAGGCGCCCTGGGCGCAGCAGCCGGCCTTCGGGGGCTGGTACCTGCCCTACGAGCTGGAGCAGTACCACTGGGCCGATCCGGCCCGCCAGCACTGGCTGGCGCAGTGGCTGCACGGGCTGGTGCAGGCGGCCAGCGCACGCGGTGGTGACTGCGCGATGTCCTGCTACTTCAGCCGCCTGCAGACCGATGGCAACCTGGTCACGCTGTGGCAGGCCGTGCTGGCCCAAGCGGCGGTGCGGCCGATGGTGCAGGACGGTGTGGGTGTAGCCGGTGCCGGCAACGTGCAGCAGCTGCAACCGCTGCTCGATCATTTCCATGCACATGGCATTGGTTTCGATGCGATCGTTGAACTGTTCCGCGAACTGCCCGGCGGCCCTGCCGACGGCAGCGGATTCAAGGGCGAAACCGCCGATGCCGCACGCATCCAGCGGCAGTTGGCATGGGCACGCGACAGCGGCGCGCAACACGTGCTGGTCTATGCACTGGAGCCGTGGCTGACCCAGGACACCCCGCAGGCCGCGGCGCTGCGACGACGTTGGGGCCTGCCTCAGTAGTAGAGGATGGCGGTGGCGAACAGGCCCTTGGCGCGCTGCGTATCACCGCCGCCGATCGCAAAGCGGTACTGCACGGTCAGATCCAGGTAGGAGCGCGGCGTGTTGTAGTGGTCCTCGCGGAACCAGTAGCGCACGCCCACGCCCGGGCCCGCGCCGAGTGACCAGCTGCGCTGGCTGTCGTTGAGCGCGAACGACTGCGACGGCAACAGCGGGTAGCGGAGGTCGCGCACGCGCGAGCGCTGGTCCAGCCAGTCCGCACCTATCACCACATAGGGCGTGACCACCCAGTGGGTCTGCCCGGAACCGAAGCGGAAACTGCGGCCGGCACGTAGTTCACCAGCGGCGAACCACTGTTCGCGATGCAGACGGCCATTGGCCTCGCCCACGCGCCGCACCGGTGTGCCGTTGGCATCGAGCGCGTCAAGGGTGAAGCTGGCACCGTTGTCGTCCCAGGTATATCCCCCCTGCGCGTAGCCACTGACCATCCACCACTGGTTCACATCGGTGCGCAGATCGGTGCCGTGGTAGTAGCCGTAGGTCAGGTAGGACATCCATCCACCGGAACCACTGGCCAACCGGTAGCGCGCCAGCGTACTGGCTTCCAGTGGTGGGTTCAGCGCCAGCTGCAGGCGGCATTGCACGGCCGCCGATGCGGGGTAGACCTCGCCCTGGCGGGTGGCACTGCCGAGGAACTGTCTGCGCTCGATACCGGCACTGAGCCCGGTCTGGCCGAACGCATAGCGCATGCCGAAGGAAGCGATGGTGGATGGCCAACCCGTGGTCGAACGCGAATGACTGAGGCGCTCGGCGCGTGCACGCGCATCCGGCGTTGATTCGCCGGTGCACGGATCCACCGCACGGATCGACTCGTAGGTGCCACCCTCGTCGTACAGCGTGTTGAGCAGGCGTGCGTAGAGCTCCAGCGTGCCATGCTGGTCGTTGAAGGCCGGGGGCCGCCAGAACGCCTCCAGTGTACTGAACACCGAATCGCCGGGCGTACTGATCGCCGCACCGCCGACATTGGTTGCGGCCTGGCGCGCACCCCGGAAACCCGCCGAGGCGATCACGCCCCACTCGCGCGAATAATTGGCGATGGCATTGCGCACGTTGTATCGCTGGTGCTCATCCAGCGGCAGCTCACCGGCATCGGCGCGATCAATCGCGCTACGCAGCAGCGTCACCGCCTGTGGATGATCGCCGTTGGCGGCGCTGGCGTAGGCCTGGTCGAGGACTACGCTTTTCGGTGCCTTGCCGGTGGCCTCGGCGGCATGGAAGTCGGCCAGTGCGCGCGCCGGTTCGCGTGCCTTCTGGTTGAGGTAGCCGCGCTGCATCAGCGCGCCCGCATCATCAGGGTGCTGCGCCAGTGCCGCATCCAGGCGCTGCCGCGCTTCGTCCTGCTGGACGCGGTTGCCCGCTGCCAGCGCGGTGGTCAGCAGGCCCTGCAGGTTCACGTCCTCCGGTGCGAGTTGTACGGCCTGCCGTGCCTCACCGATGGCGTCAGCGTAGTCCCTGCGTGCATAGGCAGCGTAGGCACGCTGCGCGGCACCGCCATCCCCCTGAAGGTCGGCCGGCATCAGCTCGCAGACGTTGCTGCTGTCACCGGACTGGCAGTGCTGGACCGGTGCCGGGTAGGCCTCGGCGCTGATGCGGGGAAGCGCGCGACTGGAGCTAATCGCCTTGGCGCGCTGCTCGATGCCCTGCTGCAACAGCAGCTGTGCCCGTGCGTCTTTTTCATCTGCTGGCACTGGCGCCTGCAACGGTGCCAGCAGTGCAGCCGCACGCACCCGATCGCCGGCAGCCAGTGCCGCATCCACCGCGAGCAGGCGCACGTTGCGCTGCTGCGCGGTTGATCCCGGCGTGGCAAGCGCGGCGTCGAAATCCTCATTGGCCCGCAACGTGCTGCCCTGGCGCTGGCGCAGGTAACCGCGCATGACCCGTGCATTGAGGTCGTTGGCATCCACCTGCAGTGCCTGATCGGCACTGTGCTCAGCGTCGGCCAGCTGATCGCCCTGCAGCTGCGCGGTGATCAGCAGCAACCGGTATGAAGCCACCTCCGGTGCCAGCTTCACGGCGTCGCGCGCATGTCCAATGGCCGCGGCATCATCACCTGCGGACAGCGATCGATAGGCTTGCTGGGCCAGCAGCAGCGCGCGTTGGCGCGTCAGCACCACGCGGCGCGCGCGCAGTTCCTCGACGTTGGGTGCCCCCAGCTGCAGCGCGGTGCTGATGGCGACGTCGGCCTGTTCGGGCTGTTGCTGAGCCTCCAGCGCCGCCACCCACAGCAGCGCCCACGCGCCCTGCTTCGGCTGCTGCCGGAACGCCTGCTCGGCCTTGCTGGCGGCAATGCCCATCTGCCCGGCGTCGTAGGCCGCATAGGCTTCGGTTGCCAGCAGGTAGGCCTGCCGGCTGTTGCGGTCGGCCGCCGTGGCGGACGCACGTGGCAACGCTGCGCTACGCGCCGCACCTGTGGTCGTCTTGGGCACAGCGGCGGCCAGCGCCGGCAAAGCCGGATCCTTCATCCCCGCGTCCAGCGCACGGCGCGCCCGCTGCTGCGCTTCTGCGCCACGACCGAGCTTCTGCAGCGCATAGATCTGCAGCAGGCGCAGCCGCACCACATCCGGGCGCAGCCGGATCGCTTCACTGGACTGCTGGTAGGCCGCGGGGTAATCGCCACGTTCATAGGCGGCAAACGCCTGCTCGGCGATGCGGTAGGCCGCACCGGACAATGGCAGCGGCGCATCGGCCTGTGCCAGTACCGGTGCGGTGGCTGTAGCCAGCGCGATAGCAATGACGGTGGACAGCAGCGTGGTCTTCATGCCGGCAAGGCTCCGGGAGGCGGCGACTGCAGCGTGGCCGCACGCCGGCGCTGTTCCTGCATGGCCTGGGCCACGGCCTCCTCGGTGGTGATGCCCTGCTTCACCAGGTAATCGCCGATGCGGCCGTCGCGCTGCGGCTTGTAGTCGTCCAGTGCGATCTCGAAGCGTGCGTGATCGATCAGGCGCATTTCCACCAGCAGGTCGCCCAGCAGTGGCACGTTGTCCAGGTGCCACTGCCGGTCGCCACCGATCAGGCGCAGTCCCGCGTTGATCTCGCTTTCGCGGGCGATGCTCTGTTCAATGTGCTCGCTGCGGGTTTCCTGCTTCAGCAGTGCCAATGCCTCTTCGGGCAATGGGCTGGCCACGGCCAGCCGCAGGGTACCTTCCTGACGCGGCGGCAGCGGCAGCATCCGCCATTGCACGCAGGCATCGGCACTGACCGGGAACTGGCAGGCACGCAGGTAATCCACGTCGATCACCGCGCGTGGCAGGTCACCCTGGAAGGCGATCGCCTCGGCCAGTGTTTCATCGTCCAGCCAGCCCTGGGTAAGCAGGATGCGGCCCAACGGCTGCTGCCGGCCGGCATGCTGCTGGTCCAGCGCCTGCTGCAGGCGTTCGGGTTCAACGGCCTGCCAGGTGCCCAGCAGTTCGCCCAGCTGCTTGCGGGTCTGTACCAGCTGCGCCGCATCCGGGAAATCGTGCATGGTCTTGTCCCAGACCATGCGCTTGCCGAACAGCAGGTAGGCCAGGAACACCTTCCAGGCACGCGCGGTGGCCATGAAATTGATCATGTTGCCGACCACCATGCGCGGGATCGACATCAGCGCATGTTCCCAGCCATACAGCCGGTTGACGAAGTAGAAGCGCTGCACGACGCGGGTCGCCAGTGCAGCCGTGGTCAGCAGCGCCACGTTCATCTGCCAGGTACCGGGCTGGAACACGCTGGGAAACTGCATCGTCCATACCCCGGTCATTTTCAGCAGCCAGAACAACAGCAGCTGCAGGAAGATGACGTAGGCGATGATGCTGACGAACGAGGTGATGATGCCCTTGCGGTCTCGCGCCAGCAGGTATTTGGTGGCCAGCGAGCCGCGCCAGCCCAGCGACTCCCAGCTCTGCAGGCCGATGCCCAGCACCCAGCGTGCCTTCTGCCGGTAGGAAGCGCGGAAGTTGTCGGGGAAGTACTCGCGCACGCACAGGGCCATCTGCTGGGTGCGTTCGCGCACCGGGCCCCAGCCGAACCACGAGGGCCGGCGCACGCGGAACTGCACCGGGAAGCGCGCGAAGATCGACTGCATGCCCATCGCCGCCAGTCGTGCACCGACGTCGTAGTCTTCGGTGAGGCTGTCGGTGTTGAAGGGCTGGTTGTCGGTCTGTGCACTCAACGCCAGCAGCGCGCGTCGCGAGAAGCAGGTACCGACGCCCGCCGAGGGCACCATGCCGGACACGCTCTCGCGCACCACCAGATCCTTGGCATGCCATTCGGCGAACTCGTCCATGTAAACGCCGGCCACCAGCTCGTACCACTCGCGGTCCAGCGAGGTAACCGGCAGCTGGATCATGTCCTTGCGTGGCAGCAGGTAGTTGTAGAAGCGCAGTTCCATCGGATGCAGCACGTCCTCGCTGTCGTGCAGGATCACACCGGCGAACTCGATGTCGTGGCGCTTCTCGTACTCAAAGATGGCCAGGATCAGCCAGTTCAGGCAGTCGGCCTTGCTGGTCGGCCCGTCGTGCGGCACTTCCACGCGGCGCAGGCGCTTGTAGCGGCGGCGCATGCGCTCCACTTCATCAATGGTCTGCTGGTCGTTGGGATAGGTGCCGACGAACACGACGTACTCGCGGTAGTCGAGTACGTTGATCATGTTCTCGACCATCTGCGCGATGACGTCGTACTCCATCCACGCTGGCACCATGATCGCCAGCGGCTGCTCCGGTCGCTGCAGCAGGTCTTCCTGGGTCAACGGCTTGTAGGCATCGCGACGCTTGATGGTGAGCGCGCGCCAGCTTTCGCGGACCCAGTACCAGACATCGATGAACAGGTCATCGAGACTGGAGATCAGGATCAGCACGGCCACCGCCGCCGCCGTGGCTTCCAGTGCGGCGTAGTAGTTGGCCAGCTGGATGTTCCAGAACAGACCGTCCACGGTGGATCAGTGCCCTGTGTTGGCGGACTTGCGGCGGCGCACCTGGGTGACGCGGGCAGCCAGCAGCGCGAACACGATCACGCCGACCAGCAGCAGCAACCAGACCATGTGCCGTTCCCACTTCGATTGCGGATTGCCGTCCTCGGCAACGCGGCTCCCATAGGGGTCCTGGCGGTCGAACTCACGGACGGCATCACTGCCGTCGAGCACGGCGAGATCACCACGCAGCAACCGGAACGGCGCGCCGAACGACGGTGCCTGCGCACCCAGGTCGCTGTACAACACGCCGAGCTGGCCGCCGGAGGTGCCGACCTGCACCACCGCGGCGCGGTCCAGGCCGCTGACATCCAGCAGCGGCTGCGGCGTGCCGCCGATCAGCAGGTGGCCGTCCTTCAGGCCGGCCACATCGACACCGGCCGGTGCCACGCCGAACGCCAGCCACGGCGCTCCCGGACTGACCGCGGCACCGGCGTCGACCACCTTCAGTTCCGAGGCCTCCGGTGATGCACCCACTGCACTGGCGATGGCGATGACCTTGGCAAGCGAGGTCGGCGCGTCCTGCAGCCAGGTGCCGGGCACGAATACCTGGCTGCCGCGCGAGAGCTGGCTGCTGGCACCGACGAAGTCACTGCCGAGCGAACGCTTGGCAAGGGTCAGGTGGCTGCTGGGCAGGATCGAGACCGGATAGCCAGTGGCCGGATCGTGGCAGTACGGGCGTGCCGGCTGGCGCAGGAAGCTGACGCGGATCTCGTTGCGCGCCGACAGTGCATAGGCCGGCACCTTGGCCACCAGCCGCTGCGGCTGGCCATTGGCGGCCAGCACCTTCCCACCCAGCAGGTAGTCATTGAAATAGATCGTGGCTACCGCGCCCTGCCCGGCCGCGTTCGGCGCCGCAGAGACATCGATCACCACCTGCTCGGGCAGGCGGCCATCGGCCGACAACGCACCGAGGTCGAAGGTGGCGCTGCGATCGGCGCGGGTGACCACGTCCATCGTGCCTGCGATGTTGCCGAGCCGACTCAGCAGCACCTGGTCGCCGTCGAGCTTCGGCATGCCGGCCGCGGTGACCTGCAGGCTGCGGCCCAGCGCATAGCTGCGCCACTGATCGGCGAACAACCCGGCGACCTTGCCGGCCGCCGCCGGATCGACCACCAGCGTCGGACGGCCGGCAACGGCGACCACGCTGACCGAGCCATTGTCTGCGGGCTTTTCCAGGCCGCCCATGCCGGTACCGCGCCACGCGGCGAACGCCGTGCCCGCATCAGCGCCAGTGGCGCCGACCTGCGCAGCGAGCGCGTCCAGCGCCGCGCGTACTCCAGCCCTCAGCGCATCGCTGCCGATCATCGCATCGGCGGCCAACGGCCCGCTGTCACGCAACGACAGCAGCACACCGACTTCGGCCAGATCCTTCAGCACATACGCGCGCTCGCCCGACGCCAGCGCAGCATAGGCCGGCACGCCCTGCAGGCTGGCCGGGATGCTGATGCCGGTCAGGTCGACGCTGTCGCCAACCTTCGGCAGCGCGACCACCTGCACCTGCTTGCCACCGGCCTGCAGCGCGGTACCGATGCGCCAGGCGGCATCATAGACAGGCGCCTGCAGAGCTCTGCCATCCACCAGCAGGCGCACCCGTGGCGGCAGCGCGCCCCAGGCCTTGGCCACGGTGTCCACGGCGCGGCCGTCGAAGCGGTAGCTGAAACGCGAATCCGGCGACAACCGCAGCACGTTGGCCGGTGCGCTCTGGTCGGCGCACTGGTAATCGGAAACGATCGACCACCAGCCGACGCCGACCCGCACGAAACCGTTCTGGCGCGGTTCGCCATCGATGGCCAGCAGCTGGCTGGCGTCGCCCTGCGCATCGGTGATCGAACGCGCGGCGATCGGGTCGCCGTCGACCGACCACAAACCGGAAGTGCGCCCAGCGTGGCCGCGCACATAGCGCCCGTCCAGCTGCAGCTGCGCGTCGCGGGTGGCGACACCGGCCGGCACCGGCAGGTAAATCTCTCGCTGGCTTTCCTGCCCGCTCAATACCAGCGGCTGGCGGAAGCCGAGTTCGCGCAGGCTCATCTGCCGGTTCACCGTACTGTCGCCGCTCCATTCGGCGAACTGGCCGGCAACGCTGTCGGCGGCATGGGCACTGGCGACCACGCCCGAGAGGACGAACGCGGCAGCGGAAGCAAACAAGGGAGAGCGGCCGGTCTGGGTCATGGCATCACTTCATGCGGATGAGGGTGGTTGGCAGCGCCACCGTGGACGACGGGTGAGAACTCGGGCAGTGGTTGCCCACGCAAGGCGGCGACGATGCGCACACTGGCGCGACCATCGCCGTAGGGACTGGCATCGGGGTCGAAGTGGGTCGGCTGCGGTGGCTGTGCCAACGCGGCGTTGACCGCCTCGACGATGCGCGAAGGGGTGGTGCCGACCAGCGTCACCACACCCGCCTCGACCGCCTCCGGACGCTCGGTGACATCGCGCATCACCAGAACGGGCTTGGCCAGCGCCGGCGCTTCTTCCTGCACGCCACCGGAATCGGTGAGGATCACGTCGGCGCGCTGCATCAGGCGCACGAAGCGCAGGTAGTCCTGCGGCGGCACCAGGTGCACGTTGTCGAGGTGGCCGAGGTGGGCGTTGACCGGGCCCTGTACATTCGGGTTGAGGTGCACCGGGTACAGCACCTGCAGGTCCGTGCGTCGCGCCAGCTCGGCCAGTGCGCGGCAGATGTCCTCGAAACCCTGGCCGAAGCTCTCGCGGCGGTGGCCGGTGACCAGCAGCAGGCGCCGCCGCGGGTCGAGCATGTGGAAGGGCGCGTCGGCCTGCGCGCGCAGGGCCGGGTCAGCATCCAGCCGCTGTACGGTCTGCTGCAGGGCATCGATGACGGTGTTGCCGGTGACCAGGATCTGCCCGCCCAGGTGTTCGCGGGCCAGGTTGGCGCGCGAGCTGGCGGTGGGCGCATACAGCTGGTGGCCGACCACGTCGATCACCCGCCGGTTCATTTCCTCCGGCCATGGCCGGTTGATGTCACCGGTGCGCAGGCCGGCCTCGACGTGGCCGATTGGAATGCGGTGATGAAACGCAGCCAGCGCGGCGGTCATCGCCGTGGTGGTATCACCATGCACCAGCACGCGGTCCGGGCGAACCTGTGTGTAGAGCGCGTCAAGCCGTTCGAACAGCCTGGCGCACAGGCCGTTGAGGGTCTGGTTGGGCACCATGACATCGAGGTCATGGTCGGCGGTGATCTCGAACAGCGACATCACCTGGTCGAGCATCGCCCGGTGCTGGCCGGTGATGCAGACCACCGACTCGATGTCGGCAGACTCTGCCAAAGCCCGCACCAGCGGCCCCATCTTGATCGCCTCCGGCCGTGTGCCGAACACGGACAGGACCTTCACCGCAGCGCTCCCGAAGGCTGGCGCGGGGGGATGCGGGCAGCTGTAGCCACGTCTGGATCCTTTCGGCGTTCCCGTCCAACACCCGTGGGCAGGAGACGGTCACCTCATGAGGAAACTCCAAATTCGCGACATACATCACATTCATGTGGTTGTACGTGCGTCGTGGCACTGATCTTCATCGTTGGAAGATCAAGACGCAGTCAACGCCACCTGCGGAACAGGTGACGTTGCGGTGGAACGTAGCGGTGGCGGTGGCCTGCGGCCGCCTTACTCGTACTGGATGGTGAAGGTCGCCTGGCCGTTTGCGACACCAGCGCCGACGGTACCGGCCTGGGTCTGCACATAGCGGGCGCGCAGCGGCAGCGCCATGACACTGGTACCCGGCACGGTGGTGCCGACGTTGACGGTCTGGCCGAAACGCACCTCGCGCTCGGTGCTGCCATCACGCTGGACCATCTGGATGCCGATGCGGGTGGCGCTGTTGGTGGCCGCGCTCAGCTTCAGCACACCGGGCATGTTCGAGCTGTCCTGGTCGGCGTCGAGGCGGATGCCGATCTTGCTCTGGTAGGCAGCAACGTTGCTGCCCTGGCAGTTCAGGCGGATCTCGAAGTCACGATCGACCGCACGCGAACCAACGCCGGTGAACGTGGTGTTGGGCACGCTGCCGAAATCAACGGCGATGTTGCGGCTGCCGGCCTGCACTTCGCAGGTCGGGCTGACCACGGTGGTGCCCGAGCCCCTGAAGGTGGAGGTCAGCACCGGGCGGCTGGGGCCATCACCATCGAAGTAGTAGGTGGTGAAGCGACCGTTCGGTGCAATCACGCCCGACCCGGTCTGCGCGGCGGTCTTGATCAGCTGGATGCGGAACTGGCCACCGATCAGCGAGATCGTGGAGTTGGCCGCGAAATTGATGGTATGTGGGTAATAGGCCTGGATCGCGCCGGAGTCGCGGAACAGGCGGATGCCCACACCGGCCACGCCGGTCTCATAGACGTTGGCAAAGCCAGCCACCGGTCGCTTCTGCGGCGCGTTGACGTACTCGCCTGTCGAGTAGCCGCTATACCAGTAGTCACAGCGGGCAACGCTGTTCTGCTGGTTGATCGGCACGCTGATTTCCTTGATCACGCCGCCCACGGGCGTACTGGGCAGGATCACGATCTGACCCATGTCCATCTGCACGTCCTGCGCAACGAAACCGTTGACCTGGATGCGGCAGGCCGCACTGGCCTGCTGCGCCAGCAGCACGCCACCCAGCAGGGCCAACGCGGCCAGTGCCTTGCGGCCACGGGAAGAAATCATCGGCATGCTGCCTCCAGCGGGATGAAGCCGGTCTTGGACGCATCGGCGCCCGCCGGTACCTGGTAATCAATGGTGCAGCGCTGGTCGGCACCTGCGCCCCACTCGACCTGCAACTGGCCCTGGTTCTTCTCGCTGCGCACGTACAGGCGGCCACCCTGGCTGACCATGCCCACCGGCTGGCCCTGCTCGTCCTTGACCTGCGCGCCGAACGGCAGCGTGCGGCCATCGGTGTTGCGGACCTGGATCAGCAGCGCGTTGCCCTTGCGGGTATCGAAGCGCAGGTAGCTGATCGCACCGGCGAACGGTGCCACCGACTGGCTGGTGCTTTCCAGTTCGACGTCGTGGGCCATGCCCTGCGGGTCGAGGGTGACGGTGTTGAGGCGGTACGGCGACACGTACGGGACCACGGCGTAGCCGCGGCCATCGACACGCAGGCCGGGGGCGTTGCTGACGATCGCATCGCGTGCGCCCGGTGCTTCCACCAGCACCATGGTATCGCCACGCTGCGGGGTGAAGGTGAAGCCGCCAGGATGCACGACCACGCTGCCGTTGGCGCCGACCGAGGCCTGGCGGAAATCGCGCGAGTGGCTGTAGGTGGCATTCAACGCGGTGTAGCGGCTGCGGTACTCGGCGTTGCCGACTGCGGTGGTGCCACCCTCGCGGGAATCGGACAGCGCCGCGCCATAGCTGAAGTTGTTGTCGACGCCGGCAGAACCGGTGATGCCGACGCGGCTGTTGTCGTAGCCACCGCGGTCGCGCACGCCGACATCGGCGCTGAACGACACCGGGTGGGTACCACGGCCCAGCGGCACGCTCATCGACAGCAGGTACTGGGTATCGGAACGGCCGAGCAGGCCTTCTTCGGTACGCAGCGCCGAGAAACCATAGTTCACCGAGCGCCAGGCGTTGTTGTAGCCCACCTGGTACTGCTTGGAGGTGCCCGGGCGATCGTAGAAGTCACGCACCGAACCGGTCACGTACAGTGCGCCGCCACGACGGCCCAGCGGCTGGTTCAGCGTCACCTGGAACTGGCTGCGCTGGCGGCCGCGGGTGGTCGGATCGATGCCGCGCTTGTCCGAATCGCGCCCATACAGCGCGTCCTGCAGGCTGTAGAAGCCTTCGGTCGAATAGCGGTAGGCGGCCAGGGTCAGGTTGGTCCCGGTCTCGCCGATCATGTTGCTGTAGCTCAAGCGCACGCTGGCACCGGTGTGGTTGCCGTAGTGGTCGAACGTCGTACGTGCGTGGGTGACGTCGGCGGCGAACGCGCCGACCGGCGTGGACAGGCCGACGCCGTACAGCAGCGACAGGTAGCCATCGCTCAGTGCACTGCCGCCGTACAGGGTCAGCTGGTTGCCGATACCGCGCTGGTAGGTACCCTGCACCAGCCACGGCTCATCGGCCAGCAGCTTGTTGCGCACCTGGCCGGCCGTCAGCGAGTAACGCGACACGCCTTCGCGCAGCATCTGCGGCACCGAACCGAACGGCACCTTGAATTCGCGGCGGCGGCCATCGGCCTCGATCACGCTCACTTCCAGGTCGCCGCCGTAGCCGGTCGGGTACAGATCGTCGATGACGAAGCTGCCCGGCGACACGGTGGAGGAGTAGATCAGCTGCTGGTTCTGGCGCACTTCAACGCGTGCGTTGGTTTCGGCGATGCCGCGCACGACCGGCGCATAACCGCGCAGCGAGTCGGGCAGCATGCGGTCATCGCTGGCCAGGCTGGCGCCGCGATAGCCGATCGAATCGAACAGTTCACCGGTGGTGTAGGCCTCACCGATGGTGAGCATGCCGCGCACCTGCGGGATACCGCGCTGTGCGTAGGTGGCGATGCTCTGCCAATGGCGGCCGTCACCCTCGGACCAGGTCAGGTTCGAGTCGTGGCGGAACTGCCAGCCGCCCAGGTTCAGGCCGGCATTGAGGCCGAGGTAGGCACTGCGGTTGCGCTGGCCACCTTCGACGCGGCTGTCGCTGTTGATCGCATTGAAGCTGTAGCCGACGAAGCCGGCATTGATGCCACGGTCCCACAGTGCCGGATTGACGTAGCCGCGCGCCTCGCGGCGCAGGAACACCTGCGGAATGCTGAGGTCGTAGCGCAGGTTGCCGCTGTCATAGATGCCGTAGGCGTTGCTCATGCGCTGCTGCACCGGCACGCAGCTGGTCTTGTCGGCCGGCACGGACGGGTCCTGCTGCAGCAGCACGGCCTCGCTGTCCACGCCCATTTCTTCCAGCATCGGCAGCGGCAGGCAGGCGTCGACACGGCCCTGCGCATCGGCCTTGAACTGCAGATCGCGACGGCCCTGCCAGGCACCGTTGACGTAGACGTCGACGCGATAGGTGCCGGCCACCATCGGGTTGCCGTTGCTGAAGGCCGCCAGATCGACCTGCTTGGCCTGGCCAGACAGGAAGCTGGAGTTGAACTGGGCCGATTCCGGTGCACGCGCATTGGCCGCACCACTCTGCGCCATCAGCGCCTGTTCGCCGAGATTGGCCGGGGCAGCCAGCGCCCATCCTGGGCAGGCCACGCCAGCAACCAACAGGCAAAGCGCCTGATGGATCGACAATGTCAATCTGTTTCCGATCACACTGACATTCCTTCAATTCGCCGCACGGCGGCGGTGGCGGGATGCGCAGGCCATGAGCCAGCGCGGCGCGTTCAGCCCCCGGTGCTGCCGAGGCGGATGGTGTGTTCCACCCGGCCGCCGTAGTCGTTGATGGTGATGAAGCGGACCTGGTTGGTGCCCGCCGGTGCGGCGAACTCCAGGCTCTGCTTCGGCGCAACCATCGCGCCCTTGTCCTCGACGGCCTTTTCACTGCTGCCGGTCACGGCATGCACTTCAGCCAGCGTGACGTGGAAGGGGCTCGGGTTTTCCACCCGCAGGCGGTCGCCATTGCGGGTCCAGCGCAGCGCTGCCGGTGCGTCGTTGGCAACGCCCTTCAGGCCCTGCGGCCGGTAGAAAAGCTTCAGGCGCGAACGAAACGCGACCTGCAGGTAATTCTGTTCGCCACTGTTGTCGGCGTTGTCCGGCGACGGCGGCACATCCAGCACGTTGAGCCAGAACACCGACTCGCGGTCGGTCGGCAGCTGCGCGCCGGAGAAGATCAGGCGCAGCGCCTGGCTGCGGCCCGGCTCGACGCGCGCGATCGGCGGTGTCAGCACGAACGGTGCATCGCTGGTATCGGCGGTCTGGTTGGCGTCGCCGCTGTCGATCCAGGCCTGCACCAGCGCCGGCGAATCGCCCACGTTGTCGACCTGCACGGTGACTTCGCGCGCCTGCGCCGGATAGATCACTCGCGTGCCGTTGACCACCACGCCGGCCAGTGCGTTCTGGCAGAAGGGCAGCGTGAACGCTGCCAGCAGCAGCGCCCGGGGAAAGATTGCTTTCATCGGAAGTACTACGCTCGAGGTGTGTGGCCAGAGGCCGCGGAGCATTGGCCGGCGCGTACGCCGGCCAATGCGGGTACGGCTACGATCAGTTGTAGATGATCGTGTACTTGACGCTGCTGGTGACGTCGCCCGGGGTGGCGGCGGCAGTGGCGTAGTACTCAGCGTAGTAGCTCAGGTCGGCCGAGCCGTCGGTGCCGACGGTGACCCACTGCGAGTTGGTCTGGGCCAGGCCAGCGCCGGCTGCCTTGATCGGCAGGACCTGGTTGTTGGAGCCCAGCAGCTGCAGCTGCACGTTGGTGGCAGCGTTGGCCGAAGCCTGGTTCAGCAGGCGGCCGGTGTTGAAGTCAACGGTCGAACCCGGCTCGAAGTAGGTCGCGACGTTGCCGGCGCTGCACTTGGTCAGGTTGATCGCGAACGGGGTACGACCCGCAACGGCACCGGCATTGGCCAGGGTGTTCTTGGACACGGTCGGCAGGTTGACGGCGAAGTCCTTGCCGCCCGGGGTCGAGATGGTGCAGGTCTTGTCGGTCACCTTGCCATTGAAGGTGATGGTGCCGTCGGCGGCGTTGGCGGCCAGCGGAGCGGCGGCCAGCATCACAGCGGCGATGAGATTGATCTTGTGCATTCGCTTTTACCTAACCCTACTGAAGAGATGAGAAGTAGAGGAGGAAGCAAGGAGCACTGCCGGGCTATCAGGACCCATCCTTGCGTCTCACCTGTGGCCGGACTCGGACATACCTTCCCCTGAATCCGTGACGCAAGTATAGGCACAACTGTGATGAAAGTCTCATTATTTTTCTGAACGACGGTTTATTGACGCCTCAAGTGTGACGTGGTAGCCGAAATCGAGTCAGCGGGGGCGAGCGGTCACCCGCAGCCTTCGCGGAGGCGGCTGGCTGCGCCGGGCGCGCACGCAAAAAGTCGCCATTTCTCCCTGAAAAACAGCTTTCTTGATGCGCATCACTCTTTCTCGGTGATGGCCCTAGCAGATTCGGATTTGTCCTATTAAAGCCGGGTCCAACCTGTCGCTAACTAGGAAACACCGAACGAACCAGAGAACGTGTCATGAGGAACTCCATCCTGCTGTGTGTGGCCCTGATGTCCGTCAGTGCGCTGGCCCAGGCCAGCAGCGGCAGCATCCGTTTCAGCGGTCACATCGCTGAGCCGGGCTGCACGACGAACCTGTCCCAGGGCGAACTGAGCCTGGCGGCCTGCCCGCCGTCGGCCAAGGGCTCGACGGTGGCCGTGACGGCGCTGGCCGATGGCCAGGCCGCGACGCTGCGCGATGGCAAGCGCCAGGGCCAGAAGCTGTCGGTGTCGGCCAGCGCGATGCGCGCCGGCGATATCGCCTTCTCCGAACGCTACAGCGTGCAGGCTTCGAAGCAGCAGCCGCTGCAGGGCGCCTACCTGGTCGTGGTCGACTACCTGTAAGACCTGCAGCAGGCCGGCGTTACTCCGGCTGCGGCAACTCGAAGACCTGGCGCAGGTATGTCAGGTAACCAGGGTCGTCGCACATGCTCTTGCCCGGCGAGTCGCTGAGCTTGGCGACCGGCTGGCCGTTGCAGCGGACCATCTTGATGACGATGTTGAGCGGCGTCGGACCCAGATCATTGGTCAGATGGGTGCCGACGCCGAAGGCGACCTGGCAGCGACCACGGAAGTAGTCATACAGGCGCATCACCTTGACGATGTCGAGGCCATCGCTGAACACCAGCACCTTGCTGCGTGGATCGACCCGGCGCTGCTGAAAATGCGCCAGCATGCGGTCACCCCAGTCGAACGGATCGCCCGAGTCGTGGCGCACGCCGTCGAACAGCTTGCAGAAGTACATATCGAAGTCGCGCAGGAACGCGTCCAGGCCGACCACGTCGGACAGCGCGATGCCGAGGTCGCCGCGATATTCGCGTGCCCACGATTCCAGTGCCGCCACCTGCGAATCACGCAGGCGCGGGCCGAGCGCCTGGAACGCCTGCAGGTACTCATGAGCCATGGTGCCGTGCGGAGTCATGCCATACAGGCGCGCGAAGTGTACGTTGCTGGTGCCGACCAGCTGCGGGCCGAGCGCATCGCGCAGCAGCGGCAGCAGACGGGCATGCCAGTCACGCGAGTAGCGGCGGCGGCTGCCGTAGTCGGCGATGCGGCACTGCTCGAACCCCGGGGTATCACGCAGCAGCGCGGCCTTGGCCTGCAGGCGGCGCTCGCCCTCGGCGAAGTCGGCGGTGGTGGTGTTGCGGAACCAGACTTCGTTGATGATCGCCAGCAGCGGCACTTCGAACAGGATGGTGTGCAGCCAGGGCCCGGTGATGTCCAGTTCGATCTCGCCGGGCACGGTCTTCGATGCGCGCAGCTGGATGTACTTGCGGTCGAGGTGGAACAGGCCGAGGAAATCGGCGAAGTCCGGCTTCACGAAGCGCAGGCCACGCATGTAGTCCAGCTCCGCGTCGCTGAAACGCAGGCTGCACAGGTGGTCGATCTCTTCGTCGATCTGGTCGATGTAATGGGCCAGGTCGATGCCGGGCGTGCGGCACTTGAACCGGTACTGCACCTGGGCGCCGGGGTGCTGGTGGAGCACCGCCTGCATCATGGTGAACTTGTACAGGTCGGTGTCGAGCAGGGACTGGATGATAGGCATGGGGCGGATTATGCGCCCGGCGGAGTGAACCGTGGGCGCGCCCGCCCTCCGTAGAGCCGAGCCCACGCTCGGCTGGATGTGTTGCCTGAGCCGAGCGTGGGCTCGGCGCTACAGCGCCTTGCGCAGCAGCTTCGGCACCAGCATCAGCGCGTGCGCCCAGATCGCGCCCCACACCGCTACCCGCACCGGCAGCGAACGCTGCCTGGCCTCGAACTTCTGGAAATAGCGCCACAGGCCCTTGTGCTTGTGCCATTCCACGAAGAACGGCCGCGAGCGGCTGGAGACGCCACGAACGTGGGTGACCTGCAGGTCATTGGCGATCGCCACCACTGCTCCGGCTTCGCGTGCACGCCGGCACAGGTCCAGGTCTTCGGCATGCAGGCGGTAACCGGCGTCCCAGCCACCGATACGGTCGAACAGCGCGCGCGACATCATCAGCAAGGCACCGGACAACGCCGGCACCCGCTGCAGTGCCTGCTGCGGGTCACGCGGAACGGCCAGTTTCGAGCCCTTGCCCGGCGAGCGCAGCATCAACAGGAAATCCGGGTCACGGCGGCGCACGGCCTCATCGGCCTGACCATGCTCATCCAGCTGTTCGACACCCAGCAGGCAGTCACCGAGGGCGTCGGCGCGGCTGCGCAATCCGGCCAGCGTATCCGGCTCGACCATCAGGTCCGGATTGATGAAGGCCAGCCACGGGCTGCTCGAATCGGCCACGCCCTGGTTGTTGGCGGCGGCAAAGCCGGGATTGTCCGGATTGCCGACGAAACGCACGCGCGGGTCGTGGCTGGCATGGCGCTGCACGATATCCAGCGTGCCATCCATCGAGCCATTGTCGATCACCCGGATCTCGGCCACGTCCTGCGCCTGGCGCAGACGCGAGAGGCAGGCGTCGATGGTGCTGCCGCTCTGGTACGTGACGACGATGGCGGCAATGGCAACATTCAAGCAGGAGGCTCCGGCGCGGAAGACGAGACGAACAGGTCGCCCTGCTCGGCCGGCATTATCGCCTGCCGCATGCGCTGCTGCAGATCGGCGCGCAACCCGTGCAGCGGATCGTGCATCAGGAAATCGGCCAGTCGCGGCACCCAGGCCGGCCAGCGCGCGGCCAGGGCTTCAAGATCGCCATCGCGGCTGACGGCCTCCCCTGCGCGGCCGACGAAGGCGGTCTCGCACAGGACGTTGCGCCAACCCAGCCCGGCCATGCGCAGGCTCAGGTCGACCAGCGCCGCGTTCCAGCCGGCGTAGCTCTCCACGTCCAGGCCGCCGGCACGCCGGCGCGCGTTGCCGCGCACCAGCACCGCGTGGGTGACTGCCGAGGGCAGCTCCGGATGCAGCACCGGCAGCGTGGCACAGGTGTGTGCCAGCAGCGCCGGGTCCTCCGGTTCGGGATTGATTTCGCCCAATCGCGGCCACGCGGCTGTTTCGCCGGCATTGCACCACGGTGTTGCGGTGGCGATGGCGGCGTCGCGGGCGAAGGCATCCTGCAGCTGCTGCAGCCAGCCGGGTGCTGGCACGCTGTCCGGCGCCAGCACGGCCACGTCCAGGCCCTCGCAGGCGCGCAGCATCTCATCCAGATGGGCGACCTCGCCCAACGGCCGCGCGCGGCGGGTGTATTCGGCCTGCAACGGCGTATGCGCCAACCAGTGTTCCACCACCGCCTGCGCACGCGGCCCGGTCTGCGCGTCATCGGCCAGCCAGACCGCGGTACCCGGCGCGGTGCCGGCATCCAGCGCGGCCAGGCAGCGGTCGAGCGCGGCATCGTCCACGCACAGCGGCAACAACACGATCGCCCCCATCCCGCCTCCGTGGTTGTCGGTAGCCACAGCCTAGCACTGGGAGGGTATCGGCCGGGTTGCACCCGGCACCCGCAGAGGCCGGAGCCAGAGCCGAAGCAACAGCCGGAGCAAAAGCTGGGTTCCTGGGGGATGGCGGGGTGGGTCCGGTTGCGGGGGACGCTGCAAGTACGTCCATGTAAGCTCGGTCGCCGCATCCATGCGGCTCACGCCCCCGCAACCGGACCCACCCCGCCTTCGACAGTTTCCTGCGATCTGTCGGGCATTGCCTTCTGTAGAGCCGAACCATGCTCGGCTCAGATGTTTCGGATCTCGAAATATTCGATTTCGATGGAGAGTCATCCACGCATGGCGTGGATCCAGCGTGTCGACCAAGGTCGACACCTACCAACAGCAGCAGGAAACTGTCAGAGGTGGGGCGGTGTGGGTTGGCAGGACCGTTGGCGCCATGGGCCCGAGGCATGCCTCGGGCGGGTTGGGCAGGACGCCCAACCCCGGTCTTGCCGTGTGCGCAGGACAGCGCACACGAGCAAGGCGCCATCGAGCCCCCAGGGACGGGTTTACGGCGTGTCCTGACAACCCACACCGCCCCGCCATCCCCCAGAAACCCGCTGTTGCTGTTGCTGTTGCTGTTGCTGTTGCTCCAGCTCCGGCTTCTGCGGGTGCCGGGCGCAGCCCGGCCGTCAACCCCTTACTTCTTTGCGCGCGGCTGGTTCAGCGGTTCCATCGCGCGGAAGCGCTGGCTGTACTCGTCGGTCAGGTTGCGCGCTTCCTGGCTGTTGCGGACGATGCTCGGCGTCAGCAGCACGATCACTTCCGAACGGCGGCTGGTGCGGCTCTTCTGCCCGAACAGTGCGCCCACCACCGGAATCCGGCTCAGGCCGGGGATGCCGCTGCTGCCATCGGTGCCCGTGTCGGTGATCAGGCCGGCCAGCATGATGGTGTCGCCGCTCTGCACCGCCGCTTCGGTCGACAGCTTCTTGGTGGAAATCCGCGGGTTGCAGTTGCGCTCCTGCGGGTTGCAGTTCTCCGGCACGTTCGAGGCGCTGCTCACTTCCTGCACGATGTCGAGGAACACCGTGCCGTCGCGGGTCACCCGCGGGCGCACCTTGAGGATCACGCCGGTGTCGATGTACTGCACCGAGCTGTAACTGCTGGTGCCGATGCCGGTGTTCACCGTGGTGGTGTTGATCGGCACCTTGTCGCCCACATTGAGCGTGGCCTCAGCGTTGTTGCGCACGAACACCGAAGGGGTCTGCAGCAGGCGCACATCGGTAACCTTGTCCAGCGCGCTCACGACTGCGGCACCATTGTGCCCGGTGAATGCCCAGCCGAGGCCTTCGCCACCGGTCGCGGCACCGGCGAGGCTGCTCCAGGAGCCGCCGGCGGCGGCCGGCAGGGTCACGCCGGCCAATGCGCCGGTCAGCGCGCGCCCGGCCACCGCGTTGTCGAAGAACCAATTCACGCCGTACTTCAGGTCACCCTCCAGGGCGACCTCAGCCACCTGCGCCTCGATGTGCACCTGCAGCGGCATCACGTCCAGCTTCTCGATCACTTCGCGGATCGAGCGCCAGGCCTGCGGGGTCGAACGGACCAGCAGGGTGTTGGTTTCCTCGACCGCCGATACGCCGACACGGTCGCCTTCCACTTCCAGGCTGACGCTGACGTTGCCGGACTGGCGCTGCGGCAGGTTCATGCTGCCACTACCGCCGCCGCTGGAGCTGCCGCCCGACGTTGAACCGAAGTTGCTGCTGTTGTTGCTGTCCATGCCGCGGTCGCCATCGCTGCCCAGCTGCGACGGAATCGCACCGGGCGCCAATGAGCCGGGGCTGGAGCCGCCGCGGTTGCCGCTGCTGGCGAAGGCTTCGCTGAGGCGTTCGGCGAGGTCGCGTGCCTTGATGTAGCGCAGTTCGTAGGAGAACAGGCGGGCGCTGCCGCCGGCGGTATCGATGCGGTCCAGCCATTGCTGGATCTGGTCCAGGTAACGCACCTGCGGGGTGATCACCAGCACCGCGTTGGCGTTCTCCAGCGGCAGGAAGCGGAACATGCCGGCGCTGGGGGTCTTGCTCTCCTCACCGAACACCTTCTCCAGATCTGCTGCAACCTGCTCGGCCTTGCCCGACTGGATCGGGAACACGCCCACCGACATGCCCGACAACCAGTCGACGTCGAAGATCTCGACGGTGCGCATGTAGTTTTCCAGCTCGGCGCGGGTACCACCGAGGGTGATCACGTTGCGGCCGCTGTCGACGTTGACGATGGCGTTGGGGCGCGCGTACGGCTCCAGCACCTTCTTCATTTCAGTGGCGGAGATGAACTGCAGCGGGATCACCCGCACCTCGAAACCGCGTGCGCTGGCCGCCGGGGCCGTACTCGGCGCGACAGTGCCGGCCAATGCCTGGTCGGCAGCCACGATGTTGTAGCGACCACCGCTGTACACCATGCGTGCGTTGTTCCAGCCCAGCACCATCTCCAGCAGGTTCAGCGCCTGCGCCGGCGACACCGGTTTCGGCGTGGCCAGGGTGACCGTGCCCTGCACTCCCGGTGCGATCACGTAGTTCTGCCCGAGCATGTCACCGAGGATGGCCTTGACCACCGCGTGCACCGATTCCCCCTCGAAGTTGAAGGTCGCCTCGCCGGTACTGGCGCCGTGCAGTGCCGGCGCCGGCGCGCGCGCGGCTTCGCGGTTGATCATGGTGCCGGTGCCGCGGCGGATGACCGCCTGGGGCGCGCCCTGGCTGTCACGGGCGGCATCGGCAGCCACTTCCGCCGCCTGGCCGGCATCGGTCGTGGACGTCAGGTTGCCTTTGCGCTGCACGTGCGGCGCGGACACCGTGCTGCAGCCAACCAGCAGCGCGAGGGCAAAGGACCAGGGAAGGAAACGCAGGTTCATGCATTCACTCTATCGGTTGGTGCCATCGCCCGGGGGCGGCGACGGTTGTTGCTGCTGCTGTTGCTGCAGCTGGCGGCGGCGGGCCTGGATGCGTTCGCGGATGGCCTGCATCTGCGCTTCGCTGGGACCGTTGGTGTTGGCGGGAGGCGTTGCGGCCGCCGGTGTGGCCGCCGGTGCTGCACTGCCACCTGGCGCCTGCTGTGCCGTAGCTGCAGCGGCCGGCGGTGGCGGTGGAGCACCGGCCGGCGGCGGCACAATGATTCCACCCGCCGGCGGCGCACCGTTGGCGCCGCGCAGCACGGTTGGCGGTTCACCGCCCTGACCGTTGAACACCGCCAGCTCCAACACCTGGTTGCCACCGGGACCGATCACGGTAGCCTGGCGTGGCGCCAGCGCGACCAGCTGCCAGCCATCAACGGCCTCACCATTGAGGCGCAGGCGCAGCGAGCGGTTCTGTTCGGTGGTAAAGGTGGCCATGCCGAAATCGCCGGTCAGCAGCACGCCGGTCAGGCGCAGCGCGGCACTGGCGGCGGGCTCGCTTCCACCGAGCAGGTAGGGCTTCGGCTTGCGGTCCTCGGCGAACAGCGGGCGTTCGCCGATCGCGCTGTAGCTGTCGGCACTGGCCATGCGTTCGGCGGCAAGCGACGGCAGGCCGGGCAGCGACGGCGCCGCATCGGCATTGCCATCGGCGCCCGGCAACTGGCTGCCGAGGCCGAAGCCGGTGGCCAGCCAGACCGCTGCCGCCCAGCCCGCCAGGGCCAGCAGGAAACCGGTGCGCAGGCTGATCTGCTCAAGTTTCATCGGCCACCTCCTGTCCCTCGGCCGGTGCATCCGGTACCGGTGCCGCTGCAGGCGGCTGCGGGGTGGCGGCCGGCCCGGTTGCGGGTGTTGGCGTGGCCCCTTCGGCCGCAGCGCCCGGCAGCAGATAACCGGCCAGTTCGAAGGACACATCCAGGCCCAGCCCGGATTCGTTCGGCGATTGCTGGAAACGCTGTGCGATCAGGTTGAGGTTGTCGACGAACAGGCGCGGGCTGCCGGTTTCCAGGCTGTGCAGCACGGTGGCCAGTTCGGCCACACCGCAGCGCAGGCGTACCTGCATGGCAACGCGCACGAACTCGGCATCGCGACGGTTGTCGGTCAGCGGCGTGCGGTTGCTGATGGTGCAGCTGCGGTTGCCCGGGCTGGCCATCGCCACGGCATCCTGCAGCTTGCCCCCCAGCGCGGCGGCGGCGGCTTCGGCGGTGGCTTCACGCAGGAAGCCCGGCCGCTGCTGCAACGCTTCGCGGGTAGCGCGCAGGCGCTGTTCGATCTGCGGCTGCTGCTGCAGCTGCGCCTGTACACGCTGCTCGCGCTCGCGCAGGGCGGCGACATCGGCATTGATCTCACGCAGCGGCTGGGTGAACCAGGGGTGCACCAGCAACAGATAGGCCAGGCCGAGCACTGCCAGGAGCAGTGCCAGTGCCAGCCAGCGGTCACGGCGCGCGCTTGGCATCGGCATCGGCCGCCTCCCCGTTCGCAGCCGCCATCGGCTGCAGTTCAGCGGTCATGGTGAAACGGTCACGGCCACTGGCGGCACCGTCGGCCTGCAGCACGCCGGTCAGGTTGACCTTGCGCCACTGCGGCGCGTCCTGCAGCAGCTGCACCAGCTGCGAGGCCTCGCGGCTGAGCCCGATCAGCTGCAGGTTGTTGTTCTCGATGGCCAGCTTTTCCAGGTAGGTGCCCTCCGGGAGGCGCCGGGTCAGTTCATTCCAGATTTCCACCGTGCCGGCACGCTGGCTGCGCTGCTTTTCGAGGAACGCGGCACCGTCGATCAGCCCCTGCAGCTGTGCACGTTCGCTGGCCACGCCACGCGCACTGCGCGCGCTGCGTTCAACCTGGGCACGCAGTTCATCGGCGGCGGCGCGGCGGTTGTCGAGCAGCTGCACCGCGGCCAGCACCAGCATCACCAGCGCGGCCAGGGCCAGCAGCAGGTTCCAGCGCCGCATCGGGTCTGGCCGCAGCTGGCGCTGCGCGGGCGGTAGCAGATTCACGTGCAGCGGATCACCCTGCGCATCGATCGCGTCGACGGCGGCCAACGTATCGGCCCACTCGCCCACGCTGCCACGCCAGGCGTCCAGCTGGCGCAGCGGCCAGGCGATCAGTTCAACCTGCAACAGGCCTTCACCGGCGCTGCCCAGTTCACGCACGTCATAGCTGACCTGGCTGGATTCGAATGGAGTCTGCCGGTCGATCTCGAAGCCGACCACCGCGCGCAGGCGATCGGCCGCCGCCGCCGGCAGCCGAAGATGGCGGCGCAGCACTTCATTGGCCGGCAACAGCCACACCCGCGGCAGGCTGCGCAGGCGCGGCTCCAGAACACGGTCCAGTTCAGCCGGCGACAACGGCCACGGCAACGTCGCCACCGCTTCGCGGCGTTCGCCGGCCTCACGCCGGACCTGCAGCTGGTCACCCTCGCGCTGCAGCAGCAGGCGCGCCTGCGCCCAACCCAGCGCCCACTGCCAACGTGCCGGCACCCACGCCAGCAGCGATTGCCGCCACCAGCGCAGGAAGCGGCCAGCGCCCGGGCCGATCCGACCCTGAACCTGCCGCAGACTGTCCTGCCAAGCCGTCATCTTGCTGTCATTCCCTGCTCCCAGCGAAGCACTGTGTAGGACCGCCCGGGAACCCCGCCCGAGCCGTTGCGTACCACTGCCTGCAGCACCGACCGGCGTCCGCTGCCGTCGATGACACGGGACTCGATACTATAGGTGCCACTGCTGCTGGCAAGCGTTGTCGCACCCGCAGCGGTATCGGCATCACGCTCCTGCTGGGCACGCTGGGCCAGCACGGTGTCGGCATCCAGCCCCAATGCGGTCAGCACCGGCGCACTGGCAAACTGCGGATCCGGGCGTGCCTGGCGGCTGTACAGGGTCAGGTGCGGCAGCATCTTCTGGTACAACGGCCCGGGCATGCCAAGCACCCGCTGCAGTTCGCCCAGAGTCTCGAAACGCTTGTTGCGCGGGCCATACGGCAACCCGGCCGCGGCATAGTCGGGTGCCTCGGCACCGCCACCGGGCTGCAGCAGGCTGTCCTCGTCGCGCCAGTCGACGATGGCACCGGCCAGCTGCCGTGCGGCTCCTTCGTCTTCGCCCAGCGCCTTGAGGAAAGCGGTCAGCAGGGCCACATCGGCCAGATTCAGGTTGATCTTGCCGTTCTCGTCCAGCACCTTGATCTCGATGCTGGCGTCATCGAACGTCCAGCGATAGGTACGGCCATCGGCCCGCCACGGGGCCCGCTGCGGATCGGCGGACAGGCGCATCAGCGCATATTCCAGGCCGGCCCGTGCACGCTCCTGGCCGCGCGCGTCGTCATCCAGCACCCGCTGCTGCAGGTGCTCGACCCGCGCGCTCAGTGCAAAGGCGCCGACCAGCGCAGTCATCAACGCGATCAACCACAACACCAGCACCAGCGCGGCGCCACCTTGCCGGTTCATCGCGCACCACCGCTGCCACCGGCACGCGGTGCGACCACCAGCACCGGCCACGGCGCGCCCTTGGCCGGCACGATCTGTACTTCCACCAGCATCGGCAGGCGCCGCGTATCGTCCCAGCGCGGCAGCCAGTCGGTCACCTGGCCGGTGCTGGCGTCAATGCCGCGATAGCGCAGTTGCACCGACTTCAGGCCGTCCACCAGCACTTCCGGTGGACGCGGCGGCGTCTCGGCGATGCGCTCGCCCTCCTGCAGCAGCACCAGGTCCAGCAGCAGGCGCTGCTGGCCACTGCGGCCATCCACCTGCAACGCGTGCAGGTACGGTCCGCCGCGGCCGAGATAGCCGGGCAGGTCGGCGGCGAACAACATGCGCTGTTCTTCGCCCTGGAAGAACATCGGCTCACGGGTGGGGTCGGGTACTTCCAGCGGTGTGCGCAGCGCGCCGGCCAGCTGCCGCCGCAGCAGCGCCTGCACCGCGCGCATGCGTTCGCTCTCGGCAGCGATCTGCTCGCCGCGCTGGCTGACCGCCATTGCCGAGCGCACGCTGGCGAACGCCAGCGCCAGGCCACCGGCCAGCAGCACCGTGGCCAGCATCACCTCGATCAGGGTGAACCCCGCAGCGCGCCGCTTCATCGCGCGCTCTCCAGATCCGGCGGCAACAGGCGCAGGCTGCGCCAGCGCAGTTGTTCGCGCTCGCTGTCGCCCCAGCGCACCTGCAGCTGCAGCTCGGCCAGCCAGGGCGCACCCGGCGACTGCGACTGCACCACGCTACCAGCACGTGGCTCCACCCACGGCTGCACCTGCAGTTCCCAGTGGTAGCGGCCCTGCTCCCAGTCGCCCTGCTGGCGGCCGACCTGCAGCGGTGCAGCGACACCGGCTTCGGCCAGCAGCGACTGCGCGTGCAGCACCGCACGCGTGCGCAGCCCGGCCTCGCGTACCTGTTTCGCACCACCGGACAGGCTGCCCAGCAGCAGCGTCAGCGCCAACCCGAGCAGGGCAAAGGCGATGATCACTTCCAGCAGGGTGAAGCCACGCGCACGCCGCTTCATTGCGCCCGCCATGGGCCGGAGCGCACTTCGCCGGTCAGCCAGCCAACATCGATGCGCCACTCGGCACCGTCGCGCTGCAGGCGGATGCGGCCACCGCTGGAACCACCATCGGGATGGAACTCGATCACGCCCTGCCCTGGCGCGGTGGCCAGCTGCGCGGCGCCTTCGAACTGCACCTGCAGCTGTGCCGGCACGTCACCATGGCGCTGGTTGGCGCCTTCCCAGTGGCGTCGCGCCGGTTCGATCACGAAGCGCTGCGGTTCGCCCCGGGCGATCGCCTGCGCCCGTACCACCCGCAGCTGGTTGGCGATGTCCTTGCCGGCGCTGCGCAGTTGCATGCCAGCGAAGCCACGTGACAGGCCGGCAGCAGTGATCAGGCCAATTGCTGCGATCAGGGCGATCACCAGCAGCATTTCCAGCAGCGACAGGCCCGCTGCGCGCCTGCCGTGCAGGCGCGGGCGAGGCAGCCGGCGCGGCAGGAAATACGTCATGCAGGATTACGGCTGGTAGCGGATGTCAGCATCGACGCTGCTGCCGCCGGCCTTGCCATCCTTGCCGAGGCTGATCAGCTCGTACGGCTGGCCTTCGCCCGGCGCACGGTATTCCAGCGCGTGGCCCCACGGGTCGTTCAGGTCAGCCGGCTTGGCATACGGCCCCAGCCAGCCACCGACACCCGCCGGTGCGGTCACCAGATCGTTGAGCGAGCCGGGCAGCTTGCCGGTATCGATCTGGTAGTTGTCGACCTTGGATGCAACGGTCTGCACCTGCGCCTTGGCGATGTTGGCCTTGCCGCGATCGGCGCCGCCCAGCACGCGGCTGGCGACCAGGGTCAGCACCGCACCGATCAGCACGATGACGATGATGATTTCCAGCAGGCTCATGCCCGACTGGTTGCGCGCGGCGGTGAAGGAAAGGCGGATCGGTCGACGGGAAGCAATCATGGTCGGTCCTTTCAGTTGCGGAGTGTCGGGGTTGCGTAGGGATCCATCGTCAACCGATGGCATTGGTCAGGTCATACAGCGGCACCAGCACGGCAACGATCACCGCACCGACCACCGAGGCCAGCACCAGGGTGATCGCCGGCACCATAGCCGCCAGCAGACGATCGATGCGGCGCGCGCTGTCCTGTTCGAAGGTATCGGCCGCCTTCAGCAGCATGGTATCGAGTGCACCGGATTCCTCGCCGACCTGGATCATCTGCAGCGCCAAGCGCGGGAAACGCTTGCCGCGCGACAGCGCCAGCGACAGGCCGGTACCGTTCTTCACTTCGTCCGCGGCTGCTTCCACATCGGCGGCCAGCGCGCGGTTGCCCAACACGTTGCGGGCGATGCCCAGCGCACCCAGCAATGGCACGCCATTGCGCAGCAGGGTGCCCAGCGTGCGTGCCAATCGTGCGGTCTCCAGTTCGCCCAGCAGGCGGCCGATGCCGCGCCGCTGCAACAGCCAGCCATCCAGCGCCAGGCGGAACACCGGTTGCCGCGCCTTGCGTTCGAAGAACAGCGCCAGCACGGCGGGCACCACCAGCAGCAGCACCCACCAGTCGCGCACGAACAGGCCCAGCTGCAGCACCGCGTTGGTGAACCACGGCAGCGCTACATCCAGGCTCTCGTACATCTGCGCGAACTGCGGCACCACATAGCCGAGCAGGAACAGCAGTGCACCGCCCACTACCACCAGCAGGATGGCCGGGTAGACCAGCGCGTTGATCACCTTGCCCTGCAGTGCACGACTGCGTTCAAGGTAGTCGGCCAGCCGCTGCAGGGTGTCGTGCAGGCTGCCACCCGCCTCGCCGGCACGCACCATGTTCACGTACAGGCGCGAGAACAACCCATGCTGGCGCTCCAGCGCAGTGGACAGCGGCGCACCACCGCGCACCACGTCGCGGATGTCGGTGATCGCACGCCGCGAACGTTCGTCTTCCGGCAGGCCGAGCAGGATCGACAACGCGCGGTCCAATGGCTGGCCGGCACCGAGCAGGGTCGCCAGCTGCTGGGTGAACTGCAGCAGTGCCGCGCCCTGCAGCGGGCGTTGGCGGAACAGGTTGCGCCAGGTGCTGCCGCCGATCGCGCCGCCGTCAGCCAGCTGCGTCTCCATCGGCAGGTGGCCCTGGTCCTGCAGGCGCGCGACCAGCTCGGCCTCGCTGGCCGCTTCCATCTGCCCGTCGAAGATCTCGCCGTGCGTATTGAGCGCCTTGTAGCGGTAGTTCGGCATGTCAGCCCCTGCGTCCTGCGCGCATCAGCTTTCCTCGGTCACGCGCAGCACTTCCTCGATGGTCGTCTGCCCGCTCAGCGCCTTGGACAGGCCATCCTCGTACATGGTGCGCATGCCGGCTTCGCGGGCGATGCGCTCGATCTCGCCCATGCCATCACGGCGCATCACCGCACGCCGCAGCGCGTCGTTCATCACCAGGAATTCCATGATGGTGGTGCGTCCCAGGTAGCCGGTCGGTGCCAGCGCCGAGGGTTTCGGGCGGTACAGGTGGATCGGCCCCTGCGGCTGCAGCCGGCGCAGTTCGAAGCGTTCGACTTCTTCCGGCGAGGCTTCATAGCGCTCGGCGTGGGTCGGTTCCAGCCGGCGCACCAGGCGCTGGGCAAGGATGCCGTTGATGGTGGAGGTGAGCAGATAGTCCTCCACCCCCATGTCGAGCAGGCGGGTGATGCCGCCGGCTGCGTTGTTGGTATGCAGGGTGGACAGCACCAGATGGCCGGTCAGCGCCGACTGGATCGCGATGCGCGCGGTTTCCAGGTCACGCATTTCGCCGATCATGATGATGTCCGGGTCCTGGCGCACGATGCTGCGCAGGGCATTGGCGAAGTCCAGCCCGATCTGCGGCTTGGCCTGGATCTGGTTGATGCCCTCGATCTGGTACTCGACCGGGTCTTCGACCGTGATGATCTTGACGTCGGCGGTATTGAGCTGGCTCAGCGCGGTGTACAGCGTGGTGGTCTTGCCCGAACCGGTGGGGCCGGTCACCAGCAGGATGCCGTGCGGCTGTTCCAGCACTTTGCGGAACTGCGGCAGGAAGACATCGGTGAAGCCGAGCCGGTGGAAATCGAAGACCACGGTTTCGCGGTCGAGCAGGCGCATCACCACGCTTTCGCCGTGTGCGGTCGGCACCGTGCTCACGCGCAGGTCCAGTTCCTTGCCCTGCACGCGCAGCATGATGCGGCCGTCCTGCGGCAGGCGGCGCTCGGCGATGTTGAGCCGGGCCATGATCTTGATGCGGCTGATCACCGCAGCGGTGAGGTTGGCCGGCGGGCTCTCGCCTTCCACCAGCACGCCGTCGATGCGGTAACGCACCTTCAACCGGCTTTCGAAGGGTTCGACATGGATGTCCGAGGCACGCAGCTCTACCGCGCGCTGGATCACCAGGTTGACCAGGCGGATCACCGGCGCTTCCGAGGCGAGGTCGCGCAGGTGTTCGATGTCGTCCACCGCCCCACCCTCACCGTCGGCGGTCTCGACAATCGCGCCCATCGCACTGCGGCCCTGGCCGAACCAGCGCTCGACCAGATCATCGATCTCCGCGCGCATGCCCAGCACCGGCGTCACTGGTACGCCCAATGCCAGCTGCACGGCCTGCTGCGGATAGGGATCGTGGGCATCGGCCAGCCACAGCCGCACGCCCTGTTCATCCAGCGCCAACGGGCACACATGGAACTGCTTGAGGAAGCGCACCGACAGCGGCAGGCCCTCGGCCAGCCCCTGCGGCGGTGCCTCGGGCAGCTGCTTGCCCTCCAGCAGCGGCAGCCCCAGCACCTCGGCGCTGGCCTGCGCCTGGTCACGCTCGGAGACCAGCCCCAGCCGCACCAGCAGGCCGAGCAGGCTGCCACCGGCTTCGGCATGCAGCGGCCGCGCCCGTGCCAGATCGCCTTCCTTGAGCCGGCCACGCGCCAGCAGCGCATCCAGGATGCGACCTTCGGCGGTGTCGGCGGCGGTTGCAGCAAGCGCGTTCACATGACTCTCCTGTCAATCGGTTCGACTTTAGCAGTTAAGCCGTGATTTCCGCCGCTCCTGCGCCACCTTTCGTAAAAAGACGAAGCCCGTCACACGGGATGACGGGCTTCGGCCATTCAACTACGACAGTGCGAGCTTACTGCGTGGCGAGAATGCTCACCCCGTTGTAGGCCGCTTCACCCACCACCTTGATGTAGTAGGTGGCCGCCACCGGCTTGGTCACCCGCACTGTCTCGGAGGTGCCCGGACGGGTCGACTTGGCGTCGTTGTCGCTGGCACTGGGCTCACGGCCTTCAGCCACGTAGACCGAAACATTGCCGGTGCCGCCGTAGGTGATCACGCTGAACTGCTTGCCGGCGGCCGCTTCGAAGCTGTAAAGCTTGCTGCTGCCAGCCGCACCGGACAGACCGCCGATGGCCGCCTTGTTGGTCAGCGGCGTGGCCACCGGTCCGCAGTTCTCGGTGCACGGCTCTTCCAGTGCCTTGGCCAGCGCGGCCTTGGCGTCGAGGATGCCGGTACCGATCGGGGTGGCCGCCGGGATGGCGACCGGGAACGGACGCGCGGTTTCCTTCAGCAGGGTGCGCATGGCCGCCGGGGTCAGCGGATCCTTGCCCTTGGCGATCAGCGCGCTCTGCACCAGTGCAGCAACGGCGGCCACATGCGGCGAGGCCATCGAGGTGCCGCCCATGCCCATGTAGCCAGGCGTACCCGAATCCGGCGTGGTCGCCGCATTGGAGCCGGTCTGCCAGATGTAGCCACCGGGATTGCCGTCGACGCTGCCACCGCCGCCCGGGCCGGACAGATCCACGCGGGTGCCGTAGTTGGAGTAGTAGGTGATGCCGCCGGTGATACGGGTCGCACCCACGGTCACCACGCCTTCGCAGCTGGCCGGACGGTACTTGGACGCGTTGTCGGTCTCATTGCCGGCCGCCACCACCACCGTGGTACCGCGCGAGATGGCGCCGTTGATGGCGTCCTGGTAGGTGCTGCCGCAGGCGCCGCTGCCGCCCAGGCTCATGTTGATGATCTCGGCCGGGTTGGTGTTGGCCGGGATGCCGGTCACCGTGCCACCCGATGCCCAGACCACCGCGTCGGCGATGTCGGACAGGTAGCCGCCGCACTTGCCCAGCACGCGCACCGGCAGCACCTTGGCCTTGTAGGCGACACCGGCCATGCCGACGCCATTGTTGGTCTGCTCGGCGACGGTACCGGCCACATGGGTGCCGTGCCAGGAGCTGTCCTCGGCCAGCGAGCCGTCGTAGCACTCGTTGTCGTTCTCCACCCAGTCGCCCTGGTCAAGCGCGCCTGGCACACGATCATTGGTCGGGCGCCGCGAGGTCTCGGCGTCGCTGATGAAGTCGTAACCCTCCAACAGGTTGCCAACCAGGTCCGGATGCTGCGGCAGGATGCCGGTATCGATCACCGCCACCACGATGCCTTCGCCCTGCGAGACATCCCATGCCGCCGGTGCGTTGATGCCGCCGACCGCATTGTGCAGGTGCCACTGGTTCTGCTGGTAGAAGGGATCGTTCGGCACCAGTGCCGGCTGCACATCGCCGGCACGCAGCTCGGTGCGGCGCAGCTTCACGTCGGCTTCGGCGTACTGCACCGACGGGTCGGCCTGCAGTTCCTTCAGCACACGCTGCAGTTCGGCCGGGGCCAGGCGGCCCTGCACGCGGATCAGGTCCGCACCGGTAGCGAGCTTGCGTACCACCTGCGGGCCGAGGGTACTGGCACGTGAGGTACCGCCGGACAGGCTGGCCCGGGTCAGCGCCGACTGCACGCTGGACAGCTTCGCCGAGCGGTCGGTGGCGGCAGCAGCGCCGGCCCGGTACTTGACGATGATGCGCTCGGCGCCCGGTTGGGCGGTGCTGGCCTGGCGCACCGGCTCACGGGTCGGCAGGCCGGCGGCGTGGACGGCACCGACAGCCGTCATCGACAGCACGGCGGCGGCAAGCACATTGATGCGAAGGTTCTGCTTCTTGATCACGTCGAAATTCCTCTTCTGGGTCATGGTTCGAACCAACACTGCGGCCATCATTCCTTGACGACTCCCGGCCGGCCCAGCCGGGATTGCCGTGACCTCCCCCCAGGCCCTCACTGCAGGTGCTGCGCCGGCGTGGGTGGCCGCCGGCGCGATGGAATGGCTTACCAGCCGAAGCCGGCACCGACGCCAACCGAGCTGTCGTCACTGCTGAAGGCACCGCCGAAGGTGACCGTGGCGCGATCGCTGATCGCACGCTGGTAGCCCAGCGACAACGCCGATTCGCCGCCCTGGAAACCGATGCCGACGCCGACCCGGTTCTGGGTACGGATACCGGCAGCACTGGTGGCCATGTTGAGCATTGCAGCGCTCATCGCGCCCTGGCGGTCGATGCGGCGATCCATGTGGCGCAGGCGTCCGTCGATCTCGCCCTTGAACACATCGAAGCTGTCGGTGACGGCCTGGACGCGGCTGTCGGTGTAGCTGTTGGCCGTGGCCATGCCACGATCAAGCTGGCCCTTGTTGACCGCATCGGTAGCCGTGGTACCGGCCGCCACGTTGGTGACCTGGCGCTCGTTGCCCTCGCTGCCCACCGAGATCGTATTGGCACGGTCGGCGAGCGAGCCCTGGCCCAATGCAATGGCGTTGGTTGCTGTGGCGGTAGCGCCCTGGCCGATCGCGGTCGAGGAAGCCCCGCTGGCCACGGCGCCATCACCCACAGTGACCGAGTTGGCGCCGCTTCCCGGCGTACCCACCGGAATGCCGGCACCTGCTGCGGCAGCCGTCGGCGTGCCCTGCACGCGTGCGGTGCTGGCCGCTGCCGCATCCGCCGCCACCGGGGCATCGGCAGTGCTGGCCAACGAAGTGTCATCCAGCGAGGCGCTCATCGCGCGCAGGCTGGACGCACCGGCACGCGTGCCACCGGCGCTGCGGCGGTCGATCTCGCTGACCTTGCGGTCCAGCGCACCCAATGCATCGCCGACGTTGCTGTAGGTGGCGCCCTGGATCACATAGTTCGGCGCCACGAACACGCCCTGCATACCGACGCTGGCACCACCACCGAGGAAGCTGGCTGCATCACTGAGCGACTGGAACAACTGGCCGCCGTTGATCGCCTGACGGCTGCCGGCGGCAATGCTGCCTGCACCGACGTTGTCGATGGTGGTGCCCTGGAAGCCGGACAGGGTCAGGCGATCACGGCTGGCGTCGTCGTAGCCCACCGCGCTGGCCGCCGTGGTTTCAACGGTGGTGATGCGCGAATCGAAATCACCGACGCGGGTTTCCACCGCGCCCACGCGCTGGTTGGTGACGTTGAGCTGCGAACCGGTGATCGCATCGGTGCTGCCGGCGGCGATGCGGCCATCGGCCACATTGACGATGCGGCGCGTGGCCGGACCATCGGTGCCGTTGCCACCACCGACCGACACCACGTTGGCATCGAGCGCTCGCGAACCCGCGCCGAGCGCGACCGAGTTGGCACCCGTTGCACCGGCGCTGGTACCCAGGGCCAATGCACCGTTGCCGATGGCCAGCGCATTGGCACCCAGCGCGTTGCTGCGCGCACCACTGGCGCTGGCTGCCGAACCGATGGCTGCGGCGTCGGTACCGCTGGCGCTGGCCGTGCCGCTGCCGGTGGCCTTGACGTAGCGCGCCGTGCCGTCTGCGGTGGCGGCAACGGCATCCAGCTGGCCACGGTTGACCGCATCGGTACGCTCGGTACCGGCGGCGACACGGGTGATCTGGCGATCGCTGCTGGCACTGCCGACCGACACGGTGTTGGCACGGTCGGCAACCGAACCAGCACCCAGCGCGACGCTGCCGGCAGCGCTGGCATTGGCGCTGACACCAACCGCCGTCGCGTTGGCGCCGGTGGCCTTGCTGCCATAACCGACTGCGGTGCCAAGACGGCCGCTGGCATCGGCGTAGCTACCGATGGCCGATGCGCCGTCGGCCGACGCGCTGGCGCGGAAACCATTGGCCTGCGACTGCGTGCCGCTGGCGGTGGCCTGCGCACCGCTGGCGGTGCTGTAGGCGCCCTTGGCCTGGGCGCCGGCACCGGTGGCGCTGGCACCCAGCTCACTGGCACTGGCGCCACTGCCGAGGGCGACGCTGTCGACACCGCTGGCCTGCGCCGTGTTACCCAGTGCAGCGGCATTGTTGCCGGTGGCCAGCGCATCGAAGCCCACCGCGGTGGCATTGGCCGCCATCGCGTTGGCACCGCTGCCCAGTGCGGTGGCGCCGTTGCCGATGGCGTTGGCCGCATTACCGGCAGCCAGTGCGTTGTCACCGTCCACCAGTGCACCGGCCTCGCCATCGGCATTGCCGCTGGCCTGGAACTGGCGGCTGGTCTTGTCGGCGACGCTGGCCACTGCATCCAGCTGGCCCTTGTTCACCGCATCGGTGGCTTCGCTGCCTGCTGCGACATGGGTTACCTGGCGCTCACCGCCCGCCTTGCCGACGGCCACCGTGTTGTCACGGTCGGCCTTGGAACCGGCGCCGAGCGCGACGCTGTTGCTGCCATTGGCGGTGGCATTGGCACCCAGTGCGGTGGCGCTGCCGCCTGCCGCCCACGAATTCCAGCCGATCGCCGTGGCGTAGTCTTCGGTGGCCCACGCGCCCGCACCGAATGCCGCGGCACCGGTGCCACTGGCACGCGAGGGGATCAGGCCGAAGAAGGTGCTGCCACCGATGGCCACGCTCTCCTCGCCACTGGCCTCGCTGGACTGACCCACGGCAACGGCACCGGTTCCGGCCGCAGCGGCACCGAAACCGACTGCGGTGGTGTTGGCACCACTGGCCGCCGAGCCGTAGCCCAACGCGGTGCCGAGGCGACCGCTGGCTTCGGCGTAGCCGCCGACAGCGGTAGTGCCATCGGCGGACGCGGCGCTGCGGAAACCGCTGGCCAATGCCTGGGTGCCGCTGGCATTGGCTTCTGTACCTGTGGCCATGCTGTATGCACCGCTGGCCTGCGCGCGCGCGCCGACCGCGCTTGCCCCCAGTTCACTGGCGCTGGCGCCGGTGCCGAGCGCCAGGCTGTCTTCGCCGGTGGCCTGTGCCGTGCTGCCCAGGGCAGCCGCGTTGCTGCCGGTGGCCAGCGCATCGATGCCTACCGCCGTGGCGTTGGCCGCGAGCGCATTGGCACCACTGCCCAGCGCGGTGGCGCCGTTGCCGATGGCATTGGCGGCGTCACCTGCGGCCAGCGCGTTGTCACCCTCGACCAGCGCCCCGGTTTCGCCATCGGCATTGCCACTGGCCTGGAACTGCTTGCTGGTCTTTTCCGCCGCAGCGGCCACCGCATCGAGCTGGTTCTTGTTGACCGCGTCGTTGCCCTGGGTGCCATCGGCCACGTTGGTGATCTGGCGGGTATTGCCGCCGCCGCCCACCGACACGGTGTTGTCGCGGTCGGCAATCGAGTCCGCACCCAGCGCCACGCTGTTGGCACCGCGCGATTCGGCGGCGTTGCCCAGTGCGGTGCTGTTGATGCCCCCCGACCAGGCGCCACCACCCACCGCAGTGGAGTAGTTGCCCGATGCCTCGGTGGCCAGCACGCCGAACAGCGAGCCGCCAACGGCGACGCTGTTGGTGCCGGTGGCCAGGCTGCCCTGGCCGGTGGCGGTGCTGTAGGCACCGGAGGCTTCCGAATCGCCACCCACTGCCACACTGTTGGAACCGGATGCATTGGCGAAGTTGCCGAACGCCGTGGCGTTGAACGCCGAGGCCTGTGCGTAGCCACCGATGGCGGTGCTGTAACCGCCGCTGGCTTCGGCACCGATACCGAAGGCCGCTGACGCCGTGCCACTGGCCACGCTTTCGCTACCCACGGCGGTTGCCGCGTCACCGCTGGCATTGCTGAAGTAACCCACAGCCACGGCTTCTTCGCCAGAGGCTTCGGACAGCACGCCGGTAGCGGTACTGCCGGCACCGCTGGCGATGCTGGCCGCACCGAACGCCGCGCTCTGCTCGCCGCTGGCCTCGCTTTCCGCACCGTGCGCGGTGGCGTACTCACCGGTGGCCTGTGCGTTGGCGCCGACGGCGCTGGCATTGGCCGCGCTGGCCAGGGCATTGAAGCCCACCGCCTGCGCATTGCTGGCCAACGCATTGGCGCCGCTGCCCAGCGCAGTGGCGCCATTGCCGATGGCATTGGCCGCATCACCGGCGGCCAGTGCGTTGTCACCGTCCACGAGCGCACCGGCTACGTCATCGCCATTGCCGCTGGCCTGGAAGAAGCGACTGGTGGTTGTGGCCGTGGCCGCAACCGCATCCAGCTGCGCCTTGTTCACCGCATCGGTGGCCTGGGTGCCGGCGGCGACGTTGGTGACCTGGCGTTCGTTGCCAGCGCTGCCCACCGACACCGTGCGCGCGCGGTTGGCGACCGAACCAGCGCCCAGCGCGACCGTGTTGCTGGCGCTGGCATTGCTGCCGGCACCGAGCGCGATCGCACTCTCACCACCGGCCACCGTGTTGGTGCCGATGGCGATGCTGTTGATGCTGTTGCCCAACGCCTGGAAGCCCAACGCCACGCTGTTGTCGCCATAGCCGAAGGCCCCGCGACCGACGGCGGTGGAGCTGGCACCGTTGGCCCAACTGTTGTAACCGATGGACGTTGCGCCGCTGCCGCTGGCCCACGCCGCGTTGCCGAACGCCGACGCGTTGGTGGCGGTGGCCCATGCACCCGAACCGAATGCTGCTGCGCCACTGGCGGTCGCCCAGCTGTAACCACCGACGGCGGTGCTGTCATCGCTGCTGGCGAACGCGCTGTCGCCGACTGCAACCGCATAGCTGCCGGTGGCACGTGACTTGCCGCCGGCGGCGAAGCTGTTGTCACCACTGGCCTTGGCGGCATTGCCGAAGGCAGTGCTGGTGGCTCCGGTGGCCTGCGCACCGCTGCCGACTGCGGTGGCATCGGCAACGGCGGTGGTGCCGACCTGTTGTGCCTTGCCGTCGGCACCGATGATCGGCTGGTTGAATTCATCGTAGGCCTGGCCGAGGCCACCGATGGCGACACCGCCATTGCCGGTGGCCGCGCTGTTGCGGCCGACCGCCACACTGTCATCGCCGATCGCGGATGCAGCCGCACCATGCGCGATGGCACCCGCACCGATCGCATTGCTCGACGAACCGGCGGCGATGGCGCCCTCGCCATCGGCCAGCGCGCCGGCATCGCTGCCAGCTTCCGGCTGCGCCTGGAAGAACCGCGCGGTGGTGTCGGCGGTATTGGCCACCGCATCCAACTGCGCCTTGTTCACCGCATCGGTGGCTTCGCTGCCGGCGGCAACGCTGGTGATCTGCCGTTCGTTGCCGGCACTGCCCACCGCCACGCTGTTGGCGCGCACCGCTTCGGAGTTGGCGCCGAGCGCGACGCTGTTGGCGCCACGTGCGGTGGCGTAGTAACCCACCGCAGTGCTCTGTGCGCCACTGGCCCAGGTCTGAGCGCCGAGGGCACTGGCGTTCTCGCCAGGTGCATAGGCGAAGTAGCCGACCGCAGTGGCTTCGGCACCGGAGGCCTCGCTCAGGCTGCCGTTGGCCACCGCGCGATCGCCACTGGCAATGGCGCCCGCGCCGACGGCGGTCGCGGCTTCGCCACTGGCCTGGGTCTGCACGAAGAAGCCCAGACCGGGGATCAGATCAGCCGGGCCGCCGATGGCGACGCTGCTGGTGCCGGTGGCATTGCTCTGCGTACCCAATGCCGTGGAGTAATCGCCGATGGCATTGGCCACCGCACCGAACGCCGACGCCTGTGCGCCGGCAGCATAGGCACCCACGCCGTAGGACGACGCGGCAAAGCCGCTGGCTTCAGCGCTGGCACCGACGGCAGTGCCACCGACGCCGGCGCTGGTGGCGCCGGTTTCCACCGGTACGCCGCCGCTGGTGATCAGCGGGTTGCCGTTGGCGTCCACCGCGGCACCGCCCACGGCAACGCTGCCCGGGCCGTTGGCCTGTGCGTTGTTGCCGAACGCTGCACTGTTCTGGCCCGAGGCCAGCGCGTTGTTGCCGACGGCGGTGGCGTTCTGCGCGACGGCGCCGGCACCCGCGCCAACTGCAGTAGCACCGTTGCCGATCGCGTTGGCGGCCTCGCCTGCAGCCAGTGCGTCGTCGCCCTCGGCCAGCGCACCGGCATCGCTGTTACTGCTGCCGGTGGCCTGGAAGCGCTTGGCGGTAGCATCGGCCACGGCGGCAACGCCCTTCAACTGGCCGACGTTGACCGCATCGTTATCTTCCGTACCGGCAGCCACGCTGGTGATCTGGCGGGTCAGGCCGTATTCGGCGGCACCGACGGACACGGTATCGACACGATCGGCCAGTGAGCCGGCGCCGAGCGCCACGCTGCCGGTAGCCACCGCAGCGGAGTTCGAGCCCAGCGCCGTGCTGTATTCACCGACGGCGGTGCTGAACGCGCCAACCGCGATCGACGCTTCGTTGGCGGCGGTAGCGCCGCGGCCCAGTGCGGTGCTGCCCGGGCCCATCGCCACGGCACCGCCGCCGACGGCCGTCGCACCATCAGCGGTGGCTTCGGACAGCGCGCCGAGTGCGGTGGCCGCGCCGTTCTCGCTGGATGCGGTAGCGCTTGCGCCAACCGCGGTGTCGCCGAGACCGAATGCCGCGGCACTCTGCCCGACCACGACGCTGGCATCGCCGAGCGCGAGTGCGCCTTGGCCGAACGCACTCGCGCCGATGCCGGCAGCGATGGCCTGGGTACCGATGGCGGTGGTCGCATTGGCCAGCGACTGTGCGCCGGCACCGGCCGCCACGGCGCCCTGCCCTTCGATCTTCGCCGCGTCGCTGTCATCGCCTGCGCCGTCGGCCTTGAAATAACGGTTGCCGTCTGCGGCGACATCGGCAAGCGCGGCCTGCGTTGCACGCGCCTGCGCATCGAGCTGCGCCTTGTTCACCGCATCGGTGGCCTGGCTGCCTGCAGCAACATTGGTGATCTGCCGTTCCTTGCCGGTGTCACCGACGGACACGGTGTTTGCACGGGTGGCCTTGGAGCCGGCGCCGAGCGCCACGCTATTGGCAGCACTGGCGCTGCTGTTGCTGCCGATCGCCACCGCGTTGCTGCCCTTGGCCGTAGCCGTGCCTTCGATCAGGCACTTTTCGAGCAGCTTGCCGCTGAATGCGACGCAGGTGGCGCTGCCGCCGATCTGCACCGACTGTGCCGCAGCGATACCGCTCATGCCCAATCCCAATACCAGGCCCAGTGCCATCGCCAACCGTGCGGGCGCAGCCTGCGTTGCATCGCGGCGCTGGTCGACGACCCCGCCGCTGCTGCCGGAGGAGGCCAGTTCCGAGGCCACCACCAACTGACCCAATGCTTTGTTCCAGACCTTGCGATAAATCCGATTCATCGGTACGGCTCCTGATTGGACTGGTTTTGGGCAAAGCAACGCCACCGCTGGGCTTTCCGGCCCAACGTCCCCTGGGGGCGTTTATTCGCGTGATTTACTGCGGGGTATTGCCGAACGGCGCGCAGCGACAGAAAACCGAGCGCGTGCGCCAAGCGGTTACTGCGAAATGAATGATTCTGAAACGGGCTTCAAGTGTTAACGGCAACTTTGCAGATCGTCAAGACTTTGACACGGCAAATCCTATTGCCGTGAAGCACATCACTATTTCACGTGTTTATGAAAGGATTTTGTTATGCATGCGTGACGATTCCTCGACGCATGGAAATGCATGTAACTAGCGGTCGCGACTGGAGTTTCAATCGCGCAAAGAAAAACCCGCCGATCAACGGCGGGTTTTTCCATACGCGATGGCATTGAGGCCTGCGCGATGCAGTGCGATCAGCCGCACCACACCCGCGCGTTGCGGAACATGCGCATCCACGGCGAATCGCCCTGCCACTCGGCCGGGGCCCAGCTCATGTTGAGCGCGCGCGGGGTGCGTTCCGGGTGCGGCATCATGATGGTGACGCGGCCGTCGGTGCTGGTCAGGCCGGTGATGCCGTCCGGCGAACCGTTCGGGTTCAGCGGGTACTGGCTGGCGACGTTGCCATTGCCGTCGATGTAGCGCAGCGAGACGCGTGCGGCGGCCTGGTCAACGGCGTTGTCGAACACCGCCTGGCCTTCACCATGCGCCACCGCCACCTGCAGGCGCGAGCCGGCCATGCCACGCAGCAGGATCGACGGCGATTCCACCACTTCCAGCAGCGCGGTACGGGCTTCGAACTGCTCGCTGGCGTTGCGGCGGAACTGCGGCCAGTGCTCGGCACCGGGGATGATGCCCTTCAGCTGGCTCATCATCTGGCAGCCGTTGCACACGCCCAGCGCGAAGCTGTCCTCGCGGGCGAAGAACGCAGCGAAGGCATCACGCAGTGCGCTGCGCTCCAGGATCGAGGTCGCCCAGCCACGGCCGGCACCCAGCACGTCGCCGTAGCTGAAGCCGCCGCAGGCGACCAGGCCGGTGAAGTCCTGCAGCGCCACGCGGCCTTCGATCAGGTCGCTCATGTGCACGTCGAACGCGCGGAAGCCTGCACGTTCGAAGATATTCGCCATTTCGATCTGACCATTGACGCCCTGCTCGCGCAGCACGGCCACGCGCGGACGCGCACCGGTGCTGATGAACGGAGCGGCCACGTCTTCGTTGAGGTCGAAGCTGAGCTTCGGCTTCAGGCCCGGCGCCGTGAAGGCACGCGCGATTTCGCGCTCGGCGTCGGCGTTGGCCGGGTTGTCGCGGCGCTTCTGCATGGCATGGGTGACCGACCACCAGGCATCGAACAGCGCGTCCCAGCGCCATTCGGCCAGGTTCTCGCCACCCAGCGACACGCGCACCACCGGTGCGGTGGTCGGCTTGGCGATGCGCTGCGCGCATTCGGTCAGTGCATGGCGCTCGACCAGGTCGGCGAAGGCCGCACGGTCTTCGCGCGCGATCTGCACCACTGCACCCAGTTCTTCATTGAACAGGCTGCGGAACGGATCATCGCCCCAGGCATCAAGGGTGATGTCCAGGCCCAGGCGCGAAGTGAAGGCCATTTCGCACAGTGCGGCGAAGGCACCACCGTCGCTGCGGTCGTGGTAGGCCAGCAGCAGCCCGGACTGGCGCGCATCGCGGATCAGTTCGAAGAAGCCACGCAGGCGCTGCGGGTCATCCAGGTCCGGCGCGGCACCGGCGAAGGCCGGCAGGTCGCCATGGTCGGCATGCACCTGGGCCAGGATCGAACCACCGAGGCGCTGCTTGCCGGCGCCGAGGCCGATCAGCCACAGCTCGCTCTCGACTTCGCGATCGAGCAGCGGGGTCAACTGCTGGCGCACGTCGGCGACCGGCGCGAACGCGGTGATCACCAGCGACACCGGCGACACGCTCTTGTGTGCCTCGCCCTGATCGTGCCACTGCGCCTGCATCGACAGCGAGTCCTTGCCGACCGGGATGCTGATGTCCAGCTGCGGGCACAGTTCCATGCCCACCGCCTTCACCGCGTCGTACAGCAGCGCGTCTTCACCCGGGTGGCCGGCGGCGGCCATCCAGTTCGCCGACAGCTTGATCTCGTCCAGCGCATCGACCGGTGCAGCGCACAGGTTGGTCAATGCTTCACCCACCGCCATGCGTGCCGACGCTGCGGCATCGAGCAGCGCCAGCGGGGTGCGCTCACCGAGCGCCATCGCTTCACCGGCCACGCCGTTGAAGTCGGCCAGGGTGATTGCCACATCAGCCACCGGCAATTGCCACGGGCCGACCATCTGCTCGCGTGCGGTCAGGCCACCAACGCTGCGGTCGCCGATGGTGACCAGGAAGTTCTTCGATGCCACCGTCGGGTGCGCGAGCACGCGCAGGCCGGCTTCCTGCAGGTCCAGGCCGCCGGTCTTCAGCGCCGGCCAGCGCGGTGCCGGCGGGTGTGCGGTGTCGCGGTGCATCTTCGGCGGCTTGCCGAACAGCACGTCCATCGGCAGGTCGATCGGCGCATCGGCCGGAATGTTGCCCGGAACAGCGCCGTAGGCCACCACCAGGTGTTCTTCGGCGGTGGCCACGCCAACCGCGGCGAACGGGCAGCGCTCGCGGGCACACAGTGCGGCGAACTCGGCCAGGCGCTCCTGCGCGACACCGAGCACATAGCGTTCCTGCGACTCGTTGCACCACAACTGCATCGGCGACAGCGACGGGTCGTCGGTCGGTACCTTGCCCAGATCGATGATGCCGCCGACCTTCGAGTCGTGCAGCAGCTCGGGGATGGCATTGGACAGGCCACCGGCACCGACGTCATGGAAGAACTTGATCGGGTTGTCGGCGCCCATCGCCACGCAGCGGTCGATGACCTCCTGGCAGCGGCGCTCCATTTCCGGGTTGTCGCGCTGCACGCTGGCGAAGTCGAGGTCCTCGGCGCTTTCGCCGGAGGCCACCGAGCTGGCGGCACCGCCACCGAGGCCGATCAGCATCGCCGGGCCACCGAGCACGATCACGGCATCGCCATCCTGCAGCAGGATCTTGTCGACCTGCACGCGGTCGATCGCACCGAGGCCACCGGCCAGCATGATCGGCTTGTCGTAGGCACGCACCAGGTCGGCGCCTTCCGGCAGCTCGAAGCTGCGGAAGTAGCCGAGCAGGGCCGGGCGGCCGAACTCGTTGTTGAACGCAGCGCCGCCCAGCGGGCCGTCGGTCATGATTTCCAGCGCCGGCGCCATGCGCGGGTTCAGCGCGCGCGGCGCCTCCCACGGCTGCGGCAGCTCGGGAATGCGCAGGTGCGAGACCGAGAAGCCGCTCAGGCCGGCCTTCGGCTTGCCACCGCGGCCGGTCGCGCCTTCGTCGCGGATCTCGCCGCCGGCGCCGGTCGAAGCACCCGGGAACGGCGCGATCGCGGTCGGATGGTTGTGCGTTTCCACCTTGATCTGGAACGCGCTGGGCACGCTCGGCTCGCTGCGGTACTCACCGCTGGCCGGGTCCGGACGATAACGCGACGCCGGATGCCCTTCGATCACCGCGGCATTGTCGCTGTACGCGCTGAGCGTGTGCTGTGGGGTCTGCTGGTGGGTGTTCTTGATCATCCGGAACAGCGAACGGTCCTGTTCCTGGCCGTCGATGGTCCAGCTGGCATTGAAGATCTTGTGGCGGCAGTGCTCGGAGTTGGCCTGCGCGAACATCATCAGTTCCACGTCCGACGGCGAACGGCCCAGCGCGCTGAAGCGCTCGCGCAGGTAATCGATCTCGTCCTGGGCCATGGCCAGGCCGAGGCGCTGGTTGGCGGCCTCCAGCTGGTCCACCGGCACCCGCTCCAGTTCACCCCGGGCCGGGGTCGAGAACAGGGCCTGACCCTGCTCGACGTTCTCCAGCACCGACTGTGTCATCGGGTCGTGCAGCGCCTTGATCAGCGCCTGCTGGGCGGCGGCATCGGCCGGCCAGCCCTGCACGTCGATGCGCAGTCCACGTTCGACCCGGCTGACCGGCTGCCCAGCACCACGCACCAGTTCGGTGGCCTTGCTCGACCACGGCGACAGCGTGCCCAGGCGCGGCACCACGATGCGGCTGACCGCGCCTTCGGCCACGGCCTCGGCCTGCGGCGCAGCTTCGAGGATGCGGCACAGCGTGGTCAGGTCGGGGACGGCGCTGCCTTCGGGCTGCACGAAGTAGACGTGCCAGGCACCGCTGATGCGCAGGGAGGGAGCGATGGACTGCAGGCGGGATTCAAGACGTTCGCGGCGGAACGGCGACAGGGCGGGCGCGCCCTCGAGGACCATCATGTCCGGGGAACCGTAGTTGGGAAACGGGCCCGACATTGTACCGGAAGCGGGGGAAGGGCTCTGGCCGGGCGGCGCCCGGCACCCGCAGAGGCGCCCAAGCCAAGGCCACAGCCAGAGCAAAGGCAAAAGCCACAGCAACAGCGGGTTTCCTGGGAGATGGCGGGGTGGGTCCGGTTGCGGGGGACGCCGTAAACCCTTCCATGGGGGCTTGGTCGCGGCATCCATGCCGCTCACACCCCCGCAACCGGACCCACCCCGCCTTCGACAATTTCCCGCGATCTGCGGTAGATCCACGCCATGCGTGGATGCTCCCCGGTAGTGCCGGCCGCTGGCCGGCAACCAGGGAACATCAGAAATCAGGCATGAAGAGCGGAGCGACCGGCTTTTGCTTTTGTTTTTTTTCTTCTGTCTTTCGTGGCTGGCACCCGCAGGAAACTGTCCAGGGTCGGGCGGGTGGGCATCGCGGGGGTGTCCGCGGCATGGATGCCGCGGCCAAGCCCCCAGGGAAGGGTTTACGGCGTCCCCCGCGATGCCCACCCGCCCGGCCAAGCCCATGAATTCGCAGTTCGACCCGCCACGAGGGGGCTCCGCCGATGGCCGCCGACCGCGCGCAGCGCCGCCCTTGGCCCGGATCCCGGAACCATGCGCTTGCTCACGGATTGACCACGCGATTGATGACAACGTTGTCCCCACCTGGCGCCGGACTCTCTCCCCGGCCTCCCAGGTACCTCCGTCCGTCCCCCTCCGCCGCCTTCCCGGGCGATGTCCGGACCTGCGTTACGTGCGGCGCCATCCGGGCCCGCGCGCCAACCGATCGATCGGAGACACACCATGTACGACCCGCTTGTGCTGAGTGCCGATGTCCGCAGTGCCGAACGCTCCCTCCACCGCTGTCGTCCGCGCCGTCTGGCCTGGCTGCTGGCCCTTGCCGGGGCCGTTGCCCTGCCCGGCCTGGCGCAGGCCGCCAGCTGTGCCGGCGTGGCCCAGTGGGACCAGGCCAAGATCTACCGGGCCGGCGATACCCTGCAGAAAGGAGGCGTCCTCTATCGGGCGAACCAGGACATCTGGAACGCGCCGCCGGACCATCCGGCCGGTGCGCCCTACTACACCAACCTCGGTGCCTGTGATGGCAGCGGCAGCAACCAGCCGCCGGTGGTCAGCCTGACCTCACCGGCCAATGGCGCCACCTTCAGCGCCGGCAGCACGGTCAACGTGACCGCCAATGCCAGCGATGCGGATGGCAGCGTCGCCAAGGTCGAATTCTTCCGCGATGGCAGCTCACTGGGCGTGGCCACCAATGCGCCGTATGCCGCCAGCTGGGCCAATGCCAGCGCCGGCAGCCACACGCTGCGCGCGGTGGCGACCGACAACAACAACGCCACCGCCAGCACGGCGACCATCAGCATCACCGTCAACGCCGCCGGTGGCGATACCACCGCGCCGAGCGTGCCGGGCGGGCTGGCGGTCGGCACCCGCACCGCCAACAGCATCGCGCTGAGCTGGAGCCCGTCCACCGACAACACCGGTGGCAGCGGCCTGGCCGGCTATGACGTGTACCGCAACGGCAGCCTGGTCGGCTCGCCGTCCAGCGCCAGCTATGTCGATGGCGGGCTGACCGCGTCGACCACCTACCGCTACCGCGTGCGCGCCCGCGACAACGCCGGCAATGCGTCGGCACAGGGCACCGAAATCAGCGCCACCACGCTGGCCGGCAATGGCGGCGGTACCGGCAAGCGGGTCATCGGTTACTTCACCCAGTGGGGCATCTACGGCCGCAACTACCGGGTCAAGAACATCGACAGCAGCGGTTCGGCCGCACGCCTGACCCACATCAACTACGCCTTCGGCAACGTGCGCAACAACCGCTGCGAAGTGGGCATCACCCAGCCGTCGGATCCGAACAGCGGTGCCGGTGGTGATGCCTTCGCCGATTACACCAAGGCCTTCGGTGCCGGCGAGAGCGTGAGCGGCAGCGCCGATACCTGGGACCAGCCGCTGCGCGGCAACTGGAACCAGCTCAAGCAGCTCAAGGCCAAGCACCCGGGGTTGAAGGTGCTGATCTCGCTGGGTGGCTGGACCTGGTCGCGCGGCTTCTCCAGCGCGGCGCGCCCGGAAAACCGCCAGGCCTTCGTGGCCTCGTGCATCGACGCCTACATCAAGGGCAACCTGCCGGTGACCGACGGTGCCGGTGGCGCCGGTGCCGCCCTGGGTGTGTTCGACGGCATCGACATCGACTGGGAATACCCGGTGGCCTGCGGCATCGAATGTGGCAAGCCGGAGGACAACGCCAACTTCACCGCGCTGATGGCCGAGTTCCGCCGCCAGCTCGATGCGGTGCGTCCGGGCCTGTTGCTGACGGTAGCGGTGGGTGCCGGCATCGACAAGATCCGCGTCACCGATCCGGCCGCGTACCACCCGTACCTGGACTACATCAATGTGATGACCTACGACTTCCACGGCGCGTGGGATGCGAAGACCAATCACCAGTCGGCGCTGTTCGATTCGCCGAATGATCCGTCCACCGGCGACCAGAAGCTCTACAACAGCAACGACGCCATCGAGGCCTTCATCAGCCGTGGCGTGCCCGCCGCCAAGCTCAACCTGGGCATCGGCTACTACGGGCGTGGCTGGACCGGTGTGGCCAACGCCAACAACGGCCTGTACCAGACCGCGACCGGCGCCGCCCCGGGCACGTATGAAGCCGGCATCGAGGACTGGAAGGTGCTGAAGAACCTGGCGTGGCCGGGCTACACCGACAACACCGCCGGTGCCACCTGGATCTACAACGGCAGCACGTTGTGGAGCTTCGACACCCCGGCCAACATCACCCGCAAGATGGGCTACGTGAAGACCCAGGGCCTGGGCGGCGCATTCGTCTGGGAGTTCAGTGGTGACGATGCGCAGGGCACGCTGACCAAGGCGGTCAGTGACGGCCTGCAATAAGAAAAAAGCCGGGGGTGCGACTTGCATCCCCGGCCTCGCTCGCATGATGCATCCGCCGGGCATGGCCCGGCGTTACCCGCCATTCCACGGTAGCGCCGGGCCATGCCCGGCGGTGTTCTGATCAGCGCTTGGCCGACAGCTTTTCCAACGCGGCGCGCAGCTGCGCCGGCGGCAGGTAGCCGCCCAGCTGGGTACCGTCCGGGGCGAAGATCGCCGGGGTACCGTTCACGCCCAGCTGCTGGCCCAGTGCGTACTGCATCGCCACCGGGTTGGTGCAGCTCTTCGCCGGCACGCTGCCACCGCGCTTGGCGCTGGTCAGCGCCTGGCGACGATCGGCCGCACACCAGACCGAGATCATGTCGGTGTAGTCCTTGCTGCCCAGGCCCATGCGCGGGAACGCGAGGTACTCGACACTGATGCCGTTGCGGTTGAGCTCGGCGATATCCTGGTGCAGCTTGCGGCAGTAGCCGCATTCGATGTCGGTGAACACGCTGATGGTGTACTTGGCATTGGGCGCAGCGAACACGATGCGGTCACCGTGGTTGGCCTTGGCCAGCAGATCGCGGCGGTAGCCGAGCAGGCCTTCGCTGTTGGCCGGACCCTTGGCGCGGGTGTCGTAGGGCTGCGACTGGAACAGGTAGCGACCGTCATCGGACACGTACAGCAGCTGGCCGGAGACCACCACTTCGCGGAAGCCGGGGAACGGCGCGGCGCCGATGTAATCCACTTCGAAACCCGGATTGAGCGCGGTCAGCGCGGCACGCACGGCCTGGTCGGCCGAGCCGTTGGCAGCCGGGCTGGCAGCCTTGGCCGCAGCAGCGGTAGCAGGTGCCTTGGCGGCCGGCGGGGCCGGCTGGGCGCAGGCAGTCAGGCTGAGCGCACCGAACACGGCGGCGATGGCAAATCGGAGCATGGAGCGGTCCGCGACAGAAGAAGACCCCGGATTCTGACACAGCCGCCGCTGCCAGGCCGCGATGGCAGGCAGGGCTCGCGGCAAGGGTTCAGGCCCCTGCTCAGCCGCGCGGGTGATGGCGGGCGTGCAGTTTCTGCAGGTGTTCGCGCGCCACCAGCGTGTAGATCTGGGTGGTCGACAGCGAGCTGTGGCCCAGCAGCATCTGCAGCGCGCGCAGATCCGCGCCCCGGTTGAGCAGGTGGGTGGCGAAGCTGTGGCGCAGGGCATGCGGGCTGATCCGTGCCGGATCGATGCCGGCCACCTGTGCGTGGCGCTTGACCAGGTGCCAGAACGCCTGCCGGGTCAACGCATGCAGCGTCGGCTCGATGAACAACGGTGTCTGCCCATCGGCCAAGGCCTGCACTTTGCCCTTGCCAACCAGCTGCGGCCGCGACTGCTGCAGATAGCGCTCCAGCCAATGCTGCGACTCCTCGCCCAACGGCACCAGCCGTTCCTTGCTGCCTTTGCCGGTGACCCGCAACACTCCCTGGCGCAGGTTGACCGCCGTGGCCGGCAGCAGCACCAGCTCGCTAACGCGCAGCCCGGCGGCATACATCAGCTCCAGCATGGCGCGATCGCGCAGGCCCAGCGGGCTGTCGATGTCCGGCGCCGCCAGCAGTGCGTCGATCTGGCTTTCGGCCAACGCCTTGGGCAGCAGCCTCGGCAGCTTCGGCGGATCCAGCAGTGCACTGGGGTCCTCGCTGCGATCGCCCCGGCGCACACCATCAGCGAAGAACGCGCGCAGCGCCGACAGCAGGCGCGCGTTGCTGCGCGGCGACCAGCCATGCCGGGTACGCCACGCCAGGTAGTCGAACAACCCGGGACGTTCAATGCCGGCCAGGCCACCCTCGCGCCCATCGGTCCAGCGTGCCAACCCTTCCAGGTCGCGCCGGTAGCTGTCGAGGGTGGCGCGGGCCAGGCCGTTCTCGGCCCAGATCGCATCGAGGAAGCGCTGGATGCGCAGGCTGTCATCGGCCCGTAGCTCGGGCAGTTGCTGCACCAGCTGGCGGCGTTCGGCGGGGGTGGAAACAGGGGCCATGCGTGCAGGATACGAGGGCGACTGCGGATGCGGCCAGCATTGCGTATGCTCGGCGCATGTCCCGCCCTGCCACCGACACGGCCACTGCGGCCACCACCGAGATGCCCCGCCCGCGCGCACTGCTGCTGTGGCGCACGCTGGCGATGGTCTACGACACGTTGCCGGTGCTGGCCCTGTGGATGCTGGCCGGCACACTGTTCACCATCGCCTACACCCTTGATGGCCACACCCAGCGCGAGAACATCGCACCGTTCAGTGCCTGGCAGTGGCTGCTGTGGGCGGTGTGCTGGGCGATCACCGGGTGGTACGCCACCGCCAGCTGGCGCCGTGGCGGGCAGACACTGGGCATGCGGCCGTGGCGGCTGAAGCTGGAATCAAGCGATGGCACGCCGCTACGACGCAGGCAGCTGTGGCTGCGTTTCGCAGTGGGCACGCTGTCGCTGCTGCTGGGCGGCATCGGCTTCTGGTGGGCGTTGATCGACCGCCAGCGGCTGACCTGGCACGACCGTGCCAGTGGCACGCGGCTGGTGCGCATGCCGAAGCGGTGAATTGCCCTGGTAGCGCCGGGCCATGCCCGGCGGACGTGGGTTACCGCAAACCTCCGCCGGGCATGGCCCGGCGCTACCGGAATCAGCCCGATTTGCGCCGGAACAGCAGTCCGGATATCGCCAGCATCACGATCGGCGGCAGCGCATAGGCAATGCGGTAATCGAACTTCAACGCGCCGGCCATGCGGCCGAAGAACAGCTGCAGCAACCAGAAGCCCAGCGCGAACAGGATGCCCAGGAACAGGCGCTTGCCCATGCCGCCGCTGCGCAGCGAGCCGAATGCGAACGGCACCGCCGCCAGGCACAGCGCCAGCACGTTCACCGGGTAGAACCAGCGGCTCCAGTACACATCCTCATAGTCGCGCGCATCCAGCCCATTGCGTTCGCGGTACTCGATGCTGGTACGCAGCTCGGCCACGCTGAGGTTGCGCGGCTTGGCGATACCGGTCGCCAGCGCGCCGGCATCCAGCTTGGAATTCCACGGCTCGCGCGCCACTTCCTCGCGCGTGGCCGAACGTTCGCCGAACGTATCCCGGCGCACACCGGTCAACACCCAGCCATCGTTGTCGTGCTCGGCGGTGGCCGCGTGGGTCAACGAGGCGATCTGTCCGTCCTCGGCGATGCGGTACAGGCGCACGTCGCGCAGGATCAACCGCGTGCCCTTGTCACCCACCAGCTGCTCTTCGCCACCGGCGGCGCTGAGGAAGGTGTCGCCCTCCCGCGCCCACAGCCCGGAGTAGCGTGCAGTGGAAATGTCCTGGCCCCATTTGGCGCTGGACTTCAGCGCATCGGCTCGATCCTGGCCCCAGGGTCCCAGCGTTTCGGCGCTGAGCACCATCACTGCGGTGAGCAGTGACAGCGCAATCGCCACCGACACGCTCAGGCGCTTGCGCGACAGCCCCAGCGCGCGCAGCGCGGTCAGTTCGGAGGTCGCCGCCAGCTGGCCCAGGCCCATCAGGGCGCCGATCACCGCAGCGGTGGGGAAGAAGGTGTAGGCCCGCCGCGGCACCGTGTACAGCACCCAGGCTGCGGCATGGCCCAGCGAGTAGCCGTTCTTGCCGATGTCCTTGAACTCGCCGGAGAAGGCCATCACCACGTCCAGGCCGACCAGCACCGTCCAGGTCAACAGCACCGTCGTGAATACCGACTGGCCCAGGTACAGATCGAAACGCATCGGGCGCAGCCTCATGCGTGGGCTCCCTTCGGCCGGCCCAGGCGGCCATCACGTGCATACATCCAGATCGCCAGCCCCAGCAACGGCAGGGTCAGCCACCACAGGCCGAGCGCGGCCGGAATCTTGCCGGTGGCGATCCAGCCACTGCCGATGAACATCAGGTTGGTGCCAACCATGTAGGCCAGCAGGGCCAGCATCATCCGTCCATAGCGCTGCTGGCGCGGAGAGCTGCGGCCCAGCGGCACGGTCAACAGGGCGAAGGCCAGTGCGATCAGCGGCGGGGCCAGCCGGCGATGCAGCTGTGCCTGTGCCTCGGGCCGGGCATCACCGAACAGCTTCGTGGTCGGCATCAGCTCCGGATCGTTCTCGGTACGGGTCTGCGCACCGTCGGGCAGGGCCACGTCGTTGCGCGCGAAGGTCGCCAGGCGGTAGTCCAGCCCACCCGCTACCGGGCCCTCCACCTGGTGCCCATCATCCAGCTCCAGGAAGCGCTGGCGGGCGCCTTCAAAGAACATCCGGCCCCCGGCGGCAGACACCACCTCGAGGCGGTCGTCCTTCTGCCGCTGCAGGAACACCCTGCCCAGCCGGGTGCCATCGGGCGAGATCGAGGACAGGTAGACCACGCCGCCATTGGGCAGCGGGGTGAACCGGCCCGGCTCCAGTCCGGCCATCAGCACGCTGCGGTTGGCCTCGATGATCATCTGCTCGGCCACCCGCCCGGCCCAGGGCCCCAGCCACAGTGAGCAGGCCCCCACCAGGGCCACGACCGGCAGCACCAGCATCAGCAGCGGCCGCAGCAGGCGCTTGGGGCCCACGCCAATGGCGGTGATCACCGCCATTTCCGAGTCCCGGTACAGGCGGGCGACCGCCAGCAGCAGGCCCAGCATCAGCGCCAGCGGCAGGATCAGCGGCAGGTAGGCGATGAACTGCAGGCCCAGCTGAGAGAACAGCAGCTTGGCCGGCAGGCGCCCATCGGCGATGTTGCCGAGGATGTCCACCAGCACGCCGCCCACGCTGACCACCAGCAGGACGATCAGGGTAGCCAGGAAACTCTGGACGAAATCGCCCAGCAGGTATCGGTCGAGCTTCAACATGGGGCGGTGGTTTAAACTCTGGGGTTCGTTCGCGGTGCCGCCCAGTCTACTGTCTGGGCGTAAACGGTCCGCGATTGTACGGACTTGCCAATGGAATCTGCTCAATGGCTCTCGAATTCACCCTGAACCACCTCGCCGCGGCTTCGGCCGCCGTTGATTGCCTGGTCGTCGGCGCCTATGCCGACCATACCCTGACTGCGGCCGCGCAGGCACTGGATGCCGCCAGCGGTGGCCGCCTGGCCGCCCTGGCCCAGCGTGGCGACCTGTCCGGCAAGACCGGCGCGACCACCCTGCTGCACGACCTGCCGGGCGTGACCGCCCCGCGCGTACTGGTGGTCGGCCTGGGCGAAGCGGCCCGTTTCGGCGTGCCGCAGTACCTGAAGGCGGTCGGCGATGCCGTACGCGCGCTGAAGGCCGGCGCTGTCCGCAGCGCACTGTTCACCCTGTCCGAAGTGGCAGTGAAGGACCGCGATGCGGCCTGGGCGATCCGCCAGGCGGTGATCGCCGCCGATCACGCCGCCTACCGCTACACCGCTACCCTGGGCAAGAAGAAGGCCGACGACGCCGGCCTGGCCCAGCTGGCCATCGCCGGTGACGACGCGCAGGCCCTGGCCCAGGGCCAGGCCATCGCCGCCGGTGTCGAGTTCGCCCGCGAGCTGGGCAACCTGCCGCCGAACTACTGCACCCCGGCCTACCTGGCCGAGGTCGGCGTGAAGTTCGCCGGCGAGCACGACGGTGCCGAAGCCGAGATCCTCGACGAGCACCAGATGGAAGCGCTGGGCATGGGCTCGCTGCTCGCCGTGGCCCGTGGCTCGGCCAACCGCCCGCGCCTGGTCGTGCTGAAGTGGAACAATGGCGGCGATGCCAAGCCGTACGTGCTGGTCGGCAAGGGCATCACCTTCGATACCGGTGGCGTCAACCTGAAGACCCAGGGCGGCATCGAAGAGATGAAGTACGACATGTGCGGTGGCGCCAACGTCATCGGCACCTTCGTCGCTGCGGTCAAGGCCAAGCTGCCGCTGAACCTGGTGGTGGTGGTGCCGGCGGTCGAAAACGCCATCGACGGCAACGCCTATCGTCCGTCCGACGTGATCACCTCGATGTCGGGCAAGACCATCGAAGTGGGCAACACCGACGCCGAAGGCCGCCTGATCCTGTGCGACGCCCTGACCTACGCGCAGCGCTTCGAGCCGGCCGCGCTGGTCGACGTCGCCACCCTGACCGGTGCCTGCATGGTCGCCCTCGGCCACCAGACCGCCGGCCTGATGAGCAAGCACGACGACCTGGCCAATGAGCTGCTGGCCGCCGGCGAGCAGGTGTTCGACCGCGCCTGGCGCCTGCCGCTGTGGGACGAATACCAGCCGATGCTGGATTCGACCTTCGCCGACGTCTACAACATCGGCGGCCGCTGGGCCGGTGCGATCACCGCCGGCTGCTTCCTGTCGCGCTTCGCCGAAGGCCAGCGCTGGGCCCACCTGGACATCGCCGGTGTGGCCAGCGATGAAGGCAAGCGTGGCATGGCCACCGGCCGCCCGGTCGGCCTGCTGAGCCAGTGGCTGCTGGACCAGGCCGCCCGCGCCTGATGCCGTACCCGACCCTGGCCGGCGCCCGCCGGCCAGGGCCTCGCCCGGCAGCGCCGGGCCCCTGCCTGACCCGGATCCTGCCATGCCCCGCGCCGACTTCTACCTGATCGCCAAGCCCCGCTTCCTGACCGAGCCGCTGCGCCTGGTCTGCGAGCTGGCGCGCAAGGCCAACGACGCCGGGTTGTTCACCCTGGTGCTGGCCCGCGACCAGGCCCAGGCCGAGGAGCTGGACGAACTGCTGTGGGCGTTCGACAACGATGCCTACATCCCGCACCAGATCGCCGGCGAAGACATGGACGAGGAAGAGGCCCTGGTGCTGATCGCCGTGCCCGGCACTGAAGCGCCGGCCCGCCCGCTGGTGATCAACCTGCGCGACGAACCCTGGCTGGGACAGTGCGAGCGCGTGCTGGAAGTGGTCCCGGCCGACCCGGAAGCGCGCGAACCGCTGCGCGAGCGCTGGCGCCAGTACAAGGCCGCCGGTTACGACCTGAACAAGCACGACATGTAAGTCCAGCGAGGACCCCTTGATGCGCCTGCTGATCGCCCTGATTCTTCCCTGGCTGTCCTTTTTCACCATCGGCCGGCCGTTTGCCGGCATCGTCTGCCTGATCCTGCAGATCACCCTGATCGGCTGGCTGCCCGCCGCGATCTGGGCCGCCTACGCGGTCAGCCAGTACCACACCGACCAGAAGATCCGGCGCGCCCTCGGGCCGCGCTGATCTCCCTTCCGCCTTGATTACCGGTTGCCCCGCATGACCCAACTCGCCTCCAGCTACGACCCGAAGTCCTTCGAGACCGACCTCTACGAGGCCTGGGAGAAGGCCGGCCACTTCAAGCCGTCCGGCACGGGCGAGCCGTACACCATCCTGCTGCCGCCGCCGAACGTGACCGGCACCCTGCACATGGGCCATGCCTTCCAGCAGACCCTGATGGATGCACTGGTGCGCTACCACCGCATGCGCGGCTACGACACGCTGTGGCAGGTGGGTACCGACCACGCCGGCATCGCCACCGAAATGGTGGTCAGCCGCAACCTGGCGCTGGAAGGCAAGGGCGAGACCCGCGATTCGCTGGGTCGCGAGGGCTTCATCGGCAAGGTCTGGGAGTGGAAGCAGCAGTCCGGTGACATCATCGAACGCCAGATGCGCCGCCTCGGTACCTCGGCCGACTGGTCGCGCAGCACCTTCACCATGGATCCGCAGCCTTCGGCGGCGGTGAACGAAGCCTTCGTGCGCTGGTACGAGCAGGGCCTGATCTACCGCGGCCAGCGCCTGGTCAACTGGGATCCGGTGCTGAAGACCGCCATCTCCGACCTGGAAGTGGAGAGCGCCGAGGAAGACGGCTTCCTGTGGTCGATCGCCTACACGCTGGATGACGGCCTGAGCTACGAGCACGTCGAGCGCGATGCCGACGGCGTGGAAACCCTGCGCGAAACCCGCGACTACCTGGTGGTGGCCACTACCCGTCCGGAAACCCTGCTGGGCGATACCGCGGTGATGGTGCATCCGGAAGACGCCCGCTATGCGCACCTGATCGGCAAGAGCGTGGTGCTGCCGCTGACCGGCCGCCGCGTGCCGGTGATCGCCGATGATTACGTGGACCGCGCCTTCGGCACTGGCGTGGTCAAGGTCACCCCGGCCCACGATTTCAACGACTACGAAGTGGGCGTGCGCCACAGCCTGCCGATGATCAACCTGTTCACTCCGGTGGCAGCGCTGAACGAGAACGCGCCGGAGCGCTTCCAGGGCCTGGACCGCTACGCCGCGCGCAAGGCCGTGCTGGCCGAGCTGGAAGACCTGGGCATCCTGGTCGAGACCAAGGCGCACAAGCTGCAGGTGCCGCGCGGCGACCGTACCGGCCAGGTGATCGAGCCGTACCTGACCGACCAGTGGTTCGTGAAGATGGACGACCTGGCCAAGCGTGGCCTGGAGCTGGTCGAAGACGGCAGCATTTCCTTCGTGCCGCCGAACTGGATCAACACCTACCGCCACTGGATGAACAACATCCAGGACTGGTGCATCAGCCGCCAGCTGTGGTGGGGCCACCGCATTCCGGCGTGGTTCGACGAAGCCACCGGCAGCTGCTACGTCGGTCGCAGCGAAGAGGAAGTGCGCGCAAAGCACAGCCTGGGCAGCGACGTGGTGCTGAACCAGGAAAGCGACGTGCTGGAGACCTGGTTCTCCTCGCAGCTGTGGCCGTTCTCCACCCTGGGCTGGCCGAACGAGCAGGCCATGGCCGAGCGCGGCTTCGACCGCTACCTGCCGTCGTCGGTACTGATCACCGGCTTCGACATCATCTTCTTCTGGGTGGCGCGCATGATCATGGCCACCGACAACCTGGTCGGGAAGATCCCGTTCAAGGACGTCTACTTCACCGGCCTGATCCGCGACGGCCAGGGCCAGAAGATGTCCAAGAGCAAGGGCAACGTGCTCGACCCGCTGGACATCATCGACGGCATCAGCATCGACGACCTGGTTGCCAAGCGCACCGGCGGCCTGATGCAGCCGAAGATGGTGGAGAAGATCGAGAAGGCCACCCGCAAGGAATTCCCGGACGGCATCGCCGCCCACGGTGCCGATGCGCTGCGCTTCACCATCGCCGCGCTGGCTACCCACGGCCGCGACATCAAGTTCGACATGAACCGCGCCGAGGGCTACAAGAACTTCTGCAACAAACTGTGGAACGCCAGCCGCTTCACCCTGATGAACACCGAGGGTGCAGCGTTCACCGGCATGCCGACCCCGCGTACCGATGCCGAGCGCTGGATCCTTTCGCGCCTTGCGGCCGTGTCCAGCGAGGCCCAGGGCCATTACGCCAACTACCGCTTCGACCTGCTGGCGCAGTGCCTGTACGAGTTTGCCTGGAACGAGTTCTGCGACTGGTTCCTGGAACTGAGCAAGCCGGCGCTGAACGGTGCCGATGCCGCCGACGCCGAAAGCACCCGCCACACCCTGCTGTACGTGCTGGAAGCGCTGCTGCGCCTGCTGCACCCGCTCACGCCGTTCATCACCGAACAGCTGTGGCAGCAGCTGGCCCCGCGACTGGGCCTGGCCGAAACCACGCTGTCGCTGCGCCCGTACCCGACCGCCGCCGAGTTCGAAGGCGATTTCGCCCAGGCCGAGGCCGACGTGGAATGGCTGAAGGCGGTGATCAGTGCGGTGCGTCGCGTGCGCAGCGAACTGAACGTCGCCCCGTCCAAGCAGGTGCCGCTGCGCCTGCAGGCCGGCCTGGAGCAGGACCGCGTGCGCATCGAACGCTTCAGCGCCTCGCTGTCGTTCCTGCTCAAGCTGGACAGCATCCAGTGGCTGGCCGAAGGCGAAAGCGCACCGCCGGCCGCCGCCGCGATCGTCGGTGAGCTGAAGCTGCTGGTGCCGCTGGAAGGCCTGGTCGATCTCGATGCCGAGCGCGTGCGCCTGGACAAGGAAATCGCCCGCGTCGAAGTCGAAAAGGAAAAGAGCGAGACCAAGCTGGCCAAGTTCACCGACAAGGTGCCGCCGGCCGTGGTCGAGCAGGAACGCGTGCGCCTGGTCGACTGGAACACCCAGCTGGCCGGCCTGCGCGAGCAGCGCGCGAAGCTGTAAGCGCCGGGAAGCGCCGGGTACTGCCCGGCGTTTCCTTTTGTAGAGTCGAGCCCCGCTCGACTCTACATTTCGCGCGCATGGCATCATCGCTGGATGCCGCTTTCCATCTTCCTGCTGGTTCTCGCCGCTGCAGCCCTGCACGCCAGCTGGAACGCGATCGTCAAGCGCGGGCCGGACAAGTTCCTCGGCACCGTGCTGGTCACCGGCAGCGCCGCGTTGCTGTCCGCCGCTGCCCTGCCCTTCCTGCCCTTCCCCGCCGCGCACAGCTGGCCATGGCTGGCCGCTTCGGTGCTGCTGCAGGTGACCTATTACGGGCTGGTCGCACGTTGTTACCAGCAGGTCGACATGAGCCTGGCCTACCCGCTGATGCGTGGCAGCGCGCCGATCCTGGTCGCGTTGGCGGGCACACTGCTGGGCGAGCAGCTGTCGCCTGCAGCGTGGCTGGGCGTGGTGCTGGTCAGCACCGGTATCCTGTGCATGGCACTGGGTGCGCGTGGCGGCCAGCTGCGCCTGCCGCTGCTGACCGCGGCGATGATCGCCACCTACACCCTGGTCGATGCGCAGGGCGCGCGCCAGTCCGGCAGCGCACTCAGCTACACGCTGTGGCTGTTCCTGCTGTCAGGCATTCCGCTACCACTGTGGGCGTTGTACACCCGCGGCGGCGCGGTGCTGGACTATGCGCGGCAGCATTGGCCGCTGGGGCTGGCCGGCGGCGCCGGCACCACCGCCTCTTACGCGATGGCGCTATGGGCAATGACTCAGGCACCGGTGGCGATGGTCTCCGCGTTGCGCGAATCGTCGATCCTGTTCGCGTTGCTGATCTCGGTGTTCCTGCTGCGCGAACGGATTCCGCGCGCGCGCTGGCTGGCGGCGGCGCTGATCGTGGGCGGCGTGTTGGCGTTGCGGTTGGCGTGAGCAAGACGTGCCAACCAAGGTTGGCAGCTACCGGTAGTGCCGGCCGCTGGCCGGCAACCCTTCTTCGTTACAGCGGCGGCATCGCCTGCAGGTCGCCGTGGACCAGTTCGATCGCCATCACCACCGCGTCCTCGCGGCCCTGTGCCGCCGGGTAGTAGCGCGGGCGACGGCCGATCTCGTTGAAGCCTTCGCTGTGATACAGCGCCAGTGCCGGTGTATTCGAAGGCCGCACTTCCAGGAACACACGCTGCGCGCCACGGTCGCCGGCCAGTTGCACCAGTGCGCGCAGCAACTGGCGACCCAGGCCACGCGACTGCGTCAACGGATCGATGCAGATGTTGAGGACATGTGCCTCGTCGGCGGCGATGCTGAGCATGCCGTAGCCGATCAGCTCGCCGTCACGCTCCATGGCCAGGCCGGGGTAACCGGCACGCAGGCAATCCACGAAGATGCCGCGGGTCCACGGAAACGGATAACCGCGCACCTCGATCGCCATCACCACCGTGAGGTCGCTCTCGCGCAGCGCGCGCAGGCTGACCGGACCGGGCTGCCGGACCGCACTCACGGCATGCCCCGCTTGCGCAGGGCGCGCAGCTGCGGCCACAGCGCGCGTTTGGCGGCCGGATCGTGACGCAGCTGGTCCAGCGGCCAACTCTCCATCAGGGTCTGTGTGGCCGGGTCGTTGGGATTGCAGCCGGACGCGCGCAACAACGCGATCTGCAGGCGATCCGGCAGGCGCACGACCGGCTGCCGCGCATTGCCGCTGGGCAGCGGCCGGGCCGGTGCAGGCGCCGTATCCGGTGCGCTGACCGGCGTCTCGCGGCGCGGCGGAGCCGGGCGTTCCGCACGGGGCGCGGGGACGGCTTCGGCGGGGTGCTCGCGCGCGATTGGGCTGCTCGCCCGCGCCGGTTCCGCCGGCTGTGCGGCCTCGGCTTCGGCCACGCTCAACTGCAGCGCGGCGTCCAGTTCGGCGGCCAGTTGGCCGTCATGATAGACGGTGTAGCCCATGGCCTGCAGCCAGGCCTGCTGGGCCGATGACCACAGCACGGGCAGGTCCTGGCTCACGCGGCCTCGGGCTTCTTGCGCAGGCGCTGCACCGCCCACATCACCGGGCCGGACAGCGCGTACAGGATGCCGACCGCAAACAGCACGCGCGGCAGATCGATCACCGCGATGGCGATGGCGACCGGCACCAGTGCCAGCACCAGGAATGGCACCCGGTCCGAACGGCCGCCCTTGGCGGCACCGCCCTTGAAGCTCCAGAAGCGGATGCGGCTGACCATCAGCAGTGCGGAGACAATCGTCACCGCCAGCGCCACGTAGCGCAGCTGGTTGCCGTCCCAGCCCAGGTTGCCATCGGCGAAGGCCCAGACGAAGGACATCATCAGGCCGGCCGCGGCCGGGCTGGCCAGGCCGACGAACCAGCGCTTGTCGACGACTGCCACCTGGGTATTGAAGCGGGCCAGGCGCAGTGCCGCGCAGGCGGCATACAGGAAGGCCACGGCCCAGCCGACGCGCCCCAGCAGCGGGTCATCGAACTTCAGCCACGACAGCGACCAGTGGTACATCACCAGCGCCGGGGCCATGCCGAAGCTGACCAGGTCGGCCAGCGAGTCGTACTGCACGCCGAACTCGCTGCTGGTGCCAGTCAGGCGCGCCACGCGCCCGTCCAGGCCATCCATCACCGCCGCGACGAACACGGCGATGCTGGCGTTGACGAAATCCCCGTTGGCCGCGGCGATGATCGCGTAGAAGCCAGCGAACAGGCCGGCGGTGGTGAACAGGTTGGGCAGCAGGTAAATCGTGCGCGAGCGCGGCGGCGGTGTGATCGGGTCCATGGAATCCAGTTTAATCGACTTGCCAGTGGTCGGCGGCAATGCTGCAATCGGCGTTCTACGCCCATTCCGTGGAGTTTGCCATGCGTGCCCTGTCCTGCCTTGGATGCCTGCTGCTGTTGGCCAGTGCCAACGCCGTGGCCGGCCCGGTCTATAAATGGAAGGACGCCAATGGCGTGACCCAGTATTCGGAGACCCCGCCGGCGGGCAAGAAGTTCGAGACCCGCGAGCAGGCCCGCAGCCCGCAGGCAGCGGCCAGCGCCGAGACCCCCGCCGCGCCGGTGCCCGAGCAGTGCAGCACCGCCCGCGCCAACCTGGCCCTGCTGGACAGCACCGGCACCGTCATGCAGGACACCAACGGCGACGGCAAGGCCGATACCGCGTTGACCCAGGAGCAGCGCAGCGCGCAGAAGGGATTGGCTGAAGCCGCCATCAAGGCCTACTGCCCGGCGGAGTGAGGGTATCGGCAGGGCTTGCAGCCCTGCACCCGCAGAGGCAATAGCAAGGGCAACGTCAAATGCCAGAGCGGCTTCCTGGGGGATGGCAGGGCACTGTGGGTTTGCGGGGCCGCCGTGAACCCGTCCATGGGGGCTTGGTCGCCGCATCCATGCGGCTCACACCCCGCAAACCCACAGTGCCCTGCCTTCGACAGGTTCCGGCGGCTGTTGGTAGGTGTCGACCTTGGTCGACACAGTAGATCCACGCCATGCGTGGATGAATCTCCATGGAAATCGAATGTTTCGAGAATTGATCGAACAGCAGCCGAGCATGGCTCGGCTCTACAGAAATGCGGGCAGATCGCGGGAAACTGTCGAAGGCGGGGTGGGTCCGGTTGCGGGAGTGTCCGCGGCATGGATGCCGCGGCCAAGCCCCCATGGACGGGTTTACGGCGTCTCCCGCAACCGGACCCACCCCGCCATCCCACGGGAAACCCGCTGTTGCTGTTGCAGTTGACGTTGCTTGAGGCGGGTGCAGGGCGCAGCCCTGCCAGTACCCCCCACCCCGGCCGGGCTGGCAGAATAGGCGTCTCTGCCGTTATCCGAAGCCGCCGATGCGCCTCTCCCAGTTCCACCTGCACACCACCAAGGAAACCCCCAGCGACGCCGAGCTCACCAGCCACCGGCTGATGCTGCGCGCGGGCATGATCCGCAAGCTCGCATCCGGCCTGTACACCTGGTCGCCGCTGGGCCTGCGCGTGCTGCGCAAGGTTGAACGCATCGTCCGCGAGGAAATGGACCGTGCCGGTGCCGTGGAATTCCAGATCCCGACCATCCAGCCGAAGGAACTGTGGGAGCAGACCGGCCGCTGGCAGAAGTTCGGCCCGCAGCTGCTGAAGATCAAGGACCGCAAGGACCAGACCTTCTGCTACAGCCCGACCGCCGAGGAAGCCGCCTGCGACTTCGCGCGCAGCGAGCTGTCCAGCTACAAGCAGCTGCCGGTCAACTTCTACCAGATCCAGACCAAATTCCGCGACGAGATCCGCCCGCGCTTCGGCGTGATGCGTTCACGCGAATTCCTGATGAAGGACGCCTACTCGTTCCACCTGCACGATGAGTGCCTCGTGCGCGAGTACGAGAACATGAAGTCGGCCTACAGCCGCATCTTCACCCGCCTCGGCCTGGATTTCCGCATGGTGCAGGCGGACTCCGGTGCGATCGGTGGCGACGCCTCGCAGGAATTCCACGTGATCGCCGATTCCGGCGAAGATGCGCTGGTGTTCTCCACCGGCTCGGACTACGCGGCCAACATGGAAGCGGCGATTGCCGCCGATCCGGCACCGCGTGCGGCCGCCAGCGAAGCCATGCGCAAGGTCGATACCCCCACCCAGAAGACCTGCGAGGATGTCGCGGCCCTGCTCGGCATCAACCTGCAGCGCACGGTGAAGTCGGTGGCGCTGATCGCCGGCGAAGGCGAAGCACAGCAGTTCGTGCTGGTGCTGGTGCGCGGTGACCACGAGGTCAACGAGATCAAGCTGGCCAAGGTTGCCGGCCTGGATGAACAGCGCTTCGCCAGTGAGGCGGAAATCGCCGAGCACCTGGGCAGCGTGCCGGGCTTCCTCGGCCCGATTGCGCCGGCCAAGGCCATCCGCGTGGTGGCTGATCGCGAAGTGGCGGCGATGTCCGACTTCGTCGTCGGCGCCAACGAAGCCGGTTTCCACCTGGCCGGCGTCAACTGGGGCCGCGATCTGGCGGAACCGGAAGTGGCCGACATCCGCAACGTGCGTGCCGGTGACCGCGCGCTGGACGGTGGTGAACTGAAGATCGCCCGTGGCATCGAAGTCGGTCACGTGTTCCAGCTCGGCCGTACGTACGCCCGAGCGCTTGATGCCACCGTGCTGGACGAGAATGGCAAGGCCGCGGTGATGGCGATGGGCTGCTATGGCATCGGCATCTCGCGCGTGGTGGCTGCCGCGATCGAACAGAACCATGACGATGCCGGCATCATCTGGCCGGACGCGATGGCGCCGTGGCAGGTGGTGGTGTGCGTGATCAACCCGAAGGGGGACGCCGCCGTGGCCGACGCCGCCACCAACCTGCTGCAGGAACTGCGCGATGCGGGCCTGGACGCGGCGCTCGATGACCGTGGCCTGCGCCCGGGCGCGATGTTCGCCGACATGGAACTGATCGGCATCCCGCACCGCGTGGTGGTGAGCGAACGTGGCCTGGCCGCCGGTACCTACGAGTACCGCTCGCGCCGCGCCAGCGAAGCGGAAAGCCTGGACAAGGCCACCCTGCTGCAGCGCCTGCAGGGTTGATCAAGAAAAGACCGGGGCATGCCCCGGTCTTTTTTTGCGTTGTGTTCATCTGATCGATATTGCAGCGGACATAATCCGGTCAAAATCGACGCAATGCAGCCGGCATGCCGCCAAGCCCTGTCCTGCCTGCATTTGTGCTCTGATTAATTCATCACTATTCTGTCCGCCGACGCCATGGACTGGCTCGTCCCGTCCACACATTAGTTTCCGGAGTAACCGTAAATGAGCATTGACCTGACCGGCCTGTCGGCACGCGAGCTGGGCGCCCTGATCCGCACCGCCAAGAAGCAGCAGACCATCGTCGCCAAGCGCCGGCCGATCACCAAGGTCCGGGCCCAGCTGATCAAGCTGGCCAAGACCGAGGGTTACACCATCGAGGAACTGTTCGGCGATGCCCCGGCCCCGCGCGCGCGCAAAGTGGCCAAGGCCGCCAAGGCACCGTCGAAGACCGCCGGCCGCAAGCTGGGCAAGGTTGCCCCGAAGTACCGCAACCCGGCCAATCCGAAGGAAACCTGGACCGGTCGCGGCAAGCAGCCGCGCTGGATGGCCGAACTGACCGCCAAGGGCAACAAGAAGCCGGAAGATTTCCTGATCAAGAAGGCCTGAGGCCGGATCGGGATGCAATGAAAAACGCCGGCGAAAGCCGGCGTTTTTTTTAGGTAGCGCCGGGCCATGCCCGGCGAGCGCAGCGGTTGGTTCCCCGATCCGCCGGGCATGGCCCGGCGCTACCGCCTGATCACAGCGTCTTGCGGGCCGGCATCAGCAGGTTGCCGAACAGCAGGCCAGCAACCAGCGCCATCACCACGTTCAGCACGGTCAGGAACACACTCTGGCCGGCGCCTACGTCCTGCTGCTGGACCAGGGTCAGCACGCCGCGCAGGCTGGTGCTGCCGGGCACCATCATGATGATGCCGGGCAGACGGATGATCGCGCCCGGGCGGCCAACGAGGCGCCCGAACAGGTTGCCACCGGCGGTCAGCAGCATCGCCGACAGGAAGATGCCGGCCGGCGCACCCCAGGCATGGCCGCCGAACTTGGAGATCGCATAGCCGGCCACCGAGGCGGCGATCACCCACGGATAGTCGCGACGGTTGGCCTTGAACAGCATCGCGAAAGCGAAGGCCGCGGTCAGCAGCGAACCCCACTCGACCCATGGCCCCTGCGGGCGCGTCGCACGGATCACCGGATCCAGGCCGAGCACGTCGGCCAGGGTCACCGCGATCATTGCGCCGACGCTGAGCTTCATGATGGTGGTCAACGCCCCAGCAAAGCGCGCGGTACCCGACACCCAGTGCTGGCTGGCCAGCTCGTTGACCGCGTTGGTCAGCGACATGCCTGGCAGCAGCACCACCAGCGAGGCGATGATCACCGTATTGAGGTTGAGCGCGCCGACGAAGGACGCCACCAGCGTGGCCACCAGGCCGGCCAGCAGCGCAGCCAGTGCCTCGGCTGCCTCGCGGGTGGCCGGGCGGCGATCGGTGACCATGCCGAGCAGGCCGATCATCAGGCCGATGACACCGGCGGTGGCGATGTCCAGCCACGGCAGCTTCCACATGCCGGCCACGCCGGCCGCACCGAGAGTGAACGAAAGGATGGTGCGCAGCTTGCCGCGGCGGCCCGGATCCTTGTCCAGCTGGCGCAGCGCGGTGTGGCCCTGGGCGATGCTCATCCGCCCGTTGGCCACTTCCTCGGCGATATGGTCGGCGACGCTGAGCTTGTGCAGATCGTTTTCACCGGGCGCCAGGCGGATCACGCGGGTGATGTCACTGGAGCCGATCGCCTGCGCCGGGTCGCTGAAGCTGAGAATGATACCGGTGGGATTCGACCACGGTTCACAATCCAGATCGAGCTGGCGGGCCAGTGCCACCACCGCCGTTTCCAGGCGCTGAGCCGTTGTGCCATAGCTGTGCAGGCGTCCGGCGATCTCGGAAACAAAGGCCACGCGCTGTGCGTAGGTGGCCTGGGGCGTGGGGATCGTGTGAGCGTCTGCGGACATGCGCCGTAGTATTACCTAGGCTGGGGCTTACCGGAGAAATTCATCCGAGTTCGACGCGAAGCCCGATACAGAACGGTTATGCTGCGACCCGAATGGCCCAAGTGACCCCGAACCACGCCCCCCAGCTCGAACAGGATGCCCATGACCCGGGCCTGATCCGCCTGTCCGGCACCTGGACCCTGAAGACCGCGCTGGCCGCGGCCGAAGTCCTGCGCGACGTTCCCGACACCTTGACCGGCATCGATGCCACCGGCATCGAGAAGATGGATTCGGCGGGCGTGCTGCAGGTGCTGCGCGTGGCCCATCGCGCCGACCTCGGCGAGGACGCGCTGCAGTTCCGTCCGGATCACCAGGCGCTGGTGTGCACCATCGAGGAAGTGGCCGACGACCGGCCCAAGCCCAAGCGCGATTTCGGCGTGCTGGCCGCGCTGGAACGGTTGGGTGTCAGCGTCCATGCCACCGGCCACAACATCAAGGCGCTGTGCAGTTTCCTCGGCGAGAACCTGGTCAAGGCCGCGCGCCTGGTGAAGGAACCCCGCCGTTTCCGCCTGACCGCCACCGTGCACCAGATGGAGCAGGTCGGGCTGGATGCGGTACCGCTGGTGGCGCTGCTGTCCTATCTGGTCGGCGCGGTGATCGCCTTCCTCGGCTCGACCATCCTGCGCGATTTCGGCGCCGAGATTTACGTGGTCGAGCTGGTCAACATCGCCTTCCTGCGCGAGTTCGCCGTGCTGCTGACCGCGATCGTGCTGGCCGGCCGCACTGCCAGCGCGTTCACCGCGCAGATCGGTGCGATGAAGGCGCGCGAGGAAATCGATGCGATGCGCACACTGGGCCTGGACCCGATCGACCTGCTGGTACTGCCACGGCTGTTCGCGCTGCTGGTCACGCTGCCGCTGCTGACCTTCATCGCGATGGTCGCCGGCCTGGCCGGCGGCATCACGGTGGGCGCATTCGACCTGGATATTCCACCGCAGATGTATATCGCCCGCATGCACGACACGATGGAAGTGCGGCACATGCTGGTGGGCCTGTCCAAGGCGCCGGTGTTCGCGCTGGTGATCGGCCTGATCGGCTGCCTGGAAGGCCTGAAGGTCGAAGGCACGGCGCAGTCGGTCGGCGAGCGCACCACCTCCAGCGTGGTGCAGACGATCTCGCTGGTGATCATCATCGACGCCTTCGCGGCGTTGTGGTTCATGCACATGGACTGGTGACATGAGCACGCATCCGACACCCGAAGAAGTGCCCATGCGCGACGATGACGGCCACGACCTCGCCATCCGCGTGCGTGGCCTGGTCAATCGATTCGGCAGCCAGACCGTGCACGAGGACCTGGACCTGGACGTGCGCCGCGGTGAGATCCTCGGCGTGGTGGGTGGTTCGGGCACCGGCAAATCGGTGCTGATGCGCTCGATCCTCGGCCTGCGCGTGCCCGATGCCGGGCAGATCGAAGTGCTCGGCCGCGATGCGCGCGCCGACGATGCCGAGAGCCGCCTGCACATCGAACGCAACACCGGCGTGCTGTTCCAGGACGGCGCGCTGTTCTCGTCGCTGACGGTGGGCGAGAACGTGCAGGTACCGCTGAAGGAGCACCACCGCGAACTGCCCGAGCGCTGGCACTACGAACTGGCGCTGCTGAAGGTGAAGCTGGCCGGCCTGCCCGCCGACGCGATCAACAAGCTGCCCTCGCAGCTGTCCGGTGGCATGCGCAAGCGTGCCGGCCTGGCCCGTGCATTGGCCCTGGACCCGCCGCTGCTGTTCCTGGATGAACCCACTGCTGGACTGGACCCGATCGGCGCGGCGGCCTTCGACCGCCTGATCAAGACCCTGCAGGAAGCACTGGGCCTGACCGTGTTCCTGATCACCCACGATCTGGACACCCTGTACGCGATCTGCGACCGGGTGGCGGTGATCGCCGACCGCAAGGTGGTGGCCAATGCGCCGCTGCCGGAGATCGAGAAACTGGACCATCCGTGGATCCAGGAGTATTTCCACGGACCGCGCGCGCGTGCCGCCCGCGGCGAACAGATCGAGAGTGCCTGAGCCATGGAAACCAAAGCCAACTACGTGCTGATCGGCGCGTTCACCCTGATCACCGGCCTGGCCCTGCTGGCCTTCGGCCTGTGGGCCGCCAAGTACTCCTCCGACCGCACCTGGCAGGAATACCGCGTGGTGTTCCGCGAGGCGGTCACCGGCCTGTCGGTCGGCAGCCCGGTGCAGTACAACGGCATCGCGGTCGGTTCGATCATCGAACTGAACCTGGTACCGGATGACCCGCGCCAGGTGGTCGCACGCATCCGCCTGAACTCGACCACGCCGGTGAAGACCGATACTCGTGCCAAGCTGGCGATCACCAGCCTGACCGGCCCGTCGATCATCCAGCTCAGTGGCGGCACGCCGCAGTCGCCGGCGCTGACCACGGTCAACAAGGACCCGGCACCGATCATCCCGACCACACCGTCGGCCCTGCAGAACATCACCGATGTGGCCAACCGCATCGTCGAGCGCATGGACCAGATCCTCAGCGACCGCAACGTGGCGTCCATCAACGCAACACTGGCCAACCTGGAAACCATCAGCGGCGGCCTGGCTGACCGCGACCAGGGTACCCAGGCGCTGCTGCTCAGCGCTCGCGATGCCGCGCGCAGCCTCGACACCACGCTGAAGACTACCAACGGCACCATCGAGCGCCTGGACAAGAACCTGGTGCAGCAGCTGCCGGGCATCATCGACAAGCTCGACGGCACCCTGGTCAAGCTCGACTCGGCCGCCGGCAACGCCGATTCGATCCTTGGCGAGAACCGCGCCGCGATCAACAGCTTCGCCAACGACGGTCTCGGCCAGCTGGGCCCGACGCTGACCGAACTGCGCGGGCTGATCCGCGACCTGCGCCGGGTCAGCGACCGCCTCGAGAACAACCCCGCGCGCTACCTGCTTGGCCGCGACGCCCCGAAGGAGTTCGAACCCCAATGAGCCCGACCACCCTTCCGCGCCTGCTGCTGGCCACTTCGATGCTCGCCCTGCTGGGCGGCTGCTCCATCCTCGGCAGCAGCGAGAAAACCGCGGTGACGCTTTACTCGCCCTCGGTGCAGGTGAAGGCCGACCCGGCGTGGCCGCAGGCCAGCTGGCAGCTGGTGCTGGCCAAGCCCAGCGCCGCACGCATGGTCGACAGCCCGCGCATCAACGTGCGGCCGACGCCATCGCAGCTGGAGATCTACAAGGGGGCCAGCTGGGCGCAGCCGGCCACCGACATGATCGAAGACACCCTGCTGCGCGGCTTCGAGGATTCCGGCCGGATCCGTGGCGTGGCACGCAGCACCGCCGGCATCCGCGCCGACTACAAGCTGTCCACCGACGTGCGCCGCTTCGAATCGGACTACCAGGGCCAGGCGACGCCGACGGTGGTGATCGAGGTCAACGCCAAGCTGATCCACGTCGCCGACCAGCGCGTGGTCGCTGACCGTACCTTCCGCCAGTCGCAGCCGGTCGGCAGCACCGATGTGCCGGCGGTCACTGCCGCGTTCGAGCGTGGCCTGCAGCAGCTGGCGCAGGATGTGGTCGGTTGGACGCTGCAGAGCGGGCAGGCCGACCAACCGACCGTGACCCGCTGAACGCACCAGGGGTCGGATCCCTTTCCCCCTCGGGAAAGGGCTCTGACCCCACGTCACTGACCCCAAATTCCTCAGCGCGGCGTAATCCAGCGGAAGGTCAGGTTGATGCGCTCACCCTGCACCCGCGCCATCTTCGGCAACGCGTGCTGGTAGAACCTCTGCGTCTGCCCCGCCATCACCAGCAGATCGCCATGGCCAAGCAGGAATTCGGCCTTCCGCGCCGGGTCATCGCGACGGCGCAGCAGGAAGCGCCGCGCTGCGCCCAGGCTCAGTGAGGCAATCACCGGCGACGGCCCCAGTTCGGGTTCGTCATCACTGTGCCAGCCCATGTAGTTGCCACCGCCGCGATAGCGGTTCAGCAGCACGCTGTTGAAGCGGCCGAGACCTTCGGTTTCCAGATGCTCACGTACGCCCTGTAGCGACAGCGGCCACGGATGCGGCACGAATTCAGCACCGGAATAGCGGTAACGGGCCTGCGGATCGCCTATCCAGCAGCTCAACCGCGGCGAATCCACCCAGTTGCCGAACATGCGGATGCGATGCACCTCCCAAGGCACTTCGGCCCGAAGCGCCAGCAGCAATGCATCGGCCTCGCCCGCCGGTAACCAACCGGGCAAGTGCTGGACTTCGGCATCGGGCAGGTCGTGGGGGAAGAGCATGCCAGCACAGTAGCATCGGACAGATTTGCCGTTGCAACGGCGATTGCCGGAAAATGGGCTCAGTCCCGATGCTGGTCCCGAACAATGCGCACTGTCTTCCTTCCCAGGTTCCAGCAATGAGTGGCGCAGCGTCCGGCATCCGCCAGCTCAGCTTCTCCGTCCTGCGCGCGTTGTTCCGTGCCCTGCCGATGCCCGCGGCGCTGCGCGATCGCCTGCGCAACCAAGGCCTGGACCGCATCGGCAGCTGGAGCCCACCGCCGCCGCGCGGTCGTGTCGGCGCAGCAGCCGATGGTGCGCGTGCGCTGCTGCGTGCCGATGAACGGGCGATCGGTTACGCCGCCGCGGAAGACGCACCATTGCCGGCAGCACCGCCAGCCACGCTGGTGGCCTTCTATCTGCCGCAGTTCCATCCATTCGAAGAGAACGATGCGTGGTGGGGCAAGGGCTTCACCGAGTGGCGCAATGTCAGCCGCGCCTTACCCCAGTTCGAGGGTCATGTACAACCGCGCCTGCCCGGCGACCTGGGCTTCTACGACCTTCGCGTTGGCGAGACGCTACGTGCGCAGGCGAAACTGGCCACAGACCACGGCATCGGTGCCTTCTGCTTCTACTTCTACTGGTTCAGTGGCCACACGCTGATGGAGCAGCCCCTGCGTCAATGGCTGGCCGACAGCACGATTGAACTGCCTTTCTGCCTGTGCTGGGCCAACGAGAACTGGACCCGGCGCTGGGATGGTCGAAACCAGGACGTGCTGATCGGCCAGCAGCACAGCGAGCAGGATGATCTGGCCTTCATCGCCCACATCGCCGAATACCTGCGGGACCGCCGGGCATTGAAGGTCGATGGACACCCCGTGCTGCTGCTGTATCGCCCGCAACTGCTGCCCGATCCCAAGGCCACGGCCGCGCGCTGGCGCGGCTGGTGCCGTGACAATGGCATCGGCGAGATCCATCTGGCCTATGTCCAGAGTTTCGAGCGCCCGGACCCACGCGATATCGGCTTCGATGCCGCCGTGGAGTTCCCGCCGAACATAGCCGCTCCACGTCAGCTGAACACGTCCCAGTTCCTGCTCAACCCCGGCTACGAAGGCGACGTGCGCGACTGGCGCGAGCTGGCGGCGCAGATGCGCACGGCACCGTTACCGGACTATCCGTTGTATCCGGGCGTAAATCCGGGTTGGGACAACGAGGCCCGCCGCCCCGGACGCGGACGCGTCCTGCTGCACGCGTCGCCGCGCGGCTATGCTGACTGGCTGCACGACACGGTGCACGGACGCCTGCGCGATGTTCCGCCGGCCAGGCGCATGGTGTTCATCAACGCCTGGAACGAATGGGCGGAAAGTGCTGTGCTCGAGCCCGACGCCCGCCTCGGCCATGCCTGGCTGCAGGCCACCCGCCGCGCAATGACGCCCTCGCAGCCTGCACCATCGCGGCCGTGCGTCGTCATCCATGCCTGGCACTTGGACGCGCTGCCCGAGCTGTTGAGCGCGGTGAAGGACAGCGGGCTTCCGGCACGTCTTGTCATCACCACCACATCTGACCGGCAAGCACAGGTGCAGTCGATCACCGAGTCGCACGGACTGCCTGCCGAGATCTGGGCCTACGACAACCACGGCCGCGACATCCTGCCCTTCCTGCATGCCGCCGACCGGCTGCTGCAGCAGAACGAATCGCTGGTGCTGAAGCTGCATACCAAGCGCTCCACCCATCGCGACAACGGTGACCAGTGGCGGCGCGAGATGGTTGATGCGCTGCTGGGCCCGGCCCAGGCGGCGGCGAACCTGGCCCATCTCCAAGCCGATCCCCGCCTGGGGCTGATGGCTCCTGCCGGGCATCTGCTGAATGTGGCCGACTACATCGGTGGCAATGCACAGCGCATGGAGCGGCTGTGGGCACAGCTGGGGCTGGACGGTGCGCCCGGCGACGGTCAGTTCGCGTCCGGCAGCATGTTCTGGGTGCGCCTGCAGGCACTGCGCCCGCTGCTGGATGCGCACCTGCTGCCCAGCATGTTCGAGGTCGAAGCCGGCCAGATCGATGGCACCCTGGCCCATGCCATCGAGCGCGCGACCGGTGCCGTGGCCACGTGCGCCGGCTTCTCCGTGGGCGACACCTCCCAGGTGCACGGCGCCCCCCCACAACCAGCATCCGCGGGCTACCCATATGCCCGCGGGGGCTGAACCTCCGGCGTCACGCGCGAACGAACGCCACGCCAGTCTTTTCCTTCAGTTCGTCGTCGCTGACGCCCGGCGCCGCTTCCACCAGCAACAGGCCCTTGTCAGTCACGTCGAACACCGCCAGGTCGGTGATGATGCGATCGACCACGCCCACGCCGGTCAGCGGCAGCGTGCATTCGGCCAGGATCTTGTGTTCGCCGTTTTTGGCGGTGTGCTCCATCAGCACCACCACGCGCTGCACGCCGGCCACCAGGTCCATCGCGCCGCCCATGCCCTTGACCATCTTGCCGGGCACCATCCAGTTGGCCAGGTCGCCCTTGTGGGTGACCTGCATGGCGCCGAGGATGGCCAGGTTGACGTGGCCGCCGCGGATCATCGCGAAGCTGTCGTGGCTGCCGAAGTAGCTGGCACCGGCGCGTGCGGTCACGGTCTGCTTGCCGGCGTTGATCAGGTCGGCATCGACTTCGGCATCGGTCGGGAACGGGCCGATACCGAGCAGGCCATTTTCCGACTGCAGCCACACGTCCACGCCTTCGGGGATGTGGTTGGCAACCAGGGTCGGCAGGCCGATGCCCAGGTTCACGTAGGCGCCATCAGTCAGTTCGCGTGCGGCACGTGCCGCCATCTCATCGCGGGTCCACGCCATGTCAGTTGCCCTCCGCGCGGATGGTGCGCTGTTCGATACGCTTTTCAGGATGCGGGTTGTGCACGATGCGATGCACGTAGATACCCGGCAGGTGCACCTGGTCCGGATCGATGGCGCCCACCGGCACCACCTCCTCCACTTCCACGATGCAGACCTTGCCGGCCATCGCGCAGGCCGGGTTGAAGTTGCGCGCGGTCTTGCGGAACACCAGGTTGCCCGCTTCGTCGGCCTTCCACGCCTTGACCAGCGCGACATCGGCACGCAGCGCGGTCTCCATCACGTAGTGCTTGCCGTCGAACTCGCGGGTTTCCTTGCCCTCGGCCACCACCGTGCCGTAGCCAGTGGCAGTGAAGAACGCCGGGATGCCCGCACCGCCGGCACGCAGGCGCTCGGCCAGGGTGCCCTGCGGATTGAATTCCAGCTCCAGCTCGCCGGCCAGGAACTGGCGCTCGAATTCCTTGTTCTCGCCCACGTAGGACGAAATCATCTTCTTGATCTGCCGGGTTTCCAGCAGCTGGCCCAGGCCGAAACCATCGACGCCGGCATTGTTGGAGATCACGGTCAGGCCCTTGGCGCCACTGTCGCGCAGCGCGGCGATCAGGGCCTCGGGAATGCCACACAGGCCGAAGCCGCCCACGGCCAGCGTCTGGCCATCGGCGACCACCCCTTGCAGGGCCTCCGCCGCACTGGCGAAGCGCTTGCCGCGCTTGCCGGTGGAAGTCGATTGCTGCATTGCTGTACTACCCTGCACGTTGAGGATGACCGCATTCTAGCTGGAGGGCGGCGAAGGGCCTGGATGCGCCGCAGCATTGACGGAGCACCAGGCGGGCATTGGGTAGAATGGCCGATTCCACGCAGAAGGGTGCTGCAGCGCCTGCGCCCCTCCATCTACGATGACGCCGACCTTCACAGACGAAGACCTGTTCCGCTGGATAGACGAATGGACACTGCAGAAAAGCGAGCAGTGCCTGGGTGGCGTGCGCAACCGGCAACTCCGCGATGGCCTGCTGACGGCCGAGGTACAGGGTTCGGCCAGGCATCCCTACTACGTGGAGATCGATCTGACGGCCAGTACGCGCACCGCGCGCAGCCGCCTGCAGAGTGCCTGTTCCTGCCCCGTCGGCCGCACCTGCAAGCATGTGGCGGCGGTGCTGGTCTCGTACATGCTGGATTCGCTTGCCATGGACGACGAAAGCCCCCTGACCGAACAGAACCTGACGCAACCGCCGCGTCCTGAACTGCTGGCGGAGCTTTCGCGTTGGCAGAGCGCGCGGATCCAGCCGGCCCAGCCACGCCGGAACGGTGTCATCTTCGAACTGTCCACCTATAACCACCACCCCGCCGTGCTGGTCCGGCGCGTCAAGTACGGGACCGATGGTGCGATCAGCACGGGCAAGTGGATGGATATCACCGCGGACCTGCTGCTGGATCCTCCGGCATATCTCACGCCGACTGATCTGGCGGTGATGATCCAGCTACGCACCCAGCGGCAGCCCGCGACGAAGGACGAATGGATCGACTTCGCGGCCACCCTGCAGTTGATCGTCTCCAGCGGCCATGGCTGGGTCTCCTGCGGTACGCACGGCGACGTGCCGGCCCGGTCAGGAGCTCCACGCCGCGGCGAACTGGGCTGGACCGTTGGCATGACGCAGGGCGCGACGCTGCTGGAACCCGCGTTGAGCGTGGAGGGCGGCGCCAGAGGCGTGGTCCTGGGCCGGAGTGCGTGCTATCTGGACCCGGTCACCGGCGAGGTCGGTCCGCTGCTGCTGGATGTCAGGGCCGAGGACGCCGACGCCTTCCTGAGCCTGCCCAATCTGTTACCCAACGAAGAAGCGGTGGTCGCACAGATGCTGCAACAGATCGACCCTGCCCTGCCGCGCCCCGGTGCAAGCGACACGCTGCCCACCCTGCAGATCAGCGCGATGATCCCCGTGCTGCGCCTGCATACGATTGAGTTCCGGCCGGCATGGCTCGGCCGCCGCGACCCGTCGCAATGGGCCGATATCGCGACCGTGGCCTTCGAGTACGACGAGCATGTGCGGTTCCTGGATGACCCGAGCCTGTTCGCCCACGACACCGAGGGCCGGCTGGCCCTGTTGCCCCGCGACCTGGCTGAAGAAGCGCGACGGGAAGGCGAGCTGCGCAGTGTGAAGCTGCACCGCGACCCGCAGCCACGCGCGGTTCTGGATGGCGCAGGCCCTCAATTCCAGCTGCGTACCCATGACTGGACCGGATTCCTTCTGGGCGATGTACCACGACTGGAGGCCCTCGGCTGGAAGGTGGAGACGGATGACGATTTCCGCCATCGCATCACCCGGGTGGATGAGATCGATCTGGACATCCAGGCAGACCCGGAGGACGCGGGCTGGTTCAACCTGGGGTTGGAGATCCAGGTGGATGGCCGCAAAGTGTCCATGGTTCCGCTGCTGCAGCAGGTGCTGCACGCCGATCCGCGCTGGTCGCGCGGCCAGCTGGACGCCATTGGCGATGACGAGAACATCCTGCTGACTGCCAGCGGCAACACGCGCCTGGCGCTGCAGGCGTCGCGACTGAAGCCGATCATGGCCCTGCTGGCCGACCTGTTTACCCAGCGTGGTGCACCGTTGCGCTTGTCGGCGCACGACCGCGGCCGCCTGCAGGCGCTGCAGGACGATGCACACCTGCAGTTCCGGGGTCACAAGGACACCCAGGCACTCGTGCAGCGCCTGCTGCAGGCGCCAGCACCGGAAGACGTGGCACCGCCTGCGGGATTGCAGGCGACGCTGCGCAGCTACCAACGCGAAGGCCTGTCGTGGCTGCAGTATCTGCGCCAGCAGGGGCTGGGCGGCGTGCTGGCCGATGACATGGGCCTGGGCAAGACCCTGCAGACCCTGGCCCATCTGCTGGTCGAGAAGGAAAGTGGCCGCCTGGACCGGCCTGCGCTGCTGGTGGTGCCGACCTCGCTGCTGCACAACTGGCAGAGCGAAGCGGCACGCTTCACCCCGGGCCTGCGCGTACTGACCCTGCACGGACCGGCACGTGAAGCGCTGTTCGAGGCTATCCCCGAGCACGATCTTGTACTGACCACGTATCCCCTGCTGTGGCGCGACGAGCAGGCGTTGCAGTCCCATTCCTACCATCTGCTGATCCTGGACGAGGCGCAGCAGGTGAAGAACCCGAAATCGCGGGCGGCGGTCACGCTGCGCACGCTGCAGGCGCGTCATCGCCTGTGCCTGACCGGTACGCCGCTGGAGAACCACCTGGGCGAACTGTGGACGCAGTTCGACTTCCTGCTGCCCGGGCTGCTCGGCAGTGAAAAGCTGTTCAACCAGCATTGGCGCCACCCCATCGAACGCGGCAGCGACCAGCGCCGTGCCCAACTGCTGGCGCAGCGGCTGCGCCCCTTCATCCTGCGCCGGCGCAAGGACCAGGTGGCCGCCGAACTGCCGCCGAAAACCCTCATCACCCGTGCGGTGACAATGGAGGGCGGGCAGCGTGATCTCTATGAAACCGTACGTGCGGCGATGGAGAAGCAGGTCCGCGAGGCCATCAGCGACAGCGGACTGGCACGCAGCCACATCCGGGTACTGGATGCGCTGCTGAAGCTGCGCCAGGTCTGCTGCGATCCGCGCCTGCTGCCGGGCGAAACGCCGGCACGCAATGCCGGTTCGGCCAAGCTAGAGCTGCTGCGCGAGATGCTGCCGTCGATGGTCGAGGAAGGCCGCCGCATCCTGCTGTTCTCGCAGTTCACCGGCATGCTGGCGCTGATCGCGCAGGCGCTCGACGGGCTGGGCCTGGCCTATGTGACCCTGACCGGTGATACCCAGGACCGGGTCACGCCGGTGCAGCGTTTCATGCAGGGCGAGGTGCCGCTGTTCCTGATCAGCCTGAAGGCCGGCGGCGTAGGGCTGAACCTGACCGCCGCCGACACCGTCATCCACTTCGATCCCTGGTGGAATCCGGCCGCCGAGAACCAGGCCAGTGACCGTGCCCATCGCATCGGCCAGCAGCAGCCCGTGTTCGTCTACCGGCTGATTGCCGCCGGCAGCATCGAAGAGCGGATCGCCGAGCTGCAGGAGCGCAAGGCGATGCTGGCCGAATCGATTCTTGAAGGCGGCGGCAGCGCCGGACCGCGCTTCAGCGAAGAGGACGTGCAGGCGCTGCTGGCGCCGTTGCCGGGTGCTTTGCCGGCGCGACGCAAGGCCGGCCGGCAAAGCAAGGTCCGCTAGAGCGTTGGGGCTGCGGCCAACGCCGCGACATCATTCGGCTCGAGCCACCGGGGTTGCGCGCGGCCCCAACACGGACAGCATCGCGAAGGCCAACAGCAGGAGCACGGGCAGGCGGACACGATCCGCACTGGTCCGCAGGTGCCAATCCAGGTCATGCGGCGTGCCGAGATAGACGAGGAACAGCACCGCGGCGTAAGCCAGCGCCGCCAGCAGCGACGTCATCGCCACCGGCGTGCGCAACGTCCGTCGCCAGAACACTGCCAACAACAGCAACGGAACCAGTACCCAGGCATCCAGGAGCAGTCGCTTGAGGATGAGTTGACTCCCGCCATCGCTGCCCAGGCGAGCGAGCAGCTGGCCCTTCATGTCGCTGCCCGCCAGATCATTGCCAACGCCCGCTCCGTCCACACTCAGCTTCCATGCCAGCAGCGGCAACAGGGCCACGAGCACGGCAAGGACGATGTGCCAAGCAAGGCGGCGCTCCCGCAACAGGCCATCCACCAGCACGGATGCTGTGAGTACGGCAGCCAGCACGGCACCCTCGTTCTTCAGCATCGAGAGCACGGCCACCAGCAGGACGAATGCGATCAGCTCACCAGCACGCGGCCTACCGCCCGTCGTGCGGGCGCGGACAGCGGTTGCCACCACCGCGACTGCATAGACTGCCACCAGCGCATCCATGTAGCCGTTGAGCAGCATCTCGCGGCCCGTGCTCAGCAGCAACAACGCAAACAGCGCCACCAACCAGCGCGAGCGCAGGCTAGGCGCGATCAACAGCAAGGCAGGCAGCAGCAGCAACGGGGCCACAGCCTTGGGCAGCAGCTCGTTCCAGTGCCCCAGCAGGCCCGCGGCAGAGGCCATCAGCAACGGTACCAGCGCCGGATAGTCGTTGTGGCTCCACGGCGCGTAGTCGTCCAGCTGGGCATACAGCGAGCCCTCCAGGAAGATGCGCTTGGCATGGAACAGCCAGATCGACCGCGGGTCCCAGCCGTCACTGGGACTGCCCAATGCGATCAGCACCAGTGCGCAGGCGACCAGCACCAACGGCGACACGCGCAGATCACGCACTGCGGGAAGCGCCAGCAAGGCACTGACCAGGAAGATAGCGAAGGCAACCAGCACCGGCCACCCCATCAAGCCTGTGGCCGCCAGGGCATAGCACAACAGCAACGAGGCCAGCATGGCCAGCGCCGCACGGCGTCCCAGTTCAACGGCAGTTGGCAAGAACGACATTTCCCCTCCTGTCGAGAACCTGGCAGGTGGCAGCCAGCGGGTCATCCGCCTTCAGCAGGCGATGTGGCGTATCGGCATCGCTGAAGCGCGCCGGATACAGCGCCTCCCACATGCGCTGCTGCAGCAACGGGTCGTCTTTCAGACCCTGCCCAAGCGACAACGGCGAGAGATCCTCGCGCTGCGCGCGCATCAGTTCACGAGCATCCACCACCTCGCGCGGTACGGACGCCGCAAAGCCGGCATCTTCGGCGAGCGCCTGGCGCAGCAGAGGGGTTTCGAAGTGCGAGCGGCGCGCCACCGAAGCAAGGGCGAGGACCAGCAACACGCCCAGCAAGGCGGCGACAGCCCATTGCCAGGGCGAAGGGCGTCTGCGAACGGATAGGTTACTCATGTCTTCCATGAAAGGACGGGAAAGCGATGGATCCTGGACGAATGCCAGGACGCGCGTACTACTGGCAACGGTAGTCAGTCGGCATCCGGCTGTCGCGGAAAGGATCGGTCAGCGCATCGGTGTACTGGCCCATCAACAGGCGATGGGTCGGCAGCAGGTTTTTCCGGTAGAAGCGGCTGAATGAGGCCAAGCGCTCACCCCGGGCTGTCAACCTGACACAGCCGCCATCGATCTGCACCGTGCCGGACTGCAGCTGCTCGGTCAAACGCACCTCCACCAGATGATGCTCACGCACATACTCTTCGGTGAAGACCTCGTGGAATGCATCCTCGCGGATGCCACCACCACGCTGCTGCAGCTTTTCCAGAATGTAGAACGACAGCGACCGATCAATCACTGTGGGTACGGAGATCGCGAACACGTAGCCGCCCAGCAGCCAGATGGCCGCGAGCTGGATCAGCTCCAGACGACTGAAATCGCGGAACCATTTCAGCAGATACAGCCCTGCGAACACGACCACAAGGGCGATCACCGCATCAAGGATACTGGCGTACAGCACCACGTTCACCCGGAAGTGGCGCATATGCACGTAGTAGACCAGCAGCAGGGCAACCACGAAGATGACGGTCGCCAATACGGCGCGCAGGTATCTGTTCATTTGAACACCAGGAATTTATTGGCAGCAAAACTGATGGTCATCTGCATGCCCGTGGCCAGCACGAAACCGATACGGTAATCCAACTGCAACCGGTCTGCCCAGACGTACATCACCAGCCCATGCAACAGGGCGATGCCGGCATAGACCAGCAGGAACAACGAGCCTTGCCGCGCCACGTTTCCCTGTCTGCCGCGAAAGACAAAATAGCGGCTGCCAAGGAACGAGGCGATGATGCCAAACACCGCTGCCAGAGCATTGGCCGCCGCGGCGAGCGGGATGTGCAGCACCTCGATGTTGAAGCGCAGCACCCCGTAGTGAACGGCCGTGGCGGCGAGGCCGTTGATCACATATCGAATGAACTGGCCAGCCAGCGCGTCCTTACGCGCTACGACGGGTGGCATGCAGGACCTCGTCGACGAATTCACGATAGCTGCCGACGCCAAGCACGCCACCGCTGCGCATCATGCCCGACAGCATGAGGATGATCAGGGTCAGTGCGGCCGTCTGCAGGAACACCAGCACCAGAATGCCGAATGCCAGCGAGAACCACCCCTGAGATGCAAAGCCCAGCATCTTCAGCACGGTTGCGACGACACCGCCGGTGATCGACAGTGCCGCCACCACAGTGCAGGCGATGCCTACGCGCACCAGCACGTCCTCGGCAAACACCATCAGCGCGCGAAACCCGTGCAGGGCCAGGCCGACAAAGTTCATCTTGCTGCGGCCGGCGTAGCGTGGCCCCCGATCCAGCGCGCAGGTCTGCACGCGCAGCTTGGACCCCAGCACGCAGGCCGCAACGTGGATCCAGAGCTCCTGCATCGATGCAAGCCGGCGCACCGCTGGCATTTTCGCTGCCATGAAATTGCCGAAACTGATCTGCCTCCCGCTGAGCAGCGAGAACAGAAGCTTGTACACCACGTAGAAGGCCTTGAACCTCAACGATTCCACCCGGCTCCGGCGGCTGGCCACAACCACGTCGACATCGGCCGAATCCAGGCCGGCAACCAGCGCGGTGATGCTCTCAGGCGTGTCCTCTCCATCGGAATCCATGGCCACGACGATGTTGTCGCCATCAAAGTGTTCGGCCACATAGCTCAGGCCGATGGCGATCGCCCGCTGGTGCCCGACGTTGCGCCGCAGGCGGATCACCACGCCTTCCAGTCCTGAGGCCTCGATGGCACTGATCGGCAGTGGCTGCCGTACCGAGCCGTCGTCGACGGCCACAACATAGGTGTCCGGCCCCTGGGTGCGGGCGAGCTCGATGAACAGCTTCGAAGACGCTTCCAGGTCCTCATAGACCGGCATCACCACAATCTTGCGCATCGTCGGTACCTCAGGCCTGCAGCCGATGGCGGAAGTAGGCGATGGTTTCCTTCAGGCCGTCCTCCAGGCCGACTCTGGGTTCCCAGCCAAGATCGGCCCTGGCCAGGCTGATATCCGGCTGGCGCTGGCGCGGATCATCCGAAGGCAACGGGCGATACTCGATCTTCGACGAGCCACCGACCAGCCGGAGCACGGTTTCAGCCAGTTCCAGCATGGTGTACTCGGCCGGATTGCCGATATTGATCGGGCCGGTGAGGTCGGCTGGCGAATCCATCAGGCGCAGCATGCCTTCGATCAGATCGTCGACATAGCAGAAGCTACGGGTCTGGCTGCCGTCACCGTAGATGGTGATCGGGTCGCCCTTCAGAGCCTGCACGATGAAATTACTGACCACGCGGCCATCGTTGGGGTGCATGCGTGGGCCATACGTATTGAAGATGCGCATGACCTTGATTTCCAGCTGATGCTGGCGCCAGTAGTCGAAGAACAGGGTTTCCGCACAGCGCTTGCCTTCGTCATAGCAGCTACGGATACCGATCGGGTTGACCCGGCCCCAGTAGCCCTCCACCTGCGGATGGATTTCCGGATCGCCATAGACCTCGCTGGTGCTGGCCTGCAGGATGCGCGCGCGCAGACGCTTGGCCAGGCCGAGCATGTTGATTGCACCATGCACGCTGGTCTTGGTGGTCTGCACCGGATCCTGCTGGTAGTGGATCGGCGAGGCCGGGCAGGCCAGATTGAAGATCCGATCCACTTCCACGTACAGCGGGAACGTCACGTCGTGGCGCATCAGCTCGAAGCGTGGGTGCCCCAGCAGCCCATCCACGTTCGCCTTGCTGCCGGTGTAGAAGTTGTCCACGCAGAGGACGTCATGGCCGGCCGCAATGAGGCGGTCACACAGGTGTGACCCCAGGAAGCCGGCACCGCCGGTCACCAGCACGCGCTTCTGATCGTGAGTGAATTTCAAAGCAATCCTCGAACCTTCTGGAGCAGCAGGCCAATCGGCGGTGGCCACGACAGGCCACACCCTCGGTATTCAGCGCGCAATTGTAAGCGAACTGCCTGCTGGCCATGTTCCGCCCCGCCGCGACCGCCCTCCCCGCCTGCGCCCCGGCACAGGGGGATCCGCCCCCGGCTCACCCGCCGTTTGCAGACCCTCCCGCTATAATCGGGATTCTCTTCCTGATGGACTGGTTTGATGCCCCTGCCCGCCTTCAAGGCCTACGATATCCGTGGCCGCGTGCCCGAGGAACTGAACGAAGACCTGGCCCGCCGCATCGGCGTCGCCCTGGCCGCGCAGCTCGCTCCCGGCCCGGTGGTGCTTGGCCATGATGTGCGTCTGACCAGCGCAGGCTTGCAGGACGCGTTGGCGGCCGGCCTGCGCGGCACCGGCCGCGAGGTGATCGACATCGGCCTCTGCGGTACCGAGGAAGTCTATTTCCAGACCGACCACCTGGGTGCGGCCGGCGGCGTGATGGTCACCGCCAGCCACAACCCGATGGATTACAACGGCATGAAGCTGGTCAAGGAGAACGCGCGGCCGATCAGCTCGGATACCGGCCTGTTCGCGATTTCCGATGCGGTCGCCGGCGACACCTCCGAGGCCCAGCCGCCTCGCGCGGGCCAAGTCGCCCAGCATGACAAGAGTGCCTATATCCAGCACCTGCTCAGCTATGTCGATACCAGCAGGCTCAAGCCGCTGAAGCTGGTGGTCAATGCCGGCAACGGCGGTGCTGGTGCCATCGTCGACCTGCTGGCACCGCACCTGCCGTTCGAGTTCATCCGCATCTGCCATGAACCCGATGGCAGCTTCCCCAACGGTATTCCCAACCCGCTGCTGCCGGAAAACCGCGCCGCCACCGCCGATGCGGTGCGCGAACACGGCGCAGACTTCGGCATTGCCTGGGACGGTGACTTCGACCGCTGCTTCTTCTTCGATCATTCCGGCCGCTTCATCGAGGGCTACTACCTGGTCGGCCTGCTGGCCAAGGCGATCCTGGCGCGCAATCCGGGCGGCAAGATCGTGCATGATCCACGCTTGGTCTGGAACACCGTGGACATGGTCGAGCAGGCCGGTGGCGTGCCCGTTCAGTGCAAGAGTGGCCACGCCTTCATCAAGGAAAAGATGCGTGCCGAAGATGCGGTGTACGGCGGCGAGATGAGCGCCCACCATTACTTCCGCGAGTTCGCCTATGCCGACTCCGGGATGATCCCGTGGCTGCTGATCGCGCAGCTGGTTTCCGAAAGTGGTCGTTCGCTGGCCGACTGGGTTGAAGACCGCATGGCCGCCTATCCCTGCAGCGGCGAGATCAATTTCAAGGTGGACGATGCCAAGGCCGCCGTCGCGCGCGTGATGGAGCACTTCGCGGCGCAGTCGCCCGCGCTGGACCACACCGACGGCATCAGCGCCGATTTCGGCGACTGGCGCTTCAACCTGCGCAGTTCCAACACCGAACCACTGCTGCGCCTGAACGTCGAAGCGCGCGGTGACGCTGCGTTGATGCAGGCGCGCACCGACGAAATTTCCCGTCTGATCCAGCAGTAACCGAGGCCCGCATGAGCAGCATCCAGCCCGTCATTCTCTCCGGCGGATCCGGCACCCGCCTCTGGCCGCTTTCGCGCGAAGCGTATCCGAAGCAGTTCCTGCCGCTGGCGGGCGAGCTGACCATGCTGCAGGCCACCTGGCAACGCGTCGCCCCGCTGGCGGCGCATGGCCCGCTGGTGATCGCCAACGAAGAACACCGTTTCGTCGCTGCCGAGCAGCTGCAGCAGGTCGGCGCCGAACCGGCCGCGATCATCCTCGAGCCGGTGGGCCGCAATACTGCACCGGCCATTGCCGTGGCCGCGCTGGAAGCCACCCGTGACGGTGCCGACGCACTGCTGCTGGTGCTGCCTTCTGACCATGTGATCACCAACGAAGCTGCCTTCCGCAGTGCAGTGCAGGCCGCGGCCAGTGCCGCCGACGCTGGGAAGCTGGTGACCTTCGGCATCGTACCGACCGGCCCGGAAACCGGTTATGGCTACATCAAAGCCGCTGATGGACAGGGTGTGCGTGCGGTCGAGCGTTTCGTCGAGAAGCCCGACCTGGAGACCGCCACCGGCTACGTGAGCAGCGGTCAGTACTACTGGAACAGCGGCATGTTCCTGTTCAAGGCGTCGCGCTACCTGCAGGAGCTGGAACGCTTCCAGCCGGAAATGCTGGCCAGCAGCCGCCAGGCCTGGCAGCAGGCCCGACGCGATGCCGACTTCACCCGCCTGGACAAGGATGCGTTCACCGCCGTGCCCTCGGACTCGATCGACTACGCGGTGATGGAAAAGACCGCCGATGCGGTGGTGATTCCGCTGGATGCCGGCTGGAACGACGTCGGTTCGTGGACCGCGCTGCGCGATGTCTCGCAGCAGGACGGTGATGGCAACGCCCACCAGGGTGACGTGATCGCCATCGATTGCCGCAACACCTACGCCTATGCGCAGCGTCTGGTGGCACTGGTCGGCCTGGATGACGTGATCGTGGTCGAGACCGATGACGCGGTGCTGGTCGGCAAGGCCGACCGCATGCAGGAAGTCAAGACGGTGGTGGCGAAGCTGAAGGCCGAAGGCCGCAGCGAAGCCACCTGGCACCGCAAGGTCTACCGCCCCTGGGGTGCCTACGACTCGATCGATAATGGTGAGCGCTTCCAGGTCAAGCGGATCACGGTCAAGCCCGGTGGCACGCTCAGCCTGCAGATGCATCATCACCGCGCCGAGCACTGGATCGTGGTCAGCGGCACGGCTGAAGTGACCCGCGGCAGCGAGGTGATCCTGCTCAGCGAAAACCAGAGCACCTATATTCCGCTGGGCGTGACCCATCGCCTGCGCAACCCGGGCAAGCTGCCGCTGGAACTGATCGAGGTGCAGTCGGGCAGCTACCTGGGCGAGGATGACATCGTGCGGTTCGAGGATACCTACGGGCGGAGTTGATGTCCCTGTTGCCCGGCTAGCGGGCGCCTGCAACCGCATTCCCCAAGCTTGAGGGAAACCAGAGCCAGCGCGGCTCTGGACTCCATCTCTTCTCACTCCACCGTCACGCTCTTGGCCAGGTTGCGCGGCTTGTCCACGTCGGTGCCACGCGCCAGTGCGGTGTGATATGCCAGCAACTGCACCGGGATGGTGTGCACGATCGGGCTGAGCACGCCGGCATGGCGCGGCGTGCGGATCACATGCACGCCCTCGGACTCGTTGAAGTTGCTGTCCTGGTCGGCAAACACAAACAGTTCGCCGCCACGGGCGCGCACTTCCTGCATGTTCGACTTCACCTTTTCCAGCAGGCTGTCGTTGGGCGCGATCACCACCACCGGCATGTCCTCGTCCACCAGCGCCAGCGGGCCATGCTTCAGCTCACCCGCCGGATAGGCCTCGGCGTGGATATAGGAGATTTCCTTGAGCTTGAGCGCGCCTTCCAGCGCGATCGGGTAATGCAGGCCACGGCCCAGGAACAGCGCACTGCTCTTGCGCGCGAAACGCTCGGCCCAGGCAGCGATCTGCGGCTCCATGTTCAGCGCGTGCTGCACGCTGCCCGGCAGGAAGCGCAACTGCTCCAGGTAGTCCGCTTCCTGCGCCGCGTCGATGCGGCCATGCAGCTTGCCCAGCACTACGGTCAGCTGGAACAGCGCGGCCAGCTGGGTGGTGAAGGCCTTGGTCGAGGCCACGCCGATCTCGGCGCCGGCGCGGGTGTAGCAGACCAGTTCGCTGGCGCGCGGGATCGCACTCTCCGGCACGTTGCAGATCGACAGCGTGTGCTTGTGGCCCAGCGACTTGGCGTACTTCAGCGCCTCCATCGTATCCAGCGTTTCGCCGGACTGGGAAATGGTGACGATCAGGTGCTTCGGGTTCGCATAGGCGGCGCGGTAGCGGTACTCGCTGGCAATCTCCACGCTGCACGGCAGGCCGGCAATGGCTTCGATCCAGTAGCGCGCGGTCAGGCCGGAGTAATAGCTGGTACCGCAGGCGATGATCTGCACGCCTTCGATGCCCGACAGTACGGCTTCGGCATTCTTGCCGAACAGTTCGGCCGGGAAACCACCGGCGTCGATCGCTGCCTCGATGGTGTCGCCCAGCGCGCGCGGCTGCTCGTGGATTTCCTTCTGCATGAAGTGGCGGTACGGGCCCAGCTCCAGCGACGCCAGCGACACGTCGGACAGGTGCACGTCACGCTCGACCGGCTGGTCATGCTCATCGAAGATGCGCACGCCGTCGCGGCGGATTTCGGCGGTGTCGCCCTCTTCCAGGAAGATCACCTTGCGGGTGGCCGACAGCACCGCCGAAACGTCGGACGCGACGAAGTTCTCACCCTCGCCCAGACCGATCAGCAGCGGGCAGCCCATCCGCGCGCACACGAAGCGTTCCGGCTCGGCGCGGCTGACCACGGCCAGCGCGTAGGCGCCGGTCAATTCCTTCACGGTGCGCTGCAGCGCCACCAGCAGGTCATCGCCGTCCTTCAGGTGATGGTGGATCAGGTGCGCGATGACTTCGGTATCGGTCTGCGACTCGAAGCTGTAGCCCTGCGCACGCAGCTTCTCGCGCTGCTCTTCGTGGTTCTCGATGATGCCGTTGTGCACCAGCGCCACGCCGTGGCTGATGTGCGGATGCGCATTGGCCTCGGTGACACCGCCATGGGTCGCCCAGCGGGTGTGGCCGATGCCCAGCACTGCATTGAAGCCCTCGGCCTCGGCCGCAGTGGCCATTTCCGAAACGCGACCGGTGCGGCGCACGCGGCGTACATCCCGGCGCTCACCCTGGTCGATCACCGCGATACCGGAGGAATCGTAACCACGGTACTCAAGCCGCTTCAGGCCTTCGATCAGCACCGGCACTACGTCGCGATCAGCGATCGCACCTACGATTCCACACATGTCAGGCGTTTCCTTGAAGACGATCGGCGCATTCTAGCCTGCGCGTCCGGCGTCGCCCTCCTGTCCGCTTAATGAAAGTGTCCGGAAAGGTGTCTGCACTGCCGGCGGGGAAACCAGTCTAGTTCGTCCAGGAGGCCCTGCCCCCAGCGGACTCATCCCGCAAGCGTTTGATTTCATTCATCACAATGGCAAGTCCCTCATGCCAATCCGGGAGAGCAGTGCCCAAGTCCTGCTGCAGCTTGCGGTTGTCCAACACCGACCAGGCCGGACGCTTGGCCGGGGTCGGATACTCGGAACTGGGAATCGCCTCGACCGCCGGCACTTTGGCCAACACGCCGGTGGCCAACGCCTCGGCGAAGATCGCCTCGGCGAACCCATACCAACTGGTCTGGCCGCTGGCTGTCAGGTGCCAGGTACCAGACAGCTGGCCCGGATGCTGCAGCGCCTGCGCGGTGACATCGGCGATCAGCGCGGCGGGAGTGGGCGTACCGATCTGGTCGGCCACCACCCGCAACGCATCGCGCTCGGCGCCCACACGCAGCATGGTGCGCAGGAAGTTCGCGCCATGCGAGGCATACACCCATGCCGTGCGGAAGATCAGATGGCGTCCTCCCGCAGCCCGTACGGCGTCCTCGCCATCACGCTTGCTGATGCCATAGACACCCAGCGGTGCGGTCGGCTCGTCCTCACGGTACGGTGCCGTGCCCTGGCCATCGAACACATAGTCGGTGGAGTAATGCACGAACGGCACATCATGCGCCGCACACCAACGCGCGATCACGCCCGGTGCCTCTGCGTTGACCGCAAAGGCCGCGTCGACTTCCCGTTCGGCACGGTCGACGGCGGTGTAAGCCGCCGCATTGACTACGACCGATGGCTGAAGCCGGTCGAGCAAGGCCGGCAGGCTGTCCGGCTGGTCGAAATCGGCGGTTTCGCAGACGCTGCCATCGGGCAGGATGCCGCTGCGGGTGGTCGTGACCACCTTGCCCAGCGGCACCAGCGCGCGCAGCAGTTCCTGGCCGACCTGGCCGTTGCCGCCGAGTACCAGAACGGTCATGGCACGTAGACCGGCAGGCGGTCTTCAGCGATGTCCTTCAGGAAGGGAGCACTCTCATCCTTGGCCGACAGCGTCGGTGCACTGATCGGCCAGTCCACGGCGATGTCCGCATCGTTCCAGCGCACGCCGGCATCGAAGTCCTTGAGGTACACCTCGGTGCACAGGTAACTGAACACCGCGCGTTCGGACAGCACCGCAAAGCCGTGCGCGAAGCCATCCGGAATCCAGAACTGCTTCTTGTTCTCGGCGCTCAGCACTACCGCTTCCCACTGGCCGAAGGTCGGCGAGCCACGGCGGATATCTACAGCGACATCATAGACCTCCCCTTCCAGCACGCTCACCAACTTGCCCTGCGGGCGCGGCCACTGATAATGCAGGCCGCGCAGCACTCCCTGCGCCGAGGTGGAAACATTGCTCTGTGCGAAGCGATGCGGGAGGCCCAGCGCGGCGAAGCGCTCGGCATTCCAGGTTTCGAAGAAGTAACCACGGGCATCACCAAACACGGCCGGCTCGATCACTACGCAGCCGGGCAACCTGGTTTCAATCACTTTCACGGAACGACTCCACGCAGCGCGAGCTTGTGCAGGTACCGGCCGTAGCCATTCTTGATCAGCGGTGCAGCCAGTGCTTCCAGCTGCTCGGCGGTGATCCAGCCCTGGCCGAACGCGATTTCTTCCGGACAGCAGACCTGCAGGCCCTGACGGGTCTGGATGGTCTCGATGAAGTTGGAGGCTTCCAACAGCGACTGATGGGTGCCGGTATCAAGCCAGGCATAGCCACGACCGAGCGCTTCCAGGTGCAGATTGCCTTCCTGCAGATAGCGCTTGTTGAGGTCGGTGATCTCCAATTCGCCACGCGGCGAGGGCTTCAGGTCGACGGCGTAATTGCTGGCGTTGCCGTCGTAGAAGTACAGGCCAGTGACCGCGTAGTTCGAACGCGGGTTTTCCGGCTTTTCGACCAGATCGATCACCTTGCCGCTCTTGTCGAACTCGGCCACGCCGTAGCGCTCAGGATCGTTGACCCAGTAGCCAAACACTGTGGCGCCCTGATCGCGCGCGTCCGCGCGCCTCAGCATTTCACGCAGGCCATGGCCGTGAAAGATGTTGTCACCCAGCACCAGGCAGCTCGGCTTGCCGGCCACGAAATCACGGCCGATCAGGTAGGCCTGGGCCAGGCCATCGGGGCTTGGCTGCACCGCGTACTGAATGTCCATGCCCCACTGTGAACCGTCACCCAGCAGCTGCTGGAACAGGACCTGCTCGTGCGGGGTGTTGATGATCAGCACTTCACGGATGCCCGCCAGCATCAGCACGCTGAGCGGGTAGTAGATCATCGGCTTGTCGTATACCGGCAGCAGCTGCTTGCTAACGCCTTTGGTGATCGGATACAGCCGGGTGCCGGAGCCGCCGGCGAGAATGATTCCCTTGCGCTGGGTCATGAGGTCTCCTGGGTTCAGCCCGCGGTGCCGATGCGCTGCAGACGGTAGCTGCCGTCGAGCACGCCGTTGACCCATTCCTGGTTGTCGAGGTACCAGTCGACGGTGAAGGTGATGCCCTGCTCGAAGGTGTAGGCCGGTTCCCAGCCCAGGTCGTTCTTCAGCTTCGACGCATCGATCGCGTAGCGGCGGTCGTGGCCGGGGCGATCGGCCACGTAGGTGATCTGGCTGCTGCGCGGCTGGCCATCCTCACGCGGGCGGCGCGCATCGAGCAGCGCACAGATCGCCTGCACCACTTCGATGTTCTGCTTTTCCGAGTTGCCGCCGACGTTGTAGGTCTCGCCGACCTGGCCCTTGGCCAGCACGGTGCGGATCGCTTCGCAGTGGTCGGACACGAACAGCCAGTCGCGCACCTGCTTGCCATCGCCGTAGACAGGCAGCGGCTCGCCAGCCAGCGCCTTGGCGATCACCAGCGGAATTAGCTTCTCGGGGAAGTGGTACGGGCCGTAATTGTTGGAGCAGTTGGTGGTCAGCACCGGCAGCCCGTAGGTGTGGTGGAAGGCGCGGACCAAGTGGTCCGAAGCCGCCTTCGACGCCGAGTACGGCGAATTCGGGGCATACGGCGTGGTTTCGCTGAACTTGCCGGTCTCGCCCAGGGTGCCGTACACCTCGTCGGTGGACACGTGCAGGAAGCGGAAGTCCGCACCCTGCTCGGCCGGCAGCGCCTTCCAGTAGTCACGGACCGCTTCCAGCAGGCCCAGGGTACCCACCACGTTGGTCTGGATGAAGGCGCCCGGAACGTCGATGGAGCGATCCACGTGGCTCTCGGCGGCGAAGTTGAGCACCGCGTCCGGCCGGTGCTCGGCCAGCAGGCGGGTGACCAGTTCGCGGTCACCGATGTCGCCTTGGACGAACAGGTGGTTCGGGTTGCCATCAAGGCTGGACAGGGTCTTCAGGTTGCCGGCGTAGGTCAGCACATCAAGGTTGATGACCTTGACGCCGCGCGCGACGGCTTCAAGAACGAAGTTACCGCCAATGAATCCGGCGCCGCCGGTGACAAGCCATGTGGGCACTACCTGTTCTCCTGATCGATCTATCGAAGTTCGGCGATATGAGAACCGTCCGATTCAGCCATACAGAATACATGGAGGGCCCCTGCCAACTGTCTGCCGAGCATGAACAAGGGACCCGGCGCGATGGGCTTTGCCGCGCTGCAGCAAAACCATACGCATTCGCATGGTCACCCCAAGCCAGCTAGAATCGGGGTCCCACCCCCGAACCGGTTGCTGTTGCAGGACCGGGCGTTCTCCGCAACTGTGAGCCGGCCAGCGGCCGGCACTACAAGGATCGAGCAGCAGATGAAAATCCTCGTCGCGTACAAGCGCGTGGTGGACTACAACGTCCGCATTCAGGTCAAGCCGGACGGTTCCGGCGTGGTCACCGACGGCGTCAAGCTGTCCCCCAACCCCTTCGATGAAATCGCCTTGGAAGAAGCCCTGCGCCTGCGCGACAAGGGCATCGCCAGCGAAGTCGTGGTTGCCACCATCGCGCCGGCCGACGCCCAGGCGCACCTGCGCAACGGCCTGGCCATGGGCGCCAACCGTGCCATCCACGTCGTCACCGACCAGGCCATCCAGCCGCTGACCGCCTCGCGCACCCTGCTCAAGCTGATCGAGAAGGAACAGCCGGACCTGGTGATCCTCGGCAAGCAGGCCATCGACGACGACGCCAACCAGACCGGCCAGATGCTGGCCACGCTGTGGGGCCGCCCGCAGGCGACCTTCGCCAGCAAGCTCGAGATCGCCGACGGCAAGGCCACGGTCACCCGTGAAGTCGATGCTGGCCTGGAAACACTGGAAGTCGATCTGCCGGCCGTGGTCACCACCGACCTGCGCCTGAACGAGCCGCGCTTCATCAAGCTGCCGGACATCATGAAGGCCAAGGCCAAGCCGCTGGAGACCCTGCAGCTGGCCGACCTCGGCGTTGAAGCCGCCGACACCTTCAAGACCACCCAGTACGCCGCGCCGTCCAAGCGCAGCAAGGGTGTGATGGTCAAGGACGCGGCCGAACTGGTTGCCGCACTCAAGCAGAAGGGGTTGCTGTAATGAGCAGGATTCTCGTCATCGCCGAACACCACGACGGCAAGCTCAACGCCGCCACCGCCAAAACCGTCAGCGCCGCCACCGCCATCGCAGGTGCCAGCATCGACGTGCTGGTGCTGGCCGCCGACCCGGCCGCCGTTGCCGCCGAGGCCGCGAAGATCGCTGGCGTCGCCAAGGTCCTGACCGTGGCCAACGCTGCCAATGCGCAGGCCATCGCCCAGGTGCTGGCGCCGCAGATCGCGCAGCTGGCCAAGGGTTACACCCACTTGTTCGGCCCGTCGACCACCTTCGGCAAGGACCTGATGCCGTGCGTGGCCGCCTTGCTTGGCGTCAACCAGGTCTCCGACCTGATGAGCGTTGAAGGCAGCCACACCTTCAAGCGTCCGATCTACGCCGGCAACGCGATCATCACCGTGGAAGCCCCGGCCGACCAGATCGTGGTCGCCACCGTGCGTGCCGCCTCGTGGCCGGAAGCCGCCCAAGGCGGCAGCGCCGCCATCGAAGCGGCCAACGTCGATGCTGCCCTGCCGACCCACACCCGCTTCGTCGGCCTGGCCGCCGGTGCCAGCGACCGTCCGGACCTGCAGAGCGCCAAGCGTGTGGTCTCCGGTGGTCGTGGTGTCGGTTCGGAAGAGAACTTCAAGGTCATCTTCCAGCTGGCCGACAAGCTCGGTGCCGCCGTCGGTGCTTCGCGTGCCGCAGTTGATGCCGGCTATGTGCCCAGCGACCTGCAGGTTGGCCAGACCGGCAAGATCATCGCGCCGGAACTGTATGTGGCGGTCGGCATCAGTGGTGCGATCCAGCACCTGACCGGCATCAAGGATGCCGGCACGATCGTGGCGATCAACAAGGACGGCGACGCGCCGATCTTCGAGATCGCCGACATCGGCCTGGCGGGGGATCTGTTTGCGATCCTGCCGGAGCTGGAAAAGGCGCTGTAAGCCTCACTCCCGGCAAGTACGCTATCAACTACCGGGGGACCAGACCCACCCAATGGCAGCCCGGCGCGTAACCGGGTTGCCGGGGCACCTGTCTGGATCAGATACTCCGTTCCTGCACAGCCGACCGGCGGCCCCTCCCGCTCCTCCTGGCGCAGGATCACGGATAATTGCCTATCGTTCGGACGGATGAGCCCGACGACTGGGCTGGACGACTGGGCTGAACGCCCCCCATAAAGCACATGAGCGGCAGCCGGCGTACCGCGAGCCTCGCGCCTGAATATCGATAGCGATTACCGAGGTTGCCATCATCTATCATTCGCCTCGTCACCGGTAACCATGAAAGGCATGAAAATGCGACAAAACAATGCGGCTACGAACCGGGGCTTTCCTCTGTGACGGCTTCCAATCGACCGCTTTGCGTGGATCTTGATGGAACCCTACTGCGTTCCGACATCCTCTACGAGTCCTTGTTGGCGCTGTTGGCGCACAATCCACTGTATGTCTTCCTGGTTCCCTTCTGGCTGTTGAAAGGCAAGGCGTATGTGAAGCGCCAACTGGCCTCGCGCGTGCAATTGCCCGCAGCAATTTTGCCTTATGACGAGCGGGTCCTGGAAATTCTACGCACCACCACGCAACGGCCGCGCGTACTGTGTACGGCGTCGGACCGGCTGTTGGTCCAACCCATTGCCGACCATCTGGACCTGTTCGAAGAGGTCATGGCCAGCGATGGGTACACCAACCTGTCCGGCACCAACAAAGGGCAGGCATTGGCGGAGCGCTTCGGTGAACGCGGCTTCGACTATATGGGTAACGGCCAGGTCGACCTGAAGGTCTGGGCGCACGCCGGAGGAGCCATTGTTGTCAACAATGGCAACGGGCTGGTCCGCGCGGCAAGCACGCGGACGGAAGTCCTGGCCCACCTGCCGTCTCAGAGCGGAGGCCTGCTCACCTGGATCAAGGCCCTTCGCGTCTATCAGTGGCTGAAGAACCTGCTGGTGCTGGTGCCCTTGCTGACTGCCCACCGCTTCTTCGACATCGGCTCGGTCGTCGATGCCGGGGTGGCCTTCCTGGCATTCGGCCTGTGCGCGTCAGGCGTCTACCTGCTCAACGACCTGCTGGACTTGACTCCCGATCGTATGCATCCGCGCAAGCGCCGGAGGCCATTTGCCGCCGGGACGCTGCCATTGCTGCACGGGCTGCTGGCAGCCCCGCTGATCACGCTGGCCGGATTCGCACTCGCCCTGGCCTGCAGCCCAGCCTTCGCCGGCGTGTTGCTGTGCTATTACGTAATGACATTGAGCTACTCCCTCAAGCTCAAGCGCATTGTGATGATTGACGTCGTAATGCTGGCGGCGCTGTACACCGTGCGTATCATTGGCGGCGCAGTGGCAATCAGCTCTGAACTCTCGTTCTGGCTGTTGGCTTTCTCGATGTTCGTGTTCCTCAGCCTGGCCATGCTCAAGCGCTATACGGAACTGGCTTCGGCGCTGGCCAGTGGCAAGGAAGTGGCCATCGGCCGTGGCTACTCTGTGGCCGACCTGCCGTTGGTGCAATCATTGGGAGCCGCCGCAGGTTACATTGGCGTGCTGGTATTCGCGCTGTACATCAACAGCCCCGAAAGCCTGGAGCTATACACCAGCCCGAAACTGCTATGGCTCCTTTGTCCGATCCTGTTGTACTGGATCAGCCGCATGTGGATCGTCTCTCACCGTGGCGACATGCATGACGATCCCATCGTATTCGCTGCGACAGACCGTAGTAGTCAAATCGTGATCGGCTTGTGCCTCCTCATCGTCCTGATCGCAATATGAGTGCACCGGCCGGCCAATCCTGGGGGCGCTATCCGCGAGTCAATCAGCGGATAGTGCCGGTTTTCGACCGCGACGTTCCGCTGCCATTGCCTGTCGATGGGGGCTCGGTGCTGCCTCACGGCAATGGCCGCAGTTATGGCGACAGTTGCCTGAATCCGGATGCCACCCTGCTCACCAGCCACGGACTGGACCGATTCATCGATTTTGATCCCGCTACCGGCATCGTGCGCTGCGAATCCGGCGTAACCTTGGCCTCCATACTGGATATTGCACTGCCACGTGGCTGGTTCCTGCCCGTAACACCGGGCACACGCTACGCCACCGTTGGCGGCGCCATTGGCAATGACGTGCACGGCAAGAACCACCATCGCGCCGGGACCTTCTGCCATCATGTGCTGCGCTTGGAACTGCTACGCAGCGATGGTTCGCGCCAGCAACTCACGGCAGCTGACAGTAGTGGACTATTCGCGGCCACCGCAGGGGGATTAGGTCTGACCGGATTCATTACCTGGGCCGAACTGCAGCTTCGCCGGGTACCCGGCCCATGGATCGAAACCGAGTCGATCCGATTCGGCAATCTTGATGAATTCTTCGAGCTTTCCCGGGATTCTGCAGCAGGCTATGAGTACACGGTGGCCTGGATCGACTGCCTTGCCAAAGGGCGCAACCTCGGCCGTGGCCATTTCCTTCGCGGCGACCACGCACCCGGCGACGCTCAAGCGGCCACGCCCAGTTCGGCCCCACGACGCAGCATGCCGTTGGTCCCCCCGGTCTCGTTGGTCAACGGCCTTACTCTGCGTCCATTCAACACGCTGTACTACTGGCGGCAGCCCGCGCATCGGGCACGCCATGTATCGCATTACCAGAGCTATTTTTATCCATTGGACGGCATCAACCACTGGAACCGCATGTACGGACCGCGAGGCTTCCTGCAGCACCAGTGCGTGTTGCCGCCTGCGCACGCTCGCGATGCGACAGCAGCCTTGCTGGCTGAAATCGCCCGCAGCGGTCGCGGCTCGTTCTTGGCTGTTCTCAAGGAGTTTGGCGACATCCCGTCGCCGGGGATGCTTTCATTCCCGCGTCCAGGCACAACCCTGGCCCTCGATTTCCCCAATGACGGCCCGGGCCTGCTTACGATGCTGGAGCGCCTCGATCGCATCGTCAGCGACGCCGGTGGCGCGGTGTATCCGGCCAAGGACGCACGCATGTCCGGCGCGCTGTTCCGCCAGGCCTATCCGGCCTGGGAGCAATTCTCCCATTTCATCGACCCTCGATTCTCATCCGGCTTCTGGCGTCGGGTGATGGAGTAACCATGCAGAAGATCCTGATCATCGGCGCGACATCGGCCATCGCCGAGGCGGTAGCACGCCAATACGCCGGACGTGCCGCGGCGCTCTATCTGGTCGGCCGTAGCGCCGGGAAGCTTGATGCCATTGCCGCCGACCTACGCGTGCGCGGCGCGCAGCGTGTGGAGACCGGGGTTCTGGACGTGAACCATGTGGCCGCACACGGTGGACTGCTGGACAACGCATGGGCAGCGTTTGGGGGCATCGATACCGTTCTAATCGCCCACGGCACTCTGCCGGACCAGGCCGCCTGCGATGCCTCTGTAGACCTGTCACTACACGAGTTCGCCACAAATGCCACCGCGACGATCGCTCTTGCCGCTGCACTTGCACAGCGTCTACAGCATGGCGCTACTCTGGCCGTGATCTCCTCGGTAGCGGGCGATCGCGGTCGCGCCAGCAACTACCTGTACGGCAGTGCAAAAGCCGCCGTTACCACCTATCTAAGCGGGCTTGGCCAGCGCCTGCACGCGAGCGGCGTCAATGTATTGGCCATCAAGCCTGGATTCGTCGATACACCAATGACAGCCGCGTTCAAGAAGGGAGCACTCTGGGCGACACCGGAACAGGTGGCCAACGGGATTCTCAAGGCAATTGGAAAGCGCAAATCCGTGGCTTACCTGCCTGGCTTCTGGTGGGCGGTAATGATGATCATCAAGAATATCCCAGAATTCATTTTCCGCAGGATCAAGCTTTGAGCAGATCACGTTTGATCTTTGCCTACTCGAGCTTTGCGGCCGCCTCCATTCTGGTCAACATCGGCACCCAGGCCTTGGCTGTCCTTCTGTATCAGGGACCATATTCGGTGCCGGCGTCTGTCGTGCTTGGAACTGCAACAGGCCTGTTGTGCAAGTACTTCCTCGACAAGCACTTCATCTTCGGCCATAGCTCAGAGAGCGCCTCCCAAGAAGCAAAGACATTCACCCTTTATGTAGTTATGGGGCTGGCGACGACGCTGATTTTCTGGGGGACCGAAGCTGCCTTCCACTTCATTTTCGAAGAAGACGCCATGAGGTATGTCGGAGGAATCATTGGCCTGAGCATCGGCTACGCGGTGAAGTACAGGCTTGATTCGCACTTTGTCTTCAAGAAGACGGCGGTGCCAGGCCGCCGTCACGACTGAGAGCGCCGGACGCCGGCTGACACGTTGCCGGCGATGCAGCCCGCCGCATGGGAGGAATATCCCACCCATGCGGCACAGTAGGCCGGAGAGTAGCTGGAGCGCCCAGCCTGCCGTTGTCCTGCGCAATCATTGATCATGCATCTGCCCCTCCCTCTACCGCTCGCGACTGGCCCCGTCATGCTTGAAGGGACGCCCCAGCGGAGGCAGTGGCAAGGGCGTCGATCCCTGCGCCGACAGACGACCTAGGTACCGCGAGCAACTAGTGTCCCCATCGAGCAGAACGTCGTCCCTGGAGGCGCAGCGGAAGCTGTGCCTCCGCTGCCCTGCAGCCGCCGGACGCCAACCGGGCGCGGGTATCCGCTACTTGTTGCGGCTACGGTAGAGGACGAGGAATGAATACTCTCCGAAGTAGCCGGGAGCGGGCGTTCCGTAGTGCTCCACGGCCTCATAGTTGGAATCAAACCAGAGTCGATCCGCATCATTCGAGAAGAGAGGCGCGTTCGGGCAACTGCGCGGAGGCGTCAGCATCACGTTCCGGTCCATCTCGAACTGCCTCTTGATGACGAATTGTGGCTGCAACTCCTTGAGTGCAGAAACGAAATACGCGCAGCCGTACTTCTGTGCCAGCGGCTGTGTTTCATCATCCACCAGCCCGACTTCGTCGAAGATGCGCGCATTGTTGAAATAACCCTGCCAGCCAGCAGCCTCCATCCAGACCGAGCGAGCATGCCAGCGCTCGTTCAGTTCCTTGGACAAGCGGCCACGGAAACCCGCGTCCTGGGTAATCCAACCGACGATCTCCGTGCGCTGGGTTGCAAGTCGGTGCCCCATCAACCAGCTCGTAGACAACAGCACGATTGTGACGCCCAGCACGGCTGCGCCTACATTGCCACGCAGTGCTGAGAAGCAGCAATTGATTCCTCGACTGATGAGAACGCCATACTGGACCAGCGCGAAGGAAAGCCAGAAAGTTACATACCATTCCCACAGAGAAGGAATGAACAGGACGAAACACGAATATCCTGCGACGAACGCGGGGTACACGCCTCGAACCCACGGCATCTGCTTGCGATCACCTTGCAGGAAATCGAGGATGCCGATGATTGCAGAAGCGAAAATGCCCACCAGCAGAAGCACCGTCACCCCACCACCAAGACCGATGAATGAGTCCAGATAGATGATCCGCTGCACGAAGAAATCAAGATTGTACGGTGGACTGGGATTGCCAAAGTATGCCTTCGCCTGCACTGTGCCCACGATGTAAGCGCCGGATACGAGCTTCAGCATCAACGGGAATGCCACTGCGCCTGCCAGATAGCCGACTGAGACCCGGATACGGCTCGACTTGTCCGACATCAGCAGTGCATAGAAGAGGACTGCAGGAATCAGAATGAGTGCAATTTCCGGCCGGTTCCATGACAGGAAGCCAACCAGTGTTGCGAGCAGACCATCCCGCGTGCCCACAGATCGGACAGCCAGCAGGCCAATAACGCCAACACATACGAGCATGAACGGCCCTTCAAGCCCCAGATAGAGGAAGCGCAGGGGCCAGAAGAACAGGACGCTCAGGAGCGCCATGGCAGCAACCGACACAGTGCGAGTCCGCGAAGGCGTGGCCATTGCAAAGGCGATAGCCGCTGCCAGCAGCGCAAACCCGCAGAAATAGTAGTGCGCCACCAACACGTCGAGGGACGGACTTGCCAAGTAGAATGGCTTGATGGCAAGGAACGAGAAGATCCAGAAAAGCGGATTTGTCGCGCCGAGTGCCGATTCACCGCGGTTGTATACGAATCCGCTGCCCTCGAGCATGTTGCGCAGATGACGCAGTCCGATCATCGCGTCTTCCTGCATGCCAACGTGCAGCAACTCCCGCATCAGAAGCACGCCAGGCAGGAGCACCAGAACCAGGCCGACTCCCAGCAGGGTCAATCTGAGCAATGGCGCTGTGGGCGTCGCCATCAGCGCTCTGACTCGTTGCAAGCGTAGGGTTCTATTCACGGGGTCGCCTAAGGTAGATAAATTCAAGCTAACTGCGGATTTTGAGCCGGAAACAGGGGGCTAGTCAACGCCTCAACAGACTAGCGTGAGCCTGGCAGGCCTTGTATGCAACAATGAAGCTTGCCGATTGCAGGAGCAGAGAATGCGCGTTTTGGTCACCGGTGGAGCAGGCTACCTAGGGAGCCACGTTTGTGCCGAGCTTCTGCTTGGGGGGCACGAAGTCACCGTCGTCGATGACTTCAGCAATGCCCGGCCAGACGTGGGCGAACGACTCAACATGCTCACCGGCCGCGTACTGAACATCATCACCGGCGACATCAGGGACCGCGCGATCCTTGACCGTGCCTTCCTTCAGCAGCGCCCCGAGGCCGTCATGCACTTCGCGGCTCTCAAGGCAGTGGGAGAAAGTGCAGTTGTGCCTCTGGCTTACTACGATGTCAATGTTGCCGGGACGATCAACCTGCTCCAATGCATGCAGCGCAATGCGTGTCACAAGCTCGTCTTCAGCTCATCGGCAACGGTTTATGGAAATTCTTCCCATTGCCCTATAAATGAAGGCGCCCCTACTTCAGCGACAAGCCCGTACGGTCGCACGAAGCTCTTCGTCGAGCAGATCATCAACGATGCAAAACTGGCCGACCCGTTGCTGCAGGCGATCAATCTCCGTTACTTCAATCCGGTGGGCGCACATGAATCCGGGCTACTGGGGGAAGAACCCAGTGGCACTCCCAACAATCTGATGCCCTATATCGCCCAGGTTGCAGCCGGGCTTCGCTCGCATGTTTCGGTATTCGGTGCGGATTATGCGACGACTGATGGAACCGGCATCCGGGACTACATCCACGTATGCGATCTGGCCACAGCACATATTCGAACACTGGAGGCACTACCTAATCTTTCCGGTTTGAACGCATTGAATCTGGGAACCGGAATACCCTACTCGGTACTCGATGTCATCAGGGCTTTCAGCGAAGCATCGGGACGACCGGTACCCTACGAGATCGTTGGCCGGAGACCAGGCGATATCGGTGAATGCTGGGCTGATCCCTCACTTGCAGAATGCCGGCTGGGCTGGAGCGCGAAATTGGATCTGGCCAAGATGTGTCGGGATACTTGGAGATGGCAACAGATTCTGATGAGCAGATCGCAGTAGCTTCTGCCGGGTGAGCCACTTAGATGCGATGGTATTGCCACGCATCTCAACGACGTAGCTGCCGCAACAGCGCCGACAATCTGTATCCCAGCCCGACGATGCGACTACGGCGCAATGCCTGCATCTCGTCGAGCGCCTCGACAACGCCCCCCAGCAACAGCCCGGATGAGCTCCCATCGATCCGCGGGGGAGCGGCCAGCGCCCCCAGCAGGTTCGGCGACACCACCGGCCCCTGCCCGATCAACGTCGCTCCACCCACCATCTCCGCATAAAGCAGGCTGTGGCGAGCGCGCATGGCCGGATCGTGGATCATTGAATCCGGTCGCTGTCGGTAGAAAAAATGGACGTCGTTGGTGACAATGAAACGACTGCCCTGCTGCAGCGCGCGCCGGTAAAGCTGCCAGTCTTCATAGGAACGCAGGCTTTCGTCATAGCCGAGTGCACGCAGTACCGAAGTTCGCGCCAGGCTGGTCGCCGTTGAGAAACGATTGCCCAGCGTACCGGAATCAAATGCCGCACCAACCATTGGCAAGCCCTGGCCGAGCCGCAACTCGTTCACATCAAGCGCAGATTCGTCACCGAAGAAGTAGGCGCAGCGGGGAACAACGAAGTCGTGCGCAGGGTGTCGCTGCAGTGCTCGTACGGCAATCGAAACAAACTCTGGTGACACCAGGTCATCAGCGTCCAGACATAGGGTGAACTCACCCTGCGCTGCGGCAACGCCGGCATTTCTGGCAGCAGACAATCCCTGGTTGAACTCAAGACGGACCACGCGCAGGCCAGCGTTGGGGCTTGCTTCCAGCTCTTCGATGAGCTGCACCGTGCCGGGATCCGTCGATCCATCGTCAACAACGATGACCTCCAGATCGCTCCATGAAAACTGCTGTATGTTGCGCAAGGTCTGCGGCAGCCAGCGGCCCATGTTGTAGCAGGGCACGACCACGGAGACCTTGGCGGGGCCCGGCGTACCAACGTCAAGCTTGGGCAGCGGCGGGGAAGGCCCCATCCGCAGATGACGCGTGGGCCCCCACTGCTGCGAAGCCCGCAGCGCTTCGAACAGCCCACGGGCATCCGTGTAGCCAAGATGGGTCCGCTCCTGTTCCCACCCCTGTGCAGCAGCCAGCGCCGGGTTGGCGACATCCACAATCAGGCGATGGCCATGAGCAAGCAGCTCCCGCGCCAGAGCCGAGCCTGCAGACCAGCGATCAGGCATGACCACACGCATGGGCGAAGCGCGCAGGCAATCTGCAGGCGCCTCCTGGAAACGATGGCGCAGGGCAGCAGGCACCACATACAGCACTTCGGATAGAAGCGCAGGCTGGCAGACGACCGAGACCTGCAGCAGACCATCATTGCTCTGCTGCAGGTAACCGGAAATAGCCCGCAGGCACTGCCTGAGAGCAGGCGCTTCGGTTGCGACGCAAGCCAGTGCTGAACCCACTGCATGGTACTCCGACATGAGCCCGGCCGGCTCCGGCAGCGTCGCCCGCAGGTGAAGCGGCCTCTGGCTGCCTGGAAGGAAGCGCTGCAAGGATTCTGCGATTGCCTGACTATCGACCAGAACCTGGTCGCATTGCTCCAGGCACATCCGCTCCATGTCCATCAACATCAGCGCAGCCATCTCGACATTGCGTCCCTGCCTCAGGACTTCGATGGCCTGGATGCCGTCAAACCGCAACATCACGCGCGTAGTGTCAAACACCTCTGACAGAGCTCGCTCCTGGAGAAGTGCGTAGGCCAGCGCACCACACGATGGAATCTCCACACAGTCCAGGTGCACATCCTGCTGCAGCGCCCGAAGCGCCGCCATCACCGCCAATGACCAACCGAGCTGCTCCGCGTCACCACTGCGGCGGACATCAGGCAACCGTCGGCCCTGCATCGCATGCAAAGGCGAATCCACGCACAGCGTGCGTCTCTCTGCACACTCCTCGAGCAGGTCGGCGGGCGGCGCTCCCTCGCCAACGATCAGCACCGAAGCAGCGGGTATCGCGCGCAGGCGGCCACGCGCCAATGCAGCCGGCTCTCCGCCAACACGCCAACACGCCAGCTGGATGACGATCACATGCATCGATGCTGCCCCGGAACGCTCACCGCAATCGGCGATAGATCGGCGCCAGTCTCTGCACCGACCATTTACCCAAGCGCAGTACCCATGGCGCCCGCTTCTGCAGAAGCCTGGCAAGTGCCAGGGTGTAGCGCACGGACTCGCTTTCCATCAGTGCCTGCAGCCGATAGGCCATTTCCGCGTTGGAGGCATCCCCCATGAACCCGCTCGGCGATACATGCGCACCGAAGATGAAGTACGCAGGTACCTCCAGTGAGCCGACACGCACGCGCTTGCGCTGCAGGCGTCGGCGCATCGCGATCTGGATCTGCTCCAAGTGCCGTTCATCTGGTTGCCCCTGATGCCGTGCAAGCACGTTCACGGCGGAAGTCACCATGAAGCGTGCACCCGACTGGCAGGCGCGCAGCATCATTTCCCATACTTCAAGTGCAGGGATGACGGGATCGAATGCGAAGCGCCTGGCGACCTCGGTCCGGATCACGTAGCTTTCCGGCGCCAGGCGGTTCTCGTAGAGTCCTGCGAGGCGTCCTTCACCATAGAAAATGCGGAATCCATCCGGGGCGACATTGCCGGCGATCACATCATCGGGATCTACGGTCACGCCCACCTGCCCCACGACCACATCAAAATCCGGTTGCGACGCCAATGCGCTCACCGCGCCATTGAGGAAGCCCGGCAGCAACTGGTCACCACCACGCACGAATCCAGCAAACGGCGTCTCAACCAACGCAAGGCCCATGTTGCGCGCTACAGCGTCACCAACGGGCACCGCAAGCCGGTGCACGGACAAACGTGGATCATTGTTGCCCAGCTGGTCCAGCGCAGCGATATCGCGCGGGTCGCGCGAGGCATCGTCAATCACGATCAGCTTGTCAAGCGTCAGATTGGACGCGAGGATGCTGTCCAGCGAATTCAACACCCGGCCCGCGCTATCGCGATTGACGACGACTACGGTCAATTGCCTGTCCAGGGGAACGGCAGCAGGCACCGCCACCGGATCAAGCCCCTTCCAGGGAAGCGGGTCCTTCGGCACCTCGACCGGCGACAGTCGGCCGACGGTGCTTTCAAAAAGCCCGCAAAGCGCGCGTGCCAGGTCTTCGGCGCTGCCATCAAACGTGCTGCAGTTACATCCATCCCGCCACGGACTGCCCGGCCCGAAAGCCGGATTCTGCGCATTGAGCACGCAGGCTGCGCCTGACAGCGACGCCTCGTACGCAGCAAGGCAGAACGACTCCCATGGCGACGGGAATACGCATACCGCGCCAGAAATGCTCTTCTCGCGCGCCGCACCGGTTACGCCACGGGCAAACACCACCCGGCTGCGCAGGTCCTCCGGCACCAGCGAGATGACATACTCCTGATAGCTCACATCAAAAGAATGCGCCAGGAAAACAATGTTGCCCTGATAACGCGGCCTGTCCCGCAGGAACTGGATGCAGCCACGGATGAAAGTATCTGGGCGCTTGATGTCCTGCAGTTTCGAAGTGAACAACAGCGACGTTGTATCATCGATCACGGTGGTCTGCGCGACCGGCTGCATCGTATCCAGCAACACCGGCGGAGCATGCAGGCGCAGGCGTGGAGTCCACTCCTCCTCGCTGAAACCGTAGAACACGCGGAACGCCTCGGCAACCGGCGCGATCTGACCGACGATAAGGTCGCAATCGGCCAGTGCCTTTCGTTCCAGGTCAAAGAGATTCAACCCGTGCACACTCTGCACGCGCGGCTCAAAATCGGCCAGAATGCTGTCTGTGGTGTGCAGGCGCACGGCCAGCGTGGCCGTCGTCAATGCGCTGCCAAGCAGCTTTTCCTGGGTTGCGGCGAACGCAGGTGCCCCCCAGTCCACGAACTCGACATACTCAAGCGGGCCTTTCAGACGTTCCAGCTCGAGCAGCCCCTGCAGCACATGCACCGATTCCCAGTGCAGCATACTGTGGGTGAACGCCGGCATTGGCGGGAAAATCTCCCCACGCTCGTCTACTTGTTGAAAGCGCGAATGCGGCCACGCGAGGAAGGTCACGACCGGGTGGGCGACCGCGAACGCATCCGCTTCGACGTTGTCGCCAACGTAAAGTACTGCCATCTCCGCGCGCTCTTCTTCCGGCGCGGTCATCAGCATGTTCGCGATCACGCGTCCAATGCCACCGGCGGTAAAGGGGAAAAGTTCGCGGGTAACAAAAACCCTCAAGCCCATTTTTAGATTTCCATAAATTCTGAGTATCGCTCGAAGGACAACGCCACCATCTGGCGCGAGTAGGACGACATCATGTCATCCATCTCTACTACGGGAGCCGCCAGCATCCGACGCAACGTCTGGCGCACGTCGGCAACACTGAGAGGATCGGCCACCTGGGTAATCTCGACATAGGGATGGTCTTCCAGCGCATCCATCCCCAGACGTCCCCGCAGCGCGGGAGTACCTGCAGCAAGCGCCTCCAACTCCACCATCGGATGGCAATCGACGATTGAGGCATTCATCACTGCATCGGCTTGCGACATCGCCTCCATCATCTGCAATTGGCTGAGTTTTGGAAGACGCTTGACATTCTTGTCAACCCGGTACGGCAATGCGAAATCATCCGCCATCAGCCAGATGTTTGCCACTTCACCGGTCGCAGCCGCAGCCGCAGCATTCGTGAAGATGTTCTTGTGGATCAGGTTCCAGGACGGAATGAATACGGTGGCACCAGTCGCCCGCCGCGGAATGCGCTTGCCGGTATAGGCTGGCGGCATGTTGTAGAGCTGCCTCTGCCAGCCCGCTACGTCTGCAAGCGCCGCATGGGAACCTGCGCGCATGACACTGACCCTGCGGATCAGGCCGGTGCGGACCGCCTTGTAGGCCAGGGCGAACAGGCGCCGCTCTTCAGCATGGATCCACATCGAAGGCGCACCATGCCAGACCATGTAGATCCGGTCGAATCCAGCCGCAGCGAGACCTTTCACCCACTGCAACATGCCGTCGGAGAATCCATGGATAACCAGCCGATTCACCTTGTTGGCGGCAAGCAGACGGGCCACCTCCTCAACATCACCGGCGCCGGGCGCTGAGGTACTGGTCACCGCAAGCTTGTGCCCCGGCAGCGAGCCGCAGGCCGCGCGGATACCGAACCACTCCTGATGCATGATGTGGCATACCCGCTCATGCCCGACCACAGTCTGTGCGAAACGCAGGTCGCGACGGGCGTTGAATTCGTAGACCGAGGGTGCGGGCTGACCGACCGAGGCACTGCCACCGACCGGCGCGTCGAGGTATGGCATGGCGCCCTCGTCCGTCCGGCTGCTCAGGACTTGGCGGACCTGTTCACGAAGGCCCTGCTGCCATTGCAGGTGCTGGTTGGCGCTTTGCGCAGCTTCCAACCGGGCCTGCGCCTGCTCAAGCTCCCGCTCCTGCTGCGTCAGCGACTCGACAAGGGCCGCTTCACGCGCATGCAGCGCTTCGATCCGCTCCGAGGACTGGGCGTGCTGCGCAGAGGTCTCGCCCCCCAGCACGCCGATACGCGCCGCCAATGCCGGGAGCGCATCGATGGCTGCGGTAAGATGGGCGACGCCATCCAACAGGCCCACGTCATCGCCAAGATGCTGTCGCGCGATGTCCAGATTTCTTCGCGCGTGCTCTTCGGCCTGACGATAGAGTTCCACCGCATCGCGCATCTGCGCGATGCCGTCGCCAAGCGCGGCACTTTCCACTTCCATGCCACGCGCAACAGCCGTGGTAGCCTCCAGCGTCCGCAACAGGTAGTCACCGGCGGTGATCGGTTCAAACCCGTGGGCGCCCGGCACACGAAGCTGACGAAGGATCCCCGCGGCAGGTTCATGCAGAATGTAGATGGCATGGTCCGAAAGGATTCCGTCTTCGACGTCCACATTCATGTCAGGCGCCAACGTGCCGGCAAAATCATGACTCCAGCAACCTGCATGCCACAGGTTGGCCAGCAGGCTGATCGACACCGGTCGGTTCTCGATGAAGCACAGCCGCCCCTCGGGCGCCAGCAACGCACGCATCTGTGCAAGTGCGTCTGCCGCCTGTTCGCGGTTGTTGTGGATCAACACCGAGACGGTGAAGATCATATCAAACTGCTCACCCTGCATGGCCTCGGTCAATGAAGATCCGACGCGGATGCGGCGCCCGATGTCTACGGCCAGTTCAGCAGGCGGTTCACGTAGCAGCGGCTCCACCATCGCGGGGGAGATATCGAAACCGAAGTAGTCCACGAAGGCATGCTGCGGTAGCAACCGCGCAAGGCGTCCGAAGCCCACCCCGAAATCCAGTACCCGGACCGGCCGCCCCAGTTGTTCGGAACGCTCCGCGAGGAATCCCACCAGCCACGCTTCCTGCCTGGCGTAATTGCTGTTGCCTGCCTCACGCCGGACCTTCTGCTGGTCGGCATAGAGATCACCGCTCCTGTTGATCCAGTAGTCCCGGTTACGAGTATTCATTCAGGCACGGGCCTCTATCGGCTGATCGCTGGTGATGCGCCCATGCTCAAGATGCATGATGCGATTGCAATTGGCGGCGATGATGTCCTGATTGTGGCTGGCCAGGACCAGAATGCTGGCTTTCTGTACGATTTCGGCGAGGCGCTGCTGAGCACGGGCGTTGAAGTCCGCATCGCCGACACCCAGCCACTCGTCCATCAACAGAATCTCTGCATCGAAACTGGTGGCAATCGAGAACGCCAAGCGCACCATCATGCCACTGGAGTACACGCGCACCGGCATGTTCACATAGGGACCAAGGCCCGAGAACTCGCAGATCTGCGGGATCTTGCTTTGGATCTCAGCGCGGGAAAGCCCATGCAGCAGACCCTTCAACCGGATGTTCTCGACGCCGGTTGCTTCGAAATCCATGCCCATCGTCACGTCCAACAGATTGGCAACGCGCCCCTGGCTGCGGATGTAGCCAGAAGTTGGCTCATAAACACCCGCAAGCGTTTTCAGCAACGTTGTCTTGCCTGCCCCGTTATGGCCGACGAGGCCTAGCTTGTCACCCTCACGCAGGTTGAAGGTGACGTTCTGGAGAGAATCCACCACGGTCACGTTGCGGCTGGTGGGAGCCACTCGCCCGCCGGTAACAGCGGACATGATGGCTCCCTTCATGGAGCGATTGTTGGTGCCATAGATCGGCAGCTGCACGCTGCAGTCGACCACTTCAATGAAGGTCATGGTGTTACACCCACAGCGAGATCTTGTGGCGATTTGCCGCCAGGAAGGGAAGCGCGATCACAAACGCCGCAGCGATGAAGGCGAGTACGAAGTAGTACGAGTGCGCTTCCGGAACCTGTCCCATCAGTGGCATGCGCACGATCTGGATGAAGTGGTAGATCGGATTGATATCGGCAACCCAACGATGCGGACCCAGCATGTCCGCCTTCCAGATAATCGGCGTCATGAAGAAACCAAGCTGCATGAAATTCGCGATCGCAGGATGGAGGTCACGGAAGCGGGCCGAGAGCAGGCCAAAGATAGCCGTGACCGGAATCGTCGCAAGCACGATTAGGGCAACGCCCGGCAGAGCAAGCAGCCAGACCAGTTCAGGTTCGATTTTGAGGAATATGACGAACGGCAGGTAGGCGATCGCGCCGTGCAGGAACACGATGAACGTGCGTGTCACCAGCCGCATCACATGCAAGGTCATCGGCAGGCGCATCGAACGGATCAGGTTTTCGGAGGCAGTGAACGTCGTGCAGCCCTCCTGGACGGTCGTCGAGATGTAGATCCAGACGATGTCACCCAGGGCGATATAGGGCAGGTACTCCCGCAGGTTCATGCGGAACAGCTGGCTGTAGAGCAGGCCGATACCCAGAATCAGCACGAACATGCTGATGGTGATCCAGAATGGCCCGAGCACCGAACGGCGATACTTGTGCTTGATATCCAGCAGCGCCAGTGACGTCCATGCGCGCCAGGCAGCCATGCCCTCGGAAACGTCGCGAATGAATGCAGGCAGCGCCTTCATCTGGGTGTCATGGCTGCTGATGCGTGCTCGGCGGCGAGCAATTTCCGCCTTCAGAATCGTTTCATTGTTCACTTCAAAGCCTCTCCCAGATCCACCTGCAGATCCCCCAGATCCTCAACACCCACACTCAGCCGCACCAGCGCATCGCTGATGCCCAGCTGCTCACGACGCGCCACCGGAATCGACGCATGCGTCATCACCGCCGGGTGGTTGACCAGGCTTTCCACGCCGCCCAGCGATTCGGCAAGGGTGAACAGTTCGGTCTTCTCGCAGAAGCGCTTGGCCGCATCGAAACCGCCCTTGAGCACGATCGAAACGATGCCGCCGTAGCCAGCCATCTGCTTGCCCGCCAGCTCATGTTGCGGGTGCGAGGCCAGGCCCGGGTAGATCACCTTCTCCACCGCCGGATGCTTTTCCAGCCACTGGGCCAGGGCCAGCGCGTTGGCGCAATGCGCCTTCATGCGCAGCGGCAGGGTCTTCAGGCCACGCAGGGCCAGGAAGCTGTCGAACGGGCCCTGCACGCCACCCACCGAGTTCTGCAGGAAGGCCATCTGCTCGGCCAGTTCGGCGTTGTCACCGACCACGACCATGCCGCCGACCATGTCCGAGTGGCCATTGAGGTACTTGGTGGCCGAATGCAGGACCAGGTCCGCGCCCAGCTCCAGCGGACGCTGCAGCATCGGCGAGGCGAAGGTGTTGTCGACCACTACGATCAGGCCATGGCGCTTGGCGATGGCGGCGACCGCAGCGATGTCGACGATCTTCAGCATCGGGTTGGTCGGGGTCTCGATCCAGACCATCTTCGTCTTCGGCGTGATGGAGGCTTCAAACGCCGCCAGATCGGTCAGATCGACGAAGCTGAAGTCCAGCCCGGCGGTACGGCGACGCACACGCTCGAACAGGCGGAAGCTGCCGCCATAGATGTCATCCATCGCCACCACATGGCTGCCGGCGTCCAGCAGCTCGATCACGGTCGAGCTGGCGGCCATGCCCGAAGCGAAGGCGAAGCCACGGGTACCGCCTTCCAGCGAGGCCACACAGCGCTCGTAGGCGAAGCGCGTCGGGTTGTGGGTACGCGAATACTCGAAGCCCTGGTGCTCACCCGGGCTGGACTGCGCATAGGTCGAGGTAGCGTAGATCGGCGGCATCACCGCACCGGTACTGGGGTCCGGCGACTGGCCACCGTGGATGGCCAGGGTAGCCAGGGCCAGGGCACGATCCTGGGAAGTAGCGTTGGACATGTTCTTTCCTGAGGGGCGCCGACGCACGGCGCCATCGAAGGTGCGGAAGTCTATCAGCGCGGCCTTAACGACCTTTGACGCGGATAAACCAGGATTCAGCGGCGAACATCTGTGATCAGCGGCTTATTGAACGCGCCGACGCAGGTAGTTCAGAAGGTCGATACGGGTGATCAGGCCCAGGAAGGCATTGCCGTCCATCACGATCGCCACCTGGCCGCGGTCGAACACCGGCAACAGCGCTTCGATCGGCGACTTCACGTCCAGCCGGTCCAGCTTGCTGACCATTGCGGTCGCCACCGGGTCGCGGAAACGGGCTTCATCGCCATAGACATGCAGCAGCACGTCGCTTTCATCGACGATACCGACCAGCTGATCGCCGTCCAGCACCGGCAGCTGCGACACGTCATACAGCTTCATGCGCTGGTAGGCCGTGGTCAGCAGGTCGTTCGGGCCGATCACCACGGTGTCGCGCTGGCCGTACGGACGCAGGATCAGGTCGCGCAGGTCGCCGTGCTGCGGGCGCTGCAGGAAGCCGTTGTCCAGCATCCAGTAGTCGTTGTACATCTTTGACAGGTACTTGTTGCCGGTGTCCGGCACCAGCACCAGCACCTTCTTCGGCGTGGTCTGCTCCTTGCAGTACTTCAGCGCCGCCGCCAGCAGGGTGCCGGTCGACGAACCGCCGAGGATGCCTTCCTTGCCCAGCAGCTCGCGTGCGGTGTGGAAGCTCTCGGCGTCGCTGATGGCATAAGCCTTCTTGACGCGGCTGAAATCGGAGATCGACGGCAGGAAGTCCTCGCCGATGCCTTCCACCAGCCAGCTGCCCGACTTGTCGTTCAGATTGCCGTCGTTGATGTACTCGGCCAGGATCGAACCAACCGGATCGGCCAGCACCAGCTCGGTCTTCGGCGACAGCTTGGCGAAGGCGCGCGACAGGCCGGTCATGGTGCCGGAACTGCCGCAGCCGAACACGATGGCATCGAGGTCGCCGCCCATCTGCTCGAGGATTTCCGGGCCAGTACCGAATTCATGCGCGGCCGGGTTGTCCGGGTTGCCGAACTGGTTGATGAAGTAGGCGCCCGGGGTCTGCTCGGCGATGGTCTTGGCCAGGTCCTGGTAGTACTCGGGATGGCCCTTGGCCACGTCCGAGCGGGTCAAACGCACTTCGGCACCCATCGCCTTCAGATTGAAGATCTTTTCGCGGCTCATCTTGTCGGGAACGACCAGGATCAGCTTGTAGCCCTTCTGCTGCGCTACCAGGGCCAGGCCCAGGCCGGTATTGCCGGCGGTGCCCTCGACCAGGGTCGCGCCCGGCTTCAGGTCGCCGCGTTTTTCCGCTGCCTCGATCATCGACAGGCCGATGCGATCCTTGATCGACCCGCCCGGGTTGGCGCTCTCCAGCTTCAGGTAGAGCTCGCAGGCACCGGTGTCCAGGCGCTGGGCCTTGACGATCGGGGTCTGGCCGATGAGTTCGAGGACGGAAGAGTGGATGGGCATTCGGGGACTTTCGGTTCGCGCCACGCAGGGCCGGACCGATGATTATCCGACGGATGGCGATGAAAGTCAGGCGCTGCCGCATGCCCTGTAGAGCCGAGCCCACGCTCGGCTGCCCCACCATGCTCGGCTGCCTGCTGTAGAGCCGAGCCATGCTCGGCTGAACACCCAAAAGGGATGCGGGCGGCCCCGGATCGACGAGGAGACCGGTACCGCCCGCATCGGTGAGTTGTGCCTGCAGGCCAAGGCACCACCGCCTGTGGTGCCTTGGCGCGGCCGCCTCATCGGCGGTGCCGCGATGCCGGGGCAGGAGCGCCCGGCGGGGCCATCTCTGGCGGGGTCACGCCGTTCCGGGCGTGACGGGGTGCGTCAATGCGCGGGGGACGTCGTTGGAAGCGGTGTCTCGTACATTCGCAGAAGACGTTGCTTGGCCAGCAGCTTCTCACGCTTCATGCGACCCAGGGTGACATCATCGATCGGGAGTACACCCAACTCCGCGTCCATGCACTTCTTGTTCAACTTGCGGTGCTGGTCATGGAGTGCCCGGAACTCCGGATCGCGCGCGCGGCGGGCGTCGATCTCGCTCTGGGGCTGATCTTCAAACATGATGGACCTCCTTCGACAGATACACGAACGCCCCGGCCTCAAGGCACGGGGCGTTGTTCATGGAGGAGCGCCGGTCGATGGCCACCTGGACGCCTGCAACGACCTGCGGCACTGGCCTGCGCACGTCGATCTGCTGCGGTTCGCGCCCTGCTTGCATCGGCCCGGCCCTCCCATCGTCCGGTCCGCGGCATTGCGTCCCGGACGATTGACCCTACGCCTGCTCCGGGCGGGGTTCAAGCCCCTGCGTCAAAAAGACCGAACCCCGCCGGGGCGGGGTTCAGGCTGAATGCTCATCGCAACGAAAAACAAACAATATCAAGCAATTACGGGGCGATGATGACCTCGGCCGAACGCGCCCGGGTGGACGCTGCCTTCTTGCCGCTGAGCTGGATCCGGTTGCTTGCGACACCGCCGGCGACCAGGGCATCGCGCAGCGCTTCGGCACGCTTCTGGCCGACGCCATTGGCACTGTCATACGCCTCGATGCGCAGGCGGCCCTTCTTGCCGATGTTCAGGTACTCGGCCAGTGCCTTGGCCTGGTTGCGGGCACCACCGGACAGGCTGGAGGCACCGGCGGCGAAGGCGTCACCATTGAAGGTGAACACCTCACCGCGGCCGTCGAACTTCGAGCCCGGCAGCTTCTGCCCGGACACCAGCTCGGCTTCCTCGCGGGCCAGTTTGGCAGCGTTCTGCTGCGCGGCGCTGAGGCGCTGCTGCTGCTTGCCAGCCACGCTGGTCAGGGCATTCTCGGCATCCTGGCGGGCCAGCGTCTCGGCCTCGGCGGCCTGACGCAGGCGCTCTGCCTCCTCGGCCTGCATCTGCGCCTGCATGCGCAGCTGCTCGGCTTCCTGGCGGGCACGGGCGGCATCGCGGCGGCTGGCCTCGATCAGCAGGTCGCTGCGGGTACGCTCGAGACGATCGACCTCACGCGCGGCCAGTGCGGTACGCACGGCGGTCTCGGCAATTTCTACCCGGCGCTCGGCCAGGTAGGTGGCCAGTTCCTGGTCGCGGCGCTTGGCCTTGTCCAGGGTGGCGATGGCCTGCTGCGCCTGCACGCGCTCGAAAGCGCCCAGCTCAGCCGTGTCGGGATTGGCCTGGATGGACATCAGGCGCTGGCTCAGCTGCGCCACCATCGGATTGTCGGCGGCCACGGCCAGTGTCGGCAGCGCCAGCAGCGCGGCCAGGGTTGCGGCGGTCATCGGCTTCACCGGCGGTCCTCCCCGGTCGACAGCTGGCGTTGCAGCTGGTTGACCTCGTTGCGGCGCAGCTGCAGCTGCGCGGTGACGGTGGCTTCCTCGCTACGGACGCGGGCCAGGTCGGCATCGGCGGCGGCGCGCAGGGCCATCGCCGGGGCGTTCTTGCGCTCGCGGCGGTCGCCGGCGGCGCGCTGGGCCTGCTCCAGCCCCTGCCGGGCCAGCCCGATCAGATCCGGAGCGTACTGGTCGGCATCGGCCTGGGTGGCCTTGTCGACCGCCTGCCGGGCCTGCGCCAGTTCCAGTGCGGCGTCCTGCGCCCAAACGGGGGCAGACAGTGCGAATGCAAACGCCATCACATACAGGCCATGGCGCATTCGTGCGAAGCTAAGTCGTTTCATTGGGGAGGCCGTACCGGTTGTCGGTTCACGGCCATTGTCGTCAAGCCGACACCGTGCTGGCAACGGGCGTCGACCGTTTCGTTGGGGAAAATTCGCAATGGATATCGGCTACTTCCTGAAGCTGATGACCGAAAAGAACGCTTCGGACATGTTTCTGACCACCGGGGCACCGGTCTACATCAAGATCGAGGGGAAGCTCTATCCGCTGGGCAATACTGGCCTGCCGCCGGGCATGGTCAAGAAGATCGCCTACTCGCTGATGGACGAAGGCCAGGTGCCGCAGTTCGAGCGCGAGCTGGAGCTGAACATGGCCATCGCCCTGCCTGATGCGGGGCGCTTCCGGGTCAATGTATTCAAGCAGCGCGGCGAAGTCGGCATGGTCATTCGCGCCATCCGCAGCCGCATCCCGAGCATTGAAGAGCTGAACCTGCCGCAGGTGCTGAAGGACGTCATCATGACCCCGCGCGGGCTGGTGCTGGTGGTGGGGTCCACCGGTTCCGGCAAATCCACCTCGCTGGCGTCGATGATCGACCACCGCAACAGCACTACCACCGGCCACATCCTCACCATCGAGGACCCGATCGAGTACCTGCACAAGCACAAGATGTCGATCGTCAACCAGCGCGAGGTCGGGCTGGACACCCATGCCTTCCACAACGCGCTGAAGAATGCGATGCGCGAGGCGCCGGACGTGATCCTGATCGGCGAGATCCTGGACGCGGAAACGATGGAGGCGGCGATCGCCTTCGCTGAGACCGGTCACCTGTGCCTGGCCACCCTGCACTCCAACAATGCCGACCAGACCATCGAGCGCATCCTCAACTTCTTCCCGGAAAGCGCGCACAAGAACGTGCTGATGAACCTCGCGCTGAACCTGCGCGCGGTGGTCAGCCAGCGCCTGGTGAAGAACAAGGAAGGCCGCCGGCTGCCGGCCACAGAGGTCCTGATCAATACGCCGATGATCCGCGACCTGCTGCGCCGCGGCCAGGTGCACGAGATCAAGGCCGCGATGGAAGGCTCGCTGGAAGAAGGCATGGAGAGCTTCGACCAGTGCCTGTTCCGGTTGGCCAAGGCCGGCACCATCGAGCAGGAGGAAGCATTGCGCGCGGCCGACTCACGCGATGGCCTGGCCCTGAAGTTCCGCCTGTCCGAAGGCAGCAGCGGCGAGCACGACCCGTACGCCGACTTCTCGGCCGGTGCGCCCAGCATCACCCACGGATTCTGACCACACGAAAAAAGGGGACGGAGGGGATTAAGTCGTAAGTGCACATACGACTTAATCCCCTCCGTCCCCTTTTCCTTTCAGGCGGCGTCGAGCTGATTTTCCGGGCGTGCGCGGTCGAAGGCGTCCAGTGCCTGGCATGCCGCTTCGATGCGGCGCAAGGTCGGGTACGGCGTGAGGTCCAGGCCGAAGCGGTGCGCGTTGTACAGCTGCGGCAGCAGGCAGATGTCGGCCAGGCCGGGACGGTCACCGTGGCAGAAGGTGCCCGTCGCGCTGCTGTTGGCCAGCATCGCTTCCATCGCAGTGAAACCCTCGGCGATCCAGTGCAGGGTCCACTGCGTGCGGGCATCGGCCGGCACCTGCAGGCTGCGCTCCAGGTACTGCATCACCCGCAGGTTGTTGATCGGGTGGATGTCGCAGGCCACCAGCTGGGCCAATGCTCGCACCCGCGCACGACCGGCAGCATCGGCCGGCAGCAGCGGCACCTGCGGGAAGCGCTCATCCAGGTACTCCAGGATCGCCAGCGACTGGGTCAGCGCCTGCCCTTCATGCAGCAGAGTCGGCACCAGCTGCTGCGGATTGAGCGCGCGATAGGCGTCGAGATGCTGCTCGCCGCCTTCGCGCACCAGGTGCACCGGCCGGGCCTCCCAGGCCAGGCCCTTCAGCTCCAGGCCGATGCGCACGCGGTAGGCGGCGCTGGATCGCCAGTAGGTATACAGCGCGATGCCGTCGTCGACCGGGATCTCCATCGCCGCCTCCATGCTCAGGGCTTGGCCGCCTGTTCGATGCGCTGCTCGATCGCACCGAAGATGCTGTTTCCGGCGGCATCGAGCATCTCGATGCGGACCACGTCCCCGAACGACATGAACGGCGTACTCGGCTTGCCGTCGCGCAGGGTTTCGACCACGCGCTGCTCGGCGAAACAGGAGGCACCCTTGCTGGTGTCTTCGTTGGCGATGGTGCCCGAGCCAACGATGGTGCCGGCGCTGAGCGGACGGGTCTTGGCCGCGTGCGCGACCAGCTGGGCGAAGTTGAACTGCATGTCCACGCCCGCTTCCGGCGCACCGAACCACTGGCCGTTGATGTGGGTCAGCAGCGGCAGGTGCACCTTGCTGTCCTGCCAGGCGGCGCCCAGCTCATCGGGGGTGACGAACACCGGCGACAGCGCCGAACGCGGCTTGGACTGCAGGAAGCCGAAGCCCTTGGCCAGCTCGCCCGGAATCAGGTTACGCAGCGAGACATCGTTGACCAGGCCGACCAGCTGGATATGGCCCGCAGCCTGTTCCGGGGTAGCCGCCATCGGCACGTCGTCGGTGATCACCACGATCTCGGCTTCCAGGTCGATGCCGTAGTCCTCGCTGACCACCTTGACCGCGTCGCGCGGGCCATGGAAACCGGCGCTGGTGGCCTGGTACATCAGTGGGTCGGTGTAGAAGCTCTCCGGCACCTCGGCGCCACGGGCGCGGCGCACGCGCTCGACATGCGGCAGGTAGGCGCTGCCATCGACGAATTCATAGGCACGCGGCATCGGCGCGGCCAGCGCCTGCGGGTCCAGGTCGAACACGCCATCGGCGTCGCCGGCGTTGAGCGATTCGTACAGCGCGTTCAGGCGAGGCGCGATGTGGCTCCAGTCCTCCAGGGCCTGCTGCAGGGTGGCGGCAATGCCGGTGGCGCGCACGCCGTGGCGCAGGTCACGCGAGACGACGATCAGGGTGCCGTCGCGGCCGCCTTCCTTCAAAGAACCAAGCTTCATGGGTGGGTGTCCGGAGTCATGGGCAAACAAGTTTCAAGTGTAATCAAATATGCGGCGGCGCCAAGCTGCAGCGCCGCATCGGCCCACCCTACCGTAGTGGGGGGTTCGGCAGGGCTTGCAGCCCTGCACCTGCTTCAAGCCAGAGCAACAGCCGAAGCAACAGCAACAGCGGGCATTCCGTGGGATGGCGGGGCACTGTGGGTTTGCGGGGACGCCGTAAACCCGTCCATGGGGGCTTGGTCGCGGCATCCATGCCGCTCACACCCCGCAAACCCACAGTACCCCGCCTTCGACAGTAGGCCGGTGGCCAGTAGATCCACGCCATGCGTGGATGAATCTCCATTGAAATCGAATATTTCGACAATTGAACGAAGAGCATCCACGCATGGCGTGGATCTACCGCAGATCGCGGAAAACTGTCGAAGGCGGGGTGGGTCCGGTTGCGGGGGCGTGAGCCGCATGGATGCGGCGACCGAGCTTACATGGACGTACTTGCAGCGCCCCCCGCAACCGGACCCACCCCGCCATCCCTCAGGAAACCGGCTTTTGACGTTGACGTTGACGTTGCTTCGGCCTCTGCGGGTGCAGGGCGCAGCCCTGCAGACAGAACCCCTACCTGAACGGGCCATTTTGCGCGGGGTCTCAACCATCGGTTAGACTAGGCGGGTCTGCAGCGGCCGTCCGTTTCCCTCCGGGATCGCCGGCGACCAGGGTCCGCCCTGATTGCCCGCCCCCACTCCGACGCCGTTCGTCACGCATTCCAGCCTGCGCTCCGTGCCGGCTGCACCCAATTCTCGCAGCGCGGTTCACGGGAACGCTCCGAGTCAGCCGATCAGTTTGATCTGCCCCCGTCTGTCCGTTCGGACAGGCGTTTCTTGTACTTGGAGCAATCTCAATGTCTTTTGAATCCCTGGGCCTTGCGCCCTTCCTGCTGCGTGCGCTCGCCGAGCAGGGCTATGAAACCCCGACCCCGATCCAGCAGCAGGCGATCCCGCTGGTGCTGGCCGGCCGCGACCTGCTGGCCGGCGCGCAGACCGGTACCGGCAAGACCGCTGCCTTTGGCCTGCCGCTGCTGCAGCACTTGGGCACCGCCTCGCAGGAAGTGCGTACCGGCCCGCGCAAGCCGCGTGCCCTGATCCTGGCCCCGACCCGCGAGCTGGCCACCCAGGTGCATGACAGCCTGCGCGGTTACAGCAAGTACCTGCGCATCCCCAGCGCCTGCATCTACGGCGGCGTCGGCATGGGCAACCAGCTCGACATCCTGCGCCGTGGCGTGGACCTGCTGGTGGCCTGCCCGGGCCGCCTGATCGACCACCTGGAGCGTCGCAGCATCGACCTGTCCGGCATTGAACTGCTGGTACTGGACGAAGCCGACCGCATGCTGGACATGGGCTTCCTGCCCTCGATCAAGCGCATCCTGGCCAAGCTGCCCAAGCAGAACCGCCAGACCCTGCTGTTCTCGGCCACCTTCGAGGACAACATCCGCCAGCTGGCGCTGGAATTCATGCGCAACCCGGAGCAGATCCAGGTCACGCCGAAGAACACCGTCGCTGAAACCATCACCCATCGCGTGCACCCGGTCGATGGCGGCCGCAAGCGCGACCTGCTGCTGCACCTGCTGGCGCAGGACAGCCGCGAGCAGACTCTGGTGTTTGCCCGCACCAAGCACGGCAGCGACAAGCTGGCCGCGTTCCTGGAAAAGTCCGGCATCAAGACCGCGGCGATCCACGGCAACAAGAGCCAGGGCCAGCGCCTGCGTGCACTGGGCGATTTCAAGGCCGGCCGGGTGACCGTGCTGGTGGCTACCGATATCGCTGCGCGCGGTATCGACATCAACGAGCTGCCGAAGGTGATCAACTTCGACCTGCCGATGGTGGCCGAAGACTACGTGCACCGCATCGGCCGTACCGGCCGCAACGGCGCCACCGGCCAGGCAATCTCGCTGGTCGCGCAGGATGAAGTGAAGCTGCTGCGTGCGATCACCCGCCTGCTCGGCCGCGACATGGACATCCGCGATGTGCCGGGCTTCGAGCTGCAGGTGCCGATCCGCTGGGGCAACAGTGCACCGGGCAAGGCCGAGCACGAAACCGGTGAGCGCGCACCGCGCAAGAACCACGCGCGCCGTCCGCACGGCGATGCACCGCGTCACGCGCATGCCGGCCCGAAGAAGGCTGGCGGTGGTCGTCGTGAGGGCGGTGGCAATGGCCAGCAGCGTGCCGGTGCAGGCGCCGGTCAGGGCCAGCGTCGTGGCGGTGCTGGCAATGGTGGTGGCCGTGGCCGCGGCCAGGGTGGCGGCGGTCGCGCCAGCTGATCCCAGCTGACATGGATGGCGCTTCCCGCTGCGCGGGGGGCTATCGAGGGACGGCGCTGAGGCGCCGTCCTTTTTTTATGCTGGCTATCCGTGTTTAGAGGCTCGCGGTTGGTTTTACGGGGGCGCTGGGGAGCGGGGGCGGCGCAAAACACGCCGTAAACCCATCCATGGGGGCTCGGTCGGCGCATCCATGCGCCTCACGGTTTTGCGCCGCCCCCGCTCCCCAACGCTTCAGACATCTCCAGCGCCTTCCTTCTCCCGCGGGGTAGCCGGAGGAAGAAGAATCAAATTCAAATTCAAATTCAAATTCAAATTCAAATTCAAATTCAAGAGCAAAAGCCGAAGCCGCTGCTTCCGCTTTTGCTTTTGCTTTTGCCCCCGCCCTGGGTTTGATGCGTCCGCGCCCGCGGGAAACTGTCTGGGGAGGACGGATGGGTTGCGCAGGACCGCAGGCGCCATGGATGGCGCCTACGAGCCTTATCTGATCGGAATCTGGCAGCGTAGGTGCCGAGAGCCGGCGTGGGCCGCCGTACAAGCCTGGATCTCGACGATCGCCATGTAGCTTGGCGCCCACGCCGGAATCTCCCTTGATCCGCCCAAACAGTTGCTGGAGCTGACACTCGCAGTGATAAGACTGGGCAAGCGGGGGGAGCTCTCGACCCTTCCAGACTATACGGAGTCGGATGATGAACGGGATCGGGATTGATGTCAGTAAGCGCCAGCTGGATATCGGTACGACGGACGGAGAAACCCTGCAGGTCAGCAACAACCGCTCCGGGTTTTCTGAATTGGATGTTTGGCTGAAGAAGCGTCCGACCAGCCAGATCGTGCTTGAAGCCACAGGTGGCTATGAGCAGCCGGTGCTGGATTTACTGCACAAGGTCGGTCATCCGGTGGCCCGTGCCAATGCCTTGCGCGCCCGGAAACTGGCTCAGGGGTTGGGTCAGATTGCCAAAACCGACCGTTTGGATGCCTACGCGTTGGCGCAGATGGCCGCCCTGGTGAAGCTACCTCCCTATCAGCCGCTGCAGCCTTGGCAGCAGAAGATGCGGGAGTTCGTTCGGGCACGTCGGCAGGCGATGGACGCCTTGACCATCGCGCGGCAGCAGCAGGAAATGGTGCTTGATCGTGAACTGCGCCGACTACTGCAGGGCAACATCACCCGCCTACAAACGATGGTTGAGCGTCTGGGCAAGCAGATCGCCGAGCAGGTTGGTCAGCAACCTCAACTGAAGACGCTGAAGTCAATGAAGGGCGTAGGGCCTGCGCTGCAGGCAGTTCTAGCCAGCTATCTGCCAGAGCTTGGCAGGATCACTGGCAAGCGCATCGCCAGCCTGGTCGGGGTAGCTCCGATGTCCCACGACAGCGGCACGATGAGAGGAAAACGAAGCATCCACGGTGGAAGAGCCGAAATCCGGCAAGTGCTCTACATGGCGGCAATGTCGGCCATGCGGCATGAACCTCGGTTACGCGACTTTTACCAGTCGCTACGAGCCCGCGGCAAGGAAGGCAAGGTGGCCATCGTGGCAGTGATGCGGAAGATGCTGGTCATCCTCAACGCCCGTGTCCGCGACGCTGAAAGCGGACTAGTCCCTGCCTGAGGCGAGCCAGGGCGAAAGACCAAAGGCTGCCGGCCAGCGGCCGGCACTACCGTGCCCGTTTACCTGAAGGGCACGAGCCTCCCATCAACACAGTTGCTACAAGGACGTACTTGCGGCGTGTCCTGCGCGGCCCATCCGTCCTCCCACCCCCAGCATCAACAAGGCGCGAAACGCCTCAACCCCGCGCCTTAGCCGGATTCACCAGATTCCCGAAGAAGATCGCGTTGATCAGCAGCCGGTCCGTCCCGTGCCAGTACTTGCGGTGCGCCGGATCATCCGCAAACAACACCACGTTGCCCTGCCCCTGCGCCGAAACCAGCAGCCACGCACTGCCGGCCACCCGCGCGCGGTTGCGCTCGGACAGATAGCCGTTCACCCGCGGCGTGGCATCGATGCGCACCACCGTGGAGAACGGGTTCGCGCTCGGCTGCAGCGTCACCGTGTTTTCCTTGTTGATCGCCAGCTGCCGGCGCGGCACGCCGAAGGCCAGCGGATGGCTGGTATCCACATCAGCGCTGAGGATGTTGCCGCTGACGCGCTCGATCGCAGCAATGTCACGCTGGTCGCCGAACGCGCGGCGGCTCTCGTCAGCAGCGTCTTCGTCCTTGCCAGGTTTCTCGCCGTCGGCCAACTTCTGTTCGATCGCCCACTTCGAGGCACTACCGTAGGTCACCAGCGAACCACCGGCCTGCACCCAGCGCTTCAGTGCGGCCACTGCCGTGGCATCGACGCCGGTGTAAGTGCCGCCCGACAGCACGATGGTGGTGTAGCGGTCCAGCGGCACCTTGCCCAGCTGCTGCGGGTCCAGCTTGCTGGCCGGCAGGTGCAGCTGCTGATCGAGCAGGAACCAAGCCGAACCGATTTCGGTGGCGGCCACGCCCTCGCCCATCACCAGCGCGACGGCGGGCTTGCGCAGCGCCTTGACACCGTCACTGCCAAGGTCGATGCCCTCGCGGCTGCGGCCGCTCGCCAGCGAGTGCACCTGCACGCCAGCGTCGCGTGCTGCGGCGGTCACCGCCTCAAGCAACGCCGCACCCTGCAACGGTTGACCGGCGACCGGAATCACCAGGCTGCCGGCAGCGAAGTTGACCTCGCCCTGTGCAGTCGCAGTGGTGAACGGCTGGAACGCCGCACGCGCGCTCAATCCCTTGTCCTGCAGCGCGGCCAACGCGCGCCCGGCGTTGTAGTCGCGCCAGTCGATGGCATAGGCGAAGCCGGCCTGGCCACCCAGCACCGCGCCCTGCGCTGCCGGCACCGCAGTCACGCGTGCGCCGCCTTCGATACGGCTGCGGCTCCCCGCGAATGCCACGCCATACGCCGGTGCGATCGCATAGCTGGTGCTGCCGTAGAACACATCGCCCTTGATCGGCGGCGTCTCGGCGAAGATCGAATGCACCAGGCGGAACTGCGCCTGCTGCACCGGCACCACGTAGGCGCTGCCCGCTTCGAAGTGCTGCCCATCGACACTGACTGCACGATCCAGCGCGCGCACCTCGATGCGATGCAGCAGCAACAGTTCCAGCAGGCGCCGGGTCAATGCCGGGTCATGCGCATCGCCGAACACGAAGCTCTTCACCGGCTGCTGCGCGGCCTGCTTCAGCGCGCTCTGGAAGAACTGTTTCTGCAGGTCGAACAGCCCGCTGCGCTCGCTCACTGCGCCGCGCACGGTACCCAGGCCGGTAGCGACCTGATTGCGGATGGTGAACGGGAAGGTCAACAGGCCGTTCACTGATTCCTGCACGCGGCCGCGTGAGCTGGCCTGTTCAACGGTGACGCCCACTGCACCATGGAAGTCCGGATAGGTGGAGCCGTAGACCGGCGAGAAGTTGTCGAAATTCTCGCCGGTGTAGTACAGCGACCCCAATGCATCCAAGGCTTGCGCGTGGTACTTGGCCAGGGTCTTGTTGAACTCGTACGACGCCGGCGGAATCAACGGACTATGCATGCTCTTCGGCGAGGGCTCGAAGTAATAGGTACTGTCCTTGCCCATCTCGTGGAAGTCGATCTGCACGTTCGGGTACCACTGGTGGAACACCTCCACCTTCGGCCGCGAATCCTGCTGGGTCAGGGCCAGCCAGTCGCGGTTGAGGTCGGTGAAGTAGTGGTTGGTGCGGCCCTGCGGGAACGGCTCGACGTGCTCCTTGTCGGCCGGGTCGGCCGAGGCTGGATCGGAGGCCCACGCGTTGTGCCAGTTGGCCGCACGATCACGGCCATCCGGGTTCTGCGCCGGGTCGAACAGCACCACCGCCTGCTGCAGCCACTGCTGGGTTTCGGCACTACGACTGGCCACCAGGTAGTAGGCGGTCAACATCGCCGCTTCGGCACTGGAGGTTTCGTTGCCATGCACGCTGTAGCCCAACCACACCACCACCGGGCTGTCACCGGCCGCACTGCGCGGCTGCGCCGGATCGGCCAGGGTCGCGTGCTGCTGGCGGATCTGTTCCAGCCGCGCATGATTGCCTGCAGCGGTGACGGTGGCGATCAGCAGCGGGCGGCCCTCATAGCTGCGGCCAATCTCGCGCACGCTGATCCTGTCCGAGCGTTTCGCCAGTTCCTGGAAGTACGCCACCAGCTGGTCGTGTCGGGTGTAGCGGCTGCCGATCGGATAGCCGAGGAACTGCTCCGGCGTGGGCACGGCCGTATCGAACGCCGCTGGGTCGGCAATCTGCGGAAAGAAGTAAGCGCTCTGTGCCTGCACCGGATGCGGCAGGAACAGTGCGGCGGCGGCGATCAGCAACGGAAGAACGGCACGGCGATGCAAGGACACGGTGACTCCCCTGGAACACAACGGCAGACGGTCGCGCGGCCGGTCCTCTCAGGTGACCGGCCGCGGCAGGTGGATCAGAAGCGGTAATCGAAGCCCAGCGTGAAGTAGCGGCCACGCAGGTCGTACTGGCTGAAGTCGTACGGCGCGCGGATGCCCGGGAACGAGGCGTCGTACGGTGGCGTCTTGTCGGCCAGGTTCTGCACCTTGGCGTACACGGTCAGCTTGTCGATGCCGGTGTAGGCCAGGTACAGGTCGTACTGGCTGTAGCTGCCGACCTGCTGCTGCACGGCCTTGGCAGCGGTGCTGGCTTCCTGGCGATAGCTGCTGGTGTAGTACCAGGTCACCGCTGCATTGAAATCACCGTACTTCCAGTCCAGCGTGGTGGTCGCCTTGTCCTTGGGCAGGGTCGCGCCCAGATTGCTGCCGGCATAGTCCACCAGCGGGCCACCGACCACGGTCGGGCGACGGTAATCGCGCACGTGGGTATAGGCCGAAGACACGGTGAAGTCACCGAACGCAGCGGTCGGGATGCGCTGGCGCAGCTCGACATCGATGCCCGAGGTCTTCAGCTCGCTCAGGTTCTGGTAGCGGTTGTAGACCGCCTGCAGCTTGCCGCGCTCATCGCGCTGCACCGCACCGGCGACATTGTCGTTGACCAGGGTCTGGGTGTTGTTGGTACCGACCAGGTTGTCCAGCTGGATGCGGTAGTAGTCCACGCTCAGGTTGGTGTTGGCCCACGGCGACAGCACCACGCCGAAGTTCAGGCTCTTGGTCCGCTCCGGCTTCAATTCGTTGTTGCCAACGGTGAAGAAGGTCGGGTTCTGCCGCGAGCCCGGCACGTCCGGATCACGCGGATCGACCACGCTGCCGTAGGCGATGCTGGTGCTGTTGGAGTTCTCCGACAGCGACGGCGCACGGAAGCCCTTCGACGCCGAGGCACGCACCAGCAGGAAATCCAACGGCTGCCAACGCAGGCCGATCTTCGGCGAGAACGCGTCGCCGAAATCATCGTAGTGATCGGCGCGCGCGGCGGCGGACAGCTCCAATGTCGAGGCCAGCGGTACGTTCACTTCGGCGTAGGCCGCACTGACCTGGCGCTTGCCGTGCACTTCGGCAATGGCCGGGCGCACCTGCAGGCCGGCATCGATCTGCCACGGGTTGTTGGAATCGAGCTTCTCGCGGCGCCACTCGGCACCGGCCGCGAAGCCGATCTCACCGGCCCAGGTATGGCCCAGGCTGCCGGAGATCTTCGCGTCGATGCCCTGCAGCTTGGACTCGGCCGGGCGCAGCGTGGCGATGTTGATCGAGTCACGCACCGACTGCGGCGTGGCGGCCGGGTTCAGCAGGTTGTAACTTCCGGTGGCCAGCGCATCGGCCAGCGCCCAGCGGTTGGCGAAGCCACCGGAGACGCTCTCGCGCTCGCTGCTGCGCGCGCCGAACGCTGCGACTTCCCAGTCCCACTTCGCGGTGGTGCCACGCAGGCCGAACACGCCGCGGTAGGCCGTGGAGCGGTTGGTCTTGAGGGTGCCGCCCAGGTCGAAGAAGGTGTATTCGATCGGGATCGCACGGCCGTACGGGTTGTAAGGGTTGCTGGCCGGCAGCAGCGACGTCACGGGTTCGGCCAGGCCACTGTCCGCGTTCAGTGCGAAGCGGCCGCTCTCCAGGGTGAAGAACGGGCTGCTGCCGAACCACGCGGTGCTCTTGATCTGGCTGTACAGCACTTCGCCGAAGGCTTCGACGTTGTCGTTCAGGCGGAAGGTACCGTTGGCATAGGCCTGGTAGCGCTTGGTCGAGGGAATCAGCGTGGTGAACGGCGCCTGGTTGAAGCCGCAGGTATCACCGGCCAGGCCATCGATCGGTGCGCTGGCGACGCGGGTAGTACCGGCCGGGCAGTTGCCGCTGGCATCGAGCATCGGCACCGACACACCGTTGACCAGATAGCGCGCGCCCTTGGCCGACCAGCCGTTCCAGCGGCCACCGGGCTTGTCGGTGTAGATGCCGCTCTTGGTCAGGTTGCGTTCGTCCTGGTCCAGGCGCTCGCGGTTGTACCCCTGCAGGCTGAAGAGGATGTTGTAGCCATCGGTGTCGAGATCACCGAGGCCGCCGACGAACTTCAGGTTCTGCTCGTGCAGGCCGCCCTGGTCGGCGCCGCCGAAGCTGCCGCCGATCTCGGCGCCTTCGAAGTTCTGCCGGGTGATGATGTTGACCACGCCGGCCACCGCATCGGAGCCGTACACGGCCGAGGCGCCGTCCTTGAGTACTTCGATGCGCTCGACCGCGACCAGCGGCAATGCGTTGAGATCGACGAAGGTGTCGGACAGGCCACCGGCAGGGAAGCCATAGTTGGCCAGGCGGCGGCCGTTGAGCAGCACCAGCGTGTTCTTCTGCGACAGGCCGCGCAGGCCGATGCCGGCCGAGCCGGAGGCCCAGCCGTTGTTGGTGGTTTCGTTGCTGGCGTTGCCGGTGTTGGCCGAGATCGAACGCAGCACGTCGGCCACGGTGGCCTTGCCGGTCTGTTCCAGCTGTTGGCGACCAATCACCTGCACCGGGTTGGAGGCCTCGGTATCGGCACGTTTGATGTTGGAACCGGTAACGCGGACGGCAGCCAGGGTGCTGGCTTCGCCACTGGCGTCGGCGGAGGTTTCGGCGGCGGCGGACAAAGGCGCGGCCAGAGCGACGGCCAGGGCCGCCACGAGCAGGGTGTGCTTGGGCATGACGATGTGGGGGAGGTGTAAGGGCGACGAAGTTCCGCAGTAATCCATGCGTGGCCGGGGTCCGGCCAATAACATCTCTTCATACGGATATAAGAGAAACTATCATCTCTTCATCCGGATGGAAAGAATTTCTTCACCAAGGCCCAACATCCGCTCAGGATCGCTGTCCGCCGGCGGCGTACAATCGCGCCATGGAAATCTTCAAAGTCTTCATGCTCGAGGCGGCGCACCGCCTCCCCAACGTGCCGCCGGGGCACAAGTGCGCGCGCCTGCACGGCCACTCCTTCCGGGTGGAACTGAAGGTCGAGGGCGAGCCCGGCGCGCAGACCGGCTGGATCATGGATTTCGGCGACGTGAAGGCGGCCTTCCAGCCGATCTACGACCGCCTGGACCATCACTACCTCAATGACATCCCCGGCCTGGAGAACCCGACCAGCGAGAACCTGGCGGTGTGGATCTGGAACGAGCTCAAGCCCAGCCTGCCTGCACTGAGCGAGATCACCGTGCACGAAACCTGCACCTCCGGCTGTCGCTATCGCGGCCCGGCCATCTGATCAACCCGTTGATCTGAATGGTTTTTCAAAGGCGCCCATGGCGTCTTTGCTGTTTTTGTTGCATTGCCGCATCAAGAGCGTATGCTGCAATGCATCAAGTCACTTCCTGATGCCCCATGGCCGCCGCCTTCAGCGATCGCTTCAGTGATGCCACCCGCCAGCTCGCCGCCGCGGCAACACGTGCGAACCGGTTGGCGTTGGAGAACGCGGAAAGCATGTTCGGCGTGCAGCTGAAGGTGATGGAGCGCAACCTGACCGCGACCGGCGGCTGGCTGGGTGAACTGGCCCGCGGCGAGGATGCGGCCGGGACGCTCTCCAAGGGTGCGCAGCTGTGGCAGGACAACCTGCAGCGGCTGGGCCAGGCCCAGCAGGACGTGGTCGGGCTTGGCCTGCAGGCCAGCAAGGCCTGGTCCGAACTGGTGCAGGGCTACAACCAATCAACGGCGGACGCGAGCAACCACTGACGCGACGCAACGCTCATTGCGTGGGTCCCTCCCCCCACGCAATCCGGACCCGGCAGATCCCTCCCTCTGCCGGGTCTTTTTTTGCCTGACGTCTGGATTGAAGAGCGCTTCCTCGTCTGGATTCCCTGCGAGCTGATGGGCCCCGCCGAGGTGGGCAGGGGCCTGGGCAAATGTCCCCCGGCGCCGGCCGTTGGCCGTCACCTCCTCCTTTACTTTGCCCAGACCCCTGCCCACCCCGACGAGGCTCGGCTTACGGCAGGTAAAGCGCAGCGCTCGTGGTGCCTTTCAACGAGGCGCCGACGAACTCCGAACGCGGGGCGGATGCCCTTGCGTACGAAGTAAAGGGGGAGGTGACGGCCAACGGCCGGCGCCGGAGGACATTCGTACGCAAGGGCATCCGCCCCGCGCCACGCTGATTCAATCCGTTGCACGCAATGCAGAAACGGCTCAGCGCCCGCGACCACCGTGCCAGTGCTGGTGCCACGCCTGGAACATCAACACGTTCCACAGGTGCGTGTGCCACTTGCGCTCACCGCGCAGGAACGCCTCCCAGATGCCGCGCACGCGTACTGCATCGAAGCATCCCTGGTTGCGCAGCAGCTGCGGGTCCAGCAGTGCCTCGGCCCAGTCGCGCAACGGACCGGCCAGCCAGCGTGCCATCGGCGGGCCGAAGCCGCGCTTTGGGCGGTACACCAGTGGTTCCGGCAGGTAGCGTGCCAGCAGGTGCTTGAGGATCCGCTTGTGCTCACCGTCGTGGTATTTCAAATGCTGCGGCAGGCGCCAGGCCAGGCGCACCACATCCATGTCCAGCAGCGGCGCGCGGGTTTCCACGCCGGCCGCCATGCCGGCACGGTCGACCTTGGCGAGGATGCCCTCGGCCAGGTCCATGCGGAAATCCAGCAGCTGGATGCGCGCTTCGGCCGGCAGCGCGGTGTCCTGCTGCTGGAAGATCGTCATTGGTTCGCGCGCGCCCAGCACCACCTGTGCCGGCTGCCGCCAGCGCGTCACGCGCTGCAGGTAATGGCCTTCCACGTCGTTGGCAGCGACCTCGGCTACCAGCGCGCGCCAGCCACCAAGGCGCCCACGTTCGACGTTCATGCGGTTGCCGCTGCGCCGTGCCAGGTCGCGTACCCAGTCCGGCAGGCCACCACACAGGCGTGCGTTACGCAGTGCGCGGCCATAGCTGGGATGGCCGAAGAACAGCTCATCGCCACCATCACCGGTCAGCGCCACCGGCTTACGCGCGCCCAGCAGCTCGCTGGCCAACAGGGTCGGCAGCTGCGAGGCGTCGGCGAACGGTTCGCACCAGACCTGCGGCAGGCGCTGCAGCAGGTCCAGTCCCTGGCGCGCGTCCATGCGGTGCAGGTGATGCTGCACGCCCAGGTGGCGTGCGACCTGCGTGGCCCAGTCGCTCTCATCGTGGCCCGGATCGTCGAAGCCCACCGTCCATGCCTCGATCGGCAGGGTCGATTGGGCCTGCATCATCGCCGTCACCAGCGACGAATCGGTGCCGCCGGACAGGAACGCGCCGCAGGCCAGCGGCGAGTGCATGCGAGCGGCGATGGCCTTCTGCAACACCGCTTCCAGCTGGTCGGTGGCCTGTTCCAGGCTCGGCGCCGGCTGCAGCGGTTCCTGCAGCGCGCTGTGCATCGCCTCGCGCGCGCACCAGTAGCGCGACCCGCCCTGCGCAGCCTGGCTCGAGCCCCCGGCGGCATGGTCGTTGAGGTCGATGCGCAGCATCGCGCCGGCCACCAGCTTGTGGATGCCGCGGTAGATGGTGTGCGGCGCCGGGACATAGTCGTGGCGCAGCAGCAGGCTCAGCGCATCCTGGTCGATGCTCGGCGCAAAGCCGGCGAACGCCTGCAGCGCCTTCAGTTCGGAGGCGAACAGGAACTGGCCCTGGTACCAACCGTAGTACAGCGGCCGCTCGCCTACCGGGTCACGTGCCAGCCACAGCGCGCGCGACTCCCGGTCCCAGACACTGAAACCGAACGCGCCCTCGATACGCGACAGCGTCCGCTCCACGCCCCACTCGACAATCGCCTGCAGCAGCAGCCGTGCATCGCTGCAGCTGCGCGGCAGATCGCGCAGCTGCGACTGCAGGTCAGCCCGGTTGTACAGGCGACCGTCCAGGCACAGCACGTAACGGCCACAGTCCGAGCTCAGTGGCTGCAGCGGAGTGTCGGTCGGCGCCCGGCAGTGACCCAGCGCCAGGCCGGCCTCGGCGTCGGTCCAGTAACCGATGCGGCCACGGCCACGTTGCTGCAGGGCGCGCAGCATCGGCGCCAGCTGCTGCAGCAGGTGCTCGTCCTCGGCCGGCGGCAGCCAGGCGCCAACCACGCCGCTCATCGGATACCCCCGCAATGGCGGCGGTGGGACAGGTTCGGCAGGGAGAAGGCAGCGGGCGACATGAGGACGGCACGCGGAACGGAGGAGACTCCATGCTCGGCCCGCCCCCTGCCCCGCGTCAGTCGCTTTGCTGTCAGCGATGGTCACCGGACGTATCACGAAGGTAACGTTTTGTAACGGCAACAAGCTATGCTGGACGCCAAGTTGTTGCCGGGACTGAGACCCGGCCCGCGCGCCAGCAACCCCGGCTGAATGGCGCCCGCCCCCAGGACCCGGGCGGCCCAATGGCTGGGATAGCATCGCCGCGCTCGTGCCGTGGCGGTACGTACGCCCCACGGAGGCCTTGAAAATGCTGGATATCGTACTGGTCGAAGACGATGCCCGCCTCGGTACGATGGTCAGCGACTATCTGCAGCGGCATGGCTACCAGGTCGCCCACGAGCGCAGTGGCGAACGCGCGGTGGCCCGGATCCTGGCCGAAAAGCCCGCCCTGGTCCTGCTGGATGTCGGCCTGCCCGACCAGGATGGTTTCGAAGTGTGTCGGCAGATCAGACCCCACTATGACGGCATCATCTGCGTGCTGACCGCGCGTACCGACAACATCGACCAGGTGCTGGGACTGGAACTGGGCGCCGACGACTACATCGGCAAACCGATCGAGCCCCGGGTGCTGCTGGCGCGCCTGCGTGCCCATCTGCGCCGCCACCGCCGGGTCGAGCCGCGTGACGGCAGCCTGCGCTTCGGCGAGCTGAACATCGACCCGTCCACCCGTAACGTGCACCTGCAGGGCAGCCTGCTGGAGCTGACCACCGCCGAGTTCGACCTGCTGTTCCTGCTGGCCAGCAACGCCGGGCAGATCCTCGACCGCGATGCGCTGCTGCGCGGCCTGCGCGGGATCGCGTTTGATGGCCTCGACCGCTCGATCGATGCACGCATTTCGCGCCTGCGCCGCAAGCTGGGCGACAACCCGGAACAGCCGGAACGGATCAAGACCGTCCGCGGCCGCGGCTACCTGTTCAGCCGCTCGGCATGGGGATGAAGCGTACGCCCTCGGCGATGCGCGGCCACGCCTTCCACTTCCTGCGCTATGGCATCGGCTTCCTGGTCGCCCACCTGCTGCTGATCGTGCTGGGCCTGTGGGCCTGGGATGCGCTGCTGGAAGACCGCACCGAAGCCAGCCTGCTGGCCGAGATGCGTGGCACCCATGCGCTGCTGCAGCAACGCTTCGCGGAAACACCACGCGACCAGTGGCCGGCGCTGGCACGAGGGCTCGACGCCGACTTCGCCTATGCCCTGCGGATGGTGCCGCTGGCCGAGGCAGAGAAGGCGCTGTCGGCCAGCCAGCGACCGCCGTTCAACAACGGCCGAGTGCAGATCGACCTGGAACACATGCGCAGCCTGCAGCGGATCGGCGACAGCGGCTATGCCGTGATGCTGGGGCCACTGGATGAGGCGTTGCCTGAGGAAGGCTGGCAGGACAGCGAAGTGTCCGGCGTGGCGATCCTGCTGCTGATCCTGATGGTGGCCGTGGCGCTGCCGATGTATGTAATGGTCTACCGCCTGTGGCGCGATGTGTCGCAGCTGGCACAGGCGGCGCGGCAGATGCGCGACGGCCAGCTGGATACGCGCGCGCCGCGTGCCGGCACCGCGCTGGTGCGGCCGTTGGCCAATGCCTTCAACCACATGGCAGAGCAGCTGCAGCAACTGCTGGAGAGCCAGCGCGTGCTGGCACAGGCGGTCGCGCATGAAGTGCGCACGCCGTTGGCGCGGATGCGCTTCGGCCTGGCCGACCTGGAGGACACCGCACTCGACGAGATCCAGCGCGATGCGCTGGGTGGCCTGCGTACCGACGTCGATCGCCTGCAGCACCTCACCGATGCCGGCGTCGAGTACGCCGCGCTGGGCCGTTGCCATCAGCTGACCCGCCAGCGCCTGCAGCTGGCCGCGCTGGTGCGCGGCGTTGTGGCCCAGTTCGCACCGCTGCCGATGCCAGTGCAGCAGGTGCTGTCGCCCACCGGCCTGGTCAACGTCAACCGGCATATGCTGGAACTGGCGCTGCGCAATCTGCTCGGCAATGCCTTGCGCTATGCGCGGCGGCAGATCCGCATCGCCAGCACGGTCAACGATGGCTGGCTGTGCCTGCAGGTGGAGGACGACGGCCCCGGCATCGCGCCCGAACTGCGCGGCCAGGTGCTGCAACCCTATGTGCGGCTGGACCCGGGCAGCCCCGGTTTCGGTCTCGGCCTGGCACTGGTGCAGGTGGTGGCCGACAAGCATGGCGGCCACGTCGAGGTAACCGATTCAGAGCTGGGCGGTGCCTGCATCCGCCTGCACCTGCCGCTGGAAAGCGGCGGTGCCGTGGAGAGCGAGGCGGCCTGCTAGGCCGCCGGCTCCGCGCGCGGCAAGGCAAACACGAACAGCGCGCCACGCTCACTGTCGCGCAGTTCGATGCGGCGGCCATGCAGCTGCACGATACGCTGCACGATCAACAGGCCGAGGCCACCGTTCTCGCCACGCCGTGCGCCCAGTGCGGCCGGCGCCTGGAACAACTGTGCGCGCAGCGCCGCTGCCACGCCGGGACCATCATCGGCCACGCTCACCTCGATGCTGTCCGCGGTCGCACGCAGGCACACTTCGATCCGCCCACCTTCCGGCGCGTGCCGCAATGCATTGTCGAGCAGGTTGGTCAGCACCCGCTCGACCAGGCCCAGGTCGGCACGTACCAGCGGCAGGCCCGGCGGGAACTCGGCGTGCAGGCGCTGGTTGCGCGCCTGCGCGGCCAGCTCGAACTTCTGCAGTACGTCCTGCAGCAGTTCCGGCAGCGCGAACACTTCCCACTCCAGACGCACTTCACCGTGCTCCAGCCGCGCCAGCTCGAACAGCGCGCGCGCCAGCCGGCCAACCTTGGCGCTCTGTGCCAGCGCGATACCGAGGTAGCGGCGGCGCTCGTCCGGTGACAGCGTGACGTCCTTCAGCGCCAGCGTTTCCAGATAGCCATGCAGCGACGACAACGGCGTACGCAGGTCGTGCGAGATGTTGGCGACCAGCTCGCGCCGCTGCAGGTCCTGCTGGCGCAGTTGCTGCCACTGCTCACCCAGCCGCTGCGCCATCTGCGCATGTGCATGTTCGAGAATCACCAGCTCGTCGCGCTCGCCCGGGCGCAGCGGTTCGGGCGGCGGCAACGGTGTCGGCGCATCGATATCGAAGGCCTGGATGCGCCGGGTCAGCCGCCGCAGCGGACGGGTCACCCAGTAGAACGCCACCAGCCCGGCCAGCAGGCCGAGGCTTCCGACCAGCATCACCGACCACCATGTGGTGTTCCACTGGCTGCCCGCCGCCAGGTCGTCGGCCAGCATCTGCCGGTGTTCACCGACCAGCACCACGTACACGTAACCGGCCTGGCGCCCCTGCACGATCAACGGTGCGGCACTGAACACCTTGCGGCCATCGGCGCTGCGCGGGTCATCGCCGAGGATCGGCAGTGGCGCACCCGACAGCAGGCGGCGTAGCGGTGCCACGTCCACCTTGTTGCGCACCAGATGACCGCTGGGCGCGTCGTGGCCGAGAATGCGGCCCTGGTCGTCCAGCAGGTAGACCTCGACGCTGGGATTGACCGCCATCAGCTGGCCGAACAGCGCACGCACCGCAGCATCGCGCATGCCGCTGGTGTCCATCAGTTCGCTGCGTTGGGCGATGTGTTCGGCCAGGCCCAGCGACAGCCGCTGCACCACTTCCTGCTCATGGCGGGTGTTGGCGCGCATCTGCAGTGCCAGCAGCGCCATGCAGCACATCAGCATCAGCGCGGCGATCACCGCCGCCAGCTTCTGCCACAGATTGGGCTTGATCATGCCGCCGCCCCGGCCGGGTCGACCAGCTTGTAGCCGCGGCCCCACACCGTCAGCAGCCGCCGCGGGTTTGCCGGGTCCGGCTCGATCTTGCTGCGCAGGCGGTTGATGTGGGTATTGACCGTATGCTCGTAACCATCGTGCTGGTAACCCCAGACCTGGTTGAGCAGTTCCATGCGTGCGAACACCTGGTCCGGGTGGCGGGCGAAGAACAGCAGCAGGTCGAACTCGCGCGGGGTCAGTTCCAGCGCATTGCCATCCACCGAAGCGGTGCGCGCGACCGGATCCAGCTGCAGCCCGCCCAGCTCGATCGCGCCGGCATCGATGCGTGCGCTCTGTGCCATCGCCTCGGCCCGGCGCAGCAGGGCGCGCACCCGTGCCACCAGTTCCGGCATCGAGAAGGGTTTTGCCAGGTAGTCGTCCGCGCCCAGCTCCAGGCCGACAATGCGCTGGGTCTCGCTGCCGCGCGCGCTGATGATGATGATCGGCACGTAGCGCGCCATCGCGCGTGCACGCTGGCACACCTGCAGGCCGTCGACACCGGGCAGCATCACGTCCAGCACCAGCGCATCCCATGGGCCGTCCTGTTCCAGCAGGCGCAGGCCACCGTCACCGCTGGCGGCGTGGGCCACGTCATAGCCTTCATCGCCCAGGTGCATGCGCAGCAGGTCAGCGATGTGGGCATCGTCTTCGACGATCAGCACGCGTTTGGTCGACATCGGCAGCTCGGGGCCAGTGGGGAGGCTGGCTGCATTGTGACGCGGGACGGCCGCCGATACCTCACGAAAAATTGAATCCTGCGTGAGGATTCGTTGACCCGGGCGGGCGCAGCATGGCCCCGTCGCCCCTTCCCGGAGTCCGCCATGTCCCTCTCCCGCCGCCATCTGCTGGGCCTGGGCGGTGTTGCCACCGCCGCCGGCCTGCTCGGCCTGGGGGCCTGCAGCCGCGCCGCCCCGGCCGCCGCCGAAGCGCGTCCGTCGCGACAGTTCGAGGTCATGCGCAGCGATGCGCAGTGGCGTCAGCAGCTGACCCCGGCGCAGTACGCGGTGCTGCGCCAGCAGGCCACCGAGCGCCCGTACAGCAGCCCGCTCAACAAGGAACATCGGCAGGGCACCTTCGCCTGCGCCGGCTGTGCGCTGCCGCTGTTCTCCTCGTCCACCAAGTTCGAGAGCGGCACCGGCTGGCCCAGCTTCTGGGCACCGCTGCACAACGCCATCGGCGAAGACCGCGACGTCACCTTCGGGATGCTGCGGGTGGAGGTGCACTGCCGCCGCTGCGGCGGCCATCTCGGCCATGTGTTCAACGACGGCCCGCGTCCAACCGGGTTGCGCTACTGCATGAACGGTGCGGCGATGGTGTTCGTTCCCGGTGCCCCTGCTGGCACTGCCGACGGCTGGCGGGTGCCGGTCGGTTCTTCCCCTGCTTCCGGAGCCTGACGATGCTGCTGTTGCTGCTTGCCTACCTCGGGGGCGCGCTGACCCTGCTCAGCCCCTGCATCCTGCCGGTGCTGCCGTTCGTGTTCGCGCGTGCCGACCGTCCATTCCTGCGCAGCACGCTGCCGTTGCTGCTGGGCATGGCGCTCACCTTCACCGTGGTCGCCAGCCTGGCCGCCGTAGGCAGCCAATGGGTGGCGCAGGCCAACCAGGTCGGGCGCTGGATTGCCCTGCTGCTGATGGCGCTGTTCGCGGTCGCCCTGTTGTGGCCACGGCTGGCCGACCATCTGCTGGCGCCGTTCCAGCGTGTGGGTGCACGCTTGAGCGCACGCGCCGATGCCGCGGACGCCGCAGGACGTGGCGGCGCGTGGACCTCGCTGCTGATCGGCGTCGCCACCGGCCTGCTGTGGGCGCCGTGCGCCGGTCCAATCCTCGGCCTGGTGCTGACCGGTGCTGCCCTGCATGGCGCCAGCGTCGGTACCAGCAGCCTGCTGCTTGCCTATGCATTGGGTGCGATCACCGCGCTGGCGCTGGCGGTGTGGGTCGGCGGCCGCGTGTTCCGTGCGCTGCAGGCGCGGCTCGGCCTGGGTGACGTACTGCGCAAGGTGCTGGGCGTAGCCGCACTGCTGGCCGTGGTGGCGATCGGCCTGGGCTGGGACACTGGCCTGCTGACCCGTCTTTCAACGGTCAGCACCGCGCGTATCGAGCAAAACCTGCTGGACGCAGTACCCGGCGCGCAGCCGGCGGCACCGCCGATGATGATGATGGCCGGCGCCAATGCAGGTGCCGATGCTCCGCTGCCGGTGGAAGGCACCCTGCCCGCGCTGGATGGCGCCACCGGCTGGCTCAACAGCCCGCCGCTGAGTGCACAGCAGCTGCGTGGCAAGGTGGTGCTGGTCGACTTCTGGACCTACTCCTGCATCAACTGCCTGCGCGCGATGCCGTTCGTGCACGAATGGGAACGTCGCTACCGTGACCATGGGCTGGTGGTGATCGGCGTGCACACGCCGGAGTTCGCCTTCGAACGCAACCCGAGCAACGTGATGAAGGCGGTGCAGGAACTGAAGGTCGAGTACCCGGTGGCGCTCGACAACCAGTACACGATCTGGCGCGCGTTCAACAACCGCTACTGGCCGGCGCAGTACTTCGTCGATGCACAGGGCAACATCCGCGGCCACCAGTTCGGCGAGGGCAACTATGCACGCTCGGAACAAGTGATCCGCCGGCTTCTGACCGAAGCCGGGCAGACCAACCTGCCACCACCGGCCGACCCCGCCGCCGCCGACCTGAAGGGTGTGGCCGTGCAGGCCGACATGAGCAACCTGCGCTCGCCGGAGACCTATCTGGGCCACGCGCGTGCCGAGCAGTTCGCCTCACCCGGCGGCCAACGCAGCGATAGCCCGTTCGACTACACGCTGCCAACCACCCTGGCACTGAACCAGTGGGGCCTGTCCGGACGCTGGACCGTCACCGACGAAGCCGCACAGCTGCAGCAGGCCGGTGGCCGCATCGCCTTCCAGTTCCACGCGCGGGACCTGCACCTGGTGCTGGCACCGAGCCAGGACGGCACGCCGGTACGGTTCCGCGTCTGGCTGGACGGCAAGCCGCTGACCGCTGCCGATGCCGGCAGCGATGTCGGTGCCGATGGCAGCGGCGTGGTCAATGAACACCGCTTGTACCAGCTGGTACGTCAGCGTGGCACGGTCGGCCCGCATCGCTTCGAGATCGAATTCCTCGACACGGGCGTGCAGGCCTACGCCTTCACCTTCGGTTGAAACGGGAGCACACGATGAAACTCTCTTTTGAACAAGGTATCGCCGCCGGTGTCGCCGGCCTGGTGGCTACTGCATTGATCGCTGGCGTGCTGCTGGTCGACCACGGCGCAGTCGCGGCACCGCTGGAAGCCAGCGCGCAGGCCAAGGCACTACCGGCGCCCAGCGGCGACGCCGCGTTCCGCGATGACGCCACCCATGCCAGCGTGGTGTTCGCCGGCGGTTGCTTCTGGGGCGTGCAGGGCGTGTTCCAGCACGTGAAGGGCGTGAGCAATGCGGTGTCCGGCTACATCGGCGGCAGCGCTGCCAATGCACGCTATGAGCGGGTCAGCAGCGGCCAGACCGGTCATGCCGAGGCGGTGAAGATCGACTACGACCCGCGCCAGGTCAGCTACGGGCAGCTGATGCAGGTGTTCTTCTCGGTGGTGCACGACCCGACCCAACTCAATCGGCAGGGACCGGACCAGGGCAGCCAGTATCGATCGGCGATCTTCTCTGATGACGCCCGCCAGCAGGCGGCCAGCCGCGCCTACATCGCGCAGCTCGGCCAGGCCGGCAGCTACCGCGCGCCGATCGTCACCCAGCTCGGCAGCGGCCAACGTTTCTACCCGGCCGAGAGCTACCACCAGAACTACATGACCAACTACCCGCAGGCGGCCTACATCCGCTACTACGACGCACCGAAGCTGGCCGCGCTGGGCAAGCAGTTCCCGGCGCTGTACCGGCGCGAGGCGGTGCTGGTGCCGATGCGCTGAACCATTCCGGTAGCGCCGGGCCATGCCCGGCGGGCCCATGCATTCCGCCGGGCATGGCCCGGCGCTACCTACACACAAAAAAAGACGCACGGCCATCCAGCCGTGCGCTTGGGAAGTATCGGCCACGCCCCGATCAGGCCCGTCCGACAACGACATGCTAGGCTCGCCATCATCATGGGTACAGAACCAGATGGCGGGAAGTTCGATGGATACAGATGACCAGAGCGCGATGATCCCACCCCGCTACCAACGGCTGTCCGATGAACTGGCCGAAGCCATCCACGGCGGACGTCTCCCGGTCGGCAGCCGCCTGCCCTCGCTGCGGCAGATGGCGTCGCAGCGCCGGCTCAGCCTGAACACGGTGATCGCCGCCTATCGCCAGCTGGAAGATGCCGGCCTGGTGATTCCGCGGCCGAAGGCCGGCTTCGAAGTTGCGCCGCGACTGTCGGTGCCGCAGCGTTCGCTGCGTGATACCCCATCAGCGCCGACCGCGCCGCTGCAGCAGGTGCTGATGGCCCGCGTGCTGGAGGCACAACGCCGCGCCGGTGTGATCGATCTGGCTTTCGCGGGACCGCGCGGACGCCAGTTCTATCCCGGTGCGCAGCTGGCCCGGCATACCGCACAGGTACTGCGCCACGGCCAGCAGACAGTGGAAACCTACGCGCGCCCGAACGGCTCGCCGCGACTGCTGGCGCAGATCGTGCGGCGCGGTCCACGTATGGGCCTGCACACCCACAGCGAGCGGCTGCTGCTGACCCACGGCGCGATGGAAGCCCTGCAGCTGGCCTTGCGTGCAGTAACCCAGCCCGGCGACGCGGTAGGCATCGAGGCGCCGTCCTACTTCAACCTGTACCCGTTGCTGGCCAACCTCGGCCTGCAGGCCATCGAGCTGCCCACCCACCCGCAGCACGGCCTGGATGTCGATGCACTGGAAGCGATGCTGGAGCACACGTCGCTGGCCGCGCTGGTGGTGATGCCGACCGTGCACAACCCGCTCGGCTGCACCATGCCGACACCCGCCAAACAACGCCTGGCCGAACTGGTCAACGCGCGCCAGCTGCCGCTGATCGAAGATGCGGTGTACGCAGAACTGCAGTTCTGCGAGCCGCCGGCACCACTGCTGAAGGCCTTCGATCGCGATGGCTGGGTGATGGTGGTCGGTGGTTTCTCCAAGACGCTGGCGCCGGACTATCGCATTGGTTGGCTGGACGGGGGGCGCTTCGCCGAGCGCATCGCGCTGCTCAAGTTCCAGTCCACCGGTGGCGAACCGCAGCTGCTGGGCGATGCGGTGGCGGCCTATCTGGAAGCAGGCAGCTACGAGCATCATCTGCATCGCATGCGCCGCTTGTACCGCGAACAGGTCGGTCGCCTGCGCCAGCTGGTGGCCGAACACTTTCCGGCCGGCACCCGTGCCACCGAGCCACAGGGTGGCTTCCTGCTGTGGCTGGAACTGCCGGGGGTGGATACCCGCGAACTGTTCGAACGTGCGCTGGTAGAGGACATCGTGTTCATGCCCGGCCAGGTGTATTCGCGTGGCGCGCGCTACCGTCACTGCCTGCGGCTGTCGTGCTGCCAGACGCTGGATGCGCGCTTCATCGGCGCGGTGGAGCGGCTCGGTGCGATCGCGAAGGAGCTGGCATCGCGCTGATTGATCGGTAGCGCCGGGCCATGCCCGGTGGACTTTCTGGTCGCCGCGCTGCGCGCTCGCCGGGCATGGCCCGGCGCTACCGCAGGTCCGCGTGCAGATTGGCACTCAGCGCCTCACCATTCGCACCCGGCAGATGCGGCAACCGCCCCCAGCACGGCATCGACAGCCGCTGCTGCAACGTCGCGATGTTCTCTTCCTGGCGCTGCATCGCCGGGTCGATGTGATTGCCGATCCAGCCCAGGCACTCCACGCCGCTGGCCTGCAGCGACTGCGCAGTCAGCCGTGCGTGGTTGACGCAGCCCAGCCGCATGCCGACCACAAGCACTACCGGTAGATGCAACGCACGCACCAGATCGAGCTGGTCCAGCGTGGCCGAGACCGGCGCCAGCCAACCGCCAACGCCCTCCACCACCACGATGTCTGCCTGCGCGCGCAGGCGCTCGAATGCAGCCACGATCGGCGCCAGCTCCACCTGCACGCCGTCCTCGGCAGCAGCCAGCTCCGGCGCCAGCGGCTGCCGCAGCGCATACGGGTTCAGGTCGGCATAGTCCGGCACCGGCCAGCTGGCCGCCTGCAGCGCCAGCGCGTCCTCGTTGCGCAGGCCCTGTCCCAGATCCTCACTGCCGCTGGCCACCGGCTTCATGCCGACCGCGCGCAGGCCGCGCCGGCGCAGTGCATGCAGCAGCGCGGTGCTGGCCGCGGTCTTGCCGATCTCGGTATCGGTGCCGGTGACGAACAGGGCAGGCGGTAGCGTGGCGGGCAACGGCATCGATAAGCTCCAGCGGGACAACAGAGCGTGCATTATCGCCGGCCCGGCGCGCTTGCTAGACTGCGGGCATGTTCGCCAATGCCTCGCTTACCGGCAGCAAGCCGGAACAATACGCCCAGCTGCTGGAACAGGCCCGTGGCCTGGTCTACGCCGAGTCCGACCGCATCGCCAACGCGGCCAACCTCTCGGCACTGGTCTACCACGCCCTGCCCGACCTGAACTGGGTGGGCTTCTACCTGTACGACGGCAAAGAGCTGGTGGTCGGACCGTTCCAGGGCCTGCCGGCCTGCGTCCGCATCCCGCTGGACAAGGGCGTGTGCGGTGCCGCCGCCAGCCAGCGCGTGACCCAGCGCGTGGATGATGTCGATGCCTTCCCCGGCCACATCGCCTGCGATTCGGCCTCGCGCTCGGAACTGGTGGTGCCGTTGCTGCGCGGCGATGAACTGATCGGCGTGTTCGACATCGACAGCCCCAAGGTCGGCCGCTTCGACGCCGACGACCAGGCCGGCCTGGAAGCCATCGCCCGCGTGTTCGTCGAGGCGCTGGGATGAGCGCACCGAAGCTGCGCAACATCGGCCCGAAGAGTGCGGCGTGGCTGCGCCAGGTCGGCCTGCGCAGCCGCGAGGATCTGGTGGCGATCGGCGCGGTCGGCGCCTTCGTCAAGGTCAAGCGCGCCGGCTTCAAGCCCAGTTTGAACCTGCTCTATTCACTGGAAGGCGCGTTGCTGGACTGCCATTGGCAGGAACTGAGCGAGCCGCAGCGCGATGCGCTGGTGCAGGACTATGAGGCGCGCATCGCCGCGCATCCGTTGAAAGCGGCCGGCCCGGCCTCGGGACCGGTGCATGAGCAGCGCTTCGACACCGATGATGACGCGGAAGACAGCGTGGCCGAGAGCGCCGACGAGGATTGACCGGTAGCGCCGGGCCATGCCCGGCGAGCGCGTAGCGCGGGTGATGTGGAATTCGCCGGGCATGGCCCGGCGCTACCGGATTCGTCAGGGCTGCTGCAGCTCCAGCAGTTCGCCCACCAGCCCGACCTCACCTCGCTCCAGCCACACCCGCAGGCGGGTGCCGTGGTCGATGCGCAGGGCCCAGCATAGCGACATCGGCAGTCCACAGACCTGCGACAGCACCATACGCAGCGGACCGCCATGGCTGACCACCAGCGTCGGCACCGGATCGTCATCATCGAGCAGGCGATCCAGCGCGCGTGCGATACGTCGCTCAAAGTGGCCCCAGCTTTCACCATTCGGTGGTGGGAACGCATGCGGGTCAGCATGGAAAGCGGCCAGCGCATCCTCAGGCAGGTCGAACAGCGACTGCCCGTCCCAATCACCGAAGTCCAGTTCTTCCCATTCCTCGTCCGCGTCCACGTCCAGCCCGCGTGGGGTGGCCAGTGCCATGGCGGTGTGCAGCGAGCGCAGGCGCGGCGAGCTGATCACCCGCTCCCAGGGATGCGCGGCGTAGGCCTCGACCAGTTCCTGTGGCAGGCGGGCCAGCTGCGGCGGATCGCTGCGGCCATCGAGGAATTCATCGCGACCATTGCCGGCGTGGCGGACCAGGTCGAGGATCATGCGTGCATCCCATGCGGGCGACGCAGGTACAACGGAAAACGGGCGGACATCGGCAACGGCACCACGGGATCAAGGGGCCATTCTAAGGGCAGTCGAGCAAGCTCGACGCTACGGGCTGCCTGCGATGCCGTAGACTGCGCGCACTTCCAGGTGACCTGCGGCCATGGCCGGCAGGTTGAAACGGGAAGCCGGTGACGCGTGATTCCACGCCATGCCGGCGCTGCCCCCGCAACGGTAAGCACGTCAGTTCCAGGCAACACCGCCACTGTGCCGCAGGCATGGGAAGGCGCCTGGACGGTGGCCTCGCGCCACCCGGCGGCAAGCCCGGAGACCGGCCCGGAAGCCTCAGGTCGCGATGCGGTGGGCATGGCGCTGGATGATCGCGGCCTGTGCTGCGGCATCGGCGCGTGCCTGCCTTCGCGGCTCCTCCCCTTCGCCACGCGGGCGTGCGTGGCACCCGGAGTTCCCCCGATGAAGCTGCAGTCCCGAATGCTGTCCCTGGCCGTGCTCGCCGCCCTTCCCGCGCTGGCCCAGGCCGCCGATGACACCACCGCGCTTGACCAGATCCTGGTCACCGCCACCCGCACCCCGATCGCCCTGCAGTACAGCATCGCGCCGGCGCAGGTAATCGACCGCGCGCAGATCGAATCCAGCCAGGCCACCTCGCTGCAGGAGCTGCTGCGCGGCCGCGCAGGCATCAACCTGACCAATGCTGGCGGCCTCGGCAAGCAGAGCTCGCTGTTCCTGCGCGGCACCAACTCCGGCCACACCGTGGTGCTGGTGGATGGCGTGCGCATCAACAGCGCCGATCTCGGCCTGGCCATGTACCAGGACCTGCCGCTGGCGCAGATCGAGCGCGTCGAAATCGTACGCGGCCCGCAGTCGAGCCTGTACGGTGCCGATGCCATCGGCGGCGTGATCCAGATCTTCACCCGCCGCAACCAGGGCGACTTCGCCCCGCACTTCCAGCTCGGTGGCGGCAGCAATGGCCTGCGCGAAGCCAGCGGCGGCATCGGCGGTGGTACCGAGCGCGGCTGGTTCGGCGCCGACATCGCCTACCAGCACTCCGACGGCATCGATGCCTGCCGCGGCTCGGCCACGCTGTTCGCCGGCTGCTTCGCAGACGAACCCGACCGCGACGGCTACCGCAACCTGTCCAAGAGCCTGCGTGGCGGCTACAGCTTCAACGACCAGTGGAACGTGGAAGGCAGCGCGCTGCGCGCCGACGGCAAGAACCACTACGACGGTTACTACAACTACTCGGAAACCCGCCAGCAGGTCCTGGCCGGCAAGGTGCGCTACACCCCGTCCGAACGCCTGGCATTCACTGCCAACGTCGGCCGCAGCGACAATGAATCCGACAACTTCGGTGCACCAGGGGTGTTTGGCAGCGCGCAGACCCATCGTGACAGCGCCTCGCTGCAGGGTGACATCACGCTGGCCGAAGGTCAGCTGCTGAGCACCGGCGTGGACTGGAGTGAGGACAACCTGGATGGCAGCAGCGCCGGATATCTGGTCGACAGCCGCCGCAACACCGGCGTGTTCGTGCAGTACCAGGGCCGCTTCGGCCGCCATCAGCTGCAGGTCAGCGCGCGCAACGACGACAACCAGCAGTTCGGCAACCATGCCACCGGCAGCGTGGGCTGGGCGATGGAACTGGAGCACGGCCTGCGCGTCAATGCCAGCTACGGCACGGCGTTCAAGGCACCGACCTTCAGTGACCTGTATGACCCGTGGAGCGGCGTGCCAACGTTGAACCCGGAAAAGTCCAAGAGCGCAAACCTCGGCGTTTCGCAGCACGGCAAAGGTTGGCACTGGGGCCTGGACGTATACGAGACCCGCATTGATGACCTGATCACCTACGATGCGTCCACAATGAAAATGCAGCAGGTGGAGAAGGCACGCATCCGTGGCGCCGAGCTGACCGGTGGCGTGCTGCTGGCCGGTTTCGACATCAATGCGCAGCTAAGCTACACCGACCCACGCAACCGCACCCACGGCAGCACCCAGTTCGACAACTGGCTGCCGCGCCGCGCGCAGCAGACCGCGCGCCTGGACATTGACCGCCGCTTCGGTGATTTCCGCGCCGGCCTGACCGTGCAGGGTGCGGGCAAGCGCTATGACGATGCCGCCAACGCAGTGAAGGTCGGCGGCTACGGCACGCTGGACCTGCGCGCCGAGTACGCGCTGACGCCGGAGTGGTCGCTGCTGGCGCGTGCCGCCAACGTGTTCGACCGCCGCTACGAGACGGTGGCGTGGTTCAACCAGCCTGGTCGCGAGTACCAGCTGAGCGTGCGTTACCAGCCGAAGTGACCGCGACGGTCATGGTAGTGCCGGCCGCTGGCCGGCAACATCATGACCTTCGGCAACGCGTTCCGGCTTGCCGGCCAGCGGCCGGCACTACCCATTGCGTCGGCCCGGGTTACCGCCCGGTGACCGGCGTTATCCGTTGCATCAGCCCTTCAACCCCGGCAACTCACGCAGGTCGTCGATCACCGCCACCGCATGCGCGGTGGCCAGATCCAGGCCGCGCGGATAGCCGTAACGCACCAGCGCGATCGGCATGCCTGCATCTTCGGCGGCGCGGTAGTCGGTCAACGAATCACCGACCATCAGGCACGCCTCTACAGGCAGCCCGAAGTGCGCGGCCATATGCCGCAGCGGTTCACCACTGGGCTTGCGCTGCGGCAGGGAGTCGCCACCCAGCACCAGCGCGAACGCATCACCGATACCCAGGTGCTGCAGCAGCGGTGGCACCAGCGCTTCGGGCTTGTTGGTGCAGATCGCCAGCGGCACGTTGCGCGCACGCAGTCGCGCCAGTGCTTCAGCCACGCCATCGAACAGACGCGGGCTACGCAGCAGGCACTCACGGTAGTGCACCATGAATACCGGCATCACTTCGGCCAGGTCCACCTCGCGGCCGGCCGCATGCACGGCCTGTTCGACCAGGCGGCGCACACCGTCGCCGATCCAACCGAGCACCGTGGTTTCCGGCACGCGTGCCACACCGATGTCCTCCAGCGTGCGGTTCAGTGCTTCGGCGATATCAGCTGCGCTGTCGACCAGCGTGCCATCAAGGTCGAACACGACCAGCGGATAGGGATACGACAAGGGACGGCACCTGCATGACGTGGGGCCGTCCATTGTACGCCGCTGGTTTTTGCGCCGATCCGCCTCAGCCGATCCGGCGCGCGCGGGTCGCCAGGAAGGTGGGCAGATAGCGATCGATCAGGAAGCGCGGCTGCGGCTGCCAGTCTTCCATGAAGCGATCGATGATGAAGCCGGCATCCAGCTGGCCCCCGATCAGTTCGGTCAGGCTGTGGCCGAAGGTCAGTGCGTCGCCCCGTGCCAGCTTCGCCTCGCGCTCGGCCGGCGGCAGGTCTTCCAGGTCCGAATAGGGAATGGCGTACTGCGGCCGGATCAGGCCCTGTGCATCCAGCTGCGGATCGCGCGCGCCAACGAACAGCACCGGGTTGTAGAAGCTGGCCATCAGCATGCCGTCGCGCGCCAGCACGCGCCGGCATTCGGTCCACACGGGGCGCACGTCGGGCACGTACAGGTTCGAGATCGGGTGGAACACCACATCGAAACTGTCGTTGGCGAATACGTGCAGATCGCGCATGTCACCCTGCACGGTGCGCAGCTGCAGGCCATCGCGCGCGGCGACCGCGCGGTCCTGTTCCAGCTGCCCATCGGACAGGTCGAACACGGTGACGTCTGCCCCGGCCGCCGCCAGCACCGGCGCCTGCTGTCCACCGCCCGACGCCAGGCACAGGATGCGACGGCCGCGCACATCACCCATCCAGTCCAGTGGCAACGCGCGCGGGGTCAGATGTACCTGCCAGCGGCCCTCGCGCGCGGCGGCAATCGTTGAGCTTTCCACCGGGCGCGACCATTCGCGCACTTCGCTGGCCTGGCGGTCCCAGGCAGCACGGTTGTGGTCGATCAAGGCCTGTCCATGGTTCATGTGTTCTCCTTGCCCGGTGGGCGCCAATCCAGATCCTGGAAGGCCGGGCTGGCGAAGCACTCGGCCAGGAAGTCCAGGAATCGCCGCATGATAGCGGGCTGCTGGCGCCGTGACGCGTACACCGCATGAATGCCCAGTTCGTCCAGACTGAATTCGGGCAGCAGTTCGATCAGTTCGCCACTGCGCAGGAACGGCGCCACCTGGTAGGTCGGCAGCATGGCGATGCCGGCACCGGCGCGTACTGCCTCCAGCAGCAGTGACGCTTCGTTGGCGCTGATGTTGCCGCCCACCGCCACCGACAGCGAACGGCCTTCACGGTGCAGCTGCCACAGGCTCTTGCCGACGTAGTGATGGGTCAGGCAGTTGTGCGCGGCCAGATGCTCGGGCGCGGTCGGTGTGCCACGCGCCTGCAGGTAGGACGGCGTCGCGCACAGCACCGAACGGCAGGTGGCCAGCCGCCGCGCGATCAGGCTCGGGTCGATCTGGCGGGCGATGCGCACCGCCAGATCCACGCGCTCTTCCACCAGGTTCACCGTGCGGTCGACCAGCAGCAGTTCGATGCGCGCTGCCGGGTGGCGTGCGACGAAGCCGGCCACCGCCCGCGCCAGGTGGCTTTGCCCGAACGAGACACTGGCGGTTACCCGCAGCGTGCCATGCGGCTCGGGGTCATCGCTGGCCAGTTCGCCCCGCAGTTCCTCGCCGATCGCCAGCATCTGCCGGAAGCGCGCCAGCGCTGCCTCGCCCGGCCCGGTCAGGCTGACCCGGCGCGTGGTCCGGTGCAGCAGGCGCGCCCCCAGCCAGCCCTCGACCTCGGCCAGGTAGCGGCTGACCATCGCCCGCGACATGTCCAGCACCTCGGCGGCGGCGGTGAGGCTGCCGCGCTCGGCGACCTCGACGAACACGGTCATGGCGGTCAATCGGTCCATATGCTCGATCCATGCAACAAACAAGCGCGTTATACGCTGTTTTTCGAGCGACTGCAGCGGCCTAGAGTGGCCCCATTCCCACCCCACACCGCCCCACGGAGTCCTGCCATGAAGATCGCCCTCGTTGGTTCCACCGGCAACATCGGCCGCCAGATCGCCCGCCACGCGCTGGCCCGCGGCCACGAACTCACCGTCATCGTGCGCAGCGCACAGGACCTTCCGGCTGAACTGGCCGGTGCCCATCCGGTGATCGCCTCGCTGGATGACCCGGACGCGCTGGTCGCCGCCATCGCCGGCCACGACGTGCTGGCCAGTGCCTACGGCCCGCGCCCGGGCGATGACATCGGCCGCGTCGGCGAGGTCGCCGCGCAGCTGGCTGCTGCCGCACGCAAGGCCGGCGTGCCGCGCCTGGTCGTGGTCGGTGGCGCCGGCAGCCTGGAAGTCGCGCCCGGCGTGCAGCTGGTCGATACCCCCACCTTCCCGGAGGCCTACAAGCCGTACGCACTGGCCCACCGTGAGGCGTTCAACCGCCTGCAGGCGGTGGATGACCTGGACTGGACCTTCTTCTCGCCGGCCGCCGAAATCGGCCCGGGCGAAGAGCGCGGCCAGTACCGCGTGCAGCCCAAGGCGTTCCTGGCCGACGCCAGCGGCCACAGCCGCATCAGCTACGCCGACTACGGCGCGGCGTTCGTCGCCGAGCTGGAAGCGCACCGCTACCCGAAGCAGATCATCACCGCGGCGTACTGATGCCAGGCCGCCGGGCATGGCCCGGCGCTACCCACCTGTAGAGCCGCGCCCACGCTCGGCTCGCCATCCGCCACAAGGAATTCCCATGCGTACCGCTGCCCTGCTGCTTCCCCTCGCCCTGGCCGCCACCTTCACCAGTGCGCCGCTGCTGGCCGCACCGGCCACCGCGGCGCCGGCCACGGTGACGAAATCCCAGCTGCACCTGCAGACCTTCCATCCCGGCCCGCAGGCGATGTTCTCGGTGTCCTCGGTGCTGGTCGAAGGCCGCCACGATGCGATCCTGGTCAACGCACAGTTCGGCGCCAGCGATGCGCGCAAGCTGGTGGATCTGATCCGCGCCAGCGGCAAGCAGCTGACCACGATCTACATCAGCCACGGCGATCCGGATTACTACTTCGGCCTGGCCACGCTGCAGGACGCGTTCCCGCAGGCGCGCATCGTCGCCACTGCGCAGACCGTCGCTCACATCCAGCAGACCCAGGCCGGCAAACTGGCCTACTGGGGACCGAAGATGGGCGCCGACGTGCCGGCGCGCATCGTGGTGCCGCAGGTGCTGGACGGCGATGCCCTGCAACTGGAAGGCCAGCGCCTGCCGCTGATCGGCCTCGATGGCCCGTCCCCGGACCGCACGGTGCTATGGGTGCCGACGCTGCGCGCGATCGTCGGTGGCATTCCGGTGGTGGCGGGCGAACACGTGTGGATGGCCGACACGCAGACCCCGAAGTCGCACGCCGACTGGCTGCAGACCCTGCAGCGGCTGCAGGCACTGAAGCCGAAGGTGGTGGTGCCGGGGCATTACGCGCCGGGTGCGGCACTGGATGCCAGTGCGCTGCGCTTCACCGCAGACTACATCCGTGCGTTCGATGTTGAGGCGGCAAAGGCGAAGGACAGTGCGGCGCTGGTGAAGGCGATGCAGTCGCGCTATCCGAAGCTGGCAGGCGTGGCGTCGCTGGAGCTGAGTGCGAAGGTGGCCAAGGGCGAGATGCAGTGGCCATGAGGTAGGGGGGGTCTTTTGCAGGGCTGCGCCCTGCACCTGCTCAATGCAACGGCAACAGCCGAAGCAACAGCTGGCTATCCGTGGGATGGCGAGGTGGGTCCGGCTGCGGGGGACGCCGTGAATCCGTCCATGGAGGCTCGGTCGCGCCATCCATGGCGCTCACGCCCCCGCAACCGGACCCACCTCGCCTTCGACAGTTTCCTGCTGCTGATGGAACCTGCTGCTGTTGGTGGGTGCCGACCGTTGGTCGGCACGGCAATGATCAGTGCTCGAACAGTTCGCCCTGCACCACAGGTTCCTTGTCGCGGAAACCACTGAGGCCGACGCCAACGAGGCGGTAGCGGGTGTCGGCGGGCAGATCCACCCGCGCGCGCAGGGCCAGCGCGATGTCGCGCAGTTCTTCCATCGATTCCGGCGGGCGCTCCGGGGTGAAGCTGCGGGTGAGGATGCGGAACTGTGCGGTCTTCAGTTTCAGCACCACGGTGTGGCCGACGCGTTCGGTCTTGCGGGTGGCGTTCCAGGTTTTCTCCGCCAGCTGCACGATGGCCTCACCCAGATCTTCCAGCGGCAGGTCCTCGGCGAAGGTGTCTTCGGAGGAGATCGACTGCACCTGCTGGTCCGGCTCCACCGGCCGTTCATCGACACCGCGTGCGCGGTTGTACAGACTGCGGCCGAAGCTGCCGAACGCCTCTTCCAGATCGATCAGTGCCCACTGCCGCAGGTCGCCGCAGGTGACGATGCCGCGCGCGGCCAGCTTGCCTTCCATCACCTTGCCGACGCCGGGCACCCGGTTCACCGGCAACGGCAGCAGGAAGGCGTCCACCCGCTGCGGCGGAATCACGAATTGGCCATCGGGCTTGCGCCAGTCAGAGGCGATCTTGGCCAGGAATTTGTTCGGCGCAATGCCGGCTGAAGCAGTCAGCTGGGTTTCCTCGCGGATCTGCGCGCGGATGGTGCGCGCGATGTCGGTGGCCAGTTCCATGCCGCTCTTGGGCTCGGTCACGTCCAGGTAGGCCTCATCCAGCGACAGCGGCTCGACCAGGTCGGTGTGGCGCAGGAAGATCTCGCGCACCTGCTGTGACACCGCCTTGTAACGTGCGAAGTCCGGCGGTACGAAGATCGCATCCGGGCACAGGCGCTCGGCACGCACCGCCGGCATCGCCGAGCGCACGCCGAACACGCGCGCCTCGTAGGACGCCGCGCACACCACCGAACGCGCGCCACGCCATGCCACAACCACCGGCTTGCCGCGCAGTGACGGATCGTCGCGCTGCTCCACCGACGCGTAGAAGGCGTCCATGTCGACGTGGATGATCTTGCGCAGTCGGGTCATGTCAGGCGGAAAGGGCGGGGGCAGGCTGAACCGACCACACGCACAGGTATGGTCGTTGCACATCAACAGGATGCGCGTATTCCCTTGAAAACACTACGGTTGCGTACGGTTGAAATGTTTGATCGGCGCAGTTTCCACGGGCATTCTCGGGCGCTTGTTTCCCTGTTCTTCGCTTCCAGGATTGTGCTTCATGACCCGTCTCCACGCGTTCAACCGCGAACAGCTGCTGGCCAGCGCACGCGGTGAACTGTTCGGCGCCGCTGCCGGCCGTTTGCCCAACGATCCGATGCTGATGTTCGACCGCATCACCGAAATCCGCGAGGACGGCGGACCGCATGGAAAGGGCATGGTACGCGCCGAACTGGATATCCGCCCCGACCTCTGGTTCTTCGGCTGCCACTTCATCGGCGACCCGGTGATGCCTGGTTGCCTGGGCCTGGATGCCATGTGGCAGCTGACCGGCTTCTTCCTGACCTGGCTGGGTGCCCCCGGCAAGGGCCGTGCTCTGGGCTGCGGCGAGGTGAAGTTCACCGGCCAGGTGCTGCCGGATGCGAAGCTGGTGCGTTACGAGATCGACATCAGCCGGGTCATCAACCGCAAGCTGGTGATGGCTCAGTCGGACGCCCGCATGTACGTGGATGACCGCGAAATCTACAGCGCGCGCGATCTGCGCGTCGGCCTGTTCACTGAAACCGGGAGCTTCTGATGCGTCGCGTCGTCATCACCGGCATGGGCATCACGTCCTGCCTCGGCAATGATCTGGATACCGTTTCGAATGCGCTGCGCGAAGGGCGCTCCGGCATCACGGCATTGTCCGACCACGCCGACGCGGGCCTGCGCAGCCAGGTCGGCGGCCGTGTCGACCTCGACCTGGACGCGCTGATCGACCGCAAGCAGAAGCGCTTCATGAGCGATGCGGCGGCCTTCGCCTACCTGTCCATGCGCGATGCCATCGCCGATGCCGGGCTCAGCCCCGAGCAGGTCAGCAACCTGCGTACCGGCCTGATCGCCGGTTCCGGTGGCGGCTCCAGCGAATGGCAGATCGGCGCGGTCGACCTGCTGCGCGAACGCGGTGTGCGCAAGGTCGGCCCGTACATGGTGCCGCGCACGATGTGCTCGACGGTCTCGGCCTGCCTGGCCACCGCCTACCAGATCAAGGGCGTCAGCTACTCGCTGTCGGCCGCCTGCGCGACATCGGCGCACTGCATCGGCGCCGCCGCGGACATGATCCGCCACGGTGCGCAGGACATCATGTTCGCCGGTGGTGGCGAAGACCTGCACTGGTCGATGAGCGTGATGTTCGATGCGATGGGCGCGCTGTCGACCAGCTTCAACGAAACCCCGGCCAGCGCCTCGCGGCCGTACGACAAGGACCGCGACGGCTTCGTCATCGCCGGTGGCGGCGGCATGCTGGTGCTGGAAGACTACGACCACGCCGTTGCGCGCGGCGCGCACATCCATGCCGAGCTGATCGGCTATGGCGTGACCTCCGACGGCGCCGACATGGTGGCGCCGTCCGGTGAAGGCGCGGTGCGCTGCATGAAGATGGCGCTGCAGGGCGTGGATCGTCCGCTGGACTACCTCAACACCCACGGCACCTCCACGCCGCTGGGCGACGTCACCGAGCTCAACGCGATCCGCGAAGTGTTCGGCGATGCGGTGCCGCCGCTGTCCTCGACCAAGGCGCTGTCCGGCCATTCGCTGGGTGCGGCCAGCGTGCACGAGGCGATCTACTGCCTGCTGATGATGCGCGACGGCTTCGTCGCCGGTTCGGCCAACATCGGCGAGCTGGACCCGAAGGTGGAAAGCTTCCCGATCCTGCGCGAGAGCCGCGAGCAGACGCTGGATACGGTGATGTCCAACAGCTTCGGCTTCGGTGGCACCAACGCGGCGCTGGTGTTCGGCCGGGTGTGATGGGAAGGCGTGCCGACCAACGGTCGGCACCCACCAGAGCGGTAGCGCCGGGCCATGCCCAGCGAGAGCGGTGAAGCGTGCCGACCAACGGTCGGCACCCACCAGGGCGGTGGTCGGTACCTACCGGTTATTTCGGCAGCAACGGCACCAGCAGCGCGTGCGCGTCCAGCAGCGAGCCGACGATGCGGTGTCCGAATGCGCGCAGCTCTTCGTCCGGATGCACCAGGTCCGGCACCTGGATCACGGTCATGCCGGCAGCCAGCGCTGCGCGCGTGCCGGCCGGTGAGTCTTCCAGCGCCAGGCAGCGCTCGGGCACCTGGCCCAGCCGCTGCGCGGCCAGCAGGTAGATGTCCGGCGCCGGCTTCGGCCGTGCCACGTCGCCGCTGGTGATCACCGCATCGAAATACGGCAGCAGGCCGGCGGCGGACAGCTTGCGGTTGGCCCGCGGCTGCCGCGTGGTGGTTGCCACCGCACGCGGTATCGCGTGCGCCTTCAGCAGTTCCAGCAGCTCCAGGATGCCCGGCCGCAGCGGCAGGCCGGTCTGCGTGCGTTCCTCGTAGAGATCGTGGCAGCGTGCGGCCACGGCTTCGATCACGCTGTCCTCGACACCCTGCACACGCAGCAACGCGTGCGTATCGCGGTCGCCGAGTCCGACCATGCGCAGGAACACCGTTTCGTCCAGGCCCAGGCCGAACTCATCGGCGGCCTGGCTCCAGCAGGCAAGCGAGACCCGCTCGCTGTCGATCATCAGGCCGTCCATGTCGAAGATGATGGCGTCGGGCAGGAACGGCAGCGCAGCGATGGTGGTCATGGAGCGAAAAGCGTATCCAGGTCGGTAGGAGTGAGCTGCCGCCATTGCCCTTCGTCCAATCCCTGCAGGTCCAGCCCGCCGACTCGGCTGCGGTGCAGGGCCTGCACATGGTTGCCGGTGGCGGCGAACATGCGGCGTACCTGATGGTAGCGGCCTTCATGCAGCACCAGGCGTGCGCGGCGCGCATCCAGCACTTCAAGTTCAGCCGGCAGCAAGGGCGTCTTCTCGGACTCCAGCATCAGCGTGCCACTGGCGAACAGCGCCACTTCATCGCCGCGCAGGTCGTCGCTCAGTTCCACCTCGTAGACCTTGGGCAGCTTCGACTTCGGCGAGATGATCCGGTGCAGCAGGCCGCCATCGTCGGTCAGCAGCAACAGGCCACTGGTGTCGCGGTCCAGCCGGCCGACGGTGGACAACACCGGGTCGCGGTCGCGGTAGCGCGGCGGCAGCAGGTCGTAGATCAGGCGACCTTTGTCCTTGGTCGAGCAGGTGTAGCCGGCCGGCTTGTGCAGCGCGATCGACAGGCCCACCGGCGGGTCCAGCGGCTCGCCATCGACGCGCACCGCTTCATGCGGTACCTGGTCGTCGGCGTACAGCACCTCGCCATCGGCGTCGGTGACGCGGCCTTCGCGGAACATCCACTGCACCTGCTTGCGGCTGCCATAGCCCAGGTTGGCGATGAGCTTGACCAGCTTCACTTGCCCTTCCCCCTGCCCTTCACTGCCTCGACCAGCTTGAAGCCATCGCGCTCGGCAACCACGCGCACCGCACCGAAACTCTCATTGAGCGTGTATTCGTACGGCAGGTGGCGGTTGGCCACCACGTACAGGCGCCCGCCCGGGCGCAGCGCCTGCGCGGCCACGGCGATGAAGCGCTGGCCGATGTCCGGACGGTCGGCACGCGAGGGCGTGTGGAACGGCGGGTTGCTGATGATGACGTCGTAATCCGGCTCGATGCCGGCGGTGACGTCGCGCCACAGGAAGCGCAGCGGCAGCGGGCGCGGCGGCGGCGACAGGTTCAGCTCGGCCAGCGCCAGCGCACGCTGCTCGGCCTCGTACAGGTCCAGCGCGGTGATCTCCGGGCAGCGTTCCAGCAGCTCGCGCGACAGGTAGCCGTAGCCGGCACCGAGGTCGGCGGCGCGACCGGCCAAGTCGGCCGGCAGGTGCTCGGCCAGCAGCGCCGAGGCCGGATCGATCCGGTCCCAGGCGAACACGCCCGGCCGGCTGAGGAAGCGGCCACCGACAATCGGGCGGACCGCGTCCAGGGCGGACCAGCGCTTGGCCAGGTCGGCATCGTGCTGGCCCTGCATCGGCGCGGTCCAGTACGCCCGGCAGTGGTTCTTGGTCAGGCTGCCGCCGAGGCCGGTCAGCTGCTTGAGGTCGCCCTCGCCGGAACGCGCGCCTTCGTTGTTGGACTGGCAGGCGACGATGCGGCCGCCTTCGGCAACCAGCGCCAGGGCGCGGGCGAACAGCGCACGGGCTTCCTCGCGCTGGCGCGGCGGCAGCACCAGCACCAGCGGATAGCGGCCCTTGCCGGCTTCATCATCCAGCTGACCGCTGACGGTCCAGCCGGCGGCTTGCTGCAGCGGCTGCGCGAACGGGGCGAAGCTCTGCTCGCAGTGCACTTCACGGCCACCGGCCACTTCGCGCAGCGGCCAGCCATCGCGGGCACGCAGGAAGGCCACCGGGCCCTCCGGCCAGCGCAGGGCGCCTTGGGAGAACGGCAGGAGCAGGGTCTGCAGGGGGGCGTCGTCGCTGGAGGCCATCGGCGCGGTTACTTCAAAGCGTGAGGGCCGTCCATTGTACCGGCTTGGCCGGGCCGGCCCCGGCGGCCACTTTGCGAAACCCGAACGGGGCCTTGATCTGCCAGAAACATTGGAACGTTCAGGGTAGAGGCTCCCCCCGGAAACCCAGGAGAACCTGCATGCGAGCCTTGTTCGTCGGTGGCGTGGTCGACAACAGCGAAATGGACCTGGAAGGCAGCCATCCGCCCGTGCATTACCCCGAAGACACCGGCGGCGGCCACTCACGCTACCGCCTGCACCAGGTCGGCCACGGCGCCGATGGCAGCGTGGCCTACGCGGTCTACGGCGCGCCGGACCTGGCCGACGACGAGGTGGCGAGGGTGGCGGAAGAACGCGCCTATGCGCGCAGGTTCGAAGCGACGCCGACGTTGTTCGAGCATTGACATCCCTGCAGCCCCCGAGCCCATGCTCGGGCGGCGGCGCAGCCGCACGGGCGGCAGCCGAGCGTGGGCTCGGCTCTACATCGGCTCAAGGTGCCTTTGGCGGCAACCTGCGGATGCTGGCGATCTCATCCAGCCACACATGATGCTGCTGCACCGGCGTGTCGTAGTCGTCCAGGCGCAGCTGGCCGTTGCTGCCTTCGTCGCCGGCATCGTTGCGGTACTGCTGCACGGTCGGCTTCACTGCAATGGTGCCGAGCAGCCGGCGACCGTCCTGCAGGGTCAGTTCCACCTGCGTTTCGCCTTCCAGCTGCGGCAGCAGGGCTTCCAGGCGCGCGATCTGCGCCGGATCGGTATGGATACGGGGAGCTATACGGGACATCGGCGACCTCCTGCATGCAGGGTCGCCGATCAGCCGTGAATGCTCAGTGCAGCGCGCTGTCGGCGCGCGGCACCTGCACCTTGCGTACCGCTGACACCAGCTGCGCCACCGAATAGGGCTTGGCCACATGCTCCTGGAAGCCTGACGCCAACGCACGACGGCGATCGTCAGCGCGCGCCAGTGCTGTCACCGCCACCGCTGGCAGGGTCAGCGCGTCCACGCCCATGTCCTCGCGCAACGTACGCACCAGGCCGTAGCCGTCCATGCCGGGCATGCCGATGTCGGTCAGCATCACGTGGTACTGCAGATGGCCGGTGTCGGCCAGCAGCGCCAATGCCTCGCCTGCCGAACTTGCCGCGGACACGCTCGCGCCCTGTTCTTCCAGCATGCGCCGCAGGTACTCCAGCACTTCCGGCTGATCTTCCACCGCCAGCACGTGCATGCCGCGCAGCGGATACGGTTCAACGATCACCGGCTCCAGGATCGGCCCGCTGATTACTTCGCGCAGCGGCCGCCGCTCGGCATCCGGAAGGTGCTGCGGCAGGCGCACGGTGAAGGTGGCGCCGTGGCCATGGCCTTCGCTGGCGGCGGTGACCGTGCCGCCGTGCAGCTCGACCAGCTGCTGCACGATCGCCAGACCCAGGCCCAGGCCGCCATGGCGGCGGGTGGTGGTGCCATCGGCCTGGCGGAAGCGGCTGAACAGGTGGTTGAGGAACTCAGGCGCGATGCCGTCGCCGGTATCGCGCACGGTGATCACCCAGTGATTGCCATCGGCCTGCAGGGCCACGTCGATGCGGCCCTCGGCCGGGGTGAACTTGATCGCGTTGGAGAGCAGGTTCCAGAACACCTGCTGCAGGCGGGTGGCATCGCCCAGCACCAGGCTGGGCCGGTCGGGCAGCTGCAGGTGCACATCCAGCGCCTTGCCTTCGGCCACCAGCTCCTGCGCACCGATCGCTTCGCCCAGCACGCCGCACAGGTCCAGCACTTCCACTTCCAGCTGCACCTTGCCCAGCAGCATGCTGCTGAGATCGAGCATGTCCGAGATCAGCCGCTTCTGCGCGCCAGCGCTGTTGGCGATCACGCCCAGGCCCTTGTACAGCGGGCTGGTGTTGTCCACGCGCTGCAGCAACAGTTCGCTCCAGCCCAGGATGGTGGTCAGCGGCGTGCGCAGCTCATGCGACAACGTGGCCAGGAATTCGTCCTTCAGCCGCGCCATGTTCTCGGCCGCACTGCGCGCGGCACGCTCGGACTGCAGCAGCTCCTCGCGGGCCAGTTCGATTTCGCGGCGCTCGGTCACGTCCGGGCTGCTGCCGGCAAGGCCGATGAAGCGGCCCATCCGCGAAAAACGTGGACGTGCATTCATCTCCAGCCAGCGCCATTGGCCATCGGCACGCCGCGCACGCACCAGCGCGTGCATCGAGCGCTGCGCCTTCAAGGCCTCCTGCAGCTCGTACTCGAACACCGAGGCATCGTCCGGATGCACCAGCCCACGCCACACGTCCTCGGGAACGCGTGTCTCGTCGCCACCGAAGAACTCACTGAAGGCGCTGTTGACGAAGCGCGCATGGCCGCGCTCGTCGAGCACCCAGACCGGCATCGGCAAGCCATCGGCCAGCGCACTGAAGCGCGCTTCGCTTTCGCCCAGCTCAACTTCCATCTGCTTGCGCGCGGTGATGTCGAAGAACAGGATGCCGACCTTGTCCTCACCCGGGCGCCCCACGCGCACCGCGTCGACCGCGAACGAGCGGCCCAGCGCCCGCGCTTCCATCTCGAACTGCGCCGGCCGGCCGCTGCGGGCCACTTCACCGTAGATGCGGAACCAGTCTTCTTCGTGATGCGGTTCCAGCGCGCTCATGCGCTGGCCGCGTGCGTCCTTCAGGCCGGTATGCCGCTCGAAGGCATCGTTGACCTCGATGAAACGGTAGTCCACCGCGCGGTCACCATCGAACAGCACCTGGATCACGCAGAAACCTGCGTTGATGCGCTCAAGCACGCCATGATGCAGGTCGGGTTCGGGCGCCGGCACCATCATCGGTGGGCGCTCCACTAGGGGCGGCAGTGTGGACAAGGGCGTTTGGACAGGCCGGGTTGGAGGCACAGCATCTTCCAAAGGGCGTATTCACAGCGTCAAGCGCCGTCAGTCATGCTTGACGACAATGAATTGGCGGCAACCACTCTTGCGCATGACGCAATCGGCCATTGCCGTTGCCTGGAAGCAGGATCACACTCGATCTGTGATCAACATCGTCCCCATCGGCGGGACGCAGGAGACCGTCATGAAACGCTCACTCGCGATTGCCCTGCTGGCAGGCGCCCTGGTGGCGGGTGGCGCAAATGCGGCCCCGCGCACCGTGACCGATGCGCAGGCACCACGCACCCTGCAGGCCGATGGCCCGGTCAACGTGAAATGGGATGATCCGGCCAAGTTCACCGAGATCCGCCAGAGCAGCAACCGCTTCGAAGCCGAGCGCGGCGACTGGGTGCAGCAGCTGGCGCGCTACCTGCAGACCACGGCAGCCAAGCCGCTGCAGCCCGGTCAGACCCTCGATGTGACCCTGGTCGACGTCAAGCGCGCCGGTGATTACGAGCCGTGGCACGGCCCGCGTGGGCGCGACATCCGGATCATGCGTGACATCTACCCGCCGCGGATCAGCCTGCAGTACACGCTGAAGGATGCCAGCGGCCGCATCATCAGCGAAGGCGATGCGCGCCTGAGCGACACCGGCTATCTGCACAACGTGGGGCTGAAGAGCGACAGTGATCCGCTGCGCTACGAGAAGCGCCTGATCGATGACTGGGTGAAGCGGCAGCTGACCAGCCAGGCCACCGCGGCGCGGTAGGCCCCACGGCGACCCGTACCAGGCGACCGCTGCCTGTTAGGCCCATCGGTAGGTGTCGACCTTGGTCGACACGCATTCACAGCGCCGAGCATGGGCTCGGCTCTACATGTACACCCTGGCCACGCGCTTGACGCCACACGGCAGCTGGTACGCACTCACGCCACAGCGCGGCGCCAGCTCGGACAGCGTCGGCGCATTGCCCCACAGCTCCACCACGCTGCCAACGCCCGCCTGCGGATGCGCAGTCAGGTCCACGGTCAGCATGTCCATCGATACGCGGCCGATCAGCGCGCCGGGCTGGCCATCGATCAGCACCGGGGTGCCGTTCGGCGCGAACTGCGGATAGCCATCGGCATACCCCAGCGCGACCACGCCGACGCGGGTGCGTGCCTTGGAAACGAAGCGGGCGCCATAGCCCACCGGCTCCCCCGACTCGATCCAGCGCTCGGCAATCACCTTGGACTGCATGGTCATCACCGGGCGCAGGCGCGCGGTGAGATCGGTGTTGTCCGGCAACGGATTGGCGCCGTAGAGCATCAGGCCCGGGCGCACCCAGTCGCTGCGCACATCCGGCCAGCCCAGCAGCGCCGGCGAATTGCACACGCTGGTCTCGCCTTCAAGGCCGTCGATGGCACGGGCGAACGTCGCCGCCTGCTCGTGGGTGCGTTCGCTGTCCAGCTCATCGGCACGTGCCAGATGGGTCATCAGCACGACGCGTTCGACCTGCGGCAACGCCGACAGGCGCGCATGCGCGGCGCGGAAGCTGTCCACGTCCAGGCCGAGGCGATGCATGCCGCTGTCCAGCTTCAGCCACACCGTCAACGGACGCGGGCTGTCGAAGGCGGCCAGCGCCTCCAGCTGCCACGGTGAACCGACGGCGAACCAGAAATCGTGCTCGGCCACCAGCGCCATGTCACTGGCTTCGAAGATGCCTTCCAGCAGCAGGATCGGCGCACCGATGCCAGCCTGGCGCAGTTCCAGCGCCTCTTCGATGGTGGCCACGCCGAAACCATCGGCCTCGCCTTCCAGCGCCTGCGCACAGCGCACGGCGCCATGGCCGTAGGCATCGGCCTTGATGATCGCCAGGGCCTTGCCACCGCCCAGTTCGCGGGCGAGGCGGTAGTTGCTGCGCAGGGCGCCCAGATCAATCAGCGCGCGGGCAGGACGCATGTGCGGTTCTCATGTTGCGGGGCGTGACCGTACTGACCATAGCGGAAAACATCCAGGCCTTCGGTGCTGATCTGCGGCTGGCGCGCGCTCATCAGGTCGGCCAGGTAGCGGCCCGAGCCGCACGCCATGGTCCAGCCCAGCGTGCCGTGGCCGGTGTTGAGGTACAGGTTGCGGAACGGCGTGGCGCCGATCACCGGCGTGCCATCCGGCGTGGCCGGGCGCAGGCCGGTCCAGAACTGCGCGCGCGACAGGTCACCGCCCTTCGGGTACAGGTCGCTGACCACCAGTTCCAGGGTCTCGCGGCGGCGCTGCGACAGCGACAGGTCGAAGCCGGCCACTTCGGCCATGCCACCGACGCGGATGCGGTCGTCGAAACGGGTGACCGCCACCTTGTAGCTCTCATCGAGGATGGTCGAGGTCGGTGCCATCGCCGGATCGGTGATCGGCAGGGTCAGCGAGTAACCCTTCAGCGGGTACACCGGCAGGCGCATGCCCAGCGGTGCGACCAGCGCCGGCGAGTAACTGCCGAGCGCGACCACGAAGCGGTCAGCGGTTTCCAGGGTGCCGTTGACGTGCACGCCGGTGATGCGCTCGCCATCGGAGACCAGGCCGGTGATGTCCTGGTCGAAGCGGAACTCGACGCCGGCGTCCACGCACATCTGCGCCAGGCGGCGGGTGAACAGCTGGCAGTCACCGGTCTGGTCACGCGGCAGGCGCAGCGCGCCGACCAGGCCGTCGACGTGGGCCAGGGCCGGTTCGGCCTGGATGATGCCGGCGCGGTCCAGTACCTCGTACGGCACGCCGTACTGGGCCAGGATCTCGATGTCCTGCGCCGAGGCGTCCAGCTGCTGCTGGGTGCGGAACAACTGGGTGGTGCCCAGGTCGCGGCCTTCGAATTCGATGCCGATCTGCGCGCGCAGCTCATTGAGGCAGTCGCGGCTGTACTCGGACATGCGCACCATGCGCGCCTTGTTGATCGCGTAGCGCTCGTGGGTGCAGTTGCGCAGCATCTGCCACAGCCAGCGGTACTGGGCCAGGTCCATGCCCGGCTTGATCGCCAGCGGCGCGTGCTTTTCGAACAGCCAGCCGATCGCCTTCTTCGGCACGCCCGGGGCGGCCCACGGCGAGGTGTAGCCGAACGACAGCTGGCCGGCATTGGCGAAGCTGGTTTCCAGCGCCGGGCCGGGCTGACGGTCGATGACCGTGACTTCAAACCCGGCCTGTCGCAGGTACCAGGCACTGGTGGTGCCGATCACGCCGCTGCCGAGGACTAGGACTCGCATGGGACTTCTCCAACCCGATCATTCCCTGCACTGGAGCGTGCCGGGACCATAATTGGGGAAGTATAGACAGCCAATACCAGTTGATTTGCCTGATTTGCGATCAACCGGCAGGATGTTCTCCTGCAATTCATTCCCCAAGGTTGACGGCCATGGCCACACGTACCCGTGAACTGGACAAGATAGACCGCAAGATCCTGCGCATCCTGCAGGCCGAGGGCCGTATCTCCTTCACCGAACTGGGGGAACGGGTCGGGCTGTCGACCACCCCGTGCACCGAACGGGTGCGTCGGCTCGAACGCGAAGCAGTGATCACCGGTTATCACGCTCACCTGGACCCGGCGGCGGTGAAAGCCAGCCTGCTGGTGTTCGTAGAGATCAGCCTGGCCTACAAGTCCGGCGACATCTTCGAGGAGTTCCGGCGCGCGGCCCTGAAGCTGCCCAACGTGCTGGAGTGCCATCTGGTATCGGGCGACTTCGATTACCTGCTGAAGGCGCGGATCAGCGAGATGGCGTCCTACCGCAAGCTGCTCGGCAGCACGCTGCTGACACTGCCGCACGTACGTGAGTCGAAGAGCTACATCGTGATGGAAGAGGTGAAGGAGACGCTGAGCCTGCCGATTCCGGATTGAGCCGCGGCTGCGGCTGCGGTTGGGGTCAGAGCCCGCGGTGCGGGATCCGACCCCGGTCAGGATTCGGCAAGGGGTCGGATCCCGCGCAGCGGGCTCTGACCCCGGTCATGGCAACAGTCAACGCTGCTGCGGGTGCTTCTGCGAGCGCTGCTCCTGCTGCTTTCCGCCCTTGTGCGGCTGCTGCGGGTCCATCTGCTGCTGTTGCTGTTGTTGCTGCGGGTTACGGCCCTGCGGTTCCTTGCCGGGATGACGGTTCTGCTGGTTTTTCATGATCGCGATCCAGTGGACGAAGGACACGCGGCGGCGGAGTGCCGACGCAGGGCCACGGTGGTCCCGGAACGGTTAATCGCAGGCGAAAAAGCAGTGATCGGCAGGATGTTGTTTTCGTGCGTTCAGGCCAGGTAGCGGCCAACCCGGGTTGGCACCGTACTGCCCGGCCGCCGGGCATGGCCCGGCGCTACCGGATCTGCTGACCGTCACCACTGGGCACGCTGTCGTAATAGCGGCCGGTGCGCGAATCGAACACGCGGTTGGGGCCAGCCGGGCGCACCCCCGGGATGATGCGGCCGTTGCGGTCGTAGACCTTGCTGGACGGCTTCGGCGCCGGAACCGGCGCAATCTGGGCCGGACCGGTGGACTTGATCGGCTGTGCCGGCTGCGGCGAAGGCAGTACCTGTGGCTGCGGCCGCGCTGGCTGCACGGGCGGCACCACCGGCTGGGGGGCTACGGTGGTGGTGCTGCGGGTGGCGGTCGGATTACCGGTCGGCACCTGGGCCAGCGCCAGCGTGGGCAGCAGGGCCAGCAGCAGGGAAAGGGTCGGTTTCATGACACGCTCCGGCATGGATCGCATTCACCTTGCGCCTGCGCCTGTGTGCCGCCCATGAACGGCCATCACACTTGCAAGGTCGCGCCGGCAGCCCCACGTTTGTCGGCATCCCCAGGCCATCGACCCCACGGAGCGCCGCCATGACCGCCTTCGACCTGACGCCCCCGACCACCACCCAGACCGAAGCGCTGGTTGCCGGTCTCAGCAGTGAGGAGCGCCGCGTGCTGCTGCAGCACGGCACCGAAGCGCCCTTCTGCGGTGTGTTCCTCGACAACAAGCGCGAGGGCGTCTACTGCTGCCGGCTGTGTGCGCTGCCGCTGTTCCGCTCCAGCACCAAGTTCGATTCCGGCACCGGCTGGCCCAGCTTCTTCGCGCCGTTCGACCCGGCGCACGTGCGCGAGATCCGCGATACCAGCCACGGCATGGTCCGCACCGAGATCACCTGCGCGCGCTGCGGCAGCCATCTGGGCCATGTGTTCCCGGACGGCCCGCCGCCGACCTACGAGCGCCACTGCCTGAACTCCGTCTCACTTTCGTTCACCGGCAACGGCGAGCCCTGGCCCGACCCATTGCAGCGTGGCGGCGCGGAAAGCGGCGTGGCGGGCTGAAACACCCCGCTGACCGATTTCACAGAATTCCCTCTTCAGAAATCCGGGCGACGGGCCGACAAGGAGATATCCCCCCTCCCTGCGTCGCCCCATGCTCATCATCGTTGGATTCCTGGTCGTCATCATCAGCGTGCTCGGGGGCTACCTCGGGGCCCACGGACGCCTGGGTGCCCTCTGGCAGCCCTACGAACTGGTCATCATCGGCGGTGCCGCACTGGGCGCGTTCCTGGTCGGCACCCCGGCCAAGACGGTCAAGCAGACCCTGCAGGCCATGGTCGGCGTGTTCAAGGGCCCGCGCTACAAGCAGCAGGACTACATCGACGTCCTCAGCCTGGTGTACGAACTGCTCAACAAGGCCCGCCGCGAGGGCTTCATGGCGCTGGAAGACCATGTCGAGCGCCCGGCTGAAAGCGCGCTGTTCGGCAACTACCCGAAGGTGCAGGCCGACCATCACCTGATCGACTTCATCACCGATTGCCTGCGCCTGATGATCGGCAGCAACATCGAGCCGCACGAGCTGGAGCCGCTGCTGGAACTGGAGCTGGAAAAGCACCACGCCGAGGCGATGGCGCCGTCGCAGGTGCTGACCAAGGTCGCCGACGGACTTCCCGGTTTCGGCATCGTCGCGGCGGTGCTGGGCATCGTCATCACCATGGGCTCGATCGGCGGCGACATCGTCGAGGTCGGCGGCCACGTGGCCGGCGCACTGGTCGGCACCTTCCTCGGCATCCTGCTGGGCTATGGCTTCGTCGGCCCGATGGCCTCGGCGATGGAAGCCCGCGCCGAGCAGGACAGCCGCATCTACGAGTCGGTGAAAACCGCGCTGCTGGCCTGCCTGCGTGGCTACAACCCGAAGATCGCGCTGGAATTCGCCCGCAAGACGCTGCCGTCGAACGTGCGCCCGGCCTTCTCCGATTTCGAGCAGCACCTGAAGACGGTCAAGTAAGCCATGGCCGAAACCAAGCCCACCGTCATCGTCCGCCGGGTCAGGAAGGCCGGCCACGCCGCCCACCATGGCGGTTCGTGGAAGGTCGCCTACGCCGACTTCGTGACCGCGATGATGGCCTTCTTCCTGGTGCTGTGGCTGATGGCCAGCACCAGCAAGCCGGAACGGGCAGCTATTTCCGAATACTTCCGCAACCCCAGCCCCTTGGTCGGTTCCAGTGCCACCCCCGCACCGGGCATGGCCGGCCCGGGTGGCGCCAGCACCTCGATGATCAAGCTGGGTGGTGCCACCGACATCTCGCGGGGCAGCAGCAACGATCCCTTCCAGAACCAGAAGGAAGCCGTGCCGCAGCCGGTGGACCAGCAGCAGCGCGACAAGCAGCAGCTGGAAGCGCTGATGAAGGAACTGCAGGAAGCGATCAGCCGGAGCCAGGCACTGGAACCGTTCAAGGACCAGCTGCTGCTGGACCTGACCCCGGAAGGCCTTCGCATCCAGATCGTGGACAAGCAGAACCGGCCGATGTTCGACCTCGGCAGCGCCACGCTGAAGCCGTACACCCAGCAGATCCTGCACGAGCTGGCCGAATACCTGAACCACGTGCCGAACCGGATCAGCCTGACCGGCCACACCGACATCACCGCCTATTCGGCCGCGCGCGGCTACGGCAACTGGGAACTGAGTGCCGACCGCGCCAACGCCGCACGACGTGCGCTGATCGATGGCGGCCTGGAAGACAGCAAGATCACCCGCGTGGTCGGCCTGTCCTCGTCGGTGCTGTTCGACAAGGCCGACCCGCAGAACCCGATCAACCGCCGCATCAGCATCGTGGTGATGACCCAGGCCGCCGAACAGGCCGCACTGGCCGGTGCCGGCCCGCAGGTGGGGCTGTCGGCCACCACCGCCGACCCGGATGTGCAGGCGGCGCAGGGTGAGGCCGCAACCTCGGCCGTGACCCCCTGAAGCCCGCCGCCGGGCATGGCCCGGCGCTACCGGATGACGATGAACCCGGGTAGCGCCGGGCCATGCCCGGCGAGCGCGCCCTGCAGCACCCGCTACAATGGCGGTCTTTCCTTTTCAGGTGATTCCACCCCATGTCCCAGAACTCCAAGGCCAAGCGCGACAAGCGCAAGAAGCAGCAGGCCAAGCGTCCGTTCCTCCGTCTGAACGCGCGCGAGCAGGTGCAGAACCATGCCGTGCTGCTCAGCGAAGACGGCCAGGCCGTGGCCGCCATCGGCCTGCAGGGCCGTGAGTGGCTGCTGGCCATCGGTGGCCAGACCATGGGCAACGCCGACAACCCGGTGCCGATGCTGGCCATGCTCAAGCACCTGTCGAACATGCAGGAAGCCGAAGGCCGCACGGTCACCCTGGAGTACTCCGAGCTGATGCAGAAGCTGCTGGACACCCTGGCCGCTGAAGCCGGCCAGACCGCCGAGGAGTACCTGGACAAGCTGGTAGCCGAGTTCGCCAGCGAGCAGGCCGAAGACGCAGCCGCTGAAGGCGAAGCAGCTGCCGATGACGCTGCTGCAGAGACCACCGGCGCCGAAGGCGCTGCCGACGCCGAGGCCACCCCGGCCGCCGACGCCGACGGCAAGCCGCAGGCCTGATCCGGCCACGGCGGTGTCGGTCTACGTCGATGACGCGGTGCATCCCTGGCGCGGTCAGCGCTGGGCGCACCTGATGGCCGACACCTTGACCGAGCTGCACGCCATGGCGGCGCAGCTCGGCATTGCACCGCGGGCCTTCCAGAACAAGGCCAGCGGCGCGCATTACGATGTCACTGCAGACCTGCGTGCGCAGGCAATCGCGCTGGGTGCCCGGGCGATTTCCCGGCATACCGACCGCGCGCTGGTAAAAGCCGTGATCGCCACCGCCAGGGCGCAGTACCGGCCGTAGATGGGTAGCGCCGGGCCATGCCCGGCGAGCGCGCAGTGCGGTGAGAAGCCGCCGGGCATGACCCGGCGCTACCGATCACTCTCAGAACGGGTCGCTGCCCAGGCGGATTTCCACGTTCAGCAGCGAGCACAGCGCCAGCATCGCGTCGTCATCGCGGGTCAGTGCCATCACGCCGGTGAAGCCATCGCTGCCGGCATCCACGCTCCACAGCGTGTAGTTGTGTTCGCGCAGGCGATCAAAAGCGGTGGACATCAGCTGCACACCATCCAGCTCCTCGGCGAAGTCCTCGTCATCCAGGTCGCCGCCCCAGTCCAGCTGTACGTTGAAGCGCGCCGACAGCTCATTGACCGCCGACTGCAGCGAATCCAGGTCGTCGCGCTCCACCTCGAAGCCCGACTGCCAGGCGATGGCCGTGAACAGGGCCGGCAGCCAGTCGCTGTCAGCCTCCAGCGGCTGCCCCTGCTCGGCCAGCTGCTCGCGCCAGCGGTTGAACTGCTGCAGGGCCTGCTCGTCATCACCCGGATTGATCAGCACCAGCAGGTTCCAGACACGCGCCTCGAAATCGGCCTCGTCGAAATCCTGGACGTCTTCTTCGAAGTCGAAATAATCGCTGTTGTCGGGCATGGCGGGCACTCCTTGGGGCAGGCGGGCATTCTACGGTTTATCCTGTAGCGCTGAAGCCGGCCTTGGTGGCCGTCACCCTGAATGAAGCGATGAGCGATACCCCTCCCGACCACCTGGCGATCAACCCGGCCAGCCCCTTCCATGATGCGCAGGCGCTGGAGCGCGGCGTCGGCGTGCGTTTCAACGACGTCGAGCGCGACAACGTCGAAGAATATTCGGTCAGCGAAGGCTGGATCCGCGTGCAGGCCGGCAAGGCCCGCGACCGCCGTGGCAACCCGATGACGATCAAGGTCAAGGGCAAGGTCGAGGCATATTTCCTGGAAACGAAGCCGGAATAAGGCGTGCGGACTACGGTCCGCACCCACCTGGGACCGCCGGGCATGGCCCGGCGCTACCGGGGCCGGGTCATTCGCGCTTGCGCGATTCCAGCAGGTCCAGGTTGCGGATCAGGCGCCGCGAGATCTCGTCGGAGATCACCCCGCGCCGGGTCAGCCGGAACAGTTCCTCGCGCTCGGCATTGAGGCCGGCGCTGCGCAGCTGGCGATAGCCCAGTTCCATGCGCTGCACCTTCTCCGGGTCCACGTCGGGCCCGTCGCTGTCCTTCTCCAGGTGCCGCTGGTACAGCAGGCTCACCCGCGAGGCGGCGTCGTTGTACAACTGCACGTTCTCGGTGTTCTGGTTCATCACCATCTGCTGGCGCATGCGCTCCACCCCCGCCAGCGCGGCCTTCGATGACAGCCTGCGTGCCAGGTCTTCTTCCTTGCGTTCACCCGAATCGGCCGGCAGCTGCAGGCCCTTCAGCAACTGCGGCAGCGCCACGCTGGCGCCGACCAGCGAGAACAGGATCACCGCCGCGGCCAGGAAGATCACCAGGTCGCGCGCCGGGAACGGACTGCCATCAGGCAGGAACAACGGCAGCGTCAGCACGCCGGCCAGGGTGATCGCACCGCGCACACCGGCCACCGAGGTGGCCACCACGATGCGCCAGTTCGGCGCCTCGCCACGCTCCAGCCCGCGACGCCGCGCGCGCAGCAGGTTCCAGCGCAGCGACAGCCATACCCACAGCAGGCGCAGCGTGATCAACGTGGCATTGATCACCAGCACGTAGACCAGCAACCACCACGCGCTCTGGTGGCCGCTCTCGTTCATGGTGGTGGTGGCACGTTCGACAATGCCCGGCAGCTGCTCGCCCAGCAGCACGAACATGATGCCGTTGAAGCTGAACTGCAGCATGTTCCAGACCCCGGCACGCTGCACGCGCATGCTGCCGGAGACGCGGCCGGTCATTTCCACGTAGCTCATCGAGATGCCGGCCGCGACCGCAGCCAGGATGCCCGAGGCATTGATCTCTTCGGCCAGCAGGTAGGCCGCGAACGGAATCAGCAGGTTGACCAGCATCGCCGCACCCGGCTCCTCGCCGAAGCGGCGCCACAGCCAGCGCTGGAAGGTGGAAACACCGAGGGTGACCGCCACGCCCACCGCCAGGCCGGCCACCGCCACCCACAGGAAGGTCAGCGAGGCCGTGGCCAGCGAGAAGGTACCGGTCATCACCGCCGCCACCGCGAAGCGGAAGCAGACCAGGCCGGACGCATCGTTGAGCAGCGACTCACCTTCCAGGATGTGCATCAGGCGCTTGGGAATCGGCGCCTTGGAGGCGATCGCCCCGACCGCCACCGGGTCGGTCGGCGACACGATCGCCGCCAGCGCGAAGCACACTGCCAGCGGCATCACCGGAATCATCCAGTGGATCAGCAGGCCGGCACCGATCACGGTGAACACCACCAGGCCGAACGCCAGTTCGAGGATCGCGCCTTTATCGCGGAACAGGCCCTGCTTGGGGATGCGCCAGCCGTCGAGGAACAGCAGCGGCGGCAGGAACAGCAGGAAGAACACTTCCGGCTCCAACGCGTGCCCGCGGTTGAACACCCCGGCGATCACCGCACCCAGGCCGATCTGCACCAGCGGCAGCGGCAATGAGAACGGCAGGACGCGAACCAGGTAGCCGCTGGCGACAACGGCCACCAGCATCGCCAGGACGACTTCGATGGTATGCATGCTTCTTCCAGGAAGCGGCGCGCGGGGAGGCACGGGGGCCAGCGCCGGAAACCCGGAAAAAATTACCACACGCGGCCACGACCGCGGCGACCACGGCCGCCGCGCGTCAGCCCCGGCTCATGCCCCGTCGAAGCGGTACAGATCCATGGCGAGGAAGCCGGCATCGATACCAGCGTCGATGCGGCGTGCACCGAAGCCGCCCTCGCCGGCCGCGCCCATCGCGAAGAACAGCGGCAGCAGGTGCTCGTCGGTCGGGTGCGCGCGTTCGGCGAATGGCGCCTGCCGGCGGTAATCCAACAGGGCCTGGCGGTCATTGGCGGCCAGGCGCTGCTCCACCCACTCAATGAAGGGCCGCACGTACGGCGCTTCCTTGCCGTCCTGGTAGTCCCCCCAGTCGTGCAGGTTGTGGGTGATGCTGCCCGAGCCGACCAGCAGCACGCCCTGCTCGCGCAGCGGTGCCAGCGCGCGGCCCAGCGCGAACTGGTGCTCGGGGCCAAGCAGCGGCTGGATCGACACCGGCACCACCGGGATGTCGGCCTGCGGGCGCAGCAACCGCAGCGGCACCCACGCGCCGTGGTCGAGGCCACGTTGCGGATCGAGCGCCACCGGCAGGCCAGCGGCGGCGATACGGCCGGCCACCTCTTCGGCCAGCGCCGGATCACCCGGCGCCGGGTACTGCAGTTCGAACAGCGCGCGCGGGAAGCCGCCGAAGTCATGGATGGTCGGCGGCTGCGGGTGCGCGCCGACCAGCGGCTGCCGGCCCAGCCAGTGCGCCGAGGCCATCACGATGGCACGTGGCGCCGGCAGGTCGCGCGCCAGCTCGGCCAGGCGCACGCCGACCTGGCCCGGATGCAGGGCAGTCATCGGCGAACCGTGGGAGATGTACAGCGAAGGCAGGCGGGACATGGAATTCTCCAGTTGCAGGATCAGGCGGCGATCAGCGCGAACGCAGGGTCCACTTGCCGTCGCCGACCAGGAACAGCACCACCAGCGCCAGCGCCCAGAACGCCGGGTATTCCCAGCCGCCGCCAGCGTTGGCGAAACTGAAGCCATTGGCGCCATGCACGGTGACGATGGTGCCCAGCAGCAGCGGCACGCCGATCAGGCCCACCCAGCGTGCGTAGATGCCCAGCAGCAATGCGGCGGTGATCACCAGCTCGACGCCGATGGTGAGGTAACCGAGCACGCCGGGCAGGCCCAGCGATTCGAAGAACGCGGCGGTACCGGCCGGGGTGAACACCAGCAACTTGGTCAGCGCATGGACCAGGAACAGCACGCCCAGGGCCAGGCGCAGCAGGGTGGCGCCATACGGGGCCAGCGGCGAAACAGGAGCAGTCGTGGTGTGCATGGGGAAAACACCTTGAAGGGAGTGGATACAGGTTATTGCGCCTTCACGAATCGATAAATACGATCTTTCGACCGTATTTATTTCAAAAGGCGCAACAATGGACACCCTCGAGGCGATGCGCGTGTTCGTGGCAGTGGTCGAGCGCAACGGCTTCAGTGCTGCCGCGCAGGCCCTGGACCTGTCCACCGCCGGCGTCACCCGCCACGTCGCCGCGCTGGAGAAGCGCCTGGCCACGCGCCTGCTCCACCGCACCACGCGCCGGGTCAGCCCGACCAGTGCCGGTGCCGCCTACTACGCCCAGTGCGTGCGCCTGCTGGCCGAGTTCGACGCGCTGGAGGCCAGCATCGGTGCGCAGGCGCTGGAGCCCTCGGGCACGCTGCGGATCAACGCGCCGGTCAGCTGGGGCATCGCCCGCCTCGGGCCACTACTGGCCAGCTACCGCGAGCGCTTTCCACAGGTGGAACTGGACCTGGCCCTGTCCGACCGCCTGGTGGACATGGTCGAAGAGGGCTACGACGTGGCGATCCGCATCACCCGCGAGCCCAGTCCCACCTTGATCGCGCGCCGCCTCGGCGAATCGCGGGTGAGCCTGTGCGCCGCACCTTCCTACCTGGCCGCGCGCGGTGCGCCGAAGACCCCGCAGGAGCTGCAGGCACATGCATGCCTGAGCTACAGCTACTGGTCCGCCGGCGACCATTGGCCGCTGCAGGGGCCCGGTGGCGAAGTGAAGGTGGCGGTAAGCAGCCTGCTGCACGCCAACAACGGCGACGTGCTGCGCGAAGCAGCAATCGCCGGCATGGGCGTGATCCTGCAACCGGATTTCCTGCTGGAAGACGCGCTGGCTGATGGTCGCCTGGTGCGCATCCTGCCCGAATGGGAGGCCTCGCCGATCGGCATCTTCGCGGTCTACACCAGCCGCAGCCACCTGGCGCCAAAGGTACGCAGCTTCATCGACCATCTGGTGGAAACCGGGGTGTAAGGGTGCGTCCGCCGGGCATGGCCCGGCGCTACCAGAAGCGCGCCCACGTGACACGGTAGCGCCGGGCCATGCCCGGCGAGCGCGAAGCGCGGCCTAGGCCGGAACCTCATCCAGCGCGTCGATGATCTGCTCCAGCGGCGCCGGCCGGCCCAGCAGATAGCCCTGTACCTGGTCACAGCCGTGCGCGGCCAGCCAGTCCAGCTGCCCCGGCGTTTCCACGCCCTCGGCGATGATGGTCAGCCCCATGCTGTGGCCCAGCGACAGCAGCGCGCGGCAGATCGAGGCATTGCGTGGGTTGGTTTCCACGTCGGCAACGAAGCTGCGGTCGATCTTCAGGATGTCCAGCGGCAGGTGCTGCAGGTAGGACATGCTCGAGTAGCCGGTACCGAAATCATCCAGCGACACGCTGATGCCCTGCTCGTGCAGGCGCTGCATGGTCTGCATCGCCTGCGCCGGCTTGCGCATCAGGCTGCTCTCGGTCAGCTCCACGTGCAGCGCGCCGCGGGCCAGGCCGAAGTCCTGCTGCGCGCGCGTGAACTCGGTTACCAGGTCACTGTTGAAGAACTGCACCGCCGACACGTTGACCGCGATCGGAAGCTCGCCCCAACCGGCATCGACCAGCCGCCGCTGCGCCTTCGCCGCCGCGCGGATCACCCAGCGCCCCAGCGCCAGGATCAGTCCGGTGTCTTCGCACAACGGGATGAACTCGTTGGGCGGAATGAAACTACCGTCCGCCTGCGGCCAGCGCAGCAGCGCCTCCAGCGCTGCCGGGCTGCCATCGCCGGCGTGCCGGATCGGCTGGAAGTACAGCTGGAACTCGTTGTCGATGGCGGCATGGATGCGCCCGGCCAGGCGCAGGCGGTCGGCCAGCCGCGTGGTCACCGACGCGTCGAACCAGACCACCACATTGCCCTCGGCGCGCGCTGCATGCGCGGCCTGTGCCGCCATGCCGATCACCTGCTCAGCGCTGTGCCCGTCACCGGCCACGTGCGTTGCCACGCCGATACGCGGCTCGAACTGGTGCAGCGAATCCTTGCCGCGCATCGGCGCCGACACGATCTGCAACAGGTCGTCCAGCACGCGCTGGACATCCTGCCCGGCGCCGATGGCGAACACGAAATCCTCTGCCGGCTGGAAGGCCAGCGTGCCGCAGCGTGCGCCCAGCCCGCCCAGCCGGGTGGCCATCGACTGCAGCACCGCATCGCCGATCTCGCGTCCCAGCGTATCGGCCACCAGCTGCAGGCCGCGCAGCTGCACGAACGCAATGGTGTAGCCGGCATCGTGCTCGTCCAGCTGTTCGGTCAGCGCGCGCACGTTGAGCAGGCCGGTGGCCGGGTTGTGCCGCGCCTGGTAGGCCAGGTCGCGCTCGTAAGCCAGCCGTTCACTGACATCCTCGGCCAGCACCAGGCACGCCGGTTGTCCATCGAAGTCGAGCCGGGACAGGTGTGCGCGTACTTCGAACACGCTGCCATCCTTGCGCCGGTGCAGGCGCACGGTGGCGTCCTGCAGCTCGCCGACGCGGGCCTTGGCGATCGCGCCCTTCACCTCGTCCCAGCCTTCGCGCGGGCGGATGTCGAGGATGCTCATCGCCAGGAATTCCTCGCGGCTGTAGCCATACTGGCGCACAGCGGCGTCGTTGACCTCGATGAAGCGCAGCGTGTCTGGATCGAACACCCAGAACGGCGCCGGGTTGCGGTCGAACAGCAGGCGGAAGCGACGCTCCGCTTCGCCCATCTGCTCACGCGCCTGGTAGCGCTCGCTCAGGTCGGTCAGTGCACCGATCATGCGCCGCTCACTGTCAGCCACCTCCACCCGCTGGCCACGCGCACCGACCCAGCGCACCTCGCCACCGGGCAGCACCAGCCGGAACACCTGGTCGAGCACCGCACTACCGGCAAACGCCTGGTCGAAGGCGTGCTGCAGGCGCGCGGCGTCATCACGGTGCACGCGCGCAAAGAAATCAGCCACCGGCAGCGCATCGGTCTGCACCCCGAAAATCTCTCGGGCCAGCGGCGACCAGCGCAGCAGTGCCGCATCCTCGTCCACATACCAGGTGCAGACACGGCCCACCTGGTGCGCCAGCCGCAGTTCGGCGTGGCCGGTCTTCAGTTCCTCCGCCATCGACTGCTGGCGGCGGGTGCTGCGGCGCACCGCGTACAGCAGTACCAGCAGCACCCCGATGTAAGCCAGCACGATCGCCACTGACGCCTGCAGGTACGGCCACCAGGGCGCCAGCACGTCCTCATCGGCCAACCCGACCTGCACCGCCAGCGGGCTGCGCTCGAGCGTGCTGACGGTGATGATCCGTGGCACGCCATCGACCGCGCCCGGCACGCTGCCCAGCTCGACCACCGCCTGCTTGCCGAGCAGGTCACGCCGAGGCAGGTCGAAGCGACGGCCGACCGTGCCATGCGGATCCGGCACCCGCGCCAGCATGTAACCCTCGGCATCGCTGATCGAGACCAGTCCGTTCGGGCCCACATCCAGCCCGCCGATGATGCGCTGCAGTTCGCCGCAGCGCAGCCGCGCCAGCAGCCAGCGATCGTCGGCCATCGACAGCGCCAGCGGCACCACCCATCCATCGTCGCCGGCCTGCTGCGGCGGACCGATGTACAGCGCGCTGCCCTGCCCGCGCCGCTGCGGGTCGGTCCACAGCGGCAGGTTCAGATCGCCTTTGCCGGCGGTGATCGCGCGGCCGTGGCGGTCCAGCACCACGATGCTGTGCAGCTCGGCATGGCGGCTCAGCACGCCGCCGATGGCGGCATCCAGCAGTGCCGGCGCCTGTACCGGCACGCGGCGGAACAGTTCGGCCGCGTCGGCGGCGATACCGGACATCGCCCGTTCCAGGTTGCGCAGTTCCAGCGCCAGCAGGCGCTCGCTGCCCACCGCCAGCGCGCGGCTCTGGCGCTGCGCAGCCTCCAGCCGGCGGTGGTGGTCGTTGGCCAGCATGGTGGTCAAGCCAGCCACCAGCAACACGCCCAGCAGCACGCCGCCCCAGGTAATGGCGCGCAACGGCCGAGCCAACGCCCGCTTCAGCGCGGGCATCGGTCGGTCTTCCTTGTGCAGTCGGCTGGCTTCATGCGCGAACGAATCCTCCACGTCCCCGACCTCAACGGCCGGCGGACGCCATTCTTGACGCCTGGCACCGCCCCGCATGGCCACCTCCCCGTGTCCGCGCAGGGTTCCAGCGGCCAGCATGCACCACGCGGCTGGCGCCGTGAAGATCGCATCCGCGCGTTCAGCCAGATCCTGCACAGGCGCTGCGGTGCAACGGAACGGCCAGCCGGGCCGGGGCGGATTAGACTTGGGGTTTTCCGCTGCAAGAGAAGTCCATGTCCAAGCTGCGCCGTCCCACCCTGGCACTGGCCATCGTTGCCAGCCTGTCCCTGGCCGCCTGCGACCGCCCGGCCGAACCGGCCGCCGGCACCGCCGCGCCGGCCGATGCCGCACCCGCAGCGGCCAAGCCGATGCTGGGCAGCTTCGGCTTCGATGCCAGCGGCATGGACCGCAGCATTGCCGCCGGCGACGACTTCTTCGGCTTCGCCAACGGCACCTGGGTCAAGAACACCGAGATCCCCGCCGACCGCTCGCGCTTCGGCAGCTTCAACGTCATCGCCGAAAAGACCCTGGCCGATACCCGCGCCATCCTCGAAGGCGCTGCCGGCAACGCCCAGGCCAACGGTGACGACAAGCTGATCGGCGACTACTACGCCGCCTTCATGGATGAAGCCGGCATCGAGCAGCACGGCCTCGCGCCGGTGCAACCGCAGCTGAAGGCGATCGAAGCCATCGCAGACAAGGCCGGCCTGGCGCGCACGCTCGGCGGCGACATGCGCGCCGATGTCGACCTGCTCAACGCCACCAACTTCTACACCGACCGCCTGTTCGGCCTGTGGGTGTCGGTGGACATGCTGCAGCCGGACCGCACCGCGCCGTACCTGGTGCAGGGCGGGCTGGGCATGCCCGACCGCGATTTCTACCTGGGGGGTGGCCGCATGGCCGAACTGCGCAAGCAGTACCAGGCCTACATCGCGCAGATGCTGCAGCTGGCCGGCGTTGCCGACCCGGCCGGCAAGGCGCAGCGCATCCTCGCGCTGGAGACCAAGATCGCGCAGGCACACGCCACCCAGGAAGAAACCAACGACGTGACCAAGGGTGCCAACCCCTGGACCCAGGCCGACTTCAATGCCAAGGCACCGGGCATGGACTGGAACGCCTTCCTCGATGCAGCGGCGCTGGGCAAGCAGCAGGACTTCATCGTGTGGCAGCCCAAGGCCGTGGCCGGGCTGTCCAAGCTGGTCGCCACCGAGCCGCTGGACGCCTGGAAGGACTACCTGGCCTTCCACGCGCTGGACCGTGCCGCGGCGTACCTGCCGAAGAAGTTCGCCGATGCCCGCTTCGCCTTCCATGGCACCGCGCTGAGCGGCACCCCGCAGCAGAGCGACCGCTGGAAGCGCGCAGTGGATGACGCCAACCACGCAGTGGGCGAAGCGATCGGCAAGCGCTACGTCGAGAAGCACTTCGACGCGAAGACCAAGGAACGCGCCGACGAGATGGCGAAGAACATCATCGCTGCCTTCGCCAAGCGCATCGATGCGCTGGCCTGGATGTCACCGCAGACCAAGGCCAGCGCCAAGGCCAAGGTCGCCGGCCTGACCGTGGGCATGGGTTACCCGGAAAAGTGGCGTGATTACAGCGGCCTGGAGATCCGCCGCGATGATGCGCTGGGCAATGCGCAGCGCGCCGAACTGTTCGAGTACCAGCGCAACATCGCCAAGCTGGGCAAGCCGGTCGACCACAGCGAGTGGGCGATGCTGCCGCAGACCATCAACGCGATGAACGTACCGCTGGAGAACCGCCTGGTGTTCCCGGCCGCGATCCTGCAGCCGCCGTTCTTCGACGGTGCGGCCGACGATGCGGTGAACTACGGTGCAATCGGCGCGGTGATCGGCCACGAGATCAGCCATGGCTTCGACAATGCCGGTGCGCTGTTCGATGAGACCGGCAAGCTGCACAACTGGTGGACCGCCGAGGACCTCAAGCAGTTCAACGCCGCCGGTGATGCGCTGGCCGCGCAGTTCAGCAGCTATGAGCCGTTCCCCGGCGTGCACGTGAACGGCAAGCTGAGCCTGGGCGAGAACATTGCCGACGTGGCCGGTCTGGGCACTGCTTATGACGCCTACCAGCTGTCGCTGCAGGGCAAGCCGGCGCAGACTCTGGAAGGCTTCACACCCGACCAGCGCTTCTTCCTCGGCTTTGCCCAGGCGTGGCGCAGCAAGAGCCGCGAGCAGGCGCTGCGCAACTCGCTGCTGACCGATGTGCATGCACCGGGCCAGTTCCGCGCACTGACCGTGCGCAACATCGACGCCTGGTACCCGGCGTTCGAAGTGAAGGAAGGCCAGAAGCTGTACCTGGCCCCGGACAAGCGAGTCAAGGTGTGGTGATGTAACCGGAACGGGCGCCTTGCGGCGCCCGTTCCATTTCCCGTTAGCTGCCAACCCTGGTTGGCGCATCCCTCGCTTTGGTGGGTGCCAACCTTGGTCGGCAGGGGTGGGAATCCACGCATGGCGTGGATCTACCTGCGGGTGGTGGCAACCATCAGCAGAGCGCTCGCAGCCAACACCACCGCAGCCCACAGGATGGCGTGCAACCCGACGCCATCCAGCAGACGACCCCCGCCCCACGCGCCCGCTGCGATGCCGATGTTGAACACGCCCACGTACAACGCGGTGGCGATCTCCAGGGCATGCGGCACCGCCTTCATCATCCAGCTCATCAGGCCCACTGACACACCACCATAGGCCAGGCCCCACAACAGCAGCACCGCGATGCCGCCGGTCGGCGTACTGCCCACCCACAGCAGCAACAGCGGCGTCAGCAGCAGGCCGGACGCAATCGCCAGCAACGTACCGCGCGGATGGCGTGCTGCCAGCGGCCCGGCAATGAAGTTGCTCGCGATGCCAGCCAGGCCGTAGGCAAACAGCAGTGCACCGATCAACGACGCCTCCACGCCCGACACCGTCGTAAGCAGCGGCCGCACGTAGGTGAAGGCGATGAAGTGCCCGGCCACCAGCAGCAGGGTCAAGCACAGGCCGCGCTGCAGACCGCGATGGCCGAGCAGCTGCACGAACTGCGCTGGCCGCACCGATGTACTTACAGGCAACGCGGGAATCACCCGCAGATGCAGCAGCATCACCGCCGCACTGAACAACGCCATCGCCGCAAAGGCGCTGCGCCAACCCAATGCATCCCCGATCAGCGCGCCCAACGGAATACCCAGCACCGACGCTGCGGCCACGCCGCCGAAGATGATCGAAGTAGCCAGGCCGATGCGGTCAGCCGGCACCAGGCGCGCGGCCAGACCGCCGGCGATGGCCCAGATGCCGCCCATGCAGAACCCCACCAGCACCCGTGCGGCCAACAGCCAGCCGATGCCCGGTGCCAGCGCCGAAGCGAGGTTGGCGACCAGCAGAAGCGCAAGCAGCGCGCACAGGATGCGACGGCGATCGATGCCACCGGCTGCGATCACCACCAGCGGTGCGAACACTGCTGCCAGCAGGGCCGGCAGCGAGATCATCAGGCCGGCGGTGCCGGTGGAGGCGCCGAGGCTTTCGGCGATCGGCGTCAGCAGGCCCACCGGCAGCATTTCGGTGGTGACCACCGAGAACGTGGCGAGGCCGACGGCGGAAACCGCCCACCACAGATGACGAGGCACAGGCGCGGCGTGCGCAGGCGATGAAGCGCTCACGGGACGATTCCTTCAGGGGATGTTGTCGAGGCAGACGGGCGCAGTGCACGTTGCGCGAGCACGGCGAACAGCAGCGCGCCACTGCCTGCCACCAGCGCAACAACAAAGCCGCTGCGCACGCCCCCCGCATCGACACTCTGCCCGGACAGCGCCGCGCCCAGCGCCACGCCGATGTTCAATCCGGCCAGCAACCAGGTCATGCCTTCGGTCAGGCGCGATTCGGGCACGTACTGTTCGACCAGCGACATCGCCACGATCATCGTCGGCGCGAAGAACACCCCGGCCAGCAGCACGGCAACGGCCAGTGCAGGCAGGTTGCCGACCCACAGCAACGGCAACGTGGTCAGCGCGGTGGCCGCTGCGCCCAGCAGCAACAGGCGCGGCAACGGCACCTGCAGCTTCAGCGCACCGAACAGCAGGCCAGCCGCGCAGCTGCCCAGCGCATAGGCCGACAGCACCACGCTCGCTGCGAGGGGCTGGCCACGCTGTTCGGCGAAGGCCACGCTGGTGATGTCGACCGTGCCGACGATCACTCCCATCGCCAGCATGAGCAGCGCCAGCAGGCGGATCTCCGGTTGCCGCAGCAGGGAGCGGCGTGGTGTGGCGCTGTCAACCGGTTGCAACGGCGGCTCGGTGCCACGCTGCAGCACCAGTGCGGTCAGTCCGATCACCAGCAGCAGGGCTGCAGCCAGCACGCCGGCCTGCGGCCATACCGCCACCGACAGCCCGACGGACAACGGTGGCCCGGCAATGAAGGTGACCTCGTCGAACACCGTCTCCAGCGAGTAGGCGGTCTGCAGTTGCGGGCGACCGCGATGGATCGCGGTCCAGCGCGCGCGCACCATCGCCGACACGCTGGGCATGCAGCCGGCCAGCATCGCCGCGGCGAACAGGGTCCAGTCCGGTGCCTGCAGCACGGTGCAGGCCAACAACACCACCAGGCCGCTGGCGCTCAGCGCGGTGGCCCACGGCAGCACCCTGCCCTGCCCATGGCGGTCGACCCAGCGCGATACCTGTGGCGACAGCAGCGCGTAGGTCAGCACGAAGGTGGCCGACACCGTACCGGCCAGTGCGTAGCTGCCGCGCAGCTGCGACAGCAGGGTGATGATGCCGATGCCGGTCATCGGCAGTGGCAGGCGGGCCAGCAGCCCGGCCAGGGCAAGGCCGGCGGTGCCGGGGGCGGCGAACAGGTCGCGGTAAGGGGTGGCCATCGCATTCTCCAGGGCAGCGACTTGCCTGGCGCGGGAAGCGCCACGACAATACATACAGTGCGTATGAATATGAGACTACATTCATACGCGTCGTATGTAAATAATCATGCACTGTGTATGTAAGGAGCTCCGGATGGTTCGTCGCACCCGCGCCGAGATGGAAGAAACCCGCGCCACCCTGCTGGCCACCGCCCGCCGGGTGTTCAGCGAGCATGGCTATGCCGCCACCTCGATGGACGACCTGACCGCCCAGGCCGGGCTGACCCGCGGCGCGCTGTACCACCACTTCGGCGACAAGAAGGGTCTGCTGGCGGCTGTCGTCGCCCAGCTCGATGCCGAGACCGACCTGCGCCTGCAGGCGATCAGTGATACCGCCGACGATGCATGGGAGGGCTTCGTGCAACGTTGCCGCGCCTATCTTGAGATGGCGCTTGAGCCGGAGATCCAGCGCATCGTGCTGCGCGATGCGCGCGCGGTGCTGGGTGGCGCCTCACCGGAATCGCAGCGGCACTGCGTGAACTCGATGCAGCGCCTGATCGAGCAGCTGATCACCCAGGGTGCGGTGGCGCCGGTGGATGCGCAGGCGCTGGCGTCGCTGATCTACGGCAGCCTGGCCGAGGCCGCGTTCTGGATCGCCGACGGCGAGCAGGGCGACGCGCGCCTGCGGCAGGCGACGGCGGCGCTGGAGATGCTGTTGCGTGGGTTGAAGTCGACGGAGTAAGGCCCATCCACGCATGGCGAGGATCTACTACGGAATCCGCTCTGGTAGATGCCAACCTTGGTTGGCTCTTCTGCCGCACCGCGCGCAACGCGTGCCAACCAAGGTTGGCACCTACCTGGGAACGGTGGGCCACTCGCGCAGTACATCCACCGGCACGCCCACGCGCGTGCAGGCGCGGCTGGCCAGGCCATCGGGCAGCGCGCGGCGGAACAGCGGCGCCATGCCCCGCATCAATTTCGCCGACGCGGCCGCCTGCGCCCGCTGGCGACCATTGCGTTCGAGCATGCCTTCGGCCCAGTCCGGCAGCAGCGCGGCACCGGCCCCCAGGAATACTTCGCGCGACAGGCCTGGCACCGGTACCGGCAGGCGCACACCGGACAACACCTCCAGCACCTCGCGCGAGCGCTCGTCCACGCGCAGCTCCGGCTGCCGCGCGCAGAAGTACGCCGCCACTTCCGCTTCGCTGCGCGGCACATCCACCGCACCCAATGCCTCGGCCACGCAGCGGTACTCGTCGTAGTAACGATCGGCGATGTGCGCCGGCACCTCGCGCCCGTATCGGCGGAAGCCTTGCAGGAAGCCAAACGCCTCGGTCACGTGCACCCAGGTCAGCAGCTGCGGATCGTCCGCCGCATAGTGCTCACCCTGCGCGGTCTGGCCACGGATCTGCGCATGGATGCGGCGCACCTTGGCCACCAGCATCTCGACCTCGCCGGCGGGCGCATAGCTGGTGCCGGCCACAAAGGCCGTGGTGCGGCGCAGGCGGCCCACCAGGTCCTGGCGGAAATTGGAGTGGTCGTAGACCCCGGCCAACGCCCGCGGGTGCAGGGTCTGCAGCATCAGTGCGCACAGGCCGCCGGCCAGCATCGACGGGAATTCGGCGTGCAGCCGCCAAGTGACGCTGTCGGGGCCGAACCAGCCCGGGTCACCCAGCGGGTGGTCGTAATCGATGCCGCTCTGGCCACGCGGGAAGGCCTCCAGGACCCAGCGCCGGATCGGCGCCGTCACGGGGCGGGAGAGTCGCTGCAGCAGAGCCGGCATCACAGGTCCAGGGAAGGCGGAAGAACGGCCACGCGCTGCGCGGTCGGCCCCGATTCTGGGCGATCACGACGCCAACGGCGAGTCTCCGCACTCAGCCACGGTTTCATGTGCGGCCGCAGCACGTTTCACCCTGCGACATCTTGTCGCAGGCTGCAGCCGCGATGCTGCAATGCAGCAACATTCACTCATTCAGACAGAAGCCTTGCGCCGCTTGGCCTTGGCCCCATTGCACGGCTCGCTGGAAGTGCTAGAACTGAACCTGCCACACCGTCCAACGCTGATCGACGCACGTTCCACAAGGAGCCAGCCATGATTGCTTTGTTCAAGGGTTTGGGAATTCTGCTTCGCGACAACGAGCTCTACAGCAGCCCGTTCGATAAACAGGTCGCGCACTGGCGCAACCTCAGCGAGCAGCAGATCCGCGACGAAGTGGCTGTGCTCGCCCAGGCCAAGTGCCAATGGCTGATCGCCTCGATCGTGGGCTGGCAGGCGGCGTCGCTGCTGATCCTCGGCCTGATTGCCAACTACCTGTGGCGTGACGATTTCCATATCACCTTCACCCGCGTGGTGATCGTGTTCGGCTCATGGGTATCGATCCTGTTCGTGATCTGGTTCATGGCCAACATGTTCGACCGTACCGCCGGTTTCGAGCGCTGGATGAAGGCGTTCAACAGCCGCGCGCGAATCAGTTCCAAGGCCGACAGCGTCGAGCACGTGGCCGAGGCGCTGGACCTGGCCGAGCATTATCCGGAAGTGCTGGACTACAAGCAGGCGGTCACCGCCCGGCGTGAACTGCGCCATGAGGACATCCGCATCATGACCGAGATCGGGCGCATGAAGCAGCATTCGGAACTGGTGGGACGCCTCAACCACGTGGGTGAAACCGAGCACCACCACGAACTGACGCTGCAGCCAGCCTACTGACCCTTCGGGGAAGCGGGGGGACCCACAATGCCACCGTGATCACTCACGGTGGCATTGTTCTTTCCGTTCCTCGCTGACGCATTGGTTGAAGCCCTTCGGCAGGTCACTGAACTCCCGCGTCTCTCCCACTGCCACCGCGAACGACCGTATCGGCGCTTTCGCACAGACGGCATCGGGACTGCAGGCCGGGTCCAGGACCAGGTAGTGGCACTGGCCGCTACGGCTGGCGATGCACTCGAAGCGCGCCACCCCATCCACCACGGTGCGCTTGCTGTACAGCGTATCCACGCCATTGGCGTTGGTGCGGGTAATTGCGGTCTCGGTGGACTTCTGGCAACCGGCAAGCGCCAAAGCAGCGAGGCCCATAAGCAGGAAGGAACGCATGGAAAGCTCCGGATATCGGAAGATGCGGCGCGGCTACATGCCGCGGAACAGACTCATGAAGGGCTGGCTGACCACCAGTGTTTCCGCACGCTGGCGCAGGCGCAGTACACCGCGCCCTGTATCGTCGCGGCTCACCGCCGCCACCGCCTTCATGTTGACGATGGTCGAACGATGGATCTGGCGGAAGTGCTGCGGGTCGAGCACTTCCAGCAGCTCGCGCAGCGGCGTGCGCAGCAGGCTTTCGCCGGCGGCGGTGACCACCGTGGTGTACTTGTTGTCGGCGCGGAAGTAGGCCACGTCCTCCAGCATGATCAGCTGCGTCTCACGACCGTTGCTGGCGGTGATCCAGGCCAGCGGCGGGTGGTCGGCGCTGCCCTGCGATGGACCCAGCCGTTGCAGCAGGCGTTCAAGCACCGCGTCGTCCTGGCGCGTCGATGGCAGCCGCGACAGGATGCGCTCGCGCGTGGCCAGCAGGCGCTCGTCGCTCACCGGCTTCAGCAGATAATCCATTGCGCCCTGCTCGAACGCATCGATGGCGTACTGGTCATAGGCGGTGACGAACACCACCTGGGTACGCGGGCTCAGTTCGGACAGCGAACGTGCCACCTCGATGCCGCTGATGCCAGGCATGCGGATGTCGAGGAAGGCGATATCCGGCTGCTTCTCGGCCAGCTGCTCCAGCGCACTGGCGCCGTCCTCGCACTCGGCCACCAGTTTCAGTTCCGGCCACAGCCGGCCCAGCTGCTCCACCAGTGACTGCCGCAGCAGTTCTTCGTCTTCGGCGATCAGCGCTTCAAGCGGCATGGCTGCGTTCCTTGGCCGACTGCGGCAGGGTCATGGTCGCGGCCACGCCGCTGGGGAAGTTGGCAACGATCGCCACACCGGCCTGCTCGCCGCAGGTCAGGCGCAGGCGCTCGCGCAGGTTCTTCAGGCCGATGCCGGTGCCACTGGTGCCCTGGCCGAAGCCGAGGCCGTCGTCGGCCACCGTCACCGTCACATGGTCATCGAAACCACGCGCCAGGATCCAGATCGTGCCGCCGCCGGGCTTGGGTTCCAGGCCGTGCTTGATCGCGTTTTCCACCAGCGTCTGCAGCGCCATCGCCGGCAGCTTCACCTCATGCAGTTCGGTCGGCACCTGCACTTCCACCGCCAGCCGCGCGCCCATGCGGATACGCAGGATCTCCAGGTAGGCGCGGGTGCGCTCCAGCTCTACACCCAGGGTGGATACCGATTCGTCCACCTGCGGCAGCGAACTGCGCAGGTACTGGATCAGATGGCCGAGCATCTGTTCTGCGCGCGCAGGATCGGTGCGGGTCAGCACCTGTGCGTTGGCCAGCGAGTTGTACAGGAAATGCGGTTCGACCTGCGCATGCAGCAGGTTCAGCCGCGCCACCGACAGCTCCTTCTCGACCTGGGTCTGTTCGGCGGCGGCCTGCTCGTCGCGACGCTGGTCGGCAACACGGCGGCTGATCGCGCGGGTGACCGCTTCGGCATTCTCGTAGTTGCTGCCCTCGTCCAGCGCCAACAGGTCGGCCCACCATCCTGCGTCCGGTTCGAACAGCAGGGTGACGGTGCTGGTGCCCTGCCCCGGCGTGACCGTGGCCAGCACGCTGTTGCGCTTGATCGCCAGCCGTGCCGGCAGGTTCCAGCGCGACGGCTGGCGGCCGTTCCAGAGATCGACACGGCGTACATAGGCGCGCACCTGCAGGCTGCCCGCCGAGCTTTCCACCTCCTCCACCCGCGGCAGCTCGCCCACCGCCGCCTCGACCACCGCGAAGGCGTGGCCGGCATCCATCGGCAGTTCGATCTGCCGACGCTGGCGCCCGGACAGGGTGGCGCCATCGAGGCGGCCGGCCACCAGCCAGACCCGGCGCACATGGGTTACCGCACTGCCCAGCGCCGAGATCATCAGGAACATCACCAGCAGCCCGAACACCCAGCCGGGGCCGTCGTTCATGCCGCTGAAAATGCCGCTCCAGACCATGCCGGCCACGAACAGTGCCGCGGCCCAGGCCAGCAGGTGACGGAGGATGAGGGAGAGGCTGGCGATCACGGCGGCGCCTTGGTGGAAGGGGGTGAGCCGAGCATAGGGCGGCCCATCCGGCAAGCAAGCGGCCTGCGACGAAGGGCCGGAAAGCGGGGATGGAAGCCCATCTGGTAGTGCCGGCCGCTGGCCGGTTCCCCATTATCTCCGCATGCATCACAGGGTTGCCGGCCAGCGGCCGGCACTACCAGGGAGGCGCCGGGCAAGCCCGGCGCGTTGCCTTATTTGCGCTGGTCGGCGCTGGCGTCACGCACGGCGCGGAACGACTCGTCCTTGCTCCAGTTCGGCCAGCTGCGCGAGTTGGCCAGCTGGTTGCCCAGCGTGTACAGCACTTCCAGGTCGCGGGCGGCACCGGCGAACACCCAGTCCGGCTGCCATTCGTCGCCCTGCTGGTGGTAACGCTTGGCGGTGTAGTCCTCCGAGGCCTTTTTGCCTGCCGCCACGCCGCCGTCCACCCAATCCTGGCCAGCCGACCACGACAGCGCCGGCACGCCGCGCTTGGCGAACGGGAAGTGATCGGAGCGGAAGAACAGGCCGGCTTCCGGCTTCGGGTCCGGCGTGTAGCGGATATCCCAGCCCTTGGCCACGTCCTTCAGCTGGTCCAGCAGTTCGAAGCGCGCGGCACCGTAGATGCCGAAGTCACGCGACGGGCCGAACGGCGCCATACCGTCCATGTTGATCATCGCTACGGTCTTTTCCAGCGGATACAGCGGATGGGTGGCGTAGTACTCCGAACCCAGCAGGCCCTTCTCTTCGGCGGTCACCGCCAGGAACAGCACCGAGCGCTGCGGGCGCTTCTGCTTGGCGAAACCGCGGGCAAGTTCGATCAGCGATGCGGTGCCGCTGGCGTTGTCCAGCGCGCCGTTGAAGATGCGGTCGCCGCGTGCGTCGGGCTCGCCCACGCCGATGTGGTCCCAGTGCGCACTGTAGATGACAGTCTCGTCCGGGTGGCTGCTGCCTTCCAGGCGCGCGGCCACGTTGTGCGAGGTGATCACTTCGGTCTTCACCGCGTACTTCGCATCCAGGCTGGCACCGGTCAGCGGCACCGGGGTGAAGTCACGCTGCTGCGCCTTCTTCTTCAGCGCTTCGAAATCCTGCCCGGCCGAACGGAACAGCTCCACGGCCAGGTCGCGCTGGATCCAGCCTTCCAGCAGCGGATGGCTCTCGGCCGGGTTGTCACGCACCACATCGAACATGGTGTTGGTGTTGGAGCCGGCGACGGTGGCCCAGCCATAGGAGGCCGGTGCGGTCTCGTGAACGATCAGCACACCCAGCGCGCCCTGGCGTGCGCCCTCTTCGTACTTGTAAGTCCAACGGCCGTAGTAGGTCATGCCCTTGCCGTCGAAGTCGCCCTGGCCGGTTTCAAAATCCGGGTCGTTGATCAGCACGACGGCGATCTTGCCCTTCAGGTCCACGCCCTTGAAGTCGTCCCAGTTGCGCTCCGGTGCCTTGACGCCGTAGCCGAGGAACACCAGCGGGGCCTTGCTGATGTCGACGTTGCTGGCGCCGTTCATGGCGGCGCGCACGGCAATCTGCTTGCCCTGTTCGAGGCTGACGGTCTTCCCGCCCTGGTGCAGCGCCAGCTGCGGTGCGCCGACGATGTCGCCCTTGCGCAGCGGCACGGCCTGGGTCCACAGGCGCTTGCCGTCCTTGAGGTCGCCGCCCGGCTGCAGGCCGGCGTCGGCAAACTGCTTGCTGAGATAGGTGACGGTCTTCTCTTCGCCGGCGGTGGCCGGGGAGCGGCCTTCGTAGGCGTCGGAGGCCAGTTCCTTGACGTCGGCGGAGATCCGCGCGCCATCGAATTTCGGGGTGGCCGCCATCAGTGCGCTCGACACTGACAGGGCCAGCACGCCCAGTACTGCTCGTTTCATCGCTCTCTCCAGCAGGGAAATCCTTCTGGAGTGTAATGGGATTCGGCAGGGCTGCGCCCTGCACCTGCCGAAGCCAGGGCAACAGCAACAGCTGAAGCAACAGCGGCATTCCGTGGGATGGCGGGGTGGGTCCGGTTGCGGGGGCCGCTGCAAGTACGTCCATGTAAGCTCGGTCGCCGCATCCATGCGGCTCACGCCCCCGCAACCGGACCCACCCCGCCTTCGACAGGTTCCCGCTGCTGTTGGTGGGTGTCGACCTTGGTCGACACACCGCTGTTGGTAGGTGTCGACCTTGGTCGACACGGACGGAAACAAGAAAGGGTCAGAGCCCTTTCCCGGTGGGAAAGGGCTCTGACCCCATCTGTGTGCTGCCTTGGCGTGTTACCAGTTCGGGTCTTCGGCCGGGGCGGCAGCGGGCTTGGGCTTCGGCTTGGCCGCTGGGCGCGCGGCGGCGGCGGGTGCGGCCGAGGCAGTCGCGCTGCCTGCAGCGGCGGCAGCCGGCTTGCTGCCCAGCTTCTGGCGCAGTTCAATCTGGCCCGGACGGAAGCCGCCGCGCATGGCGTCGACGCCGTCTTCGATGGTGCCGTAAGAGGTCTGTGCGGCCACGCGGTCGATGCGGATGGTGCAGCACGGGTGTTCGCTGCGGCCCAGCGAGCGACCGGTCTGCGGGTCCTTCAGTTCTTCGCCCAGGCGCACGGCCTGCCAGCGCTGGCCGGCCTGCACGGTGTCACCGCCCTGGCTCAGCACCACCTGGTCTCCGTCCACCGAAACCACCGACACCGGGAACAGCGTGGTGACGATGGTGGTGCCGATCTGGCCGGACAGCGATTCCATCATCGCCGCGGCCATGTTGCGGCCATTGACCACGCGCGGCAGGGTGCTCGGGCCGGTCGAGGCCAGCTGGTGGTCGAAGCTGTCGGACATCACCACCTGGCCGGTGGTGGCGTTGATCAGGCGCAGGGTGATGCGGCCGCCACCGGAGTACGAGGTCACCTGGCGGTCGGACATGCGCAGGTTGCGCACGCTGCGCGGGTACTCGAAGCGTTCGATGGTCGGGATCAGGATCAGGTCGGTAGCCAGCTGCTGGCCCACGCGTGCGGTGTCCTGCAGGCGCACGTTGCCACTGTTGATGTGGTCGATCTCGGCCTGCAGTTCGTCGCCGAATTCGCGGTCCAGCACGATGAAGCGCTGGGTCTGGGTCAGCGTGTCGGACAGGCGTGCGCGGATCGCATCGGCCACTTCATCGGCATCCACGCGGCCGTCGCCGACGGCGTAGCTGCCGGCCTTGGTGCGCGGCAGGGCAACCACGATCTTCGGCTTGCCTTGCTCGTCTGGTGCGCGGTACTGGGCGATCTGCGCGCGCACGCGCACCTTCCAGTAGCTGCGCATGCTGCGATGGGTCACATCGGAATCGAACGAGCTTGCGCCACGCTTGGCATCGACGTTGACCTTCTCGTCGTAGCTTTCCCTGACGCTGGCCGAGGCCGAACCGCTCTTGGCCGATGCTTCGCCGGAGGCACTGGCCGAGGCCGAGCCCTTGAAGCTCCAGCCTTCATCGCTGGCACGCACGCGGGCGACGGTTTCCTCGTCAAGCTGACGCACTTCATCCTGCGACAGGATTTCATAGCCCAGCACCGCGCCCTGCGAGCCGGCGATCATCTGCTGGGTGAACGCGTCGGCGCGGATATCGCCGACGTGTTCGCCATCCACATCCACATGCAGGCCTGCACGCAGGCTCTGCATCTGGCTGGCCACGCGTACGCCGTTGACCTGCGCCACCGCCGACTGCAATGCCGCCAGCACCGCCAGTTCCGGGGTGCTGCCGATACCGTCGGCTTCACGCGCGACCTGGGTGGTGCCGCCGAAATCCGGCGTGCCACGCAGGGGCGCTGCTTCCACTGGCGCATTGCTGGCCAGTGCACTGGTTGCCTTGTCCTTGGCGGGTGTGGGCGCGGCAGCCGGGGTGTCCTGCTTGCCACAGGCTGCAAGCAGCGCGGCGGCCAGGCCCAGGCCGATCAAACGGGTTGTCATACGCATGGAGATTCGCCTCGGATCAGAGCGAGTCGAGCATCGAATCGGCGTTGGACGGCACCTTCACCTTGCTCTTCTTGGCAAAGGTCACGGCCGACTTGGTCGAACCGTACAGGCCCTTGATGAAGCCCGGCGATTCCTTGGCCACCCACGCACCGGCAGCCAGCTTGCGGCCGACGGTGGCCAGCTGGGTCGCGCCCAGGTTCTTCATGCCGGCGGTGAAGCTGCTGGCTTCGCCGCCCAGCTTCTGCGCTTCGGCAGCCGAGGACAGCAGCGAGACCAGGCCTTCGGCGTAGTGCTGCTTGGATTCAGCGTTCAGTTCCGGCTGTGCGGCCTGGCGCTCGTTGATGGCCGCCTGGGCGGCTTCGCTGACCGACACCGACTTCTTCATGGCATCGACGCTGACCGAACCGGACGACAGCGCCTGGCGCTCGGCTTCCAGCAGCTGCACCTGCTCGGCCAGGCCGAAGGCGCGGGCGAACGAGGTCTGGGCCTGCAGAGAGTGCGACTGCGAGCTGACGAAACGACGCACCAGCGCTTCCTGCGCGGCTTCGTCCGGAGCGGCGGCGCTGGAGGCGCTGCTGCTGGAGGTGCCGGTAGCGGCGCCAGCCAGGTCCTTCAGCTTGCCGAACTGGGCGTGGGCCGGCATCGACAGGGTGGCGGCCGCGATGGCCACGACAAGAGCAGTATTGCGGATCATGTGAGAGTCCTTTGGGAGAGACGGCCGCGATGCGGCGCGCAAGATCGGGTATGGCAGCGGGTCAGTGCCGAGCAAGCGCGGCACCCACCAGAGCCGGAAGCGCCGGGCCATGCCCGGCGAGCGCAGCGGTAACGTCAACGAACCGCCTTGACGTTCAGTTCGTTGATCATCTGCTGGGCAGCCTTCTCGGCGGCCAGCTGCAGGGCATTGGTGCGGGCCACGGTTTCATTCGGGCCGGTACCGGAGAACTGCACCGGGCCCACCGACGACACGGTGCGCGGGAAACGACCGGTCACGTCCAGCACCTTGCCGGTGACGGTGACGAACACGCGGGTGTTGCCGCTGGCCGGATCGCGGTCGCGCATGCCGACGTCGAGGGTGCCGACGGCGATGTACGGGATGTTGGCCGCACGGATGCCGTTGGCGGTATCACGCAGGGTGGCCGGGGCCAGGTCGTTGCCGGTGCTGAAGTCCTTGCGGATACGCTCGATGCTGAGCAGGCCGCGCGACTCGCCTTCCACGTATTCGGCTTCAACCACTTCGTAGCCGGCGGCGCTGAAGGCACCGGTCATCGCGGTGTTCACTTCGGCGGCGTTGGCCACCTTCCAGCTGATGTTGTCGCTGCGCTGGGTGGTGCTGCCACCGCTGGTGACCGACATCGAACCGTTCTGGTTGATGCTGCCGTTGGTGCTGACCGAGTTACCGCGGAAGCTGTCGCCTTCACGGGTGTTCTCGCTGTAGCTGCTGCTGGCGTCGACGCGGCGGTATTCCTTGTCCTGGAACGACTGCACGGTGTCCTGCGAGCGCGCCATGAACAGGAAGGTCAGCAGCGAGCGCTGCGCAGCAGTGGCGCCAGCAACGGCCGAGCCAGCATCCAGCTTGGTCTGCAGCAGGGTGGTGTTGATCTCTGCGCGGACGGTGACGCTGTAGGTCTTGGCCTTCTTGTCTTCGTTGTCCGACAGCTGCACGGCACTGAGCACGTAGCGGTCGATCTCGCCGATGAACTCGGCGCGGCGGGCTTCGAACAGGCGCAGCTTGGCCGCACCGGTTTCAGCGATGTACGCCTCCAGTGCATTGACCTTGGCCTTGTTCAGGGCCTGGGCGCGGGTGTCGGCGCTCAGGCGCAGGCCGTAGCTGGCCGAACCGGTACCGCGCGAACTGGCGGTCTGCGCGGCGACCGGCGAGGCCACCACCAGCGCGATGAGGATGAGCAGGATGGTACGCATCAACGACATGACTTGATCAACTCCTGGAGGGCTTGGGTCTGCTGCTGCAACGGGCGGCCGCCCGGCTTCTGTTCGTCCAGCCAGCCGCGCGAATCGGCGCGCTTGGCGGCGGCGCCGGCGAAGGCGTCGAAGCCGGCCAGCAGGGTTTCGTAGCTGGCCGACCACTGGTCGACCTGCCACTGCGTGACCGGCACCACCTTGGTGGCACCCTTGCGCAGCGGCTGTTCGAAATAGACCTTGCCGGAGAACGGCTCGGTCACCTTGGCGGTGAAGAACGCGCCGAACAGCATCGTCTTCATCGCCGGGGTTTCTTCGATCACGCCGTTCTTCAGCGCATCCACCTGCAGGTTGATGACGTAGTCCGGCTCGGGAATCTTCAGCTGGTAGACCTTGCCGTCGGCAAAGCGCGCCGCCATCGCACCACCGATCGCCTGGCCCGAGGCCGGCGGCAGCAGGCCGACGCCGGTATTGGACGACAGCGTCTTGGACAGCTCATGGGCCAGCGTGGCGCGCAGCGGGGCTTCCCACTTCGGGTCGGGCAGCTTGGCGCGGACCGCGTCGGACAGAGTTACGCCTCCGACCTGCAGGCGACGCACGGCGGCATCGGGCAGCCTGGCCTGGGCGAGGCTGGCAGCCAGCACCTGCGACAGGCTGGTATCGGCGCTGCCATACAGGAGATCGGCGACGATCGCGTCGATATCGTCGTTGTCCGGCCGGTAATCCTGCACGTCGATGCGCTGCAGGGTAAGCGGATAGGACGCGATCACCTGGCGCTCGCGGAAATCGAAGAACAGCGCCTGCAGCGCCACTTCCACCAGCACCTTGTACTGGTCGCCGATCGGCTCGACCGAGACCAGTTCGCGGTCCAGTGCCGCGGCCAGCACTGTCGCACTGGTGGTGCCGTCGAGCATCGCCACCGGCTGGTCGATCAGTTCCAGATTGGCCGGCGGGCGACGCTTGAGCCCCTGCCCCAGGGTCTGGTTGAGCGGGATCAAGCCACGCTTTTCCAGCACGGCGTGCGCATGCGGCGTGGTCGCCTGCACGGCAGCGGCATCAGCGGTATAGGCAAAACCGGCCCAATAGGCCTGCTGTGATTTGTCTGCCGCCTGCCCGGCCATCGGCCATACGGCCAGGCACAGGGCACAGGCAAGCAGGCGCGCAAAAGCGCGCGATGCGCTCTTCGTCCTTGAATACATCCAACCGCTCCTCGGTCAATACGCATGGAAAGTGGACGCTGACGCGTCCGCTGGGCGCGAAACATAACGGCTCGCGGGCCCGCCGACAAGTGCTGCCTTCGTCGAGGTCACTCCGTGGGAGGCAGGCCGGCCCGTTGCCGCAGCAGGCCCCGCTCTGCCTGGTTCTGGCTGAGTCTGGCGGCTTCCGCAAAAGCGTGACGTGCGTCCAGGTCGCGCCCCAGCGCCTGTAGTAACTCCCCGCGCACCACCTGCAGCGGCGCGTACTCACGCAGTCGCGCGTCCACCAGCAACGGCTGCAGCTGCGCCCACGCCGCGAAGGCACCGTCACTGCGCAGCACCGCCACGACCCGGTTCAATGCAACAACCGGCGAGGGCTGCACCTGCAGCAGCTGCGTATAGAGCGCTGCGATGCGCGGCCAGTCGGTATCCTCGGGGCGGCGCGCCGCTGCATGGCACGCTGCGATACGCGCCTGCAGTACATAGGGATCATCAGCGCCACCGGCGGCCAGCGCGCGCGCCAGCACCTGCTGCCCGCGTTCAATCTGCAGCCAGTCCCAGCGCGCGCGGTTCTGCTGGTCCAGCAGTACCGGCACGCCCTGCGCATCGGTCCGTGCCGCGGCACGCGAGGCCTGCAGCTCCATCAGCGCCAGCAGGCCCAGCACCGGCGGCACCGGCAGCCGGTGCGCCAGGATGCGCGCGAGCCGCAGCGCCTCCTCGCACAGTGCCGGGCGCATCCAGTCGTCACCGGCACTGGCCGCATAGCCTTCGTTGAACACCAGGTAGATCGCTTCCAGCACCGAACCAAGCCGCTCGGGCATCGCGTCAGCACGCGGGACCTCGTAGGGCACCTGCTTCTGCGCCAAGGTGCGCTTGGCGCGCACGATGCGCTGGGCGATGGTCGGCTCGGGCTGCAGGAAGGCGCGCGCGATCTCGACAGTGGTCAGGCCACCCAGCAGGCGCAGGGTCAATGCCACCCGTGCATCGGCCGGCAGCACCGGATGGCAGGCCACGAACATCAGCCGCAGCAGGTCGTCACCCAGATCATCTTCCAGCGCTTGACTGTCATCGGGCGCCGGCAGCGGCGCCGGATGCAGTTCCTCGCCCCACTGCGCATGCTGCTGCGCCACCCGCTGGTGCTGGCGCAGCACATCAATGGCACGGTTGCGCGCAGTGGTCATCAGCCAGGCTCCGGGGTTGTCCGGGATGCCCTGCTCCGGCCAGCGCTCCAGCGCGGCCAGCCAGGTGTCCTGGGCCAGCTCCTCGGCGCGGCCGACATCGCCCCCGAGCAGCCGCGCCAGGCGCGCGATCAACACCGGCGACTCCATCCGCCAGAGGGTTTCCAGACGCTGCGTCAGTGCGGGCTCGAGCATGCGCCGATCACAGCACGCACGCCCGGCCCGCACAAGCGCCGCAGCTCACGCTTCAACTATCGGCTTGAAGCCGCCCCAGAACATGCGTTTGGTGTCGAACGGCATGTCCTTCGGGCCCAGCGACGCCAGCCGTGGGTCCGCCATCACTTTCGCGTTGATACGGTCGCGCGCCGCGCGCGAACGGAACACCACGAAGGCGACGATCACCGTTTCGCCCGGTTTTGCCTTGACCGCACGCGGAAACGACGTGCTCTTTCCCGGTTCCACATCGTCAGCCACGCATTCCATGTACTGCAGCGCGCCATGGTCCTTCCACACCGCACCGGCCTTGCGGGCAAGGCCGCGGTAGGCCGCCACCTTGTCCTGGGGGCACGGCAGCACGTAAGCATCCACGTAAGCCATGAGGATTCTCCCTGCGGCGGCCGTCAGCCCGGCTCGCCGTCCATGTGTGCGATTTCCCAGAGATGGCCATCCAGATCCTGGAAGCCGCGCTGGTACATGAAGCCCAGGTCGCGCGGCGGCTGCGGTTCGCTGCCGCCGGCGGCCAGTGCCTTGTCCACCAACTCGTCAACTGCCTTGCGACTGGGTGCCGAGAGTGCGTTGATCACTTCCGTGTGGGTGTGCGCATCGGCAATCGGCTTGTTGGTGAACTGCTGGAAAAAAGGTTGGGTCAGCAGCATCACGTAGATGCTCTCGCTGATGACCATGCCTGCCGCGTCATCGTTGGTGTAAGTTGGATTGAAGCTGTAGCCCAGCGCGGTGAAGAAGGCCTTGGATTTCTCCAGGTCCTTCACCGGAAGATTGACGAAGATCATCTGCGGTTGCGGTGCATTCATCGGTGAAGCTCCTTGTGGATGAAAAGAAGAGGGATCAGGGCTGCTTCATGCAGTTGACCATCCACGGCTTGCCGTAGCGGTCGATCAACATGCCCCAGCGGTGCGCCCAGAACGTTTCGGCGATCGGCATCTGCACCTGGCCACCGTCGGCCAGCGCGGCGAACACGCGTTCGGCTTCTTCGATGCTGTCGACGTCGACATTGATGGTGGTCGAGCCACCCTCGCCACCGCCGGGACCGTCGGCCGCCATCACGATGGCGCTACCGATTTCCAGCTGGCTGTGCGCGACGTGGTCCAGGGTTTCCGGCGGCATCTCGTTGCAGCCCGGCGAGCCATCGGAGGGCGGCATGTCGCGGTATTTCATTTCCGAGGTGACCTGGCCACCGAGTGCCTTTGCATAGAACGCCATCGCCTCATGGGCCTGGCCGCTGAAGCCGAGGAAGGGAATCAATTTCATGGCAATACTCCGTCGTGGGTTTCCAGGGTGGTAGCGCCGGTCCATGCCCGGCGGGGGAAATGAACCGGGTCAACCTTCCAACTGTGCACGCAGACGCTGTTCCTGCTGCTGTAATTCCGGGGTGAAGGCTTCACCGAAGTCTTCGGCGGAGATCAGCGGGCGCAGCTCCAGCGTGCCGCCTGTGTTGAACGGCGCGCGGCTGGCCCATTCAACGGCCTCGTCCAGCGAACGCACGTCCCACAGCCAGAAGCCGGCGATCTGTTCGCTGGCGGGGCCAAACGGACCGGCCTCGACCTTCGGCGCGCCGCCGCCGAAATGAATGCGACGTCCGCGCTGGGTGGCATGCAGGCCTTCACCGGCCAGCATGATGCCGGCGGCCACGAGCTGTTCGTTGAAGGCGCCCATGTCGGACAATTCCTGTTCGCTGGGCATGCGGCCGGCTTCGGAGTCGGCGTTGGCCTTCACGATCACCATCACTTTCATTGCGGTCTCCCGTGGGGACGCGTGGTGCGTGCCCTTCACTGGGTACAACGAACCAGGGGGCTGGGAATCGACACGTCTTTTGAAAATTATTTCTTCCGTGGAAAGCGCGCCTTCGGCGGGAGTCGGCGAACGGCGGAGCCCCTCCGTGGTGGGGTTGGGTTGGTCGCTGAAAAGCTCGGGTTCATGGGTTTGGCCGGGTGGGTAGGCGGGTCGGGGGACGCCGTAAACCCGTCCCTGGGGGCTTGGCCGCGGCATCCATGCCGCGGACACCCCCGCCCCGCCTACCCACCCGGCCTTGGACAAGTTCCTGTCTCCGTTCCACCACGGGAAGATCAAGAAAAAAAGCAAAAGCAAAAGCAAAAGCAAAAGCAACGGCGGTTGGCTGGCGGCCTCGGCTTTGCGAGCGAAGCGACCCGCTTTCGCTCTTGTTGTTGATTTCCCGTGGTGGTTCGGCGACCGGAATCTGTCAGGGGTCGGGCGGGTGGGATTGGCGGGGTATCCGCGCCATGGATGGCGCGGCTAAGCCTCCAGGGACGGATTCACGGCGTCCCCGCCAATCCCACCCGCCCGCCCCCCCCTCTGAAACCCAGCTTTCAGCGACCAACCCAACCCCACCACGGAGGGGCTCCGCCGTTCGCCGATCGCCCGCCGCAGGCGGCTTTTCGCGCTGCAGCATGCCGGCAGGCAAACCTGCGCCATCATGGACACCCCGCCCCCGCCTGGACCGTCCCATGCAGCAGTACCTGCTTCTGATCTACATCGAGCCTGCCTTGCTGCAGGCGCTGCCCACCGAGGAATTCAACGCGCTGATGCGCGATTGCCTCGCCCACGCCGACAAGCTGCAGGCCGAGGGCACGCTATTGGCCGCGCAGAAACTGCAGCCGGTCGACACCGCGCAGACCCTGCGCGTGCGCGATGGCCACAGCCGCGTACTGGATGGCCCGTTCGCAGAAACCCGCGAACTGCTGGCCGGCTTCAACCTGATCGTCGCCCGCGACCGCGACGAAGCCATGCGCATCGCCCGCGACTTCCCATGGGCGCGCTTCGGCAGCATCGAGGTGCGGCCGCTGGAAGACATGGACGCCGAGCGCGAACGCTGCGGCGCCCCGGCTGCGGCTATGGCAGCAGCCGTACCCTGATCTCGCGCGGGCCCACGCCTTCGTTACCGCTGTAGTCGCGCACGCTGGCGCGCACGATGTACTCGCCCGGCGGCAGCGCCGCCGGCTGCCAGCGCCCGGTTTCCATCAGGCCATCACGCACGGTGTTGGTGGCCAGGTAACGGAACCGGGTCACCGCACTGCCATGCACCGTGATACCGCTGTCCGGTGCGTAGGCCACGCGCACCGCTTCCATCTGCGGCGGCATGCGGTTGAACACGATGTTCCAGCGCGGCTGCTCGTAACCCTGCAGCGGCTGTCCCCCAGCATCGAGGATCTGGTAGCCCACCTGGTACATGCCCAGCCGGCGCCGCGGCAGGTTGTTGTCGACCTGGTCCCAGGCCTCGACCACGATCTGCACGCCACGTCCCTGCCGCGCCAGCATCACCACGCCGTCGCTGCCCGCCGCCAGCGGCTGGTCGTTGTCGTCCAGCAGCGCCACATCGGTGATGCGCGGTGCGAAGTGGTCGGCGTAGTTATGGAAACCCAGCGCCACGGCGTTGGTTTCGAAGCCGCCGGTGCCCACCGCCAGGTGCACGTGCGCCTGGTTGTTGATGCTGCCCAGGCGATCGCCAACGTGGATGCGCGTGCCGCGACGCACGCGCATCCGCTCCAGCTTGCCCTGCTCGTCGTACAGCGCCTGCCAGCGCGCATCGAACGGCTGGTCACGCGGGGTGCGGCCGACCCGCATGTGGATGTACTTGAGGCGGTCCACTGCCAGGCCCTCGGCCTGCCCACCCAGGCTCCACGCCGCTACCGGGCTGCTGATCTTGCCATCGGCGATCGCCAACACGGTCTGGCCGACATCGCCGCGCACATCGAAACCACCGTGCAGGTGGTGGCGGCTCTCGCCCTTGAAGTTGCCGCGCACCTCGCCCAGCGTGCCCACCACTTCATGCCAGCCGTCCTGGGGTGCCAACGGCCAGCGCCCACCGGTGTCCGGCAACGCTGCATCGGCAGCGGGCCCGACCAGCGCCGGTGCCGGCAAATCACCCACCGGCAGCGGGCGCAGGCGGTGCAGGCGATAGCTGGCGGAATCGGCGACCAGCACGCTGCCATCGGCATCCATCGCCAGACCACTGGGGCGGGCCAGGCGTGGCAGGCGGCCGTTGCCCACCAGCGCGATCTGGTGGCCCTGCGGTGTTACCTGCACGATGCGGCCATCAAGGTCACCCACGTACAGCACGCCGTCGTGCGTGGTGGCCAGCGACAACGGCCCATTGATCACGCCGCCATCGCCCAGCAGCGTGCTGACCATGCCGTCGGCACCGACCCGACGCACCGCATTGTTGAACAGGTCGGCCACCAGCAGCGCGCCATGGGCATCGAAGGCCAGCGCCACCGGCGTATCGAAGCGCGCCGCGACGCCCAGGCCATCGGCCAGCCCCGGGCGCTCGCCGCCGGCCAGGGTACGCACGTTGCCGTCGGTGCCGATCACCCGGATGCGGTCGTTGAAGGTGTCGGCCACATAGACCTGGCCCTGCGCGTCCACCGCGATGCCCATCGGTGCATCGAAGCGCGCTTGCGCGGCCGGTCCATCGGCGTACCCCTGCTCGCCACCGGCCAGCGTGGTCACCTGGCCATCGGTGCCGATGCGGCGGATGGCATGGTTGCCGGTGTCGGCCACGTACAGGTTGCCCTGCGCATCGGCGGCGATGCCCGACGGCGTATTGAAGCTGGCCTGCAGCGCCGGGCCATCGATGCGCCCCTCGCCCTGCCCGGCCACGGTCTCGATGCGGCCATCCGGCTGGCGGCGGCGGATGCGGTTGTTGTCGCCGGCATCGGTGAAGTAGATGCTGCCATCGGCACTGCGCAGCAACGCATAGGGATCGGCGAAGCGGGCCTGCGCGGACGCACCATCGCGGTCACCGGGATGACCGTCGCCGGCCAGCATCTCGATCTGCGCGGTCCAGGCCAGTGGCGTGGGCGCCGGGCCTGCCGGTTCAGCCAAGGTCTGCAGCGGTGAATCCCACCAGGTCGCGGCCAATGCCACCGCCGTTGCCAACGCGACCCCTGCCGCCATCCATTGCCACCGTGCCATCGTGCTGCGTTGCCTCTGCCTGCAATCTGAAGAGGCACCGACGATAGACGCTGCGCGCGCGATCCGCCATGGCCAAACGTACTCCTGATCGCCAGAGTTCCATCCATCGCGCTTGTCCTCGCTGGCTGCAGCAGGTTCAATGCTCTTCCCACGGATGGAGAATCTCCATGCCCCGCGTTCTCCCCCTCACTGCCCTGCTGCTGGCCGCACTGGCGGGCAGCCCCGCCTCCGCCTCCATCGCGGTGGCACCACAGAAGCCGTCCGTCACCAGCGACGCGGTGCATACGGCCTATGCCACCCGTTGGGACGAAGCGATCCAGCAGTCACGCAGCGGTAACACGCTGGGCGCGTTGATCGCCATGGAACAGCTGATGGAAGATCCGCTGCTGGACGATTTCGATGCCGAGCATCGCGGTCGCGCCGCGCAGGTGGCGGGCTGGACCGCATTGATGCAGAAGAAGCCGGCGCAGGCCCGGCGCTATCTGCAGCGGGCGCAGGAGTCGTTGCCGGACGATGCACAGATCCTGCTGACCCTGGTGTCGCTGGAACTTTCCGAAAACCAGCCGGCTCCGGCTACCCGGTACCTGGTGCAGGCGCTGAAGCACGCCGAGGGCCCGCTGCCGATCGAGCGCCAGCCGATCAACTACCTGCAGTACCGCCTGCGCGACCAGCCACAACGACGCATGGAACTGCTGCAGGCGCTGTTCGACAACGGCTGGAAGGGCGGTGGCGTGGAGCCGACCGGGCTGTGGCTGGCGTTGGCCACGCTGCAGGCCGACAACGGCCGCGGCGACGACATCCCGACCACGCTGGCACGCATCAATGGCCCGGCCGAAATCATCCGCCTGCGCAGTGACAAGCGCTTTGATCGCTATGTCGACCGCGGCGATGCACGCTTCGATCCGGTGCAGGCCGCACAGAAGCATCTCGATGAGCTGCGTGTGTCTGGCCTGCTCGACCGCGCCCTGGACGCGCGCATGGCCGAGTTCAGCAATACGCTGCTGATGCTCGACCGCAACGAGGAAGTCCTGGCCCTGACCGATGGCATGGCCCGCGCAGCGGCCGAAGGCGAATCCCCGTCGGCGGCCGAAGCCGAATGGGTCGCGTGGCTGCTCAACAGCCGGCTCACCGCGCTGCGTCGGTTGGGGCGCACCGACGATGCGCTGGCCACCGCCAAGCTGGCTGCGCGCATCGGTGCGCTGGGCCCGGATGGCGCCGAGCACCAGTTCAACGTCGGCTTCGTGCTCAGTTCGCTGGGCCGCCTGCAGGACGCCACCGCAGCGGTGAATGACATGCAGGGCCTCGGCGGCTACGGCAAGGCAGCACAGGCGTTGCTGCAGTTTGCCGCCGCGCGCGAACGTGGCGATGCCAAGGCCATGGACGCTGCTCGCGCGGCGATCCTCGCCGAGGGCGACGACGCCCGCCTGTTCCATCGCGAAATGCTGCTGGACGAGGGCAATCTCGATGGCGCGGCCGCCGTGCTGATCGAGCAACTGCGCTCCCCCGTCGAGCGAGGCGAGACACTGGCCTCCCTGCAGGACATGCGTACCTATCCGTCGCTGCCCGGTGACGTGAAGATCGATGCGGCCTGGCGTGCGCTGAAGCAGCGCGCCGACGTGCAGGCAGAAGTCACCCGCGTTGGCCGCATCGAACGCTACGAACTGGTCGGCAGCGCGACCTCACGCTGAGCAGGCCCCCTGTAGAGCCGAGCCCATGCTCGGCTGCCGGCACCATGAGCCGAGCATGCGCTCGGCTCTACACGACACATCCAGCACCGCCAGCCTATCGCGCGGGCACTTCGGTACGGATGCCCATCGCTTCGCGGTAGCGCGCATACAGGGCCATCACCTTGTCCACGTAGGCCAGGGTCTCGGCATAGGGCGGCACGCCCTTGTAACGGGTGACCGCTCCGATGCCGGCGTTGTAGGCGGCGGCGGCCAGTGGCCGATCACCGTTGTAGCGGCGCAGCAGCGCGCGCATGTAGCGGGCGCCGCCATCGATGGACTGCTGCGGCGAGAACGGATCGCTCACCCCGTACTCCTGCGCGGTATCCGGCATCAGCTGCATCACGCCCTGTGCGCCCTTGGTCGAGACCGCCAGCGCGTCGAAATTGCTTTCGGCGTGGGCGATCGCGCGCAACCATGCGTCATCCACGCCGGTGGCCTTGGCCGCGGCCTTGAACTGCTTGGCATGCTGCGCCAGCTGCGGCTTGCCGACCTTGCCCAGGCCTTCGTGCGCGGGCTCACCCGGTGGCGTGGCCACGGTGAACTTCAGGAATACCCGCGATCCGGGCAGGTTGCGGGTGGAATAGACCAGCGCGCCGTCCTGCTCGCGTTCGTACAGCACGCCACTGAACACGCCCATGTTGCCCCACAGATTCGGGGCCTGGACGGCGTTGTCGTCGATCTCCTTCGGCGTGCAGCGCGAGCCGGGTTCGGGAGCGGTGGCCAGGCTGACAGTATTGCCCTGCACGCAGCGGTAGACCGTGCGCGCGGCGGCCAGCCCGGGCCACAGGCTGGGCAGCAGCAACAGCGCGAGCAGGAGGGGGTGGCGGGACATGGCGGCCGGATGATCCGGCCGCGCCCGCTAACACCAAGTGAATGGGGGATTTGGCAGGGCTGCGCCCTGCACCTGCAGAGGCCAGATCACACGCAACGGCAAAGGCCGATCTCCTGCGGGGAGGCGGGGTGGGTCCACTGGCGGGAGACGCCGTAAACCCATCCCTGGGGGCTTGGCCGCGGCATCCATGCCGCGGACACTCCCGCCAGCGGACCCACCCCGCCTTCGATAGTTCCCTGCGGCTGATAGCAGATCCACGCCATGCGTGGATGACACGTCTGGAGACGATGGATCAATCGATGGAACGAAGACGTTGGATCACTTCGCGGTCCTGCGTCGCACCCAGTACCCCACGCCCAGCAGCACGAACCACGCCGGGCTGGCGATCAGGGCTTGGCGGGTATCGGCCTGCAGGCTCAGGAGAACCAGCACGCCTGCGAAGAACACCAGGCACGCCCAGCACATGGCAACGCCACCGGGCATCTTGAAGATCGAGGCGGCGTGGCGCTCCGGGTAGCGGCGGCGGTAGACCATGTAGGCCACCAGGATCAGCGACCAGACGAAGATGAAGAGCACCGTCGCCAGCGTGGTGACCAGGGTGAAGGCGGTCACCAGGTTGGGGATCAGGTAGATCAGCAGCGTGCCGCCGAGCAGGCACAGGCAGGAGAACAGCAGGCCGCGTGCCGGCACTGCGGCGCGCGAGAGCTTCGACAACCCGCGCGGCGCGTGGCCCTCTTCGGCCAGGCCGTACAGCATGCGGCTGGTGGAGAAGATGCCGCTGTTGGCCGAGGAGGTGGCCGAGGTCAGCACCACGAAGTTGATCAGGCTGGCCGCGGCGGGGATACCGGCCAGCACGAACAGTTGCACGAACGGGCTCTTGTCCGGCACCACCTGGCGCCACGGGGTGACGGCCATGATCGCGATCAGCGCCAGCACGTAGAAGATGATGATGCGCACCGGGATCGAGTTGATCGCCTTGGGCAGGTTGCGCTCGGGGTTGGCGGTCTCGGCGGCGGTGGTGCCGACCAGCTCGATGCCGACGAAGGCGAACACCGCGATCTGGAAACCGGCGAAGAAGCCGACCAGGCCCATCGGGAACATGCCGCCGTCATTCCACAGGTTGGACAGCGCGGCGGTATGGCCGCTGGGCGAAGTGAAGCCCCACGCCACCAGGCCCGCACCGGTGATGATCAGCGCACAGATCGCCACGATCTTGATCAGCGCGAACCAGAATTCCATCTCACCGAACAGCTTCACCGTCACCAGGTTCAGCGCCAGCAACAGCATCACGCAGGCCAGTGCCGGTATCCAGGCATCCAGCCCCGGGAACCAGAACTGCGCATAGGCGGCGATGGCGATCACATCGGCGATGGCGGTGACGATCCAGCAGAACCAGTACGTCCATCCACAGAAGAAGCCGGCCCAGGGACCAAGCAGGTCGGTGGAAAAGTCGATGAAGGATTTGTACTGCAGGTTGGACAGCAGCAGCTCGCCCATCGCGCGCATCACGAAGAACAACATCGCACCGATGATCAGGTAGACGAAGACGATGGACGGACCGGCCAGGCTGATGGTCTTGCCCGAGCCCATGAACAGGCCGGTGCCGATGGCACCGCCGATGGCGATCAGCTGCAGGTGGCGGTTGGACAGGCTGCGGCGCAGGTGCTCGGGGGGCGTTGCGGGCTCGGTCATGGGCGTGCACTGAGGCGGGCGAAGCGTTCGACGTTAGTCCTCCCCGGCCCGGAGCGCCAGCGCCGGACGGCCCGATCACGTCAATCGCGGTCGCTTTCATCACATTGTGACCGAATACCGGATTCGTCCCATTCCGCCCGGCCCGGCGCCATGCTCAGATAGCCGCACCTGCCCAAGGACCGGCCCCGACCATGCGCCCTGACCTGCCTGCCCCGCCGGAGCTCCAGCCATGAGCCGCCTGCGCATCATCATTGGTGGCACCGCGCTGGCGCTGCTGGCCGCAGCGGTGCCGATCGCGGTGATGGCCTATGCCACCTGGGACCGTGCGGTCAGTGTCGAGCAGCAGCGCCTGCGCGACATCGCCGGCCGCGCGCTGCGCCGTTCCGACCAGTCCTACCATGACGCGCTGGCCGCGCTGAAGTCGGCGGAGGCGGGCGCCCATGTGCCGTGCAGCCCGGACCATATCCAGCGCATGCAGACCCTGGTGATGACCACGCCGTCGATCGACCAGATGGGCTATTTCGAAGGCGGCACGCTGCGGTGCACGTCGTGGGGCCCGTTCCTGGCCGATGTGAAGCAGCCCAAGGCCGACCATGTGACCAGCGAAGGGGCCGGCATCGCGGTGGACGTGCGCCCCGAAGCCAGCGGCCGCCGCCAGGTGCTGTCGATCCTGTACGGCGCCTACGACGTACTGGTCGACCCGCGCCGTTTCGTCGATGTCATCGCAGACCCCAACGTGCGCCTGGCCCTGGCCAGCCCGGACGGCCGCCTGCTGGCCAAGCAGGACGGCATGGATCCGGCGCTGCTGGAGACCCTGCTGCGCAACCCGGGCGAAGGGCTGGACCACAACACCCTCTACGCCACCGCCCGCAATGGCGAATGGCTGGCGATCGCCACCACGCCACGCACGGCACTGGCCGCCACCTTCCGCCAGCAGGCATGGCTGTACGTACCGCTCGGGTTGCTGATGGCTGCCGTGGGTGCCGGCCTGGTGATCTGGCTGTCGCGCCGCCGGCTGTCGCTGCGCGGCGAACTGGCCACGGCGATCCGCCGCCGCGAGCTGTACCTGCACTACCAGCCGATCATCGAACTGGATACCGGCATCTGCGTCGGCGCCGAAGCATTGATTCGCTGGCAGCGTCAGGATGGCACCCAGGTCCGCCCCGACCTGTTCATTCCCCTGGCCGAAGAGACCGGCATGATCGGCGCGATCACCGACCTGGTGATCGAGAACGTGGTGCGCGACATGCGCGAGCTGCTGGTGGCCGACCGCAGCGCGCACATCGCGATCAATCTCGCCGCCGAGGACATCAGCAGTGGTCGTGCATTGAAGTTGATCGCCAAGCACATGGCCGGCAGCGGCATCCTGCCGCAGCAGATCTGGATGGAAGCGACCGAGCACGGCTTCCTCGACCTGGACCGCGCACGCACGATGCTGGCGCAGGCTCGCCGGGCCGGCCACAGCGTGGCGATCGATGACTTCGGCGTGGGCTTTTCCAGCCTGCAGTACCTGGAGCAGCTGCCACTGGATGCACTGAAGATCGACAAGTCGTTCATCGATGCGATCGGCACCGAGAGCGCCACCAGCCCGGTCACGCCGCACATCATCGACATGGCCAAGGAGCTGGGCCTGTGGGTGGTCGCCGAGGGCGTGGAGACCGAGGCACAGCTGGCGTATCTGCATACCCGGAAGGTCGAGTTCGCGCAGGGTTGGCTGTTCTCGCGGCCGCTGCCCCGCGATGAGTTCGTGGTGTTTCATCAGAAACGGCAGCAGCGCTATGGCGCGGCGCGGGAGCACATGCAGAACCCGCGGAGCGTGCCGATCGAGCGTGAGGGGATCGAGTAGGACGGCCAACGGCGGAGCCCCTCGTGGTGGGTCGCACTCGGCGGAACCGTCGGGGTGGGCCGGGTGGGTGGGCTGCGCAGGGGGCGCTGCAAGTACGTCCATGTAAGCTCGGTCGCCGCATCCATGCGGCTCACGCCCCTGCGCAGCCCACCCACCCGGCCACGGACACATTGCGGTGGCGTCCCACCACGGAATCAACAGAAGAGAGCAAAAGCAAACGCGGGTCGCTGCGCTCGGTGGATCCACGCCATGCGTGGATGACGTGGACCACGGTAGTGCCGGCCGCTGGCCGGCACCTCGGTAACGTCTGGTCTGCGCCTACGCCCAGGCCTTCGGCCGTGCCAGCAGCCACGCCGCGCTCACCGCCAGCAACAGCAACGGCAGCCAGCCCAGCTGGCTCGGGCCGCTGGCCTGCAACAGCACGCCACCGGCGACGCCACCGCCGGCAATCGCCAGGTTCCAGCCGGTCACCAGCATCGACTGCGCCAGATCCGCGGCAGCACCCGCGCGACGTGCCAGTGCGGTCTGGAACAGGGTTGGCACGGCGCCGAACGCCACGCCCCACAGGATCGTCGCCAGCAGCAGCGCCGTTGCCTGTCCCGGCCACAGCAGCAGGGCCAGCACCGGCAGCAGGAAGCCGATCACCGCCGCCCACACCAGCGCACGCAAGTGGCGATCCACGCCCCAACCGGCAATGCCGATACCGACGATGGCAGCCACACCGAAGGCCAGCAGCAGGCGGTCCAGCCATGGGCCGGCTCCGGCGTCCACCGCCAGCGGTTCGATGTAGGTGTACAGCACGTTGTGCGCCAGCACGTACAGCACCATCACCAGCAACGCGCTGCGTACACCGGGCATGCGCCACACCGTGCCCAATGACGTGCGCTGGCCGGCACCGGCGGCGGGCAACGCCGGCAGTGTCCAGCGCGCGTACGCCAGCAGCCCGACACCCAGTACGCTCATCAACACGAACGCCCAGCGCCAGCCGATCTGTTGGCCCAGCAGCGTGCCCGCCGGTACGCCCAGCGACAGCGCCAGCGGTGAACCGACCATCGCCACTGCAATCGCGCGGCCCTGCAGTGACGGCACCACCATGCGTGCGGCGTAGCCGGCCACCAGCGACCACAGCAGGCCACCACAGACGCCAGCAAGGAAGCGCGCGGCAAGGATCAGCGGATAGCTGCTGCTCACGGCGGTCAGCGTGTTGACCACCACGAAGCCGGCAATGGCGGCCAGCAACAAGGGGCGCCGCGGCAGGCGCTGGGTCAGCGCGGTCATCGGCAGTGCGGCCATCACCGAACCCAGTGCATACACGCTGACCAGCTGGCCCACCCCCGCATCACTCACACCCAGGCTCTCGCCCATCGGTCGCAGCACACCGGCCGGCAGGGTCTCGGTCAGCAGGGTGATGAAGCCGCCACCCGCAAGCGCCAGCAGGCCGGCCCACGGCAGGCGTGTGGCTTCGCCGGCGGGACTCGCCGCATCAATGGCATGACCGCTCATCGCGCAGCCTCCAGATCAGCATAGACGGCGTCACGCAGTTCATCGACGAAGGCGCCATCCATGCCTTCGTACAGGGTGTTGGTCAGCGCCACCACGCTCAGCCCGCGCGCGGGATCAACGAACCAGCTGTGGCCATAGGCACCGCCCCAGCGCCAGCTGCCTTCGCTTTGTGGCGTGCCACTGGCGGCGGCATCGCGCAGCACCGCAAAGCCCAGCCCGAAGCCCCAGCCGGCCGGCTCCGGCGGCCCCTGCTCGCCCACCTGCGGAGTGGCCATCTCGGCCACCAGCGCGGGCGGCAACAGATTCGAGGCCTGTACGTCGCGCAGTGCTTCCAGCACCGCCATCACCTCGTCGGCGCTGCCAATCAGTCCAGCACCGGCCGAAGGGAAACGGCTGGCATCGGTAGCACGGGCGAGGCTGTATTCGATGCCGACCGTACCCTCGAACGGTGCGACCACTTCGCCTTCCTGCAGGCGATGCGGCTGCGGCGTGTCACTCACATACGGCGTGGCCAGCCGTGCAGCATCGGTGGTCGCGAATGCGGTGTCGCGCAGGCCCAAGCGTGCGGCCAGCAAGCGCTCGAACAGTGCCTGCAGCGTTTCACCGGTCGCGGCTTCGGCCACGGCACCGGCCACATCCACGCCCAACGAGTACAACCATTGGCTCCCCGGCTCGAACAGCAGCGGCGCCTGCGCGACGCGATGCACGTTGTCGGCCAATGTCAGCGGATTCGCATCCATGCCATCGCTGACGCCGGCCCGGGCGTACGGGCCATCCGCATCGGCTTCGAGGAAGCGGTAACCCAGCCCGCTGCTATGGCTGAGCAGTTGGCGCAGGCTGATCGGCGGCGTACTGCCATCGGCCAGCGCCGGGCGGAAGTCCGGTAACCAGCGCTGTACCGGCGCATCCAGGTCCAGCACGCTATCGGCCACCAGACGCAGGATCACCGTGGTCAGCAGCGGCTTGCTGACCGATGCCAGCCGGAACAACTGGTCACGCTGCATCGCGGCGCCCGATTCACGATCGGCCAGGCCGGTGGCGCTGGCATGACGCAGCACGCCGTGCTCGCGCACCAGCACCACCGCGCCGACCAGGCGTTGCGGGTGGACCTGCTGCAGCAACCGCTGTACCGACGGCAGGGCCGGCGCGGGGTCAAGGGAAAGGGCGGCGTTCATCGCGGTGATCCGTGGGGAGAGGCCGCCACGTTAGGCAGCATGTCACCGTGCAAAAAGCCGGTTGCCGCTCCGGGCATCATGGACCGTGCAGTCCGCAATCGGCATGATGGCCGGAACTGCAAGGCCGCAACGGTCGCCGCATCGTCCCGCACCACAGTGTTGCGGTGGCGGCGCCTGCCTCCGCGATCGCCGCCACCTACCCTGCCGCTTTCATTACCCACACGCCCATGTCAGTCCTGGACAACCTCGCCAACCTGCAGACCTTCGTGCATGCCGCCGACACCCGCAGCTTCGTCGAGACGGGGCGCCTGCAGGGCATCTCGGCCTCGGCCGCCGGCAAGTGCGTTGCACGGTTGGAGCACGCACTCGGCGTGCGCCTGTTCCACCGCAGCACGCGCAGCATCACCCTCACCGCCGAGGGCCAGCTGTTCCTGGCACGCTGCCGGCGCATCCTCGACGAGCGCGATGCCGCGCGCACCGAGCTGGCGCAGCCGCATGCCGCACCGAGCGGCACGCTGCGCATCGGCCTGCCGCTGGTGGGTGATCTCACTCTGCCGCTGATGGCCGAGTTCATGGCCGCCTACCCGGACATCCGTCTGGACCTGGATTTCAGCGACCGGCTGGTCGATGTCATCGAGGAAGGCTTCGACGCTGTGCTACGCGTCGGCGAACCCAGCGACTCACGCATGAACGCCCGACGCCTGGGCGTGTTCCCGCGCCGCATCGTCGCCTCGCCGGCGTACCTGCAGCGCCGCGGCGTTCCGCGTGCGCCGGCCGATCTGCTGCAGCACACCCTGCTGCACTACCGCTTCCCCAGCACCGGCAAGCTGGAGCTGTGGCCGATCCAGTGGCCCGGCAATGAAGCACCGCAGGAACTACCCGTGCACATGGTGGCCAACACCATCGAAGCACGCGTGGCGCTGGCACTGCGCGATATTGGACTGGCCTTCGTGCCAGTGCACTCGGTACGCGATGCGCTGGCCGATGGCCGGCTGCTGACCGTGCTGGACGAACACGTGCACTCCTGCGGCATCTTCCACCTGCTGTGGCCCTCGGGCCGCCACGTGCTTCCGAAGCTTCGGGTGTTCATCGACTTTGTCAGCGCACGCCTGGAAACCGTGCCGTAGGCCGGTAGATCCGCGCTCGATGGCCGTGCCACGTAGAGTCGAGCTTGCTCGACTGCTCCTCAAAAGCAGTCGAGCAAGCTCGACTCTAAAATTCGCACGCCCTGCGGGCGGTATAATCTCCCCTCATTCCTCCCAGAGGCTCGCGACCAATGCGCCATTGATGCCGCCGTCTTCCCACTAGACGGCCTGACTCTTCCCGCCCCTGCGCGCAGGGGAGAACCCGGCATCCATGGAGGTCGCATGACCCCGCATTCCCTCACGCTCGATCGCGTGTCGTATCGATTGGCCGACGGCCGAGTGCTGTTTTCCGATCTGTCGTTTTCCTTCGAACCGGTCGCCACCGGCCTGGTCGGTGCCAATGGCACCGGCAAAAGCGTGCTCGCACGCCTGCTGGCCGGGCGGCTGTCGCCCGACAGTGGCCAGGTGCGTGGCAGTGACCGCGTGTTCCTGTTGCCCACACCGGGCTATCCACCAGCCGGCACCGTGGGCGAGTTGGCCGGTGTGGGTGAAGCGCTGTCCGCGCTGGCACGCATCGAAGCCGGCAGCGTCGATGAGGCCGACTTCACCTGCGTAGGCGAGCGCTGGGACCTGCGCGAACGCCTGCAGCAGCAATGGCAGGCGCTAGGACTGCCCGACGATCTCGATCACGCCCAGCCTGCCGCACGCCTCAGTGGCGGCCAGGCGATGCAGGTGGCGCTGTCCGGCGCGTGGGCCAGCGGCGCCGACTGGTTGATCCTGGACGAACCCAGCAATCACCTTGATGCGCGTCATCGCCAGCAGCTGTACAAGCAGTTGCAGCAATGGCGCGGCGGCCTGCTGGCAATCAGCCATGATCGCGAACTGCTGGGCCGCATGCAGCAGATTGTCGAACTTGATGCGCGTGGCCTGCATCGCTATGGCGGCGCGTGGCAGCACTATGCCGAAGTGCGCGCCGCCGAACGCGAAGCCGCCGCCGCCCAGCTCGACCATGCGCGCGCCCAGCACCGACAGCAGCAACGCAGCGCGCGCGAGCAGAACGAACGCCAGCAGCAACGTCAGGCACGTGGCAATCGCGAAGCAAAGCAGGCCAACCAGGCACCGATCCTGCTCGGCCGCCAGAAGCAGCGTGCCGAAGCCAGCCTTGGTCGCGCGCAGCAGGTGCAGTCAGAACGCCTGCAGGCCAGTGCAGAGCAGCTGCGTGCAGCGATATCCGCGGTTCACACCGCGCCGGAACTGGCGCTGTTTGCCGGTGCGGGGGAACGTGGCAGCACGCGCCTGCTGCAGGCCGAGGCCTTGGTGCTGCCGCATGGCTGCAGTGCCCCGTTGCAGCTGGAGATCCGTCGCGGCCAGCGCATCGCCGTGGTCGGTGACAACGGCAGTGGCAAATCCACCCTGCTGCGTGTGCTGGCCGGCCAGCTGCGAGCGCGCGATGGCACTGTGCAACGCCACGCGCCACTGGCGCTGCTTGACCAGCAACTGCTGGGATTGTCCGGCGAGCACAGCATCCTCGATAGCGTACAGGCCGCCAATCCGGGGGCGGACCCGGGCGAACTGCGCACTCGGCTCGCACTACTGGGTCTGGACGCACAGCGCATCCAGCGCCCCGCCAGCAGCCTCAGCGATGGCGAACGGGTGAAGGGGGCGTTGGCAAGCGTGCTCTACGCCGATCCCGCGCCGCAGCTGTTGCTGCTGGACGAGCCCGGCAATGCACTGGACCTAAGCGCATTGCAGGCACTGGAGGAACTGCTGGCGGCATGGCCGGGTGCCTTGATGATGGTCAGCCACGACCTGCATCTGCTGCAGGCATTGCGGCCGACGCAGGTATTGCAGGTCACCGCCAACAGCTGGCAATGGCGCGACAGTCTGTAGAGTCGAGCCATGCTCGACTCCGCCATGCATCCATCCACGCATGACGTATCAACCAGGGGTAGTGCCGGCCGCTGGCCGGCAACCCATGGATCATCAATGCACCGTCAACGCTTCCACACAGGGAACGCCTGCGGCAACTGGTGCCACAACAATGGCCCCGCACGCAGCTCCTGGTCGTTGAGAAGGCACGCATCCAGCTCCGCACGCACCGCGCGCTCGTCCATGTGCACACCAATCACCACTAGCTCCTGGCGGCGATCACCCCACAATGGGTGCCACAGCCGCTGCATCGCCGTGTGCGCGGCCGAATCCGGGAATTCCTCAAGCCCCGGCAGCGGCGCGCTCCAGCAATCGGCCTGCTGCCGCGCCCATCCCAGGTCGCTGTAAGGCAACGGCGTCGGCGGCAACAACGGTGTGGTGTCTTCCAGCCTAGCCCGCACGCGGTCGCGCGCGGCATACCAGAAACCCGCCGCCTGCGTCCGCGTCGCCGCGCCCACGGTGTTCAACTCGCCTACCCAATCCATGCGGTTGGCCAGCCAGAACCAGCCCTTGCTGCGGATCACGCCGGGCATGCCGGACTGCAGCGCGCGGGCGAATCGCGCGGGGTGGAACGGACGCCGCGAACGGTAGACGAAGCTGCCGATGCCGTACTCTTCGGTTTCCGGTGTGTGCTCGCCACGCAGCTCCTTCACCCAACCCGGCGCGCGTTGCGCACGCTCCATGTCGAAGCGACCGGTATCCAGCAGCTCGGCCAACGGCACATCACCGAAGCTGGACAGCAGCAGCTTCGCATCCCGGTTCAAGCCACGCAGTACCGCCAGCGTGTCCTGCAACACTTCGTCATCCACCTGGTCCACCTTGCTGACCACGATCACGTCGGCGAACTCGACCTGTTCGCACAGCAGGTCGACCACACCGCGATCATCGTCCGGCCCGGCCTGCTGGCCGCGCTCGGCCAGGCGCAGGGTCGAACCGAAGTCGGCAAGGAATGCGCTGCCGTCGACCACCGTCACCATCGTGTCCAGCCGCGCGATATCACTCAGGCTGAAACCGTGCTCGTCGCGCACCGCGAACGTGGCCGCCACCGGCATCGGTTCACCGATGCCCGTCGATTCGATCAGCAGGTAGTCGTAGCGATCCGCATCAGCCAGGCGCCGCACTTCCTGCAGCAGGTCGTCGCGTAGCGTGCAGCAGATGCAGCCGTTGCTGAACTCCACCAGCGTCTCTTCGGTGCGGCGCAGTTCGGCGCCACCCTCGCGCACCAGCTGCGCATCGATGTTGACCTCGCTCATGTCGTTGACGATGACCGCCACGCGCAGGCCCTCGCGGTTGCGCAGGATCTGGTTGAGCAGGGTGGTCTTGCCGGCCCCGAGGAAGCCGGACAGCACGGTGACCGGAAGGCGACGGTCGGCGCGGGAAACAGTGTTCATGTCGGAGCGGGTTGGCTGCGGAACGGAAATGTTACTGTATAACAATTGTTGCGCAAGGAACCTCCCCCGATGAAGTCGCCTTCTGCCGTCCTGCTTGATGCCGGCGCGGTCGCCCTGTCCAGCCTGTGCCTGCTGCACTGCCTGGCGCTGCCCCTGCTGGCCGCCGCGCTCCCCCTGTTCGGCGCGTGGGCCGAAGCGGAATGGGTGCACCTGCTGTTCGTGGCCATCGCCCTGCCGCTGACCGGCTACGCGCTGTGGCGGGCCGAGCGCCGTCACCCGCTGCCGGTACTGGCCTGGGCCACCGCCGGCGTGGGTCTTGGCCTGCTGCTGGCCGGCGCACTGGCGCTGCCGACGCATGCATGGGAAACACCGATGACCGTCACCGGCAGCCTGCTGCTGGCCGCCACGCATATCTGGAACGCGCGGCACCGGCACGCGGGGTAGTGCCGGCCGCTGCCCGGCAACCGCATGAGCTTCGGACGCCACGGGTAGTGCCGGCCGCTGGCCGGCAACCGCGTGAGCTTCGGACGCCACGGGTAGTGCCGGTCGCTGGCCGGCAACCGCATGAGCTTCGGACGCCGCGGGTAGTGCCGGCCGCTGGCCGGCAACCGCATGAGCTTCGGACGCCGCGGGTAGTGCCGGTCGCTGGCCGGCAACCGCATGAGCTTCGGACGCCACGGGTAGTGCCGGCCGCTGGCCGGCAACCGCATGAACTTCGGACGCCACGGGTAGTGCCGGCCGCTGGCCGGCAACCGCATGAGCTTCGGACGCCGCGGGTAGTGCCGGCCGCTGGCCGGCAACCGCATGAGCTTCGGACGCCGCGGGTAGTGCCGGTCGCTGGCCGGCAACCGCATGAGCTTCGGACGCAACCTGCAGTTGCCGGCCAGCGGCCGGCACTACCCCTGCTATTTGCCGTAGCGGCGCAGCAGCTCCACCAGTACTTCGGCCTCAGCCGCCCGCTGCTGCGGGTCCTCGGCGCCGACCACGTGCTCCTGCAGATGTTCGTGCAGCAGCTCCATCAGCAGGCTGTGGGCCGCACCGCGCACGGCGGCCACCTGCACCAGCACGTCCGCGCAGTCGCCAGCCTCACCCTCGGGCCTGTCCAGCGCCTGCTCCAATGCCGCCACCTGACCCGCGATACGGCGCACCCGGGTCAGCAGCTGCTTTCGATTCTTGTGTACATGAGCCATGGCGCGATCATATACCCTATGAGGGTATCCACTCCAGCTCCCGCCCCCATGCAATTGGACGCCCTAGCCGCCGCCCGCCGCCACGAACACCGCTTCGACGACGGCAACCCGCTGGCCGAACGCAATACCCGCCGCGCCCTGTGGCTCACCGTCGCCATGATGCTGGTAGAGATCGTCGGCGGCTGGTGGTTCAACTCCATGGCCGTGCTCGCCGACGGCTGGCACATGAGTTCGCACGCGCTGGCGCTGGGCCTGTCGGTGTTCGCCTACCGCTGTGCGCGGCGCTATGCACACGATCCGCGCTTCGCCTTCGGCACCTGGAAGATCGAGATCCTTGCCGGCTATACCAGCGCCATCGCACTGCTTGGTGTTGCCGCGCTGATGGCCGTGCAATCACTGGAGCGGCTGTGGGTACCGGCGCCGATCCACTACAACGAAGCCATCGCCATCGCGGCGGTAGGGCTGGGCGTGAACCTGCTCTGCGCCTGGTGGCTGCACGACAGCCCGGGCCACGCGCATCACCATCATGGGCATGGGCACAACCATCACCATGGGCATGATCACGATCACCACGACCACAGCCATGCGCACGGTCACGACCTCAATCTGCGCTCGGCCTACGTGCACGTGCTGGCCGACGCCGCCACCTCGGTGCTGGCCATCGTCGCCCTGCTTGGCGGCAAGCTGCTGGGCCTGACCTGGCTGGACCCGGTGATGGGCCTCGTCGGCGCCGTGCTGGTGACGGTCTGGGCGATCGGCCTGCTGCGCGACAGCGGCCGCATCCTGCTCGACGCGCAGATGGATGCACCGGTGGTGGCCGAAGTGCGCGAAGTGATCGAACAGGGCCCGTGGCCGGCACGCCTGGCCGACCTGCACGTCTGGCAGGTGGGTCGCGGCAAGTACGCGGTCAGCGCTAGTGTGGTCACCAGCGACGCCAGTCTGGATGCCGATACCGTGCGCAACGCGCTGGCGATTCATGAGGAACTGGTGCACGTGACGGTGGAGATTCACCGCAGCGCCTGACCCGCATCTGGTAGTGCCGGCCGCTGGCCGGCAACCCCATGAACGCCGCACACAACCTGCAGGTGCCGGCCAGCGGCCGGCACTACCGCTAGAGCTTCAACATCATCCGCAGCAGGTACATCAGCAGCGGCAGCGCGCTCAGCACTGCACCACCGATGCCGATCCACGGCCAGCGCTCGCCGCGCACGCGCGAGGCCACCGCCAGACCGCAGCCCACCAGCGCCGCGCCCAGCACCCCCACGCCCAATCCCGCAGCCATGCCATTGCCGCCTGCGGCCACCGCCGCCTGCGCAGCGAGGCTGCCCGCGCCCCAGCCCACCAAGATCCCCAGCCAACTCGCCACGCCGCACCACGGTGCCTTGCCCTTCGCCATCCGAAAACCCCTGTGTCCTTGCCGAATTTCTGTACGGACCACGCCCGTGCGCTGCCTACACTAGCCGCACCTGCCCCGTCGGGACATCCCATGCGCACGCTCCGCCTGCTGCTGCCCGGTGCCCTCCTGCTGCTCACCGCCTGCAGTGGTGATGCCGGGCTTCCTTTCAGCGCCGACCCGTTGCAGGGCTGCTTCGCCACCAGTGCGCGCAAACCGGCCGACTTCCGCATCGAGAAGGAAGGCGGCCAGTACTTCGTCTCCTTCAGCCGTGGCGAGCAGTGGCAGCGCGAGCCGAATGCCCTGCACAAGGCCACCCGCAGCGAGATCAGCCGCTACTTCCGCGACGACGCCGATCAGATCGACAGCGCCCTGATCCGCATGGCCGGTGGCTTCGGCATCTTCCACTTCAACAAGGGCGCGACGCTGAAGGGCAAGGCCAGCGACAGTGACTACATGGCACTGATGCTGATCGGGGCTGGGCCGGTGTATGCGGTGAAGTGCCAATAGCGACAGACAGAATTGAGAAATGTTTGAAATCCGAAGAACTGCCTGATGCGCCCCAAAATGCAATGGGGCAAGTAATGAAGATGGAGCCTCACTCAGATCTGAGAGGCTCAAATGAAACTGCAGATAGCGATTCTCACGTTCATTGTCTCTGCATCCGTTCAGGCAGGAGACGGAGCTCCAGCTGATGGACAAATCGCTGACGAAGCAAAGACCCCATCAAGAATCGTCCGCAGCGCGGAATGGCCTGACTTCATTGGGGGAACGATCAGTGTGGAGCAGTCCCTCAATCGCAACTCGAAGGGACAGTATGTATATCGCTACGACGATCAAACGGAAGCGACGAAGCAGTATCACGAGGCTTCCTGCGCGGATATCGGGATGAACCCCGCCAAGGGCGAGTCCATCACAGTGGGGCCAGGAAGCGCCGCGTGGCATTGCTCAAGCATCGAGTCGAACAGTGCTAGCGACGCAAAGAGTACTGACTATGTAATCGCCTATGCACCCAATGGACAGGTATCAGCTGGCCAGAACTTCATTTCCTACGGAACCGTAAGATTCAACAGCTCAGTCAGCGGGAACATCCAGGGTAGCGCGCAAATAGACAACGGGAGGTGCCATACCTTCTATAACGAGTATTACCCACCAAACACAGTGGGTAGCCATACCGCAAGAGTACTCTGCTTCGCTCATGCCCCACAGACAATGAATACGTTGATGGAAGGCTGTGTACCGCGTGCCTGTGCAAGCAATCGCGGCTCCATCAGAGCCAACTGACATCCAAACCCTTTGACGAAGCAGTGAGGGTGACGAAGTCGCCCTCGTTGCTCAGGCTCATGATCCCATCCCGATGATCGCCGCCATCTTTCAATCCCTGACTTTCCTATCAGGATCGTGCCTTCCAGGCCAACTGAGTGCCGACTACAGTCTGTCCGGGACGCCTATCGTCATCCGTAGCACATCGGCCCCTGACAGTTCTGGAAACATGATATGCATGCAGCAACTTCTCATCAGAAATGAAGAAGGAATACTGACCTATCACTACGCTCTTCAACCCTCAGCGGCACGAGCCTTCCACGAAGAATTCTGCGCCGCCATGGGCATGACGCCCTCATTGGGTACTGCATCTCTACCAAGTCCCTCATCCGGTTGGGCCTGTACTACGGAATCTCAGTAACCCTGCCAAGCCCTGCGGTACCATGCCCTCCCCCGAACCGCCCCGGTACCCGCCGTGCCCCATTACACCGGCCCCCTGCTGACCCGCGACAGCGCTGACAACCTGCGCCGTGCCCATGACAAGGGCGCTGCTGAATGGCAGGGCTCGCTCGACCTGGGCCGGAGCCAGGACAGCGTGGCCCTGAACGCCGACGGCTTCCACTTCCGTGGCCAGGCCTACCCGTGGCCGGGCAAGCTGAAGGACCGCACGCTGTACTACTGGGACGGCGAGGACTTCGCACCGATCTCGCGCTACAGCGGCTCGCTGATCAAGCTGGTGCCGACCGAATGGGGCGCACCGACCTTCGAGATCGACGGCATCAAGATGCTGCCGACCTCCAAGCTGTCACCGTTCGAGGACGCGCGCCGCAAGGTCGAGCTGGTTGCCCCGGCCGGCAAGGTCATCCTCGATACCTGCGGTGGCCTGGGCTACTTCGCCGCCTGCGCGCTGGAAGCCGGTGTCGGCCAGATCCGCTCGTTCGAGAAGAACGCCGATGTGATGTGGCTGCGCACGCTCAACCCGTGGTCTCCAGATCCGGAATCGGCTGCGGCCGGTGGCCGCCTGCGGTTCAGCCACGGGGACGTCTCGCAGCAGATCGAACAGGTGGCCAGCAACAGTGTCGACGCGATCCTGCACGACCCGCCGCGCTTCGGCATCGCCGGCGAGCTGTACTCGCAGGTGTTCTACGACCACCTCGCCCGCGTCATCCGCAAGGGCGGACGCCTGTTCCATTACACCGGCGCGCCGAACAAGTTGACCAGCGGCCGCGACGTGCCGCGTGAAGTAGCCAAGCGCCTGGAAAAGGCCGGCTTCAAGGCCGAACTGGCGCTGGACGGTGTGCTGGCCGTCAAGCGCTGAGCCTCACTCCGAATCCACCTTGGCCAGCTTCATCACCCACGCCGGCACCACCGGTTCTCCGGCGTAGAAGTCTTTCGGCTTCTTCTCGGCCATCGCCCAGCGGTGCAGCCAGCTCGGGCCATAGCGTCCGCTGTAGCCCTCGGCACCACGCGCATAGGCCGGGTCACGCATCGCCTCGTCCAGTGAAATGAAGCGATAGCCGCGCCGCTTCGTCGCCGCCACCAGTTCGGCGAACGTGGCTGCATTGAGCTCGTTCGCGTGCATCAACCACACCTGCGGCAGCGTATAGCCCAGCAGCGCCTGCGACTGCTTCTCGTAGTAGTCCAGCTTGTTCAGCATGTAGGGCACATAGCCCTTGCGCAGCTGTGCCAGCGTCGCCTCGCGCTCGGGTGAGTCAGGCTGTTCGTTCATAACATTGGCATAGGCGAACGCCCACACCCACTCACTGTTGTCGACCGTCACCGGCGCCACGCGGTAGCCGTGCGCCTTGAAGAACACGTCCATCTCCGCGCGTTCTTCCGGCGTGCGCCCGGCACGCAGATAGGGATGGCGCATCCATTGCGGCTTCAGTCCGCGCTCGGCCAGCAAGGGCCGCAGCACCGTTTCACCACGCAGGAAATCCCGCTGGAACGCAGGCACGCCCTTGGCATTCAGATCCATGTGCGAATACGTGTGGTTGCCCAGCACGTAGCCGCCGTCCAGCCAGTCGCGCAGCATCTGCACCCGCGCCGGCTGCACCTGCCCGTCGATTTCGAGTTTGTTCTCGTTGACGAAGCCCACCACCGGCACACCCGCCTGGCGGAGTTGTGCCATCAGCGCCTCATGGCGTGCCTGCAGATCCGGCGGCACGATCTCATCCACCCGTGCCCAGGGCAGATCGTCGATGGTCACCGCAATCCGGCGGTCCACTTCGGCGGCATGTACCGCCAACGAACACAGCAGCAACGGCACAGCACGCAGCAACCAACGCATCAGCACTTCCTTGCAGGGGCGAGGCATGGACTGTAGCGCGATTGCGGGCCCATGGCAGGAAGAGTGCTCAGCCGGCAATGCACTGCGGCGGCACGTGCGCGATCAGCCATACGCCATTGGCCCAGCCAAGCCAGCTACGCCGCAGGCAACTCCGCCTCGCGTATCCGCACGATCGCCCGCCACAGCATGAATCCCGCAGTCATCGCCGTCAGCATCAGCGCGACCAGCACCAGGGCAAGATCATCGGGGTTGCGCAGCAGCGGCGCATGCTCATGGGTGAGGATCTCGAACACCACCTGCTGCGCCTGCGCCAGCGGCAACCTGCCCTGCTCGCCCAGTTCCACCAGGCACGCCGCAGGAGACAGCGTCGCCACGCTGGTCCACGCCGTGTCGTACAGACGCAGCGCCCAACTGGCCAATGCCAGTATCGCGCCATGCAGTGCCATCATTCCCCAGTTGGCCAAACGCAGTCTCCCCGGCAGGCGCCCGAGCCTATAGAGACTGATCGACATCGCGCCCAGCATGGCCAGTGTCACGCCGGCCAGCGGAATCCAATGCAACGGCTGCCAAGGCTCAAGCGCGAGCGAACGGGCCATCAACTGCTCCGCCACCTGCATGCGTGCCACCGGATCCGGGCCGCCGCAGGTTTCATCCACCGGCTCAAGCAGCAGATCCACGCGGTAGTGGAAGAAGCCGGCTGCCAGCGCCATCGACAGCAGCGCCACCACCTGCAGCACCATCAGGATCGGGCCGGGACCACAGATGCGGCAGAAGCGCGAAGCGGCAGAGACCATCGGTTCATCCATGACAACAAAGGACCATCCTAACCAAGCGCCCTGTGCTTGTCGGCTGGCGGATGCGACAACGAAACCCGCTCATCTGTTTCATCCTGCCTTCTCAGATCAGATAGCGCTCTTCGTGCGCCGATCAATGTCAGGAACGACCAGAAGCTCAGTGCACCCAATGCAATCAACGGGCCCGCAGCCACAATCCCCCTCTCCCCCCCTTTGTCGATAACCAATAGGCCCAGAACAACGAAACCAAAATAGACCAGAGGGAGCATCGCCAGCTCAACCCAGAGAAGAATCGGGTGGTTCCTGCTGGCGCCACGCCAGCGCAATGTAGGCAGGGAATTTCCCTGGAAGAATCGCCAGTTCATGACAAGATCCCTCATCATCGTTGTCGAATTACCTGCCTCTAGGCACGCTCGAACCAGATCCGCCGGGGGAGAACGCACGTTGTATCGATGGTTGATATATGACTCCAGCCAGAACGCATCATCTACCTTTGAGCGATCCCACAGCTCCAGACACTCCTTTCGCCCCTGACGAAGGTACGCGCATAGCGCCTGTACTACTTTCGCGCCGAGCACTACGCCACTGATCACCGCGACGACAGCTACGGGAAGCCCAGCATCCAACAACATCGCCACGTCACTCATATGATCTCCCGGTACGGCTCACAATCCCTATGCGGCATCCTACTGCCCGAACGTGGCAAGGCTCGATTCGGACGCAGGACAATCTCGCGAATGAAGCGGCAATCATGACGCTGGTTTGAAGTCACTGCGCTCAATTTGCGGACATCTGCCCGCCAGCGAGACTCACGTATCACGAATCCGGCCGGCGGGACATTGGAACGCCAAGGCTGGCGTCCCCTTGGTCCTACTGATGGGCCAAAGCTACTCAGTCTTGGGGACGTCGGATCCTGTCAAAGATATCGGTACCCTGCACATCAACAAGATCCAAGCTCTTCACGTCGAAGTTCAGATAGGTCCGTGAGTGCTTCTCCTGCAGCGCGGGAGTCCCATAGAGGAATACCACGCAGGGTGCTTCGCTTTCCGCGAAGCGCTGAAGACGCCTGGCATGCAGGGATTTCATCTCCGATGCCGCCAAGACGCTGTTCCACACCATCGCAGAGGGACGCAAAGGTTCCGCCAGCATTTCGCCGACAAGGGCCGTGATCGGTTCACAGAAAATGATCTTGAAGCCATCGTCTGTCTTCCGGATCCATGCCTTACTCCAGTACACGCGCGTGTTCCCAGAAAGGTAAGGACGCTTCTCGAAGAAATTCTCGAACAGCTCCCGATAGGTCATTGGTTCCTGTGTACCTGCGCTGACAATCATCGTGTCATCCATGTTGTCCTGCCTGGCCTTGAGCCAGCGCGATACCAGCGCGGCGAGCGAGTAGAACTGGGTGCGACGGCTGCGCGTTCCGCTTGCTTCCCCGCTGCCGCTGCGGCCGCCGGCACCAAAGTCAGTCTCACTCGCTGTACCCTGGCGAACATCGAAATGTCCCACAGGGCGCGTCAGAAGAAATCGGTCTGGCGCCGGCTGTCCCACTTCGCTGGGACGGCTTTCTCCGCTACATCCCCGCACGTCGAGCTCAGCGACGTGGGGGCAGCCCTCCATGTGCAGCTCGCTATCGTGCTGATTGCGGAAGTGGGGCACCTGCTTCAATTGAAGCTGCTCGGTATCCATGTTCGCGCAGGTGTACTTTGCTGGACAGCCACTCTCGTGCTCGGGGCAAAGAAACGCGCGCTTGTCCGTAATCACGTCCGCCCAGTACAGCTCGTAGGCGCGCTCTGCGTTGATGGTGTCGTTAAATTCAATGCTGAAAGCTAGTTCCGTTGCCATTTTCATCTCGCTGGAGTACCGGCAACGGTATCGACCCGAACGTATCAGTCTTCATTAACTCCAGCCAAATGTGATGAGAATTATCGATCCAGTCACAAAGATAATGGGAATCACGTCACTCAACGTAGGAAGTTCAGCAGTGCCAGATTGAAGTGATCAGCATGGCTGGTGTTGCAGCCATGCGGCGCACCGTCCAGGATCACCACTTCGCTGCCGACAATCGCCTGATGGGTGCGTTCGCCAGAGCGCTCGAAGGGCACGATGGCATCACTGTCGCCGTGCAGGATCAGGGTGGGCACGGTGGTCTTCTTCAGGTCTTCGCGGAAGTCGGTGGTGGCGAAGGAATGCATGCAGCCCAGCGCCGCAGTCTGATCAGACTGATGGCACAGCGCGATCGCCGCCTGACGCGTCTCTTCGGTCACCATCAACTGGCCATTGGCGCTGAAGAAGTCGCGGGTGAAGCCATCGAAGAAGGCCTCGCGATCCTTCTCCAGACCGCTGCGCATTTCATCGGCCTTTTCCTGGGTGAGCGGCCCTTCCGGATTGTCGTCACTGCGCAGCAGATACGGCGGCACCGCAGCAGCAAACACCACGCTGTGCAGGCGATCCTGCCCGTGATTGGCCACATAGCGCGCCACCTCACCGCCGCCCATCGAGAAGCCGACCAAGGTGACGTCACGCAGGTCACGCTCCTCGATCAACCCGGCCAGATCGGCCGCCAGCGTGTCGTAGTCATAGCCCTCGGCCGGCTTGTCGGAACGGCCGAAACCACGGCGGTCGTAGCTGATCACGCGGTACTGGGCATCGCGCAGGATCGACACCTGCGTCTTCCAGGCATCGGCGGACAGCGGCCAGCCGTGGATCAGGATGACCGGGCGACCGTCGCCACCGGTGTCTTCAACGTGCAGGCGGATGCGGGAAGCAGGCATGGGAGCTCCTGTGGAAGGGGAGGCTTTCAGGCTAGTGGCGGGCCCCTATCGCGACCGTGATGGAATCGCCGGTCGCCATGACATCGCCTGCACAGGCGACGCCGCCTGGGTCGGGCCGCCAATGCGGGCATTCGCTCCGCGGAAAGCTCGTTTCGTCGCAGGTCGGCTGCAGCGGCCCAGATGCCATGCGAGCCTGCGTGAACCATCCCCGGGAGTTTCGCCATGTTGCTGCTCACCCTGCCCCTGCTCGCCGCCGGTCTCGCTGCCGCACCGTCGCCCGCCGAAGACCTGCGCCAACAGATCCGCCAGGCCGACACCCAGCTGTTCGCCGTCGCCTTCGAGGCCTGCGATGCCGACCGGGCCGCCGCGATGACCACCGAAGACATGGAGTTCTTCCATGACAAGGACGGCAAGTCTGCCAGCAGCCGCGAGGACTTCCGCCGCAGCGTGGCCAACATGTGCAGCAATGCGCGCAAGGGCGGCTGGAGCCTGCGTCGTGAACTGGTGGAACCTTCGCTGCAGGTGTTCCCCTTGCACGACGAGCGGGCGCTGGAGATCGGCGACCACCGCTTCCATGAACGCGGCAAGGACGGCGTGGAGCGCTGGGTAGGCCAGGCCCGCTTCATCCAGGTCTGGCGCCGCGTAGACGGGCGCTGGTTGGCCGAACGGGTAATCAGCTACGACCATCGTGCGGCGGATTGACCCCTCGGGCGTGCTTCACGGGCCGGATCTATACTGACCGGGCCCACCACGACCCACCGCTACCGTTCGATCGCCATGGCAGACATCACCCCCAACCACCCCGAGTACGGCCTCAACCAGCAGATCCGTCAGGGCGTGGCCGCACTGGACGCCCAGCATGGCCGTCCGTTCGACCAGACCAGCGAGCGCCTGACCGCCAGCCTGACCGTTCTCGCCCGCGAACAGGGCCTGCAGCAGGTCGACCATGTGCTGGTCAGCAACGCCACGGGCAATCATCCAGCTGGGCACAACATCTTCGTGGTGCAGGGCGACCCGGCCAATCCCGCGCACCTGCGCGCGATGATGCCGACCGCTGTGGCGGCGCAGACGCCGGTGGAGCAATCGATGCAGAAGCTGGGCATTGCCCCGCAGCAGCCCGCCATGGGGCAGCTGCCCGAACAGCAGGCCCGTGAGCAGGAACAGCAGCAGAACCCGGCACACCGCCTGGGTTGAACCGCCTCCAGCGTTGCTGGCGGCCCAGCGCGAGAATGCCGGCTCGCCGTGGCGCTTGCCGCCCTAGGCCATACGCGGCCCGGACTGCTCCTGCACCTGGCGCTGCTGCAGCTCATCCTGCGTGCGCGACTGCGCAGACTGCGACAGCTGCTCGGCACGCTCGAACGAGGTTTCCGCCGGTGTCTGCGCGGCCACCGCAGTTGGCATGCTGGCGCGCAGCTGTGCCGGGTCGTCGCGCTCGCCCTGCACGATGAAGATGTTCTGCGCCACATCGGCCTGCGCCGTGCGATCGCTCACCAGCACGTGGTCGACCTGGGTCAGGCCGTTCGCTTTGGCCAGGGCGTACAGGCTGGCGCTGATGTTCTCGCTGGTGGCATCGAAGGCGCGGCCCCGCTCTGCATCGAGCAGGGCCACGCCCTGGTGGATCTGCGAGAGCAGCAAATCGTTGCCGTGCCTGGCGAGATGATCACCGCTTCGTTCGCCCACGCCCTCAGCGTCGCTCAGGATGCGTTGCTGGAAGCTGCGCGCGGGCAAGGGATTGGTTTTCTTCTGATTGAGCTCGCTGTCCGGAAACGGCGGATCAATGCTGTCCACACCATGGATGTTGCGCAGCGGTCGGAATCCATCCTTGCCTGCGCCCTTGCTCTCCAAGGGAATACGGACATCGGGAAGCAATTGGCCAATACCGCCTCCCAGCGCGTTCACGTCGATGCTTCTTTTCCGCTCGATGCCTGCATGGTTAAGCGCTTCCCAGGTGAAGTCCACGCAGTTGTGCCGCACGTCCTTGTATTGCAGATCGAAGCCGTACTTACTTGGGTACGTGCCGAACGCTTCAAGCTTCCTGTACTGCTCCTCGCTGATTTCGAGAGTGCGGCTGTAATGGGGGTCCTTGTAGATCGTCGCATCATCATTCATGACCTTGCCTTGGCCGTTCACGCTTCCGTGTTCTATGGGTGCAAACCCATAGCTCTGAGGCTGCTGACCGGGCGCACGAAGCACGTAGAACATGTGGCCTGGCCCGGAAGTCTGCGGCACCCCATCAATAACTTCCTGGCTACCGGTCTTCTTGTCTATCAACGGCGTACCGGGGGCGGCGATGATGATCTCGACGGCGTAACGTGGCTTGTCCATAAGAAGAATCCTTCAGTTCCCATCAGAGGTGTGACAGCGGCTATTTTCCAGAGAGAGGGTCGGCATGGACCCGCAGCTGAGCCGGGTAATGCTGGAGCGCGGCGGTGGGCTGCACCGTGCGCACTTCCAGTCGGTAGCGGGCACCCATTTCCATCGGTAGGGTGACGATGCTCAACCTATATCGGCTGGCGTCCATCGATACCTGCTGCGCGTAGCGCCAGCCTGCCGATGCATGCCATTCGGGCAGCGGCTCACCCAGATTGCTCGTCGTTGCTTGATGGACATCAGAGGTTGCGACGTCCTGCCAGGCACCTGCGACCCAGCGCTGCAGGTAAAGCTGGAAGGGAACATGAAGACTGTCCATGTCAGGCTCACTGTCAGGCGCGGGTCCGTGTCGCTGCACCTCAAGATCCAGCACATAGGGTCGACCCGGATGGAAGTTGCGGGCATTCGTCTCGAATTCGAACCGCACCTCCTGGCCGGGTTCGGCAACGTCGATCGGCTTGACCCGATCCAGTGGCTCTGGCGCATCCGGTATGCGGCTGTTGCAGGCGCCGAGTGCGCCCGCCAGCGTGAAGATCAGGCCGGCAAGCAACCAGCGATGGATACCCAGCATGATTCAGACCCTTTGGCTCCCTGCCATGAAGTTTCTACCCTGGCGAGCGAACAAGGGCGCCACAACCAAGCGATTGATTACTTTCCGGCGGGACGGGCGGCATGGATCCGCAAACGGGCCGAGTAATCCTGCAGTGCCGCGGTCCTCTGCACCGTACGCACGTCCACGCGGTAGCGGGAGTTAATTTCCATTGGCAGAGCAACCAAGCTCAGCGTGTACTGGCCGTCACTCCCCATGTGCGGCGACGTATACCGCCATTCGCTGGATGCATGCCATTCTGGAAGCGCTTCCCCCGCGTTGCGAGCCATTGCCTGGTAGCTGTCGTAGGTCGCAACGTCCTGCCAAGTACCTGCGGTCAACCGCTGCAGGGACACCTCAAAGGGGATCTGCATTGTGGCGATGCTGGGCTCGCGGGTGTCTTCCGGCCCCTGATGCTCAACTTCCAACTCGAGCGCATAGGTGCGACCCGGGTGGAAGTTGCGGGCATTCGTCTCGAACTCGAACCGCACCGCCTGACCGGGCTCGGCAACGATGATTGGCTTGACCAGATCCAGCGGCTCTGGCGCATCCGGTATGCGGCTGTTGCAGGCGCCGAGTGCGCCCGCCAGCGTGAAGATCAGGCCGGCACGCAGCCAGCGATGGATACCCATCATGATTCAGACCCTTTGGCTCCCTGCCATGGGCTTCAACCCTAGCGGGCGGCCTCCGGCACTGCAACCGGGCAAAGAAAAAGGCAGGGTCTGCACCCTGCCTTCTTCACGCGGCACGTCGGCGGGCGTGGCCCGGCGTCATCGCATTACAGCTGAATCCGCGCCACGCTCTCGTCAGCGCCCTTGTCGTCCTTCTCGCCGTTCTTGATGCTCACGAACAACACGTTGTTCTTCGCATCCAGCGCCAGGCTGTTCGGGTGGGTCGGCACGGTGTAGGTGGCCACCTTCTGGTAGCTGTCACTGTTGTAGGCGGTCACCGTGCCCGCTTCGCGGTTGGTCACGTACAGGCGCTTGCGCGGTGCATCCAGCAGGATGCCCAGCGGACCGGCATCGGTCGGGATGCTGGCCAGTTCCTTGCCGGTGCTGCGATCGAGCACCAGCACGCGCTGGCCCGGATGCTTGCTGACCAGGCCGCTGCTCTTGGTCTGGTAGCCACGCAGGAATTCCGAGCCCTGGTCGGTCACGAACAGGCGCTTGCCTGCCGGATCCAGAGCGATGTTCATCGGCTGCTCGGCGGCGATCTTGTGCTGTGCCACCACCTTGTTCGAATCGGTGCCCACCACCACCAGGTCGGCCAGCAGGTTGCTGGTGTAGACGCGCTTGTTGGCCGCATCCAGCGCCAGGCCCGGCGCCTTCGCATAGCCCAGGCCGTCGATGGTGTTGACCACCTTCAGCGTGGTGGTATCGATCACGAACAGCACGCTGCTCACGTCCGGCTGGCTGCTGTGGCCGGTCAAGTACAGGCGGTTGGCGGCGCTGTCGACCACCAGCTCGCGCAGGTCGTGGGTGTAGGCGGCCTTGCCATCCTTGCCGGTCTTCTTCTCCATCAGCTGGATGGTGCCGACGGCCTTGTTCTGCGCGGTGTCGACCACCGTCACCGACAGGTCCACGGTGTTGCCCACGTACAGGCGGTTTTGGGTGTCATCCAGCACCACGCCGAACGCCTTGCGCTCCAGCGGGATGCGGGTTTCCACGGCCAGCGTGGTCGGGTTCAGGCGCAGCACCTGGGCCGGGCCGGCGTCATCGCCGAAGCCACCGGACGAGGCCACGAAGACGGCATTCTGCTTCGGGCTGTAGGCCAGCTCGTACAGCCCCTTGGCCACAGCCTGGCGCTGCACGGCGGCGGTGGCACTGGCGGTGGGGGCGTTGTCGGCGAACGCGGAGGGCACGCCGAGGCTGAGCGAAACGGCAACGGCCAGGGCGGCCGAGCGGAAGAGAGGATTACGGAACATGCGAGCGTCCTTGAATGGGCACGGGAGGGTGTCCTGGCTCGCTGGGCCGTTCTACGACGGCCCGACCTGCATCTGTCTGCGCGGGGTGGGCTGGCTGGGTAGCGGGGGAATGGTAGCAGGTGGGGGGCGTGGCGTGCGTCTGTGCGCGTATGGCAGGCGCGCGGATTACTGCTCTTTCAAGCGCAGCGAATCGGCCACATCGGTCTTGGCCGCCACCTCGGTGGCGATGCTGGCGCGGCGGTGCCCCGGGTCGTTGCGATCGCCCTGCACGATGAAGATGCTCTCGGCGGCATGGCTGCTTTTGGTCGGCTGGCTGAGCAGCACGTGGTCCACCCGCGAAAGATTGTTCTGCTTGGCCAGCACCAGCAGGCTGGCACTGATGCGCTGGCTGGCCGCATCGAACGGGCGGCCATGCGCGGCGTCCAGCTCGGCTACTTTCTGAATCAGCTGCGCGAACAGGCGATGGTCCGGATGCGAGGGGTCCAGCAGCGTGCCGGCCACTTCAATCGGCGTCGGCGGCGGCTCATCGCTGGCGCGGTCGCCCTGGCGATGGTGTTCGGCCTCGCGCTCGGGCATCGCATGGTGGGTTTCGGCATTCAGATCGCTGCCCGGGAACGGCGCGGCAATGCACTGGATTTCCGGCAGGTTGAACAACACCGCGAACTCGCCCAGATTGCTGCCGCCGTCCAGCGGCGCCGGCAGCGGATGCAGGCCGGCGTAGTGCAGCGCCGCCCAGACGAAATCGCTGCAACGGTTGATGGTGGCCGGGCGATCAACATCGAATTCGAACTCTGCCGGTTCCTCGGCGAAATCACGCAGGCAGCCGTAATGCTCCTCGGTGATTTCCAGGGTGCGGCTGTAATACGGGTCCAGATGCTCGTCGGCATCGTCGTGGCGCACCTGCGCGTACTGCACGTCGGTGCGGGTTTCGCCCGGCGCCTGGCGCGGCGGTGCGAAGCCGTAACTGTGGGCCTCGCCGCCCGCGGCTACCTGCAGGTACATGTGGCCGCGCGGTGAGATGCCCCCACTCTTAAGTGGGGTACCGGGGGCGGCCAGGTACAGCGTTGCCGTGTAGCGTGTTGCCTGCTCCATGCCTGTTCAGCCTTGATGGGTGCTGCGGTCCTGAGCGGATGATGGCATAGGTGGGATGGCGGGCAGGTGGAGAAGCACGGAGCCCGTAGTGGAGGCATGCTGAATGTGTGAACCAGCGAACGCTGAGGCACCGGATGCAGATATGGAGCGTGACCGGCTCTGTGGAATACGCCGCAGAACCTGTCCTATAGTGCCTCGTACACCTCAAGGAACGGCCGCATGAACCTGCCACCGCCGGGCCGCTGGTTGGCCCTGGCCATCGCCTTGGCAAGCAGCACGGCCTGCAGCAAGGCCCCCTCCAAGGAACCGGAGCACCGGGAGACCCCCATGACCGACACCGCACAGTCCCACACCGTGGACGGCTACACCTACACCACCGCCCCCGTGGAAGCCACGCTGGGCCCACACCGCTACGCCTTCCCCGCCAACCTGTACGACGACCAGATGGGTCCGGCGGTGGGCGGCGGCATCGGCCTCACCCTCCTGTGGCCCGACCTGCAGGCGGCACCGCCGGGCACGCGCGCCTCGCGCAGCATGTCCGACCACCACCGCGCCATCAGCCTGTCGCTGGATTACATCGACGCCCTCCCCATCGCCGAGCTGCTGCCGCGCAAGACCAGTACCGAAGCGACCACCGAGGACGGCTCGATCAACCGTGACGACCCGCGCCGCCGGCTGGACCTGCGCAACGCCGGTACGCCGCACTTCGGGCTCACCCCGTACGCCATCGACGAAGCCCGCATGACGCGGTTTTCCGAGGCGTATGCCGCGCAGCGCGGCACGCCGCCGGTGCGCACGCCCGAAACCGACCAGGAGTGGTACATCGCCCGCGACACACAGGGCGCGCTGGCCACCTTCATCACCTGCAATCCGCCGCAGGATGGGCGCGAGGGGCTGACCGTGCAGGGCACCACGCTGGTGGATGACCCCGATGTGCCGGTGGCCACCTGCACGCATACCTTCACCGACCCGCAGGATGGGCTGTCGGTGCGCGCGATCTACCCGCGCGTGCTGCTCAAGGACTGGAAGGCCGTGGAGGACGCCACGCGCGTCCTGCTGGCCCGCTACAAGCTGCGGTAACCGACCAGGGTTCAGGAGGAACGACACATGGGTGAATTGACCCGCAAGGATCTGGAGATCCTCAGGGAATACGCAGACAGCGGAAACCGCGAGCGCTACTGGAGCTACCTGGCGCACAAGGAACATTCCGATGGCTACGGTCTGCTGGCCCTGGGCGTGGTGCGCAACGACAACCTGCCGGGCCAGGTAGCCAACGCCTACGCGCAGTCGCAGGCCCGTGACCAGCACGACCGCAACCCGGCCCTGCAGAACCGCAACCTGACCGAGCGCGAATGGGAGGCCTTCGGCCAGACCCTGCTGCACCGCGACCTGGAACGCCGCGAGCACTGGATGGAGGCCAAGCGCCCCGATCTGGCCCTGAATCTGCCCGGCCGCGATGTGCAGCAGGCGCACGATGAAGCCTTCAAGCGCCACCACCTCGACCCCAACTGCTGGACCCCGCGTGTGCTGCTGGAAGCCACCCGCAAGGAACGCGGAGAGGGCAAGGCCGAGGAAGTCTGGAAGGAGATGCTCAACAACGACGTCGGTGGTACCCAGCGCGCGGCCAACACGCTGGGCAGCGCGTACCTGGCCATGCCCTTCTGGAGCGCCACCGGCTATGTCGGCCGGCTGGGCCTGTACGAAGGCTCGCTCATGGCTGAGGCACTGCCCAGCAGCGATCCCAATGTCATCGGCTCGCGCAGTTCGTACCACATGTATTCGGAAAAGGAGCAGGCCTGGTACCTGCAGGTGCCAGGCAGCATCCCACTGCGTGAGCACAACCCGAGGATCATCGCCTCGCTGGACGACGCCCGTGCCGTGCGCCTGGAGCGCGCGGAGAAGGCCACGCACTTCCACCCCGAGGACAGTTACCGCACCCGCCTTGAAACGCCCAAGGTGGTGATGAACGAGCCGCTGGAGCGCGATGGCCGCGAAACGCAGCTGGCCGCCAACCGCCCCGATCACGCCAACGACCCTGTGTACCAGCAGATCCGCGGCCAGGTGGCCAGCCTGCAGGCCGAGCACGGCCTGGTGCTGGGCAACAACCCTGATGGCGTGACCGCGCGCCTGGCGGTGCTGGCCAAGGAGAACAACCTCAGCCAGGTGGACCACGTGATGCTCGGCAAGGCCAACGGCCCTGGGGGTGCGGGGCAGAACCTGTTCCTGGTGCAGGGCGCGCTGGATGATCCGGCCCACCTGCGGGTGGCCATCTCCGCCGAACAGGCCGTGCAGGCGCCGGTCGAGCATAGCTACCGGCAGCTGGATGCGCTGGCGCAGCGGCAGGCGCAGGATGTGGAAAGCGCGCAGCAGGTGCAGCGGGACGCGATGCGGATGGCGTGAGCCATCCGTGGGCCAGGCAGGGGCCGCGCATGCGCCCTGCCCGGCCGACCCGGTCAGTCCGGCAGCAGTTCGATCCGCCAGGTGTCCAGCAATGCCTGGACATCCTCACCGCCTTCCGCACGCGCTTGCAGGTGCCCAAGAAGATCCTGCTGGCGGGGCTGCGCGAAGACCATACGATACAGCGCCAGGCTGCTCTTCAGCCGATCAAAGCGGTGCTTGTCCTGGCTCAGAGGAAAATGGAACACCTTTCGCTCAACCGCCACACCGCCCGGTGCCTCGCAGATCCAATATGGAATCAGGCCCGCCAATGGCGTTTCCTTGTGAGGCACCTCTGCATTGGTGAACAGTCCCGCCCATGGGTCACCGGCTGCCTGGTCGGGCACGAACCCGGCCAGCCGCGCAACGTTTCGGCGGACGGCCAGTCCTTTGTAGCGATGAACGCGCCCCTCCCGCTGCTCAAGATCCACCGGATTGCCAGGCAGGTTCCAGTGAACAATCGAGTGGCACCAGGAATGGAAGTCCAGCCCTTCCTGCCCCACCGAAGTGGATGCGAGCACGAAGGGACGGAAGGGCGAGTTGAATGCATGCTGCAACGCGTCCTTGCGGGCAACCACCTTGTCGTCCTCGGTGGCATTTCCGTAGCGCATCGCATACCGGCAACGCAATGACAGCGCATCGTCGCGCACGAGCTTTCCATCCAACAGCTTCACACCCTCAGGGTGAAGCTGGCTTGCGCGCACGTGGCCCGCATCACTCACGCCCTTCGCGATGGCCTGAGCATGGGTAGATTTCTCGTCCGCTGCGTTCTGCTCGTGCAGCAGATGCAGGTACTCATCAAGCAAAGCCTGCAAATTGCCTTCTGCGCAGTATGCCACCGCCCGCCGCCAATACACCCCACCTTCCTCGTGAGTGATGATGGCGACCGCTTCGGGCATATTCAGCTGTCGGCGGAACACGTCCGCAATTTTTATGGCGGCTTGGCGAAGGTCGGCCTCATTGTCTCCCGGCAGCAGGCGCAGCAATGCACGCAAAGCGCACACACCTGGTGCCGCCAATGCGATATCAGCCAGTACCTCGGCAATGTCGTCGGGACGTGGCCCAAGCGTCTGCAGAGAGGGCTCGTCAAAACCGCGCCCCCATACCTGTCGCCAGTAAGCCACATGACGGGAGAACCCCTGCCCTGAAACGCTGGCGCCACCGTCTTCCTCATCCTCACCCGCACCAATCGTCAGGTCCTCCGAACCCCAGCACGGGTCCACATGCGATTGGACATGCGCACGCTCAAGCAGAAGCAGCGTCAACCAGTACCAGCGCACGTCAGGCGGCCCCGAGTGCCTGGACGCTGGCAGGTCAAGCGACTCCATCCTCTCCCTGATCCGACCGGCAGCCTCACGCCTGGCATCTGCCAAGTGCAGCGAGCCACCTGCAGCGACCGACATCGCCAAGGGATCGACCATTGTGGCCAGCGCGAGGGAAGGAACCAGCAGAGTGAGCGCGTTCATGTCCTCATGCCCGCTCTTGCCGCTGTTGAAGCGCAAGCGAGCACTCAGGCTCTTGCCAGGCGCGTCGTATCCGGGCTGGAGCGCATGCCCCGCCATGGCCAATTGCTCGGCATGGTAGGAAAGAAGGCCGGCAATCGCATCAGGAACCATGTTCCAGCTTGAGAACACCAGCGTCTTGCTGAAATGGGATACCTGCGCGTACGCACCCTCTCCTGCCCAGTAAGGCATGGAAGGAGGAACCCACAACAAGCGCCAGCTGCCCTGGTCCTCCATATCCTTGGCCAGCACGTCCATTCTCGGGTTTGCCGCCACCAACGGGCTGTACCGCTGCAGCGCATCCTGATCCAGCGTCCTGTACTGCGGATGCTGGGACAACGCCCGCCCCAGAGCCGCCTTGCCCTGTCGATCCATCATGCGGCGCTTGAAGGTGTATCCGTCCTCACGCATGAAGTTCAGCAGGTAGGGACTGGAGCGCCAGAACTCCATGACATCATTCGTCCCCGCCGCTCTTGCAAGCGCATCCACGCAGGCGTAGTCCGCCAGGTCCTCCGATGTCAGCGACAACGGAAGCGGGACATCCCTCACCATCGCATCGCGGCCCCGGGTTACACCCACGCGCTCGGTCCGGCACATCACCTTCTTGAGCCGACTCTCGATTGCACCCTTGAGCACACGTGCATCATCCTGCGATGCCCCCACGCCCACCAGCGATGCACGGAATGCGGCGAGGTCAGCGCGGAGCGCGGTCACCTCTTCCGGATCATTGAACAGGAATGACGCCGTTGCCAGGAAGTCGCGGTAGTGATCCTCCTGCTCCTGCTGGGCGACGAACATCTTGTAGGGCGTGGCCGAAAGCAGGAGCACGCGAGGCTTGTTCTCATGGTCGAACAACTCCTGCGCCAGCTTTGCAGCAGAAGATGCCGGGGCAGCCTCGTCATCGGAGTCAGGATCCTGCACGGCAAGAAGCTCGCGGAAGCGCTGGAACTCATCCAGCACCACCAGATCAGGCTTCAGTGCCTTCAGGCAACAGTGCGCCAGCGTGGTGCGCAGCCAGGACGTCAGCTCGAGGGCTTCGGCGCGCTCGTCACTGTCCAGTGCACGCGTCCGCCGACCGGCGTGCCTGTCACAGACTTCGACAAGCTGTCTCAATCGCTTCTTGTCCAACGACTTGACAAACGTACGGGTGATGGCCTCATCCGGTTCATCCACGCCGTCCTCGTGCTCAAAATGCTGCCGCCAGCCATCTCCCAGACCGCCACGCAGCACCCAGGCCAAGCCGTTGGCATTGAGCCTGGATACGCCCTGCAGCATGCGATGGATGAGCACGCGCTCGCGGGCCAGTCCTCCACGGCTGGTTGTTTCAAACGAAGTACCTGGTGTGAAACTGATGAAGTTCACACCGTCGCCTTCCAGACCGCCATCGGCAAGCGCCAGCGGCAGCAGGGTCAACCGGGTAGCGCGAACCGCTTTGGTCGAACGAAGCCGAAGACGCTCCAGGTTCTGCGACGCGATGGAAGCATTGGAGCAGATGTAGATGATGTCCATGCGCTCTTTGCTGGCTGCCTTATGGGCAACCACGCGCGCGATCAGACCTTTGGCCACCTGCGTCTTGCCCAGCCCCACCTCATCGGCGACCAGGAAACGCAGTGCCGGATCGTGATCTTCGTACATGCGTCGGAACGCATAGTTCACCGTCCTACGCTGGAAGCCCTTCAGCCGCTCAAGAACGGGGGTCGGATCCGAAAGATCTGTATTCCTGTTCATTACGCAGCCTCCTTGCCAATAGCGTTTCCCACAACTTCCCAGAGGGCCAGGAAATCATCGGGCAGACAGGGCTGCCCATCGAACTGCTTGTCCTTCAACCGCTTCACCATGCGATCAATCGCTTCAAGTCGTTCAGGCTCGCGGGAATAGATCCGCAGCAGCTGTTCAAACAGCGGGTAGTTCGCCATGAGGCCACTCGCATCCCTGCTGCCGCCGCCGCTGCCTTCGGATCGATTGCGCGCTCCACAGCCTGCGGCCTGGGGATCATCCAGCAGCAGCGCGAGATAGCGCAGGAACGCCGCGCGGTTACCCAGGAGTTGTGCCACCAGCGCGTCCGCGCGGTCGTCTGGAGCGCCCTCCAGTGAAACTTCCAGCGCGAAGCGCAACGGCGGGACGGCCAGCTCCTCGGCGCGGGTACTGTTGGGCGTGACCTGGAAGCCAACCAGCGAACTCACCTCATGGCCGGCAAAGGTTCCCAGATCAACCTGACCCGCCTGTACAGGACGGGCCCGCTCGGAAACCACCGCCAACGGCCACGCGTGCAGCGTGGCACCGTCAAGCGGAAGGCCCGGGCACGAAAGCGCGAGGTTCCATCCCGAGACCGGATGGGTTTCGCAGTGCAGCGTCCAGGCGGCAGCAGCAATCTGGCGACGGATGGCCTCCAGCTGGTCCTGCAGTTGGCGACGCTCTGCGCCCTCCGCATCTTCGCCCCCACCGGGCGTGTACGTGTCCAGCAAGGGCTGAAGATGCTCGTCAAGCCACTGCCTCGGCGCGGGAATCCTGCTCACCGGACCACTCAGCTCCGCAACCACTTCAACGTTGCTGCCGTTCTGCACAACCGCGTTGGTGTAATTGGCCGAACCGACTGCAACGTGCACCCGTTGGCCGCGCTGGAACACGGCCACCTTGGCGTGCAGGCCCTGCAGCGTATCGGCCTGTCCAGCCTCTTCACCTTCGGAGAGCAGCGTGTCGGGCTTCAACACGTAGGCACTGTCATCGGCCAGGCAGGCGCCGGCCGGAAGCCTATCCAGCTCATCGGCGCGACTCACCAGCATGAAGTCGCCGTTGCAGTGCTCGCGCAGCGTCTGCAGCGCGCCAGCGCGTACGAAGGGAGAGACGATCAACACATCCTGGGCCTTGCCACCGCCCTCGAGCGGACTCCACGGCACGGCCCGCTTTGCAGTACCCAGCACGTGGAACGCCAGCTGGGTGAAGCCCGGAGGCTTTTCCCAGTCAGCGCGCTCGATGTCCTTCGCCAACGATACGATCATCGCCTGCCGCTCCAGGTCCGGCGACGCCCCTTCGGTATTCAGCGGCAGCCAGCGCAGGAAGTCCGCCAGCGGCTTGTTGCTGGCCTCCTTGGCCTTTCCTGGCACACCATCCAGGCGCAGGCTCACGTCCCAACAGCGGTCCCAGGTCAGATTGCGGGTCAGCACCAGCAGACGTACGACGGTGGCAGGTTCGGCGGCCGCATCGATGGCCACATAGCGCAGCGCCCAGATCTTCGGGTGGAAGGCGCCGCCGTGTGGGGCGCAGACCTCATGCACCATGCCCTCAGCCAGCACCGCCAATGCGTTGCCTGCTGGCGGTGCTTCCATCCGTCCCCGTTCGCAGAACACCGCAAGCCTGCGGCTTGCCCGGCGCAGCCCTTCCACGAGGCGCAAAGGATCTTCTTCGGCGCTGTTGTCGTGGTCGCCGAGCAAAGCGAAATGTGCAGGCAATCCCAGCAACGCGCCCAGCGACAGGCTGTACGTAGTGGCGACGCCGGCATCAAACCGGTAGCCGCTGGGGGGCTGCAAGGCCTCGGTCAGAGTACTGCGTGCAGATGGATGGATCATGCGGCCTCCAGGCCGTGCAGGAGGTCGGCAAGGTGACGGCGCGTGATGCCCCACCGGTAATTGAGGATTCCGAGGCCGGACGCACCGCTCCAGCGATCGAGGTTTTCAGGATTGAAGCGCGAGAGATTGCCTTTCAGCGAGCGCTCCCGCTCACGCACGAGACTGCGTGACTGCGGGCTGTCGGCCTGGCCGGCCTTGACCAGCGCAAGCCAGCTGCTCACGAACTCGCGGGTGCGCGGATGAATCGGACGCCCCACCCGTTCCACCTGCTCCCAGAACTGCACCATGTCCCATTCGCCCAGCTGCGAAGCCGGAACGCCGTCGATCCAGGTCTTCAGTTCCTGGCCGTACTCCTCACGACGTTCATCGTTGGAAGACGCCTCCGCCAGGGCAAGGTTGTAGACCAGCGACGCACCGTTGGCGAGACGGGAGAACTGACGCGCGTGTTCCACGAGCTCACGCAGCGGCTGCGGAGCCTGGCGGATCTGTGGATGCAGCCATGGGAACCCGGCGTCGGCACAGTCGCCCAATCGCCCCTTGTCCTGCGCCAGCCACACCAGCAGGGTCTGCGGGTGATGAACCTTCCATTGCTCGCGGATGAACTCCGCCTCGTCCGCGGTCAGGGACAGCGATCCCTCTTCCAGTGCGGCCACCGGTACGAGCTTCTCCAGTGAGGGATGCCAGGTCTGTGCAATCAGCTCAGCGTCCTCCATCCCGTCGTCGCGTTGCTGCTTCCAGCTGCGCTCCCTGCGAATCTGCTCGATGGCCGAGAAGTAGTCCTGCTGGGAGCCCGATCGCGCGAAGATGCCCCAGGAGCGCATGCCCGCCCAGTAGACGGAGCTGGCAAGGCGCTTGAGCGTGTGGCCGGAATCACGACCGAACGCCCCGTCCTCCGCCGCCAGGCAATCATTGAGCTTCAGCTCATCCTGCCGCGCACGCTCTGCAAAATCCCTGGGGCGTACCGAAGAAGCCTCCAGGCCCATGAACATCCTCGGCAGCAGAAGCATGTATCGCAGCCGCGTCTGGATGACGGAGGTGCCGGGGAACAGCTGGTCGGACAACGCATCGCGGATACCGCCAAATCCGAGCTCGTCGCGGGTGCCGGGCTGGTCCAGAAGGGCCAGCAGCGTAGCGCTGCGTGCCTGTGCCGCAGCGTCATGGTCGAGCCATGTCAGGCTGGAAGGCATCTCAAATCCTCCCGCAGGCGCGTGCGCGCGTGGATGCACGGCGCGATACATGGCGCGTGCATTGGGTCTGCTGGTTCATCACTTTCCCCTGTTCCTGTTCCTGGTGTGGGTGACGCTTGTATCTGTGCTGCTCGATTGCTCTTGCATGTGCCGGCCAGCCATTCTTCCGATCAATGCGTCACTGGCTGTCGCGCCCTCAAAGAAGATGGACCAGCAGGACGCACCATGGGCAGGGATGCCCCCGCCATTCATACGGAGGCAAGCCGCCCATGTGGGGACGTACACAACGTTGGACCTATCACTGCCCAGCCTGCGGTTGGCTTCGTATCACCCCGCCAACGGGGGATGTGCGTCTGCCGGGGCTGACGCACTTCTCCCATTGCCCGCAGTGCAGGTCACCCGCCGTCTCTGGCCGCCCCACCCGCACCCTCGACCACCTTTGGGACGGTCTGCCTGAGGCCTGGCGGAAGGCAGACCCCAAGCCATAGCGACATTCAGGCAAAGACCGGTCATGCCAGGCCACACCCGCATCAAGCGGGCGTGAGCACCCGTCTTGCTGCATCGAGGAAAGCGGCATTGATCTGGTCCGCATCGACAAGAAGTCTGGACAGGGCGTCGAGGTTCATCGCCGCGTTGATGGTCTCCACGTTCTGGGTTGCCGAACGCATGGTTGCCGCATCCTGGACATCTCCCTGCATCAGGTCCAATGCAAGCGCACGCGCGGCCGAGCGGCAGGCCTTCGCCGTCGCGATGGATTCGGTGATGGCACTGCGATAAAGCTCGAACACCTCGTTGATCCGATCCTCGACATGCTCCATCGGCAGACGACCCTTGGGACGCTCACGCAGGAAGTCCTGCATGGATTTTCCACGGAATTCGTACTCCTTGCCGTACTTTGAGGAGTAAACACTGATGCCCTCAACCGTGATTCCATTCAGCTCGATTTCGTCCTCGATCTGCCCCAGGATCTCTTCAATCTGATCAGCTGATCGCAGATCGGCCTTGTTCAGAACCACGTAGACAGGGCGTCCCTCGAAACCAATCTCCTTCAGGAATTCGATATCCGAATCCGGAGTCGTACCGTTGGCGTCAATTCCGATGACCCAGAAGAGCACATCCGACTTCCGCGAGTGAGACACGGCTACCGCGCGGTCGCTCTGACTGAAACTACCCTCGGTACCCGGGTTGTAGCCGGGGGTATCCATCAGACAGATGTTGCCGGTGCGCTCGGTGTCCATGCTGGTACCGACGCTTACCAAGGGCATGATCCGCTTGAGGTCAAAGCTGAACTTCTCGACAAACGCACGGGACATTTCCTGGTAGAACCCGGCATCCAGATCAATGCAGCCGCCATTGAACGAATACGCCTGGATCTTCGTCTGCTGCGCGGGATACACGTAGCTGGGGATGACGGTTGCCGGCGTGACGCTGGAGAGCAGCTTGAAATCCTTGCCGAGGAAGCTGTTGATGAAGGCCGACTTTCCGCTGCTGAAGCCACCGACCACCCCCACGACCGTGCGGCGGAAGATGTCCGGATTGGCCGCCATCAGGTGCAGCTCCTGCTGGATGGACTGCAACAACCTCAGCGCCTTCGCTTCGTCAGCGAGGGACGCCTCGGCACTCGCAAAGCGCATGTAGTCATCATCGAGCAGCTTCTGGAAGGCTTCGATTCCCTCATTTCGCGGCGGCGGCACAGCAAGCAGGCGCGAAACGAGCGCAAAGCGGATCTGCGTTGCGGCATGTTCGGCCTGCAGAAGATCCAGGTCGCCACCCAATTGGCGGCTCTGCTCCTGCTCGCTTTCAAGCGCAGCCTGGGTTGCAGCATGCTGCATGGACTGCACCTTAAGGCGGTCCTGGGCATCCACCAGGCTCGTCGTCAGCTGCGCCCGGGCCATCTTCTCGGCGCCGTAGCGCTGGCTCAGGTCCAGTTCGCGCCTGCCCGCTTCCTGAAGCTCCTTCTGCAACTCCTGCGAGGCCTGCCTCTGGGCATCGAGTTCGCCAGCCAGTGCCTGCTCGCGGGTCTGTGCATCGTCACGCTCGCGACTACGGGTGGTCTCACTCTCGGCCAGGGCCTCGGACACATTCTTCAGCTCAGTTCCCCGCTCCGCCAGAGCCTCCGATGCGCGTTCAAGTTCGGTCTCGCGCTCCGCCAGAGCCCCGGATGCGTGTTTCAGTTCAGCTTCCCGCTCTGCCAAGGCAAGCGCGCGTTGCTCCGCCGTGATGTTGAGCCGTCGATGGTCCTCCACGATGGAGATCCAACGCTGGCTGGCTGCATCCATCTGCTCCTGGATGGCGGTCACGTGGAGCCGACGGCCCCACGGCTTCCACCCGGCGAGGTAGGTAAGGTGCTGCGCGCTGGTGCCTTCGAACAACGGCCTGCCATTGTCACCACTCACTGCATTGCCTCCAGCTCCGCATCCATCATGGTCAGTGTCGCCCGCGTCTTTTCAGCGTCTTCCATCAGCGCCTGCAGTGCATCGAACTGAGCTTGAATGTGCCCAATGAAGTCATCTGCAACAGACTTTGGAATTGCCCTCTTTACTGTCTCAACATACTCGTAGACCGCGGCCTCAGCCGTTTCTCGCAGTGTCTCAATGGCGTGCTGCGCCTGCTCGAGGAACGTATCGGCCTCGCTACCCTTCAGCTTCATGGTGGATGCCTTCAGCACCGGTGCCCGAAGCGAAACCGGAGGAAACTCCACGCCATTGACGATGCTCTTCAGCGATGAATAAACCGCCTCGATGTCCAGCTCATCGTCCAACTGCCGTCGCGCCGTCTGGAGCAGTTCTGCAAACAGCCGCTTGCCAAATTTGGCCTGCAACTCAGTCGCTCTGCTGTCAAGATCTGTTCGCAGCCCACTAGCAAATGCCGATACGGCGGACTTCACAGCAGCAGGCAGGACGGTGCGGTTGTTCTCCTCATACTCCCGGTAGCCGCCATCCCAGAGTTTTCTTGCCACCCAATTGAAGGCGCCAGGAGACTCAGTGCGGCGGGTGGTTTTCTCGGTACCTACCGTCCTGCTCACCCCCGAATCGGCAGCGTCGTAGGCGCCATCGATGACCTCCTTCATGGCCTTCCTGAGGCCATTCACGAAACCAGTCTTGATACCCATGAGCTCATCATCCAGAGCCACCGTAAGGTTGAATTTGCGACGTTCCAACCCTCGCTTGTTCTTCTTCAGCTCCGTCAGCCCGGCCTCACCAATCTCCCCTCTGCGCAAAGACAACTGTCTGCGCAGCTCACGCAGCAGCTCGACCTGCTTCCGCTCCTTGGCATCCAGCAGGTCCTGGCGCCGAGCGGCCAGCACGCGCGCTTTCGCTAGACGGGTCTGTTCCACCACCTCATGCAGACCGGCCATGTTGGCCAACTGATCGAGATTGGTGCGTGACAGCCCTGGATTGTCATCCCTGAAGTAGTCCGGGTAGGTTTCCTTGAGGTTCTGCCACGCCGTCAGGCGGCCACCTTGCCAATCCGCCACGCTGTCGAACTCGACGGACATCGAATGGCACATGCCGGAACTGTGGATGATCGCATCCTCACCCTTGTCCACCAGGCTCTGGAATACATCTCCAACCTCGGGGTTGGAGAGCTTCAGCTTATCCAGCACCTTGCCCGCATGGCCCGCAAGCTCCCGCCGCAGACCGGTAAGCGAAGCATGCAGCTGTGCCTGCATTTCCGAACCATGCAGCGTGTTGTCCACCTGGCTGGCAACCAGCACCAGTTCGCGGATGCCCTCGGCAGCGGTGATCCGCGCCATCACGTCCAGATCTTCCTGACTCATGAACTGCGCTGCCGGGCTGACGACAAACACCACATCGCAGCACTTCAAGAGATCATGGGTGCGTGCCTCGCGCGATGCGACCGGGTCATTCAGCCCCGGCGTATCGATGATGCGCAGCCCGCGCAGCGCCTCCACCGGCATCTCGATGTCGACGCTCTTGGTTACAGGCATGTAGTGACCTTCCGCGGCAACGTAGTCCGCCAGCAACGCCGCCAGGCCCTCTACGTCGTCGGCCTCCAGCGGCTTGTCCTCCTTCAGGTGGGCCAGCGAAAGGCCGGACGCCGTGATCTTCGCCCACTGTTCGTGCGAGGCCTGCAAGGACGGCTGCTGGGTGGCCAGTGCCCGTCGGGCACCCCGCTCGGCCAGCTCCCTTCGGCGCTCAGGGTCCAGGCCCGCACGCCCTTCCGTGCGTCGCAGCTCTTCGATCAGCGACTTCTCAAGCAGGTCGCTGTACACAGCAGCAGCCTGCTCGATGTTGGCAAGATCCGCCTGGGAGTAGAAGCGCGCGGTCGCCTTGAACCGCTCGCCGTAGGTCAGCGTGGTCAGTGCTGCGGTCATCGGCGTCGCCGCCTGCGGCAGTACTGACTCCCCGTTGAAAACCAGCGCGTTGAGCAGCGTCGATTTGCCGGCCTTGACCCGGCCGACAATGCCAATGTCCATCAGGCGATTTTCGTCGTCCAGTCGCAACAACGCTTCCTTCAGGCTATCGATCGTGTCGATCTCCCACTGCGACGAAGCCCCGACGGCGCCATTGAGAATGTCGGCGTGTGCTGCAAGCCACGTGATCAACTTCTGCTGACGGTCCAGGATCACTTCAGCACTCATCGGGCGGACTCCAGCGCGACGACTTCGTTCGCAACGGAGGTCAGACCAGCTTCCGCAGCGTCAAGTGCTTTCACGCGTGCCGCGCGGGCAGGACTGCTCTGCTCGGCCACAACACTTTCCAGCAGCTGCCGTTTTTCCTCGATGGCCGTCTTGAACTCATGCACGGCCTGCTCGATCAGGCCATCAACCTGTGCCTGCAGCAGCTCGGGCAGCTTGGTCCGGAACTCGCGCTGCACCGACGGAATAACCTGGTTGTCGATGGTCTTGCGCAGCTCCTCCTCGCGGAGCTTGCGCGACACAAACCCGAGGATCTCCGGCAGGAAGATCACGACCAGCTCGATCGCCGGCGCCACGACGCTGGTGGTGACCGCCAGAACGGTGGTGATACTGCGGAAGGCGACTCGGGCTCTCTGGGTCTTCTCCCGATCATTCTCGTCATCACCGGCATAGGGACGCAGCAGCTTCTCGTCTTCACGCGCCTTCTGCAGGTTGCCCTGCCAGCGCTCGAGCGCTTGACCGGTCTGGGTCAGCGTCTCCTGCACGCGCGTCTGCATCTGTTGCGTCCAGTCCGGTCCGCCGACACTGCCAACCTCATCCACCTCGCGCTGAGACAGGGATTTGGCCAGATCACCAATCGCCTGCTGGCTCAGCCCTTCCATGCGTTCCTTGACCACACGACTCAAGCGCTGGCGGGAAATATCGCTGACGACCTGCGCAAACCGCGGGTTGTTGCCACCGGCAGCGGCCGCCTGCAGCTCACTGGAGGCCTCGCGAAGGGCCTGGCCTACTTCCTCAACGCACTGTTCGACCACCTGGCTCAGGCGGCTACGGCCCAGCTTGGCCACGAGGGCGTCGCGCTGGGCGTTCAGATCATCCAGGGCATCATTCAGCTGACGTACGCTGCGATCAATATCCGCATCGCTCTGATCCAAAGCCTTGCGTGCCATTTTCACCTGGGCACGAGCGTGGGCAAGCTGGCTCGAGATTCGCGGCAGGAAGCGGCCGATCCACAGATCACTTGCGCTGATCTTGGGCAGCAGACTGGCCAGTCCATTGCCCTGCTTGCGGTCGTCGCGTGCCATGGCCGGCGCAACGCCCAGGCGCAGCTCAAGCTGCTCCCGTACAGCCACTTCCACGGCATCCACTTCTTCGGCTGAACGCAGGTTCGCCTTGCTCAGCAGGATCGAGAATCCAGCCTCATAGGTATGCATGGTTTCAAGCTGGCGCAGCGTCGACTCGGCCAGAGTACCGTCGGGCACGCTCACGGCCACGATGAAGTGCGCGCCACGCGGCAGATAATGGGCGATGGCCTTGTTGTGGCTGTCCAGCGAGGAGCCGAAGCCGGGCATGTCCACGAGAACCTGTGGATACAGCGCTTCCAGGCGCGGGTCGTCCAGATGCAGTTCCAGGTGCGTGTACGACGAGGCCCGCGGCTTGATGGACAGCAAGTCCTCCACGGCGAGCCGATCACTGCCACCATCGGCACGGTGCGCCAGAACGTGGGGATCCCGGCTGAAGCGCAACTCGGTGGCCAGCTCAGTCTCCGGGGTGATACCGACCGGGAGGATGTCCGCGCCCAGGAAGGTGTTGATCAGCGAGCTCTTTCCTGCACTGAACGCACCGATGATCGGTACCAACAGTTCGGCCCGCTGCATTTCTTCGGCGAGCGAGTGGTTTTCAGGCAGTTCGATCGCTGCGCTGTCAGCCAGCGTCGTAATCCGGTCCAACAGACCAAGGCATTGATTCTTAACAGCGAACATCTGTTTCCCCTGTGTGGCGTGTAGGTCGAAGGAGTAGCGCGGAAAGATTGTGTTGCGGGCGTGCGACATCCGGCGTCGCACCCACACGTCAGTAACGCTGTGCGGCGCTTCGGTGGCGAGCGGCGATATCATCGGCCAGTGCTGCGGGAGCCAGAACGCGTACCGATGCGCCCAGGCCGAGCAGCCACCAGCGCAGTTGGGCGGAGTCATCGACGGTGGCCCGCAGACGGGGAACAAGACCGTCCCCGACGTCCAGCTTCTGATCACGGGAGAGCGGTGTCTCCGCCAGGTGCTGGGCCAGGGCTTCATCAAGCTCCAGCTCAACGGACAGAGGTCCCTTGCTCTCGAAGCCTGCGGCAACCCGGCTCGCATAGTTTCCGAGTTCGAAGGACTCAGCACCTTCGGTGTCGGCGTCGAGCATTTCTGCACGCTGTACCCGGTGCAGCGACAGCGTAGTGGTCTCCGTGCGCCCATCAATCCGTCCAGCCAGGTAACTGGACGTTCCACGCTGGATCATCCCGTAGGGATGGAAGACGTACTCACTGGCATCGCTACGGCCACGGGCCACGTAGTACAAGCGCAGCTGCTTCTCGTTGAAAAGCGCCTGATGCACGTTGACCGCCACGTCGGTGTCCACCGCAGCCGGCAGCAGGGACTGGCTGGCTGGCACGACGGCGACCTTCTCGTGCCAGCGCCGCGTGGAACGCGTCGTGCGGACCGCCGCCAGCGTCTTCTCTGCCTGGTCAAAGAACGGCGTCAGTGCAGGCCAGTGATTGGCTGGCAACAGTCCCTGCAGGTTGCGCTGCGCGGTGAGCAGCACCACCGCCTGTGAAACGGACATGCCCGGCATGCTGAAGGCGGCCGCGCCGCGCATCCATGCCCAACCATAGGGTTTCTGAAGATCATTGCTCTCGATGGGGAACTGCAGCGACAGGGCGTTCAGATCCCGTTCGATGGTTCGAGTCCCTCCCTTGTAGCTCTCCGCCGCCAAGGTCTGGGCGAGCTCCTTCACGGTGCGGTAGTGCGGAGCAGGCTGCAGCAACTGCAGCAGACGCCACTGGCGCGCCAGCGAGGAGCGGTTATCGGTGTCCATGTTGCCAGTCCTTTGTATGTTTCCACGACATCCCAGCAGGGGATGAGCCGATTCAACCGAAAGCTGCGACATCTGATGTCGCAAGAAGCCACTTCGGCCAACAACGGGTTCCTTCCCTTGGTCTCGTGATTATCTTGAATCCGATCACGCTTTCACAGCAGACACAGGACGATCTGCGGGTGTGGATGTGGAACGATGTGTGCTCCGATGGAGGCTCAAGTAATCCAAACGCAAGCCGATAGCGGCCGGCTACGGATGCCAATGGCACGGCGCTCGGCGGGCATCGACGCGGCCTGCACGGGGCGCCTGTGGTGGATCGCTCTGCAGCAGAATCTATCGCCAACTCGCGCGCGATGTCTTTAGGAATGGTCCGAAATCCAATCGCGCCGCCACGATCCCGGGAGCGCCGAGTATCGGCCTGGGTGACGCGACACAGGTTGTCGCACCCCTCTGCAGAATGGACGCCGAAGGATCGGAACAGGGGCATTGGACGCCCCGCTACTACCCAGGAGGAGGGACTGCATGTTCAAGATTATCGGTGCCACGGTGGTTTACGGTTTCGCGCTGTATGGGCTGGGCCGCTGGCTGACGGACCAGCAGCTTGTCGGCGCAGATGACTGAGGCTCGGCAGAGCATGTGGGGACTGGCGCAAAAGTCGACCTACCATTGCCGAGACTGCGGCTGGAAGCGGACGTTGCCTTCGTCCGGGGATGCGCGTATCGAGGGACTGACCTGGTTCCGCACCTGCCCCGAGTGCCGCTCCACTGCGCTGGCGTGCGGCAGCGCAGCCACTCTGGATGCGCTTTGGCAGGGATTACCCGAGGCTTGGCGGAGTGCGCGACGTTCGGAGTAGTTTCCCAGCCGGAGGTGCCATGCATAATGGCAAATCTTACAGGGGGGAAAATGGATTCGACTGCTCTGAAGGAAGTGCATCGTCAGATTCGCGATGCACAGCCGGACTCGACGCGCGTGCGCCTACACCGCGCCATCAGCTGGCTCAACCGCGCCGAACAGGAAGACGAGGATACGGACGCGCGATTCCTGTTTCTGTGGATTGCGCTGAACGCAGCCTATGCCCAGGAGTTCGGATTCGAGAATGCCGAGCGCGAACAACTGCGCAGGTTCTTCGATGCTTTGCTGAGGCATGACAAGCAAGGAAGCCTGCAGGACATCCTGTTCAAACAGTTTCCCGGGCCTATCCGAACCCTTATCGGGAATCGCTTTGTCTATGCACGCTTCTGGAAGGCACTGCGGGAACATGACAGCAGCGACCAGTGGGCAGAGCGCTTTGCCAAGGACCAGCGCTCGGCGCTGCAGGCCGTAGTTGAGCGGCGTACTGAAGTCGTGCTCTCCATCGTGCTTGACCGGCTGTACGTACTGCGCAACCAGCTGGTACATGGCGGGGCCACGTGGGACAGCCATGCCAACCGTGAGCAGTTGCGAGATGGCGCCGCCATCCTGGGCCAACTGGTACCGGCAATCCTGCATCTGATGATGAGGGACGACGCGCCCGACCTAGGTGAAGTCGCCTACCCGATGATCCCCATCTGAACCACGGCACGGCCAGAGATGTCGGCAGGCCCGGCAACGCGGTTTAGGGACTGAGCGCATGGCTGGGACCCGCCCCAGCCATGCACGCTCCACGCCATCCCCTGACCCCAAGGAGATGATCATGCCCACGATCCTCGCCGGGCGACTGGAAGGTTTTACCCACGCGCTATCACCCGCCACTACGACGTCGGCATGGGCGCGACCAGCCGGTCCAAGCGGGAGCCAGCCGGGGGATAGCCGCTATGCTGGCAGCGCACCGGAATGGATACCACGTATGCCCCGTTTGAACGCCGCCCTGGCACTGAACCTCGCCCTCATGCTGCTGAGCGCTACACATGCCATGGCCATGGCGGCAGACCTGCAGGTGTCCACCGAAGTGTTCGTAGAGGCCGGTGACAACCCCTCCTTCAAGCTGCGGCAGGCACCTGCCATTGAGTATTCAACGGCCCCTGCCACGTCGCCCGATACCTTCCTGCAGGCTCCCATGGCGGTGCTGCTGGTTGCTCAATTGGATGAGCTGGGCCACGTCTCCAACGTGATGGTGGCGCGGTCCAGCGGACTGCGGGAGATGGATCGTGCGGCCCTTACCGCAGTGGACCAATGGCGCTTTGATCCGGTCGTGGTTGAGGGCATCGCGCAGCATGCGCGGGTGCGGGTCCGTCTGACCTTCGTGGCCACGACCGAGGCGCCGCCCGGCTGAACCGCTGGTCCAATCTGTCGCAATTGATCCTACGCCATGGCCCAGACTGCGGGCATTCCTGCGCTTGGGGTCAATAGCGCCAAGCCCTTCAAGAGCGTTGCAGCGCAATCGCTTGCCGGCTTAACACCGTATGCGACAATGCCGAAAGCGTCAGGGCTGGCAATCATCAGTCCTGTGGTTTCTTGGCATTTGGTTGCTGCACGGGTATCTCTTGGCGTGCCACCGGAAAAGGGTGGCGCGGGACTCGAAAACCCGTCTATGTACCAGATGTATGCGCTTGCCGGCCGGCGTCACTTTTTATGTGGCGCCGGCTGGCAATCCGTTCGCGTTCTATGGCGGGCGGTGCGTGGGGATCTTCGGATCCGCCGGTCTGGTACATACCGGTTTTCGAGCCCGCACCGTCCGCCACCTTTATTGGTGGCGCTGCTTTCTGTCCTGTACGGAGCATTGCCATGAACACATCGGACTTCCGTTCCCTGCACGCGCAGTACGATCCGGACAACGCCGAACCCGAGCGCGAACCGTCCGTCGATCCCAACGCCTTCGTCGCCACGCTGCACCGCATTGGCAGCGGTGTGGCTGCGGACGGCCAGCCTTGGCCGGAGCGGCATCAACTGCCTGGGCGTTGCCTTCAGCTGGCGGATGCGGATTGCGCGCTGGCGGGGCTGCGTGTGGTGGCGGAGCTGATGTTGGCTGCGGAGCGGACTCGGCAAAATGGTGCGCCCGAGGAGTACGTAGGGGATCGGGTGATGGAGGGGTTGAAGATGGCGTGTGTGGCGTTGACTGCGCAGGTTACTGAGCGGTTGCACGGAGGGGGGTAGCGAGGGCGACTCAGAGCTTCGATCACAGTGGGGAGCGTCATCGATCTGCGGGACTTCCAATGAAGTCACAAAGATCTGACCTGCCGGCCATCGCCATCCTACGGGGAGACCATGATCTTAAGATCAACATCGTTTGCGCTGCACACTGCCAGCCATGCATCTATTAGTTGATATGCCTGTAGTGATTCCGCCTTAGCAGCAGCCCCCATTTTAATTTCTTTCTTGAACGATCCGTAAGAGAAGGAGTTTGCGGCGACGATCCACACTTCTTTCTTGCATCCAGGTGATCTCCTCCGCTTCTTTATTGTTTCAATTGCTGATGCTACGCATTTAGAGTAAGCCTTTGGCGTTGATGGAACCGTGCGCTCCACGCCGTCCTTCGCTATGAATCGCACCCGATGCTTGAGCTTGTGGATCGCACCTCTATGCGGCCAAGGCAATGCAAGCCGCCCCTCATTTCCGAAGGGCAGCGATTCATTCGACGAAACCAGATACTCAATGTTCTTTATCGCCTGAGCCCCCACTTCGGCAAGGGCACCAGCTGGCGACTTGGGACGCTTTGACTCACCACACTTAACATGTACAAAGCAAAGCGACTTTGGTGACGACACTATGAAATCCGCAGCCTCCGTACCCATATCTGTGCACACCACAAGATCGATGTCGGGAACTAGCCTCCTGAGCACATCGTATTGGGTTGATCGATATTTTTGATAGTCGCCGCGAGCCAAGCTGTCGATAAGATTGAACACTGAGTTCGCATCAAAGTTCTCCGCGCTAGTCCCGACATACTCCCGATCCTGAAACAACCCTTTCTCGGACAAACCAGCCAACTGAAGCTCAGGGACAGGATAGATTGATGCGCCAATAACAGTGCTCTCTAGATCGATCCCCACTGTAGTCGGCAAAGCCGACTTGTAGAACTTTCCATCTACGTATGAAACTCCATCGGCGAACAAGATCTTAAGCGATCTCGAGTTCATGTCTTGAACCAATGATACGGCCTCTCCATCGGGAGACACCAACATCACGTCTGGGCTAGCAGTGAAGACTATCCTCTCGACCTCTTCGATGTAGGCAAATCTCAACGTCGACGATCCGACCTTGACTTGCCAATTCGGGCACTCTAGAAAAAGAAACCCTGCGTCAAGCGGTGTGGATTTTGCGCCGGAGACCATCTTGGTACCCGCCGGGAGATCCGTGAAGTCGATAGTCATAGATAGGGGCCCGCTAACTGCCATCGCATCGATTGGCAGAGCAAAAGCCCCGATCACCGGACTCAGCGACGGCGCATCCTCATCCAAAACGGACGCCACCTCGTCTACCCACTCCGACAGCCGCTCCAGGCTGAATGAGCCATTTTTTTGGTCAGAGACTCTTCCCGATCCGGTACTGAGGTAGTAGCTGCTCTCTACACCTTGGGCCAAATCGAGATTGTCGACCTTCGTTACTGAAAGAGCATAGCTAGCTGCCGACTGCCCTGAGTACGAGGCACTTAGCTCTGGTCCTACATGCGAAACTCGCTCCGGCCTTCTTCTAGCCGAGCTTATCGATCGCGCGTGCGTCTCTTTTACTCTAGTGAAAGCACCCCTTGCTGAGAGATTGAATAGTCGCTGTGGATCGACGGGCTGCTTTGTACCCAGCGCCGTGTCCCCCGCATGATTGATTGAGCGACTGTCGAATACTGCCAAGTAGTTGCCAATCTTTTTTGCAACTACCACATGAAGAGACGGCTCGAAGAACAACTTACTCTTCAGATACTTGGAACTCTCAAACCGGATAGACACGATCACCTTGAATCCGTGCGCCGAGTCATAGCATTTCGCCAGTTCCCCAGCGTGATCATTTCTCCAAAGCATGGCGTCAACAAAGGACTCGATTGTGAAGCCCTCCTCCACCCCCAGGAAGCATACAGACGCGGTCGGCACTCGAATATCTCTATCCACATCGAGGCTCAACAGTTCGAACTTTTCCCGGAATGCCGCTCCCAGGTACATGTACTGGGGGAAGGTGTCGAGGTAGCTCTCGATCAGCTTTGCCGTGTCAAGAGAATTGACGAACTTGGCCCATCCATCATCTGAGGAGATGGATGAGTCAAACTCGAGGTAGTTAGCCCACATCTTTGTGTTGCTGGACGAGCCACAATCAAGCACCAGTGGCTGTATGCTCTCGAAGTTCCGCACGATTCTTCCAACGGTCTGCACGAGCTCTTGACCGCTTGCTACTGGATAGGTGAGGACACACAACTTTGCAGATGGAAGGTCCACGCCCTCATCCAGCTTTCTTTGGTGAATCACTACTCGAACGTCTCGCGAGTTTAGTCCAGAAGGGACAGTCTTGGCGGTTCCTGCCGAGGTATCGTCCGGCAACTTATCGTGGATTGCCAGCGTACTTAGTCCCGCGCCGCCCATCAATTCCTTCAGCATCTTGACATCCCCAAGACTCTTGGCCTTTACGATTGCCTTTGCGGTTGGGTTTTCTGAGAGGAAGATCGATGTACGTTGGGCGGCGTCCGCAATTGTGCACTGCTCGAATGCCGGCTCCAAAATGACTTGATGCTCGACCGCCTTCTTGAAGGTGTAGCAAAATGTCGTTTCAAGGCCGATGTCGAATTGGAACAGATCATTACGGTACGGGGTCGCCGTCACTATTATCTTGTGACAGCTGAACTGCCGAACAGCCTTACCCCAGAGCGGAGCGGGCTCCGAATGGCCTTCATCGACAATAAGCAGCGAGCAGCTCTCGGCTAGACGGCGGAACGCCGTCGACTTCATGCGGATCAGCTTTTGGAAAGTACCGACATAGATGCAGTCCTCCTTAATCTCTCCGCCCAACTCTTTGACTGAGCGAGGCGACTCTACGAGCACGCCCCTGTCCGAGAAGAACTTCCCTGATATTTCGTCCATAAGCTGCCGGCAGACTGCCGCTCGAGGACTGAGTACAACGATTGGGCCGCGAGGGTGAGACTGGCAGACGGAGGCAATCAGTCCTGATTTTCCTGCGCCGGTAGGCATTACGACCAGGAATGACTTACCTGCGTAGTCCCTTGCAAGATATTCTCGAACCGCATTGGCCGCGCGACGTTGTCCTTCTCGCATCGCTGCTGCTACCGCGAATTCCTCTCCCGTGGTGAGCATTCCTTAACTCCAATCTTGTCCATTAAAAAAGGGCGATCAGATGATCGCCCTTTTATTACGAAACGCCGAGATAATCAAACCCCAACAGGGTTAGCCTTCTCCGGATCAATCTTGTACTGCTTGATCGCCCGGGCCACATCCTTCGCGGTCATCTTCCCTTCCTTCGCCAGCGCCGCAATCGCGGCATGGGCGATGTAGTAGCGATCCACCTCGAAGAACCGACGCAGGTTCGCACGCGTATCCGAACGGCCGAAGCCATCGGTACCCAGCACGGTGTACGACATCGGCACGAACGCACGGATCTGGTCCGCATACGCACGCACGTAGTCGGTGGCGGCAATCGCCGGGCCCTGGCGGCCTTCCAGCAGCTCGGTCACGTAGGCCTTGCGCTGCTCACCTTCCGGATGCAGGCGGTTGGCACGTTCCACGTCGAAACCATCGCGACGCAGTTCGTTGAAGCTCGGGCAGCTCCAGATGTCGGCGGTCACGCCGAAGTCCTTGTCCAGCAGCTCGGCGGCGGCAATGGCTTCGCGCAGGATGGTGCCCGAGCCCAGCAGCTGCACGCGCAGCTCGCCCTTCTTCGGCTTGCCGGCGTCGGTCAGCAGGTACATGCCCTTGACGATGCCTTCAGCCGCACCTTCCGGCATTTCCGGGTGGGTGTAGTTCTCGTTCATCAGGGTGACGTAGTAATACTCGTCCACCTGGTCTTCCATCATGCGCTTGGTGCCGTGCTGCAGTACCACGGTCACTTCGAAGCCGAAGGTCGGGTCGTAGCTGCGCACGTTCGGGATGCCACCGGCCACCAGATGGCTGAAGCCATCTTCGTGCTGCAGGCCTTCACCGTTCAGCGTGGTGCGGCCGGCGGTGCCACCCAGCAGGAAGCCGCGGGTACGCATGTCGGCGGCCTGCCAGGCGATGTCGCCCACGCGCTGGAAGCCGAACATCGAGTAGTAGATGTAGAACGGCAGCATCGGCACGTTGCTGACCGAGTAGCTGGTACCGGCCGCCATCCACGAGCTGATCGCGCCCGGCTCGCTGATGCCCTGCTGCAGCACCTGCCCGCTCTGGTCTTCGCGGTAGAACATCAGCTGGTCGGCGTCCACCGGCTTGTACTTCTGGCCGAACGGCGCGTAGATGCCGATCTGGCGGAACAGGCCTTCCATACCGAAGGTACGCGCTTCGTCGGCCACGATCGGCACGATGTGCGGGCCCAGTTCCTTGTCACGCAGGGTGATGTTCAGGCTCTGCACGAAGGCCATGGTGGTGGAGTAGCTGCGCTCGCCGCTGCTCTTCAGCAGGCGCTCGTAGGCTTCCAGCTTCGGTGCCACGAAGGTCTTGTCGGCCTTGCGGCGGCGCTGCGGCAGGTAACCGCCCAGCGCGGCACGGCGTTCCTGCAGGTACTGCACTTCCGGCGAATCCGGGCCCGGGTGGTAGAACGGCACCTGGCCGTCGGCCAGCTGCGCGTCGGTCACCGGAATGTTGAAGCGGTCGCGGAAGTGGCGCACCGCTTCGTCGTCCAGCTTCTTGGTCTGGTGGGTCGGGTTCAGTGCCTCACCGGCGCTGCCCATGCCGTAACCCTTCACGGTCTTGGCCAGGATGACGGTCGGCATGCCCTTGGTGTTCACGGCCTGGTGGTAGGCGGCGTACACCTTGTGCGGGTCGTGGCCACCACGGTTCAGGCGCCAGATGTCGTCGTCGCTCAGGCCGGCAACCATCGCAGCGGTTTCCGGGTACTTGCCGAAGAAATGCTCGCGGGTATACGCGCCGCCGAAGGCCTTGCAGTTCTGGTATTCGCCGTCGACGGTTTCCATCATCAGCTTCTTCAGGACGCCGTCGCTGTCCTTGGCCAGCAGGGCATCCCAGTAACCGCCCCACAGCAGCTTGATCACGTTCCAGCCGCCGCCACGGAACACGCCTTCCAGTTCCTGGATGATCTTGCCGTTGCCGCGTACCGGGCCGTCCAGGCGCTGCAGGTTGCAGTTCACCACGAAGATCAGGTTGTCCAGGCCTTCACGGCCGGCCAGGGCGATGGCACCCAGGGTTTCCGGCTCGTCGCTCTCGCCGTCGCCAATGAAGCACCACACCTTGCGGTCGGACTTCTCGATCAGGCCACGGTTTTCCAGGTAGCGCATGAACTGCGCCTGGTAGATGGCGGCCAGCGGGCCCAGGCCCATCGACACGGTCGGGGTCTGCCAGTATTCCGGCATCAGCCACGGGTGCGGGTACGAGGACAGGCCACCGCCGTCCACTTCCATGCGGAACTTGTCCAGCTGCTCTTCGCTGATGCGGCCTTCCAGGAAGGAACGCGCGTAGATGCCCGGGGCGCTGTGGCCCTGGATGAACAGCAGGTCGCCCGGGTGGTTTTCGCTCGGGGCGCGCCAGAAGTGGTTGAAGCCCACGTCGTACAGGGTGGCGCCGGAGGCGAACGAGGCGATGTGGCCGCCCAGGTCACCCGGCTTGCGGTTGGCGCGGACCACGGTGGCCATCGCGTTCCAGCGGATGATCGAACGGATGCGCCATTCCAACTCGGCATTGCCCGGGCTCTTGGCCTCGAGCTGCGGCTCGATGGTGTTGACGTATTCGGTGGTGGGAGAGAACGGCAGGTAGGCGCCCGAACGACGGGTCAGTTCCACCATGCCTTCCAGCAGCTGATGCGCGCGCTCGGAGCCCTCGACATCAATAACGGCCTTCAACGACTCGATCCACTCCTGGGTTTCCACAGGATTCGGGTCGTTGTTCAGCACCTCGTTCAACCAGTTCATTAGCGCTCCCATAACCGCACGCACGCGCGCGACTGTTGTATAGATTTCTAGACCGCAAAGTGTAGCGCACCAAGGGCTTTCGTCACTTGGCTACGCAGGCGTATGGATGCAACCGGCCAGTGTCCGCAAGGGGCTTGCCGGGGCCGCTGAAGGCCCTGCGGCGGGCCTTGGTGGCTGCGCGGGCTGTCGCTTGCGGGCCGCTGCGCCCATGTGCAGGACGCAGTGTTACCGCTGCCGATGACGGTTGTAGGGCAGCGCCATGCCCACCTGTATCGGCTCCGCGTGCTGGCGCTGAACGGGCGACAACGTGTCGCACCTGCCTCTGGATCGCCCCCCGCACTGCCCTCAGGGTAGGCCTCGAGTGTTGGCCTCGCCCGCTTCGGTCCGCCGTCTGGCCCTGCCTCACTCCCTTCCACAGTGTTGCCCGGGGCGCCTCGCAAGAGGCGCCCCTTTTGCTGTGCGCGGGGCCCACCGTGGCCCAAAACTGACCCGCTTGTGGCCGGATCGATGATTGTCGGCTTCGATATATCGATATATCGTTTGCACACTCGTTTACCGATATATCGAAATGAGCCGTACCGCTTCTCCCAGAGCCCGTTCCACCAATCCGGAAGTACCACGCCGCAACGGCCAGCCGCGGGTGCTCAGCCGCGGCGACCTGCGCCTGCTGGTGCTGGCCCTGATCGGCGAGCAGCCGCGCCACGGCTACGAGCTGATGCAGCTGATCAGCAACCAGTTCATGCAGGCCTACACGCCCAGCGCCGGCACCATGTACCCGCTGCTGGCCAGCTTCGAGCAGGCCGGCTGGATCGAGGCCGAGGAAGTGGACGGCAAGCGGATCTTCCGCATCACCGCCGCCGGCGAGTTCGAGCTGAAGGTGCAGCGCACCCAGGTGCGCCTGGCGCAGCGACGTGCCTTTGACCGTGCCCGCGAGATCACCAAGGCCTCGCTGCCGCCGCCGCTGGCCGGCGCCCTGCGCGAGTTCAAGCGGGCGCTGGTGCATCACCACGGCCGCTGGGCCGAGGGCGAGGCAGAAGAAGTAGCGGCGCTGCTGACGCGGGCGTCCGCGCTGCTCAACGGTGCGGCCGGTAGCGAGAGCCAAGCCTTTTCAACGACCCAGCCAGACTGACTCCAGCCAGGTCGCCCCTACGCCGCGCGCCCCCGCGCGACACCTTTACAGGTAACCCCATGACCGAACACAACAACACGCGCCTGCGCCTGGATGTGCGCTTCCGTGAACTGACCGTGCTGCGCACCGAAGAGGTCACCCCGCACATGCGCCGCATCGTGCTGGGTGGCGCCGAGCTGGCCGGTTTCGATTCGCCCGGCGCTGACGACCACATCAAGCTGTTCTTCCCCAATGCCAGCGGCGAGATGGTGCTGCCGGTGGTCACTGCCGAAGGCCGCAGCTATCCGGCCGGCAAGGAGCCCTCACCGGCCCGCGACTACACCCCCCGCTGGTGGGACCATGAAACCGGCGAGCTGGCCATCGACTTCGTGCTGCACGACCAGGGCATTGCCGGGCCGTGGGCCGAGCAGGCCAAGGCCGACGACACGCTGGTGATCGGCGGCCCGCGCGGCTCGTTCGTGGTGGCCGACAGCTACGACGCCTATGTGCTGATCGGCGATGAAACCGCGCTGCCGGCCATCGCCCGCTGGCTGGACGTGCTGCCGGAGGATGCCGAGGTGCAGGCCTTCATCGAAGTAAGCGATGAAGCCGAACGCCAGGACCTGCCGCAGTACGAGAACGTGCGTATCCACTGGCTGGAGCGCAATGGCTTCCCGGCAGCGAGCAGCACGCTGCTGGAAGACATGCTGACCGACTTCGAGGCACCGGACGGCGATGTCTTCTACTGGATCGCCACCGAATCGCGCCGCGCACGGATGATGCGCAAGTTCATCGAAGGCCACCTGGGCGTGCCGCGCGACTGGATCCGTTCCACCGGCTACTGGAAAGCCCACCCGGACGAAACCGACGGCGATTGACCGGGCATCCGGTGGGTGCGGACCGTTGGTCCGCACGCCCTCCGACAGGTAGTGCCGGCCGCTGGCCGGCAACCTCATGAACCCTCGGCAGGAACCTGCAGCTGCCGGCCAGCGGCCGGCACTACCGCGCTGGATGCCACCTGCCGCGTCCACCCGAACCGGTGCGCGGCCCATATCTCCAGCGCCACCAGCAGCGCGATGATCAGCAGCGGCAACAGCAGCCCGAAGTACACGCCGGGCATCATGCCGTTGATCTGTGCCTTCACCAGCCGCAGCACGCCACGGGTGTGCAGCAGCTCATCCACATGCATGGTCAGCGCCTCGCGCACCACCTTGGGTTCCAGGCCGAGGGTGCCGGCCTTGTCCACCAGCGTGTCTTCCACCATGCCGCGCAGCAGGCCTTCGCGCACCTTGCCGATCACCCAGCCGGTACCGCGCGCCAACGGACCATCGCCAAGACGGTCGAGACCGGGCAACGGGTGCTCGCTGAGGTAGGCCGAGGCGATGGTGTCGGCCACATCGCCCACCGTGCCCTCGCTGCGCAATGCCTCGCGCATGCGCGGGTCGTCCAGTGAATCGGTGAAGCCTTCGCTCCAGCCTTCCACCAGGGTCTGCAGGTGCGGCTGGAAATGATCGAGCTGCTTGAACAGCGCGCGGTGCGCACCAGCAGTGAAGCCCAGCTGCAGGCCGAAGAAGGCAGTGGCCAGCGGCAGCAGCACCACGTAACTGGCCAGCAGCCAGTGATGCCAGCGCTTGCGCCGCTGCAACCAACCACGGCGGTGCAGCCAGCGCCAGGCGAAGATGCCCAGCACCAGGCCAAGCAACGTGCCGAGCACGCTGCCGCCCAGCAGATCGAGCACGCTCAGGCCCGTCCAGAATTCGTTCAACCAGTACTGCGTGTCCTGCATGGGTCTTCCTTCCGTGGATGCGGCTGCGCCTGAAATGCCAGCCAGGTAGAGTCGACTGTTAGTTGTGTAAACCCACTACGTTGTTCAGCCGTACTCTTGAGATAGGTGGCTGGCCGCCGATCGCCATATGGGGACGGTGCCAGTTGTAGTGGTGCAGCCATTGGTTCAACACGGAATTGCGCTGGTCCGAGGATGCGTACTCGCAGGCGTAAGCCCACTCGCGCAGGCTGGTCTGGATGAAGCGCTCGGCTTTGCCATTGGTCCGCGGCGTGTAGGGCTTGGTTCTGATGTGCTTGATCCCAAGGGATTTGAGCAGCTTGGCAAAGGCGGTAGAGCGATAGCAGGCACCGTTGTCGGTCAGGATCCGCTTGAAGGTGATTCCCAGGCTGGCGTAGTACTCCAGAGCGCCCAGCAACGCCTGACAAGCGGTTTCGCCCTGTTCGTTGGGGTGGACGCTGCTGAAGGCGACCCGGGAGTGATCGTCGATGGCCACGTGGACGTAGCCCCAGCCACCGCCGGCGGCGTTTCCCCTGCGCTTGGCATCGGTTCTGTGCCCTGGCCGCTGGAAGTTGCCCAGCTTCTTGATGTCCAGATGCAGCAGCCCTCCGGGCTGATCGTATTCGTATCGGATGACCTCCTTGGGCGGATCAAGCCGACACAACCGATTGAGGCCGTGGGCGCGCATCAGCCTTGAAATCGTACTGTGGCCGACCCCCAGCGCCTTGGAGATGGTCAGGTAGGTCTGCCGCTTACGGCGGTGCTCCTTGATTTGCTCGACTACCGGAGCAGGTGTGGCATGCGGCGTCTGGTGAGGCCGTGAGCTGCGGTTTTCCAGGCCCGGTGCCCCGAACTGGCGGAATCGGGCCAGCCACTTGTAGGCCGTACGCACACTTACGCCACACGCTTGAGCTGCTTCTTCCGGGCGTAGGCCCTCGTGGAGGATGCGGCGGACCAGAAGCGCTCGACTAAACGGCGTCAAACGGGCATTTTTATGATTGTTCATCCGGGCTCTTTGGGGACTGGAACGGTGTGGTAACCACCATTTTCCAAAGATGTCCCGGATGAACAACCTACAGAGAGATCACAGTTAGTCGACTATCGCGCGCAGCGCGGGGGTTCCAGGCATCGCGCCAAGAGCCGTCGACTAACAGTCGACTCTACCAAAGCGGAGGCCTCCCGGCCCGGAGCACGCCAAGCAATGCGACAATCGCGCTCCTTTCCTGCAGCAACGAGGGCCACATGGCCAAACTGACCCTGGCCAGCGTGGATGCGCTGCGTACCCGCTTTGCCGATGACGCCGCCTGCGATACCGCACTGGCCGCCTTCGCCGACCCGGCCGCGCTGCGCGCGCCGCTACGTGAGCTGGTGGAGGCACAACACCGCTACCTGCAGGCCGAATTCGAAGTGGCGCAGGTGGCCGACGTGCTGCGACGTGACCAGAAATATGCCCCGGTGGGTCGGCCGTCGATCAACATCGTGCAGCTGCGCAAGCAGCAGGCCGCGACCAAGCAGGCGGCGCTGATCGCACGCCAGGTGGTGGCGCAGGCCGCGCAGACCTTCGCGCGCGCGAGCGGGATGACGGTGAAGGCCAAGCAGAGCCCGAGCGAAGCGTGCGTGGCATGGTTGGGCGCGTTGCGCTGAACCCGCGTACCCGGTAGTGGCCAACCTTGGTTGGCCCGCGGAGTGCTCGTGTGCCAACCAAGGTTGGCACCTACCAAAGCACTCTCCGGCCCTGCATGAACCGGTAGTGGCCAACCTTGGTTGGCCTGCGAAATGCTCGTGTGCCAACCAAGGTTGGTACCTTCCAAAGCACTCTCCGGCCCTGCACGAACCGGTAGTGGCCAACCTTGGTTGGCCCGCGAAATGCTCGTGTGCCAACCAAGGTTGGCACCTACCAAAGCACTCTCCGGCCCTGCATGAACCGGTAGTGGCCAACCTTGGTTGGCCCGCGAAGTGCTCGTGCGCCAACCAAGGTTGGCATCTACCAAAGCATTCTCCCGCCCTGCATGAACCGGTAGTGGCCAACCTCGGTTGGCCTGCGAAATGCTCGTGTGCCAACCAAGGTTGGCGCCTACCAAGGCGTCCCCCACGCCCAAAAAAGAAGGCCCGCTTTTCAGCGGGCCTTCTGCCTTCTCACGACGAGTGAGCGGGGTGCATCAAGCCGCCGGCTTTTCGCCGGTGGCTTCGGTGGTGATGCGGATCTTCACTTCATCGCTGACGTTCGGGGCATACGCGCCGACGCCGAAATCGCTGCGCTTCAGGGTGGTGGTGGCATCGAAGCCGGCGGCCGGAACCTTGGCCATCGGGTGCTCGCCGCCGCCGTTGACGGTCACGTCCAGGGTGACCGGCTTGGTGATGCCCTTGATGGTCAGGTCGCCGGTGACGGTCAGCTTGTTGGTGCCGGCCGCTTCCACCTTGGTGCTCTTGAAGGTGGCATCGGCGAACTTGGCGGCGTCGAAGAAGTCGGCGCTCTTCAGGTGCTCGTCGAACTTGGCGGTGAAGCTGTTCAGGCCGCTCAACGGCAGCTTCACTTCCACGGTGGACTTGGTCACGTCTTCGGCGTTGTACACCAGGGTGCCTTCGACGTTGCCGAAGTGCGCGCTCGGGTTGGAGAAGCCGAAGTGGCTCCACTGGGCCAGCACGTCGGTGTGGGTCGGGTCCAGCTTGTAGGTGCCCGAGGCGATCTGGATCGCTTCGGCGGCCGGCGCGGCGGCGGCAGCATCGGCAGCCGGGGTGGCAGCCTGTTCGGTGGTGGCCGGGGCGGCGGCGTCAGCCGCCGGGGCAGCGGTGTCGGCCGGCTTGGAGCAGGCGGCGATGGCCAGGGTCAGGGCCAGCGGCAGCAGCAGTTTACGGGTGGCGCTCATCTCAGGAACTCTCCGGATCGTAGGGTGGGTACAGCAGGGACCGCCAAGGCGGCGGCCCGGAATCGATACAGCGACTTACGCGATGCGCGCCGCTTCGTCGAACGACAGGCGCGGCAGACGCGGGAACAGGCCCGCCGAGTCACCGTAACCCAGGTTGACCAGGAAATTCGACTTGATGGAGGTGCCGGCGAAGAAGGCTTCATCCACCTTGGCCGCATCGAAGCCGGACATCGGGCCGGCATCCAGGCCCAGCGCGCGTGCGGCCAGGATCAGGTAGGCGCCCTGCAGGCTGCCGTTGCGGATGGCGGCTTCGTGGCGGCCTTCCTGCGGGCCGTCGAACCAGGCCTTGGCATCGGTGTGCGGGAACAGGTACGGCAGCTTCTCGTGGAAGTCCAGGTCGAAGCCGATGATGACGGTGACCGGGGCGGCCATCGTCTTGTCGTGGTTGCCTTCGGACAGGGCCGGGGCCAGCTTGGCCTTGGCTTCCTTCGAGGTGACGAAGACGAAGCGGGCCGGCGTGGTGTTGGCCGCAGTCGGGCCCCACTTCACCAGGTCGTACAGTTCCTGCAGCAGGCTGGCCGGCACCGGCTTGTCGAGGAAGCCATTCTGGGTGCGGGCGGTGCGGAACAACTGATCGAGGGCAGCAGCGTCGAGCGCGTGGGACATCGGTGGATCTCCAGGGCGGCTAAGGGAAGGTCAGTGCCCGCGGGCGGCGCGGGGCGAATCGACGAGCCGCAGTGTAGAGTGTCGCGACTGTTGCAACACCCAGCAGGGCTGAAACGAATTAATGCCACAGGTGAAACGATCGAGTGCGCCCTGGACGGTCACGGACGGCCGTGCGGGCAATGTCCGCCAGGCGGTCGCGCTGGCCTCTGCGCTGCGCCAGGGCACCCATCGGCCGCTGGTCCTGCAGCCCCGTGCGCCCTGGCGCTGGCTCTCGCCGCGGCGCCTGCCGGGCGATGTGAACGGCTACGGCGAGGCGTTCGCGTCGCTGGCCGCGGAGCCTCCCGCCCTGGCGATCGGCTGTGGCCGTCAGGCCGCCGGCGCCCTGCGCGTGCTGCGTGCACGTGGCAGCCAGGTGGTGCAGATCCTCGACCCGCGCATCAGCGCCCGCCACTGGGACATGGTGGTGGTGCCCGAACACGATGCCCTGCGTGGCAGCAATGTGCTGACCCTGCTCGGCAGCCTCAATCCGGTGGACGACGACTGGCTGGCCTGGGGCCGTGCCGCGTTCGCCAGCTTCAGCACCCTGCCCGGCCCGCGCACCGCGTTGCTGGTGGGTGGACCGACACCGCTGGCTCCGTGGGATGAGACGGCGATGGTGGGCGTGTTCCAGGCGTTGGCCGATCAGATTCGCGCTGAGGGCGGCAGCCTGCTGGCGACCACCTCGCGACGCACGCCGCCGGCCTTGGCCGAGATCCTGCGCGCGACGTTCGCCGATCTGCCGCATGTGATCTGGGGCGATGGCGGCGACGGAACCAATCCCTATGGCGGCCTGCTCGGCTGGGCCAACCGCGTGGTGGTCTCGCCCGATTCGGTGAACCTGCTTTCTGAAGCCTGCGCCACGCGCATGCCGGTGATGGTGGCGCTGGCCGATACCGCGCAGGGGCGGCTGGCACGCTTTCAGCAGCAGCTGCGCGAGCGCGGGCGGCTGCAGGCGCACTGGCTGGACTGGCAGTACGACCGCATCGAACCGCTGCGCGAGACCGCGCGGGTGGCGGCGGAGGTGAAGCTGCGTTTGGCATTGAGGTAGTGCCGGCCGCTGGCCGGCAATCCTCGGCGCCTGGCATCACGGTAGTGCCGGCCGCTGGCCGGCAACGCTGTACCCATTGCCGAACACCCTGTCGTTGCCGGCCAGCGGCCGGCACTACCCGGGTGCCCAGCGATTTCTGAACATTTCGATCCGGCTGCGCGGTTAGAGTCCAGCGTCCCCCATCACTCTGAACGTCTTCATGCGTACCTTGCTCCTGCTGCCCCTGGCCCTGCTCGCTGCCTGTTCCACCACGCCCACCGAGCTGGATCCGATCTCGTATCAATGCCAGCAGCAGCTGGACGCGTATCGCGAACAACCGGCGCTGCGCGATCCGAAGGGCCAGCGCCCGCCGCTGCCGGTGGCACCGATCAGCGACGCCTGTGACCGGGAACTCAAGCGCAAGGGCGTGGATCGTCCCCTGCGCTGACCGGCGTATGATCGGCGCGCGGGCCTGCCCGCCGTTGAAGGTATCGACATGGATCGTTTCTCCCGCCTGCCGCGCGCCGCGCTGCTGATCGCCAGCCTGCTGGCGACCGCACCGGCCCGGGCCAACAGCACCGAATGCCGCGAGCGCTACCCGAGCGTGGCCGCGCAGGCGGCGATGCTGGACGTGGCCTGGACCACCGCTGAGCGCCTGGACGCGCTGCCCGATGTGGACGTGGTGGTGGCCGCGCGCGGTGGCCAGGACCTGAGTCGCTACGGCCTGCGCCACAGCCACCTGGCCTTCCTGGTGCGTGAGGACAATGGCCGCTGGCGCGCGATGCACCTGCTCAACCGCTGCAAGACCGACAGCTCGCAGCTGTACCACGAAGGGCTGGGCAACTTCGTCGGCGAGAGCGGAGGCCATACCGACCTGCGCATCGGCGTGCCCTCGGCGCCGCTGCGTGCCGCGTTGAAAGCGATGCTGGTGTCGCCGTCGATCCAGCCGAAGGCACTGCACGAAACCAGATACAACGTGGTTGCCTACCCGTTCGCCACCGACTACCAGAACTCCAACCAGTGGGTGCTGGAAGTGCTGGCCGCGGCGATGGCACAGGCCGAAGGCGCGCCGGCCATCGTCAAGCGCGAACAGGCGCAGCAGTGGCTGCGCCAGCAGAAGTACCAACCCAGCGTGCTGCATATCGGCCTCGGCAAGCGCGTGGGTGCGCGCCTGTTCGTGGCCAACGCCACCACCACTGACCATCCGGCCGGCGAACGCATCTCCGGCAACTATTCGGTGGTGACGGTGGAATCGGTGTTCGATTTCCTGCACCAGCGCAGCCAGCTGCAGCAGGAACTGGTGATCCCTCACGTGCCGGTAGCTGGTGCTGCCGCCGCCACGCCCTGAATCCAGCAAGGAGAACGACATGCGTACCCTGCCCGCCGTCCTGATGCCGATGCTGATCGTCGCAAGCCTGGCCTGGTCCACGGCCGCTCATGCAGAGCGCCGCATCGTGATCATCCACGACCCGGGCCCGCAGGGACCGAGCCTGGAGATGTCCACACAGATGGTGACGTCGGCCCGCGCGGCGGCGGCGAAGGAAGCCCAGGATGCCGCCGACGCTGGCCGGCCGCTGGCCCGCCCGCAGCAGATCAAGCTGCCGCAGATGCAGGTGAGTGCGATCGCCACCACCGTGGATGGCCGCCGCGAAGTGCTGCTGCGCGATGCCAACGATCCGCAGAACACCGCATCGATGCAGTACCCGCGCGGCATCGGCGATCCCGCCGTGCAGTTCACCGTGGGCCAGACCGTGAACTTCGAACCGACCGGCGCCGACCAGGGCTGGCAGTTGAAGGACAACCAGGGCCGTCCACTGGAATATCTGCCCGAGGCCACCGGCCCGCGCGACATCTTCGATACCCGGCACTGAGCCGCCGTCCCCACCCTGACCAGGAGGTCTCCATGTTCCGTTGCCTGCGCGTTCCCGCCACTGCCCTGCTGCTTTCGGCGCTGGTGGTGCCCACCGTCCATGCCGGCGCCGCGCCGCAGTTGAACAGCGGCCAGACCAGCGTGTTGGTCACGTCGCTGATCGTGCTGTCGATTCCGTTGGCCACGTCGATGGGACTGGCCGAACTGTCCAAGGCCCCGTTCAAGGCCAGCGAGCGCAACGGCAAGGTCGCCGCACGCACGCCGGCGGTGCCGCTGCCACCGATGGAAGTGAAGCAGGTCGCCACCACGCCAGCCGGTGATCGCCAGGTGCACCTGCAGGTGCCCGGCAAGGCCGACCAGACCGCAACGCTGCAATGGCCGGCGGCTGCAGGCGATGACCCGATTGCCGGTTTCGTCGTCGGCCAGCAGGTGCGCTTCGACCCGACCGACGCGGGTGCCGGCTGGACCGTGAAGAGCGCGCAGGGCCAGGCGCTGGCCTATGTACCGACCGCCTATGCCGCCGGCGATGTGATGAGCGAAACGCTGTAAAGCTGAACGGCCGGTTTTGGCATTACCGCGGGCCGGGCGGATAATGGGCGATCCCCTTTGTCCCCCTGGCTCGCCATGTCCGTGCGTCCTGCCCCTGTGTTTGCCCCGTTGACCGCCCGCGCCCTGGTGCTGGCGGTGCTGGCCATGGGCGCGGTGGTGCTGCTGTCCAACGTACTGGTGCAGTACCCGATCAACGATTGGCTGACCTGGGGTGCTTTCAGTTACCCGGTCGCGTTCCTGGTCAGCAACCTGATCAACCGCCGCTTCGGCCCGGGCCCCGCCCGCCGCGTGGCGTGGATTGGTTTTGCGGTGGCGGTACTGCTGTCGATCTGGGTGGCCACCCCGCGCATCGCCATTGCCTCGTGCTCGGCCTTCATCGTGGCGCAGCTGCTGGACATCACCGTGTTCGACCGCCTGCGCCGTGGCAGCTGGTGGCGCGCACCGATGGTGGCCACCACCTGCAGCGCGACGGTGGATACCACCATTTTCTGGTCGATCGCGTTTGCCGGTTCGACCCTGCCGTGGGTGAGCTGGGCTGCCGGCGACCTGGCGGTGAAGCTGGCGATCGGCGTCTGCCTGCTGGCCCCATTCCGCGCGCTGTTGTGGAAGATGGCGCCGCTGCGCACCACCAGCTGACCGCCGTTGCTCTGGTAGGTGCCAACCTTGGTTGGCACACACCTTGAACCCGGTGGGTGCCGACTGTTGGTCGGCACGTTCCTTCAGCGTTCATCGCTGCTGACAGATTGTGCCGACCAACGGTCGGCACCTACCAACAGCGGGCCAACGCTCAGATCATTGATCCGGTGGGCCATCCGCAGGACCATTGATCCGGTGGGTGCCGACCGTTGGTCGGCACGCCCTGCAGAACCCATCGCTGCCGACAGATTGTGCCGACCAACGGTCGGCAGCCACCCAAAGTTGTTGCAGCATTTGCACCCACTCAGGCGAACGGCAGCTCCGCGGCGATGCACGCTGCCGTAATCGCCGCACACGCCTCTTCAATCGCGGGCGTGGTCGGTGCCAGCCGCGGGCGCCGGTCCAGGGTGCAGGCCAGGCCCACATCCAGCAACGTGGCATGTGCTCCATGCAGCGCCTGCGCGGTGTCTTCCGGCAGGAATTCCGCAACCGCCAACGCATCGATCAACGACGGCGTGTCGCGCGGCTGCAGCAGCGCTGCATGCCGGGCGCTACGCGCCAACACGCCGGTCTGCAGCAGGAACTCCAGGTCCACCACGCCACCCGCGCCCTGCTTCAGGTCCAGCCGCGCGGCATCGCTGCGGTCCAGTTCGGTGCGCATGCGGCCGCGCATCTTCAGCACGTCCGCATACAGCACACCGGTGTCGCGCTCACGCCCAAGCGTCTGCGCACGCACCTGCTCGAAGTCGGCCAGCAGGCTGGCATCGCCGGCCACGCCACGCGCGCGCACCAGCGCCTGGTGTTCCCAGGTCCACGCGCGTTCGCGCTGGTATTCGGTGTAACTGGCCAACGAAGACACCAGCGAACCCTTGCCACCATCCGGGCGCAGGCGCACGTCGATGTCGTACAGGCGCCCGGCGGCGGTCACCGCACCGAGCAGCGCCATCACCTTCTGCGCCAGGCGCGCATACCAGCGCCCCGGTTCCAGCGGACGCGCGCCATCACTGGCGTCTACGCCGGCCGGGTTGTCGTGCAGGAACACCAGGTCCAGATCGGAACCGAAGCCCAGCTCCAGACCACCGAGGCTGCCATAACCGATGATCGCGAAACGTCCGCCGGGAATCTCGCCGTGTGCGGCATGCATGTCCGCTTCGGCCATCGCCAACACGGTGACCACCACGGCCTGCGCCAGCTCGGCCAGTTGACGCGTGCTGTCGACCGCGCCCTGGCGGCCATCCAGCGTGGCCATCGCCATGCGGAAGCTGAGTGCCAGCCGCGTTTCATTGAGCCAGCGCAGTGCGGATTCGGGATCTTCCACCGCCAGCACCTGCTGGCACTCGGCCAGCATGCCAGCCGCATCCGGCATCGGCCCGGACACGCGCACGTCCAGCAGTTCGTCCAGCAGCAGCGGATACGCTGCCAGGCGCTCGGCCAGCAACGCGCTGCGCGCCAGCACGTCCACCAGCCGCGCCAGCGCGCTGGGCTGTTCGTCCAGCAAGGCGAGATAGCTGGTCCGGCGCAGCACCGCCTGCAGCAGGCCAAGCACGCGCTTGAGCGCGGCATCGGGCTGTGGCGAGCGCGTGGCCGCATGCAGCAACGCGGGCAGTACGCGATCCAGCCGCGCACGCGCGGCATCGGACAACGACTTCACGCCGGTGCCCTGGGCGAAATCGCGCAGCGACTGGTCGGCGCCGTTGGCATCGAGGAAACCGGCTTCGGCCAGCAGCGGTGCGTTGCTGCCTTCGGGCAGGCTGCGCCAATAGTTGGCCAGTGCGTCGGGCGCGGCCTGGCCCTTGCGCGGTGCCAGCAGCGCGGCGAATTCGGTACTGACCCGTTGCTGCTGCACGGCCAGCGCCGCGCGCAGCACCTCCCAGTCCGGATACCCGAGCCCAACAGCGATGCGTTCGCGGTCAAGTGCGTCGCTGGGCAGCACGTGAGTCTGCGCGTCACGCAGCATCTGCAGGCGGTTTTCCAGGCGCCGCAGGAACAGGTAGGCCTCGCGCAGCGCGCTGCCATCCTCGGGCGCGATCTGCCCGGCGGCCACCAGTGCGTCCAGCGCCACCAGCAGCCGACGCTCGCGCAATGCCGGTTCGCGACCACCGCGGATCAGCTGCAGCGCCTGGCACAGGAATTCGATCTCGCGGATGCCACCGGCGCCGCGCTTGATGTCGTCGTGCAGTTCGCGGCGTGCGACTTCGGCGGTGATGGCCGCCTTCATTTCGCGCAGGCCATCGAGCGCGGTGAAATCCAGGTAGCGGCGGTACACGAACGGGCGCAGGGTCTGCAGCCACGCCTCACCGGCCTCGATATCGCCGGCCACCGCGCGCGCCTTCAGCCACGCATAGCGCTCCCAATCACGGCCCTCGCGCTGGAAATACTGGTCCATCGCCGCGAACGAGAGTGCAACGCGGCCGGCGCTGCCGAACGGACGCAGGCGCAGGTCGACGCGGTGGCTGAAGCCATCGACGGTGGTTTCATCCAGCAGCTTGGCCAGGCGCTGGCCGAGACGGGCGAAATATTCTTCCGCCGCCAACGGACGCGGTCCATCGGATTCACCACCCTGCGGGTAGGCGTAGACCAGGTCCACATCGGAACTGAAGTTGAGCTCGCCACCGCCCAGCTTGCCAAGGCCGAACACCACCAGCTGCTGCGGGATGCCGTGTTCATCGGCGATGACGCCGTGACGCTGGGCGAATTCCTGCTGCAGGGCGTCCAGCGCCAGCCGCAGGCAATCCTCGGCAAGGGCGGTGGCACCGGCCAGAGTCTGCGCCACGTCGTCCAGACCGGTCAGGTCACGCCAGATCAGCCGTGTGGACATTGCCGTGCGCCAGCGCCGTATCTGCGCCGGCCAGTCGCTGGGCTGCAGAGGATCGAGCACCGGCGCCGGGATCGGCGGGCAGCCGGGCGCGGCCAGCTGTGCCAGCAAGGCCGGTTGCCGCACCAGGGTGTCCAGCGCGAAGTCACTGGTCACCGCCAGCCGGGTTAGCAGCGGCAGCAGGTTGGCCGGGATGGGCTCGGGCAGGACCTGGGCCAGACGCGCCAGAGCGCGGTCGACAAGAGGCTGCAGGGAGGCGGGCAGGTCAGCGGGAGCGAGGGTCATGGGCTGATTCTCGCGGGGTCGGATCCCTTTGCCAACGGCGAAGGGCTCTGACCCCGAGATGCCGCCGGTTGATGCCCCTGGTGGGGTCAGAGCCTTTTGCCTGTGGCAAAAGGATCCGACCCCCGATGGGAACCGCGTATTCATACTGGACGGCAGACAATAAAAAAGCCCGCTTGCAGCGAACTGCCAGCGGGCTCTGCTCCCTCCCCCACGTCGGGATGCAGGTCCATCGTGCGGGCTGCGAAAGCACTTTGCACGCTGCACTGCAAAACAAAACCGGCGGGTTTGGGTGACCCCTGCGGGAAAAGCCATTCCACGAAGGTAGAACCCCCCGTACGGATGAGGATGGCCGATAATCGGAATTCCCCCCAGCAACACGTGTCGTCATGTCTGTTGATCGCATCGCCAACGCGCGTCTTCGTGACCGCGTGGTCTCCGCGGAGGCCGCAGCCGCGCTGATCCAGCCCGGTGAAACCGTGGCCATGAGCGGCTTTACCGGCTCCGGGTATCCCAAGGCCGTTCCCGTCGAACTGGCCCGCCGCATCGAAGCGGTGCATGCCCAGGGCCAGCCCTTCCAGATCAGCCTGATGACTGGCGCCTCCACCGCGCCGGAACTCGATGGCGCGCTGGCCAAGGCCGATGGCATCGCCATGCGCATGCCGTTCCAGAGCGACCCGGATGCGCGCAACCGCATCAACGAGGGCAAGCTGGATTACATCGACATCCACCTCAGCCACGTGGCCCAGCACGTGTGGTTCGGTTTCTATGGCGAGATCGATACCGCCGTGATCGAGGTCTCGGCCATCCGCGAGGATGGTTCGCTGGTGCCCTCCACCTCGGTCGGCAACAACAAGACCTGGCTGGACCTGGCCAAGAAGGTGATCGTCGAGGTCAACGAATGGCAGCCGGCCGGCGTCGACGGCATGCATGACATCTACTACGGCACCGCGCTGCCGCCGCACCGCAAGCCGATTCCGCTGGTGAACGCCAACGACCGCATCGGCGACACCGCGCTGCGCTGCGACCCGGACAAGATCGTGGCCGTGGTGCGCACCAACGGCCCGGACCGCAACAGCCCGTTCAGCCCGATCGATGCGACCAGCGAGCAGATCGCGTCGCACCTGATCGAATTCCTCAAGCACGAGGTGAAGAAGGGCCGCCTGCCGCCGAACCTGCTGCCGCTGCAGTCGGGCGTGGGCAACATCCCCAACGCCGTGCTGGCCGGCCTGGCCAAGAGCGGCTTCCGCGACCTGGCCGCGTTCACCGAAGTGATCCAGGACGGCATGCTCGATCTGCTGCGCGACGGCGTGCTGAGCTACGCCTCGTGCACCGGCTTCGCGCTGAGCCCGCAGGCCAACGAGACGTTCAAGGAGAACATCGATTTCTACCGCGAGCGCATCATCATGCGCACGCAGGAAATCTCCAACCATCCGGAACTGGTGCGCCGCCTGGGCTGCATCGGCATGAACGGCATGATCGAGGTGGACATCTACGGCAACGTCAATTCGACGCACGTGATGGGCACGCGGATCATGAACGGCATCGGCGGTTCGGGTGACTTTGCCCGCAATGGTTTCCTGTCAGCGTTCCTGAGCCCGTCCACCGCGAAGAACGGCACCATTTCGGCGATCGTGCCGATGGCCAGCCATGTCGACCACACCGAGCACGACGTGTCGGTGATCGTCACCGAACAGGGCCTGGCCGACCTGCGTGGCCTGACCCCGCGCAAGCGCGCGCAGGTGCTGATCGACAACTGCGCGCATCCGGATTTCCGTCCGCAGCTGCAGGATTACTTCGACCGCGCCAGCCGCGAGAGCTACGGCAAGCACACCCCGCACTTGCTGCCGGAAGCGCTGTCGTGGCACCAGCGTTGGCTGGATACCGGCACGATGAAGGGCTGATCGCCGTCGGGGTCGGATCCCTTTCCATTGGAAAGGGCTCTGACCCCAGGTACGGACATCGGGTAGAGCCGGCCGCTGGCCGGCTCCCCAGAACAGCCGGCCAGCGGCCGGCTCTACCTTCACGCGGTGCGCAGCGCCGCCAGCGATTCGGCCTGCAGCCGCTCGTAGATCTCGAACTCGTCATGCACCGCCACGCCCAGCGCCTGCTCGAAGGCTTCGCGGTTGGCATGTGCGGCATAGGCGCGCTGTTCTTCACCGCCCAGGTTCGACTGGAAGATGCCTGCGGCACTGACCGGCAGGAAATCCTCGTAGACGATCGGGTCGGCGGTGGCCAGGCCCGCGGCCACCAGCACTTCAGCTGGCAGATCAGCCACGCGTTCCGGCGCAGCGCGGCCAGCGTCGGTCAGCTGGTAGCGGTAATAGCCCAGGCCTTCCTGGCGCAGCGTGTCATGGTCATCCGGGAAGCTGGCGAACACCGCCTGCAGGCGCTGGCCGTAGTCGCCACCAGTGCTGCCTTCGCCACCGGCATCGCGTGCCTGCGACAGCAGCTGGTCGTACAGCGCGCGGCCCTTCGGGGTCAGCGCAAGGCCACGCTGTTCGATCTCGCCGAAGCGCGCGGTATGGGTACCGGCATCGCCACCTTCGCTGTCCGGGAACTGCACGGCTTCTTCCAGTGCCTTGAAACTGGTCTGCCGCAGCAGGATCGGGCAGGCGCGGCGCGGCGGGCCTTCGATCACCGCCTTGGCGGCCATGCCGTATTCGATCATCGCGGCCTGCGCGGCATCGATGTCCAGCGTGCGCGGGGTCAGGTGGTTGATGTGCGGGCCGCGGAAGCTGACCACGTCGGCCACCAGCCGGTGCGCGTTGTGCAGCGCGTGGTAGGTCGGCAGATCGACGGTGGCATCGCCGTGCCAACGGAAGGTTTCCAAGGCTTCATCGACAAAGCGCTCGGCGTCGGCCTGCGACAGCCCGCCGTCACGCTCGGCCTGGTCGATCAGCGCCAGCGCGCCGTCGGTGAAGATGCGGCGACGTGCCAGGATCTTTGCCGACTCGGCACGCAGGGTTTCGTCTTCGATCAGCTCCAGGCGCAGCAGCGAGGTGAACACGCGGAACGGGTTCTGCGCCAGCGCGGCACCGGTGAGCGGGCGGAACGCGGTGGAGTGCACCGGCACGCCGGCCACCGACAGGTCGTAGTAGCCCACCGGGTACATGCCCATCACCGCGAACAGGCGGCGCAGCGTGGCCAGTTCCTGCACGGTGCCGACCCGGATCGCGCCGTGGCGCTCTTCATCCAGGCGCGCGCGCTCGTCGTTGCGCTGCAGCTGCGCGGCCAGCGCAGGGTCCTGGTCAAGCACCTGCGCGTTGATCCGCTCCACCAGTTCCACCAGCGTGCCGTACAGCGGCACTTCGGTGCGGTACATGCGGGACATGGCCTGCGCGAACAGGCGGCGGATCACATCAGGCGAAACGAAAGAGGCGCTCATCAGTCACTCGATTACGGGAACGGGGAACAGCGAGAACCCGTATTGTCGCCGGAGCGCGGGGCCGCGGCGATATGCAGAGCAACATGAGAAATATGGGTAGCGCCGGGCCATGCCCGGCGGATTCCAGGGCCGCGCTGCGCGCTCGCCGGGCGTGGCCCGGCGCTACCGCTTCAGCTGGCGCTTCAGGGTGGCATCCAGGGTGATCGGCCGGTCCCAGTGCTGGTAGCTGGCCACGATGGCATGGCGCACGGCGCGGTAATGCAGGTTGTCCGGCTTGGTCGGCATGCGCTTCACCACCGTCTCCCAGCCGCCCTCCGGGTCCTGGCTGAAGGCGCGCACGCTGTCGCGGCAGGTCTGGCCGCTGGCCTTGGCCCAGAAGCAGGCGAAGTAGATGTCCCCGGCCTGCCAGCCATGGGTGGTGAACAGCGCGCTGATGTAGCCGCGCGGCACGCCGGCATAGCGCGACACTTCATCGAGGAAGGCGTCCGGGTAGCGTTCGGCGTAGTGATTGATGTCCTGCAGCTGGGCATCGACCCAGCGGTCACCGGTTTCCACCTCGTAGGCGGCCGAACGCTCGGCGGTCTGCTGGGCCAGCACGGTGGCCGGCGCCAGCAGCAGGGACAACAACAGTGCGCGCAGTCGGACGTTCATGCCCCGATTCTGCCGCAGCCGCCGCGCCCTGTCAGGCCGCCGCCGAGGCCTTGGCCTCGATCGCCGCCAGTGCGGCCGGCCAATCGTGGGCGGTGTCGGCGGTGACCATGCGCGGTTCGTCGTCGGCCACGCCGTGCTGGGTCTCGTGGGCCCAGGTCACTGCGTACGGGGTATGCACGCCCCAGCCGCCCAGGGTCACCACCGGCTCGATGTCCGAACGCAGCGAGTTGCCGACCATCACGAAGCGCTGCATCGGCAGGTCGAATTCGGCCAGCACGCGGGCGTAGGTTTCCGGGTCCTTCTCCGAAACGATCTCGATGCGCGGGAACAGCTCGGCGAGATTGGCGACCTTGATCTTGGCTTCCTGGTGGAACAGGTCGCCCTTGGTGATCAGCACCACCGGATAATCTTCGGCGATCGCAGCCACTGCTTCACGCACGCCGTCGATCAGCTCGACCGGGTGGCGCAGGGTGTCGTGGCCGATCTCCAGGATGCGCTGGATGTCCTTGGCCTCGATGCGCTGGCCGGTGATGTCGATGGCCGCTTCGATCATCGACAGCGTCATGCTCTTCACGCCGTAGCCGAAGGTACCCAGATGGCGCTGCTGCACTTCCAGCAGGTGACGCGCGGTCTGGGTGTCATGCACGTCGACATAGCGCGACAGCAGGTCAAGATAATCCTGCTCGGCCTTGCGGTAGTAGTCCTCGCTCTTCCACAGCGTATCGTCACCGTCAAAACCGACCAGGCCGATGGCGCGCGACGGCGCAGGCGTGGGGGTATTCATCGGCCAAGGATACAGGGGCGGCGTTGACGAGAAAAACCCGGGCGGCCGCAGCCGCCCGGGTCCCCATGCACCGGTCTTCCCGAATCAGGCGTGGATCAGCGGCCCTGCGCCGCGCCGGCACCTGCACCGGCCTGCTGGGCGGCCACGTAGGCCTTGTACTCATCGGCGCTCAGCTCGCCGTCCTTGTTGGTATCGGCCTGGTCGAACACCTGGGCGAGGCCGGCGTTCACCTGCGCCTCGGTCTTGCTGATGGTGCCGTTGCCATCGGTATCGATGCTGGCCCAGGTCTGGCCACCGCCATTGGCCTGTGCCGAAGCCGCTGCGGCCGCATTGGTCGCCTGGTCAGCCGCCTGCCCTGCCTGTGCCGCCGACTGCTGCGCCTGTGCAGCCTCGTTCTGTGCCTGCGCGGCCTGCTGCTTGGCCGACTGGGCCATCGCCGGAATGGCCAGCACGCTGCCGGCGGCGACGATCAGGGCGATCAGGGGCTTGCGGTTGCGAATAGTCATCAGGGGTGTCTCCTACCAATTGGGTGGTGTTGCGCGGCGTGTTGTCTCCGCACGGCACCTACCCTGCCACCGCGTTTCTGAATCGATTTTGCGTCGCGACCGGCGTCAACACGCACGATTAACCACTGACCTACGCGCATGCTTTAGCGCGGTGGTTAGCACGAAGTGAGTGGCTCATAAGCTGCGCATTCAGCGCTGCCTGATTTAACCGGCAACCAACGAAAAACCTGCGTCAGTCGACGTTCTGCGCCGATGACCGCGAACTGAACATCACCCAGCCGAGGGCAACACCGGCAAGCGCACCGGCGATTTCCAGCACCACGCGGCTGCCGAGTTCGTTCGGATCGTGGATGGTGGCGAGGAACAGGCGCGCATACAGGGGCGACTCCAGGCGCACGATGCCCATGTAGAACAGCTTCCAGGCATCGATGCCGGCGGAGATGATCACGGCGATGACACACGACCAGCCGATGGCGTGGCCGACCGTCCAGTGCAGCAGCCGGCACAGCTGCGACCACAGGAAGTACACCAGCAGCCCGACCAGCAGGGCGATGGCGCCCGCTTCGAGGGTACCGAGCAGGCCGAAGTGCAGGGGAAGGTTCATCGGGTGGGCAACGGTGGGATGGCGGCCAGTGTAAGGGTATCGGCAGGGCGGCGCCCTGCTGCGCGCCATCGCGCCAATCCGGTTTCTGGTAGATCCACGCCATGCGTGGACGAAATCTCCATCGAAATCGAGTACTCCGATGATTGAACGAAAGGCGTCCACGCATGGCGTGGATCTACCGTGTCGACCAAGGTCGACACCTACCAACAGCGGCGCCCCTCTGCCGATGTCCCTACCGCACGGGGACGTCGTATGCGGTGCCGGGGTCCGGTTCGGGCTGCAGGGTGTAGTGCCACCACTCCTTCGGGTAGTTGGCGAAGCCTCGCCGGGCCATCGCGCTTACCAGCTGCTGCCGATTGGCCTGCTGTGCATCGCTCAGTCCGCTCGTCTGCGTATGCGCACGTGGGCCGAAGAAATCGAAGTCGGTACCCATGTCCATCGGCTTGCAGCGACCGTTGCGGCAATCCAGCAGACCGAGATCGACCGTGGCGCCGCGGCTATGGCCGGAGCGCTCGGCGATGTAGCCGTCGGCCAGCAACCGTGGCTTGTCCAGATCCGGGTACTGCAAAGCCTTCCGCGAAAGCTCGCTGGGGTCGTTCACCCAGGCCATGAAGGCCTGCACCGAACGTACCGGCCGATAGCAGTCGTAGATGCGCAGGCCAAAGCCATCCGCGCGCAGGTCCTGTTCCACCTGCGCCAGCGCCTTCGCCACCGGCGCCAGCAGATAGCAGGACGGCGCCTCGTAGCCCGGCACGCGCGCACCGGTGAAGTTGTTGGCGCCGGCGTAGCGGATGTCCATGTCGATGCCTGGCGACAACGTGCGGATCTCCACTAATCCGGCGCTGGCGGCATCAGTGGCCGGTGAAACGCGCGGTGGCTCAGCGGCGCGGGTGGTCGCTGCCAGCGCAGTCGCCAGTACGAGTGAAATGCAGATCCTGGAAGTCATAGCTGAAGTCGATGTCCGGGTCGATGGCACGCAGGTCCAGCGTGGGCGGCGCACCGTCACCGGGCTGCAGCCAGGCCTGTGCGTCTTCGCCCAGCGTATCCCAGCGCAGCAGCCAACGCCCCTGCAACTGCAGCACCGTGGCCCGCAGCTTTGGCGACTTGTCCACGCTGAAGCGCAGGCCGTCCGCGCCCGGGCACAGTGAGGCCGGACCCAGCCACGGATCGCGGTAACGGCCCTGCCAGCGTGGCAGATCCGTGCGGCTCGTCTCCTGCGCCGCAACGGTGGACGGCCGCGAATGGCCGGTCGCCGCCCGCGTTGCCTGGTCCGCCTTCAGTTCGGCCAGGTACTCCATCGCAGGCCGCGCTTCATCTGGCGCGGTGAAGCGCTTCAGCGCGGCCTGCATCAACGCGACACGCGCATCCTCGCCTTCGCCATTGATCAGCATCACCACGCCCACCTTGCGGTCGGGCAGCAGCGCCAGCGACGAGTACATGCCCGACAGCGTGCCGGTGTGCGCCACCTTCCACTGTCCATCCATGTCGGACACCCGCCAGCCGTAGCCGTAGCCATGGAAGTGCGCGTTGTCCCAGCGCCGCTGGCGCTCACCCAGCGGCATCGGCATGTGCAGGGTCCACAGCGTGCGCCGCTGCTCGCTGCCCAGCCAGTCCGGCACCAGGGCAGGATCCAGCAGCACCTGCATCCAACGCGTCATGTCACGCAGCGAACAGCGGATGCCGCCAGCTGCCATCGACGGCAGGTCAGGGCTGGTCTCACCGTCGGCGTTCACCACCTCGTTGCGTTCACCACGCCAGGCGTGCGGCTGCGCCACATTGCCCACGCGCTTCACCGACCATGCCCCCACTTGGCAGCGCGTCATGCCCAGTGGTTCAAACACCTGCTCGCGCATCAGCTGGTCGTACGGTTTGCCACCGGCCGCAGCAGCCACTTCACCGGCCACCACGTACATCAGGTTGTCGTAGGCATAGTGGCTGCGGAAGCTGCTGACCGGCTTCAGGTGCGCCAGTCCGGCGATGATATCGGCGCGGGTGAACGCGTTCGGCTCCGGCCACAGCATCAGATCGCCGGCACCTAATCCGAGCCCACTGTTGTGGATCAGCAGATCGCGCACCTGCATCTGCCGGCCGACCCACGCGTCATGCATTCGGAAGCCCGGCAGATGCCGCTGCACTGGATCGTCCCAGCGCAGCTTGCCCTGTTGCACCAGCCGTGCCAGCAGCGCGGCGGTCATCGCCTTGCTGTTGGAGGCAATCTTGAACAGCGTGTCGTCATCGATGCGGCCTCCATCACCACGCGTACCTTCCACATGGCGATGGACCACCTGCCCGTTCTCGACCACCGCCATCGCCAGTCCGGGCAGATGCTCGACGCGGACCACGGCGGCGACATCCGCATCGATGGATGCGGTATCGGCTGCCGAAGCGGAAGGAGCGGTCAGTGCCGCTGCGAGGATCAGCAGATGGTGCATGCGGGCAGCGCCTCCATTGCCCGCGCCGTCACGGTGGACGGCGCGGATCACGGCCTCAGAAGTTCCAGGTCACCACCAGCTGGGTGTAGCGCGGCGCCTGCCAACGCGTGCCGGTTGCGAAGGTAGCTTCGCGGTACTGTCCCGGCTGCGCTTCATAGCGCTGATGCACGTTGATGGTCTTCTGGTTGTTGAACAGGTTGTACACCGACAGCCGCGCGCTGAGGTCGATGCCCTCCACCGGCAGGCGCCAGGTCACATTGGCACCCATGGTCCAGGTCCACGGCAGGCGACCGAACGCGCCGCGCGGGCTGTACTCGAACTGGCGTTTGTCGTACGGGCCCGAGCAGTTGGCCACGCACAGCCAGCCGGTGCCACCGCCGCTGCCTTCGCTGGAGGTACTACCACCGGCGATGGAATCGTTCGGCCACATCACGCCGTAGGCAGTGATCGGGCCACCGGACTGCACCTGCAGCGTGGTGCCGAACGACCACTGCTTGTTCAGCGCGTAGGCGGCACGCAGCTTGAACTGATGGCGGAAGTCGTTGAACAGCACGCCGTAGCGCTCGTTGGTGGCCGGATGATCCCAGAACTGGACCATGCCGGTGTCGCCGTAGTTGGTATCGGAGTTGACCGGGCCCTCGAAGTTGCCCTCGCTCTTCGACCACAGGTAGGACGCGTTGAGCATCCACTTCTCGTCCCATGCACGGTCGATCTGGAACTCCAGCGCCTTGTAGGTGCGCTTGGGCTTGGAGTAACCGATCACCTCGCCACTGCCGCCCTTGCGGTAGCCGCTGTTGGCGGTATCGATGGTGATCCAGCCTTCATTGGCGCAGCCGATGCTCTTGTCGCCCCATATCGTCAGGCTCTCGCCCGGGTTGGCGATCGGCCACAGCGTGCTCGGGGTCGGGCCACAGGGGGTGTAGTTGATGCGGATGTCATCCAGCGCGCGGGTCATGCGCCGATAGGTAGCATTGACGCCCCACGACCAGGCCTGGTTGATCATGTTCTGGAAGCCGAGGATGTACTCATCCTGGTAGACCGCCTTCAGGTCGCGGTCCACGCTCTGGCGCAGATCGGCGCCACCGGTGTTCATGCGGGTGTCGGTCGGCCCGATCTGCTGGCCGACGATCGGTGCCATGTACGGCGAGCCGGTCGGCGAGGTCTTCTGCTCCCAGCCGTTGAGCACGTAGTAGCTGTACTCGTCGGTCAGGCCACCGGCGAAGTTCACGTTGATGTTGTTGGTCACCGGCAGGTAGTAGCGGCCTGCGTTGCCGAACAGCTTGGTGCTGCCATCACCGCGCATGTCCCACGAGAAGCCGACGCGCGGTGCGATCAGGTCGTCCATCTTGATGAACGCCTTGCCGGCGGCGGTGCGGTTCTCGAAACGGTCCCAGCGCACACCGAGGTTGAGCATCAGGTTCGGGGTGATGTTCCAGATGTCTTCCAGGTAGAACGCGTTGGCCTCGGTCTCGAACTTGCCGCCGGACTGGCGGTTGCGTGCGCGCAGCATCTCGGTGACGCCGGCCGGAACATAGGCGTTGGCGCCGTCCCACACTTCATCGCCGGGCCGCGCGACGTAGGCGGTATAGCTCAGCGCGGTCGGTCCCGGGTAGCGGGTGGACTGGTCGGTGGTCATCAGCTCGCGGTCCACGCCGAAGCGCAGCAGGTGGTCGCCCAGCTGCCACTCGAAGTCCAGGCGGGCCACGTCGCGGGTGTCATCGCGCTCGGCCACCGCCGTGCCGGTGGGATGGCAGCCGGCGCGCAGGCCCTGCAGCTTGCCCAGGCGCGGACCGTAGGTGCTGTCGGTGAACACCGGGCTGCAGGCCTGGTCCAGCGACGAGTTGGTGAACGCACGCTGCTTGTTCTGGCCGACCATGGCGCGGGCAGTGAAGTTCTGCCCGAAATGACCGGTGTAGGTCGCCGACCAGTTGCGGCCGCCGGTCTCGGTGATCGAGTCCCCCCCCCAGGCGCCAAGCCGGTCGTTGTTCCAGTTGTAGCCATACGAGGCATTGGTGACGTCACCCTCGTCGGAGAACGCCAGCAGTGCCAGGCTGTGGTTGTCGTTGATGTTCCAGTCCAGCTTTGTGCCCCAGAAGCCGTTGCCGGAATCATTCTTGAACCAGGTACTGCCATCGGACGATGTGTTGTGTCCCTTGTCACTGCGGTCCTCGTACATGGCGAACAGGAACAGCTTGTCCTTGATGATCGGGCCGGAACCCCAGACGTTGGTCTTCAGGAACGAATTGTTGTCGCGGCTTCCGTAGGAATGCGGCGTACCGTCACGGTGGAAATGATCGCCGCCACTGGAACGCCACGCGCTCGGTTCAGCGGTCACTTCCACGCCGCCTTCGAACACGTTGCTGCCCGAACGGGTCACCGCATTGATCACGCCGCCGGTGGAGCGGCCGAACTCGACCGAGTAGCCACCGGTCTTGACCTGGAACTCGTTGAAGAAGGCGAATGGCGCGGTACTGAAGCCGCGCCGGGTGTACATGTCGGTGACATTGAGGCCGTTGATGAAGACAGCGTTCTCGGCCACCGAGGAGCCGGCGAACGACAGGCCACCAAACGACGAATTGCCCCCCACCACGCCCGGTGCCATCAGCGCGACCGCGGACAGGTCCTGCGCTACCGGCAGCCGTGAGATCTCCTGGCGGTTGATGTTGAACGAGGTTTCGGTGGAGTAGACATCCACGCGGTTGATCACGCGGGTGCCGCGCACCTGCAGTGCATCGAGATTGGTGACACCGCCACCACTTGCCAGGTTGACCGTGGTGGTGCCACCGACGGCGACGCTGACCGCGACCTGATCGCCCAGCGCCTGGCCCTCACGGCTGAGCTGCAGCTGGTAGTCGCCTACCGGTAATTGACCCAGGCGGTAACTGCCATCGGCACCGACGGTGACGGTGCGGGTCAGGCCGGTACTGCTGCTGACCACGGTGACCTGGTCGCCGGCGGTGGCACGGCCGGCCACGGCGCCACTGACATTCTGTGCCAACGCGATGCTGGGCAGCATCGCGCCCAGGCACGCCCCGAGGGCGACGCACAACGCCGCCCGCTTGATGGTGTAAGCCTTCATCCCCTGCTCTCTCCTGCAAGAATTGAATGGTGGTGTGGGTGGTGTATCGCGCTAGCGTTGCCCGGCTGGCAGTACCCGCCACTGGAAGTCGTAGTTCCATTGGTCGAAGTACAGGTTGCCGCCTGCCCACTCGGCCTCGCCGCGCTGCGAGTCGACCGTTTCCGAGCGGTGGTGCTGTTTGGCCGGCACCAGGGCCTGGCCGAAATCGTCGTTGAAGGCGATGCGGTAGCCGTCGAGGCCACCGAGGTAGAAATCACGCAGCGCGGGCGTATCGCTGGCCAGCGCACCAGTGGTCACGTCCATCGGCAGCCAGCCATACGGCGCCAGGTAGACCTGCCCCCAGTCATGCAGGTTGTTGTAGCCGCTGCCATCGTCGGAGAACACCATGCCCGACTGCCAGCGCGCGGGAATGCCGTTCATGCGCAGCAGCGCGATCAGCAACAGGGTCTGCTGCCCGCAGTCGGCATGGCCGGCGCGCAATGCGTAATCACTGATGCTGCTGATCGTGGAGTATTCGCGCGCGCCGGCCCACGGAATGCGATCAACGGCGGTGAACAGCTTTCGCACCACGTCATACGGGCGGGTTTCCCCCTGCAGCACCTGGTCGGAGAACAGCTTCAGTGCCGGAGTGAAGCGCACATGCGGCAATTGTTCGGCCAGGTAGGGTTTCAGTGCCGCATCGGCCGGCGTGGCCTGCACCTTGGCCGGATCGATCGCAGTGTGGTGGGCGAAGATCGATACTGCGTAGCGGATCTCGAAGTGCGTCGGCTGCCCAGCCACCGCCTTTGCTTCCAGATAAGCGGTGCGCTGCTGAGCGCTGGCCGGTGCCACGCGCGCCCTGCCGGGGGTGCCGCCCAGCCACTGCACGCGTTCCTGTTGGCCAGGAATTTCGCGCGGGTATGGAATCCAGGCACGAACCGTTTCCCCCGCCGGTACCGCATCGGCCTTGACCGTGAGCGACTGGATGAATTCGATGCGCTGCGGCAGCACCGAGGCCTGGCCGCTCTGTTCTGCCACCGCGATCACGCGCGCATGGTGTGCATTGAGCACTTCGTTCGGGCCGGGCGCCGGCAGCGGCGCATCCGCGCGGCGGCGTGCGCGCGCTTCGTCGCTGAGCAGGAACAGGTTCGACGGTGCGCGCTTGAAGTACCAGCGCGTGCCGTCGATATCGAGATGTTCGATCAGGCCGAGCTGGTCCCAGCGCGCGAATTCTTCGTCAGTCAGGTCGGGAATCCAGCGGCGTACTGCCGCCTTGGCAGCGGCTTGGTCCAGGGAGAAATCCAGGCGGATCCGCCGCATGCGCTCCTGCTGGAAGCCGATGTCCTGTTCGCTGACGCCAGGTTCCGCCGCATCCGCTGCCGACCACGTGTTCAGCGCACTTCCCGCTTCGAAGAACCGTCCCGCATCGATCATCTGCACCACCTGCGCGAACTGCGTGGCCGACGGCGGTGGCTGCGCTCCCGCCGACCACGCGCACAGCAGCAGCGCGGCACTCAGGCCGGCAGCAGCAGGCAGACGCAGTTTGCGAACGGCAGGATCCACAGCGACACTTCCCAAGCGCGGGTGGTAACGGCTGTGTAACACGGGCCGGGGGGGCGGTCAATAATTTATTCTTGATTTCGACACAGAAAGGAATAAATATTCCTACAGGCATTCGAGGAGGGTGTGCAGCGCATGATCCTGGCTTCCCGCGAACCGCGCCGGCACTGGCCGCGCCGGTTGACCCTGGCCCTGTGCCTGCTGGCCGCACCGGCCTTTGCACAGGCCACCCCGGCGCCCGATCCCGGCGCACCGCTGCCGTATGTGATCGGCCTGCACGAGGCCTACCTCACGCCGGGCTACTGGGCAGCACGGCTCGAAAACGCCGACACCCCGATCCTCGACCGCATGCAGATCGACGCGCAGAACGCACGCATGCGGGCGCAGGACAGACACATCCAGGACATCGCCGTGCTGCCCGCACAGCTTGATGCAGCGGCAGTGCGCGGCAGCATCACCGCACTGTCGAGCTGGCCCACCCGCACGCTGTACAACGACGAGGGCCAGGCCATCACCCCGGCACTGCGCAGCGCGATCGAAGCCAATCTCGGTCTTGATGCCATTCCCGCGCAGACGACACCGCAATACGGGCTGGTGGTGAAGCGCGCCGCACTGCGCACCTTCCCCACCCGCGAGCGCGTCTTCAGCACCGTCGGCGACACCGACATCGACCGCTTCCAGGAATCGGCTCTGTTCCCCGGCGACAAGGTCGCCGTGGTCCATCGCAGCGCCGATGGCCGCTGGCTGTTCGTGCACAGCGAACGCTACAGCGCGTGGATCGAGGCCGACGCCATCGCCAGCGGCGACAAGGCCACGGTGCTCGGCTACGGCGCGAAGGGGCCGTACCGCATCGTCACCGGCGCCACCGCACAGACCGCCTACACACCGGAAGAACCACGCGTCTCGCGCCTGCAGCTGGACATGGGCGTGCGCCTGCCGGTGCTGGCTGACTGGCCGGCCGCCGAACCGGTGAACGGCCAGCAGGCGCACGCCGCGTGGGTGGTGCAGCTGCCGGTACGCGAAAGCGATGGCCGGTTGAAGTTGGTACCGGCGCTGCTGCCGCGTTCGCAGGACACCGCCGCCGACTACCTACCGCTGACTCCACGCCTGCTGCTGCAGCAGGCCTTCAAATTCCTCGGTGAACGCTACGGCTGGGGCCACGACTACGACACCCGCGACTGCAGCGGTTTCGTTTCCGAGATCTACCGCAGCTTCGGCGTGCTCCTACCGCGCAATACCAGCGCGCAGGCGGTCAGTCCGGCGCTGGACCGCGTGCCGTTCACCGGCAAGGACGGCAAGGCCGTGCGCGACAGCGCCGTCACCGATCTGCAGGTGGGCGATCTGGTCTACATCCCCGGCCACGTGATGATGGCCATCGGCCATGTCGACGGCCGCACCTGGGTCATCCACGATACGGCGGGCGGCAGCTGGTACGGTGCAGACGGCAAACGCGTGCAGGCCCATCTCAATGGTGTTTCGGTCACCCCGCTGGAGCCGATGATGGCCAGCGACAGCGTCCGCTACATCGATCGCATCACCAACATCCAACGCCTGCGTGCCAAGACTCCTGAATGAAGATCACTGCCATCGAACTGGGCATGCTGCGCGTGCCGCTGAAAACACCGTTCAAGACCGCCCTGCGCACGGTGGAAACCGTGGAAGACGTGGTGGTGCTGATCCGCACCGATACCGGCCACACCGGCTATGGCGAAGCACCGGCCACCGCGGTGATCACCGGTGATACCCACGGCTCGATCATCGAGGCGATCCGCCACTTCATCGCGCCGCGCCTGATCGGCCAGGACGTGGTCAACCTCAACCATCTGTGCACGCTGGTGCAGACCGCGATGGAGCGCAACAGCAGTGCCAAGGCGGCGGTGGAGATCGCGCTGTACGACCTGTGGGCACAGCTGCATGGCGCGCCGCTGTACCAGATGCTGGGCGGCGGCGACCCGGTGATCACCACCGACATCACCATCAGCGTGGACTACATCGACAAGATGGTGGCTGACTCGCTGTCGGCGATCGAACGCGGCTTCGAGTCGCTGAAGATCAAGGTTGGCAAGGACATCGGTCTGGACATCGAACGGGTCAAGGCAATCCACGCCGCCGTGGAAGGCCGCGCCCTGCTTCGGCTGGATGCCAACCAGGGCTGGACCGCCAAGCAGGCGGTGCATGCGATGCGCACACTGGAAGAGGCCGGCGTGGTGCTGGAGCTGCTGGAGCAGCCGGTGAAGGCGGCCGACATCAGTGGCCTGAAGTACGTGACCGACCGCGTCAACACGCCGGTGATGGCCGACGAAAGCGTGTTCAGCCCGAGCCAGGTGATGGACCTGATCCAGCAGCGCGCGGCCGACATCATCAACATCAAGTTGATGAAGACCGGCGGCCTGTCCAACGCGATCCGCATCGCCGACATCGCCGGTATCTACGGTGTGCCCTGCATGATCGGCTGCATGATCGAATCGAGCATCAGCGTGGCCGCGGCGGTGCACCTGGCGGTGGCCAAGAGCGATGTGATCACCAAGGTCGACCTCGACGGCCCCTCGCTGGGCCAGTTCGACCCGGTCAGTGGCGGCGTGCACTTCAACGAATCGGAGATCAGCATCAGCGACGTGCCGGGGCTGGGCATCACCGAAGTGCGCGGGCTGGAGATGCTGGGTTGAACCGCGCAGTCGAGCATGGCTCGACTCTACAAGGGCCGTGCGTATCTGATGCTTGGTCGGGCGTTACTTTTCTTTTCGCGAAAAGAAAAGTAACCAAAAGAAACGCTCCGCCGGCCGCGAGCCGACGTGCTGCGCACGTCGGTGCCCTGTGCTCCTCGGTCCGGCGAGGGACGGCGCGGAACTCGCTGCGCTCAGACACCCGCGCCTCTTCGCCCTCGCCGGACCTGCGGTGCTCGGCTCGCTTGAAGGCGGACTCAACGTCAAAGGCAACAACTGCCCCCCGTAGATCCACGCCATGCGTGAATGCTCCTGCTTCTGCTCTACCCCGTACCCCCCTCGCGGCTGGCACCCGCCCGGCCCATTCCATGACACGCTCTACGCTGCCAACCGCAACGCGCCTATCCTTGCCCGGACTCCCCGCATGCCGCCCCTGCTGAAGATCCGTTCCGAGCGCGGGCAGATGTCGGCCATCGAGCGCCGCATCGCCGACTTCATCCTCGACAACGCCCACCTGCTGCGCGACTACTCGTCCCAGCAGCTGGCCAGCGCGTTGGGCATCAGCCAGTCCAGCGTGGTGAAGTTCAGCCAGAAGCTCGGCTTCAAGGGCTACCCGGACCTGAAATACTCCATCGGTCAGGACGTGGCCCGCGCGGGTGCCGACCCGCAACAGGCGCCCAGCGAACCAGACAGCGGTGACGACTACCTGCGCCTGGGCGAGGCCCTGCGCCGCAGCAAGGCACAGGCCGAGGAGGAAACCCGCCAGGCCAATCCGCGCGAGGAGATCGAGCGCATCGTGCAGCTGCTCGATGGGGCACCGAAGCTGTTCGTGTACGGACTGGGTGATGACGGCCTGTACGCGCGTGAGTTCGCCATGCGGCTGTCGCTGCTCGGGCTGCTGGTGGTGCCGCATACCGACCCGATCCTGATGCTGGCCAACCTGTCAGCGGCACGCCCGGGTGACGTGCTGTTGATGTTCTCCGAGTTCGGCAACCTGCCCCAGCTGTCGCAGCTGTCGCGGCAGTTCCAGGATATGGGCGGCAAGGTGATTTCCATTACCCGCCACACCGCCAACCCGCTGCGCGCGCATGCTGATGCCGCGCTGGCGGTGTGCGCGCACGACCGCACGCCGCAGGTCGCGCAGCTGCTGTACCGTAGCGCCATGCACGCGCTGCTCGATTTCCTGTTCGTGCTGCTCTGCCACGCCAATCCGGACCGCCAGCAGCAACTGGCGGTGAACCTGGAGCGGATCGACCACCTGCTGGATTCCTGACCGGAGCGCACGTTGATGAATTCGCTGGCCCGTCTCGCCACCACTGCGCTGCTGCTTGCCGCTGCGATGTCCGCCTACGCTGCGCCGCTCGATGGTGCACGCCAGCTGATCGTGGTCACCAGCGACAACTGGAGCAGCACCCAGGGGCAGCTGCAGGCCTATGAACGCGACGGCAAGGGCTGGCGCACGCACGGGCAGGGCTTCCCGGTCGCGCTCGGCCGTACCGGCAGCGCGTGGGGTCTGGGCCTGCATCCGGCGCAGGGCGATGGCCCACAGAAGCAGGAAGGCGATGGCCGCAGCCCGGCCGGCGTATTCGCGCTCGGCAGCGCCTTCGGCTATGCCATCACCCGCCCCCGAACTGCGATGGCCTACCAGCCCATGCTTGAAAGCAGCTACTGCATGGATGTGCCCGGTTCACCGTTCTACAACCGCATCGTCGATGCGAAGAAGGTCGGCAGCGCCGCGATCAAGGGCTCCACCGAGCCGATGCGGCTGGACCTGCACAACAAGGGCGACGTGCGTTACCAGGAAGGCTTCGTGATTGCCCACAACCCGGACAACCAGCCCGGCAAGGGCAGCTGCATCTTCGCCCATCTGTGGCGCGCGCCCGGTGAGGCCACGGCCGGCTGCACCGCCATGCCGCAGGCACGCATGCAGGCGCTGCTGGACTGGCTGCGGCCGCAGGATACGCCGCGCTTCGTGCTGCTGCCGCGCGCCGAGTACACGCGCCTGCAGGCACAGTGGCAGCTGCCCGCACTGAGCGGAGACGCCCGTTGAGCGCGCAGGACGAACCGCAGCTGCAGCGCGCGGTCAGCCGCTGGCAGATCGTCGGCCTGTCGATCAACGACGTGATCGGCAGCGGCATCTACCTGCTGCCGGCCGCCACCGTCGCCCTGCTCGGCCCCTTCAGCCTGTGGGGCGTGGTCGCCGCCGGCATCGTCGTCGCGCTGCTGGTGCTGTGCTACGCACAGGCCGCCAGCTACTTCGATGAACCCGGCGGCAGCTACCTGTATGCCCGCGAGGCGTTCGGCCGTTTTGCCGGGTTCGAGATCGGCTGGATGATCTGGCTGACCCGCATCAGCTCGGCGGCCGCGCTCAGCAATGCGCTGGCCGATGCGGTGGCACGCTTCTGGCCCTGGGCCGGCGCCGGCATGGGCCGCATCGCGGTGATCGTGGTGTCGCTGGGCTTCCTCACCGGCGTCAACATCATCGGCGTGCGCTCGGCCGCGCGGACCGGCGTGGTGCTGGTGATCGGCAAGATGCTGCCGCTGCTGCTGTTCGTGGCCATCGGCGCGTTCTACATCGATCCGCAGCTGGTGTTCTCCGGCCAGCGCCCGGACCCGCACGACCTGCAGCGTATGGGTGAAGCCGCCTTGCTGCTGCTGTACGCCTACGCGGGCTTCGAGAACATTCCGGCTGCGGCCGGCGAGTACCGCAACCCACGCCGCGATATTCCATTCGCACTGATCACCATGATCATCACCGTCACCGTCATCTATGGAGCGGTTCAGGTGGTGGCGCAGGGCACGCTGGCCGGGCTGTCCAGCTCGGCCACGCCGCTGGCCGACGCCGCCGCCGGCTTCGGTGGTGAGGCACTCGCGCTGATCCTCACCGTGGGCGCGACCATTTCCATCCTCGGCACCAACAGCAACACGATGATGATGGGCCCGCGCTTCCTGTTCGCGCTGGCGCGCGATGGCTACGGGCCGAAGATCCTGGCGCAGGTGCATCCGCGCTTCCATACACCGGCCGCATCGATCCTGTGCCAGGGCCTGATCGCGCTCGGGCTGGCGCTGTCGGGTTCGTTCGTGCAGCTGGCGCTGCTGTCGATGACCACGCGCCTGTTCGCCTACATCGGTACTGCCGCCGCAGTCCTGGTACTGGCCAAGCGCTACGCCGACCGCCCCGGTGCGCTGAAGCTGCCCGGTGGCCCGCTGATTCCGGTACTGGCGCTGTTGCTGTGCCTGGCCCTGTTCGCCAGTGCCAGCTGGCAGAACATCGCCGCCGCGCTGGTCGCCTTCGCCATCGGCGCAGTGATCTACAAACTGCCGCGCAAGGATGCCGACGCCGGGTGAACGGTGGCGCGCCCTGACCGGCAGATTGATCTGACGATCACGCTGCCGGCCCCGGCCGTTAACCGCCACGCAGGCACGATCAGGCTTCGTCAACAACGGAGCCCTTCCATGGCCGAATACCAGATCCCCGGCCGCGTGCCGGACGACAGCACGCCGCGCGACGCGGTCAGCAACTACTGGCGCGAGCGCTATACCTCTGAACCGTACTATGACGACCAGCTGTTCTTCGACGACTACGAACCGGCCTACCGCATCGGCCACTCGGCCCGCGCGCAGGACATGATCCGCGCCTACGAGGAAATGGAGGGCGAACTGGAATCACGCTGGGCCAGCGAACGTGGCAAGAGCCGGCTGGAGTGGGCGCAGGCGCGCAATGCCGTGCGCCGTGGCTGGGAGGAAGCGCAGCAGGTGGAACCGCGCCTGGCACGCGGCCCCTGACGGACCCGATATGCGGCAGCGCCGGGCATGGCCCGGCGCTACCGTTGCTGCATCACTCCTGTTCCGGCAGCGGCGGGACGCCCGCACTGCGCTTGCTTTCACCGCCACCGGCGGCGATCAGGTCACGGGTGTTCTTCTGCACCGCCACCGCGCCGAACAGCGACAGCGCATAGGCCATGCCGTAGAAGCCCTTCTCGCTCAGAACCAGGGTGGCGTTCCACAGGCCAACCAGCAGCAACAACAGCGCAGACAGCAAGGCGAACCAGCACAGCGCGTAATACAGGCCACTCACCGGAATGCCCTCGACACGGTCGCGCACGCTCTTCTGCAGCGACACCGCTGCGAACAGGCCAAACAGCAGCAGGGTGAGGTAATAGCCCTTCTCGTTCAGCGGCATCTCCGCATTGAACAGGCCTACCAGGTAGGCCACCGCGCCGAGCAGCAGGGCCACCCAGGAGGCGGCAATGAAGGCCGGCGAGGGTCGATGGATGATCGGTGCGTTCATTGCGGTTCCTTGCAGTCAGGCGGGCATGCTTTGCCCGGGCGAACCCACCCTAGACGATCCCGCCGCCGCCGCACAGGGGGAAACAGGACCTTCGGGCCAGGACCGTCACCGCCCCGGTGGTATACAAGGGAGAGCCTGGCCATCCGCATCCCCTTCCGCTGGAGATACCCATGACCCGCACGCCCCTGCTGCTCGCCCTCGGCCTGTTGCCGATCCTCGCCACCACGGCCTGCAGTGCCGCCGGCCCCGATGCCAGTGGGCAGAAGGCTGCCGCCACCAGCGCCGCTGCAGACCAACGCCCATTCACCGCCACCGAGGTCAGCCGCTTCGACCAACCGTGGGCAATGACCTTCCTGCCCGATGGCAGCCTGCTGGTGACCGAGAAGCGCGGCAAGCTGCAGCATCTGGACCTGGCCAGTGGCCAGAAGCATGAAATCACCGGTGTGCCCAAGGTCGCCTACGGTGGCCAGGGTGGTTTCGGCGATGTGATCCTGCACCCGCAGTTCGCAAGCAACCACGTGATCTACCTCAGCTATGCAGAGGAAGGCACGCTGGACACCCGAGGCGCTGCCGTCGCGCGTGCCACGCTGGCGCTGGATGCCAAGGGTGGCGGTGAGCTGAAGGACCTGAAGGTGATCTGGCGACAGACGCCCAAGGTCAGCGGCGAGGGCCACTACGGCCACCGCCTCGTCTTCGGCCCGGACGGCAAGCTGTGGATCAGTTCCAGTGAACGGCAGAAGTTCGATCCGGCACAGGACATGGGCGGCAACCTCGGCAAGATCATCCGCCTCAACGATGATGGCAGCCTGCCCACCGACAACCCGTTCGCCTCGCAGGGTGGTGTTGCCGCGCAGGTGTGGTCGCTGGGCCACCGCAACATCCTCGGCATGGCCTTCGACGCCAACGGCAAGCTGTGGGCCCACGAGATGGGCCCGGCCGGTGGCGACGAACTGAACCTGATCGTGCGCGGCGCCAACTACGGCTACCCGATCGTCTCCAATGGTGACCATTACGACGGCCGCCCGATTCCCGACCACAGCACCCGCCCGGAATTCGCCGCCCCGAAGGTGACCTGGACGCCGGTGATCTCGCCGGCCGGCTTCGTCATCTACAGCAGTAACCTGTTCCCGCAGTGGAAGGGCAGCGGCTTCATCGGCGGCCTGTCATCCACCTCGCTGGTGCGTGTGGCCTTCGATGGCGACAGCGCGCGCGAAGCCGAACGCTTCAACATGGGCGAACGCATCCGTGAAGTGGAACAGGGCCCGGATGGCGCACTGTGGCTGCTGGAAGACGGCAACAAGGCGCGCCTGCTGAAGCTCACCCCGAAGACCTGATGTCCTGGTAGTGCCGGCCGCTGGCCGGCACCCTGGGTTCTTCCGGCATCCTGCGGTTGCCGGCCAGCGGCCGGCACTACCCATACGAAACGGCCCCGTATGCGGGGCCGTTCGCATTCACTGGATGGTGATGACCTTCACCTCGGTCTTCGTGCAGGCCTGGTCCAGGCACTGCCCGTTCAACCACACCTGGCCATCACCGATCATCACGCCCTGCTGGTTGACGAAGACCTTGCCGAAGTCCTGTTCGGACACCGCCTTGACCACCGCCGGCGTGATGATCTTCTCGTAGCTGCGCTGGAACTCACCGGGGCCGGTGATCTTCTTTCCGTTAGCGATATTCAGCGGGAAGCGCACCTCTTCCACCACCGCAGCGCGATCACCACCGACCACCGCAGTCCTGAAGGCGTTGAACACCTTTTCGTACTGCGCGGCATCGCCGAGCAGGCTTTCAATGCGCGCACGCGCGTCTTCCGCGGGCGCATCCGTCGGTGCGGCGCCGGCCGGCTCGGCAGCAGCCTTCGCCGGTTCAGCCGCAGGCGTCGCCGCGGCACTGGCCTCCATCGGTGGCGGTGCATCCACCGCAGGCTCGGCCGGCGGCTGCGAACAGGCCGCCAGAAACAGGGCGGGAATCAACACAGCGATCATGCGCATGCGCGGGCATCCATCGGTTCAAGGATGCCGATGGTAGCGCCGCCGCAGTGAGGACAACAAAAAAGGGGACGGAGGGGATTAAGTCGTTTGTGGCACAAACGACTTAATCCCCTCCGTCCCCTTTTTCTCGATCAGGCCTTCAGCAGCTCGAACTGCACGGCCTCGCCCACGGCCGAAGATGCGCACACCCACACATCGAACTGGCCCGGCTCGGCACGCAGCACGCCGTCGCGGCCGGTAAACGCCAACTGCTCGCGGCTCAGGGTGAACACCACCTCGGTGGACTCGCCCGGCTGCAGCGCCACCTTGCGGAAGTCCTTCAGCTCGCGCACCGGACGCACGCGGCTGGCCACGCGGTCGTGGATATACAGCTGCACCACTTCTTCACCGGCCACGTCACCGCTGTTGGTCAGCGTGGTGGTGATGGTCAGGGTGTCGTCCCAGCCAAGCTGGGCTGCGCTCAGTTGCGGCACGCCGTAGGCGAAGGTGGTGTAGCCGATGCCATGCCCGAACGGATACAGCGGCTCGTTCGGAATCTCGCGCCAGCGCGCCTTGAACTCCGACATGGTCGGCAGTTCCGGCCGGCCGGTGCGCGGGTGGTTGTAGAAGTACGGCTGCTGGCCGGACACCTGCGGGAAGCTGACCGGCAGGCGGCCCGACGGGCTGTAATCGCCGAACAGCACATCGGCCACGGCATGGCCGGTCTGCGTGCCCAGGTACCAGGTCACCGCCACCGCCTGCGCATTACGCACGGCGCCCTGCAGGGCCAGCGCGCGACCATTGCGCAGCAGCACCACCAGCGGCTTGCCGGTCATCGCCACCGCTTCGGCCAGCGCCTGCTGTGCCGGCGGCAGGGTGATCTCCACGCGCGACTGCGCTTCGCCGCTGTAACGCTGCGGCTCGCCCAGCGCCAGCACCACCACGTCGGCGCGCAGCGCGGCGGCCACGGCCGCTTCGGTGCCACCGGGGATGGCCACTTCCAGTTCGCAGCCAGGCACGATTTCCAGCAGCGATTCATCGCCGATGGCGGCGCGCACGCCGGTTTCCAGGTCCACGTAGCGCTGCTTGTCGCCAAACAGCGTCCAGCAGCCTTCGATGTTCTCGCGGTCCTGCACGAACGGGCCGATCAGTGCGATCTTCTGCCCGGTCTTCTGCAACGGCAGCACGTTGTCGCGGTTGTTCAGCAGCACGATCGAGCGGCGCGCGGCATCGCGCGAGAGTTCGTCATGGTCGGCGATATGCGAGGTATCGGCTTCGCGCGCCGGATCCAGCGAACGGTACGGGTCGTCGAACAGGCCGATGGTTTCCTTCAGCCACAGGATGCGGCGCACGCCTTCATCCAGCACCGCCATCGGCACGTCGCCGCTCTCGACCAGGCCCGGCAGGTGCTCGGCGTAGAAGCCACTCTGCATGCTCAGGTCGAGGCCGGCGGTGAACGCCTTGGCGGTGGCATCGCGGTCGTCGGCGGCATAACCGTGCGCGACCAGTTCCATGTCGGCGGTGTAATCGGAGATCACCACGCCCGGGAACTTCCACTCACCGCGCAGGATGTCGGTCAGCAGTTCGGCGTTGGCACTGGCCGGCACGCCGTTGATGTCATTGAACGAGGACATCACGGTGATCGCGCCGGCGTCGAACGCAGCCTTGAACGGCGGCAGGTGCACGTCGCGCAGGGTCTGCGGCGAGATGTCCACCATGTTGTATTCCATGCCGGCCATCACCGCGCCATAGGCGGCGAAGTGCTTCGGCGTGGCCAACAGCGAATCGTCGGCGCGCAGGTCGCTGCCCTGGAAGCCGCGCACGCGGGCGGCGGCGAATGCACAGCCCAGCACCACGTCCTCACCAGCGCCTTCGGCACCACGGCCCCAGCGCTGGTCGCGGGCGATGTCCACCGCCGGCGCATAGGTCCAGTGCAGGCCGGCAGCGGTGGCCTCGACGGCGGTGGCACGGGCGGTGCGCTCGGCCAGCTCCGGTTCGAAGCTGGCGGCCTCGCCCAGCGGAATCGGGAACACGGTGCGCATGCCGTGGATGACGTCGGCAGCCAGGATCACCGGGATGCCCAGGCGGCTCTCTTCGGTGGCGACCTGCTGGATGCGGCGGCCCAGCTCGGCGCCCACACCATTGAACAGCGAGCCGACCTTGCCCTCGCGCACCTGCTGCAGCACCTGGTCGGCATTGCGCACGTTGGCTTCCGGGTTCACGTCCGGGGCGAACGGGCGGACCATGTCCGCGAAGACACCCAGCTGGCCGACCTTTTCCTCGACGGTCATCTGGGCAATGAGGGATTCGATGCGATCGGAGGCCACCGGCAGTCCTTGATGAAAACGTTTACAAGCCCGGCATTCTAGCGATCCCGGGCGATTTGGCGAGAGGTTTCTTCATTCAGTTTCAGCCACCAGCGGGGTCCGTATGGCCCCGCCGGAGGCATCGCAGCTTACTCCGACCCAGCCAACTGGCGCTGCCCGGCCATCAACATGGCGTCGCTGGAGGCCTGGAACACACGCAGGCCGAACGCCGGCAGGATCGCCAGCAGGTGGTCGAAGATGTCCGACTGCACCGACTCGTATTCACCCCAGGCGGTGCTGCGGGTGAAGCAGTACAGCTCCAGCGGCAGGCCCTCGGTGGTCGGCTGCAGCTGCCGTACCAGCAGGGTCATGTCGGTATGGATGCCCGGGTGGTTGCGCAGGTAGCGCTCCACATAGGCCCGGAAGGTACCCAGGTTGGTCACCCGGCGGCTGTTGACCTCGGCCACGCCCTGCTCGCGCAGGCGCCCGTTCCACTGGCCAAGCTCCTGCTCCTTCTCCTGCAGGTAATCACGCAGCAGCGCGAACTGGCCGAGGAAGGCCAGGTCGCCTTCGTCCAGGAAGCCGACGCTGTGCTGGTCCAGGTACAGCGCGCGCTTGATGCGGCGGCCACCGGCCTCCTGCATGCCGCGCCAGTTCTTGAACGACTCGGTCACCAGCTTCTTGGTCGGAATGGTGGTGATGGTCTTGTCGAAGTTCTGCACGGTGACGGTGTGCAGCGCGATATCGATGACGTCACCGTCGGCGTTCTGGCTGGGCATTTCGATCCAGTCGCCGATGCGCACACGGCCATCGCCACTGATCTGCACACTGGCCACCAGCGACAGGATGGTGTCCTGGAAAATCAGCATCAGCACTGCGGTGGCCGCGCCCAGGCCGGTCACCAGCGGGCCCAGCTTCACCCCCAGCAGGGTCGCAATGATGGACAAGCCGGCGGCCACGAACACCACGATCTTGACCACCTGCAGGTAGCCCTTGATCGGCTTGTTGCGCGCATCGGGCTTGCGCTCGTACAGGCTGTTGGCCGCGTCCAGCGCATGCGAGAACGCCATCGACACCGTCAGTACGGCCCACACAATGCACAGCTTGATGATGACGTTGACCAGGCCAGGCGGCAGGTCGGGAATGAGGGTGATGCCCGAGGCGATCACCTGGCTGGGCACCACGTTGGACAGGCGCGAGATGACCCGCATCAGATGGCTGCCGCGCCCGGACTCGGCACCGGGCAGGCGCTGCAGCAGGCGCCGCAGGCCACGCACCAGGATGCGCTTGGTCACCCAGTTGGCCAGGCCGGCTGCGACCAGCAGCGCCGTGATCATCAACGCCAGGTAGGCGCCAGGATAGGGTTCCAGTGTGTTCTGCAGCCGTTCCAGCCACTGTACCGCCACCACCGCGTCCACCATCAGTTGTCTCCTTCGTCATTGCCGTTGAGGTTGCCGGCCAGCGGCCGGCACGTCCGGGTCAGTCCCGCGTGCGTTCGATGATCACGCCCACCGCGCGCGCGCCGCGCACCGCGCCCGGCTTGCTCAGCTTCAGGCGCAGCCACTTCACGTCGAATTCGCTCAGCACGATCTGCGCGCAGCGCTCGGCCAGGGTTTCGACCAGGCCGAATTCCGACTCGCGCACGAACTGCTCCAGGCGCTTGCTCACCGCCTTGTAGTTCAGGGTGTGAGCAATGTCGTCGGAGGCCGCAGGACGACGGTTGTCGAAGCCCATTTCCAGGTCGAACACCAGGTCCTGGCGGATCCGTCGTTCCCAATCGTAGATACCGATCAGGGCGTCGATCGTCAGCCCCTCGATGAAAACCTTGTCCATTGCGGTTACCAGCCCGAGTACAGGGGGCCATGGTAACGGCACGGCGGTGAGCCTGCCCGGAACGGGCGGTGGGTGGCCGGCAGGAACGCGGCTCCAGAAAAGACAAAGGGCCCTGCTAGCGGGGCCCTTTGGCACCTCTCAACGTCCCCAGGGGAAGCTGGAAACCAGCCGCGAGTCCCGGAGCACACGCTACCGAAGGTATCCCATCGGTGCTACTTGGTTCGAGAGGCAATTGCGGCAACTCCCGACGATGGAAAAAACAAAGGGCCCCGCTAGCAGGGCCCTTTGGTACTACCGTTTGTCCCCGGGGGGAGCTGTTGAACAGCCGCGGGTCCCGGTGGCGCAGGCACGCAGATTAGGTAAAGACGAGATCACCGGTCAAGGCCAATTCCGACAGGGCAGGTCAGGTAGTCGTCCGAGGTCAAACGCAGAGAATCAGCCGCGCAGACAACGACGTTCCCTGATGGTGGCCGCCGCCCACTCTCGCGAACATCGATCCCTCCTTCACCACCGCACATGACGATGGCTCCACACGATGTACTGCGGCGCGCGTTGTCAGCGGAGCGTCTGTCTACTTACGAGAGAATCGCATCGACCTGCAGCCCCGACGTCACGGCCGAATCTCTGTACCTCTGGAACATGCGGATGTGCGGTGCACTGATGATGCCGGTCCATCTGTGCGAAGTGGTCACCCGTAACGCCGCTGCTACCGTGCTCGCCCGGCAGCATGGCCCGCGTTGGCCTTGGAATGATGCCTTCCGACGCAGGCTGCCAACCTCGTCCTGTACTTCCGCACGTGCAGCACTGGAACACGTTGCTGGCCGCACGACCGATACACCCGAAATCGTCGCCAAGCTGCCGATGGTGTTCTGGCAGCAGCTTTTCACCTGTCGCTTCGACGACACGCTGTGGATACCCGCACTCAATGGAGTTCTGCGGCATGCACCCTCAGCTCATCCCAGCGTCATCAGAAAAGCCATCCACGCTGACATCGGACGCATTCGCCACCTGCGCAACCGCATCGCGCACCACGAACCCATCCTGGAACGCGACATCGGTGCCGACCTGGCGGCGATCGGACGGCTGATCCACGCCCGCTGCCCGCATACGCTGGGCTGGCTGCAGCGCCATGAGCGGGCGACAACGGTGTTGGCCGCGTCGCCGTTGGCAGGGCGTCCGTAATGTGTAGCCGGGCGTGGCCCGGCGCTACGGAGGCCTGTAGAGTCGAGCTTGCTCGACTGCTCTGTGTTGGTCATTGCGCCCAGTCGAGCAAGCTCGACTCTACAAACGCCGATCGAGCGGTTCGCGCGGCCGGGGGCTCAGACCGCCGGCAGGGTCGCCATGTCCCAGCGGGGGGTGACGTCCACCTTCGGCGGGCTGTGCTGGCCGGCCTGCAGCCGCAGCGCGCCGGCGAAGGCGATCATCGCGCCGTTGTCGGTGCACAACGCCGGCCGCGGGAAGCAAGCACGGCCGCCCAGGCGTTCGGCCATCTGCTGCAAGCGGGCGCGCAGGCGCTTATTGGCGCCAACACCGCCAGCCACCACGATCACGTTGGTGCCGGCTGCTTCCAGCGCGCGCTCGCATTTGATCGACAGCGTCTCGACCACGGCATCTTCAAAGCCACGGGCGATGTCGGCACGGGTCTGTTCGCTCTGATCGCTGTCGCGCCAGGCCATCAGGACCTGGGTCTTCAGGCCGGAGAAGCTGAAATCCAACCCCGGGCGGTCGATCATCGGCCGCGCGAAGCGGTAGACACCCGGCGTACCCTGCTCGGCCAGCCTGGCCAGCTGCGGACCGCCCGGATAGGGCAGGCCCATCATCTTGGCGGTCTTGTCGAAGGCTTCGCCGGCCGCATCGTCCAGGGTCTCGCCCAGCAGGCGGTACTGGCCAATGGCGTCCACCGCCACCAGCTGGGTATGGCCACCGGACACCAGCAGCGCCACGAACGGCGCCTGCGGCGGGTCGTCTTCCATCAGCGGGGCCAGCAGGTGGCCTTCCATATGATGTACGCCCACCGCCGGTACCTCCAGCGCCCAGGCCAGCGACCGCGCCACGCCCGCGCCGACCAGCAGGGCGCCAACCAGGCCGGGACCGGCCGTGTAGGCCACGCCGTCGATATCGCCTACACCCAGGCCGGCTTCGGCCAGGGTCTGGCGCACCAGCGGCAGCAGCTTGCGGACGTGGTCGCGGCTGGCCAGTTCGGGCACCACACCACCGTATTCGGCGTGCAGGGCGATCTGGCTGTAGACCGCATGGGCGCGCAGGGCCGCGCTGCCGGCCAAGTCGGTGTCATACACCGCCACGCCGGTCTCATCACAGGAAGATTCGATGCCAAGGACTCGCATGCCTGCTATTATGACGCCCCTGCCGCCCCCTCGGGGGACGCGCAGGTCTCACTGCTTTCGAACCTCTGGCCCGTATTCAGGGTTGGCCGCTTGCAGTTTGTCTATTCGCCGCTATAATGTGCGGCTCGCCGGGCGTGACCCGGTTCTACTGTGTCCCGGAGATTCCATGCCCAGCGTCAAAGTCCGCGAGAACGAGCCCTTCGAGTTTGCTCTTCGCCGCTTCAAGCGCACTTGCGAAAAGGCCGGTGTGCTGGCCGAAACCCGCAAGCGCGAGTTCTACGAAAAGCCGACCCAGGAGCGCAAGCGCAAGGCCGCCGCTGCTGTGAAGCGTCAGCTGCGCCGCTCGTCGCGCGACGTCACCAAGCGTCAGCGCCTGTACTGATCGGACGCATCTTCATTGCGATGGGCTTGCCTGTCGCGATGGAGCCGAAGCCGGCACGCGCGAGCGTCGCCGGCTTTTTGCGTTTCCGGGTTCGGGCATCCGCCCCGCCCCACCACCACCACGAGGTTCCTCATGAGCATGAAGCTGCAGCTCACCGAAGACATGAAGGCCGCCATGAAGGCGGGCGAGAAGCACAAGCTGGGCGTGATCCGCCTGATCAACGCCGCCATCAAGCAGCGTGAAGTGGACGAGCGCATCGAGCTGGATGACACCGCCGTGATCGCCGTGCTCGACAAGATGGTCAAGCAGCGCAAGGACTCGGTCAGCCAGTTCGAAGCCGCCAACCGCGAGGACCTGGCCGAGATCGAGCGCGCCGAGATCGTGGTCATCGAAGCCTACCTGCCGGCCAAGATGGGCGAAGCCGAGATCGTCGCCGCGATCCAGGCCGCCATCGCCGAGACCGGCGCTTCCGGTCCGACCGACATGGGCAAGCTGATGGGCGCATTGAAGCCCAAGCTCGCTGGCCAGGCCGACATGGGTCTGGTCTCCAAGCTGGTCAAGCAGCAGCTGGCGTAAGCCATTGCCGGGGTCGGATCCCTTTCGCATCGCGGAAGGGCTCTGACCCCATTGATGCACCCGCTTCACCGCACCTTCGACCCCCGGCTGCTACAACATCCCCATGGTCGAGCAATCGCACTCCCCCGCCGACACGCGTCCCCACGGCATTCCCGCACGGCTTCGCCACTACGCTGACCGCCTGCAGGACAGCTTCCCGATGGCCGTCGCCAAGCGCTTCGTCGAAATCGACGTGCTGACCCAGGCCGCCTCGGTCTCCTTCTACGCCCTGCTGTCGATGGCACCGCTGCTGGTGCTGCTGCTGTGGCTGACCGCCTCGCTGTACCCACCGGCACAACAGACGCTGATCAGCCAGATCGGTTCGGTGGCCGGCAGCAGCGTGGCCAGCGTCGCCGACACCGTGCTGCACAACGCCAACAGCCAGCCCAGCGTCGGTTCATTGGCCGGGCTGTGGAGCACGCTGCTGCTGTTCATCGGCGCCACCGCGGTGTTCGCCCAGCTGCAGAACGCGCTGAACCGCATCTTCCATACCAGTGGCCAGCGCCTGGAAGGCGTCAAGGCCTGGCTGCGCAAGCGCGTGTTCTCGTTCGGCGTGGTGCTGGCGCTGGGCTTCCTGCTGATCCTGTCGATGACCGCCACCACCGCATTGCAGGTGGTGTTTGCGCAGCTGCCCTCGGTGCTGCCGGCGATCGGCTACCTGACCTCGCTGCTGCTGTACACGCTGGCCTTCGCCTTCCTCTACCACTACCTGCCGGACCGCCGCGTGGCCTGGCGCCAGGCCTTTATTGGCGGTGCGATCACCTCGGTGCTGTTCACCCTCGGCCGCTATGGCATCGGCGTCTACATCGCCACCGTGGCCCCGGGCAGTGCCTACGGTTCGATGGGCGCGCTGGTGATCTCGCTGGTCTGGATCTACTACGCCACCGCCGTGTTCTTCGTGGGCGCGCTGATGACTGCGGTGATCGACGAACGCCAGCATGCACGGGCGCAACTGGCCAGGGCCGGGATCGAGGCCGAACAGGCCAGCCCCGGCACCGCCAGCGAGTAAACTAGGGGAATCCGCCGCCCCTGCTGCGCGCCCTGGCGGCCGCGCCCCGTTCTGTTGCCCATGGCCCGTATCCCCGACGCTTTCATCGACGACCTGCTCGCCCGCTCCGACATCGTCGAGGTGGTGGGCAGCCGCGTGCCGTTGAAGCGACAGGGCAAGGAATACGCAGCGCGTTGCCCGTTCCATGACGAGCGCTCGGCGTCGTTCACGGTCTCGCCCACCAAGCAGTTCTATCACTGCTTCGGCTGTGGCGCGCACGGCACCGCGATCAGCTTCCTGATGAACTACGACCGCCTCGAATTCCTCGACGCGGTGGATGAACTGGCCAAGCGCGCAGGCATGGAAGTGCCGCGCAGCGAGAATCCGCGCAGCCCCCAGCAGCAGGACGACAGCCGCGAGCTGTACTCGGCGCTTGAGGCGGCCACGAAGTTTTTCCAGAGCAACCTGCAGGGCAGCGACAAGGCCCGCAGCTACCTGGATGGCCGTGGCGTGGATGAAGAGAACCGCGCGCGCTTCCAGATCGGCTACGCACCGGATGGCTACAGCGGCCTGCGCGATGCACTGGGCAAGGACGAGCGGCGGATGAAGCTGCTCGACCGCGCCGGCCTGTTCTCCAAGAACGATCGCGGTCACGTCTACGACAAGTTCCGCGACCGGGTGATGTTCCCGATCTTCGACCGCCGCGGCCGGGTGATCGCCTTCGGTGGCCGCGTGTTCGAAAAGGACGACGGCCCCAAGTACCTCAACTCGCCGGAAACCGCGCTGTTCCACAAGGGCCGCGAACTGTACGGCCTGTGGCAGGTGCGCCAGGCCAACCAGAAGATCGAGCGGCTGATCGTGGTCGAGGGCTACATGGACGTGGTCTCGCTGTTCCAGTTCGGGGTCACCCAGGCGGTGGCGACGCTGGGTACCGCAACCACGCCGGACCATGCCGAGCTGCTGTTCCGCAACGCGCCGGATGTGTTCTTCTGCTTCGATGGCGACGCCGCCGGCCGCCGCGCCGGCTGGAAGGCGCTGGAGTCGGTGCTGCCGCGCATGAAGGATGGCCGCCAGGCCTTCTTCCTGTTCCTGCCCGATGGCGAAGACCCGGACACCATCGTGCGCAAGGAAGGCGCCGAAGCCTTCAACGAACGCCTGAAACAGGCCACGCCGCTGTCGCAGTTCTTCTTCGACGAGCTCACCCGCGAAATCAACCTGGGCACGCTCGATGGCAAGGCGCGCCTGGCCGAGCGCGCAAAGCCGATGCTGGCGCAGATTCCCGACGGCGCCTTCGGCGACCTGATGAAGCAGCAGCTGGCGCAGCTGACCGGCCTTGGCGGCAATGCCCAGGCAGCGCGCGCACCGATGCCGCAACGCCAGCCCTCGCGAGCGATCCAGCCCGTGGCCAAGCGCAGCCTGGTACGCGGCGCGATCGCCGTACTGCTGCAGCAGCCGTCGCTGGCGCTGACGCTGGGCGGCAAGCACCACTTCCAGGGCCTGCGCCTGCCGGGCGTGGAGCTGCTGCTGGAGCTGCTGGACCTGGTCGAGCAACGTCCGGACATCAGCACCGGCGCACTGCTGGAGCACTTCGACGGGCGTGAGGAGCAGGCGTCACTGCACACGCTGGCCGCGCAGACGATGCCCGGCGACGACGCGATGTGGACCCAGGAACTGCACGATGCCGTGGCCCAGCTGGAGAAACAGCTGCTGGTGCAACGTCTGGAGGAGTTGTTGGCAAAGCAGCGCCAACAGGGTCTGGACGATACTGACAAATACGAACTGCGCGAGCTGCTGAAAGCGCGGGCCGGACTGCGCCTGTAGCGGGCAGAACGTTTTCACGGAGAGGACCATGCTGCTGCGTCTGACCTGCCTGCTGTTGTTGTCGCTCTGCCTGCCGCTGACGGCCCTGGCCGAAGACGCGCCCCTGAACGAAGTCCGCCCCGGCCTGTATGCCGGCGGCCAACCCAGCGCCACACAGCTGCAGGCCCTGGCCGCGCAGGGCGTGCGCACCGTGATCGACCTGCGCCAGCCCGACGAAGACCGCGGCTTCGATGAAACCCGCGTGGCCGAATCACTGGGTCTGCGCTACGTACGCATTCCGGTGGCCGGCGCCGACGGCCTGGATGCAGCCAACATCCGTGCCGTGCACCAGGCCCTGCAGCAGAGCCAGGGGCCGGTGCTGCTGCACTGCGCCTCCGGCAACCGCGCCGGTGCCGTGCTCGGCCTGATCAATGCACGCTACGAACACGCCAGCCCGGAACAGGCCCTGCAGCTCGGCCAGCGTGCCGGCCTGAAGTCGCTGGAAGCCGCCACCCGCCAGCGCCTGGCCACGCCGGTCACCTCGCCCTGAACCCTCCGCACCAAGGACTCTGCCCACCATGACCCGCTGGTGGTCGCGCCTGCGACCGGACAACTTCACCCTCGCCCTGCTGTGCACCGTCGGCCTGGCCTCGCTGCTGCCGATGAAGGGCGCCGCCGCCATCGTGCTCGACGATGTCACCACCGTCGCCATCGCCGCGCTGTTCTTCCTGCATGGCGCGCGCCTGCCGCGCGAGTCGATCATCGGCGGCATGCTGCACTGGCGGCTGCACCTGACCATCCTGGCCTGCACCTTCATCCTGTTCCCGCTGCTGGGGCTGATGGTCAAGCCACTGTCGGGCTGGCTGCTGACCCCGGAGCTGTACCTGGGCGTGCTGTTCCTGTGCACCCTGCCCTCCACCGTGCAGTCGTCCATCGCGTTCACCTCGATGGCACGCGGCAACGTGCCTGCGGCGGTATGCAGCGCGTCGCTGTCGAGCATCCTCGGTGTGTTCCTGACGCCGCTGCTGCTGACCGCGCTGGCCGGTACCTCCGGCGGCGTGCACGACCCGCTGCACGCGATCGGCGGCATCATGCTGCAGCTGCTGGTGCCGTTCGTGGCCGGCCACCTGCTGCGGCCGTGGATTGCCGGCTGGGTGGAGAAGCAGCGCGCGCTGCTGCGCTACACCGACCAGGCCACCATCCTGCTGGTGGTGTACTCCGCGTTCGGCGAAGCGGTGACCGAAGGGCTGTGGAGCAAGACACCGCTGCTGTCGCTGCTGGCCGTGGCGGTGGTCGCCGCCGTGCTGCTCGGCATCGCCATGCCATTGATCACCTTCATCGCCCGTCGCCTGCGCTTCAACCGCGAGGACGAGATCGCCATCGTGTTCTGCGGCTCGAAGAAGAGCCTGGCCACCGGCGTGCCGATCGCCAAGGTGCTGTTCGCCGGCGGCAGTCTCGGTGCCATCGTGCTGCCGGTAATGATCTACCACCAGATCCAGTTGATCGTCTGCGGCGTGATCGCGCAGCGGTACGCGCGGCGCAAGCCCTGAGCCGCAAATCCATCCACGCATGGCGTGGATCTACTGGACGCGTGGGCCGCTGCGGGAAAACATCACGCATGGCGTGGATCTACTGTAGAGCCGAGCCCATGCTCGGCTGGCGGTTGAACGGCGCGTGGATGATCACCAGACCGAAGCGCTGTCCAGCAGCCGCGCCACACTGAAGCGCGGCAGCCACACCCACAGGTCGTAACTACGGTCGGCGTCGGTATCCAGTCTGGGCGATGCACCTTCATGGCTGCCCAGCTGACGTGCTCCGCAGCGCTGAACGGCGGTACATCCCCAGCCTTCCCCACCACGCGCCTCGATACGCACGTTGTAAAGATCCAGATCCTTCAGCAGCGCGGTCATCGGCGGGTACGCAATCGCCTTCGGCTGCGTGCGCATGCCATGCACGTTGCCGGTCAGCACCAGCAGCCGCCCTTTCTTCGGCAGCACCTGCGCTCGTGCCCGTACTTCTTCGGCCATCACCCGGTCACGCGCGCCGGTGCCGGCCATTTCGGCGGGAAGCACGCGGTCGAAGCCGAACACCTGCACGTCGCGGCCTTGGCTACGCAGTACGCGTACCGCTTCGATCAGGTCGAGCATGTCTTCGTTGCGGCGGCCGTCATGCATCCGGCTGCGGACGTTCCAGTACGTCGTGCCACGCAATGCAGCCCGCGCTCGGGCCGTGCCGGCAGACGCCATATAGGTCGCCAGCGCGGCGTTCTCGTCAGTCGGCAGCTCCAAAGCCAACCGCACCGGTGCACCATCGGCCGCGTAGGCCTCCATCAGTTCCCGTACCAGCAGCGGCGTCTCGCGGGTACCGTGGAACTCACCCAGCACCAGCAGGCGATGGTCACCGGCATGCTGGCGGATCTGCGCGGCGGTGTCATCGGCATGCGCATTAAGGGCCATGCCGAGCGCCAGCAGCAACGCAGTGGTCCAGCGGAAGATCGAATGCATCCCTGCTCCCTCCTTTCCTTGGGGTCAGGAACAGCAATGGCGACGCCACTGGAAGAGATCAAGTGTAGAGCCGAGCCCACGCTCGGCTGCTCTTCCAACCCACCCTCAGCCGAGCATGGGCTCGGCTCTACAGTGGATTGGCGCCATGGATCAGACGGGGTCAGAGCCCCTTCGGGGATCCGACCCCGAGGTCACAACCAGGGCAGGATCCAGTGGTCGACCAGCAGGAACGCAAACAGCGCCATCAGGTAGACGATGGAGTAATAGAACATCTTCATCGAGAACAGTTCGTCCGGCGGGTCCAGCATGCGCCAGGCGTACCAGAGGAACACGGCGTTGAGCACGATCGCGCCGCCCAGGTAGAACGCACCGCTCATGCCCACCAGGTAAGGCAGCAGGCAGACCAGCGCCAGCACCACCGAATACACCATGATCTGCTTGCGGGTGTGCACCACGCCGTGGGTCACCGGCAGCATCGGAATTTCCGCCTTGGCATAATCCTCGCGGCGGAAGATCGCCAGCGCCCAGAAGTGCGGCGGCGTCCAGATGAAGATGATCAGCACCAGCAGCGACGAGTACGCCCAGTCCGACGAGCCCTGCATGCCGGTCACCGCGGCCCAGCCCAGCATCGGCGGCATCGCGCCGGCCAGGCCACCGATGACGATGTTCTGCGAGGTCGCACGCTTCAGGTACACGGTGTAGATGACCGCGTAACCGATCAGCGAGGCGAAGGTCAGCACTGCGGTGATCAGGTTCACCCACAGCACCAGGATCACCATCGACAGCACGATCAGCACGCTGGCGAACACCAGCACCTGCCACGGCTTGACCTTGCCCACCACCAGCGGCCGCCACGAGGTACGTGCCATCTGCGCATCGATGTGCGCATCCAGCAGCTGGTTGATCGCGGCCGCGGCCGACGCCGCCAGCCAGATGCCGAGGAAGCCGAGCACGCCGGCGCGCACCTGCTCCCAGCTGGGCACGCCGGGGATGGCCAGGACCATGCCGACCAGGGCAGTGAAAACAATGAGGGCGACGACCTTGGGCTTGGTCAGGTCCCAGTACTGGCGGTAATTGGAAAACATGGAATCAGTCCGGGGCACGCAGGCGGGCCAGCAGGCTGACCAGCACGAACAACAGGGCAACGGCCACGCCGTTGTGGGCCACCGCCACTTCCAGCGGCAGCGCCAGCTTTACATTGAGGATGCCGAGGGTGACCTGCAGCACCAGCAGCGCGATCAGCGCGCTGGCCCAGCCACGCATGCTCGGCAACCGGAACAGGCGCACGCCCAGCCACAGCAGGTAAACGGCCACCACCACCGCGAACATGCGGTGCGCCATCTGGATGGCGATACGCGAGGCGCCATCCAGCACGCCCCCTTCGTAGTCCACGCCGATGCCGCGCCACAGGGTGAAGCCCTCGACGAAATTGTGCTGCGGCCACCACTGGTTGGCGCAGCGCGGGAAGTTGTCCAGCGAGGCACTGCCGCCGCCGCAGGCCAGCGCCGCGTAGTTGGCGCTGACCCAACCGCCCAGTGCGATCTGGGTGACCAGCACCGCCACGCCGATGCGCAGCAGCCACTTCAGCTTCGGTGCTTCGGCCAGGGTGATCGGCATGTGCGTGGCGCGCCACGCCATCCACACCAGCAGGCCGAACATCAGCATGCCGCCCAGCAGATGGCCCATCACCACCACCGGCTTCAGCAGCAGGGTCACCGTCCACATGCCCAGCAGGGCCTGGAAGATCACCACCGCCAAGGTCAGCAACGCAGCGCGGGCGAGGTCGATGTTGCTCCAGCGCAGCGCGGCGATCAGCAGGATCGCCTCGCCGATCAGCGCCAGGGCGCTGGCCGTGCCATGCCAGCCCATCATGTACAGCGGTATGCCGGCGGCCACCAGCACGCAGGCGGTCACCACCGCCGTGCTTCCGAATCGCCGCTTGCGCGTGGCCAGCAGCGCCAGGGTCAGGATCTCGATGCCCAGCGCGCCGGCCAGGAAGCGGTGCACCTGCTCACGCCAGGCCTTGTGCGTTTCCAGCGGACGGATCTCCGTCGCCGGGTGGCCCAGGGTCTCTTCCACATGCTGCGGCCAGGTGGCCTGCCCATAGCAGGTCGGCCAGTCCGGGCAGCTCAGGCCGGCATCGGACAGACGCACGAACGCACCGAACATGATCGTGCTCGCAGTCATGATCATGGCGAACCACGCCAGGCGGTGGAAATTGCGGTGCAGCGCCGGACGCGCGGAAAGGCTCATCAAACAGGACTCACTTCAGTTTCAGCAACGTGGCCATGTCCTTGCGCAGGCCACCGAGGTCGCTGCCCGGGGCATGACGCATGATCACGAAGCCGTTCGGATCGATCACGTAGACCGGCAGGCCCGCCGGATCATCGACGCCCGGCAACGCCGCGCGCAGGGCTGGCGACGGAGCCAGCGGCCGCAACGCGGGCAGCGAGGCGATCGACGCCGGTGGCGTTCCCAGCCACAGAATCTCGACATTATCGGCGTTATGGCCGAACAGCTGCCACACCTTGCCCAGTCCCTGCGACAAAGTGACGCACTGCGCATCACAGGCCCCGGCCGGTGCCACCAGCAGACGCCAGGTACGCGCCTCGGGGTTCCAAGGGTAGGGTTGGCCATTGGCCAGGGCCGGAGCCTGCTGCCGCAGGTCGACCGGCGGCTTCAGCAGCTGGCCGGCATTGCGGTGCCCGGTCGGCTGCCAGCCGGTGAAGCGCAGCACGGCGGCCAGCGCCATCGCCCCGAAGAACACGGCAAACAGCAGCACCAGGGTCCGGCGGCCGGAGCCGCGCGCCTGCGGGGACGTAGCAGTGTTCATGCGGGGCATTTTCTCATGGTTGGGAAAGGGATGCCGGTAGTGCCGGCCGCTGGCCGGCCCCCAGGAAACCGAGGGATTGCCGGCCAGCGGCCGGCACTACCGGGCGATGGGGCGCCTCCTGCGCCATTCCAGTACCAGCGCCACCACCAGCACGGTCAGCGCCAGCCCGAACCACTGCACGGCGTAGCCCAGGTGGCGCTGCGGCGGCAGCGTGTTCGGCAGCAGGTCCAGATCGCGTTCGTCGCCGAACGGCAGCGCCGGATCCAGCCGCAGCACGCGGTCGGGTAATGCCGGCAGGCCAAGCGCCTGCGCGAGACCCTCGGCGGGCAAGCGGCTGGCCAGCCAACGCCCGGCCTCATCGGTTGCGGAGAATGCGGGACCCAGTGCCAGTCCCGCCGACGGCGGCGGCGCCAGCAGCCCGCGCACGGCCACTGGCGAAGGCGGCGCCGGCACATCCGGCAGCGTGCGATCCGGCGGCAGCGCGCGCCAGCCGAGATCGACCAGCAGCACGCTGCCTCCGTCACTGCGGAACGGACGATAGATCTTCACCCCGGCGCGACCATGCCGGGTCTGGTTGTCCAGCAGCACCACGCCGGGCAGGAAGCGGCCGTGGTCGGCCACGCCGTGCAACGCGCCGGGCGCCGCCAGAGCCTGCGCCAGAGCCTGCGCCAGTGGCAGCGCCTGTGCCACGGCTGGACCCTGCGCATCCAACATTGCCTGTTTGGCATGCATGCGCTGCAGCTGCCACAGCCCCAATGCGCTGAAACCGGCCATCGCCAGCAGCGCCAGCAGCCATCCGATCACGCGCGTGTGCTGGCGCATCATGACAAGTCCGCGCAAACGCGGTCAGATAGGCGCATCCACCCTGCCCTCGAGCCGCGCATGAGTGATTCGCTGAAGACCCTGCTGGTAATCGCGTTTCTGATCGTCATCGTCTGGAATCTGGGCGCCGGCCTGTATTACCTGCTGGTCGACCGCGGCCAGACCAAGCGCACGGTCAACGCACTGACACGCCGCATCGGGGTGTCGGTGGCCTTGATCGTACTGGTGATCGTGAGCATCTACATGGGCTGGATCAAACCGCACGGTATCGGCGGCTGAGGCCACCGATACGTGCGCGGTCAAAGCACGTAGACGAACATGAAGAGCATCAGCCACACCACGTCGACGAAGTGCCAGTACCACGCGGCGGCTTCGAAACCGAAATGGTTGTCGCGGGTGAAGTGCCCCTTCGCCGAACGCAGCCACATCACGATCAGCATGATCGTGCCCAGCAGCACGTGCGCGCCGTGGAAGCCGGTCAGCATGAAGAACGTCGAACCGTAGATGCCCGAACCGAGCGTCAGGTTCAGTTCCTTGTAGGCGTGGATGTATTCCTCCGCCTGCAGGGTCAGAAAGCCGAGGCCGAGCACCACGGTCAGGCCCAGCCAGATCAGCAGCTGGCGGCGGTTGCCGGCTTTCAGCGCGTGATGGGCGATGGTCAGGGTCACGCCGGAGGTGAGCAGGATCAACGTGTTGATCAGCGGCAGGCCCCAGGCCGGAATGGTCTGGAACGCACCACCGATCGCCGCCGGGCCATTGGTGGGCCAACCCGCCGAGTAGCCCTGCCAGAGCAGCTCGTTGGTCATCACCCCGCGGCCTTCGCCGCTGAGCCACGACAGGCCCAGGTTGCGGGTGTAGAACAGCGCGCCGAAGAACGCACCGAAGAACATCACTTCGGAGAAGATGAACCAGATCATCCCCATCCGGAACGAGCCATCGACCTGATGGTTGTAGTTGCCGGCCTGCGATTCGCGCACCACATCGCTGAACCACCAGAACAGGGTCAGCACCAGCATCGCGATGCCGATGTAGAACGTCCAACGTCCCCAGCTGGCATCGTTGAGCCAGCTGGCCACGCCGACCATGGTCACCATCATCGCGATGGAACCCACGAACGGCCATTTGCTCTGGGCCGGGACGAAGTACACGTTGGCGTCGGTCGGTGTCTGGGCCATGTCGGTATCCGGGGTCAGGGTGCGGCGTGCGCGCCTTCCGAGGTGGCGGCCGGAGCCAGCCGATCGGACAGCGCGTCGTTGCGGTAGAAGGTGTAGGACAGGGTGATCGTCTTGATCTCCGGCGGCAGGTCCGGATCGACGATGAAGCGCACCGGCATGTCGCGCTTCTCGCCGGCCTGCAGCGTCTGCGCGGTGAAGCAGAAGCACTCGGTCTTGCTGAAGAAACCCGACGCGCGCGCCGGCGCCACCGAAGGCACCGCGCTGCCGACCACTGCCTGCTGGCTGTCGTTGCGGGCGAAGTACAGCGCTTCGTTGAGTTCGCCGGGCACCACGTCCATGGTCAGCTGCTCGGGATGGAACGACCATGGCAGCCGTGAGTTGACCCCGCCATCGAATTCCACGCGCACGGTGCGCTTGCCGGTCACGGCGCCGGTACTGGCCTCGCTGCCGGGACCGCGCTCCAGGCGCACGCCGAATACCTTCTCGCAGGCGATACGGTACAGCGGCACCAGCGAGAACGTGAGCAGGAACACCGCCACCGCCACGCCGATCAGGCGCGGCAGCCCGGCACTGGGTGACGGTGTGCTGGCCGGCGCCTCGCTCATCGGCCGATCACCCCGCTGAGGATGAAGCCGACGTAGACCAGCACGGCGATGGCGCCGACCCAGAGCGCGGTGCGCCTGGCGCGTTGGCGCTGCTGCTCGATGCTTCCACCCTGGTAGAGCCGACCGCTGGTCGGCTGCTTTTCGTCAGTCGAGCATGGCTCGACTCTACCCAGGGCATCAGCCGAGCATGGCTCGGCTCTACAGGTCTGCAGCGGGCCTTCGTTGTGCATCGCGCACCTCAATGACTGATGTCGTCGTGTGCCAGGTCGCCCGGGCGGATCGTCGGCGGCGTGGTGAAGGTGTGCGCCGGCGCCGGCGACGGCAGCGTCCATTCCAGGCCGCGCGCACCTTCCCAGGAACGGGCCTCGGCCTTCTCACCGTTGCGCAGCGAGGACAGCAGGATCGCGGCCATCATGAACGGCGTGGCGAACATGCCGAACGCACCGATCGAGCTGATCAGGTTCCAGTCGGCGAAGGCCACGCTGTAGTCGGGAATACGCCGCGGCATGCCGGCCAGGCCGAGGAAGTGCTGCGGGAAGAACAGCAGGTTGACGAACACGATCGACCACCAGAAGTGCACCTTGGCCCACTTCTCGCTATACATCCGCCCGGTCCACTTCGGCCACCAGTAGTACACCGCGGCGATCAGCGCGAACACCGCGCCGGTCACCAGCACGTAGTGGAAGTGCGCGACCACGAAGTAGGTATCGTGGTACTGGAAGTCGGCGGCGACGATCGCCAGCATCAGGCCGGAGAAGCCACCAATGGTGAACAGGATGACGAAGGCCACCGACCACAGCATCGGTGCCTCGAACGTCAGCGAGCCACGCCACATGGTGCTGACCCAGTTGAACACCTTCACGCCGGTCGGGATCGAGATCAGCATGGTGGCGAACATGAAGTAGATCTCGCCGCCCAGCGGCATGCCCACGGTGAACATGTGGTGGGCCCAGACGATGAACGACAGGAACGCGATGGCCGCGGTGGCGTACACCATCGCCTGGTAGCCGAACAGCGGCTTGCGGCTGAAGGTCGGGATGATCTCGCTGACCACGCCGAAGGCGGGCAGGATCATGATGTAGACCTCGGGGTGCCCGAAGAACCAGAAGATGTGCTGGTACATCACCGGGTCACCGCCACCGGCGGCGTTGAAGAAGCTGGTGCCGAAGAACTTGTCGGTCAGCAGCATGGTTACCGCGCCAGCCAGCACCGGCATCACCGCGATCAGCAGGAACGCGGTGATCAGCCAGGCCCAGCAGAAGATCGGCATCTTCAGCAGATCGATGCCCGGCGCACGCATGTTCAGCACGGTGGCGATGATGTTGATCGCGCCCATGATCGAACTGATGCCGGCCACATGGATGGCGAACACGCTGAAGGCGACGTTGTAGCCGCCCTGCAGCGACAGCGGCGGGTACAGCGTCCAGCCACCGGCCGGCGCGCCGCCGGGCAGGAACAGGGTCAGCAGCAGCAGGCTGAACGCCACCGGCAGCAGCCAGAACGACCAGTTGTTCATGCGCGGCAGCGCCATGTCCGGCGCGCCGATCTGCAGCGGGATCATCCAGTTGGCGAGGCCGACGAAGGCCGGCATCACGCCACCGAAGATCATCACCAGCGCATGCACGGTGGTCATCTGGTTGAAGAACTCGGGCTTGACGAACTGCAGGCCCGGCTGCGCCAGTTCGGCCCGGATCACCACGCTCATCGCCGCGCCGATGATGAACATGATGAAGCTGAAGCCCAGGTACAGCGTGCCGATGTCCTTGTGGTTGGTCGAGAAGAACCAACGCTCGAAGAAACTCTGCTGGTGATGGTGATCGTCGTGCCCAACTGCCGAGTGCGCCATTGCAAAACACCTCTCAGAATCGGTTGTCACCGCAGCCGCAAGCGGCCGCGGGCTTTACATCACGCGCCGCTGGCAGCGGTGGCAGGTGCGCTGCCCGCTTCTGCAGCAGCAGGCGCAGCCGGTGCCTCGCTCGCCGGTGCAGCCGGTGCAGCCGGTTCGGCAGGTGCCGCCGGCGTTGCCGGCCCAGCGGGCGGCGCCGGCTTGCGCTGCGCCAGCCACTGTTTGAACTCCTCCTTGGACACCGCCTCGACCACGATCGGCATGAAGCCATGGTCCTTGCCGCACAGCTCGGCGCACTGGCCGCGGTAGACGCCGGGCTGCTCGATGCTGGTCCAGGCTTCATTGATGAAACCGGGGATGGCGTCCTGCTTCCAGCCCAGTGCCGGTACCCACCAGGCGTGGATCACGTCGTCGGAGGTGATGACGAAGCGCACCTTGGTATCGACCGGCAGCACCAGCCGGTTGTCGACATCCAGCAGGTAATGCGGATGGCTCTCACGGGTCGGCACGACCCCGCTCTGCCGCACGCGGTCGGACTCGCGGTCCAGGCGGCTGGTGAAGGTGACGTTCTCACCGAGATACTCGTACTTCCACATCCACTGGTAGCCGGTGACCTTCACCGTCATCTCGGCATCGCGGGTGTCGTACATCTTGATCAGGTTGGCCGTGGCCGGCCACGCCATCACCACCAGGATGATCACCGGGATCACTGTCCAGATGATTTCGGCCTTGGTGTTGTGGCTGAAGGTGGCGGCCACCGCGCCCTTCGACTTGCGGAACTTGAACATGGCGTAGGCCATGGCGCCGAACACGATCACGCCGATCACCGTACAGACGATCAGCGAGAGATTGTTCGATTCCCAGGCCAGGCGTGAGGTCTGGGTCACCCCCTTGCCCATGTTCAGCTGCCACGGTTTTGGATCGGCCGCCTGGGCCAGTGCCGTCCCCGGCATCGACAGCAGAGCCGCCATCGTGGCGACCATTGCAACGCACTTCGTGCCCCACCCTCTGCTTTGCTTCATTGCCTAGACCCTTAGCGTCGTCGGTTGCCGCCATCGCTGGCGGCGAGCAAATCTTCAAGCGTTTCAACAAGCGTTTGACGTTCGGCCGGCGCGAGGAAACTCCCCACCTCCACCTGCCGGCCGCTGGATGCCAGCCGGACCTTCTCGTCGTCGGTGAGCAGGCGCACCCAGTGCGGGTGGGCCCGGAACACCGGCGATCCACCGGGTACGGGGATGACCTCCACGCACGCCGGTACTACCCGGATCTCCTCCTGCCGTTCACCGCTGCGCCACAACGCGCGCAACGCGGCTGCCAGCAGCAGGCTGTACAGCAGCGCGAACAGGGGGGCGAATGCATTGCCGGCCAACCACCCGAAGGCGGACACCAGCCACATCGCTCCCGACAACACAGCAAACAACAGGACGAACTGCCGGGCATCGAGCGCCCGTGGGGGACGCAGTCGCAGCTGCGTACCTGATCCATCTGGAGCTGTAAGCACCTCGATCATGTCGCAACCGCGTTCCTGCCGCGGGAAACGTCTCGATGGTAGCCCCGCCCTCTCGCCAGTAGCAAGGGTGCATTCACACTTTTTCCGATGCTGCAACACAGCATGACCCCGGCAACGCGAATGACGAATTCGGCACAAATTCTGCAGGACTTTCTGAACAGGCTGAACCCACTACCGTTAGGGGCTATCAGCCCTTCACGAAGGTGGCTGCGGGGCACTTCCCCAAGCCGCAAAAATGATTAAAATCGCCAAGTTTTCCATTGGCCGGACCGGCATGAACGCACCCTTCTCCTCCCCTGCCGCCAGCGACGCTTCGCGTCCCGGCGCGCTGCTGTCGCCGGAACTGCCGGCGTCCCCCAACCCGTTCCGCCAGGCCATCACCGATGGCTGGTTGAAGGACGAGGCCAGCCACGTGCGTGAACTGCTGGCACAGGCGCGCCTTCCCGCCGAGGAACAGGCCAAGGTGCAGGCGCTGGCCGCCGACCTGGTCGGCCGCGTGCGCGTGCGCGCCAAGGACCAGGGCGCAATCGAAGCCTTCATGCGCCAGTACGACCTGGGCAGCGAGGAGGGCGTGCTGCTGATGTGCGTGGCCGAAGCGCTGCTGCGCATTCCGGACCAGGACACCGCCGACAAGCTGATCCGCGACAAGCTGGCCGATGCCGACTGGGAAAAGCACCTGGGCGGCAGCGACTCGGTGCTGGTCAACGCCTCCACCTGGGGCCTGATGCTGACCGGCAAGCTGGTGCAGATGAACGACGCAACCCGCGCCGATGCGCCCAGCGCGTTCAAGCGCCTGGTCGGCCGCGTCGGTGAGCCGGTGGTGCGCCTGGCCGTGCGCCAGGCGATGAAGATCATGGGCCACCAGTTCGTCATGGGCCGCACCATCAGCGAAGCGCTGTCGCGCTCGCACAAGGGCGACAACGCCAGCTACCGCTACTCGTTCGACATGCTGGGCGAAGGCGCGCTGACCATGAAGGACGCGCTGCGCTACCTGGAAGACTACCGACGTGCGATCCACGCCATCGGTGGCGATCACAAGGCACGCGGTGGCCGCCCGGACGGCGACGTCAACAACGCCCCGGGCATCTCGATCAAGCTGTCGGCGCTGTACCCGCGCTACGAGCATGCCAAGCGCGAGCGCGTGCTGAAGGACCTGGTGCCGGGCGTGCTGGAACTGGCACAGCTGGCCAGGAGCTACGGCATCGGCTGCACCGTCGACGCCGAAGAGTCCGACCGCCTGGAACTGTCGCTGGACATCATCGAGCAGGTGTTCTCCGATGCGTCGCTGGCCGGCTGGGATGGCTTCGGTGTGGTCGTGCAGGCCTACCAGAAGCGTACGCCGTACACGATCGACCACCTGGCCGACATGGCGCGCCGCGCCGGTCGCCGGCTGCAGGTGCGCCTGGTCAAGGGCGCCTACTGGGACGCCGAGATCAAGCGCGCGCAGATCGAAGGCTATCCGGGCTACCCGGTGTTCACCCGCAAGCAGAACACCGATGTCTCCTACCTGGCCTGCGCCAAGCGCCTGTTCACCCATGCCGACGCGATCTACCCGATGTTCGCCACGCACAACGCACACACCATCGCGGCCGTGCGCAGCATCGCCAATGGCGGCGTGTACGAGCACCAGAAGCTGCACGGCATGGGCGACGACCTGTACGCCGAAGTGGTGCCGGCCGACCGCTTGAACCTGCCGTGCCGCGTGTACGCGCCGGTGGGTTCGCATGAAGACCTGCTGCCGTACCTGGTGCGCCGCCTGCTGGAAAACGGCGCCAACTCCAGCTTCGTCAACCGCATCACCGACGAGCGCGTACCGATCGCCGACCTGATCCGCGATCCGGTCGAGATGGTTGCTTCGTTCGAATCGATTCCGCATCCCAAGATCCCGCTGCCGGTTGACCTGCTGCGCAGCCAGAACCACGACAGGAAGAACTCCATGGGCGCCAACCTCGCCAACGACAACGAACTGCGCGCCCTGGCCGAGCAGCTCAACACCGCCGTCAAGCCGTGGTCGGCCGCGCCGCTGGTGCCGGGTGCCAACCCAGCCGGCGCCACGCAGCCGGTGACCAATCCGGCCGACACCCGCGAAGTGGTCGGCCAGTGGCAGGCCGCCGATGCCGCCACCGTGCAGAAGGCACTGGCCAATGCCGTGGCCGCGCAGCCGGCCTGGAACCGCACCCCGGCCGCCAGCCGCGCCGCCATCCTCGAGCACGCCGCCGACCAGCTGGAAGCGCGCATGCCGGAGTTCATGGCACTGTGCGTGAAGGAAGCCGGCAAGAGCCTGCCCGACGGCATCGCCGAAGTGCGCGAAGCGGTGGACTTCCTGCGTTACTACGCCAAGCAGGCACGCGAGCAGTTCAGCCACGCCGAGAAGCTGCCGAGCCCGACCGGCGAATCCAACGAGCTGCAGCTGCATGGCCGCGGCGTGTTCGTCTGCATCAGCCCGTGGAACTTCCCGCTGGCGATCTTCCTCGGCCAGGTGGCCGCTGCACTGGCCGCCGGCAACAGCGTCATCGCCAAGCCAGCCGAGCAGACCAATCTGATCGGCTACTACGCGGTGAAGCTGCTGCATGACGCCGGCGTGCCGGCCGACGTGGTGCAGTACCTGCCTGGCGACGGCGCGACCGTCGGTGCCGCGCTGACCGCCGACCCACGCGTGGCTGGCGTGGCCTTCACCGGCTCCACCGACACCGCCCGTGCGATCAACCGCGCGATGGCTGCACGTGACGCCGCCATCGGTGTGCTGATTGCCGAGACCGGTGGCCAGAATGCCTTCATCGCCGACTCCTCGGCGCTGCCGGAACAGCTGGTCAAGGATGCGATCGGCTCGGCCTTCACCTCGGCCGGCCAGCGCTGCTCGGCTGCGCGCGTGCTGTTCGTGCAGGACGACATCGCCGACAAGGTGATGACCATGCTGGCCGGTGCGATGAAGGAACTGAAGGTCGGCAATCCCGGCCTGCTGTCCACCGACGTCGGCCCGGTGATCGACGCCGACGCGCTGAAGATCCTGCAGGACCACGCCGAACGCATGGACCGCGAAGCGCGCCTGATTGCTGCCGCCGAGCTGTCTGTCGAAGCAGCCAACGGCACCTTCTTCGCACCGCGTGCGTACGAACTGAAGGACCTGGGCCAGCTGCAGAAGGAAGTGTTCGGTCCGGTCCTGCACGTGATCCGCTGGAAGGGCGACCAGCTCGACGCGGTGATCGACCAGATCAACGCCACCGGCTACGGCCTGACCCTGGGCGTGCATTCGCGCATTGACGAGACCGTCGACCGCATCAGCAACGGCGTCCACGTCGGCAACGTCTACGTCAACCGCAACCAGATCGGTGCGGTGGTCGGCGTGCAGCCGTTCGGCGGCCAGGGCCTGTCCGGCACCGGCCCGAAGGCCGGCGGCCCGCACTACCTGCTGCGCTTCGCCACTGAAAAGACGGTAACGGTGAACACCACCGCTGCCGGCGGCAACGCCTCGCTGCTGACCCTGGGCGACTGATCGCCCGGTTGATGCGGTGAACGAAAAACCCCGCGAAAGCGGGGTTTTTTGTGCCTTGTTTCCTGTAGCGCCGAGCCCATGCTCGGCTTGCACGGTGCAGCCGAGCATGGGCTCGGCTCTACCCCCGCATCAGGTGCCGCCAGTGGCGCAATGCCACCAGCGCGTTGATCCAGAAACCTACGTAGAGGATCGAGGTCAGGTGCAGGCCTCGGCTGTAGTACAGCGGCACTGCAACGGTATTCACCAGCAGCCACACCCACCACGATTCCAGCTTGCGCCGCATCATCAGGATCTGCGCGATCACACTCAGCACCAGCACCGCCGAATCGATGTACGGCGCATAGGCATTGGTCAGGCGGGTCAGCATCCAGCCGTAGCCGAACGTGGCCACCACCGCCAGCGGCGCCAGCCAGGCCCATGCACGCGGTCGCAATGAGGTGATCGGCAGCGGCGCACCGTGATCGCCGCGCAGCCACTGCCACCAGCCCAGCACGCTGATGGCAATGAAGAAGAACTGCAGCACCATGTCCGCGTACAGGTGCGAACGCTCGAACACAGCGGCGAACAATGCGCAGCCGACGATGCCCAGCCACCAGGTGTGCACGTTGTTGCGTCCGGCCAGCAGGATCGAGCCGGCGACGGCGATGTTGGCGGCCAGCTCCAGCTGGAAGTTCGGATCGGACAGGTTCATGGCGCTATTGTCGTGGATCCACGCCATGCGTGGATGCCCCAAACCGCCCCACAAAAAAGAAGGCCCCGCTTGCGCGGGGCCTTCCGTGTACTGCGTCAGGCCGAGGCCCGAATCAGAACTTGTACTGGAACGAAGCCGCCAGCACGTCGCCACGGACCTTGTACTTGCCCGACAGCGAATTGCCCTGGTTGGCAGTGGTCGCCGGCACGTTCACGTTCGGATCGCTGGTGAACAGGTGGGTGTAGCCAAAGTTGTACTCGGTGTTTGCCGACGGGGTCCAGCCCACGCCCAGCGACAGCCACTTGCGGCTGGTATCCGGCACGCGCACGTCGCGGTGTGCGTCGGTGGTCGGGGTCTGGTCCAGTGCAACACCACCGCGCAGGGTGACGGTGTCGCTCAGCTTGTAGTCGGCGCCCAGCGACACGAAGGTGGTGTCGCGGTAGCCGAACTCCAGAACCGAATCGGGCTGCGGCGAAGCGTAGTCAACGGTCACGCTGTCAAACGCGGTCGACCAGGCGGTGCGGGTCACGTCGCCCATCACGGTCCAGCGGTCGTTGACCTTGTGGGTCACGCTCAGGGTGGCCGAGGCCGGCATGGTCACCGTGGCCTTGCCGCTGGTGTCCATGAACCAGCCACGGGTACGCGGCGAGTTGGTCAGCAGCGAACGGGCGCGGTCGGCGCCGCTGAAGGTCGCATCACCACCGGTGATCTTGTGCTCGACCTTCGAACGGTAGCTCAGGCCGATATGGGTGTTCTCGTCGATCGAGAACAGACCACCGACGGTCCAGCCCACGGCATTGTTGTCACCCTCGATCTTCAGGGTGCCATCCGAGCTGCCCGGGGCGAAGCCCGGAGCGCCGGCGCCGGCCAGGATGCTGCCGTAGTCAACGGCGTTGCTCAGCTCGATGGTCAGGTGCTCGACGAACACCGACGCGCCGAACGACACGTACGGGTTGACGTCATACGACGCGGCGAAGCCGAGGTCGATGGCCTTCAGATCGGTCTTCAGGCCGCTGTAGCGACCGACCCAACCGTTGTCGTATTCGGTCTTGAAGCCGAACGGTGCGGTCAGCGACACACCGAAGTGGGCCTTCTCGCCGATCGGCATGTGGAAGTACGCAGCCGGGACCGGAGCGATCATGCCGGCGTCGCCGCCGTCACCACCGGTCTGCGGGCGGCCTGCCGCATTGCGGCCCTGGCCCTTGAACTCGGCCTTGAAGCTGATGGCGCTCAGGTCGCCCTGGACCATCGTGCCTTCCAGCTGGCGCATGCCGGCCGGGTTGACGGCGATGATGGAGGCGTCGCCCTCGGCGCTGCCGGAACCGGCGAACGCGCGGCCGAGGCCCTTGGCGCTGTTTTCCTTCAGCTGGAAGGCGGCAGCGTTGGCATCGGCGGCGGCCAGCGCACCGGCAACGCCGACGGCCAGCAGGGTCAGTCGGGCAATGGTGGAAGCGGTTTGCATCGTAGTTCTCTCTCCGGTAAGCGGTGATGGTGCTCTGAGTGCGCCTGCGCCCGGCAGGCCCTGGGGCCCTTCGGAGCGCGCCGGATTCCCCTCCCGACATACGACGCCGTATGCGAGTATTACCCAGAGCTGTTAATGAAACAATAACGGCGCAGGCGCTTTTTTCGTCTCAAAAGCTGAACAGGACAAATCCCGCCGCAGGCGCCCGCACGCTAGGCTATTGCCCATGTTCGTCTCCCTCCCGTCGCGCAAGAAGGCGGCCCTGCGCTGGGCCACGCCCGTGCTGTTTGCGGCACTGTGGCTGGCGTTCCTGTGGTCGATCTCGCGTCCGGACGACGCCCGGGGCAGCCTCTGGCTGGACTGGGGCGCCCTGTCCACCGGCCTGACCCACCCGCTGGACTGGTGGGCGACCCTGCAGGACGGCAGCGTGCTGCGGCTATTCACGGCCCTGTTCCTGCACGCAGACTGGTCACACCTGCTGGGCAACCTGGTGTTCCTGCTCATCTTCGGCCTGCCCGCCGAGCGGGTACTGGGGCCGTGGCGGTTGCTGCTGCTGTTCCTGGTCGGCGGTGCGGTCTCCAACCTGGTGGCGATCTACACCATGGGCAGCCCGGACCAGATCATCATCGGCGCCAGCGGCGCGGTGTCCGCACTGATCGGCGCCTATCTGGCCCTGTTCCCGGGCGCCCGGCTGGGCGTGGTGATCCCGCTCGGCCTGTTCCTGGAGTTCGTGCGCGCGCCGGCCTACCTGCTGATCGGCGTCTGGGCCGCACTGCAGGTGGTGTTCGCTCACATCGGCCCGAGCTTCGGCATGGTCGCCTGGTGGGCGCACATCGGCGGCTTCATGTTCGGCCTGGTGTACGGGGTCTACGTGCGCGCCGCGATCGCCCGCAAGCTGCGCAAGCGCCACGGTTTCTGACCCCTGGTAGTGCCGGCCGCTGGCCGGCTCCATGCACCCGCTCGTTCGTTCGTAGCGTCGAGCTCGCTCGACTGCAGGTTTCGTCGCCGGGCATGGCCCGGCGCTACCGTCAGGGCTTGGCAGGGGCCGGAGCGGGCTTTGCTTCCGGCTTTGCTTCCGGCTTTGCTTCCGGCTTTGCTTCCGGCTTGCTCTCCGCCTTCGGCTCGGCCTTCGCATCCGGCGTGGCCTCCGGCTTCGCGGCCGCCGCCTTCGCACCCTTGGCCGCAGCGGCCTTCGCTGCCTCGGCCTTCAGACGTGCAGCCACCGAACCCGGGTTCTTCAGCTCGGCCAGCGCGTCGTTGATCGGGCCATCGCCCGGCAGTACCGCACCGGCGTGGTAGCCCTCGGTGCCTTCGTCGTCACCGCGCAGATGGCCCGGCAGGGTCGCTTCGCTGTAGTCGCTCAGGCTGGCCGGTAGTGCATCCTCGACCGGCGTAGCGGCCGGCTTCAGTTCGACCTCCGGCACGATGCCGGTGGCCTGGATCGACTTGCCGCTGGGCGTGTAGTAACGCGCGGTAGTCAGCTTCACCGAATCGCCGTTGTCCAGCGGCAGCACGGTCTGCACCGAGCCCTTGCCGAAGGTGCGGCTGCCGACCACGCGGGCACGCTTGTTGTCGCGCAGCGCGCCGGCCAGCACTTCCGATGCGCTGGCCGATCCGGCGTCGACCAGCACCACCACCGGTGCGCCCTTCAACAGATCGCCCGGCGTTGCATCGAAACGTGCATCGCTGATGCTGATGCGGCCGCGGGTGCTGACGATGTTGCCCTTGTCGAGCAGGTCGTCGGCCACCTGCACGGCGGCGGTCAGCAGGCCACCCGGGTTGCTGCGCAGATCCAGCACCAGGCCCTTGAGCTGGCCGCCGGACTGCTTCTGCAGCTGCTGCACATGCTTCTGGAAATCAGAACCGGTGTCGGCCTGAAAGGTACTCAGGCGGATGTAGCCATAGCCCGGTTCCAGCAGGCGGCTGCGCACGCTGGTCACACGGATGGTCTGCCGGGTGAGGCTGACATCGAACGGCTTCGGCTTGCCCTCGCGCACGATGGTCAGCACCACCTTGCTGCCGGCGGCGCCCCGCAGCGGTTCGCTGGCGTCGATCTTGCTTATCGGCTTGCCGTCGATGGCGATGATCAGATCACCGGCAAGGATGCCGGCCTTCGCCGCCGGTGTGTCGTCGATCGGCGAGATCACCTTCATGCTGGCGTTGTCCGGCTGCTGCTGCAGCTCCACGCCGATGCCTTCATAGGCGCCGCTGGCCTGCTCGTCGAAGGCCTGCGCGTCTTCCTTGTTGAAATAGGTGCTGTGCGGATCAAGGTCGAGCAGCAGGCCGCGCACCGCCGACTGCATCAACTTCTTGTCATCGACCGGATCGACGTAGGCGGCGCGAACCGCGTTGTAGACCGCCACGAAACGGCGGATGTCTTCCAGCGGCACCTTCGAGGTCACCGCCTCCTCGCTGTTCGCCGCCTGCCCGCTGGTTTCCTGGCTCGGGGCGGGCGCGGTCTGCTGCGCCCAGGACAGCGCTGGCAACAGAGCCAGCAAGAGGGTGGCGGTACGGGCTGCGCGCATGGATCACTCCTGTCGACGATGGCATCGTGCCCAAGGCACATGCACCGATTATGCGCGAAGCACAGCTAAATTCCCGTTGAATCGGCCATGCCCGCAGTAGCGCTGGATTCAGCGCCGCTGCAGCCAGCTGTCCGGATTGACCGGCTGCCCGCCACGCCGCAGCTCGAAGTACAGCGCGGTCACGCCCTGGCCGCCGGAATTGCCGACCTTGGCCACCGCGTCGCCGCGGCTGACCCGGGCGCCGGCGTCCTTGAGCAGGGTGTCGTTGTGCGCGTAGAGGCTCATGTAGCCATTGCCGTGGTCGACGATCAGGATCATGCCGTAGCCGGTCATCCAATCGGAGAACACCACGGTGCCATCGGCCACGGCAGTAACGGTACTGCCGGCCGGGGCGCCGATCAGCACACCGCTGCTGGTGCGGCCGTCAGGCAACTTGCCGCCGTAGCGCGCCAGCAGATTGCCGGACAACGGCCAGCCCAGGCCTCCAACCTTCGGCGCAGGTGCCGAGGCCACGGCAGGCGGGACCTTGGTGGGCGGCGGCGGCCGGCCCTGCGCGGCGGCCTGGCGTGCGGCACGTTCGGCCGCGGCCTTTTCGGCGGCGGCTCGACGCGCGGCGGCTCGACGCTCGGCTTCGGCACGGGCGGCAGCCGCACGCAGGTTGGCCAGCAGCGTTTCCAGCGCCTTGGCATCCTGGCCCAGCGCCTGTTCCTTCTCGCGTTTGTCCTTGAAGCGCTCGTCCAGCGAAGCCACGGTCTGCGCGCGGTCACGTCGATCGGCCGCCAGGGTGGCGGCCTGCTGCTTCTGGTCGCGCTGGCTGCCCTGCAGCTTCTGCCGGCGCTCGGCGATCTGCGCCTGCAGCGCCTCCAGTTCCTTCAGGTCGGCAGTCAGCGTGGTGATGCGCTGCGCGCGTTCGCGCTGCAGGTAACGGTGGTAGGCCAGGGCGCGGTTGGCGTCGGCCACCGTATCCTGCGACAGCAGCAGTTTCAGCGGTGCGTGGTTGCCCAGCTGGTAGGCCGCGCGCAGCAACCCGGCCAGCTCGCGGTGCTGCTGGGCCAGGTTGGTCTGCAGGGTGCTGCGGCGCTGCTCGGCCTCGGCCAGCGCCTGGCTCTGTTCGCGCAAGGCGCTTTCAGTCTGCGCGAGGGCGCGGCCACTGCGCGCGACTTTCTCGTCGGCGTCGCGCAACTGCTGCGAGGCCTGGCCGCGCTGCCCCTCGATCTGCCGGCGCTCCTGCGCCACGCCCTTCAGTTCGGTGCGCAGCTTCTGCAGCTTGCGCTCGGTCTCGCGGGTGGTCTGCGCAGCACCGGGCAACGGCAGGGCCAGGGCCAACGCCAGCCCCAGCAGCAGGCAGCGCCCGCCGCGGATGGCGGCGATGTGATGTCGGCGTGATGGGAAGGCGTTGTTGCGCAAGGGCTTTCCAGTGACTTCAGGCAGTTGCAGGGGGTACCGGGGAATGGTGACATCTCCGCACGCGGCCTGCCAGCCGCACATCCATCGAGGTCCCCATGAAAACTCTTTCCATTCCGCTGCTGTTCGGCGTGCTGCTGGCCACCGGGCCGGTTGCGGCCCAGGAAGACATCAGCAAGGTCAACGGCAGCATCAGCGCCGACGCCGGCCAGCGCTACGGCAAACTGGATACCGTCAACGGCGGCATCCGTGTCGGCGAAGGTGTCGAGACCGGCAGTATCGACACCGTCAACGGCGGGGTGAAGGTCGCCGACCGCGCACGCACCGGCCAGATCGAGACGGTCAACGGCGGCGTGCGCCTGGGCCGCGAGGTGATCGCCCGTGGCGACGTCAGCACGGTCAACGGCAGCATCTTCAGCGATCGCGGCAGCCAGATCGAAGGCGGCGTCGAAACCGTGAACGGTGGCATCGGCCTGGTCGAAAGCCGCGTCGGCAAGGACGTGGAGACCGTCAACGGCGATATCACCGTCGGCATCGGTTCGCAGGTGAACGGTGGCGTGCATGTGCGCAAGCCGAACTTCAGCGTCTCGCTCACCGCCAGCCGCAAGCCGCGCGTGATCATTGGCCCGAACGCCGTGGTCAGCGGCCCACTGCAGTTCGAACGCGAGGTGGTGCTGTACGTGCATCGCACCGCTCGTATCGGGCCGGTCACCGGCGCCGAGCCGATCTCGTTCGACGCCGAAACCGCTCCGGCGGATTGAGCGCACCGGGCCGTTCGGTTCGGTGATACTCGCTGTTACCGGCCACGCACGAGGTGTGGCCGCCCTTTGTTTTCCAGGAATCGACGATGCCCCGCAAACTCCTCCTGTGCCTGGCCGCTGCGGCCGCGCTCAGTGCCTGCAAAGGCGAAGATACTCCGGCGCCCGCGCCGGCCACCGACACCGCCGCTGCGAAGCCGGCCGCCCATTCGTTCTCGCCGGAAATCAACGCCGGCGACTTCGCCGAAATGGTCAAGACCCTGGCCTCGGATGAATTCGAAGGCCGCGCCCCGGGCAGCAAGGGCGAAGAACTGACGGTCAACTACATCCGCGACCAGATGCAGCGCATCGGCCTGCAGCCCGGCAACGGCGACAGCTGGTTCCAGGACGTGCCGATGACCGAGACCACGGCCAACGAATCGACCGTGCTGAAGATCACCCAGGGCGGCAAGACCACCGAGCTGAAGTTCGGCACCGACATGGTGGTGGGCACCCGTACCGGCCAGGCCGAAGTGAAGGTCGATGCCAGCGACCTGGTGTTCGTCGGCTACGGCGTAGATGCGCCGGAGCAGAAGTGGAACGACTACGCCGGCCAGGACTGGAAGGGCAAGACGGTCGTCATGTTCGTCAATGACCCGGGCTTCCACGTCGATGACGCGAAGCTGTTCGACGGCAAGCGCATGACCTACTACGGCCGCTGGACCTACAAGTTCGAGGAGGCCGCTCGCAAGGGCGCCGCCGCCGCGCTGATCGTGCACGACTCCGCCGGCGCCTCCTATGGCTGGGACGTGGTGAAGAACTCCTGGGCGGGCCCGCAGTACGACCTGCCGGCCAAGGATGACCCGGAAGCCCGCATCCCGGTGCAGGGCTGGCTGAGTGCCGACGCCGCCAAGACACTGTTCGCCGGTGCCGGCCTGGACCTGGCGCAGGCGTACAAGGACGCCAGCAAGCGCGGCTTCAAGCCGGTGCCGCTGAAGGCCACCGCTGCGGTCGATCTGAAGAGCCAGATCGCGCAGAAGCAATCGCGCAACGTGGTGGGCGTACTGCCGGGCAGCAAGCGTGCCGACGAGGCCGTGCTGTACATGGCGCACTGGGATCACCTGGGCAAGCACGAGGGCGAGACCGGCGACAACATCTACAACGGTGCGGTCGACAACGCGACCGGTGTGGCCGGCATCCTCGAGGTGGCTGAAGCAATGGCCCACCAGGATCCGAAGCCGGAGCGTTCGGTGGTGTTCCTGGCCGTGACCCTGGAAGAATCCGGCCTGCTGGGTTCGAAGTACTACGTCGCGCATCCCACCTTCCCGCTGGACAAGATCGCCGGCGTGATCAACATCGATGCGATGTCGGTGGCTGGCCGTGCCAAGGACGTGACCGTCACCGGCTTCGGCAGCTCGGAGCTGGAAGACATCCTCAAGCCGCTGGCCGCGGCCCAGGACCGTACCCTGCACGGTGAGACCTCGGTGCAGAGCGGCTTCTACTTCCGTTCCGACCACTTCAACTTCGCCAAGGCCGGCGTGCCGGCTCTGTACGCCGATGGCGGCGAGGACCTGCGCGACGGTGGCGTGGACGCGGGCCGCAAGGCCGCAGCGGACTACGGCGCCAACCGCTACCACGGCCCGAAGGACGAGTTCGACGCGGCCACCTGGAAGCTGGACGGTACTGTCGAAGACCTGCAGCTGATGTACGGCGTCGGCAAGGAACTGGCCGGCGGCGATCGCTGGCCGAACTGGTATGCAGGCAACCCGTTCAAGGCGGCCCGCGATGCAATGATGAAGGACAAGGCCCCGGCTGCGGCGAAGTAGCGTCGAGCTTGCTCGACTGAGCATCGTTGAGGTCAAAGCGGCGCCCGCAAGGGCGCCGCTTTTTTGTGTGTGATCGCCCTGCAGTTGTAGATGCCAACCTTGGTTGGCGCCGTGGTTCCGTGCAGAGAGCATCCACGCATGGCTTGGTTCTACTTGTAGTGCCGGCCGCTGGCCGGCAAGCGATCGCTGTGTGGGCCTGCTGTTGGTAGCCGCCAACCTTGGTTGGCGCCATGCCTCCTCGCAGAGGGCATCCACGCGTGGCGCGGATGTACCGGGCGATGTAACGCCATCGGGTTGCCGGCCAGCGGCCGGCACTACCCGTATTTCCGGCACACAAAGAAAAACCCCGCTGCGTGAGCAGCGGGGTTTTGGGTGTAAACCCTGGCGATGACCTACTCTCGCATGGCTTAGGCCACACTACCATCGGCGCAGCTACGTTTCACTTCCGAGTTCGGGATGGGATCGGGTGGTTCCATAGCGCTAATTTCACCAGGGAGACGGTTGCAGCAGCGCTTGCAGCGCCAGCATTGCGATCTTGCCCTTGGGGCGGAAGCCACTCAAAAAGCAGTGCCTTCACTTAATAAGAAAAACCCCGCTGCGTGAGCAGCGGGGTTTTTGGGTATAAACCCTGGCGATGACCTACTCTCGCATGGCTTAGGCCACACTACCATCGGCGCAGCTACGTTTCACTTCCGAGTTCGGGATGGGATCGGGTGGTTCCATAGCGCTAATTTCACCAGGGAGGCTTTTGGAGAGTCGCACTCGTCCCGGAGGACAAGGCGCCAGCCTCGCATAGTTCTTGTGACGTAGCGTGCACTTGGATGCTCTTACGACGCTGTCGTAAAGCCAAGGCAACTTGAGGTTATATGGTCAAGCCACACGGATCATTAGTATCAGTTAGCTCAATACATTGCTGTACTTACACACCTGACCTATCAACCACATAGTCTATATGGTTCCTTCAGGGGGCTTGTGCCCCGGGAGATCTCATCTTGAGGCGCGCTTCCCGCTTAGATGCTTTCAGCGGTTATCGCTTCCGAACATAGCTACCCGGCAATGCCACTGGCGTGACAACCGGAACACCAGAGGTTCGTCCACTCCGGTCCTCTCGTACTAGGAGCAGCCCCTCTCAAATCTCCAACGCCCATGGCAGATAGGGACCGAACTGTCTCACGACGTTCTGAACCCAGCTCGCGTACCACTTTAAATGGCGAACAGCCATACCCTTGGGACCGACTACAGCCCCAGGATGTGATGAGCCGACATCGAGGTGCCAAACACCGCCGTCGATATGAACTCTTGGGCGGTATCAGCCTGTTATCCCCGGAGTACCTTTTATCCGTTGAGCGATGGCCCTTCCATACAGAACCACCGGATCACTAAGTCCTAGTTTCCTACCTGCTTGATCCGTCGATCTTGCAGTCAAGCACGCTTATGCCTTTGCACACAGTGCGCGATGTCCGACCGCGCTGAGCGTACCTTCGAGCTCCTCCGTTACTCTTTAGGAGGAGACCGCCCCAGTCAAACTACCCACCATACACGGTCCCCGACCCAGATAATGGGCCCAGGTTAGAACGTCAAGCACGACAGGGTGGTATTTCAAGGATGGCTCCACTGCAGCTAGCGCCACAGTTTCATAGCCTCCCACCTATCCTACACAGACGAACTCAACGTTCAGTGTAAAGCTATAGTAAAGGTTCACGGGGTCTTTCCGTCTTGCCACGGGAACGCTGCATCTTCACAGCGATTTCAATTTCACTGAGTCTCGGGTGGAGACAGCGCCGCTGTCGTTACGCCATTCGTGCAGGTCGGAACTTACCCGACAAGGAATTTCGCTACCTTAGGACCGTTATAGTTACGGCCGCCGTTTACTGGGGCTTCGATCAAGAGCTTCGCCTTGCGGCTGACCCCATCAATTAACCTTCCAGCACCGGGCAGGCGTCACACCCTATACGTCCACTTTCGTGTTTGCAGAGTGCTGTGTTTTTGA